>NZ_JOJN01000043.1 GCF_000720335.1 Nocardioides aequoreus | reverse complement strand
CGTCACGGTCGTCGAGGGCGCCGGCCCGAACCTCGACTGCATCATGCTGCCCAAGGTCCAGGACGCCACCCAGGTCAAGGCGCTCGACCTGCTGCTCACCCAGATCGAGAAGACCATGGGCTTCGAGGTCGGCCGGATCGGCATCGAGGCGCAGATCGAGAACGCCAAGGGCCTGGTCAACGTCGACGAGATCGCCGCCGCCTCGCCGCGCCTGGAGACCATCATCTTCGGCCCGGCCGACTTCATGGCCTCGATCAACATGAAGACCCTGGTGGTCGGCCAGCAGCCCCCCGGCGCGCCC
>NZ_JOJN01000042.1 GCF_000720335.1 Nocardioides aequoreus | reverse complement strand
GCAGAGCACCGTGCGGGTCACCGGCCGGGCGTCCGCCCCGGTCCCGGCGAGGGTCGCGAGCACCATGGCATTGGGTTCGGCGATCCCGGCGACGGTCGCCTGTTCTATCCACAGCCGCAGCAGCGGCTCCCAGCCCCCGGCCACCGAGAGTTCGTCCAGTTCCGTGTCGTGCACACCCAGCAACGGTCCCGAGTTCCGCGAACCCGGATGCGCCGCACCGTATTCGGCACGCATCGCGCCGAGATCGGCACCCGTCTCCTCCACATCGGCCATGGGCCAGACGTTACTCCCGGGTAGCTCGGCGCTAGAGTTCTGT
>NZ_JOJN01000041.1 GCF_000720335.1 Nocardioides aequoreus | reverse complement strand
GACCACACCGGCCGCCCACGGTGCCACCGAGAAACCGCCGACCTCCTTGATGGAGAGACCGAATTCGTGTTCGAGGTACTGGGGGAGCCAGTACATGAAGGCCCAGAACATGAATCCCCAGGCGAAGTAGCCGAGTCCGACGAGCCACAGGTTGCGGTTGCGCAGGATCTCGCCCCAGTCGACCTTCTCCTCGTGCCCGCTGTCCTCACCGTCGGTCTGACCGGCCCGGATGTAGCGCAGTTCCTTGTCCGAGACGAAGGACGCCTCACTCGGCGAGTTCTTCAGGAACGGGTAGGCCACGACCACCCAGATCAGTCC
>NZ_JOJN01000040.1 GCF_000720335.1 Nocardioides aequoreus | reverse complement strand
TCGATGCCGGTGTGGGGTCTGTGGTGATTGTAGAAGTGGAGCCAGTCGGCGTAGGTCGCGGCGCGTGCGGCGTCTGAGAGGTAGATCGCGGCGTAGGCCCACTCGGCGGCGAGGGTGCGGTTGAAGCGTTCGACCTTGCCGTTGGTCTGGGGGCGGTAGGGCCGGGTGCGGCGGTGCTTCACGTCCTTGCCGAGTGCTGCTGCGAAGGCGTGGGAGCGGTAGCAGGCGCCGTTGTCGGTCATCACGGCCCGCACGCTGATCCCGGCTTGTGCGAAGAACGACGTGGCGCGTAGCCAGAACCCGGCGGCGGTCTCCTTGCG
>NZ_JOJN01000039.1 GCF_000720335.1 Nocardioides aequoreus | reverse complement strand
TCACCGACCTGGTCGGCCACTACAGCGTGGTCCCCATGCAGCCGCTGTGGCAGGAATGGCTCTATGCCGAACCGCTGCCGCAGCTGCCGCCGGTCGGCGGCAGTGCGGGTCAGAACACCAGGTAGCGACCCGCGAGTTGCTCGACGAGTGGATCGTCGTCGGCGACGCTGTTCAGCGCCTCGAGGTCGGCGACCACCGAGATGAGCCGTGGATCCTCTGGTTCGGCACCCATCGGGCCGTCCTCGGTCAGTTGCCGCAGCAATTTGTCGCGTATCCGGTCCTTGAGTGAATCGCGCATCTGAACCTTTTCTGTCAGACCGGCGTCAGCCAGGTGCCCCAAGGGGTATTGCGCACCAC
>NZ_JOJN01000038.1 GCF_000720335.1 Nocardioides aequoreus | reverse complement strand
GATCATCGGTGGCCCGGATCTGACCGAACTCGTCCGTGCCGAACAAGTGACACATACGATCACCACCCCGGCGGTGCTGGGCACCATGGAACCCACCGCCGCATACGCGCTCCAGGTGGTTTCGGTCGGTGGCGATGTGACCACCGGGGATCTGCTGGCGCAGTGGATACCCGGGCGCACCTACCTCAACACCTACGGTCCCACCGAGACCACCATCATCTCCTCGTTCGCGAAACCGGTTCCGGGCGCGCACATCACCATCGGTGACCCGGTACCGGGCACGTCGGCGCTGGTACTCGACGAGCGGCTGCGGCCGGTTCCACCTGGAGTGCTCGGTGAGCTGTACCTCACCGGTGCCGGCC
>NZ_JOJN01000037.1 GCF_000720335.1 Nocardioides aequoreus | reverse complement strand
GCTTCCAACCGAGGACCGCGTTCGAGGGCCAGGAGTCGGACACGGTGCGCGGACTGGTCGCGGCCGGGCTCGGGGTGGCCCTGCTGCCCAGTTTCGGTTCCGCGCCACCTGCGGGGGTGGTGGAACTGCCGCTGCGGCCCCGCATCAGTCGTTCCATCGGCCTCGTCTGGCCGAAGCGCCACGCCCTGACGCCCGCGGTGCGGGGTTTCCGGGATTACGTCACCGCCACCCGTCACGCGTAGGAGGCGACGAGCTCCACGAGGGTGCGCGCACCGAAGCCGGTACCGCCCGGCACCACCTCGTTGTAGTTCTTCTCGGAGCGGGCGGGACCTGCGATGTCCAGGTGCGCCCAGGGCAGGCCC
>NZ_JOJN01000036.1 GCF_000720335.1 Nocardioides aequoreus | reverse complement strand
CACTGGCGGGCTGGTCGAGGTGCGACGAGCGCCAGCGAGGAGCCTCGAGACCCCCGGCACCCGTACGGCGACCGTCCCTACCGGGGTAGCCCGCCTCACGGGGTCTCGAGCACTGGCGGGCTGGTCGAGGTGCGACGAGCGCCAGCGAGGAGCCTCGAGACCCCCGGCACCCGTACGGCGACCGTCCCTACCGGGGTAGCCCGCCTCACCGGGTCTCGAGGCCCTCGCCCACCGGCGGGCTGGTCGAGGTGCGACGAGCGCCAGCGAGGAGCCTCGAGACCCCCGGCACCCGTACGTCGGCCGTCCCCACCGGGGTAGCCCGCCTCACGGGGTCTCGAGGCCCTCGCCCAGGGCTCGGGCACCTCGACCACCCCAGCGCCGGTTCCCTGAGGAGCGAGCGCAGCGAGCCCCCGGCTCCCGTACGCCGACCGTCGCTACCGCAGTAGCCCGGGTCACGGGGTCTCGAGGCCCTCGCCCACTGGCGGGCTGGT
>NZ_JOJN01000035.1 GCF_000720335.1 Nocardioides aequoreus | reverse complement strand
TCCCGCTGGCCGGGGACGGCGCACCGCTCGTCGCCGCGGCCGCGCCCCTGGAGCTGGCTGCCGCGCTGGGGCGTCCGGCCGAGCACGCCCAGCAGCTGCTCGGCGACACGGTGGAGCTGGCGTTCCGGTTGCCACGGCTGTGGGAGCTGATGTGCGCGGGGCGGATCGCGGTGTGGCGTGCTCGGGCGATCTCGCGTGAGACCCGCGACCTGTCGCTGGATGCGGCGCTGCACGCGGACCGGCTGCTCTGCGCCGTGCCCGACCGGCTCGACCAGCTCTCCGCCGCGGGCGCGGCCCGGCTGGTGCACGAGGCACGCCTGCATGCCGACCCCGACCGCGCGAGGGCTGACGAGGACGAGGCGCTCGCGCGGCGTGGGGTGTGGCTACACCGCGACGGCCACGCACCCGGCGTCACCGACCTCCACCTGACCCTCGACACCCCCGACGC
>NZ_JOJN01000034.1 GCF_000720335.1 Nocardioides aequoreus | reverse complement strand
TGTAGTTCCCACAGAGGTTGTGAACGCGGGACGGTAGACGGATAGCGAGGACCTCCAGTACGGAGGGGGGTTACCACACCAACCCACCGTCTGGAGGTCCTCATGACCCACGCTAATGCCCCCCTGACTCCCGAGGGACGTCGCCGACTCGCGGTCGCGGTTGTCGAGAAGAAGTGGAAGGTCCAGCGAGCTGCTGAACGGTTCCAGGTCTCGCCGGCCACGGTGTCGAAGTGGGCGAACCGCTATCGGCGTGGGGAGCCGATGACCGACCGGCCCTCGCGTCCTGCCACCTCGCCGCGGCGGTGCAGCCTGCATCTTGAGCACCGGATCGTGAAGCTGCGCCACACCCGGCGCTGGGGGCCGCACCGCATCGCCTTCCACCTCGATGTCCCGCGGTCCACGGTCGGACGTGTCCTGAGCCGCTACGGGATGGTCCACGTCGACATCAAGAAGCTCGGCAAGATCCCCGACGGCGGCGGCTGGCGTGCCTTCGGCCGCACATCGGTGCAGCACCGCAGGGCGCAGGTGGTCAGCGATCGAGCAGCCCGCGCCGGGGCACCTGCGTCACGCGGCTACGTGTATCTCCATCACGCTGTCGACGACCACTCCCGGCTGGCCTACTCCGAACAACTGCCCGATGAACGCAAGGAGACCGCCGCCGGGTTCTGGCTACGCGCCACGTCGTTCTTCGCACAAGCCGGGATCAGCGTGCGGGCCGTGATGACCGACAACGGCGCCTGC
>NZ_JOJN01000033.1 GCF_000720335.1 Nocardioides aequoreus | reverse complement strand
ATGCTGACCCTCGGTCTGCCGACCACGGCGACCGCGGCGGTCATGCTGGCAGCGTTCCAGCAGTACGGAATCCAGCCAGGACCTCTTTTGTTCCAACGCGAGTCGGAGCTGGTGTGGACGCTCATCGCGAGCTTGTTCATCGGCACCGTCCTGCTGCTGGTGCTGAATCTGCCGCTGGCTCCGGTGTGGGCGAAGCTGTTGCGCATCCCACGGCCCTACCTGTACGCGGGGATCCTGTTCTTCGCCAGCGTCGGTGCGTACGCGGTATCCGGCGATGTAGTGGACCTGGTACTGCTCTTGGTGATCGGCGTCATCGGTTTCATCATGCGCAGATTCGGGTTGCCGCTGCTGCCCGCGATCATCGGCGTCATCCTGGGGCCGAACGCGGAGATGCAGATGCGGCGGGCACTGCAGATCAGTGACGGTTCGCTGAGCGGACTGGTCGACACCTGGTTCGCCAGAATTGTTTACACAATCATCGCGGCGATTCTGCTGTGGCCGATCATCGCGATGGTGGTCCGGAAGCTGCGTGGCGGTAGGGATTCCGCCGGCCCGGATGAGCCCGCGGAGGTCGAAGTGTCGGCGCGGGTATAACCATCGTTCTGGTGCGCTTCTCGGCCGGGGCCCAGCGTGATGAGGGTCTGGGTCCCGGCCGAAGCGTGCGACCGACCAGGGCGGCTACGAGT
>NZ_JOJN01000032.1 GCF_000720335.1 Nocardioides aequoreus | reverse complement strand
TGGAGGCCCGCAACGCCGAGACCCCGATCGAGCGCAAGCCGGAGTGGATCAAGACCCGCGCGCGGATGGGTCCGCAGTACACCGAGCTGCAGCAGCTGGTGAAGTCTGGTGGGCTGCACACGGTGTGCCAGGAGGCGGGCTGTCCCAACATCTACGAGTGCTGGGAGGACCGCGAGGCGACCTTCCTCATCGGTGGTGACCAGTGCACCCGGCGCTGCGACTTCTGCCAGATCGCGACCGGGCGGCCGCAGCCGCTGGACCGCGACGAGCCCCGCCGGGTGGCCGAGAGCGTGCAGCAGATGCAGCTGCGCTACGCCACCATCACCGGCGTCGCGCGCGACGACCTGCCCGACGGTGGGGCGTGGCTCTACGCCGAGACGGTCCGGATGATCCACGAGCTCAACCCCGGCACCGGGGTGGAGAACCTGATCCCGGACTTCAACGGCGAGCCCGACCTGCTGGCCGAGGTCTTCGAGTCGCGTCCGGAGGTGCTGGCCCACAACGTGGAGACGGTGCCGCGGATCTTCAAGCGGATCCGTCCGGCCTTCCGCTACGAGCGGTCGCTGGACGTGCTGACCCAGGCGCGCGACTTCGGGCTGGTGACGAAGTCCAACCTGATCCTGGGGATGGGCGAGACCCGTGAGGAGGTCACCCAGGCGCTGGTCGACCTGCACGCCGCGGGGTGCGAGCTGATCACCATCACCCAGTACCTGCGGCCCTCCAAGCTGCACCACCCGGTCGAGCGGTGGGTCAAGCCCCACGAGTTCGTCGAGCTCTCCGAGGAGGCCACGCAGATCGGCTTCGCCGGGGTCATGAGCGGGCC
>NZ_JOJN01000031.1 GCF_000720335.1 Nocardioides aequoreus | reverse complement strand
TGACCTGACCTACCGTTTGGGCTCCATCCGCGGTGGCTAACTGACAGCGGGGATGGGTTCGTTTTCGGAGCGTAGTTCGTACTCGATCGGGGTGCGATAGCCGAGCGCTGAGTGCCGTCGTTGGCGGTTGTGGAAGATCTCGATGTAGTCGAAGATCGCGTTCGCCAGCTCGACGCGGGTCTTCCACTTCTTGCGGTTGAGAAGCTCGATCTGCATCGAGGACCAGAAGCTCTCCATCATGGCGTTGTCCAGGCCGTCGCCGACTGTGCCGAAGGACGGCAGCAGGCCGGCGGAGCGGATCTTCTCGCCGAACACCCACGAGGTGAACTGGGTGCCGTGGTCAGCGTGGACGATCCCGCCCGGCTCAGGACGGCGATTGCGGATGGCCATGTCGAGGGCATTGACCACCAATGTTGAGTCCTGGCGGGAGTCGATGGACCAGCCGACGATCCGGCGGCTGTAGGCGTCGAGCACCGCGGCGCAGTAGAGCCACCCTTCTCTGGTGCGGTGCTGGGTGATGTCGGTGACCCACAGCTCGTTGGGCCTGATCCGGTGGAACTTCCTGTTCACCAAGTCGTCTGCCGTCACGACGCCACGCAGGCGCTTAACGCGGGTAGGCCCGGGCAGGCCGTAGATCCCCGCCTGCGTCATCAGGACCGAGACAGTCCGCTGGCAGACCTGGATCCCCATCGCCATCGTGAGCTCGGCATGGATCCGGCGATAGCCGTAGGTGCCCCTGGACGCGACGTGGACCTCGCGGATGAGGCCGGTGAGCCACTCGCGGCGCAGCTGCCTGGGTGTGCTGGGAGTTCGCTTGTGCTTCGCAGCTCAGCGGACTCGCTCGAGGGAACTCCTGGGCGGAGCCCGTTGTCGATGTCGTCTTGGCGCAGCCACTTCGACAGCGTGACTGGATGGATGTCGAGCTCGACCGCGGTCTGCTTGGCCTGCTTGCCGGCCCGGACCAGCGCGATGGCGCGCGCCCGGAACTCCGGCGGATAGGGACGAGGCATGGCTCTCAGCCTTTCGTGAAGGCCGTCAGTTAGCCACCAAATCTGGAACCCAGGA
>NZ_JOJN01000030.1 GCF_000720335.1 Nocardioides aequoreus | reverse complement strand
TGTACTCGGCCACCAGGTTGGTCACAGTCGGCTGATGGGTGGGAGTCCTGCGAGTGCGCTGTGGCGACGTTGAGTGTTGTAGTGCTCGAGCCAGGGTGCAAGTGCCGCGGCGCGCTCGTCGTTGGTCATGAAGGCTTGCCGGTAGGCCCATTCGGTGGCCAGGGTGCGGTTGAGTCGCTCGACCTTGCCGTTTTGCCATGGGCAGTGCGGCTTGATGAAGATCTGGCGGGCGCCGATGTCGGCGCAGACCTGCTTCATCGCGGCGCTGTGTCGATAGGCGAAGGCGTTGTCGGTCATCACCCGCTCGATCGCTGGGATGCCCTTCGCGGCGAAGTAGGCCGCAGCCCGGCTCAGGAACTCTGCGCAGGTGACGCCCCTTTCGTCGGGCAGGATCTCGGAGTAGGCCAGCCGGGAGTGGTCATCGACCAGTGAGTGCACGAAGTCGTAGCCGGTGCCGTTCTTGCGGTCGCGGTTGCCTCCCTGGCCACGACCGAAGGCCCGCCAGCCTCCGCCGAGGGGGATCTTCCCGAGCTTCTTGACGTCCATGTGGACCAGTTCGCCTGGGCGTTCGCGTTCGTAGCGCATCGCGGTGGCCTTCGATGAGCGGATCACCTCACCGCTCATCGGGTCGCACTCACGCAGGTAGGGCACGTCGTGGCGGCGCAGCACTCTGGCGATCGTGCGGGCCGGCACGCCGATCTTCGCAGCGAGGACGTCTTGGCCCTCGCGGTACTCAGCGCGAGCGGCCAACACCTGCGCCTCGACCTCAGAGCTGGTCCGGGTGGGCATCGTGTGTGGGCGCGAGGAACGATCCTCCAGCCCGGCTGCACCCTCGCTCTCGTAGCGGTCGATCCAGGTCTTCACGCACTTGCGTGAGACGCCCATGGCCGCAGCGATGTGGGCTTGTTTCCAGTTCGCCTGGTGCCGCTGCACGATCAGCAACCGGCCGTGCGGGGTCAAACGGGCATTACGGTGGGACACGAGAACCTCCGGGTGTTGTGACCTTCGACAAGCCACAGCCCACTCGGGGGTTCTCGTTACGTCAACGCTTTGAGCCTGGAACCAACGTCATGGCCGGGTACA
>NZ_JOJN01000029.1 GCF_000720335.1 Nocardioides aequoreus | reverse complement strand
TGTGATGCCCAGGCACGTTGGTCGAGTTCGTGTGACGTGACGATCTGAGGGCTGTAGACGGGTGAAGACCTCCCGATGTGAAGTGGAGCTGTTGAGAAACCGCTTCACGACCAGGAGGTCTTCGTGTCCCACGCTACCCACACCAACGCAGCTTTGACCCCTCGTGCCCGGCTCAAGCTGGCCAGGCTCATCGTCGATGAGGATTGGAAGGTCGCTCGCGCGGCGGAGCGCTACGACGTCTCGTGGCGCACCGCGAAGAAGTGGGCCGACCGCTACGACGCCGAGGGAGAGGCGGGCATGATCGACCGCTCCTCAGCGCCGCGGCACCAGCCGCACCGCACCCCGACCCCGGTGGTGCGCAAGATCGTGCACCTGCGCTGGAAGCAGCGCCTGGGCCCGGTCGAGATCGGTGACCGGCTCGGGGTGCCGGCCTCCACGGTGCACGCGGTGTTGGTGCGGTGCCGGCTCAACCGGCTCACCCACCTCGACCGCGCCACCGGTGAGCCGATCCGCCGTTATGAACACCCGCGCCCGGGCGACTTGATCCACGTCGACGTCAAGAAGCTGGGCCGGGTCCCTGATGGTGGTGGCTGGCGCTACGTGGGACGACAGCAAGGCGGCAAGAACCGCACCGCGACGGTGCTGCGAACCGGTGCACCCAAGAGCAAGTACCGCCAGCCGCTGGTGGGGACCTGCTACCTGCACACCGTGATCGATGACCACTCCCGGGTCGCCTACGTCGAGGCCCACCACGACGAGACCAAGGAAACCGCCGCGCTGGTGCTCTGCAACGCGGTGGCCTGGTTCGCCGAACGCGGTGTCACCGTCCAGCGGGTGCTCTCCGACAACGGTGGCGCCTACCGCTCCTACCTGTGGCGCGACACCTGCGCCGAGCTGGGCATCACCGCCAAGCGGACCCGGCCCTACCGGCCCCAGACCAACGGCAAGATCGAGCGGTTCCACCGCACCCTGGTCGAGGGCTGGGCGTTCAAGAAGTTCTACAACTCCGAAGCAGCCCGACTCGCTGCTCTGCCAGCATGGATCCACCAGTACAACCACCACCGGCCCCACTCAGCCATCGGGAAGGCCGCACCCATCAGCAGGTTGAACAACCTGGCTGGACATCACA
>NZ_JOJN01000028.1 GCF_000720335.1 Nocardioides aequoreus | reverse complement strand
TGAACCGCCCCGGCGAGTCCGGAGGCTGGGTTTGATGGCTCAGCCGGTCGGCTGGAGCCCGTTTCTTGCAGCGTAGTGAAGTTCCTCGGCTGCGATCGGGGTGAGGTCGTCCAGCGCCTCGTGGGGGCGCTCGTTGTTGAAGAAGTCGACCCAGTTCAGGGTCTCCAGTTCGACGTGTTCGACACCGCGCCAGGGGCCTTCGGGGCGAATGAGCTCGGCCTTGTAGAGCCCTATCTGCGATTCGGCGAGTGCGTTGTCGTACGCATCGCCCACCGACCCGACCGACGGGTCAACTCCTTCGTCGACGAGCCGCTGGGTGAAGGCGAAACTGACATATTGCGAGCCCGCGTCCGTGTGGTGGATGAGTCCCGACAGGTCGGTGACACCGGCTTGCTGGCGAGTCCAGATCGCGTGCTCGAGTGTGTCGAGCACCAGGTCGGTCGTCATCCGCGTTGCGGCTCGCCAGCCCACGATCCTGCGGCTGAAGACGTCGAAGACGAAGGCGACGTAGACGGTGCCGGCCCAGGTCGCGACGTAGGTGAAGTCCGCGACCCACAGCTGGTTTGGCCGGCTCGCCCAGAACTGTCGATCGACCAGGTCCAGTGGCCGCTCGGCAGCCGGATCGCCCAGGGTGGTGCGGACCTTCTTCAGCCGTAGCGCCCCTACCCAGCCCTGCTCGCGGTAGAGCCGTTCGATGGTGCAGCGGGCAACGTCATGACCACGGCCACGCAGATGCAGCCACATCTTGCGCGCGCCGAACCGCGCGATCAGCTTCTGTCGCTTGCGTTCAGCCACCATGATCTCGACCAGCTCCGCATCGCGGACCTGCTGCCTGGAGGGCTGCCGTGAACGGGTCTCGTAGAAGGTGGAAGGGGCGATCTTGATCCCGTGCTCAGTGAGCACGCGGCAGATCGGCTCGACCCCGAACTCCATCTTGTGGTCCTCGATGTAGTCGATCAGTACCTGTTGGGGCGGTCGAGCTCCGCCGCGAAGAAAGCCGAGGCCGACTTCAAGATCTCGTTGGCCCGCCGAAGCTCGGCATTCTCCTTCTTCAGCGCCTTGATCTCAGCGATCTCCTCGCTGGTCCTGCCCTGACGGACACCGCCGTCGATCTCGGCCTGACGCAGCCACTTGCGCAGCGATTCAGTAGAGGTGATGCCCAGCTTCGCCGCGACCGACCTGATCGCCGCGGACTCATGCGGATAGTCCTGCCGGGACTCCATCACCATCCGCACCGCGCGCTCACGCAGCTCGGTCGGGTACCTCGAGGGACGTGCCATGAGAGTGATCCTTCCAACGAATCAGCTCTCCGGACATGCCGGGGCGGTTCA
>NZ_JOJN01000027.1 GCF_000720335.1 Nocardioides aequoreus | reverse complement strand
TGCCAGCATGGATCCACCAGTACAACCACCACCGGCCCCACTCAGCCATCGGGAAGGCCGCACCCATCAGCAGGTTGAACAACCTGGCTGGACATCACAGCTAGACGACCTCCACCTGCGGCGCGAAGGCGCCGAGCACCCGCAGCGCCGCGTCGTGGTCGGCGGTGGTGCCCCCGGCGCAGGCGTCGGCGACCACCCGCACCCGCACGCCGGCGTCGCTCGCGGCGAGCGCCGTGGCGAGCACGCAGCACTCGGTGGCGACGCCGGCGAGCACGAGCGTGTCGGGCTCCTCGAGCGTCGCCGCCAGCTCGGGGGTCCACTTGCCCATGGTCGGGGCGTCGAGCACCGGCAGGTCGAGCGCGGCGAGCTCGGGCACCAGCTCCCACTGCTCCTGCGCGGCGGGGTCCCGGGCGAAGGGGTAGGCCTCGTAGTAGTCGACCCACGAGCCGGTGGGCTCGGGGTGCGGCACGAAGCGGGTCAGCGCGGTGCGGCCGGCGTACGTCTCGAGCAGCCCGGTCACGCCCGCGAGCGCCGCGTCGAAGCCGGGCACGCGCCACGGGCTGGCGGCGTCGGCGAAGACCTGCTGCATGTCGACCACGAGCAGTCGCGTCTCGGTCATGTCGGTGCCTCCTGCTGTGATGGTTCACCCGCTGGTCACGAAAACGTCAACAGGTACCTATACAAGTTGTTGAGGTATCTGGCATGCTGAGCCCACGACACCGCCCCAGTCATACAAGCGGCCGGGGTTCGAGCGCCGACACATCAGGCGGTGATCCTGTGCGCCACCCCAGCACCACCACTCTCCCCCGTCGCTCCCAGGAGGAGCACCGACGGAACCGGACGCGCGAGATCTTCGCGCTGATCCCCGCGGCCGACGTCCTCGAGGCCGACGACCTGCTGCACGAGGTCGTGCAGCTCAACATGCCGGTGGCCGAGCGGGTCGCCGCCCGCTTCGCCCGCCGCGGCATCGCCGAGGAGGACCTGCGACAGGTCGCCTACCTCGCGCTGACCCGTGCCGCGCAGAAGTACGACGCCGAGCGCGCCGGCTCCGACTTCCTGTCCTACGCGGTGCCGACCATGCGCGGCGAGGTGCGCAAGTACTTCCGCGACCACGGCTGGATGGTGCGGCCGACCCGACGGGTGCAGGAGACGCAGGCACGGGTCAACAAGACCCGCGAGCAGCTGACCTCCGAGCTCGGCCGCAGCCCCACGGTGGGGGAGCTGGCCGAGCACCTGGGGGAGCCGGTGGAGGACGTCGTCGAGGCGATGGCCGCCGACGGCTGCTTCGCGCCGACCTCGCTGGACGCCCCGGTGGGCGGCAGCGACGAGGAGGGCCTCTCGCCGCTCGGTGCGACGCTCGGCAGCGACGACGACGGCATGCTCGCCGCCGAGGCACGTGCCTCGGTGCAGCCGCTGCTGCGCGATCTCGCCGAGCGCGACCGGCTGATCATCGCGATGCGCTTCTACGACGGCCTCACGCAGCGTGAGATCGCCGAGCGCATCGGGGTGACCCAGATGCAGGTCTCGCGGCTGCTGTCGCGGATCCTGCAGCAGATGCGCACCAAGCTGGAGCCGTCCACCGCCGCGTGACGCGGGGCTGCGAGGATCGGGGGATGAGCGACGACCTCCCGTTCGACACGTCCGGCCCCTTCGTGGAGCACCTCGGCCTGCGCTTCACCGAGGTCACCGGCGAGCGCGTCGTCGGCACCTGGACCGCCCGCGAGGCGCTGCACCAGCCCTACGGCATCGTGCACGGGGGCGTGCACTGCAGCGTGGTCGAGACCCTCGCCAGCGTGGGTGCCGCGACCTGGCTCGGCGAGCGCGGCCAGGTGGTCGGCGTCAACAACAGCACCGACTTCTTCCGCGCCGTGCGGGAGGGGGCGATGACCTCGGTCGCGACGCCGGTGCACCAGGGTCGCTCGCAGCAGGTGTGGGTCGTGGAGACCCGGCTCGACGAGGGCGACAAGCTCGTCTCGCGCGGCCAGGTGCGGCTGCAGCACCTCGACCGTGTCGGCTGACCCTGCAGCCGGGCGGCTCGTCGACGCCGTCATCTGGGACATGGACGGCACCCTGGTCGACTCCGCGCCCGTGGTGCCCGCCGCCTTCGTCGAGACCGTGCGGCGCCTCGGCGGTGCGCCGGTGACCCCCGAGCGCGTGGTCGAGCTCTACGCCGTGGGCAAGCCGCGCGAGATGCTCGCGGTCATGATGGAGCGCGAGCAGCGCCAGTCCGACGAGGACCTCTACCACCAGGTGCTGGCCGAGGGCACCGACGCGGTGCGGGTGCACGAGGGGGTGCCCGAGGCCCTGGCGGCCCTCGACGCCGCCGGGCTCGCGCTGGGTGTCTTCACCGGCAACAGCCGGCCCGCCGCGGAGATCATCCTGGGGGCCGTCGGTCTGCGCGAGCGCTTCGTCGAGGTCGTCGGCGGCGACGAGGTCGCGCGGGCCAAGCCGGCGCCGGACGGCGTGCTCGAGGCCGCGCGGCGGCTCGGCGTACGCCCCGAGCGGTGTGCCTACGTCGGCGACTCCCCGCTCGACGTCGGCGCGGGCCGCGACGCGGGTGCGCTCCCGGTCGCGGCCGGGTGGGGTCACCTCTTCGAGGAGGGCGAGGCCGAGCGCGTGGCCCGCACTCCCGGCGACCTCGTCGGCCAGCTGCTCGGCTAGATGTACTCGGCCACCAGGTTGGTCACAGTCGGCTGATGGGTGGGAGTCCTGCGAGTGCGCTGTGGCGACGTTGAGTGTTGTAGTGCTCGAGCCA
>NZ_JOJN01000026.1 GCF_000720335.1 Nocardioides aequoreus | reverse complement strand
CACCGCGCGCTCACGCAGCTCGGTCGGGTACCTCGAGGGACGTGCCATGAGAGTGATCCTTCCAACGAATCAGCTCTCCGGACATGCCGGGGCGGTTCAGCTTGAGCGACGGCCATCCAGATGGAGTCGCGGGTTCGTGGGTCGGACTCGATCATCCCGCCGAGGGAGTCCGACCAGCCGGCGGCGGCGCGGGGGTGGCTGGCGAGGATGCCGACGGCGTCCGCTGCTGCTGAAGCGGATAGTGACCACTCGAAGAGGGCTCGGGTCGGGAGGTGCTCGAGCGCAGCTGCATGGAGCAGTGCCTGGATCGCGGAGCGGGCCTTGCCTTCCCAGAAGCCGCCTGACTCTGTGCCGCCGGATGAGAGCCCGGTCGATGATGCGAGGCCCGCCGCGCGGATCATGGCGGTGAGCGGGTGCTCGCAGCCGCGGATCGGCGACCATCGAACGCCGCAGTCGTCCACTGCGGTCAACCCCGCAGTGAGGTGTTGCGGGTCGAAGACCGCAACCGGCCCGCGGTCCTTCCGTGCGGCGAGCGTGGCGGCGATGTTGTCCGGCCGCGTGGAGGTGGTGATGACGGCGCCGGGCGCGTCGAGGATGGCATTGATGACGAGGTGCAGTCCCTTGCCGGAACGTGGCGGACCGATGACGAGGATCGAGTCCTCGACCGATGCCCAGATCTCGCGGCCACAGCTGCGCCCGATCAGGTAGCCGACGTCGGCTGCCCTCGGGTGCCGCAGCGAGGGGCGGAGGGTGGCGGCGCGTCGTACGAGGGCCTTCTTCGATGCGGTCGTGTCGATGTCTCGCGCGGTTGCGGTTCCTCTGATGCGCTGGGGATCTCGAGCTGTCCGGTGCTGGAGGCGTGCGATGAGTCTCCAGATGCACCAGGCGAATGTCGCGAGGACGCCGAGGAAAAGGGCCACCACGCTCCAGTACGCGGTCGCTGACAACCCGGGTGCCTCGAAAGCTTGCGCCGGTCGGCCCGGATCGGTGAGGACACGCAGTCCGCTCGCGATCTCGCCTTCCGGCGTTGTCGCGCCCGTTGCGATCGCGGCGGCCGTTGCAGCACCGCGGAGCACGAGCGCCATTGCGAACGCTGCCATCAGCCCGATGAACGCCAGGTTCACCAGCTCGTCGTTCGCACCGCGTGCAGCCGGGTTCATGCCGGTGCCTCGAACGGGGCGACTGTCCGTGAGGTCATCCCGAAGAGCACAAGTCCGCCGCGGGTTGCGGCGAGTAGCGCGGGTGGGAGGTTGAGTGAGGCGTTGCCTTCGGCATCGGCGTGCTGGCGTACGACGACGTACGCCAGCGCCACCTCCTCGCCTGGCTGGAACCCGGCGCCAGCGAGCGCCGGCGTCGACAGGGCAGGCGTCGGCTCCTCTGCCGCTGTTCCCGAGGATTCTGTGGGAGTCGCGACGTCGACGTACGTCGAGCCATCGGCCTCGCGCACCTCGACGCGCACTGGTGCGCCGAGCTCGGAGGTGATCTCGTCGATGACAGACCGAAGGTCACCGCGTGTTCTGCCCTGTGATTCGCGCGGGACACCGTCGACGTCGACTGCCATCACGCCGGCGGCATCGATGGCGACGTGAACGACGCTCAGAACGACGGGAATCTTCATAGCCCCAGCACCGATCCGTCGCGCCGGGCATTGGTGACGACCGGAGCCGTCCCGGTGCGATGACTGAGGGCTTCGCGGTCGAGTCCAGGCGGGTTGCCGTCGCCGACCTGCTGGCTGTCGACCCTGTCGAGGATGCCGAGTGCGGTCGCGCGGACGCGCTCCGCGGTCGACTGGACGACCTCGACCGGGTTCTTGCCAAGGACACTCGCCGCCCAGGTCGACACGTACGGCACGGTGTAGGAGGAGGTGTCGAGTCCGTGTGCGGCACCGACCATGAGCGCGACGGATTCGGCCTCGACCTCGGCGATCCCACGGTGCAGGGTCGCGTCGGCGGCGCTCTCGGTCGACAAAGCGTTCTCAGGTGGCGCATGGAGAAGGACATGTCCGAGTTCGTGGGCGAGCGTCTTGACTTGGGCTGCTTCGTCCATGTCCATGCGGACGGAGACCTCGCGGGAGAGGAAGTCGGTTAGGCCGTTGGCGCCGCCGATCGCCGCGGCCGATGAGACGAGGCGGAGCTCGAAGCCGGCAGCCGTGATCTGGTCGGCGAGTCCGTCCCAGAGCCCGGGCGGTGCCTGGCCTTGGAGCAGGGTCGGGCGGGGGAGTTCTGGCACCGGGTCGCCGGTGGTTTGGGAGATGTCCCAGACGTAGGTCGGCTTGACTCCGATCATCCTGGTGCGGGCGTACTCGCCGGACATCGGCTTCTCGTTGCGGGCCAGACGCCGCCAGGAGTTCGGGTCGTCGGGCGTGAACGAGGCGAACCGGCCGGTGACCGGAGCGAGGATGCCGTAGCCGTGCTGCCCTTTCGCGACGCTGCGTCCGAGTGAGAGCCACTGGTGGAAGCCGGCGACGTACGTCGGGATGGGGTCGGGCACCCTGCCCTCGTTGTACGCCGCGAGGTGCTGAGCTGCGATCAGCATGGAGTTTCCGAAGCTGCGGCCTCGGAACTGTGCCGCGAAGGTAAGGGCGCGCTTCCAGTCCTCACCGGTCACGAGCGCGGCCACGGACTCAGATAGTTGCTCCTGGAGGGCTTCGAGCTTGGCCTCGCGTGCTGCTCGACCTCGAACTTGAGTGGTCATTGGGCTGTCTCTAGGCACTCAGGTTCGATCGGCGGCATCAGAGGCTCCGATCTGCGTTTGTGCAGGTAGCGTCGGTTCGTCACCGGCGAGAATCTGAAGTGA
>NZ_JOJN01000025.1 GCF_000720335.1 Nocardioides aequoreus | reverse complement strand
AACCTCCGGGTGTTGTGACCTTCGACAAGCCACAGCCCACTCGGGGGTTCTCGTTACGTCAACGCTTTGAGCCTGGAACCAACGTCATGGCCGGGTACACCTAGCCGCGGAGCAATTCGCCCTTGAGGCCGGGTTGCTGCTCTACGACGTGCGGGCTGAACCAGGTCCGGCTGAGATCGCCGATGCATTAGCGGCCCGGAGCATGCGTGAGGACCTGCGCCGCTACCTCATCGAGGACCGCGAGCAGCTGATCCAGGCCGAGCGACAGCGTCGCCGCCGCACCGATGTGGAGGCGTGGATCCGCTCGGCCGTTGACGGCCCAGACGAAGCCCCGGACAAGGTCGATGTCGAGCTCGCATCGGTCACGACACTCGCGGAAGGATTGAGCTATTGGGACACTCGGCGATATGTCGTGGTCTGGGAGGACGAGGGCTGGCGGCTACAGGACACAATCTTGTCGAACACCGGTCCAGGTGGTGACCAGCCGTTGACGTCCCAGCAGAGGCGCGACTACCTCACGGGCACGGGTTGGCGGCGCATCCCGCCGGCGTGAGGTAGGAGGGCTCCGTCCGACCTGGTCCCTAGAGTCAGGTCGGATCTGATGCGGCCGCGGTCACCGCTGCTCGGAGTCCTTGGCGTAGGCGTCGACGTCACAACTCGGCGTTGGGGTCCGATCGGCTTGGTGCTGACCACCCACACCTCGGTGGTGCCGGCGTCGTCGAGGACGGTGGCGAAGGTGCGTACTGGGGGGTGGGGGTCGCGCGTCAGCTGCTCGAGGGTGGTTGAGCGGTGCTGCTGCTGGTGCTGGGCGTGGAGGCCCTAGGGGGCCTCAACGTCGAGGGTCGTGGCTGCTGCAACCACCGGTTCTACGCCGCCCGCCGGCTGGGGTCGCCCAGGGGTTCGCCAGGCGGCCCGTACGTCGGCGAACGCGGCGCTGGTGCCGCCGACGTCGGGCTGGGTGCGCTTGAACGCCTGCCGGTCGGCGTGCCGGATCTCGCCTGGGTGGCTTCGGGCCGAGCGTGGAGGAGGTCGAAGTAGCTCTGCACCAGCTGCCCTCCCCGCCTTGCGCGCGCAAGCCTGGCCTGATCTTGGTCGCGTCCCAAGGCGCGGTCGGCGACCTCACCGAAACGGTCGTTGCCATCCTCCTGGCGGCCGCCGCTACCTCGGTCAGCCTCCTTGCCGTCCTGCTATGGCGCCTGGGCAATGCGGGTTCGTCATGAGCGGCTTGATTCTCGCAAGTGGATTCGTCTACCGACGAGAGCAGCAAACAGCCAAGTCGTCATCCCACAGCGGAATGGGCTCGCGGAGCGAGCCCATTCCGCTGTGGGTCGCTCCGCGAGCCCATCGTCACGCGGAGCGTGACCAGACGGGGATCCTCACGCGGAGCGTGACCAGCGCGGGAGGGCCGATCGGTCCAGCCGTCCTCACCGCAGCACGAACAAGACCCCGATCGACTGACGCAAGAAGTCGTTCGGTTGCGATGGCGGTACAGGCTCGAGCCGGTTCAGATCGGCGGACGACTCGGCCTCCCGCCATCCACAGTCCACGGGTCCTGGTGCGCTGCCGGGTCAATCGGCTCAGCCACATCGACCGGGCAACCGGGGAGTCCATCCGCTACGAGCACCCGCACCCCGGGTGGTCGGCGTGCTGACCTAGGGTGAGGCTTCATCTGAAAGAGGAACGATCTATGGAGACGTTGCACGCTGCGCTTCAACCTGTGTACGCCGACGTTTTGCGCCGTAACCAGGGAGAGACCGAGTTCCATCAAGCGGTCTTCGAGGTGCTCAGCAGCCTGAGCCCCGTGGTGGAGAAGCGTCCTGAGTACGTTGATGCCTCGATCATCGAGCGCATCTGCGAGCCTGAGCGCCAGATCATCTTCCGCGTCCCGTGGGTCGACGACTCCGGTGAGGTGCAGATCAACCGTGGCTTCCGCGTCGAGTTCAACTCCGCGCTCGGGCCGTACAAGGGCGGGCTGCGCTTCCACCCCAGCGTCTACCTCGGGATCGTGAAGTTCCTCGGCTTCGAGCAGATCTTCAAGAACGCTCTAACCGGTATGCCGATCGGCGGCGGCAAGGGAGGCTCGGACTTCGACCCGAAGGGACGCTCCGATGGCGAGGTCATGCGCTTCTGCCAGTCCTTCATGACCGAGCTGTACCGGCACATCGGCGAGTACACCGATGTGCCGGCCGGTGATATCGGTGTCGGCGGTCGTGAGATCGGTTACCTGTTCGGACAGTACAAGCGGATCACTAACCGCTACGAGGCCGGCGTACTCACCGGCAAGGGGATCACCTGGGGCGGCTCCCACGCCCGTACCGAAGCGACCGGGTACGGCACCGTCTTCTTCGTCAACGAGATGCTCGCCGCCAGAGGAGACTCCTTCGACGGCAAACGTGTCGTCGTGTCCGGCTCCGGCAACGTGGCTATCTACGCCACCGAGAAGGTGCACCAACTCGGAGGTACCGTGGTCGCGGCCTCCGACTCCTCCGGTTACGTCGTCGATGAGGCCGGAGTCGATGTCGGCCTGCTGCGCGAGATCAAGGAGGTCCGCCGCGGTCGAATTAGCGAGTACGCCGACATCAAGGGCAGCGCCGTCTCGTTCGTGTCCGGCGGATCGATCTGGGACGTCCCCTGCAGCGTCGCCTTGCCCTGTGCCACCGAGAACGAGCTGCCGGTGGACGCGGCGAAGGCCCTCGTCGGCAACGGCGTCCAGGTGGTCGCCGAGGGGGCCAACATGCCGACCACGCCGGATGCGGTGGACCTACTCACCGAAGCCGGCGTGCTCTTCGCCCCTGGCAAGGCCGCGAACGCAGGCGGTGTCGCGACGAGTGCGCTGGAGATGCAGCAGAACGCGTCCCGCGACTCGTGGACCTTCGAGCACACCGAGCAGCGGCTGGCTGAGATCATGGCAGGCATCCACGAGCGCTGCGTCATGACGGCCGAGGAGTACGGCGTACCGGGCGACTACGTGGCCGGCGCCAACATCAGTGGCTTCACCCAGGTCGCCGACGCAATGCTCGCCCTCGGCGTGGTCTGACCCCCCCGGCCGGGTTGCCGGCGGACTTTCGACGGGGTGTGCACCACCACAGTGCGACGAAGATGGTGCACACCATCGAACTCGAAACCGGTAGCGCCGCCGGGGCTAGGCGGCCGGGATGTCGAGAGTGCCTCGTAGGCACCACCCATGCCGACACGTCAGCGGCTTGCCACTCCAAGCTGAACGCTGGCCGTGTCGATATTGGTGGTGCGGTCCGCATTCCGATCTGAGAGGCTGGGCTCACGGACTGAGATGCGGACATCGGCTGAGAGTGCGCCGGGAGAGGACGACACGTCCCCCAAGCGGAACCGTTGCCGGGATGCAGAGCCCAGCGGCGGGCTCCGAGGGAGCTTCGCTCTTCGGCGTCTCGCGAGGGTGTCGGATGCGGAACGCCGACAGCATGCGAGGTCAGCGTCGTGCCGAAGCGTCAGCGATTTCTGCCTTCGCGGCCGTGCGCTGCCGCTCGATCGCCCGGTAGACGGTGGACCGGCCGACGCCGAAGAGCTCGGCGACCTCGAGGGTGCTGTACTCCCCGCTGTGCACCAGCGACACAAGGTGCGCCTCCTGCTTGCGGCTGAGCTTAGGCTGCTTGCCTTTCAGCCGGCCCTTGGCTTTCGCCACCTTCATGCCCTCTACGGTGCGAAGCCTGATCAGGTCGGACTCAAACTCGGCCACCATGGCGAGGACGTTGAATAGCAGCCGTCCGACGGCGTCGGTGGGGTCGTAGACCGACCCGCCGAGGCTGAGGCTGATCTCCCGCGTGGTCAGCTCGTCGGCGATCGCCCGCGCGTCCGGCAGGGACCTGGCCAAACGATCGAGCTTCGTGACCACGAGCGTGTCTCCTGCACGGCAGGCGGCGAGTGCCTCACGGAGTCCAGGCCGTTCGCGGTTGGTGCCGGTCAGGCCATGGTCGACGTAGATGCGGTCGGCCTCGACGCCAAGGGCGAGGAGCCCGTCGCGTTGCGCGGTGAGGTCTTGCTGATCGGTGGAGCATCGGGCGTACCCGACAAACAGAGCGCTCATGGCGCACCTCCAAGGGTGGGCCCAGTCATGCCACGGGTTGTGACCGACTCGGGCATCGGGCAAGGCCCGACCCTTCAGCAAGCGCCTCGCTCGCCCGCACCACAAGCCGCCCGCCCCGAGTGCCCGATCGTCACGCGGAGCGTGACCAGTGCCCGATCGTCACGCGGAGCGTGACCAGTGCCCGATCGTCACGCGGAGCGTGACCAGTGCCCGATC
>NZ_JOJN01000024.1 GCF_000720335.1 Nocardioides aequoreus | reverse complement strand
GCAGGTTAGAAGTTCGCATGAAAATTGACGGTTTTGAAGCGAACCTGAGCATGCAGGGTGCGTTGAGCGCATCTGGCTACTCAGGTTGGAGGAACCTGTTGTTGGCCGAGCCCATCGTTCCCTACCCGCGGCTTCTACTCGGTTTCGTTAGTCAGTGGAGCCAGGAGCTCTTCGACTTCGTCGTGGCCGTGACCGGGCCCGAGTTCCTCCCGCCTGTGGCGGCACCAACCCAGCGGCGTGCTGTTGAACCGGCTGTCTCGACGGTTGGGGTCTGCTCCGCGGGCGAGGAGGTGGCGGGCGCTGTCTGCGCGTCCGCTGTAGGCAGCCTCGTGCAAGGCGGTGGAGCCGTCACCATCGATGCCGTCGATCGGAGTCCCAGTCGCCAGCAGCTGGTCGATCACCTCGAGTCGGCCGTGTTCAGCGGCGATCCGCAGCGCCGCGACCCGGTCGGCATCGGGCGTGTCAGCGGTCAGCATCCCGGCGATCGAGCCAGCAGCTGCGGCATGCACGATGTCGGAGGCGCCGGCGGCAAGCAGTACCTCGGCGACTTCGGTCATCCCGAAGACCGCGGCGTGACGCAGTGCGGTTCCACCGGGGACGCCACCGGCGTCGGGCGTCGCGGTCGCGGTGAGGCTCGCGCCTGCCTCGACGAGTACTTTGGCCACCTCGGCGTCGCCGTAGCTCGCCGCTGTCATCAGCGGTGTCTCGGCGTCGCCAGGTGCACCGTCGACAGGGGCACCGGCACGAAGCAGTTCTCGTGCGAGTGCGGCTGTGCCTTGAACCTCTCGCCATGCTCCGCAGGTGGTGTCGTAGCGCATCATCGCTACGTAGCCCAGCGGCGTCACGCCGCGGTGGTCGCACCAGCCTGTGAGCGGTTCGGTGGCGAGCTCTGGATGGCCGGAGAGCAGTTCGCGCAGGCGTTGTGCGTCGAGGCTGTCGAGGACCTGTCGGCGCTCCACCTCGGTCTTGAGCTTGGCCCAGCTGGTGAAGCCGTGCTCGCGGGCCAGCGCCAATTGTGCGGACGTGAGGATCAGTTGGTCCGAGACCGCGTGGATGCGCGCCGCGGCGCCGGTGTCACCGCTTTGAGCCGTGCGAAGGAGTTCCTTGGCCTGGCGGCGGAGTTGATCGAGATCGGTGCGTGGAAGAAGTTCGGTCATGACGGCTCCTCGTCGGCCGGCAGGTCCGCGTTTGCCGGGCAAGGAGATCGTCACAGTGGCACGCCGTGTGTCGATCGCGAGGTGGACTCAGTCCTGTCCGCGGACCCGGTTGCGCCCTCGCGCGCATGGATCACTCTATCGGGGCACCGCCAGGTTTGCCCCCGTTGGCGAGGTCGGGATGTTCGATGGTCTTGAGGTAGCGGGTCGCGCTGTCGACGTTGAGGCCGAAGAGGTCGTAGATGCGGCGTACGTCGCCGCCGGTGGCGTGGATCTCGTGCAGGATCCGGTCCTCGCGCAGCGCCTGTGGCCGCAGCGTGACGCCCTTCCAGGGATAGCTGTGCCCGACCGGGACGAGTCGGGGTGCGGTGCGGCGGCTGACCAGCAGGTGCGGGTTGAGGCTGTTGGGCCAGCGCTGGTTGCGGTGGTCGAGCCAGGCCGTCAGGCGGGTGAGGACCGGTGCGGCGAGCGGGATGACGCGGTCGCCGATGGTGAGCCGGCCGTCGACGATGTCGGTGAGCTTGATCGCCCGCAGCTGTTTGCCGGTCAGGGCGTGGAACGCCACCAGCGCGACCGCCAGAGCGACCACCGGGTCGGGATGGTTCAGTTCGGTGCGGATCACGGCCGGGTCCAGGGCGAGCGGGATCGTGCCTGTGAAGGTGGTGGTCTTGATGCCGCGCGTCGGGTTGGCGAAGACCAGCTTGCGGCCCTTGAGCGTCTTGAACAGCGACTTCAGGCCGAGCTCGGCGGCGTGACGCCGGCCTGGGTTGAGGGGCTCCAGCGCGTGCTCGATGTCGGCGCGAGTCACCTGCGCGAAGGAGGTGTAGCCAGCTTCGACCCACGTGTTGACGACGGTCACGATGCCGAGGATCTGAACCCTGGCCGTCTGGGGATCGCGCGGGACCTGGCGCGGCGCCTGTGTGGAGCCTTGGAGCATCGCGTTGAGCCACAGTTCGAGCTGCTCGCGCATCTGAGGCGGCAAGTTGGCGGCCTTGGCAGCGAAGTAGATCTCGACTCGGTTGGGGCGGTCCTCGATGAGGAGACCGGCGTCGGCGAGGACGTCGATGGTGGAGACGATGTTGCCGTCGTAGCGAGGCAGTTGCAGGACGTCGCTGGCGCGGATCTTCGCGGTCGGGTTCTCACGCAGCGTCTGCAGCAGCCGCAGGGACCGGATGACGTCGTTGCGTTGGCGTACGGACCAGCCGTAGCGCTCGGCGTGGTCGTCGACGACGGCGGCGCAGTAGCGGGTCAGCTCGCTGTCCTCGAGCAGGGCGCGTCGTCGTACTGCTTCGGGATCGGGCGCCATGTCGAACAGTGCCAGCTGGACCGACGCCTCGTCGTCGAAGCCGGTCCCGGCGGGATAGGGCAGCTGGTTCTTGTAGCGGCTGCGCCATGGCTCGTCGCCGGTTCGAACGCGAGTGGTATTCGCGTTGCGGGCGCGGGGTCCCCGGCGCAGGCTGGGCTGGGGAGCGAGGCGTGGGGTGACGCGTCTCTTGAAGAGCATGTTGGCAAGGAACAGCTGCTGGCTGTGCTGGTTGGCGCCGGCGTAGTCGAGGGCTCGGCCGGCCTCTTGGGTGATCTGGGCTTGCTCGACGCAGAGCCTGCAGGCACCGGAGTTGCCGATCCGGGCGAGGCGTCCGCAGTGGTCGCAGGTCCCTTCGGGGTAGTGGGTGCGCCACCAGCGACAGGGCCAGCAGGTCCAGTTGTAGCGCGGGTAGACACCCCAGGCGAGGCAGCCCTTGCAGGAGCCCGCTCGTTGAGGGCTTCGGGGGTGGCAGAGCACGCACAGGCCCTGGCTGAAGTAGTCGTTGGTCGTGCCGCACCAGCGACATGGCGGGGTTGTGAACGGTCCGCCGGGCAGGCAGTCGTAGCAGAAGTCGACGCGTGGGCTCGTCCATGCGACCGGGCTGGCCTGGCACTTGTTGCACCGGGGCGGCAGTCGCAGGGGCGCGTCGGGCCCGGGGGCTGGCATGGGGTCGTCGTCGAGGTCTCAGTCGGTCCGAAGACCGCTCACAACGGCGGGGTGGAGCGAGATTTGCCGAACCGCGGGGCAACTACCGAGCTGCCGCCGTTCGGGTCGGGCTGGTCCCCGTCGCCGTTCGCTGCCTTGGCCTGGCGGATACGTGCCGCGACCTTGTCGGGTTCGGGAGTCAACAGGTCGTCGGGGGTGCACTCGAGCAGCGCGCACAGGACGTCGAGTTCCTCCAGCCGCATGGTCGGTGGGGTCCCGGCCCACCATGACGACATCTTCCCCGCGGAGATCTCGACGCCTGCCTCAGCGAGCATGCGGCGCAGTTGCGCGGACTTCCAGATCCCTCGCTCGGCGGCGCGTAGGCGCAGGTTCCACTGCATCCTGATCAGCTCCTCTCTCGTTCTGTTCGTGTTAGTGCGGCCGGCTGGGCGCGAGGCCGAGTCGGTCTTCAACGCGCTGGTTGGCGGCGTTCCAGGCGTTGGTGATGTGTTCGCTGCGGACGTGGATGTAGCCCGAGGTCGTCGAGAGCCACTGGTGGCCGAGCAGTTCCTGGATGGCTCGGATGTCCATGCCGACGGCGTAGAGCGACGAGGCGCAGTAGTGCCGCAGCACGTGGGGTGTCATCTGACCCGACCAGGCGGGCAGGAGCCGGTCGACCTGGATCATCAGGCCACGTCGCAGTGCGTTGCTGCCCACGCGGCCACATCGGTCGAGGTCGTCGTCGAACCGTTCCGAGGGCAGCATCGGTGCATCCGGGTTGGTGTAGTCGGCGCCGTATTGGTGCCGGACTTCGGCCAGCCACCAGTCGATCAGCTTGTCGGCGCCGTTGATCGCGGGCACGAGCCGCGGCTTGTGACCGCGGCCGCGGCTGCCCTTGCCGAAGCGGACATGGAGTTTGCCGAACTCGCCCAGGTCGGGGCGCCAGTCGCGGATGTCGAGCATGACGGTCTCGTTGATGCGCAGCCCGAGTCGCCGCCACAGCGAGGCAGCGACGTAGTCCCTGGCTGCGGGCAGGTACTTGCGTGCATGCGGGATCGATTCGCGCCAGCCGGTGAACAGTGCGTCGATCTCGTCGTCGGACGGCGGGACGCGGACCTTGCCCAGCGATGCGCCGGACTGACGGTTGAACTCATCGATCGGCTGCTCGACCAGCACACCGGTGGCGCGGCGGATCTGTCCTTCGTAGCGGGCGATGAGGAACTCGTAGAACGTCGACAGGGCACCCGCCTTGCCTGCCCGGGTCGACACGGCGTGGCCCAGGCGCCGTTGCTCGGCCATGAAGGCGTCGGCGTCCTTGCAGGTCGCTTCCCACAGCGGCTTGGTCAGCGAGCGGGCGAACTCGATCACGATCGAGCGGGTCTGGCGGATGTGGTCGTCGCTCAGCCCTGCCGCCGACATTGCCATCGCGAACTGGTCGACGATCTCCTGCTCGAAATCTTCCGCCTGTTGCGGACTCGCCAACACCAGATCGGCGTCACCGCCACCCGGCAGCGCCACCAGACCCATCAGCTATCACCTTCAACGGAGGCGACCATCCGTCAATCCTACGACGAAACCGTCAGCCAGAGTGACGGTCCATCACTTCAGATTCTCGCCGGTGACGAACCGACGCTACCTGCACAAACGCAGATCGGAGCCTCTGATGCCGCCGATCGAACCTGAGTGCCTAGAGACAGC
>NZ_JOJN01000023.1 GCF_000720335.1 Nocardioides aequoreus | reverse complement strand
ATCGCACCCCGATCGAGTACGAACTACGCTCCGAAAACGAACCCATCCCCGCTGTCAGTTAGCCACCGCGGATGGAGCCCAAACGGTAGGTCAGGTCAAGATGTCACCTATCCGTGCAGCAGACCCAACCTGCTGGCTCGTCGCGTGCGGGCTCAAGCTCCTCGAGGGCGAACCGCTGCCGTGCTCATTGTGCTCGCGACCGCCTTGCTCGTCGCGATGCACGCCTTGGGTGAAGCAGTTGCGAACGGTGCACCGGGGTGGCTCAACCTTTTGGTCCTCGTCCTCGCATGGGACGCGATGAAGCTTGCCTTTGTGTCTGGTCAGGTCGCAGTTCGTCTGCTTGGGCGAAGGATCCGTGCGAGCTCACGCTTCGCCGACGTCCCGCGGAGGGCTGTCTCGTAGCCTTGCCCCGTGGACGGTGACCTTGGACTGTTTGGCGATGAACCTGACTCAGTTGCTCCGCCGCCACCGTCGCCGACTCCCGTCGCCGATTGGCAGCGAGACCTGATCCGCAAGGCACTTGACGCGCGCGGACTGGCGTCGATGGATGACCGTCAGCGAGCCGTCGAGGAGGCTGCTGGCCGGCCGCTCGAGAACTTGCGTGACCTGACCCATGATGAAGCGATCGCCGTTCTGAACAAGCTCGGCCAAACTAAGGCCGCTGGCCAGCCGTCATCGTCGCTGTGGGACGCCCGCGGCGAGGACACCTGGATCGATCGTCTCTAGGCAGCGGGTCAAAGGGCCCGCGCCCGCCGTCGGCGTGGCCGCGATGGATTACTGGTCAAGCATCACCCGGAGCTGCGGTCACGATCAGTCGCTGCCCGCGGTGAATCGCCAAGTCGGCGACCGCCCGACTCGTAGTCGCTCCGATTCTCGTCGCCGCCGATGGCCGCTCGTGTGGAAACAGGAGACCGACGCCGGTCTCCGGGATCAAGAGGCCGAGTGCGCCTCGGGTTGGGTCCTGCCCGGGCATAACATGGACGTGGTGCGACATGAAGACCGTCGTGACCCACGGTTGGAACCGGAACCCGTCGTCGTACGTCGCTGCCGTCAACGTGAAGCCTCCGACTGAGGCGACTGGGTCGAAGGACGTGAGCCGCTGCATCGATGAGCTCAGAAGGAACGGCACATCCGTGCCGTCCGGCCACTGTTCCCAACTTGTGCGGAACACGTCGTATGCACGACGGTCGCCGCTCCAGGCACGGCGCACACCGGTGCGGTCGTCGATCTTCCCGCCTTCGACGTGCCAGACCCGCGCCGGCCCGAGTGCGGCCACGACGAACCCCGCTGAGGTGTTAGCTGCGAGGTGTGTCAGCAGGTCATCGATCGTGTCGGCGCGGTGCCCGATCAGATCGTCAATGACCTCATGTGGTTGATCGCCCGTGACGCCCACCATCAGATCCGGTCGTAGGAGAACGATCTTCGGCAAGGCCTCAACGTAGGTGCGACGCGTCGTCGCATCATCTGGGCGACCGTCGGGATAAAAGAACGAGACCTTTGTGTCCGAGACCATCGTGATCCGGTCATCGTCGTGGATGGCAGCGACGACCAGGCTCATTGAGGAAACCTCTCGCAGCCGTCGGCCAGGAGCACTTCGACGGACGCGGTCCCGAGCAGGTCGTCGAACACGAACCCCATGCGTTCGAATGCAGCACGACGTCGTCCCACATCGCCAGCCTCATCGAGGCGGAGGCCAAGCTCTGTCGTGCCACGACCGCTACGCGCGAGCTTCGCGAACTCTCGAACCGCGTGCCATCCGTGACGACGGCTTCGCGCCTCCTTGACGATCGCGATCATGCTGATGAATCCGCCGATCCCTCTCTCGGGGAGGTCGTGACCCGGGATACCACCGCCGAACCGGCCTGACATGTAGCCGACGACGAGGCCGTCCCCATTCAGAATCGCCCAGCAACTGAGCCCTGGGGCAGCCTCAGGCCCTCGCCGCCGTCTGTCACTTGCGACGTAGCTCGACTCCTTGACGGCGTCGATCTCCATCACGTGTTCGGCTTCCACCCGCTCGAGCAGAGCACGCAGCGCATCCACGTGCTCCCCTGCGGGCGCGAGGGATGTCATGGCCCAAGTCTGCCCCGGACCTGGCCGCCGAGTCCCCGGGACCAACCACAGATTCGCCAGACTGGTCCGAAGCGGCCACAGAATCTTTTCGATCGCCCCGTCGGCGCGACGCTGCCCGGTGCGCATGTCATATGGGTAGACGACTCGCTTCGAGGGGACAGCGGTCCAATCCCTGACGTCCTCCCCCAGCAGGTACGGCTTGATCAGGTCAGGCCGCGCGGCGTCCAGACGGATCTCTCTTACGAAAGCATCGTCGGCGCCGATGCGCACTGCTCGACCGATGGGCATTGCCACAACGTCGCGGACCCGACGGACCGATTCCTCGAGCGAACGCTTGAGATCGAGGGCGCCACCACCCACGAGCGTCCATGGATGCGTTGCGAGGTCTGATCGCGGAAGGTCCCTGACGCTGATCCACTCATCCGTGAAGCTGGGGTCATCCAGGTGCTCCACGATGCGCGTCCAATATGGACCACTCCCGTTGGTGTCGCTGGAACCCTCTCGCTTCCCCATGGAAAGCACGCCCCGCACCTGTCCCGATACTGGAGAGCGATTTACTCCAATCAAAATGACCGTAGGCGTGCCATCCATATTGTGACCGGGCATCCAAGCGCCTTCGGAGTCGATCACATACCTCAGGTCGCGGGTAGGCAGATACTTCTCAACGAGCGGCTTTCCGAAGCCTCGCTTCATAAATGAGTTGCTCGTGATTTGGCCAATCCATCCCGGCCTGTCACCTCGACGGGCCAAGAGAAAGAATCGCTCCATGAACGGCACGGTGAGCGCATATGTCCCGCGACAGTACCCATACATCGCCCTGTACAAAGCATTGAGAGACTTGTCGGCAACCGTAATGTAAGGGGGGTTTCCGACCACGACGTCGTATTGAGCATTGGCGAGAATCTTCTGCAGTGCCACGAGGTTCTCAGTGGCGTAGGCGAACCTCGCCGCGACTTGGTCAGCAGACAACGACGCTCCCAGATCGAACTCGCCTTGATCGAGCCCGTGCAGCAGCGAGTCGCCCGCCGCGAGGTGGTACTTGAACGCGGGTGCGTCCTCGAGGGTCGCGATGTCGCACGCCTGGAGTGCTGACACTGTTAGTCGAAAGCGCGCAATTGCAACGGCGAATGGATTCAAGTCAACGCCGTACACCGAATCTAGGGCGGATTGCACCCTCTCGCGCTCATCCATTCCAGGGGCGTGCTTGTGCCAGCGGTTGAGCAGTCGCTGGAACCCTCCGAGCAGGAAGTGACCCGACCCGCAGGTGGGGTCGATCATCTTGAACCCATCGAGCGAGCGCTCGTTGAGGGCGGGCTCTAGGGTCCGGTCAAGGATGAACTCCTCGACGAACACAGGCGTTTGCAGGAGGGCATAGCGCTTCTTCGCGTCTTCGGAGATGTCCTGATACAGATCGCCGAGGAAGCGAGTCCCCAGATCCGGGTCGGCCAGGTCTCGGATCAGCCCGCCGGCCTCGTTTCTCTCACGCCAGAAGTTGAGGAGCCGGGTAGCCGCATCGCCAGAAGGAGTGACAAGCCACATTGGCGAGGTGTCGTCAACGAGGCCAGAGGTCGCCGGCAACGACTTGAAGTAGTCGATGGCCTGGAGGAGCCACTCGCGGTCGGTGACGTTCGCGTTCGTGCGCGCGGCCTCGCGGAGGAATTGCTGCTGCGCGGCGATCGCTTCGCGGCCCCGTGGTCCGCTGATCCACACGGGCTTCACCAGTGCGTTGTCCTCGCAGAAGCGAATGAAGACGGTGGTCAGCACCCATGCAACTGCTGCCAGCGTCACGCGTTCGTCAACCCATGCCTCCCACGCAGCTGCGGTGCGGTCCGCGGCTCGTGCAGCGTCGTACTCAGCCCGCCATGCGGACTGCACTTCAGGTAGCGACGCGACGCGCGCACGCAAGTCATCCTCAAGTCGCAGCACCTCAGCGCGCAGCTCGGGGGTCAACGTGTCACGGGCGCTCATCGCGCTTCTCCTTCAGTCATTGCAAACGAACCCTCGATGTGGACGAACTGGGATGCGTACGTCAGTGGTACCGCAACGCGGTCGAGAAGCGGTCCACCACTCCCCTCTTCGGGAACGACGAGCCAGACCGCCTGCTCGCGGGATGTGGTGATATCCGCGAGCCTGCTCACCATTGCCATGTGGCCATAGCGAGCGAGCGGTGCCGCCTCGGTAATGAGGACGGGGTGGTCCTCGCTCGGGTTGCTGGACAGCGCATCGCGGATCGCTGCCTCAATCCGCGGGACCGCCTGCTCAACGAGCGCAGCCAGGCCGCGCGCATCGACCGACCCCGGCTTCGCAGCATCCGCGGCAAGGACTGTGTCCCATGGGACACCAGCCTTCTCTGCGCTCTCCTTCAGCGAGTCCAGGAGAACGTCGCTGACGTTGACCTCCGTCGCACCGTAACTACTAACGAGGCCCGCGGCGAGACGCTCCGCCTGCTTCGCCGGTACGCCTAGCGCGAGGAAGGATCGGGCACCGATGCTCTCCCGAAGGGTGTTGCTGGCCGGATGCCCCCCCGCCTCCATCGTGCGGATCGGGATGGCCGGGTACGTCGTCTGCGTGACGAACGTCGTGTCGGAGTGAGCCGACGGGATCGAGTAGGACTCGCCGTCCCAGGTCAGGCCAGTTCCGGCCTCTGCCAGGACTCGGTCGAGCCCGGGTCGACCGGGCACACCGCCGACGCCGGGGAACCTGACCTGAACGAATCGCCTCACGTCCTCGACCGAGAAACGCTGTGACGGCATGGTCGATCCGAGGGCGAGGCGCACGGCGTCGACGACAGGCATGTTGGTTGAGTAGAGCTCGCCGCTGGCGGACGCTGCGGCACCCTCAGAAAGTCGGGCAGCCAATCGCACAAGTCGCGTGTCGTCGAGCGGAGGCAGATCGGAAGCCCAAATCTGGCGCAAAGCCGGAATCGACCGACCCCTCGGTACCACGAACTCGCCTGCGGACGCGGAGTCCTCGACGAGCTGCGACGCTCGGGCACCGAGCGGCCCCGCCACATCTGCCACCTCCGCCTTGCGCGCCAGCAGAAGCCGGTTGTCCTTGCGACGGCGTCGCCGTGCGATAGGCGACTCTTCGTCGGCGCCCTTGGCCTTGTCCTCAGCGCGATCGAGAGCGGCGCGCACCATCCCGGCAATCAACCGCCGATCGAACGTGGTCGCGCTCGCGGGAGCGAGAGCATCGACGATCGAATCGGTCCGCGCCGCACCATCAAGTCCATCAAGCACGCCGACCACGCGATCGAAGACGACGTCAAGGAGCGAAGCAGCGTTCGGCGAGTTCGCCCACGCGTCGCGCACGTTTGCTAGTGCGGCCGAGACCTGCGGCTGGCCACCCAGCCCGAGGGCGGGTGCGAGGTCGGCCAATACTGCGAACGGATCGACGTCACCTTCCAGGCCGAGAAGCACGGCTGCAGCAGTCCGACGAGCCTGCGCCCGGGCAGTGCCGGCAGCTTCAACCAGGAGAGTGGCTGCAACGCTGGGCGAGGCGAACGGGTCAGCGTGGTTGACATCCTCTGCCTGCGGCGCGGCCGGAGGCAGTTGGTCGGCGAACTTCTCCCGCCACTGCTTTGCGCGTCCACGGATCTCGCGCTTGGTCGCATCGACGATGCCGGTGAACCGGCTCAGCCGACTCGTGTCCAGCGCAGCGAGATCGCCAACGGTCTTGAGCCTGAACGGTTCCAGTGCACTGAGCGCTCGTGGCGTGAGTCCCGACTGCGGCAACGGTGTATCCGGAGTCGCACGCTCAGCAACTTCGTCTGCATCCTCCGGCGTGGTCGCCACCGACGTCGCCAGCGCGGCGCGCCAGTCAGCGAGCATGTCCGAAGCCGTCCCGTGTCGCTGCTTGGCATCCTTGGCGAGCCCCTTTTCGAAGAAGCGCACCAAGGCGTCGGCAACGGTGGCGTCGAAGTCGCCCGGCTCGATAGTGGCCTGCTCGACGAACTGCGGTGCAGTCTCGCCATCGCCATACACAGGGGCATGACCCGTCGCCATCTCGAACAGCGTGACGGCAGCGGCGTACCGCTCAGCTGCCGAGTCCCAGTGTTGACGTGCGCCGGTACCGAGGAACGGATCGAGGTAGGGCGGCGTACCAGCGCTGATCGTCGCAGCGCTCGCCTTCGCCAGCGAGAAGTCGAATAGGACGAGGTGCTTGGCGCGGTCGCTCTTCTGTTCGCGCACGCCAAGGTTCGAGGGCTTGATGTCGCGATGGTCGACGCCGGCCTCGTCGAGTGAAACGAGTGCTTCGAGAAGGTCGGTGCCCCAACGGTCGAGGAGGTCGAGAGAGAGCCGACGGCGGTCTCGAAGGACGTCAGCAAGTGTTTCCTCGCCCGCCGACTCCAGGAGAAGCGCCTTACGATCTCCGACCTGCACCGGCGACGTCTCGACGATGCGAACAATCCGCGGCTGCTTGCGTCCGTTCAGGGTGGCGAGCACCTCAGCCTCGGCATCTAGCCGCTTGGCTGCGTTGTCGTCCACGGCGACCTTGAGTACGCGAGACTCGCCGTCGGCTTCGCGGTCGCGAACCAGGAGTCCGACGGCTGTGGAGCCCGAGCCAAGGCGTCGCACCAGCTCGAACCGGCCACCAATGACGGTGCCGGGCGGCGCGTCGAGTGGGTCAATCTCCGCGTCGCCGGTGCGTGTACCAAGTTCGCGCTCGACGCTGCTGAGCTTCTCCAGGAACGTGTTGGCGTCGCGAAGTCGCTCGCTGACCACCGGGTTGGTCGCGGCAAGAACAAGGCTCCGCAGAGAATCGGAGACCTGCGGTAGATCGGCAGCCAGGTCGAGCCCTTGCTCGCGCTCCAACCGCTGCTTGAGCTCGACCGCGCTCGTTGCAGGGTCGTGCCCCGTCACCAACAGATAGGTGAGGGCACCGAGCGCGAACACATCGAGACGGGACCTGCTGGCGTCTGGCCGCCACTGGCCCTCCGGCGCGACGTACGCATCTGCGACACGGTCGACCTCGCCCTGCTTTCGCGCTTCGAGCAGTCCGAAGATACGAGTCGCCCCACCCTGCGTTTCGAGGACACTCGGCCCGGCGCCTTCAGCTGCGCCGGCGACCCGCCACCCACCGATGAGAGTCTTCGGGTCACCGTCGTCGTGGACGAACACCGCTGACGGGTTCAAGCCTCGGTGAACGACGCCGTTGGAGTGTGCGTACTGGACTGCCTCAGCGAGCTGGCGCACGAGGTCGATCTGGCCTCGCAGGTCCAGCTTCGAGCCGTTGTCAGCGAGCCAGAGGTCGAGTCGCTGGTCGCTGGGGCTGTAAGGAAAGACGAGCCCGCTTCCGAGCTCGTCCTCGACGATGTCCTGTGGAGCGAGGATGCCCGGATGGTGTAGCCGTGATGTCAGCGCGTACTCGCGTTCGGCAAGCCTGCGGGCTCCGGCGATCTGAGCTTGGGAGGCGCCCCGGGGGGTCGTGAAGAATCGGATGCGAGCCTGCTTGCGAACGACTCGGTGCTCGGCCGGCCAGTCCTGCCAGTCGTCCGCCTCATCGAGCGCCTGACCGGTTAGGCGCCAGGAGCCGATCTCGCGCTCGCGGCGGAGCGCGAATCCGGCTTGGTCGATGACTCGTAGAACGTCCTTCTCGTTTACCGGGCCTCGCCGTGGAGGCTCGAGGAGCAGATCAGCGATGTTCGGCAGGTTGCTCTGCTGCTCGCGACCGTCGAGTCCGTACAAGTCGTTCTTGTCCGAGTCGCTCAGCAGGCAGCGGGTCGACTGCGCGTGCAGGAAGATCGCGGGCTTCACGAACGGGACAACTCGTTCGTCTAGACCTGACCGCTTGGCGGCATCCCGCAGGATCCCGGCGAGGCGTCGAGCCTTCATCGCGGTCTTTTTCAGCGGGGAGTCCTCGGAGCGGTGCCGCAACTCCCAGCGGTAGGCGTTGCCGCCTATGTCGCCCTGATAGTGCTTCAGCTCAACGAGGTAGAGGGTGCCCTCACCGAGAACGAGTAGGTCTACCTCGGACCACGTCCCGTTGCTGTCGACGAATTCGAAGTTGCACCAGGCGTGGAAGGGACCCCGGTCAGGGAGGAGCTCACGGACGTGCTCGAGGCCCTCCCGTTCGTGGGCGTGTTCGGTCTCGGTTACGACGTGCCAGCGTTCGCTGTTGGGCTGCATCGAACGCTGTCACCCCCTGTTGTCGACCCCGACAGAGCACTTACCTATCCTTCCACGGCGGTCCGACAAAGGTGGGAGCATCCCCGACTCCGCGGCGCCTCCGAATCGGTCGACCTTCCAGGGGAACATGGCGGATGCCGGACGCGTTTGGTGGGAATACATGCAGCACACCGCTTCGGCGTATACCACCGATTACGGAATCAATTTTGCGAATGTGGCGTCCCATAACCACTTTTCGCTTGGTCGTGGCGGCGTGGTGTTCAATGCGCATGCGCCGGTGATTAAGCTGCCGGCCCCGGCCGTCGAGACTGACTACTTGGGGCTGTTGGCAGTGCTAAACTCCTCCGTAGCGTGCTTCTTGATTCGCGCAAATTCCCAACCTAAGGGAGGCGCCGCTAACATCACATGGTCTCGGACGTTTGAGATCACCGGCGGAACTATTGCTGAGCTTCCCCTACCCGCGGCGCTCCCAACGTCGCGCGGTGCGGCGCTACAGGAGCTCGCTGACGCACAACTAGCAACGTCTCCGGACGCCGTGGTTGCTCGCGAAGCCCTCACCCGGGACGAGCTCGATGTAGCCCGCGAAGAATGGCATGCCATTAGGCGGCAGATGGTTAGCCATCAAGAGGAGCTCGACTGGGAGGTATACGGACTGTTCGGGCTGCTCGACGAGGACCTGTGCTACCACGGTGAGGACTTGCCGGACCTATCGCCCGGAGAACGCGCCTTCGAGTTGTTCATGGCGCAGAAACTGGACGAGCCTGGCGCCGACCGGAGTTGGTTCGAACGCCTTGGCATCGTTCCGTGCACTGAGCTTCCTGCGGCGTGGCCGAAGCCGTACGCGGAGTTGGTAAGGCGCCGCGTGGAGGTTATCGCCTCCCTTCCTGCACTAGCTGTGCTGGAGGCGGCGGAGAACAAGCGGCGCTGGGCTCATGACGGTTGGGCGAAGCTCGAGGAGCGTGCCGCTAGGCGGTGGATTCTGGACGCACTCGAACGCGCTGACTTCTGGTTCGATCGGCACGGGCGGCCCACTCCGACGAGCTTGGCCGTGCTGGCCGACGAGGTCAGCCGAGACGAGAAGCTCGTAGCGGCGTTGAGTGTTTGGACAGGACAGAAGGACGTCGATGTCGCGGGCGCCCTCGGAAAGCTCGTGGAGCCGGAGTCCGTTCCCTACCTGGCTGCCCTCCGCAACCGGGAGTCTGGTCTGCGCAAGAGGGAAGCGTGGGCCGCGACATGGGACGCTCAACGGCGGGTTGATGCGGGTAGCGATGGCAGCCAAAGCGGTGCACTTGCGGTTCCGCCTGAGTTCAAGGAAGTCGACTTCGTGCGCTCGGAATATTGGCGGCTGCGCGGAAAGTACGACCAGCCGAACGAGCGGTTTGTTGCCTACCCCGCCGCAGGTCGCGAGGGCGACACGAGCATGGTCGTCGGTTGGGCTGGCTGGAACCACGCTCAGCACGCTCTCGCGGTTGCGACACTCTGAACCGCCCCGGCGAGTCCGGAGGCTGGGTTTGATGGCTCAGCCGGTCGGCTGGAGCCCGTTTCTTGCAGCGTAGTGAAGTTCCTCGGCTGCGATCG
>NZ_JOJN01000022.1 GCF_000720335.1 Nocardioides aequoreus | reverse complement strand
CCGGAACTCCGGCGGATAGGGACGAGGCATGGCTCTCAGCCTTTCGTGAAGGCCGTCAGTTAGCCACCAAATCTGGAACCCAGGACGTAGGTCAGGTCAAGATGTCACCTATCCGTGCAGCAGACCCAAGCGCTACGTGGCGCCGTCCCAGCTCAGCTGAGCCCCGCCCAGGTGAAGGGACGACGACCAGGCCGCCCACGCCGGCCGCGCACGCCGACGTGCAACTGTCGGACTCCGGCCCGTGGCCGGTCCGCCGACGCGTCGCGACGATCACCGTCGCATGCTGTACCGATGATCCAATGGGAGACAGACCGTCGAGCGGCATCCCTGGTCACGCGCGTGTACGTACGCGGCATGAGGTGGCGCCGCGACAAGCAAGCCTTCGAGGGGGCCGCCCACACCGTCGCCCGCGCGCGCCGACTGCAGCGGAGGGGAGATGCACCCCCGACCCTGCTCACCCGGTTACAGGGGCGCGTCAGCTGGCGGCGCGCCGGGACGATGGACACCTGGCGTGTCGGACCGCGGCGCACCGAGCCGTCGGCTCGCGTGCTGTACCTCCACGGCGGAGGCTACGTCCATCCGCTGACCGCCGACTACTGGCGGCTGGTGCGCGCCCTGGTGCGCGCACCAGCCGAGGTCATCGTCGTCGCCTATCCACTGGCTCCCGAGGCGACGATCGACGACGTGCTGCCGCAGCTGGTCGAGCTGTACGACCACGCGACAACGGCGGGACCAGTGGTGCCGGTCTTGCTGATGGGGGACTCCGCGGGCGGAGCGCTGGCGCTGGCGATGGCGCAGGAGCTGCGTCGCGGTGACCTCCCACCGCCGGCCTCGCTGGTGCTGCTGTCGCCATGGGTCGACGCCACGCTGAGGGGCCCAGAGATTGCGCGACTTGAGACGACGGACCCCATGTTGGCCGAGTCCGGGCTCCGAGCAGCCGGGCGTCGCTGGGCCGGCCCCCACGGGCCCGGCCACCCCCTAGTGAGTCCCATCAACGCTGACCTACAAGGCCTACCGCCCCTGGAGATCCACATCGGCGATCACGACATCCTTCGTCCCGGGGTCGACACACTGGTCGATCGGGCGCACCGTGCCGGCGTGGACGTGCACGTGCACGAGGTCACGGCGATGTTCCACGTCTGGATGACGCGTGCCATCCCCGAGGGCCGCCGCAGCCGGCTGGCGCTCGTCGAGTCGGTACGGCGCGTGGCCGGGCGGTATCCGGCTCGCCACACGCCGCGCGGTCCTGAGCCCGGACCGTCGAGGCGACCGCGAGTCAGACGGATCTGACTGCCACCCGTGGCCGCGGGGTGCCGTTCGTGGGGTCGAGGACATCCAGGATGCGCAGCCCGCCGCCGGGCAGTGTCGGGATCCGTCGACGGTCGGGTGGGCCACTGCGCGCCCTCCACTCCCAGGAAGTCAGCAGTCGCACTGTGGTCTCGAGCAGCACGAGCGTCACCGACTCCCCCGGGCAACGATGGCCGCTCGCGACGTCTCCCCCACCCTGCGGCACGAGGTCGAACGGCGAGGGTCGGTGACCGCGGAAGCGCTCGGGCCAGAACAGCGTCGGGTCCTGCCACGTCCGGTGCTGGTTGGTGCCGGGGACGTCGAGGACGACCATGTCCCCCTCCGCCAACCAGTGACCCTCCCAGTCGTGCGCGACGTCGACCCTGGCGGCCAGCCACCGTGGGCCGCAGCACGTTGAGCAGCTCGACTCCCGCGGTGCGCACCGGCACCTCGCGACCGGGCCCCCGCGAGAGGGTGTGCAGCATCGTCCCCGGCTCGCCCGGCGATCGCGTGCCTGCTCGAGCGGACCGGACCACCCCACTCGCCCACGCATCGAGCCACTGGCGTGATCCCCAGCCCTTGGCGTAGGCAGCCGGACGAAGGCCGAACCCGGCGACCACGGCCGCCATGGCGCGGCTCAGGGAGGCGTGCGAGCGCGCGTCGGTGACCCCGGCGAGATGGAGGGCTACGTCGCCGTAGACGAGCACCAGCTCGTCGAAGAGGTCCGTGCCGCCGCGCCGGCGCCAGCCGCCCGCGGCGTCACTGAGCCCTCTCTCCACCCGAGGTCCCAGCTCGAGGACACGCGCTGGGTCGAGCGACTCGAGGAAGATCGCCTTGCGCGCTCGGTGGGCAACCTCGTCCAGGCCGTGCACCGCCCCCGGCCCGAAGAGCAGGTTCGCCAGCGGTGGCGGCACGGCGCCGGTGCGTCGCAACAGTCGGTCGTCGTAGAAGTGCTGGGCACCGCCGGGGCCACGGACGACGAGCGCATCGCGGCCCAGCAGCCGAGCCGGAAGTGCATCGAGCTCGTCGTCGGGGTCTCCGCGCGCCCACATCGAGGGGAGGGCGTCATAGCCCTTCCTGAGCAGCTGGAGGGCCAGGTCGTCCCGCACCGTCTTCACGAGTCTCCCGGGTGCTGTCGAGGTCGATGAGCGACCGGGATACCCAGCGCGTCGATCGGCACGCGGCCACAGCGAGTCGCATCTGACCGATCGGGTAATCCCGACGCGTCCCCGGTGGTCGGTCCTCGTCCCACCGTCACCCGAGTTGTCCTGAGGAGCCCGATGCCCGACGTCATCGCCTGCGGGTGCGTCCCCCTCCGTGCGCTGAGCGACGCGGTGCGCGGGTGAGCCCCCGGACGGCCACGCGACGGATCGGTCACCGGCTTGACGCGACCCGCTTCCTGGGGTCCGGCACCCAGCTGGTGGCCCGCTTCGGCACCGTCGGCCTGCTGTGCCTCGTCGTCGACATCGGCGCCTTCAACCTGCTCCGCTACGTCGTGGAGGTCGGCCCGCTGACGTCGAAGACCATCTCGGTGGTGCTGGCCACCTCGCTGGCCTTCCTGGGCAACCGCTCCTGGACCTTCGGGCACCGCGAGATGCGGCACGGCCCCGGCGTCGCCTACGTGCTCTTCTTCGTGTGCAACGGCATCGCGCTCGCCATCAGCCTGGTGTGCCTCGCGGTCAGCTCCTACGCGCTGGGGCTCACCTCGCCGCTCGCCGAAAACGTGTCGAGCAACGTCGTCGGGCTGGGGCTGGGGACGCTCTTCCGCTTCTGGGCCTACGGCCGGTGGGTCTTCGCCCCGACGCGACCCCCCGCGCCGCCGGCACCCGAGGTCGGCACCGATTCGTCGCGGCAGGACGACCGCGTGCTGCGCGCCGGGTGAGCGGTGGTCACGCCCCCGCTGACACCGGCTCGGCGTACTCCACGCCCACGACGCGGTCGTCCGCGAAGTGCAGCGAGGTGACGCTCGCCAGAGCGCACTGACGTCGCCGCGGGTGGTGGGCCGGGCGCCTCCCCTCGGCGCGTCGCCGGGTCACCCAGATCGGCATCTCGTGGGAGACCAGTACCGCCTCGTGCCCAGCGGCCGTCGACCGGGCGTCGTTCACCGCCTCCCACATCCGCGCGGCGACGTCGCGGAAGGGCTCGCCCCACGACGGTCGCCACGGGTTCCACAACGCCGGCCACAGGTGCGGCTGACGGAGCATCGAGCGCCCCATGTCGACCTTGCGTCCCTCGAGCAGGCTGCTCGCCTCGGTGAGCCGCTCGTCGACACCTGCCACGACACCGATGAGGTCGGCCAGCGGGGCGGCCGTGTGTCGGGCGCGCTCCAGCGGTGAGGAGGAGAGCACCACGACGTCGCGCCGTCCCAGGTAGGCCGCCGCTGCCGCTGCACCGCGCTCGCCGCGCGCCGAGAGGCCGAAGCCCTCCAGGCGGCCGTAGAGCACCCCGTCCGGGTTGTGCACCTCGCCGTGGCGGACCAGGTGCACGACGGTGCGCTCCGTCGGCGGTGGAGCGCTCACAGTGGCAGCCGTCGAAAGACCGGCCGCGGCAGATGACGCAGCACCGACATGACGGGACGCAGCTGTCGAGGCACCCAGAGCTGCTCCCGGCCCGAGGCGACGGCGCGCAGGGTCGCGGCAGCCACGGTGTCGGGGTCGACGGCCAGCGGAGCCTCCGCCAGGCCCTCGGTCATGGAGCTGCGCACGAAGCCGGGGCGCACTACCAGCACCCGGCCCCCGAAGGGGCGCAGTGCCTCGCCCAGCCCCGTGTAGTAGGCGTCGAAGCCTGCCTTGCTCGACCCGTAGACGAAGTTGGAGCGGCGCGGACGCTCTCCGGCCACGCTAGAGAGGGCCACCACCATCCCGTGGCCCTGGTCCCGCACCAGTCGCCCGAGAGCGACACCGGCGAGCACCGCGGCCGTGTAGTTGGTGGCGGCGAGCTCGGCGGCGTGGTGGGGGTCCTGCCAGGCTCGCTCCGGCTCCCCGAGCACACCGAACGCCACGACGGCCACGTCGACGTCCTCCCCCTCGGCGGCCGCCCGGACGACGCGCTCGTGGTCCTGCTGCTCCAGCGCGTCGAAGTCGAGCTCCCGCACGCGACAGCCATGCCGCTCCAGGTCGGCCGCGGCCGAGGTGCGTCGCGGCGACGGTCGCGCGGCCAGGGTCACGCGCAGCCCGTCCACCTGCTTCGCCCAGGCGCGCGCCATCGCGAGCCCGATGTCGGAGGTGCCGCCCAGGAGCAGCACCGTCTGGGGTCGGCCGAGACTGTCACGCATCGTGCAGGTTCCCTTCGGTCGGTCGGTGGAGGCCCAGGCGCCGCGCGAGGTCGGAGACGAAGAGTCCTCCAGGGTCGGCACGGTGGCGCAGCTCGGCGAACTCGCCGAGCCGTGGATACATCGTGGGCAGGTGTCGTCGCGGCAACCGCGAGTCCTTGGCCAGGTAGAGCCGGCCACCTGCCTCCGCCACGCGGGCATCCAACCGGTCCAGCACCGCGTCGAGTCCCGCACGGACGGGCAGGTCCAGGGCGAGGGTCCAGCCCGGGGCGGGGAAGGACAGAAGACCCGGCGTGCCGGGTCCGAAGCGCTTGAGCACGTTGAGGCACGAGACGTGGCCGCTGGCCGCGACCTCGCGCACCACCTCGACGACCACCTCGGACGCCGCATCGGGGATCACGAGCTGGTACTGGACCAGCCCCCTGGGACCGTAGAGACGGTTCCAGCTCTGCAGCCCGTCGAGTGGCTGGAAGAAGCCGAAGGCGTGCTCGACCCTGGTCGACGGGCGTCTCGGAGCGCGACGGAAGTACGCCTCGTTGAAGGCTCGCCCCGACACGCCGTTGACCGCGCAGAGCGGCGTGTGAGGCACCTGCACCCGTCGGGACGCAGGCACGTGCAGCGGGTCCTCGCGCTGCGCCGCGGTCAGGTCGTCGCGTACGGCGTCGCGTCCGGTCATGACCACGCCTCGTCCCGTGGCGGCTCCCTGCGCCAGCGAGTCGAACCACGCCACGGAGTACTCCGCGGTCCGGTCGTGCTCGCGCAGGGCGTCCATCACTCCGTGCAGGTCGGGCTGTCGCTCGGCGCGGACCACGATCCGTGAGGTCTCCACGCGCCGTAGCTCCAGCTCCACCCGCAGCACGACGCCGGTCAGCCCCATGCCGCCCACAGTCCCCCAGAAGAGTTCGGGGTCGGGCCCCCTGGGCTTGAGTCGGATGGCATCACCGGCGCCGGTGAGCAACACGAGGCTGCGCACGTACCGACCGAAGCTGCCGGCGGTGTGGTGGTTCTTGCCGTGCACGTCGCAGGCCACCGCTCCCCCGACCGTGACCTGCCGCGTGCCGGGCTGCACCGGCAGCGTCAGGCCCAGCGGGAGGACGACACGCAGGAGACGGTCCAGCGAGATGCCGGCGTCGACCTCCACCACACCGGCTTCGAGATCCAGGCGGTGCACCTGGGCGAGCCCGGTCAGGTCGAGCACCGCTCCCCCGGCGTTCTGCGCCGCGTCGCCGTAGCTGCGTCCCAGCCCCCGCGCGACGACCCCTCGTCGTCTTGTTTCGCGAGCCGCTTCATGCACCGCGGCCACCACCTCGAGGTCAGTGGTCGGGGACTCCACCCGGGCGCGCGTCGGCGCGGTACGACCCCACCCGGACAGCGAGGTGGCGCCCTCCTCCGGCCCTCGGTCCTGCCTCACTCGACGACCGCCCCCGCGAGCACCAGCAGCACCCAGATCACGCCGACGACCTGCAGACCACGGTCGCTGGCGACGATGTCCTCGGGGTGCTCGGCCGTGGCCTGGTCGATGCGGGCGGCGTAGCGCAGCAGCCCGAGCACGAAGGCGACCACCGAGAGGCCCTCCCAGGGCACGACCCCGGTGTGGTGGGGACCGGTCAGGGCCCAGAGAAGGTAGACGACGACCGTCACACCGGCGGCCATCGTCCACACGAAGCGCAGGTAGCTCTCGGAGTAGTGCCGCAGCGAGGGCCGCGTCCCTGCTTCGCTGCCGACCTGCACCCGCTCGGAGTACCGCTTGCCGGCCACGACGAAGAAGGCGCCGAAGGTCGCGAGCAGCAAGAACCAGGTCGAGAGCCGTGTGTCGGTCGCCGCTCCACCGGCCACCGCACGCAGCAGGAAGCCCGAGGCCACGACGGCCAGGTCGATCGGCGGCTGGTGCTTGAGGCCGGCGACGTACAGCGCCTGCGTGATCGAGTACGCCGCCATGGTCGCGCCGAGCGCGGGGTCCCACAGCGCACCGGCCACGATCGCCACGGTCTGCAGGGCCACCCCGGCCAGGAGCGCCGCGCGCGGCCCGATCTCGCCGGCGGCCACGGGCCTGGTCCGCTTCACGGGGTGCCGACGGTCCTGCTCGGCGTCCAGCACGTCGTTGACCAGGTAGCAGCCCGAGGAGGCCAGGCAGAAGAGGGCCAGCGCCACCCCGGCGCCGAGGGCGACGTCGACGCGCAGCAGGCTCCCCGCCGCCAGGGGCGCTGCGAGGACGAGGAGATTCTTCGTCCACTGTCGGGTACGCAGGACCCGCCACCACGCCGGCCCCGGGGGCCGGGCGGTCGGCGTGGTCTCCGCTAGCTGCGGGCGTGGTCTCGTGTGGGCCGGCGGCGGGGAGGCCACGGCCTCACTGGTGGCCGACGGCGGCTGGGGTGGGGGCACGGAGCGTGCGGTACCCGATCTGCCGTCATCATGTACATGCTTGTTTACGAAGTAAACGGTCCGCCGCGCGGCCGTCGAGCGGAGAGGGGCTCCATGACCGAGACCGACGTGGCGGTCGCTGACCCGACGACACGCGAGCGCCCCTCCCAGCGGGTGCGCACGGACCTCGGCACGTGGGCCGTGCTCACCGTGCTCGGCACGGTGGGCACCTGGTCGGTCCTGCGGCTCGTCCCGGCCGAGCTGGCCGGTGCCTCCGTCGTGGCGGTACTGGTCGCCGGTGCGATCGCGACGGCCGTCGTGGCGTCGGCCTGGAGCGTCCTGGCGTGGCGACGCCCGGTGCCGCTGGTGCTGAGCGCCGCCAGCCTTCTCCTCGGCGGCACCGCCATGTCCTCGCTCCACGGCACCGCCTGGGGCTTCGACGGCGTGTACTCCGATGCCGGCTTCCGCACCCAGATGGTGACGCGGTACGCCGACTCCCCCGCCTTGGCGGACTACGGCTACGCCGGCCTCCCGGCCTACTACCCGCCGCTGTGGCCGTGGCTGCAGGGACGCGCCGCCGCGCTGCTCGACGTCCCGGGATGGACGGTGATGAAGCCGGCGCAGGTGTTGATGTGTCTGGTGCTGCCGACGCTTTCGTGGCTGCTGTGGCGCCGGGTGCTCTCCGACATGGTGGCGGCCTGGGTCGCCAGCGTCGTGGCCTCGGCGACCGTACTGGCACACAAGCCGGACGAGTGGCTGGTGCTGTGCCTGCTGCTCCCCTGGTGGCTCGAGGTCTGCCGCGGCATGGTCCGGGCCGACGCTGCGCCCTGGGGCGCCGCACGCCACGGCCTGGTGCTCGGCCTGCTGCTGCTGACCCACACGTACTTCTTCGCGCCCCTCGCCCTGGCCACCCTGCTGGGGATGCTGCTGGACCTGGTCCGGCGACGACCGGTGCACCCGGCTCCGCTGCGCGCGGTACGCATCGGCGCGGTGGGGCTGGTCGTGGCGTTGCCCACGTGGTGGCACCTGCTGGCGGGTGAGCTCGCCGGACTGCCGAGCGACGACCTGCAGCGACGGTGGAGCCCGCACGGCTTCGACGCACCCGCGATCCCGCTGCCCTACGACGCCCGCGGCGTGCTGGAGCTGGCCGGGCTGCTGTGGCTGCTCAGGCACGCCCGTCGCAGCCGACTGGCGGCGGCGCTTCTGCTCGCGCTCCTCGCCTCCTACGCCTTCATGGTCGGTGGACAGCTGCTGCAACCCCTGGGCGTCGCGCTGCTGCCCGAGAAGACCGAGGAGCTGAGCGAGGCAGTGCTGGCGGCTGCCGGGGTGCTGGGCGTCGCGGCGGCCGCAAGCTGGTGTCGCCGCCGCCTCGCCCGTCCCGGCACCGGCCGCGCCGCCCGAGCGGCGGCTGTGGGTGCCACCGCCCTGAGCATCGCGACGGGAGCCCTGGCGGTCACGGCCACGCTCGAGCGTGGCGTGGTCGCGCACGCCGGCGCCGCGCAGACGATGCGCTACCCCGACGGGTCCTTCCCCGCCGGTGGTGCAATCCCGGCCGATGAGAACTGGCATCCCTGGGGAGTGGCACCCGGGGCCGTGAGCGCCAGTGCCGCCCAGGTCGAGGCTGCCTGGCGAGAGCTGTCGGGTCGCCCCTTCCGATCGGGTGACGTGCTCGTCTCGTCGCGGGCCGACGTGCCGGCCCTGCGACCGGTGCACCTCTTCCTCAGCTGGAAGAGCATCTACTCCCACCCCCACGGCCGCTTCGAGTCCCGGTTGGCGGTGCTGCGACGGTTGCAGGAGTGCGAGGACGCCGCGTGCGCGCACCGCCTCCTGCGGGACAACCCACTCCAGGCGGTGGACGGTCTCGTGCTCAACCGGGACGACCGCGGCTACTACCTCAGTGTGACCATCGACGACTTCCCCGAGGCCTGGATCAGGCAGCGCGTCTCCCTCGACCCGGGCCTCTTCGCCTCCCCGGACTTCGAGGTGGTGGAGCTGGCACGCACCGCCGTCATCCTGGTGGCTCCATGACCTCTCCCCCGTAGGACAGAGGGCTTCACCACGCGGTGGGCCCGGCCGTCAGCGGTCCACGGCACGCCCAGCTACTAGGAGGCTTCGTGCCCGCTGGGCTCGCCGGCGATGTTAGTCAGGTGCGCCTGCAGCAGGAACCGCGCGAACTCCGTGTCGCTCACGCCCGCCCGTGCGGCGGCGCTGGCGAGTCGTGACGCCGCCTCGCGCACCCTGAGGCCGTACGCCGCGGCCAGGATGCCGGAGGCGAGGTCGACGTCCTTCTGCTCCAGCAGTCGATCCGGCGTGACGGCAGCCCTCACCCGGGTCTGGAAGCTGAGGTCGGCATTGGTCACCGCGTCGTCCGCCCACGCGCCACACGCCTGACCCAGGGCCGCGTGGTGCCCGTCGAAGGTGTCCGGAGCCTCGGCGTAGAGATTGGCGCCAGCCACCACCGAGCCCTCGTCGAGGATCGGCAGCGACAGCGTGCTGGCGACCCCCAGGTGCGCGGACGCGCGGGAGAACATCTGCCAGCGCTCCTCGTCGAGCGACGGCGCCGACCCGGCCTCCGTCGCCAGCGGCTCGGTGCGGTGCAGCGCCTCCACGCACGGACCCCCGTCGAGATACTGCACGGCGTCGAGGGTGGCCGCCAGACTGCCCTCGGCCGCCAAGGTGAAGGTGAGCTCGCTGTCCAGCAGCGACAGGCTCAGTGCCACGCAGCCGGGCGCGATGGCCCGCACCTGTTCGGCGATGAACAGCAACGAGCGCTCGACCCGGTCGTCGTCGAAGTCGCGCAGCAGCGCGAACGCCTCCTCGGTCGCCTCGATCGGACGCATCCCCGGGTTGGCCATCTCCTCGTCGCGCACGGCTCTCCATTACCCGGAAGCGGCCCCCTGACGCCCCGAAGTCGGTCGACCGCGATCGAGTGAGAGTCACGGCGACGGCGACCCGAGGACCATGCCCGCCGCCCCGGCCCCACGGCCGAGCCGCTGGCGGGCACATGACCACGTCCCACCGCCCCAGCGCGCGAGGCGCTGCCGTCCTTCGATCACATCGGGACTCTGTGCCTGGCGCGACGAGCCAATCTAGGCCACCATGGCGCCGCCCAGCCGGTCGACGAACTGGATGCCCTGCGGTGGGGCCGCAGCCAAAGGTCGTGCCTCGAGACGATCTCGGGCGCCGAACGCGTGGTGGCACCCACGACGGAGACGACCTGAGGTGGCCCGACTACGTTGGGCCTAACCTCAGCGGGATCTGTCCCCCACCTCCGTCACGACGGTGTGTGCCACCTCGCGGACTTTGAGGCCCTGCTCGTTGGACCACCGACGCAACAGCAGGCACGCGGCTGTCGCATCGATGCCGTAGCGCTCCATCAGCACGCCCTTGGCCTGCTCGAGCTCGGCGCGACTCTGGATCGCCTCGCGCAGGCCGTGCACCTCAAGACGCAGCTGCGGCAGAGACATCTCCTCGATCGTGGGCGGTCGGAGGTCGCCGCTGGTGCTGGCGACCAGCCGACACAGCTCACGGGCCACGACAAGAGCGGCGGCCTCCAGGCGGGCACGCTCGGCGGCACCGAAGAGTCGTGGCCCGACGAAGTGCAGCGCCAGGTAGCCGAGCAGGGCGCCTGTCGTGACGTCCTCGGGCAGCAGCAGCACCGCCGCTGCCTCGTAGGAGGTCTGCTCGTGTACCGCGATGGCTTGGGGGAAGGTGGCCCGCGTCTCCCGCTCGTCGTGCAGGTACGCCGCGGCCCCCGAGCGCAGCGCAGCGGGACCCGGCAACGACGCGGAGAGCGCCACGTAGCGGTAGTCGGCGGAGGTGACGCCGGGGAAGCCATCGTTGAAGGTGCTGACCCGGTCGCCGTCGAGCACGCCGAGGGAGAACCCAGCGGCGCCGCTCCTGGCGGTGAGGTCCTCCAGGAGCCCGAAGAAGTCGTCCCACCCGGCGGCACCGGTGAGGCGGCGTCGGCTGACCCGTCGGGTCATCATCGGTGCTCCTTCCGCGGCCGTCGGCGCACCGAGGCCCGCACGGCTCGCGTGGCGGCCTCGGTCCGGACCGAGCGTCGGGTCGGCGACCGCCCGCAGACGGTCGCCGACCTCCGGCTCAGCGTCCGAGACCGGCCTTGTCGATCTTGCGGTGGTAGCGCATGCCACTGAGGCCACCCACCACTGCTCCGGCCAGCGTCACCGCCAGGGCCGCGACCGCGGCCACGATCCCGCCGGTGGTCAGGTCGCCCTCGGAGACCGGGATCCGGGGGAAGCCGTCGAGGCGGGACAGCACGTTGAACTCGCTCCCCGCGACGACCGTCGCGATGGCGACCACGAGCGCGATGAGCAGCGCCCAGACCCACACCGCCATGCCCTGCTTGGCGCCGTTGAAGCGCGCCATCCTGCCGGCCACGTAGCCGCCGCAGAAGTAGGCCAAGAAGAGCACCACCAGCAGCGCGATACCGCTGACAATCCCGACCGTGCCGGCCTCCTGCTGAGCGGTCGACGTCGCCTCTCCAACGCTGGACAGCGTCCCGAGACCGACCGCGGCGCCGATCGCGCCGAGCGCGGCGGTCAGCAGCACCGCGGTGCCCATCGCCGTCAGCCATCCGAAGAAGGCTGCCCCCCATTTGATCCCACCGTAGGCGTCCTCCTGGCGGGCCTGCACCTCCCGGCACGTCGTCCTGCCGCGCTCGGCTGAACCGGTGTCGTCGACCACGTCGTCTCCGTCCGGGCGGCCCTTGCGGCCCCCGCCTGTGCCATGAGTGCTGCTCATGTCGTGCTCCTTGTCGTCTCGTCGTCCTCGTACGGGACGCTCAGCGGTCTTCGACGGTGCCGTCGACCTCGACCTGCTCCTTGCGGACCTGCTCGGACACCTGCGCCTGGTCGGTGTCCTGCTCCTTGCCGAGGCGAACCCGCTCGACAGGCTCGACACGCTTCTCCACCACGGGACGCTCCTCGAGCAGCACCACCTCGTGCTCCTCCTCAGAGATCGCAGGCCCCTCGGTGGCGTCGCCGATGTTGGCGTCCGTAATCGGCTCCCGCTCGAGCACGGCGCGCTCCTTGGTCACCGGGACCGTGACCTGCTCCTCCTCGGTGACGACGTACTTGCGCAGCCGGGCACGACCGGTCTCCTCGGTGCGTGTGCCCACGTCGAGTCGCTCCTCCGAACGCGTCATGGCCTCGTCGGTCGTGGGGCCTGAGACGTCATGACCCGTGCCGCCGAGCGCGTCGTCGCCCTGAGCATGGGTGCCGGTGGCCGCGAAACCCCGCTCGTGGTCGTCGACGTCCTGCTCTGGTGCAGCAACGGGCTGACCCCCCAGACCAGACTGGTCCGCGAGCACGGACTCGTCCGGCATGTCGGTGTAGGACATCTCGTAGTAGCGGTAGAGCTCGCGCTCCTCGTCCCGGCTCAGGTGCCCCTGCTCGACGGTGACATTGGGCGCGTCCTTGATCACGTCCTTGGTGAAGGGCAGAGCGAGGCCGTTGTCCTGTGCCGTTGCCTCGGCGACCGGCACAAAGCTCTCGCTGGTGCCGAAGAAGCCGGTGTTGACCGTGACGAACTCGGGGCGCCCCGACTCGTCATCGAAGAAGACCTGACCGATCTTGCCGACCTTGTCGCCGTTGCTGTCGTAGGCGTTCTGACCCACGAGCTCTCGTGCCTGATCCTGATCCAACATCAGCGGACCACCTTTCCAATGGGGCTCGGTTGTGAGGCACGACATACCCGGGACAGCGCCCCACATTCCGCATCCCGAGTGAATAGAAGCGCCTCGCATCAGTAGGGCGTAGCCGGGTATTACGCCGTAAACGTGCGGCTCGTCCGCAGACAATCGGAAGGACTCAACACATGAACATCGGCGACAGCTTCCAGCAGGCGGTGGACACGCTCTTCGCGTTCCTGCCGAACCTGCTCGGCTTCGTGGCCATCCTGGTGATCGGCTTCATCGTCGCCAAGATCGTGCAGGCCGTGGTGCGCAAGGTGCTGCAGAAGGTCGGCTTGGACCGGCTGCTGCACGACTCCGACGCCCATCAGTACGTGGAGCGCTTCATGCCCGGCGCCAGCCCGGCCAACGGCATCGCCCGCGTGGTTTTCTGGATCATCTTCGTCTTCTTCATCTTCTCGGCCATCGGTGCCCTGCGGATCCCTGCGGTCACCACCTTCATGAACCAGGTGCTGGCCTACCTGCCCAACGTGATTGTGGCCATCGTCATCTTCGTGGCCGCGGCACTCATCTCCGGCGCCGTCGCGGCCGGCATCGCCCGGATCATGGGCGACACCCCGACCGGCAAGATCGTCGCTGCGATCCTGCCCGCACTCGTGATGGTGATCGCGCTCTTCATGATCCTCGAGCAGCTGCAGATCGCGCCCGAGATCGTGCGCATCGCCTTCGCGGCGACGATGGGCGCCCTTGCCCTGGGGCTGGCGCTCGCCTTCGGCCTCGGTGGTCGCCCGGTCGCCCAACGACTGCTGGAGGACGCCTACGAGCAGGGCCGGCGCAGCAAGGAGCAGGTCAAGCGCGACGTGCGGACCGGACAGGCCCGCGCCGAGGACGACGCCCGCCAGGCGACGACGCGGGTGCAGCACGAGGCCGACGTCGACAGCGACCGCCGCTGATCCTGGGAGCACCCCTCGACCTGGGCGACGAGCGCCGCGGACCTCGAGGTCCGCGGCGCTTTCGCCTCTTCACCCCTGTCGGGCGTTGGGCGGCCGCCTATCGAGCCTTGCGACTGCTGGGCAGCTTGCCGGTGCGGACGATATCGGCAGCCACGACGCGCAACTTCTCGTTGCGATGGGAGGAGAGTCGGCACAGCAACGAGAAGGACTGGTCCTCGGTGAGGCCGAACTGCTGCATCACGATGCCTTGCGCCATCCCGATGAGGTGTCGCGAGGCGAGCGCCGTCTCCAGCCCGCTGACCTGCTGTGCCGCAGTCAGCGCATTGGTGACGTGAGTGGTCCACAGCAGCGCCCGATCGACCTCATCAGCATCGTGGAAACGCCCATCCACCGTGGAGTACAAGTTGATCGCACCGAAGGGCTCCCCCCGCGAGATGAGCCGCACGCTCAGCAGCGAGCGGACCCCGAGCCTGCCGGCTTCCGGCCCCCACCGTGGCCACCGCGGGTCGGTCGACACGTCGCCGCTGCGCAACCAGCCGCCTTCGGTGGCGGCCTCGACGCAGCGGCCTTCCTTCAGCGTGTACTGCAGCGCGTCCGCTTCCGAAGCCGTCTGCGAGGAGGACCCGAGCGTGAGGAACTGCTGGCGACGTGCCCGCACCGTGATGCTGGCGTGCTCGGCGTCGGGCACCACGTGCCTGGCCTGCAACAGCACGGTCCTGACCGTCGGCTCCTCGACACGCTCCTCGTGCAGCGCCGCCGCCAGATCCGTCAACAGCCGGGCTTGATCTTGCGTCATGGCCGCCTCCGCCCATGCCCGAGTCGCGACGTGGTCTCAGCCGCGGGCCCGACTTTACCCGCTCTGGGCTCGGCGAAGGGCCCTCTCCGATTGGATCGGTGGTGCTGCGGGTAACCCGCCGCTTCGCCACTACAGAGGAGAGAGCAGATGTCGGAGAAGAACACCGCAGCGCGCAGCGCGCACGACCTTGGCCTGGCCGCATGGTTCGGCGGTTCGCTGATGGGTGCGATCGGGCTGAACGGCGCGTGCGCCGAGGCCAAGGACCCCGCAGAGCGCGCCAAGCTGGCGGCGTACGGTTGGGCCAAGTGGACTCCCGTCAACACTGCGGCGATCGGCGTGCACGCCCTCGGTGGCCTCGGTCTCATCGGCGCCAACAAGGCCCGCCTCTCGGCTCAGCCAGGCGCTCGAGCCAACACCGTCAGCAAGGCGGCGCTCACCGTTGCCGCCATGGGCTTGACCGCCTACTCGGGCTACCTCGGCCGCCAGGTCGACAAGCACGGGCACGAAGGTGCCGTTGGCGCCACCGAGCCACAGGGCAACGCCAGCGAGGCCCTGGCCAAGGCGCAGAAGCAGCTGAAGATCACGCAGTGGGCGATCCCGGCCGTGACCGGCGTGCTGGTGGTGATGGGCGCTGCCCAGGGTGAGCAGCAGCGACCGCAGTCCCTGGTGCGCAACCAGCTCGACCGGCTGCCCGGCCGCTGAGCCACAGCCCGAGGAGCCACGTCGGCGCCGCACTGGGGGCGGCGCCGGCGTCTCCGTCTGTCGACTCGCACGGGCCCGTCGACCAACAACGTCAAGGCCGTACGAGCACCACCTTGCCGCACACCTGGGCCTCGGCGTGGGCGTGCGCGCGCGCGGCGTCCTCCCAGCCGTAGCTGCCGTCGAGCGGAACCCGGAGCCGTCCCTGGTCGACCAGCGTGGCCAGACGGGTGAGGTCCTGGGACCTAGCGGCGGTCATCACGGCGCTGACCCGACAACGCGACGGCGCAACCACGTCCGCCACGCGACGCGGCAGCCTTCGCGCGACCGCACCCACCAGCGCATCCGCCGCCAACGGCCGCACCGAGACCAGGACGCCGGCCTCCGGTTCCAGGATCGGCCTCGTGGCGGCAGCCGACCAGACGCCCGTGGTGTCAAGCACCACGTCGTAGCCCTCCCCCGCGTCGGCCGGGGTCGTGGCACGGTCGAGCAGGTCGTCAACGCCGAGGTCACGCAGGTAGCCCCAAGCCGAAGAGCGAGCCACGGCCGTGAGGCGGGCGCCCAGGATCGCCGCCAGCTGCACGGCGTAGGACCCGATCCCCCGGCCGCACCCACCACCAGAACCCGCGCACCAGGCCGTCGTTGGAGTCCCGCGCGGCCCTGCAGCGCCTGCAGCGCCGTCAGTCCCGCCAGCGGCAGCGCTGCCGCAGCCGCGACCGAGGCCGACTCCGGGGCCAGGGCGAGGCGGTCTTGTGCCACCACCAGCCGCTCGGCCAACCCGCCTCCACCATGCCCCAGCAGCCCCATCACCTGGTCACCGGGGACGAAGCCGGTCACCGACTCACCGCAAGCAAGCACGGTCCCGGCGATGTCGAATCCGGGCACGAACGGCAGGCGCCCCCACGTGGCCGCGGGCAGTTCGCCTCGTCGAAGACCAAGATCAGTGCCGTTCACGCTGCTCGCGGCCACCTCGACCAGGACCCTCTTCCCTGTGGGAGCCGCGGGCTCGGCCACCTCGTCGAGACGCAGCACTCCAGGGGACCCGTGGGCGTGAAAACGTACGGCGCGCACGGCTCAGCCGCCGCTCGCGTCAGCGCCACCGAACAGTGACCGCCCGGTGCGGCGCGACACTCCGGTCACCAAGCTGACCTGCCCCGAGGTCATGCACTCGTCACCTAGCTCAACCGGTCGGCCGACGGATCATGGGCGTCATCGGCCCGGCATCCCCCATCGACAGCGAGACACGCCCTGCCGGCTGGGCGGCGTCAGGCAGCTCGACCTCAGCAACTCGACTCAGGCAGGTCGACCTCTCGCGGGTCGACCTCACGCGGGTCGACCTCACGCGGGTCGACCTCACGCGGGTCGACCTCAGGCGGGTCGACCTCACGCGGGTCGACCTCAGGCGGGTCGAGGACCGAATCGACGGCGGGCAGCCCAAGCGTCGAGCAGGCACCGCGCGAGCCAACCCCTCGCTCAACGCTCTACCGTGCCCGTGCCCGTGCCCGTGCCCGTGCCATGCCGGGGGGAAGACAGCCGGGCGATGATGGCCGAGTCGTAGTAGGAGCGGAAACCCGTCAACGACTGCTCGTCTCCCTCCAGCACGCTCACGCCGGTGTAGCGGAAGTCGGCGCCGTTGGTCAGCGACCCCTCGCTGACCCACTCCAGGAGGGCGACGTCCTCACCGGTGACCGTGTGGCCGAACGTGGTTTCGACGTGGGCGAAGACCTCGCGGTAGCTCAGCCAGAACTCTTCGACACCCACTCCTCCACCCAGAGGGAGGGTCTCACCCGCCCGATGCAGCTCGGCGTCCGGAGCGAAGAGACTGACCAGCGGCCCGACTTGCCGCTCGTCGTGCAACACCTCCAGCGCCTCGATGAAGCGCTCGGTGATCCCGTGCATCCCTACCTCCTGTCGCGGATGCCGCCTTTTCTGTGCGGTCCACGCGTTGAGGTGCCCGCGGCGACCGCCTCCCTAACCTCCGCGGTCCAGGGCTCTCGGCATCTCCCCGTGCCAGGTCTGCCCATGCAGCAGCTTCACGAAATTCGCCCGCCGGCGTGTGGCCAGCGCCTACCGTGGGGTCCGAACCGCCCAGGACCAGGGCTCGACGCCTCCCCTCTCGGCGTCAGGACATGATCTCGCTGACGTACTTCAGCACCGCTGTGGCGACCTTCGACGACGACGAGCTCGACGAGCTGCTCGCGCATTCGCGCGCCCGTAACCACGACCGCGGGCTGACGGGCCTGCTGCTGTACGCCGACGGGCACTTCGTGCAGACACTGGAGGGCGAGGAGACTCAGGTGCAGCACACCTACGACCTCATTGCCGCGGACCCGCGTCACCGCGACGTCTTCACCACACTGCGCGACCAGATCGAGACCCGCAGCTTCCCGGACTGGTCGATGGGTTTCGACCGGCTGACCTCCGAGCAGGCGCACGACGTGCCGGGCTTCAGCACCTACCTGCGCGCTGACGCAACGACACCTGCCGCCACCGGCAGGTCTGGGGTGTTCCACCGCGTCTTCCGAGATCGGATGCGTCGCGTGTCCTACCGCGAGCTCGGCTCGTCCCACCAGGGCCAAGGCGCCTAGGCCGCACGCCCACCGGAGGCGGGACGGGGTCTCAGTCGGACGGCTCGACCGCCAGCTGGTGGGCGACGACGGGTGCGAGGTTGAAGTACTTCAGTCTTGCGCGGGAGTCCATGAGATCGAGCACCGTCACCGAACCCGGCTGCACCGGTACCAGGTGGTCGGGTCGGAGTCCTAGCAGCTGCCGGCAGACCGCGCGGATCGGTCCCCCGTGCGTGACCACCACGACGTGCTCGCCCTCGCGGGCGTCCGCTATAGCGGCCTCGACCCGCATGTGAAGCTCATGCTGCGGCTCCGCGCCGGGAGGCGAGTACGAGCCGGCTCGCCACGCCGCGTAGCTGCCGTTGCCCTCGGCTACCAGCTCGCCGCGGGTTCGCCCCGTCCAGCTGCCAAGGTCCGCCTCCTGCCAACGCTCGTCGACCACCGCGTCGTCCAGACCGAGCAACTCGCAGGTCTGACGCGCTCTTCGGAGCGGGGAAACAACGACACTCGGCCGGTCGACCTCGTCGCCCAGCACCGCACGAAGCACCGGGCGCAGGGATTCCGCCTGCATCACCCCGACCGGCGAGAGCGACACGTCGTGCCGACCCTGCAGCCGCCGCTCGGCGTTCCAGCTCGTCTCACCGTGCCGCACCAGGTAGAGACACCTCACGTGGGCACCCGCTGCCCGTCGGTGCCGAAGATGGCGTCGGGCGTGGCCGGCGTGGCGAGCCGCATCACGTCGCCGAAGCCCTCGCGCGGCTCGTCGGCAGTGGCCACGCTGACGCGGCGCCCCTGCGTCGTGCCCGACAGGATCCAGCGACCTGCCATCGGGCTCTTCTCCAGCACCTTCAAGGTCAACGACCCCTGCGGGTCCAGCCGCAGGCTCTCGGCGCGGTACATCAGCTCGGTGCCGTCGGGTCCCGGCAGCAGGTTGGCCGGTGGCGTCCCCATGAAGGTGGCGACGAAGGAGCTGGCCGGACGTGACACCAGCTCGTGGGGCGGTCCGAACTGCTCGACCCGTCCGTCACGCATCAGCGCCACGTGGGTCGCCATCGTCATCGCCTCCACCTGGTCGTGCGTCACGTACACCGACGTGGCACCGGTGGCGCGATGGATCCGCAGCAACTCGCTGCGGGTCTCGATGCGCAGCTTGGCGTCGAGGTTCGACAACGGCTCGTCGAAGAGCAGCACCCCGGGCTGAGGCGCGAGGGTGCGCGCGATCGCGACGCGCTGCTGCTGCCCGCCGCTGATCTCGCCGGGGTAGCGCCCCGCCAGCTCGTCGATCGCCAGCATCTGCATCACCTCCTGCACCCGCGCCTGCCGTTGCGGCTTCGGCCACTTCGCGATCTTCAGCGGCCACGCGATGTTGGCGTGCACGGTCATGTGGGGCCACAGGGCGTAGCTCTGGAAGACCAGGCCGGCGCCGCGTCTGGCCGGGGCGACGGTACGCCCGTCGTCACCGTCGGCGACGGTACGCCCGGCCAGCTCGATGCTGCCGCCCGACGGTGACTCCAGGCCCGCCAGCATCCGCAACGTGGTGGTCTTGCCGCACCCCGACGGTCCCAGCAGGACCAGGAAGGACCCTGCGGGCACCTCGAGGTCGACGGCGTCGACGGCGGTCACGCTGCCGAAGCGACGCGTCAGTCGCCGCAACCGGATCGCCGGCACTTCTGAGGTGGTCGGCTCGTCGGGTCCGTCGGGTCGCACGATCGGCTCAGCGGTTCGGGTCACTTCTCCACCCAGGGGTTGGGCCGCGCCTTGCAGACGGCGGGCGAGGACGGTCGCGGCCACGGAGATGGCGGCGATCATGACGGTGATGGCGTTGGCGAACTGGGCGAAGCCCTCGGTGGCGTAGCGGTAGGTCACCACCGACAGCAGGGGCGTCGCCGGCGTGACGAGCAGCACCACCAGGGACAGGTCGCGCACCATCTTGACGAAGACCAGCACGGCCCCGGCGAGCAACGACCGCGCGGCCAGGGGCACCACGATGCGGCCAGGCGCCGACCCAGACCGGCGCCGGCCATGGTGGCCGACTCCTCCAGGTCGCTGGCGATCTGGCCGACGGCGTTGCGGCCCGACTGCGAGGCGAAGGGCAGCGTGTACGCCGCTCCGGCGATGACGAGAATCGCGAAGGTCCCGTACAGCGCGGGCAGCGGCCCGATCGGGGCTCCGAACTGTGCGATGTAGGCGGCGCCGAGTGCGATGCCCGGGATCAGGAAGGGCAGGAAGCTCAAGGTGGTGAGGGCTTGGGTGACCGGGCGGGCGAAGCGTAGCCAGGTGCATCGCCGCCACGACCGCGCGATCCACGACCCCTGGGCGGTCGTGCGGGAAGCGCACGCCGGCACCGGTCATCCACACCAAGCGTGCGACCCCGGCCCCCCGCATCGCCTGCACCAGGTTGTCGGCGCCGCGCCGGAAGTCCGAGGACGCTCCGTCGCGAGTCGGGCCGGCGGCACTGATCACCGCGTCCACGACACCCCCACCACCCCGGACCAGCTCGTGCATCGAGTGCGTGTCGAGCAGGTCACCCGCCACCACGTGGACGTCCTCGCCCAGGCGCCTGAGGTCCGCGCGCGTCTCCTCAGGCCGCCGGGCCAGCACTCGCACCCGGTGCGACACGGCCGCCCGCTCCACGAGCAAACCGCCCGGTCCTGTCGGTTCCGCCGATGACCGCGATCTCCCTGTCAGTTAGACTGACACACATGAGCGGCGCAGACAACGCCCCCGTTCCCCCCTTGGCGCTGAGCCTCCTGCTGGCCGCAGAGCGACTCGACGCCACCCTGCGGGAGCGTCTCCACGCCGACGGGTGGCCGCTGCTCTCGCGCAACCAGTCGAGACTGATCGCCGAGGTCGACGCCCACCGCACCCAATCAGACCTCGCTCGACGCCTCACCATCAGCCGCCAGTCCGTCCACGTGATGGTGGCGCAGCTTCAAGCCCTCGGCCTACTGCACGACGGGCCAGGATCGGTGCAGCTGAGCCCCACGGGAGATGCTCTGGCGACGGCGGCCCGTGCACACCTTCACGCCCTCGAGGTGGAGCTGCAGCACTCGTGGGACGGCGGGTCGGTTCAGTCGCTGCGACGATCGCTCGCGGCGTGGCTCGCCGAGCCTCCCGGCACTCCGTGCGCGCACGAGCAACCGCGGGCCAGCCCGGTGACGAACACCGTGCACGAGCGGCCGCCGGCGCTGGGAGAAGACTGATGCAGTGAAGCGAGGGCATCGTCATCGAGCGTGCCGCACCCGACGTGCTTGCGGTGCTCCGTGACCAACGAGCCTTGTCGCAGTGGTCCACCTGGCCACGAGTGCGTGAGTACCACTGGCGCGTCGAGGGCGACGCCACCAGTCCCGGCAGCACGATCGTCTTCAGCAGAACCGACGACGTCGAGCTGGGGCGACACACCCTCAAGGCCGTCATACACGAGCGTGTCCACGTGCTGCTGCGCAGCCCCGGACCCAGCGGCGCGCCGCTCGTCGCCGAGGCCGGCTTCCGGGTCGAGCCCCTCGGCCCCGGGTGCCGCCACGTGCAGTTGGACTTCGAGGCCTCGCCGCCGCCCACGGCGCGACCATGGGCGCAACCGTGGAGGGCATGACGACGATCCCCCCGGCGTGCAGTGGGTCGGCACCTCCTGGGGAGGCCTGGTCGGAGTCGATGCCGCCCTGCGGCACCCTCGACGCCTGCGACACCCCGCGTGCCTCAACACCCCCTTCGGCTTCCGGCGACCGACCTGGTGGCGCCCGACGCCGTTGCCCGCCCTGGCGCGCGGCCTGGGGAGCACGTCCGTGTTCGCCGCCATGACCGCGCGCCGATTCTTCCTACCCGAAACGCGTCGCGGTACCGCCACGGCGGCGGCCACGCTGGCGCACCGCGAGACCTTCACGCAGGGCGACCGGCGCCAGCTGGCGAAGGCGTTGCGACTCGTCTTCGTCGACCGTGAGGACCTCACCGCCAGGTTGTCGGGTCTCACCACGCCCACCCTGGTGATCGCCGGGGCCAACGACCCTTCCTACCCGGTGTCCGAACAGCTCCGAGCCGCCCGACTGATCCCCGGAGCCGCCTTCAAGACCGTCCCCAGCGCCCACATCTCCGCCGTCGACGCTGGGGACGAGGTCGCAACCTTGCTCCGCCGCGCCTGGCGCGCCGACGTCGACCCTCCGCCTTCGGTGGGATGCCCCCGCCTCGGGCGGACCAGGACTGCCGCACTGAAGGACCAACGGCTCGAGCATCACCACGGACGACCCGACGACGATGCTGGTCGCGCTCGTCAGGGTTCGGACGGGGACTCCGCGCGCATCAGCGCGAGCCGGTCCAGCAGGTTCTCCAGCGACTCCTCGAACTCCACGGTGGCGTGGTCCTCGGAGAGCGCCGGTCGCAACGCCGCAACCACCGGGAAGCCTTGCAGTGAACCCGGTTCGATGGACCCGTCGTCGAGCACGTCGAGAGGGCCGACATCTGCACCGTGCTGGGCCACTTCGAGCAACAGGTGTCCCAACAAGAAGCTGGTGAATGCCCGATACGCCCGGACCGCTGCCTCGGGACTGAAGCCCTCGTCCATCAGGCCGGCAAGGAAACGCTCGACCCAGTGGAGGCTTCGCAACGGCGGACGCAACCATGGCGCCTCGGGAGGACGCGAGGTCACCAGCGGGAAGGCCTTCGGATTGGCTAACGCCACACGGCGCGTCCCGTGTGCCATCCGCTGCAGAAAGTCCTGCCACCCGTCGTGCGGCGCCATTAGCACCTCGACGTCGCCCTCCATCTGCGCCATCAACTCTTCGACCACGGCGTCCAACAGGTCTTCCTTGCCAGGCACGTAGCGATACAACGCCATCGCCTCCACCCCGAGCTGGTCTCCCAGACGACGCATCGTCAGGCTCGGCAGACCGTGCTCATCGATAAATGACACCGCCGCCCCGACGATGCGCGACCTGTCCAGACGCGGCCGCCCGGAACCGGGCCGCTCGCCTGCGCTGAGGTTCCCGTCTGCTTCGCCACTGCCATCCGCTGACATCGCACCTCCAATGCCGCGATCCTAGCCCTGGCCACGTCGTCAGCCGGCGTCACCCGGGGCTGCGCCGCGTCGTGCGCAGCCTCTGGACCAGCACATCTCGCTCCAACTCTGCCGCACCCTCGATACCCGCCTCGACGGCTACCGCCGTCAACTGACGGTCGGCAAGGTCGTCCAGGGTGCGTCGCACCGAATCGACCTCCACCCGCTCTTGCACCGTCCGCCTCTCATCCCTCACGACTCGACACAGCGACTCGGCCAAGCGTCGACGCCGCAGAGCCAGGTCCAATTGGCCGCCACGTCGACCCGCAACCCGCAACCTGCGTTCTCAGAAGCGGCGGCCGTCACGGCCCTCCGGCCCTGGCGTACCGTCGCTGACGCGCCCGCTCCCTCGGTGATCCTCCCAGGACGCGCCGACACGCTGCGCCTGTTCGCCAGGGCCGGAAGCGGCCGCCGCCTGTTCGCTTCAGGCGCGGCGCCTCCGCCTCGGCACGGGACAAATAGTCCTCCCACCGGTGCTGCATCGGCTTGATCAGCCCACCGCCCACGCCAATGACGATCACGCCACCGACCGTGGCCAGGATCGTCACCAGCACCGGCGTCGTCACCGTCGTCGCCACGCCGACCTGGTTCAGCGCCGCAACGATCCCGAGGAACAGGATGAAGACCGACGAGGCGCTGGCAAGGGCAGAACCGTATGAGAGACCACCCAGGGTGCCCTCGACCAGCGTCTTCAGCGCGGCAGCGATCGAAGCAGCCACGACCAGGATGATGATGGCGACGACCAGGCTCGGCAAGAACGTGATCACCCGCGTGAGCAGCTCACTGATTGGGTTCGGGCCGAAGACCCCGAACGCCAGCTGGAGCACGAACAGCACCAACGTGTAGTAGATCAGCTTGGCCACCACGTCGCTGGCGTCCATCCTGGAGTTCGCCAGCGCCCGCTTGACCCCGCCAGGCTCTACCGCTTCGTCAAAGCCGAACCGCTCCAGGAGCGAGCTGAGTCCCTTGGCGATGGCCTTGCCCGACAACCAGGATCAGCAAGAAGAGCACCAACTTGGGAACGAACTGCGCGATGGTGGTCGCACCGTCCCTGAAAGCGTCTGTCATCGCGGGTCTCCTCGTTGCGGTTTCGGTCGGCATGGCACTGAGTACTTGGGGGTCACTCGGTGGTCGCCCGGTGGTCACAGGGAGGGTCGACCGGACGAGCGCGGCCCCGGGTTGTACTGCGGGACGACCTCGCAAGTTTACGCCGTAAACCAACCAGACGATGGCGGCTTGTGCAAGACCTGCGCCGCGGATCGCCTCGCTCTCTGGCCTCACGCGCCGACTGGGCCACGTCAGTCATCCGGCGGAGGTGCCGTCGCTGCGTTTCGCGCCGGGGACGAAGTAGCGTTCGGGCCCCCCGGCCGCGCGCGGGCCTGACCTGAGCCACGACTGCAGTGCCGCGGCGTTGCGCCGCTCCATCTCGTCGAGGTACTGCTGCCGCAACGCCACGTACTCTGCGCGAGCCCCGTTCGTGTGGGCCTGGCTCAGCAGCACGTAGCTGCGCCGCCACGCGCGGCACAGCGCGACGTCGTCGAGCCCCTCGACCGGTTCAGCGAGCAAGGCGCGACGCAGAAGGTGCGAGCGGTGATCGTCCCTCGCCACTGCCTCGGCACTCCGCGGCGCTTCCCCTGCACGTCGCGACCCACCCGTAGCCCGCCCGGGCATGAGCTGCGTCGACAACCACTGCACCGACGGCGGACAGGTCAGCACCATCAGCAGCACCGCGGCGAGAGCCAGCCGACCCTCAACCGCACCGAGCACCGCAAGCGCCGGCCCCATCACCGCGGCCGCTCCCGCGGCCCGGAGACACGCCATGACCGCTTGCCTGGTCGCCACGTCAGCCCGGCCCGCCAGCGCTGATGCTTGCAGTGCTGTGCCTACCAACATCGCAGGCACAATCGACGCAGCGACGGCCGAAACCCCAAGCACAACGACGGCGAGCGCGGCGAGGGGCAGGCACAGCAGCGCCCACCACAGCCACCACCGACGCCAAGTGCGGTCCGGATCACCCGAGATCGGCCGCAGCATTCGCTCCCCCAACCTCCCCATCCTTGCAGGGTCCCGACCAGGCTTCACCCATCACCCGTAGACGGGGTGGGCGAGCCCGCCCGCCGACCTCAAGCGCCTTGTGCAAGGGGCCTCCTCCTGACGATGGGTGTCGCCCCGAGTACCGCGATCTCCGACACGTAAACCTCCACCACACCGGTGTCTGCGCCTGCGGGACAGGCCTCACCCCCACCTTGGGCGGGGCAGCCCGGACCTTTGGCGGAGCAGCCGGACGACCCGGGACACCGGGTGATAGCGAAATGCCATCGGCCGTGCGCGAACCGCCGCATCGGGTAAGGCCCGATATGCCCATCGACGCCCTGGAACCGCATCCCCTCGTACGCCTGCTCGGCAAGCGCCCCTCCGACTTCACCGCAGACGACCTCGTCCGCGTCGTCGATCACTGGGGTCTGCGTCAGGTCAACCTGCGCTACGTCGCCGGCGACGGCCGACTCAAGACGCTCGCCTTCCCGATCAACTCCCGCGACCACCTGCGCGAGACCCTGACGCGGGGAGAGCGCATCGATGCTTCGAGCGCGTTCCCCGATGCCGACGCCGATGCCAGCGATGTCTACGCCGTCCCTCGCCACCGCACCGCCTTCCTCAACCCGTTCGGTGTGCAACGCTCGCTCGACGTGCTGTGCTCGCTCTACGCCGAAGACGGCCGGCCGCTGAGCTACGCCCGCGAGCAGGTCCTGCGGCGGGCCTCCGCGGCGCTGACCGCGGAGAGCGGCATGACCCTCGAAGTCTTCGGCGAGCTCGAGTACTACCTCGTCGAGGACCGCGACGTGCTCTTCCCGCTGGAGCCGGAGCGCGGCTACCAGGAATCCGGTCCCTTCGCCAAGGGACAGCAGGTCCGCGAGCAGGTGATGGGGCACCTGAACACCATGGGCATCTCGCTGAAGTACGCCCACGGCGAGGTGGGCAACATCCTCGAAGACCACCGACAGCTAGCGCAGCATGAGATCGAGCTGCAGCCGATGCCGCTGGAGCAGGCCGCGGACGCCCTGGTGATCGCCAAGTGGGTGGTGCGTGAGGTCGCTCACGCTCACGGCGCCGAGGCCACCTTCGCTCCCTCGGTCAGCAGCGGCGGCGCCGGCAATGGCCTCCACGTCCACAGCCGTCTCGTGCGCGACGGTGTCAACACCATGGTCGACCGGGACGGCATCAACGATACCGCCCGCCGGCTGATCGCCGGTTACCTGACTGCAGCACGCGCCCTCAGCGCTCTCGGCAACCGCGTCCCCACCTCCTTCCTGCGCTTCAGCGACGGCGAGGAAGCTCCAGACGCCATCTGCTGGGGCGAGCGAGACCGCACCGGACTGGTACGCGTCCCACTGGCGTGGACCGGTGACGTGCTGCCGACGATGCTCGCTCACGCCAACCCCAGCGAAGATGTCCAGCCCGCCGCCGCAACAGACCTGCTGGCCGGGACGCACCCGCAGACCATCGAGCTCCGTCTGGCGGACGGGTCGGCCGATGTGCATCTCCTCCTAGCAGGGATGGCCGTCGCGGCTCGGCACGGCCTGGCCGCAACCGACAGTCTCGACCAGGCCACCCGGATGAGCACCAAGAGTGGCACCGACTTCGAGGCCCTCCCCTCGTCCTGCACCGAAGCCGCGGACGCACTAGAGGCGCAGCGCTCCATGTTCGAGGCCGACGACGTCTTCCCAGCGAGTCTCGTCGACGCGCTCCTCCGCGAGCTCCGCACCTTCGACGCCGACGACGACCCCTCTCAGGGCGCCTCACGGCAGCAGGACCTGATCCGCCGACACTGGCACATCGGATGAGCACCACGGCCAAGTTCGGGCCGCCCCAGGACCGGGCCAACGCACTCAACCTACCGGGCACGCCTTCCACCACTGAGGAGTCGGGAGAGTAACGCGACGTCAGACGACCGCGGCGGCACTCCGCCAGTGCGCGCAGGCGTGGCCGCAGCCCACCCGGGTAAGCCCCTTCAGGCCACGGCCTGTCCCGCCGTGGCACAGGAGGACCGACGTGCCCGAGCGTGAGCCCGGCTGGTACCGCCAAGCCATCTACAGCCAACACAACCGGTACTGGGACGGGGAGCGGTGGACCCGCTCGTCAGCCGATTTCGCGTCCACGCGCCTGCCCCTGGGTCGACCGCGTCGTGTCGAAGCACCCCTCGCCGTTCCCGGAGACCTCACCCGGGTCGAACCTCGGTAGAGCGACGCACGCGGCGATGCGCGCTGCACGCCACGATGCGGCCGGCGCCTCGGGCAACGGGCTTTGTCAGCGAGCCGGACCGGCATCGTCAGGGAGGTCTGACTCGAGGTCCCCCAGGACAGAGTCCATTACCGCGTCTACCCATCGCGACGTCGGCTCTGCCAAGAGGTCGAGCCGGGCCGAGGCCACCCGGTCGGCCAGGGGGCCGACCTCGCCGCCCGCGGCACGCACCAAGGCGGCCATGCCCATGTTGTCGGCCAGCATTTCCATCACAAAGAAGCGCACCCCGGATGCGACAGCCCGCGCGACCAACATCGCGAGCAGCACTGAGGCCAGACCGCGACGCTGCCATGCGTCGGCGATGGTCAGCGCGAGGTCAGCCTCGAGGGGCCGGACGTCGTCACGAATGAAACGGGCGACACCGACGACGTCGCCCGATTTCCCGCCAGCCAAAGCCAGCAACGCGTGGTGTCGGACATGATCCAGGTCGGCCAGCTGGCGAGCTCGAGCATCGGTGAGGAAGGGCGTCCCCGTCATGAACCGCTGGTGGCGCGAGCGCTCCGACAGTTGCGAGAAGGCCCGCTGCAGCCCGGCGGCGTCGTCCGTGCGGACCGGTCGGATCCAGACCTCGGGGCCATCGCTGAGCCGGAAACGCTGCCCCTCACGCCTCATGCGGCAGTCCGGCGCAGGGCGTCCGTCGTGCCGACTCGAGGACCTAGGTGAGGGTCGGCGCGGCTGCGCCCTGCCCGACGACCCGAGAGCGTGCGGTCAAGCATCTCACCACCTCCAGACCACTCCCTCTTGCCCCGCTGGCCACACCCGCTCGGCGCGTCATCATGGCAGGTTGCGGCGCGATTCAGCTCCCACCGGGACCCGCAGTCCCAGCGCCGTCATCTGTTGTCTCGCCAGCTCCGCCGTCACCTCGCGATCACCGCGGCGCCACGCCCCCGCGGCACCAGGCGAGCGGCGTGACAGCGCGCCGAGTGACTCGGTTGTCAGCGCCCGCAACGCCAGCAGTTCCAGGTCGCCGTCACGCCACAGCCGTCGGGAGGCGGATGCTGCCAGCAAGAAGCTGGTTCGCCACACCAGCCAGCGGGGCAGCACCAACAGCACCCCCACCAGCACCACCATCACCCCGAGCCACGTCCCCAGCGTGTCGATCGTCTGTGCCGCCTCGGCGCCTGACGAGGCAAGTCCTCGGGAGGCACCGGCGGCAGCATCGAAGGGGGCACGGACGTCATCGCCGACCAGGGGCGTGCGACCGAGCGCCTCCCCCGCGCCGGCCAGGTTGTCGGCCAGACTCCCGCCGGCAGCCTCGGTGCGGCGCACCTGCCTCGCGGTCGCATCGACGCTGTCGTCGACGCGCCCCCCGACCTCGACCACCACCCACACCCATGTCACCACGGCAAGATCGGCAGCCATCTGCCACACCCGACGAGGCCCTTGCTCGGCATAGAACTTCACGCCGCGCAGGTACCCAGACCCGACGACCACGCTCCCGAGCACGACGCCCGGCGCCGAGCGACCGCCGCTGAGCGACATGCGCGGCTGCAGTAGCAACCACCCTGTTTACGTGGTAAACAAGGCCAGGGTTTCGTCGTCAAGCAGGAGCGTCGGCCCAGCCTTACGCTGAAAGAAACGGCGTGCTCACGGCGTCCACCCGCCGCTCCCCCCACGGCAGCGCAGGTCCGGACGCGATCTCACGAAGAGCGTGGTACCCATGACGACCCCTCCACCCACCGACACCTCCCACAACGACGGCGGCGCAGCCTCGGCGGCGGCGCAGCCAAAGTCGCACGACGTGCAACGGCGTGAGCGCGACGAGCGCACCGCCGCGCTGGTCGCCCGCCTTCGCGAGTGCTCCGACCCCACGGAGGACGCGTCGATCCGCCACGAACTCATCGCCATCAATCTGCCTCTGGCTCGACTGCTGGCCCGCCGCTACCGCCACCGAGGCGAGTCACAAGACGATCTTGAGCAGGTCGCCTGCGTCGGTCTCACCGAGGCGGCGCATCGATTTGACCCAGTGCTGGCCCACTCCTTCCACAGCTTCTGCGTCCCCACCATCCTGGGTGGTCTTCGACGCCACTTCCGCGACCGCGGCTGGACCGTACGACCCCCGCGCAGCATGCAAGAGCTGCAGCATGCCACCCACCGGGCGCAGGCAGAGCTAGAGAGACAGCTCGACCGCAGCCCCACCATCGGCGAGCTCGCCACCCACCTCGACCGCGATCCCGAGGACATCACCGAGGCGCTGACCCTGCACAGCTGCTACTCGCCGCTGCGCCTGGACCTGCCCGTCGGCCCCGAGCGAGACGCCCCGACCCTCGGTGAACTGCTACCGGGCGGCAACGCGGAGTCTGGCGCCGTCGAGGCGCGCGTCATGCTGGCGTCGGCCGTGCGCAGCCTCAGTGAGCGGGACAAACGGATCGTGCAGCTGAGGTTCTTCCACGGGCTCACCCAGCGTGAGATCGCCGAGGACATCGGCGTCACCCAGATGCAAGTCTCACGACTGATCGCCCGCATTCTCAACGACTTGCGACGCTCCCTGGGTCCCCTTGAGGAACCTCCCACGCAGCTCGCCGCGCCCCGCCAACCCGGACGACCAGACCCAAGCCCGCAGCGGCCCCGGCACCAGCCCCCCAACAACCCCCCCGATCCCCGGACCGATCCCCGGACCGATCCCCGGACCGATCCCCGGACCGTACGCGCCTGGGCCGCCACACAGCGCATCGTCATCCCCCCGCGCGGCAGGATCCCCAAGCGCGTCTGGGCCCAATACGAGGCCGCGTGCTGACCACGGTGCCGCGTGCCCATCAAGGCACCCGCCCCCCGGCGCGGGACGACCACTCGGTTCCGGCTGGGGGCTGGGCTCGCGATCCTGCTCCTGGCGACGGCCTGCACGACTCCACCCCAGGCGCGAGCCCCCGCCGGGGCTGCCGTCCACTCCCGCACCTTGGACGCTCTCGACCTGGCCGTGGTGAGCGAGGACGGCCGTCTCGGCACCCTGGTCGGCACCCTGGTCAACAAGACGGAGACACCGGACGCGCTGATCGACGTCACCGTGAAGTCCTCGCGCGGAACCACCCGAGCAGCGCTACTGGAGGGCCCGGTCTCGCTGCCCGCCGGCAAACGCGTCAACCTCTCGGTCCCCCCGCGGATCGCCGTCTCGGGAAACTTGCCGCAAGGGCGGTTCGTGACAACGACCCTGACCTTCCGAAAGTCGGCGGCGCTCTCGACCCCGACCCCCGTGCAGCCACGCACCCGCCAGCATCGCGACGTGGTCATCCCGCAACCGCGCGAGTCCACGGTGGGTTGACACCGGTAGGCATCGGCCTACGGGACATCCGCACATGCCGATGTGCGGGAGTCACAGCGAGGTGCATTCTGAGTTGTCGTTGACGCGCCCTTGAACTTGCCGATTTCTATAGGACCGAACGCCCATGAGCGGTTGGCGGCGTGCCGATCGTTCAAGGTACGGGCTGTCCGGGTGGGGTCAGCGCGGCGAGGACGGTCGAACGGATGAGAGCTGGCGCTCTGTCGGCGGCGAGTTCACCGCGGTGAACGGCACCGGAGGCAGCGTGGATGACGCCGGGACTGCTGCACGGACAGGTGACATCTTGACCTGACCTACATCCTGGGTTCCAGATTTGGTGGCTAACTGACGGCCTTCACGAAAGGCTGAGAGCCATGCCTCGTCCCTATCCGC
>NZ_JOJN01000021.1 GCF_000720335.1 Nocardioides aequoreus | reverse complement strand
CACCGCGCGCTCACGCAGCTCGGTCGGGTACCTCGAGGGACGTGCCATGAGAGTGATCCTTCCAACGAATCAGCTCTCCGGACATGCCGGGGCGGTTCACTCATTCAGACCGGAGAGCAACAGGGTTGGCCCGAGGACCGGCTGATCCCGTTGGTAGCTGGCTTGTCGGAGCTTCTTCCCTGGGTGGAGCAGTGGCACAGCGAACCGGATGCCCTCTACGGGGGCAGCTCTCCGGCAGAATTCTTCTCTGGGTTGCTGGACAACTACACGGCCAAGCTCGGGGCGACGCGAGAGTCGCTTGCCGCGTGGCGCCCGCCAGCACCCGCACGAGGCAGGAAGGCGAAGTCATGAGCGGGAGCGTCTTGCTCAAGGACGTCATCTCGATCCCCGAGCGCGCGGGCACCGAAGACTACGTCCTCAAGCTCACGGAGGGTGTCGGCCAAGGTCGGCTCGACGCGACCATCGATGACTACGTGGTCACTGATGACCTGGCCAGGGCTTTCAATGAAGCTCTGGACACGGTTGCGGCTGCGCTCGGCGACGGCGCGAGCCGAGCCTCGTTCCTGTCTGGTTCCTTTGGCTCCGGCAAGAGCCACTTCATGGCAGTGCTTTACGCACTCCTCGGTCACAACCCGACAGCACGGGCAAAGGCCGAGTTGCAGTCAGTCATTGCGTCGCACGACGCTCAGCTCGAGGGCAAGAAGGTCCTTCGACTGGCGTTCCACTTCCTCGATGCTCAGAGCATCGAGCAGTGCGTTCTCGGCGGATACGTCAACCATGTCAGTGTTCTGCATCCCGACGCGCCAATTCCAGCCGTGCACCAGAGCGACGAACTCCTCGCGGATGCAGAAGCCATGCGACTTCGGCTGGGAGACGACGTCTTTCTGGCGGAACTGAACAAGACGGGTGGCGGCGAATCAGGGGCCTCCGTCTGGGGCAACGTCCTTCAGGAGGGGAACTGGACCGCCGCGTCGTACGACGCCGCGAGGGCCGCTGCGCCTGGAAGCAAGGAGCGACAGAACCTCGTCACGGCCTATGTGAAGACCTTTGCGAAGGCGTTCATGGGGGGTGCCGATTTCGTTGACCTCGATACGGGTCTTGCGGCGATCAGTAATCACGCGAAGTCCCTCGGATATGACGCGATCGTCATGTTCCTCGACGAGCTGGTGCTGTGGCTTGCCTTCCGGGTCAGGGACGCTGAGTTCTTCGGCCGCGAGGCGCAGAAGATCACCAAGTTTGTCGAGGCAACCAACGTTCGCGCCATTCCCATCGTGACGTTCGTTGCACGTCAGCTCGACTTGCGGCGCTACTTCGTCGAGTCTGGCGGTGGAGTCGGCGCGGAGCAGGATGCGCTCGACGCGGCGTTCCGTCACCAGGAGGGCCGCTTCCGCACGATCGTCCTCGGCGACGACAACCTGCCGTACGTCGCGGAGAAGCGACTCTTGAAGCCGGTGTCTGCGTCGGCGAAGTCAACCCTCGATGAGGCCTTCGCGCGGATTGACCGCACGCCAGCCGTGTGGGACGTGCTGCTCGACGGTGTCGGAGCCGAGGGTGGACAGCGGGGGGCGGATCAGGCTGCCTTCCGACGTACGTATCCGTTCTCGCCGGCGCTGGTCTCGACGCTTCGTACCCTCGCATCGGCCATGCAGCGCGACCGAACCGCGCTCAAGGTCATGCAACAGCTCCTGGTCGACCAGCGCGACCACCTTGCCGTCTCGGACGTGATCCCGGTCGGCGACACGTTCGACCTCGTGGTCCAAGGCAATCAGGCGATCACGGCCGACATGCAGGGCCGGTTCCGCAACGCCAAGGAGCTCTATGACAACAAGCTCCGGCCGTTGTTGCTTCGGGAGCACAAGCTCAGCGACGACGAGGCTCGCGCGCTGCCGCCCGGTCACCCCTTCCGCGCAGACGACCGCTTGGTCAAGACCCTCGTGCTCTCCGCGGTCGCACCCGAGGTCCCTGCGTTGAAGGAACTGACAGCAGGTCGACTTGCCGCGCTCAACCACGGCTCCATCGTCAGTCCGCTGCCGGGCCAGGAGGCGTCGGTTGTCCTCACGAAGCTGAAGCGCTGGAGTGCTGAGATCCCCGAGATCCACATCACCAGCGACACGTTGAACCCGGTGATCCGCCTCAAGATCTCCGAGGTCGACTACGAGTCGGTGGTCGAGAAGGCCAAGGGCGAGGACAACGAGGGCCGCCGCCGACAGCTCCTCAAGGCGCTCGTGTGGGAAGCCTTCAAGTTGGACCAGGTCGAGGACGACATCACCGGGGTCAACCGCCAGAACCGGGTCTGGCGAGGATCACGCCGCGAAGTCGAGATCGTCTTCGGCAACGTGCGAGACCACACGTGGCTGGCAGAGGAGACCTTCAAGGCAGGTAAGGACACATGGCGCTTCGTCGTCGACTTCCCGTTCGACGATCAGGGTCACAGCGTCCGCGACGACGACAAGCGCGTAGACGACCTAGCGCAACGGGGGCTCGTGACCAACACGGTTGTATGGCTTCCGCACTTCATCTCGGCTGAGCGACGCAATGAACTCGGTCGACTCGCCATCCTCGACTGGCTCCTCAGCGGCCCCGGTGACCGTTGGCAGAACATGTCCAACGACCTGCCCGTGGCCGACCGCGCTCAGGCGCGAAGCATCTTGGAGAACCAGCGGGACGCGCTCCGGGAACGTCTGCGGCGCGTTATCCAGGAGGCGTACGGCGCGGCGAAGCCGACTCCTGGGAATCTCGACCTCGATGAGGGTCATGATCGGGTGCTTCGGTCCTTGAACCCTGAGTTCAACCCGCAGGCCCCGGTTGGTCACGATCTCGCGGCTGCGTTCAACAACCTTATCGATCAGGTCTTCACGACGTCCTTCCCCGGCCACCCGAAGTTCGAGCCGGCGGAGTCGGAAGTGAAGGGGGCCGAGCTCCAGCGCGTCCTCGAGGCGGTGCAGGAAGCACACCAGGACCCCGACGGTCGAGTGTTCGTCGAACCGGGCAAGCGCGAGATCCTGGGGCGGATCGCGAACCCACTCGGCGTCGGGCACATGGGGGAGACCCACTATCTCTTCGGCCCCGACCGGTTCCCGTGGAGCATGAGGTTCGCACGCAAGATGGGTGCGGCCGGGATCGACCTGAAGGACCCGGTCACGGTTGGCGATCTTCGTCGTTGGATCCGGGAGGACCAGCCACCCACGGGCTTGCGATCCGAGGTAGCCGATCTCGTCGTGTCTGCCTGGGCCGTCGAACAGGGCCGCGCGTGGTACCGCCACGGTGCACCGCTCGTCCCTGCTCCCAAGCCCGGTCAGTTGACCGACGAGATCGAGCTTCGGCCCGAGCCGCTGCCGTCGACAGGCGAATGGCAGAGGGCTGTCACTCGCGCGGCCACGCTGCTTGGGATCACCGGCTCGACGTACCTGACCGGTGCGGCTGTCGCGGAGCTCACGAGCGAGATCCGCACCAAGCTGGCTCCGCTGGCTGCAGGCGTTCGAGCGTTGCCGACCGCCCTCGAGGATGCCTACGCCAAGGTCGGCATCGCGACCGACGCCAGCATCACCGGCCGGTATGCCACCGCCAAGGGGACTGCGGCGCTCGTAGCCGATGTTCTGTCGCGCGCTGACAACGTCGCCTTCATTGAGTCGTTCGCAGGGGCGAAGCTCCCAGGCACGGATGAGGCGGCTGCGCGCTCCCTCCTCAACGCCACATCGGTCACGGGCTCGCTCCAGGGCTTCAACTGGGAGCGACTCAAGCCACTGATCGCAGCCGAGAAGCAAAGGGACCAGCGAGGCGCGGATGCCAAGGCTGCGGTCGACAGGTTGCGGGCTGCGCTGACGGCCGACGAGCTGGCCCAGCCAATCGGTGCAGCGCTCCAGCGCGCCGACAACGATTCGTTCGCGTGGCTGTCTGCCGCAGTCGCTCCCACCCCGACACCGGCGCCTACCCCAGGCCCGGCCCCGCAGCCGCCTGCTGCGGGGAAGCGCTCGATCTCCACCCGCGCGGACATCGCGTGGGTGCAGTCCGACATCGAGGCATTCATCGATGAGCACGAAGGCCAGAGGATCGTTGTGGAGTGGCGGATCGAACCGTGACGGTCGCTGTGTCCTCACATCCGCAGGCGACGCTTCCGGTCGTCCGGTCGCTGCTGGGTAAGGCCTCACGGGACGGCAAGCAGCGCACGGGTGTTCTTGGCATCCGTGCTCGGCCCACGTGGACGGGGCCGACAGACTTCGCGCACGCGGACTTCAAGGTCCGCGTTATCCCCTGCTCCTCTGCGCTCGCCGTCCGTGATGCACTTCGTCAGCGTGCAGAAGGCACTTGGCTCGTCATCCTCACCGATCGCGACGAGAGCGATCTCGGCGTGGGAATTACGTCGCACCTCTACGGCGGGGTGCTGAGGAACCCTGACCCGTGGGACGCGGTCCGTGATCAGTTCGGCGCCACCCGCATCGACCGAAGACTCGTCGTCGATCAACGCGCGCGTGACCTGGCGGCGGGAATGCTGGCCGCACGAGGCGACGTACCTTGGCCGCCGGCCCGAGCCGGATTCCTGACTCTCGATCACGTTTGTGCCGCCGTCGCCAACAGACGTCTCGGCTTCGCGGAGGCGTCTGAGAACGTGGCACCGGAGGAAGTCCTCGCCTGGGCCGCGGACCTCGGTCGAGTCCACCTCCTCAACGAGCTCCGCGATCTCGCCGGCGAGCCACTCGCTGAGACCGTGGTCGAGTGGCTGTCTGCGCGCTGTGGGAAGGCAGCACCTCTCGTTGCCCAGTTGCTCAACGCCGGCAGGGTGGAAGACGTCGTGCCGCTCGGTCTCGCCGGACGAGCCGTCCTTGCCTGCCCGGCGGGCTCAGAACCCTGGGTCCTCCTCCGTGTGCAGCAGCTCAACCTGCCAGACGTCTCGGCGGATCAACTACGTGCACTGGTCACTCCGGCTGAGGAGGTGACCCGCGCTCTGATGGCACGAAGAGACGATGGGGCGGCACGACAGACCGGGCGGATTCTCGCCCGAGCGGACGTCCTCGTAGGCGAGCTTCGCGCAGGTTCGGGCGTCGACCATTCGGACTACCTGCGCTCCAGCCTCACCTCGCGACTCGCCGGCCTCGGCGAGGAGCTGCGCCGTGCAGTCGCGCGTAGCGGCACCAAGGCGATCGCGGAATCACCGGATGCGGTGCTGGTTGATGCGGAGGCGCTCCCGGCCATTGAGGCTGCGCTCGCGAAGGTCCAGGAGCACTCGCTCGCACGGCACCGCGAGGAAGTGCGGGTCGAACGGGCAACGGCAGGTGTGCGACTTGTCCGCTGGCTTGCCGCCGAGTCGGGCTCGCAGCAGGGCTTTGCGGGGGCCATCCACCGGCACCGCGATGTAGACGCATGGGTCGACCGTGCCTACTCAGATGCCTGGCGTGGTGTTGACGAGGACTCACTTTCGCAAGGGCTTCGCGCCGTCATCGACGTCGTACGCCTCCGCCGAGACAAGCACGACGCAGAGTTCGCGACTGGCCTCGCAACGCAGTCGAGTGGAGGTGCACCCCTTCCCGAGGACGTGATCCTCATTGAGGATCTACTCGCGACAGTCGTCGTCCCGCTGGCCAAGGAGCCGCGCTCGATCCTCCTGATCATCGCGGACGGAATGAGCGCGGCCGTCGCGACAGAGATAGTTGACGACATCGAGCGCCGCTACGACACCTGGCTCGAATGCCTCCCCGAGGGTAAGACCAGAAGGAGCGTGGTCGTTTCCGCGCTGCCCTCACTCACCGAGGTCTCTCGATGCAGCCTCCTCTCTGGGACGCTCGCAACGGGTCAGCAGGACGCTGAACGCAACGGGTTTTCCACTTTCATGCGAGCCCACGGACTTTCGAGCGCGCTGTTCCACAAGCTCAGCCTTGAGTCGTCTGGCGCAGGCTTCGCGCTCGCGCCCGATGTCGGGACCGCCGTCGATGACATCGACGGCACACGCGTCGTTGCCTGCGTCCTCAACACCATCGACGACGCACTCGACCGATCCGATCCGGGCATTGACTGGACTGCGGATGCTGTCTCCCATCTGCGGCCGCTCCTGGAGCGAGCTCGCCGGGCCGGACGAACAGTCGTGCTCACCTCCGACCATGGTCATATCGTCGAGCGGCGGGAGGGCCGGACGCTTTCCGTTGGGGCGACCTCCAGCAACAGGTCGCGGCCCGCAGCGGGCGGACCTGACCCCGAGGGCGGCGAGGTCCGGGTTACCGGCTCACGTGTTCTGATGCACGAGGGGGATGCCGTCTTCGCAGTCAACGAGCGGCTGAGATACGGACCGCTGAAGGCTGGCTACCACGGCGGTGCCGCTCCTGCCGAGGTCGTCGTGCCGCTCCATGTCCTGACGCCCAGCGAGGCACCGTCGGGGTGGGAACTCGCGACACCGCAGCAGCCGCTGTGGTGGCACTCGCCGGTAGCTGCTGAGATTGTCGATCGTGCGGAAGTGCCGACGGCACCCGCTCAGCAGCTGCCGAAGACGGAGGTGCCCACCCTCTTCGACGAGATCGAGCAGGCGGGCGGCGAAGACCTGACGTCGAAGGTGCTCGCTTCGACGACGTACTCCGAACAGCGCAAGCGGGCTCAACGCGTCACACTGTCTGACCAGCAGATCGGATCTCTGCTGCGCCACCTGATTGCCGCACCTGGCAACCGGATCGACCAATCCACAGCGTCGATCGCGCTCGGAGTCCCGCTAGTGCAACTGAATGGTGCCCTGCCGATGGCTCAGCGCCTGCTCAACGTGGAGCAGTACCCGGTCATCGATCGGGACGCGGACGGCGTCACGATCCTTCTGGACCTAGACCTCCTCAAGGAGCAGTTCGGAGTCTCTAGATGAGTGCAGTAGCCAGCGCACGTCGCCGCCGGGAAGTCCTCGACGCACTGCGGCGCGGCACCGTGCCACACAACGGACTCGACCTCCTTGCCGTCGGACTCGGGCGCTTCGAGTCAGCGCTGAACTCCGAACTAGACAGCGTGCGTGCCGGAGGAGCAGTCTTCAAGGCCGTCCGGGGTGAGTACGGCTCAGGAAAGACCTTCTTCTCGCGGTGGCTTGGTGAGCGCGCCAAGCGGCTTGGCATGGCGGTCGCCGAGGTTCAGGTCTCCGAGACGGAGACGCCGCTCCACAAGCTTGAAACCGTCTATCGCCGTGTTTGCGAGTCCCTGGAGACTGCAGAGTTTCCGCCCTCGGCCTTCCGCCCGGTCCTTGATGCCTGGCTGTTCGCGTTGGAGTCTGAAGGTGGCTCCGTCGATGCTCTCCTCGAGAAGCGGCTCGCTGAGGTGTCACGCACAACCCCGGCCTTCGCGGCGGCGTTGCGCGGTTACCGCCACGCCCAGCTGGCTGGCGATGAGGCCACGGCCGAGGGGCTCGTGGCCTGGCTCGGTGGCCAGCCGCACGTCGCCGCGTCCATCCGGCGTTCCGCCGGTGTGCGCGGCGATCTGGACCACTTCGGTGCCTTCGGCTTCCTCCAGGGCCTTCTCACGGTGCTGCGCGACTCTGGCCACCCCGGCTTGCTGCTCGTCCTCGACGAGGTCGAGACCCTTCAGCGCGTACGCACGGACGTCCGCGAGAAGGCTCTGAACGCCCTGCGCCAACTCGTCGACGAGGTGGACGGTGGACGGTTCCCCGGCCTACACCTATTGATTACTGGTACGCCTGCCTTCTTCGACGGAACCCAGGGCATGCAACGGCTGCCACCTCTGGCGCAGCGACTCGCAACCGACTTCAACACTGATGCCCGCTTCGACAACCCGCGCGCGGTCCAGATCCGGCTTCCCGGCTTCTCCCAAGACTTGCTCAGGGAGGTTGGCGCTACGGTCCGCAACCTGTACGCCAACGGAAGCGAGTCCGCTGAGAGAGTCAGCGAGCTCGTCGATGACGACTACATCGCCACTCTGGCTTCCGCAGTCTCCGGATCGCTCGGCGGGCAGGTCGGAGTTGCGCCACGGGTGTTCCTCAAGAAGCTAGTGGGCGAGGTGCTTGACCGCGTCGACCAGTTCGATGACTTCGACCCGCGACGGCACTACAAGCTCACGGTCAGCGACGGTGAGCTCACCGATGTTGAGCGCAATGCCGCTGCTGCTGCCACCAGCCCGGACGACATCGAACTGTGAGCGCCAGAGACCTCCACCCGACGATCCTTCATCACGTCGTCAACTCCCTTGGCTGGCCAGGTCTCCGGCCACTTCAGGAGTCTGCAGTTGCACCGATCCTTAGAGGCAACGACGCGTTGTTGTTGGCGCCGACGGCCGGCGGCAAGACCGAGGCCGCGAGTTTTCCCATCCTCACCCGCGCCGCGAACGAAGGGTGGCGAGCTCTTTCGGTCTTGTACGTCTGCCCCCTCCGCGCCCTGCTGAACAACCTCGAACCGCGACTCAACACCTACGCGGAGTGGGTGGGTCGGCGGGCCCAGTTGTGGCACGGCGACACGACGCAAGGGAAGCGAAGGGCGATCCTGACCAACCCGCCCGACGTGCTGCTCACCACTCCCGAATCACTGGAGGCGATGCTCGTCTCCACGAAGGTCAACCCTCGCGAGCACTTCGCCAATCTCCGGGCAATAGTTGTCGACGAGGTCCACGCCTTCGCAGGCGACGACCGAGGTTGGCACCTTCTCGCCGTGCTGGAACGTCTAGAGAAGTTGGCAGGACACCCGATCCAGCGCATTGGGCTTTCCGCCACGGTCGGCAATCCCGACGACCTACTCCACTGGCTCCAGGGGTCAGGCGCGGGCAAGCGGCCCTCGAGCGTTGTAGCGCCGGATGTCGTGGCCGGCGCCGGAAGGCCGCCGGGCGATGTCACCCTCGACCACGTCGGTTCCATCGCCAACGCGGCCAAGGTCATCTCTCTGCTGCACACCGGGGAAAAACGGCTCGTCTTCTGTGAGTCACGACGCGAGGTGGAGGAGCTCGCGCGTTCTTTGCGTGAGCGAGACGTTACGACGTTCGTATCCCACTCATCGCTCTCGATCGACGAGCGACGCCGCGCCGAGCAAGCGTTCGCCGAGGCCCGGGACTGCGTCATTGTCTCCACGTCGACGCTCGAACTCGGAATCGACGTAGGAGACCTCGACCGTGTCATCCAAGTCAACGCGCCACGATCTGTGGCGTCCTTCCTTCAGCGGCTCGGCCGCACCGGTCGGCGACCGGGCTCGCCCCGCAACGCGCTATTCCTGACGACTACCGATGATGGACTGCTGCAGGCCGCCGGACTGCTGTTGTTGTGGTCCCGCGGGTACGTCGAGCCGGTGACCGCGCCGCCAAGCCCGCGCCACATCGCCGCGCAGCAAGTCTTCGCACTCTGCTTGCAAGAGCACCGCATCGGGAACAATGTCTGGCACGAGTGGTGGGACGGACTGCCCATCTTCGACGAGCATGCGGACGAGATCGTCGACTGGCTGGTCGAGTCGGGTCACCTGGACTCCGACGGCGGGATGCTCTCGATCGGGCCCGAGACTGAGCGCAGATTCGGCCACCGGCACTTCATGGAACTTGTCTCGGTGTTCACGACCAGCCCCGAGTTCACAGTGGTCCAGGGGCGCCAGGAACTCGGCAAGGTCGACCCCATCGTCCTCACCCGCAAGATCGACGGACCGCGCATCATCGTGCTCGCTGCCAGATCGTGGGAAGTGACGTACATCGACTGGAAACGTCAGCGCTGCTACGTCGAGCCCGCCGACGCCGCCGCGAAGATGCGCTGGATGGGGGACGCCGCCCCGCTCACCTTCGCACTCGCTCGGGCAGAACGAGACGTGCTGCTGGGGGAGAACCCCGACGTCACCCTGTCCACGCGGGCCCAGTCAAAGCTGGAGGGAGTCCGCGGGGATCACCACGTCGAGGTCTCGCCGCGAGGGTTGGTCTTGATGCGTGATGGCACCGACGTCTGGTGGTGGACGTGGGCCGGAGCCCGCGTGAACGCGACCCTAATCGCTGGCCTGCCGGGCATCGCCGATGACGCGCAGCGACCCGACAACTACCGCGTTCGATTACGGGGCGACGACGCGGCGGAGAAGTTGACCGGTGCGCTCCACGAGGTCGACTGGTCGAAGGTCCTCCCTGCGGTTTCTCCGGCTGCCTTGACCGGACTCAAGTTCGCGGAGGCACTTCCGCGCGATCTTGCTTTCGCCACCATCGCTGAACGCCTCGCCGATCACGAAGGGTCGGCACGCGTAGCGCAAGAAAGTCGCGTGAGTGTTTCTCTCGGGTAGACGCTTTGAACGGTAGCTCTGCTTCTCCTGCGGCTGGAGAGACAGTCCGCTAACTTCGAGTTGAATCATTGAACCCAGATGCGGAGTCCAACCAGTGGTGCTGCCAGCACTCACGGCCGACGGCCTGCTGCCTGCGGGGCCGGCCCCGTACCCAACTGACATGAGCGAGCTCCGTGACCTCTTCGTCGACCGTGCCCCTGCCTTCCGCGATGAAAGGGCTCGGGTCTACGCGGCACTGGAACTCTATCTGGACCTTGCTCGCGACCACGTCGGCGCGGGCACCCGGGCGTGGATCGACGGCGGGTTCATCACGCACAAGACCTGGGCGGCCCCGCACGATGCCGACGTTGCGCTCGTCATCCCACCGACGGCCCCCCTGTCGATCGACGGCGTCCTTCCTCTGCTCACGCTAAAGCATGTGTCGGCGGACGAACCTAGACTGGTTACAGCGCGGCTTCAGCCGATGGGCGGGCTGGTCGACGCATTCCTCGTGCCGGACCAGCCCGCCCACCGAGCCTCGTGGCACGACACATGGTCGAGCGTGAAGGACGCAACGGGTGTCATCGTGCCGGGGCGGCGCAAGGGGTACGTGGAGGTGATCCTGTGAACGCGGAGGACAAGGCGTCCCGGATCACGCTCCTGCGGGCTGCGCTGCGCGAGCGGACCGGCAACTCGGTTCTCGATGATCTGGCGCGCGCCTCAATCCTCTCGGGAGTGGTCGGCGACGACCCAGAACTTCTCGCGGTGTTCGCCGAGGAGACGGCGCCCCCGCAGGCTGAGTTCGACGTCCACCTTGAGGGCGGCACGGTCGTCGGGCACGAGACTCAGGCGAAGCCCCTTGGGAACTTCATGAGGTTCGCCTCGCAGGCAGTGAACGAGATTGCGAAGTCGATCTCACCAATCCAAAGGCTCGGGGACCGCCTGATCGTGGAGCCGGGGCCGGGTTCCGTGCGGCTGGTCATGCGTGTGCCCCTCACTGCGGAGACGGGGAAGACCGGGACTGAACCTGCCTTCGAGCAGCCGGCGTCCGTCGAGACCAGAGCAATTGAGGTTCTCGCCGACCTATTCACCGAGGCGGAATCGGACGCCATCGAAGACTCACCGCTGACGGCGGCCGTCCAACGCCTGTCTCCCAAGGCGCGCACCCAACTGCGGTTGCTCGCCAAGACTGCGCGGGAGTCGGACTGGTCCCTGGTCGGCGAGGTCCGGCGTCGCGGCATTCCGCCGCGCAGGGTGTCTCTAACGCGGCGAGGCGCAGCACGTCTGGAAGAGGAGGCCCAGCAGGAGTCTCAGGCTTCAAACGAAGCGGTCATGTATGGCGTGATCGATGGCCACATTCGATCGGAGAGCCTCGTGAGCTTCATCCCCGAGGGTCAACGACGGTTCAAGGCGAGCGTGATGGACGCGGACCTGATGAACCAAGTCGCCCACCTGGCCGCGGAGGAGGGGATCCGTGTTCGTGCTGTCTTCGACGTCTACGAGCGGACGCCAGCCGGACAGGCCGAGGTGGTTCGTCGCTCCTATACGCTCAAGTCCGTTCAGGCAGCGCCGAGCGCAGAGCAGGCCACGCTCGTATGAGGCTTGGATGGCCAGGGTTCGACCCCGCACCACCTACGGTCCACATTGGGCCGTCTCACCAGGTCAGAGGCGGCCTTCGGAGTCATCCGGAAGCCACCTCTTGCCGTTCGCTGGCGGCAATGTCAGCAGGATGTCAGCAGACCTCGCCGGGCAAGCGGGGCTGTGAGGCACTTCGCCGCTCAATGTGAGCCGCTCGGTGAGCCGTGTATTGGGGCTTGACCATCCCGTCGCTCGCTCCGTTCGCCCATCATCGCGACTACGTGGAGTGCTTGGTCTTGGCCCTTGTCGTTCTTGCTGGGCGTGAACTCGACGATGGAGCCGACCGCGAGGTCGTTCATTTGAGTGCCCCCCGTTAGCCAGCCCTTCTGGAAGAAGACGTTCTTCGGAAAGTCGGGGTGGGCGATGAATCCGTAGGTCTCGCCGAAATTGCGGACGGTCCCGCGCAAGCGTGGCCGTGGCCTCGGCCGGTCGAGGTCGGCGGCGACGCCGGGAGCGATGCGCTCCCGCAGGTCATCGGGAAGTCCGATGACCTGGTATTCGAGAGACCGCAGCACTGTGGATCCGCCGGGGCCCTCTTCCGACGTGAGGTGCTGTACGACGTCCGCCAGCAGCGCCACGGACTCTTCGTCGGGCGCGCTCTGGCGCGCAGCCTCAAGAGCGATTGTCAGAGCGCGCGTTATCGCATGAACGAGTTGCTCATCCGTCGAGTCTGCGAGATGCAGTTGTAGACCTGTCCAAGCTCCGTCGCGCGCTCGACGCAGGGCGGCCGCAACCGAACCCGCTTTGAGCTCGTCGGTGGCCCACAAGCGAAGGCAGTCGACGAGAGCGGTAGTCGCAATGCGCTTGGTCTTGACAGTAGGCGCATGCTCGACCGCCGACTCGATCAGTGCGTATCCCTCCGTGAAGCGACCTACCCACGCGTAGTAGTTCCCGAGCGGTAGACCGGTGTCGTATCGATTGAAGTGGGCGTGCGTCTTCTCGGCGAGCTCGATGGCGCCTTCGATGTCTCGGACCGTGCGGGCCAGATGGGCAGCGTAGAAGTAGTCGACCCAGTAGCGCTGCTCGTCGGTGTCTGCGTAGTTGCGAGCCGATTGGTAGAGCGTGGTTGCCTTAACTGCCTCGCGTCGCATGCTGGCGAGAAACGCATCGACACGATCCACCTCGAAATACGTCGGATCGAGTGCACGAGCTCGTGCTACGAACGCGTCGGCCGCCTCCACGTCGTCGGACTTGGCCTCTCGAAGGGCCTGACGCAGCAGATATGCGACTGGCCCGTCGTGAGGCGTGCGCTGGAATACGACGTTCGGGTCGAAGTATCGCCCGGTCTCGGCGACCTTCTGCTGGTCGCGTTCGTGGTCCTCCTGCAGCAGTCGTTCCCGCTGAAGCGTTCGAGTCAGCAGCTCCGACTCCTCGGCGGGAGGTAGGTACGCGCGTGCCGTCGAAGAGAGGGCGAGGCGTTCGCGTTCGATGTCGTCGGCGACGTAGGAGCGTACGACTAGGCTCGCTTCGACTAGCAGTTTCATGGCCTCGCTGAAAGCGTCGATGTCGATATCGCTGACCACCGCGAGTTCCTGCACGGATACGGGACGGTCCAGGGCACGCAACATGCTGAGGATGGTCTTGGAGTCACGGCTAAGGCCGCCGACCACGTTGCCGACGCAGTACTTCAACAGGTCGTCTTGGTGGTGAAGCACGTCGGCTAGTGGGCGTCCATCGAGTACAGACAGAACGCACCAGCGGATCGCGAGGGGCGAGTACCGAAGAAGACGGAGGGTCTCATTCAGCCTCGTGTCGGACATCCCGGCGAGATCCGACCGCCGGTGCTCTGCAAAGGTCCTAAAGAGTTGTGCGGCGCTGCCGGGCTCAAGAGCCCCGACCGGCACCCGTCGCTCGAGGCTACTCACACCGCGGCGGCTGGTGAAGAGAATCGTGGCCTCGGGAAGAGAGTCTGCAAAGGCGACGACGTCGTCACCGAGTGTCGTCTCCATGTTGTCGACAACAATGAGCGCCCGCGACGCACCGAACAGCGCTGCTAGATCTGATGCATCGCCTTCGAATTTCGAGTCCAGGAAGTGCCCCAAGTCCCCGGCTGCGCTCACGAGATCTCGGACAGCGTTGGACAGCGACTGGATGCCCCTTGCGGTCAGCGCCTCGTACTTGAGGGTGGTCCACAGCACGTACTCGAACGGCGACTCGGGGTCGTCGACGAGCCGGTAGGCGATCTCGACCGCCAGTGCCGTCTTTCCGACGCCACCCTCTCCGATCAAAGTAATGATGCGTTCGCGGGGCGACTTCAGCAGTCGAACGACGTCTTGGATCTGGGACTCGCGGCCGAGCAGCCCTGTTTCGTCGAAGTCGGGAGCCGGCAGGTTGTGGAGGACTGAGTCAGGAAGGTCCGACCCGGCCCGGCGCCTGGGCTGCCAGTCCGGTCGCTCGGCCAGGCGCTTGGCCGCAGCAGAAGCACGGGGGGTCAGCCCGGACAGGAAGCCGTCCACGAACTCGGAGGCCTGGTCGAGATCTCCAGGCTGGAGAGGACGACCCTTCATAACGCGATTGCGCGCCGGAAGAAACATCTCGAAGTCAACGAAGTTCCGCTCAAGCAGCACCGCCAACTCTGTCGGTAGGTCGGCGATGTGCCGCAGCAGGACGTCGTATGCCTCCTGTGGGAGAAGGAACGACGCCAATGAGCGTCCGTCCGAGACGGCGGAACTCTCTTGCCGTGCCAGCGCCTTGCCATGGTCCGGTCCTAACACCGTTGCGGTGGGCATATGACCTAGGAGAAGTCGCTCGATCGACTGCCGGAGATCCTCCTCCAGATTGTCGATGAGGTATTCCGCGCGCTCCCTCGATGAGATAGCAGACGGTGCCGTCGCAGAGTCCTTGCCGAACGGGATGTGACCAGCCAGTTCCATGGATGGCTTTGGCAAGCCGGTTGGAGCACTGGACGCGACGCCGACGATGGCCCTCGGAGAGCCCTTGGCGCCCTCCGACCGAATGAACTCGACCCCCTCGAGCCCCCCGGGTGCGACGGGCGAGGACTCGACGATGTGCTTGGCCATGAGCACGGCAAGCAGTGCACCTTGCTGCCGGAACCGGTTGCCGGTGACCTTGTCAGGGAGCTCGGCACGGCTTCGATCCGCAGCAAGCATGGTGGCGAAGTCCTCGCCTACCTTCGCCGCCGGAAGATCAATGGGAACGGTCTTCCCGTCGACTCGCACCTCCCGGGGGCGTCGCGGCAACTTTGGTCGCGCATCGGTCCCCTTGAGGTTCCAATAGATCTGACCGACAAGCCGCACGTTCACTTCGCTCAACGGCTTGGACTTGTTTAGTGCCTTTCGGGTCGCGGGCACCGGGGCCGTGGCTACGAGTGCCGCGTACACGCGATCCGCCAACTCCTCCCGGTCCTCGATGTCGCCGAGGAGACCCGCGAGCGCGTCGGCAGCGAAGGCGGGGACGGAGATGTCCTGAAGCCGGTCGTCCTCGAGTGTTTCGCTCTCACTGAGGCCGTGGCCCTTGGCTAGCTGGTCTAGGAATGCGGCGACCACCACGACGGGAATGGCCTCTGCTGGGTCGTGTCCGAGTACGACGTCTAGCGCACGCACAAGATCGGGACCGATCGCGATCGTGTCGTCGGGCATGTGCCAATCGTGCCAGCCGAACCCCTTCGGACAGCCGAAAGCGAGCTCAATCGATGCCGACCGATGCCGCAAAGTGCCGGGTCGGCATCGGTCGGCATCGCTCGGCACTTTTGGGTGGATGCCGACTGATGCCGATGTCGAAAGTTGGTTCAAGCCGCCACTCGGCGGAGCAACCAAACGAGAGGTACCCGGTCATGAAGAAGACCGCCAACATCAACTTCCGAGCAGTCGGCCGCACGGGCAAGGTAAAGACGCGCAGCCATCGCCTACCCATCTGCGAGGAGACCGGACTCGTTCGGTACCGCGACCGCCACCAAGCCCGCGACGGCGTCAAGGTGTTGGCGACCTCCGGCACCCGCGCCAGCACCTTCTCGTGCCACGCGTGCCGCGGATTTCACACCGAAGTCTCCGAGGCGGCCCAGCCGGCTCCCAGCGGCACAGTGATCGCTGCAGTCGAGTCCTTCCAGATGTCGATCCCGTCGCGCAAGCGCCGCTACTTCCTCGTCGACATCGAGAACCCGACCCGCGGCGCAAAGGCGACGTGCGAGGAGGTGGCGACCTTCTGGAACATTTTGAAGGGCCAGGCGCCCGGGATCGCTCCGCACGACCACGTTGTGGTGGGCGCCAGCCGAGGTGTCGCCCAGCGCTACCGCAGCAGCATCACCGGCGCGAACGTGAGGTGGGTGACGGGTGCCAACGCGCCCGACGGTGCAGACCACGCACTCCTCGCTGCGATCGATCTGTACCGGGTCGCCCGTCATTACGACGAGCTCGTCATTGTCTCCGGGGATGGCTGTTTTTCGGCTCTCGCCCGGCGTGCCAAGACCTTCGGGCTCAGTGTCCAGGTCGTGACGGCCGAAACTCCTCAGCGCCGCCCGATGCTCTCGCGCGAGCTGTCGGCTGTTGCGGACGTGCACACGCTGGTCCGGCTCAAGGCGCGCCCGAACCGCGCGGAAAACCTTCGCCGGCTCAACCTGCTGAAGGCGAGCGTCGTCAGCTCCGTGTCGATCGAGGCGGTGGCGGCATGAGCGCCGCCTTGGGACTGGCCGACGCGGTTGCTGCCACACCGCGAACCACCACTAGTGGAGTGAACTGATGGGAAACCTAGGCAAGTATCAAGACATCGTGACCGATGCCAAGAGCGCGGGCGGGGTCGACAACCTGATCGCCGACATCGAAGGCAACGCCGTGGCTGACGCGGCGCCTCGGCTGCTCGCTATCGGCGCCGGGGTCGGCGCGCTCGTCGTACTGGCGGCCCGGTGGAGCGCACATCGCTACGGCGACTGGAAGGCGGGACGTGAAGCCCGCGCGGAAACGGCGAAGGCGGAGCTCAGGGCCGTAGTCGACACCGATGCCGACCAAGCAGCGACCTCCAATGACGAGGCTGGACGCGAGGGGGAAATCCAGTGAGCGCGCGGTTCCCCGACGTCGACTGGTTCTGCGATGACTGCGACGCCGACCTGGGCGAGCAGCCCGGGTTCGACGACAACAACGAGGTCTGGCAGTGCGCCGAGTGTGGCCACGACAACCCCATCTCCGAGGACGTGATTTTCGACCCCTGGGAGTTCTTAGCCAACTTCGATCCGAACAAGTTCGGGAGGTCCTGATGTTCATCAGACTCATTGGACGCCTTGTGACCCCGCTGGCGATCCTCGCCCTGGGGGTAGCTGTCCTCGTAGCAGCCAAGAGTCTCGGGATTCACATCCCCGACCCGCTTGGCCATGAGCGCGTCGACAACTCCCAGCCGCCGCTGCTGAAGTCGATCCAGGAGCTCAGCCGCTACCACGCCGCCCAGGGCAACTTCGAGGTTGTCGTCGACATCGAAGACGATGTGAAGCACGTGCCGGACTGGCTGTCGGGCCGCCGCGCAGTGTTCGTCGGCACGGGCAGCGTTGACGCCTACGTAGACCTCGCGAACCTCAGCAAGGGGGCTGTGCAAGTGAGTGCGGACAACACAGCGGTTCAGATCACCCTGCCCGCGCCGCAGCTCGATGCTGGTGACCTTGACCTCGACGCTGGTCACTTCGTGATTGACGACAGCGGGTGGCTCGACCGGCTCACGGATTATTGGTTTGGGGACGCCGACCAGGACTTCCAACTTGAGGTCATGCGCAGCGCTGAGCAGAAGATCAGCGACGCAGCCGAGAAGGCAGGGCTGAGGGAGCGTGCCGAGGAGAACACTCAATCGATGCTTTACGGGTTCCTCAAGGCGCTCGGCTACCAGACGGTCACCATTGCCTTCGCCAACACCGAGCCTGACACGTCCGCCGCGAGCGCGGCAGCGGAGGTGGGATGAAGCTCATGGCCCGGAACTATGGACTCATGCACTTCGCTTTCGACGCGGTCCTCGTCGTCGTGACCGGAGGACTCTGGCTCATCTGGATCTTCGTGCGTGAGATGCGGCGGAGCTGAGGATGGCATGGCAACACTCGATGCGAAAGGAGGTGTCATAGGCATGGTCAATCTCGATGAGGTCCCGCACGGTGAGTGCGTTGACTGCGGCGCGAAGACGTACCTGTGGTGCGACGAGGTCGCGACCTGGCACTGCACCAGCTGTGACGACCGCTGCGATTAGCAGTCGTGCCGTGCGGTCCCAGTCGCCGGCCTGAGCACCACGGAGGTCGCTGAAAGCGTCGCCGACAAGGTCGCCGCTGCCGCGATTCTTGCGCATAGGTGGGGACCTGAGGCATACCGGACGGATTCAACCCGGTACCGGAAAGTGTCCAGATTGGGCCCGCTGTAGTCCGCGCCAGACAGGTACCCTGAGACTGGAAGAGAGGGTTAATCCCTCACCACACCGAGCGAATCGGTAGCTTCCGGCTTGACGCAGCAGTAGTCGAAGTGCCTCCGATGGCGCCCAGAGGTCGCAGGTTCAAATCCTGCCCCCGCTACAAGAGCGAGAGGCCCTCACAGATCTTGTGAGGGCCTCTCGTCGTCTGCACACCCGCGTCCACGGCCGGCCGGTGCGGCGTGACCTCGTCGGCCACTAGCCTCTGAGCGAGCCAGCAGAGGAGTCCCGATGTCCGATCAAGTCCCGCCGTCCGGTACGTCGCAGGAGCAGCGCTCCCGGGGAGCCTTCACGAGTCGCAAGGTCTTCATCCTGGCGGCGATCGGGTCCGCGGTGGGGCTGGGCAACATCTGGCGCTTCCCGTACGTCGCGTACGAGAACGGCGGCGGAGCGTTCGTCATCCCCTACCTGGTCGCGCTGCTGGTCGCCGGGTTGCCGTTCCTCCTGCTCGACTACGGCATCGGCCACCGCTACCGCGGGTCCGCACCGCTGTCCTTCCGGCGACTCGGCGGGGCCACGGCGGAGACGCTGGGCTGGTGGCAGGTCGGGATCTGCGCGGTCATCGCGATCTACTACGCCGTGATCATCGCCTGGGCGGTGCGCTACACCTTCTTCTCGATCGACCAGTCCTGGGGCTCGGCGCCCGACGACTTCTTCTTCGGTGAGTTCCTGCAGACGGCTGACCCGGGCATCGGGCTCGACTTCGTCGGCGGCGTGCTGTGGCCGCTGCTGCTGGTGTGGGTGGCCGTGATCGCGATCATGGTCGCCGGCGTGCAGAAGGGGATCGGTGCCACGTCGGTGGTGTTCATCCCGCTGCTCGTCGTCGCCTTCCTCGCCCTGGTGGTCCAGTCGCTCTTCCTGCCGGGGGCCGCAGCCGGCCTCGACGCGCTCTTCACGCCCAGCTGGGGGGCGCTGACCGACGCCGGGGTCTGGGCCGCGGCGTTCGGCCAGATCTTCTTCTCGCTGTCGGTCGGCTTCGGCATCATGATCACCTACGCGTCGTACGTCGGCCGCAAGACCGACATGACGGGGTCCGGGATGGTGGTCGGCCTGGCCAACTCCTCCTTCGAGCTGCTCGCCGGCATCGGGGTCTTCGCCGCGCTGGGCTTCATGGCCCAGGCCAACGGCGTCGCCGTCGACGAGGTGGCGACCTCGGGGCTCGGCCTGGCCTTCATCGCCTTCCCGGCGATCATCTCCGAGGCCCCGGCCGGGGCCGTGATCGGCGTGCTCTTCTTCGGCTCCCTCGTGGTCGCCGGCATCACCTCGCTGGTGAGCGTGATCGAGGTCGTCATCTCCGCCGTGCGCGACAAGCTCGACCTCGGGCGCGCCACCGCGTCGCTCGTCGTGGGCGTGCCGGCGGCGGTCGTGAGCGTGCTGCTCTTCGCCACCACCACGGGCGTGCCGATCCTCGACACCGCCGACCACTTCATCAACCGCTTCGGCATCCTGCTCGTCGCCGTGGTCAGCATGCTCGCCGTCACCTGGGTCTACCGCGACCTCGACCACCTGCGCGACCACCTCAACCGCACGGGCTCGCTGCGGCTCGGCAGCTGGTGGCTCGTCCTGGTGGGCGTGGTCACCCCGGCCGCGCTCGTCTACGTGCTGATCGACGAGCTCCGAGCGGTGCTCGCCGAGCCGTACGGCGGCTACCCCACGTGGCTGATCAACTCGATCGGGTGGGGCTCGGCCGTCCTGGTGGTCGTGGTCGCGCTCGTGCTCGCCCGGCTCCCGTGGCGGCGTACCGTCGACCTCTCAGCACCCCCCGAGGAGGTCTCGCGATGAGCACGTCCGCGATCGTGATGATGGCCATCGCCATGCTGGTGCTGTGGGGCGGTCTCGCCCTGGCGATCCGCAACATCGCCCGCACCCCCCGCGAGGAGCCGACGGAGGTCCACCGTGACCTCTGAGCCGCGCGGTCCGTCGACCACCGCAGTCCCGGAGGAGCCCGGACGAGCGACCCGCGCCGTCCCCGCCTCGAGGAGCTCGACTGGCAGCAGACCCCGATGGGCGAGCTGATGCTGCGGCGGGGCATCGAGCTGGTCTCGGGGGACGACGTCGAGGGGTGAGGACCGCGCGCCTGCAGGGCCACCGTGTCGCCGACGACCGTCGGGCCCGACAGTCCAGGATCGCGCGGTCGGTGTAGGCGCACCGGCCCCGGCGCGAGCGAGGGACTCCGCTGGACCTCAGGACGAGGTCGGCCGGTGCCGCCGGGCGGCTCGACGTCGTACGGGTGCCGGAGGCCTTGATACGACGCCCCGGCAGTCAGGTTGGATCCTGGCTGCCGGGGCTTCGCTGTGCTCCCACCAGCCGCCGCGGCGTCCCGAGGCACGAACTTCCCGCGGGGTCTTGACGCGGCTGTGACGCCGACCACATGATGGGTGCATCCTCATTGGATACCTGAATATTTATCCACGGCGCCCCGAGCGCCACGTCCAGGAGATCGCCCATGACTCGCTCCCACGCCCTGCGCACCGCAGCCGCCGCGGCCACCCTGACCCTGGCTGCCGCCGGCCTCACCGCCTGCGGCTCCTCCGCGGACGGTGGGGGCGGTGACTCGGGCAAGAAGACCATCGGCGTCTCCGTGGCCGACCAGAAGTCGCTCTTCTACGTCGCCGAGGTCGCCGGCATCGAGGCCGAGGCCGAGAAGCAGGGCTACGACGTCAAGATCGTCTCGGCCAACAACGACTCCAACGCGCAGATCAAGCAGGTCAACGACCTGATCACCCAGCAGGTCGGCTCGCTGATCTTCACCTCGCAGGACTCCACCGCCGCCGCCGCCGGCGTGCGCGCCGCCAACCAGGCCGACATCCCCGTGATCGCGGTCGACCAGCGCCCCGAGGAGGGCGAGGGCGAGCTCGCGACCTACATCGCGACCGACAGCGTGAAGGCCGCCTACGAGCTGTGCACGTGGATGTTCGACCAGATCGGCGGGGAGGGCAAGCTCGCGATCCTGCACGGCGTGCTCGGCTCCACCGCGGAGATCCAGCGCACCGAGGGCTGCGAGAAGGCGCTCGACGAGAACCCCGACATCGAGGTCGTGGCCGAGGAGACCGCCAACTGGGACGAGACCGAGGCCTTCAAGGCGACGCAGAACATCCTGACCGCCAACCCCGACCTCGACGCGGTCTTCGGCGAGAGCGACGCGATGTCGATGGGGGCCTCCAAGGCGGCCCGCGAGGCCAACAAGGAGATCTTCTCGGTCGGCATCGACGGCTTCCCGACGATGTTCGACGCCGTCGAGAGCGGCCTGACGCAGGCCACGATGGCCCAGCAGCCCTTCAAGATGGGCCAGATCGCGGTGCAGAACGCCATCGCGCTGATGGAGGGCGAGGGTGACGACATCCCGGCCGAGCAGTACCAGGACACGGTGCTGATCAACAAGGAGACCGTCGCCGACAACAAGGTCGAGGACTTCTACGGGCCCGACGCGCAGTCCTTCAAGTAGCCGCGAACTCCCGGGCCGGCTCCTCCCCCCGAGGGGTCGGCCCGGGGCACCACCCCGATCGATCCCCGGAGGAGCCCGCATGAGCGCCGACACCACGGCCACCGGCCTGCAGTGCCGCCAGCTGGTCAAGAGCTACAGCGGCGTGACGGTCCTGAAGTCGGTCGACTTCGACGTCCCGGCCGCCTCAGTCGTCGGCCTCATCGGCGAGAACGGCGCCGGCAAGTCGACGCTGAGCTCCCTGATCACCGGGGTCAACCGGCCCGACTCGGGCTCGATGACGCTCGACGGCCAGCCCTACGCGCCCGGGTCGCCCAGCGACGCCCTGGACGCCGGGGTGGTGCTGATCCACCAGGAGATCCGGCTGCTGCCGGGCCTCACGGTGGCGGAGAACATCTTCCTCGGCCAGCTGCCCACGCGGGCCGGGCGGCTCGACCGGGCCCGGATGAACGCCGAGGCCCGCGAGCTGCTGGAGAGCCTGGGCGTCGACCTGGACCCGCGTCGCAAGGTGCAGGGCCTCTCGATGGCCAAGCAGCAGGAGATCGAGATCGCCAAGGCGCTCAGCAAGAAGCCGCGCTACGTCATCTTCGACGAGCCGTCGGCTTCGCTCGGCGAGGCCGAGACCGCCCAGGTGCTGGAGCGGATCCGGGCGCTGCGCGAGCGCGGCACCGGCGTCGTCTACATCTCCCACCGCCTCGACGAGGTGCTCGAGGTCTCCGACGAGATCGTGTGCCTGCGCGACGGCAGCCGCGTCGCGGCGTGGCAGGCCGGGGAGGTCCGCCGCGAGGCCCTCGTCAACGCGATGGTGGGCCGGGAGTTCACCTACGAGCACGTGGCGCCGAGCCCGAGCCGCGACGACGTCGTGCTCGAGGTGCGGGGCCTGGGTCGCACCGGGGTCTTCGCCGACATCGACCTCACCGTCGCGGCAGGCGAGGTGCTCGGCATCGCCGGGCTCGTCGGCGCCGGTCGCACCGAGGTGGTGCGTGCCATTGCCGGGGCCGACCGGGCCGACGCAGGCGAGGTGCTGGTCGAGGGCCGTCGCCTCAAGGGCAACGGGCCGGCCGAGGCGATCGCGCACGGCGTGGTGATGGTGCCCGAGGACCGCAAGGGTCAGGGCCTCCACCTCGACCGCTCGTCGGCGGAGAACCTCGCGCTGCCGTGGGAGAAGCGACTGGCGCGCCACGGCGTGATCACCCGACGCCGGCTGCGCCACCTCAGCATGCAGCAGCGCGAGCGCCTCGACATCCGGGGTGACATGTCCAAGCCGGTCAGGTCGCTGTCGGGCGGCAACCAGCAGAAGGTCCTCATCGGCAAGTGGCTGCTGAAGGACCCCAAGGTCCTCATCATCGACGAGCCGACCCGCGGGGTCGACGTCGGCGCCAAGATGGCGATCTACGAGGTCATCCGCTCGCTCGCCGAGCAGGGCATGGCCGTCATCGTCGTCTCCTCCGAGCTGGAGGAGGTGCTGGGGCTGGCCCACCGCGTGATGGTCATGGCAGGCGGCCGCCAGCAAGGAGTGCTGACGCGCGAGGAGGCCACCCCCGAGCGCGTCATCGAGCTGGCCGTGCCGGCCGGCCAGGCAGGAAGCAGGTAACGCGATGTCCGCGATCGAGTCCCAGGAGTCCCCAGGCATGTCAGCACCCACGGAGCAAGCACGCACGGGATCGGCCACGCCGGGCGGCGACGGTGACGACCGCCGGTCGGCCGGCGGCGTGCTCGCCACCGCCTTCCGCGCCATCCCCGGCCCCCTGCTGGGCCTGGTTGCCGTCATGGTGGTGCTGAGCTTCATGTCGCCGTACTTCCTGACCCAGCAGAACCTCACCAACATCCTGAGCCAGAACTCCGACATCGGCATCATGGCGGTGGGTGCCGCCCTGGTCATCCTCATCGGGGGCATCGACCTCTCGGTCGGCTCGACCCTGGCGCTCTCCCTGATGACCTCGGCCTGGCTCTACCGCGAGCACTCGGTGCCCTTCGCCTGGGCACTCGTCGCGGCACTCGTGGTCGGCCTGCTGGTGGGTCTGGTCAACGGCGTGCTGTCGACCTACGGAAAGATCCAGCCCTTCGTTGCCACGCTCGCCACGATGTCGGCGGCCGCGGGCCTCGCGCTCTACATCACCAACGGCAACCCCATCACCGGCTTCCCCGACTGGTACCTCGCGATCACCAGCAACGACTTCCTCGGCCTCCCGATCCAGGCGTGGATCATGATCGCCGTCTTCGTCGTGGCCGCCTTCTGGCTCAACTTCCGACCCAGCGGCCGCGCGCTGTACGCCGTGGGTGGCAACGCCGAGGTCGCGCGGCTGTCGGGGCTGAACGTGACCCGGATGAAGATCGGGGTCTACATGATCGCGGGCGCCCTGGCCGCGGTGGCGGGCATGATCGTCGGCTCACGGCTCGACTCCGCCCAGCCCACTGCCGGCACCGCCGACCTCCTCAACGTGATCGCGGTCGTCGTCATCGGCGGCGCGAGCCTGTCCGGTGGCTCCGGCAGCATGCTCAACACCTTCATCGGGCTGCTCATCATCGGTGTGCTCAACAACGGCATGTCGCTGCTCAACGTCTCGCCCAACCTGCAGCCGGTCGTCATCGGCGCCGCGATCATCGTGGCCGTCCTCACCGACCGCGGCGCCCGGGCTCGGATCTCCCAACACTGACCACCGCCGGTCCGTCCGTCCCTCCCGCGCCCGCACCAGGAGCCCCCATGTCACCCGCCGCCGCCCAGGACCTCGACCGGGTCCGGTCGATGCTCGCGGAGGCCGACCCCGACGGAGAGCTGGCGCCCTGCCTGCTCCGCGCGGTCGTCATCGGCCCGGCGACGCTCGAGCGCCTCGGCGACGTCGTGGAGGACCTGCTGCCACCGGACGCCGGACGCCGGCTGGTGCTGCTTGTCGACCCCGTGCGCCTCACCCGTGACGGGGAGGACGTCAAGGACCTGGCCGAGCGCGTGCTGGCGGAGCGCTTCGAGGTGACCCGGGTGGTGCTCGACGACGGCCACCCCGAGCTGCACGTCTCCGAGGACGTCGTGGCCACCGCGCGCCGGGCGGCGTACGGCGCCGACGTGGTGGTGGCGCTCGGGGGCGGCACCATCAGCGACATCGGCAAGACCGCCACGGTCGCGGAGGGCGACTGGTCGCCGGTGCTGGTCACCGTGCAGACCGCGGCCTCGGTCGACGGCTACACCGACGACGTCTCGGTGGTGCTGCGCGACGGCGTCAAGCGCACCGTCCCCTCGCGCTGGCCCGACGGGTTGCTCGCCGACGCGGGCACCGTGGCCGAGGCCCCCGCGCGGATGAACCGCGCCGGCTACGGCGAGATGACCTCGATGCTCACCGCGCCGGCCGACTGGCGGCTGGCGTCGCTGGTCGGCACCGAGCAGCGCTTCCACCCCGCGCCGATCCGGCTGCTGGAGACCGTGGGCGAGGGCTTCGCCGACTGGGCCGCCGGGGTACGCCGCGGCGACGCCGCCTCGGTCGAGCAGCTCACCCGGGCGCTGGCCGTGCGCGGCATCGTCACCGGCGTCGCCGGCACGACCGCGACCCTCTCCGGCATGGAGCACCTGGTCAGCCACATGTGCGACCTGCACCACGCCGAGCACGGGCTGCCGATGGGCCTGCACGGCGCGCAGGTCGGCGTCGCCGCGGTGGTCGCCGCCGCGACGTGGGAGCTGCTGCTCGACCGGTTGGCGGCCGCGCCGTCCGCGCCCCGCCTGCGCGCCGACCTGCTCGACGAGGACGCCGCCAGGGCGCGGGTCTTCGCGGCCTTCGGCGCCATGGGCGGCGGTCAGGTGGCGCAGGAGTGCTGGCGCGACTACGGCGCCAAGCTCGACGTCGTCCGCGAGCGCCGTGAGGAGGTCGACGCCCTCCTGGCGACCTGGTCCGACCACGAGCCCGAGCTGCGCGCGCTGGTCCGCCCGAGTGCCGAGATCGCCGCCAGCCTGCGCGACGCCGGCGCCGCCGCGACCTTCGCCGACCTCGATCCCGTGGTCGGTCCCGAGCTCGCGCGGTGGGCGGTCAGCCACTGCGCCCTGATGCGCAACCGCTTCACCGTCGTCGACCTGCTGACGCTGCTGGGGTGGTGGACCGACGCCGACGTGCAGGAGGTCCTCGAGCGCGTCGCCGCCGTGACCGACGACCAGCTGGTGGGAGGTGGGGGTCGATGACGCTCGACTACGTGATCGGCGTCGACTGCTCGACCACCGCGGCGAAGGCCGTCGTGTGGAGCAGCGACGGGCGGGCGCTGTCGGAGGCGCGCAGCACCTTCGAGACGCTCCAGCCCCGGCCGGGCTGGGGGGAGCAGAACGCCGAGGACTGGTGGAGCGCCACCTCGGCCGCCGTGCGGCGCGCCGTGCAGACCGTCGACACCTCGCGGATCGCGGCCATCTGCATCACCCACCAGCGCGAGTCGTTCGTCTGCCTCGACGCCGCGGGCAAGCCGCTGCGGCCTGCGATGCTGTGGCTCGACACCCGCGCCACGGCCGAGGTCGAGAAGCACGGCACCGAGGAGGTGCACCGGATCACCGGCAAGCCGCCGAACCCGACGCCCGCCTGGTACAAGCTGCTGTGGCTGGCCGAGCACGAGCCGGAGACTCTCGACCGCGTCGGCAAGGTGGTCGACGTCGCGGGCTTCCTGGTGCACCGGCTGACCGGTGAGTGGACGACGTCGTGGGCCAGCGCCGACCCGATGGGCCTGGTCGACATGGCCACCTTCGACTACAGCGACGACCTGCTCCGCGCCGTGGGGCTCGACCGGTCCCGGCTCAGCGAGCTGCGGGCGCCCGGCAGCGTGCTCGGCACCGCGCGCGACGACGTCTGCACCCAGCTGGGCCTGCCTCCCGGCCTGCTCGTGGTCGCGGGAGTGGGTGACGGCCAGTCGGCCCAGCTCGGCACCGGGGCGGTCACGCCCGGCCGCGCCTACCTCAACCTCGGCTCGGGGATCGTCTCGGGCACCTTCAGCGAGACCTACTCCTACGGCCGGGAGTACCGCACGCTCGCGGCCGCGGTCCCGGGCGCCTACACCCTGGAGACCTTCCTGGGCGGCGGCACCTTCAACCTCAACTGGTTCGTGGAGAAGTTCTCTGGCGTCGACACCCGCGCGCTCGGCCTCGACCTCACTCCCGAGCAGGTGCTCGAGACGGCGGCCGCACAGCTGCCCCCGGGGTCGGAGGGCCTGCTGGCCCTGCCCTACTGGGCGGGTGCGCTGACGCCGTACTGGGACCACCACGCCCGCGGCATCCTGCTCGGGCTCACCGGCGTGCACGGCAAGTCGCACGTCTACCGCGCGCTCCTGGAGGGGATCGCCTTCGAGCAGCGGATGCTCACCGACGGCGCGGAGCACGCGCTGGGCGAGCCGGTCACCGACGTCATCGTGCTGGGGGGCGGGTCGCGCAGCGCGGTGTGGTGCCAGATCATCGCCGACGTCATGCAGCGCCGGGTCACCGTCGTGCGCGAGCCGGAGAGCACCTGCCTCGGCAGCGGCATGCTGGCGGCCACCGCCGCCGGCGTCCACGAGAGCGTGTCGGCCGCTGCCGAGGCGATGAGCGGCACGGCCTGCGCCTACGAGCCCGACGACGGGCGGGTGCCGACCTACGACCGGCTCTACCAGGTCTACCGCGACGTCTACCCGGCCAACCGGGAGCTCTTCGCCCGGCTCGCGGCGGTGACCTCGTGAGCACCTGCACCGCCGCGCCGCCGCGGCTCTACGAGGGCTACCTGCTCGACCTCGACGGCACCGTCTACCTCGGCGACGAGCTGCTCCCCGGGGCCGGCGAGGTGATCACCCGGCTGCGGGAGGCGGGGCGCCAGACGCTCTTCCTCTCCAACAACCCGACCCGCGACCCTCGCATGTACGCCGAGAAGCTCACCCGCCTCGGCCTCCCCACCGCGCCGAGCCACGTGGTCAACCCCGTGGTGACGATGGTCGACTGGCTGCGCCGCGAGGCGCCCGGCGCCTCGGTCTTCGTGATCGGCGAGCCGCCGCTGCAGCGCGCGGTCGTCGAGGCCGGCATCCGCACCACCACGAAGGCCTCCGAGGTCGACGTCGTGGTGGCCAGCTACGACCGCGGCTTCGACTACGCCAAGCTGCAGGTCGCCTTCGACGCCATCTGGCAGCACGGGCGCGCCCGGCTGGTCACGACCAACCCCGACGCCTACTGCCCGATGCCGGGCGGTCGGGGGGAGCCGGACGCCGCCGCGATCGTCGCGGCGATCGAGGCCAGCACCGGGGCGACCTGCGAGGTCAACGTCGGCAAGCCGTCGCCGGTGATGCTGCACGCCGCGCTGCGGGTGCTCGGGCTGCCCGCCTCGGAGTGCCTGATGGTCGGCGACCGGCTCTACACCGACATCGCGATGGCGCTCGACGCCGGCGTCGACTCGGCGCTCGTGCTCACCGGCGAGACCAGCACCTCGATGCTGCAGGAGGTGGCCGCCGAGCGGCAGCCCACCCACGTCCTGCGCGGTCTCGGCGAGCTCTGGCCGGAGGTGCGCGGACACCGGGACGACTAGGTCGGCCGAGGGGTCACGCGGCTCTTGCCGGGTGTGCTCGCGGTCACGTAGCATGAACTTGCACACTCTGAATACGTATTCAAGTGAGGGAACGATGAGTCTGACGAACGAGGAGCTGCTGGAGATGCAGCGCCGCATGGTGCGCATCCGCCGCTTCGACGAGCGCGCCTCCAAGATGGTCAAGCGGGGGCAGATCCCCGGCACGGTGCACACGAGCATCGGGCAGGAGGCCCAGGTCGTCGGCGCGTGCATGGCGCTCGGCGACGACGACTACATGAGCGGCAACCACCGCAGCCACGGCCACCCGATCGGCAAGGGCTCGCCCCTCGGCCCGCTCATGGCCGAGCTGGTCGGCAAGTCCGGTGGCGTCTGCGGCGGCAAGGGCGGCTCGCTGCACCTCGCCGACTTCGCGGTGGGCAGCCTCGGCGAGTCCGGCATCGTCGGGTCCTCGATCCCGATCGCCACCGGCGCCGCGCTCTCGAGCAAGGTGCTGGGCAACGGCAAGGTCTCGCTCGCCTTCTTCGGCGACGGCGCGGCCAACCAGGGCTGCCTCTACGAGGCGATGAACCTCGCGGGCGTCTGGCAGCTGCCGGTGGTCTTCCTGTGCGAGAACAACCAGTACGCGCTGTCGACGCCCGCGCACACGGTCACCTCCGGCGTCATCGCCGACCGTGCGGCCGGCTTCGGGATGCCCGGGGTCCGTGTCGAGGACGGCCAGGACGCGATGGCGGTCTACGACGCCGTCTCGACCGCGGTGGAGCGGGCTCGCGCCGGGGACGGCCCGACCCTGGTCGAGGTGGTCACCTACCGCTACAACGAGCACTCCGAGGGCCTGCGCCTGGGCACCGACTACCGCAACGCCGACGAGCGCACCCAGTGGCTCGAGCGTGACCCGATCGTGCTCTTCCGGCGGCACCTCGTCGAGACCGGCGTGGCCACCGACGAGGAGATGGACGCGCTGGAGGCCGAGGTCCTCGACGAGGTCGAGCAGGCCTTCCAGTTCTCCCAGGACAGCCCCTTCCCCGACCCCGAGGTCGCCTTCCGCGACCTCTACACCGAGCCGATCGGAGTCACGTCGTGACCGTGATGAGCTACCTCGGCGCCATCGGCGCCGCCCAGCGCGAGGCGATGGAGGCCGACGAGCGCGTCGTCATCATCGGCGAGGACGTGGAGGCCAACGTCTACGGCACCACGGGCGGCTCGGGGAAGTCGCGCGCCGACAAGGGCGACTTCCTGCAGATGTTCGGCAGCAACCGGATCCGCAACACCCCGATCTCCGAGGAGGTCATCGTCGGGGCCGCGATCGGCGCGGCGATGACGGGGCTGCGGCCGATCGTCGACCTGTCGTACTCGAGCTTCCTCTACATGGCGATGGACCAGTTCGTGAACCAGGCGGCCAAGAACCGCTACATGTTCGGGGGCCAGGCGTCGCTGCCGGTCGTCTTCCGCTCGGCGATGTTCTACGGCCTCAACACCGGTGCGCACCACTCCGACCGCCCCTACCCGATGTTCATGAACGTGCCGGGCCTGAAGATCGTGGTGCCCTCGAGCCCGTACGACGCCAAGGGCCTGCTGCGCACGGCGGTCGACACCGACGACCCGGTGCTGACCTTCGAGGCCTGCACGCTGTGGGGGAGCAAGGGCGAGGTGCCCGAGGAGGAGTACTCGATCCCCTTCGGCCAGGCGCGCACCGTGCGCGAGGGCACCGACGTCACCGTCGTGGCGATCTCCAGCGCGGTGCCCGAGGCGGTCGCCGCCGCCGAGCAGCTGGCCGAGGAGGGCATCTCGGTCGAGGTGATCGACCCCCGCACGCTGGTGCCGCTCGACACCGCCGCGATCGTGGAGTCCGTCTCCCGCACCGGCCGCCTCGTGGTCGCCGACCCGGCCCACCGCACCTGCTCGGCCGCCGCCGAGATCTCGGCCATCGTCGCGGAGGAGGCCTTCGGGTCCCTGCTCGCGCCGATCGTGCGCGTCACCACCCCCGACACGCAGATCCCCTTCAGCCCCGCGCTGGAGAAGCAGCTCTACCCCAACCGCAGCTACATCGGCGACGCCGTACGCCGCGTCACCGGCGAGCGGGTCTCGGTGCCGCCCACCCCCGAGGGCGTCGACGACGCGCTCTCGACCCAGGCGCCCCGCTGACCGCGGCACACCCCCAGACCGACACACGAAGGAGAGACGAACGATGGCCAAGATCGAGGTCCTGCTGCCCCAGTGGGGCATGGGCATGAGCGAGGGCACCATCACCAGCTGGCTCAAGGGCGTCGGCGACACCGTCGCCGAGGACGACCCCATCGCCGAGGTCGAGGCCGAGAAGGTCGAGGAGACCCTCGAGGCCCCCGCCGACGGCACCATCGTCGAGATCGTCGTGCCCGAGGGCGAGACCGTCGAGGTCCGCACCGTCGTGGCCTACATCGAGACCACCGACTGATCCCCCTCTCGCAGCACCTCTCGCAGCAAGGAGCACCACCATGGGCAAGGTCGACCCTCGCCACCTGATCGAGGCCGCCAGCAACGGCGGCTACGCCGTCGGGGCCTTCAACATGCACAACCCCGAGACCACCGAGGCGCTCGTCCTGGCCGCGGAGAAGGCGCACGCGCCGGTCTTCCTCCAGGTCGGTCGTGCGATCGTCCCGCACCTCGGCCTGCGCAAGGCCTACGAGATGACCAAGCGCATCGCCGAGGAGTCGGAGGCGGACTACGTGATCCACCTCGACCACGGTCCGTGGGAGGAGGTCTTCGAGGCGATCCAGCTGGGCTTCGACTCGATCATGTACGACGGCGCCCACCTGCCCTTCGAGGACAACATCGCCAGCACCCGCAAGGTCGTGGAGGTCGCCCACGCCTTCGGCATCCCGGTCGAGGCCGAGCTCGGCAAGATCCCGGACGCCGACGAGGAGGTCGACTGGGCGTCGTACTACACCGACGTCGCGCAGGCCGAGCGCTTCGTGGCCGAGACCGGCGTCGACTTCCTGGCCATCTCGGTCGGGATCGTGCACGGCGTGCCGCTGGCGTCGCCGCAGCCGCTCGACATCCAGCGCATCGAGGAGATCAAGGCCGTCACCGGCATCCCGCTGGTGCTCCACGGCGCCTCCGGCGTGCCCGAGGACGAGGTGCGCGCGGCGACCGCCGCCGGCGTGCACAAGTTCAACGCCGACACCGACCTGCGCCACGCCTTCCGGTCCGGCATCGAGGCGGTGTGGTCCAACGGCGACCGCCAGCTCGAGGAGGCGATGGCCGAGGGTCGCGAGCGCATGGTCCGGGCGACGGTCGAGAAGATGGAGCTCTACGGCTGCGCCGGTCGTACGGCGCAGCTGGGCGTGGGCGCGTGACCGTCGTCCCGCTCAAGGGCATCCGCCGCACGGCGGCGCGCCGCATGGTCACTGCCTGGGAGGCGCCCGTCTTCCACCTCGGCGTCGAGGTCGACATGACCCGGGCGCTGGAGGTCAAGGAGCACCAGCCGGGCGCGACCGTGACCGACGTGCTCCTGGTGGCCTGCGCCGAGTCGCTGCGGGAGCACCCGGGCGTCAACGCGCACTACGGCGAGGAGTCCGTGACGCTGCTCGACGAGATCAACCTCGGCCTCGCGGTGGCCACCGACGCCGGCCTGATGGTGCCGGTCGTGCACGGCGCCGACGCGCTCGGCCTCGCGGGCGTGGCCGAGCGGCGCCGCGACGTCGCCACCCGGGCGCGCGAGGGCGCGCTGGGCATGGCCGACGTGACCGGGGGCAGCTTCACCGTCTCCAACCTCGGCATGATGGGCATCGACCGCTTCGACGCGATCCTCAACGTGCCCCAGGTCGCCATCCTCGCCGTGGGCAGCACGCGGCAGCGGCAGGTGTGGAACGATGGCGACCCGCAGTGGCGGCCGATCGCCGAGCTCACGCTGACCTGCGACCACCGCGCCCTCGACGGCGCGACCGGCGCGGCGTTCCTGGCCTCGGTGCGACAGCGCGTCGAGAGCCCCTGGTAGCCAGGGGGGTCGACCCCTCAGGCGAGCAGGTACTCGGCCGTGGCGGCGTCGGTCACCAGCGTGTCGACCCAGCCGCCCTTGACCGCCGCCCGCACCGCCTCGCGCTTGCGGACGCCGCCGGCGACGGCCCACCGGCGTCCGGCGGCGCGCAGCTGGTCGCGGGTGACGCCGATGACGAGGTCGTCGAGCTCGCCCTCGATGGGCTCGCCGTCGGCGTCGATGAAGTGCAGGCACACCTCGCCGACCGCCCCGCGCTCGCGCATCTGGGCGAACTGCTCGTGGGTGAAGAAGTTGTCGCCAGAGCGCAGCGTCGGGTCGACCTCGCAGGCGCCGATGCCGACGAGCGCGAGGTCGATGCCGTCGAGCAGGGCGAGCGCCTCGCGGGCGTAGACGTCGCGGCTGACCAGCAGGTCACGGATCTCGACGCTGGGCACGACGCCGGGCAGGCGCAGGAAGACCGCCTCCGCGCCCGCCAGCGTGGCGAGCCGCTGGGTGGAGCGGGCGGCGTCGTGCTGGAGCAGCGGCGGACCGAGGTCGCCGAGCAGCTCGACCACCTGCTGGGTGCGGGTGCGCAGCGGCTGCATCTGGTCGACCATCGTGCGCAGCGTGCGGCTCCACGAGGTGAAGCCGACGGTGGCGGCCTCGAAGGTCACCTCGGCCAGCAGCATCGCCATGGCGTGTGCCAGGTCGTGACCGAGCTCGGACTCGTCGTCGCTCACGACGTCGACCACGTGCACCTCGCTGACGGGGTACGCCGCCTCCACGGCCTCCTCGAGCTCGGCGTGGATGTGGGCCGGCACCGCGACCACGGTGCGGACCAGGCCGACCTCCTCGGCCTGCGTGAGCAGCCGCGAGACCCTCGACTGCGAGATGTGCAGCCGCTTGGCGATGTCGGTCTGCCGCATGTCGTGGGTGTGGTAGAGCCGCGCGACCTTGATCATCAGCCGCGTCTGTTCCTGGTCCGGCACGGGGCTCCTCGGGTGGGGCGGGCGGTTGACAGCGTTGGTGTGACGGCGGACACTCTACATTGTGATGCGCGTTACGAATAGATATGCGCGCCAAGCCGACGGGAGCCGCGGGTGACGGAGTCGAGGGTGCCTCATGACCTCATCGTGGTCGGAGCCGGCATCAACGGTCTAGGGGTCGCGCGCGACGCGGCGTCCCGGGGGCTGCGGGTGCTGCTGCTCGAGCAGGACGACGTGTGCAGCGGGGTGTCCGCCTGGTCGGGCCGCCTCGTGCACGGGGGACTGCGCTACCTCGAGCACCGCGACTTCGCACTGGTGCGCGAGTCGCTGCGCGAGCGCGAGCGGCTCTTCCGCCTGGCGCCCCACCTGGTCCGGCCGAAGCGGCTGATCATGCCCTTCTACGCGCACAACCGGCGCCCGGCGTGGCTGATCCGGCTCGGCATGGTGGCCTACGACGCGCTCTCCTTCGACAAGCGCACCGGGCGCCACGAGGTGCTGCGGCGCGACGCGCTGCTGCGCCGCTTCCGCGGCATCGACCAGCACGGTCTCGGCGGCGGCGTGGTCTTCACCGACGGGCAGGTCGAGTACGCCGAGCGCCTGTGCGTCGAGGTGGCGCTCGAGGCCGTGGGCGCCGGCGCGGAGATCCGCACCAAGGCGCGGGTCGAGGAGCCGCTGCTCGAGGGCTCGCGCGTGGTGGGGGTCCGCTACCGCGACACCACGACCGGCACGATGCACGAGGCCCACGCTTGCGTCGTCCTCAACGTCGCGGGTCCGTGGATCGACCGGATCTTCCGGCGCGGCGCCCCCGAGCAGCCCCGCCTCAACGGCGGCACCAAGGGCAGCCACCTCGTCGTCGACCCCTTCCCGGGCGCCCCCGACGACGTCGTCTACTACGAGTCCAAGACCGATGGTCGCCTCGTCCTGGTGATCCCGTGGATGGGGCGCTACCTGATCGGCACCACCGACCTCCGCTTCGACGAGGACCCCGGCGAGGCGCGCTGCGACGCCGAGGAGATGCGCTACCTGCTCGACGAGGTCAACGCGCTGGTGCCGGGCGCCGACCTGACCCCGGAGAAGGTGCTCTTCACCTACTCCGGCGTGCGGCCGCTGCCCTACGCGCCCGACGTCGACGAGTGGGAGGTGCCGCGCAGCCACGTGCTCCACGACCACGCCCCCGACCTCGAGGGCCTGGTCACGGTGGTGGGCGGCAAGCTCACCACCTACCGCCAGCTCGCCGAGGACGCCGTCGACGACGTCTTCCGCCGGCTCGGGCGCAAGGCCCCGCGTTGCGTCACCGCCCACCTGCCCCTGCCCGGTGTCGTCGGCGACCTCGAGGTGGCGCGCCGGTTCCTCCTCGAGCGGGGTCTCTCCACACGCAGCGCCGACCGGCTGCTGGCCCTCTACGGCGGTCGCGCGGTCGACGTGGTCGCCTCCGCGGGCGATGACGCCGACGCGCTGCGCGTGGTGCACGAGTCGACCGGTGCCCTGGCCGTCGAGCTGACCTTCACGATGCGGCGCGAGCTCGCGCGCACCCTGACCGACGTGCTCGCGCGGCGGGTGCTGCTCGCCTTCGAGCCCGGCCACGGGCTGGAGTCGCTCGACGACATCGTCTCGGTGCTGGCCCGCAGCGAGGGCTGGGACGACGCCCGCGTCGAGCGCGAGGTCGCGGAGTACCGCACCTGGCTCGAGCGCCTCGCCGTGCCGGGTCGGCAGCCGGCGGTGCAGGACCAGCCGGTGGAGGCCGGGCCGTGAGTCGTCGGGTGGCCGTGGCGCTCGACCTCGGGTCGACGAGCGCGCGGGTGGTCCTCGTCGGCGACGACGGCGAGGTCGTCGCCGAGGCGCGCCGCCCGACCGAGCCCCTCCACCCCCAGCGCGGCTGGGTCGAGCTCGACCCATGGCACCTGTGGCGCGGCCTGCGCGACTCGCTGGAGGAGGCGCTGCGCACGGCGGGCCTCACCACCGACGAAGTCGCGGGCGCCGGCGTCACCACCTCCCGCGAGACCTGCCTGCTGTGGGACCGCCGCACCGGCGAGCCCGTGCACCACGCCCTGATGTGGATGTCGAAGCAGACCGACGACATCGTGCGGCGCTGGCGCGACGAGGGCCTCGACCCCGTCTTCCGCGAGCGCACCGGCCTCTTCAACGACTCGTTCTTCAGCGCCGCGAAGGCGGCGTGGATCCTCGAGCACGTCCCTGGCGTCCGCGAGCGTGCCGAGCGCGGCGAGCTCGCCTTCGGCACGCTCGACACCTGGCTGGTGTGGAACCTCACCGGAGGTCGCACGCACGCCACCGACCCGAGCGAGGCCTCGCGCACCGCGCTCTTCTCGCTCGCCGACCTCACCTGGGACGCCACGCTCTGCGAGGCGACCGGCGTCCCCCTGTCGCTGCTGCCGCAGGTGCTGCCCTCCGACGGCGACTTCGGCGAGGTGCGGCCCGCCGAGGTCGGCCTGCCCGGCACCGCGGCGTTCCCGCTCGCAGCCGTGATGGGCGACCAGATGTCGGGCATGTTCGGCCAGGGCTGCCTGGAGCCCGGCACCGTCAAGAACACCTTCGGCACCGCGGGGGTGCTGACGGCCAACTCCGGTGCCGCGCCCGCCGTGCTCGACGGTCTCACCGCCAGCGTGGGCTGGACGCTCGCGGGGCGCACCGACTACGAGGCCGAGGGCGTCGTCTTCCACAGCGGCCAGACGCTGCAGTGGCTGCGCGAGAAGCTCGGCGTGCTGGCCGACGGCGAGCGCAGCGAGCAGGTCGCCGCCTCGGTGCCCGACAACGGCGGCGTCTACCTGGTGCCGGCCTTCGCGGGCATCTGCGCCCCGCACTGGGCGCGCGACGCGGCGGCGAGCATCGTGGGGCTGACGCTGGAGAGCAGCCGGGCCCACGTCGTGCGCGCCGGGCTGGAGGCGATGGCCTACCAGACCCGCGACAACGTCGAGGCCTTCCGTGCCGGCGGCTACGACGTGCCCGAGCTGCGCGTCGACGGCGGCGCCACGACCAACGAGCTGCTCTGCCAGTTCCAGGCCGACATCCTCGGCGTCCCGGTGCTGCGGCCGCGCCAGCTCGAGCAGACCGCGCTCGGCGTCGCCCACGTCGCCGGGGTCGCGGGCGGCCTGTGGCGGCTGGAGGACCTGGCCGCGCGCTGGGAGGCCGAGCGGGTCTTCGAGCCCACCATGTCGGAGGACCAGCGCGAGAGCCTGTACGCCGGCTGGCAGCAGGCCGTGCGCACCGTCACGGGAGCCGACCGGTGAGCGTCGAGCCCGCGGGTCGCAGGCTGCTGCGGTTGGAGGCCCGCAACGCCGAGACCCCGATCGAGCGCAAGCCGGAGTGGATCAAGACCCGCGCGCGGATGGGTCCGCAGTACACCGAGCTGCAGCAGCTGG
>NZ_JOJN01000020.1 GCF_000720335.1 Nocardioides aequoreus | reverse complement strand
GCAGCTGCTGGGCGTGCTCGGCCGGCGCGACGAGCACGTCGAGGACCTGGCGCTCGGGGAGGTAGGGGCTGGGCTCCATGGACTGATTCTATGCCGTGCCACTGACAATCGAACGCGTGTTCTATGATCTGTGGAGAACTTCACTGGTCGGGCGGCGGGGGTCTCGAGACGGTCGCTGCGCGACCTCCTCGACCACCCGGAGAACGCGGGTGGGTGAGCGGCGTACGAGGTCTCGACAGGCTCGACCGACAGCCCGGTCTCGACAGGCTCGACCACCGGCCCCGAGTGGTCAGGGGTGGGTGCGCTCCCAGGCGGTGAGGCCCTCCTCGAGGACGACGCGCATGACGCGCTCGAGGTGGGTCCGGTCGAGGGAGGGGGCGAGGGTGGCCATGCGGTCCACGATCTCGGCCTCGCGGCGGGCATCGCGGGCGGCCTCGCCGCCGGCGCCGATCGTCGCGGCCTTGAGGTCCTGCACGGCTCCGGCGAGCGCGAAGCGGCGGGCCAGCAGCACCGCGAGCTCGGCGTCGACCTCGTCGATCGTCGAGCGCCAGTAGCGCAGCGGCTCGTGCCCGGGCCAGGCGAGGCGGCAGTCGGGCCAGCCGTCGTCGTACGCCGACCCGTCGGTGCGCTCCAGCTCCACCAGACCGAGGCGGGCGTAGAAGGCTCGGGCGGGGGCGTTGTCGGCGTGCACCCGCAGCCCGAAGCCGCCCGGCCGCAGCGCCTGCACCAGCTCCAGCAGGGCCCGGCCGACGCCCTGCCGCTGCCGGGTGGGGTCGACGAAGAGGAGGGAGACCCAGTCGCCGTGCACGTCGGCGAAGCCCACGACCCGCTCGTCGTCGGCAGCCACCCAGACCTCGTGACGGTCGGCCGAGACCGAGCGGACCCGCTCCCCCAGCCAGTCGACGAGCTGCTGGTGGGTACGCCGCTCGACGGGGTGGCCCTCGCCGGTGGCGGCCGCGAGGTAGACCTCCACCAGCCGAGCCACGTCGTCCGCGACCGCGGGGCGCAGCACCAGGTCCGTGGCGCCCGAGGAGTCCTCAGGCACCGTCACGGATCACCTCGAGCGCCCGGGCGAGGTCGTCGGGGTAGCTCGACTCGTAGCTGACGTGGTCGCCGGAGCCGGGGTGCACGAAGCCCAGCCGGACGGCGTGCAGCCACTGCCGCTCCAGGCCGAGGCGCTGGGCGAGCGTGGGGTCCGCGCCGTAGGTGAGGTCACCCACGCAGGGATGCCGCAGCGCGGCCATGTGCACCCGGATCTGGTGGGTGCGCCCGGTCTCGAGCTGCACCTCCAGCAGGCTGGCGAAGCGGTGGGCCTCGAGAGTCGCGTAGTGCGTGACCGCGTGCTTGCCGTCGTCACGGACGGCGAAGCGCCAGTCGGAGCCCTGGCTGCGGCCGATCGGCGCGTCGACGGTGCCCTCGAGCGGGTCGGGGTGGCCCTGCACCAGCGCGTGGTAGGTCTTGTCGACCGTGCGGTCGCGGAAGGCCTGCTTGAGCAGGGAGTAGGCGCGCTCGCTCTTGGCGACGACCATGACGCCCGAGGTGCCGACGTCGAGGCGCTGCACGATGCCCTGGCGCTCGGGGGCGCCGCCGGTGGCGATGCGGTAGCCCGCACCGCGGAGGTGGCCGACCAGGGTGGGGCCGGTCCATCCCATCGAGGGGTGCACCGCGACGCCCACGGGCTTGTCGACCACGACGAGGTCGTCGTCGTCGTGGATGATGCCGACGCCCTCGACCTCCTCGGCCACGACCTCGAGCGGGTCGCTCTCGATGGGGAAGGAGACGTCGAGACGGGTGCCGGGCAGCAGCCGGTCGGACTTCGCCGCGGGGGCGCCGTCGAGGTCCACGCGGCCGGCCGAGACCAGCTCGGCCGCCTTGCTGCGGGAGATGCCGAACATCCTCGAGAGACCCACGTCGACGCGCTCGCCGCCGAGCCCCTCGGGCACGTCGAGGCTGCGGTGATCCGCCTGCTCGCTCATCGCGGGCTCACCTCCTGCTCCCGCGACTCCCGGGTGCCGTCGACGCCGATGCCCCGGAAGAGCAGCACCACGAGCAGCACGCCCGCGACGTTGATGCACATGTCGGCGACGTTGAAGACCGGGAAGTTCGGGAGCGCCAGGAAGTCGACGACGTGACCGCGGAAGGGCCCGGGGTCGCGCAGCATCCGGTCGGTCAGGTTGCCGGCGACGCCGGCCAGGAGGAGGCCCAGGGCGACGGCCCAGCCGACGTGGCGCACCTTGGTGATCTGCCACAGCACCACCACGGTGGCCACGATGGCGATCGCGGTGATGACGGGCGTGATCGACGACCCGGCGCCCCAGGCGGCTCCGGGGTTGTAGACGAGCACCAGCTGCAGCAGGGTGCCGACCACCTCGACGGGGTCGCGGTCGGTGAGCTCGCGCACGGCCAGGACCTTGGTGACCTGGTCGACGGTCAGGCCGACGGCCGCGAAGGCCAGGGCGAGCGTCGTACGCCGGCGGCCCGGCGTCTCGTCACCGGACACCGGCTCCTCCTCGTCCTGGGTCGTGCTCGTGGGCGCCCGCGACCTCAGCGGCGCTCCTCGCGCTGCTTGCAGGTCAGGCACAGCGTCGCGCGGGGGAACGCCATCAGACGGTTCTTGCCGATCGCGTTGCCGCAGATCTCGCACTGCCCGTAGCTGCTGTCGTCGATGCGAGCCAGCGCGTGCTGGCTCTGCTCCAGCATGTCACGGGCGTTGTTGACGATCTGACGCTCCTGGTCGCGCTCGAAGGACGACGACCCGACGTCGGCCTGGTCGTGGCCGGCACCCTCGCCCGGGTTCTCGATCATCCCGGCCAGGTCGCCCTCGACCTCCGCGAGCTCGGCGGTGAGCCGCTCGACGTCGTCCTCGAGCTGGGCGCGGACCTGCGCCAGCTCGGCGGGAGTCCACGGGTCCTCCTGCGCCAGCACCACCAGCCGGCCGGCGGCCGCCTTCGTGGCCTTCTTGGCGGGAGCCTTCGTGGCCGGTGCCTTGGTGGCGGGAGCCTTCTTGGCCGGTGCCTTCTTCGCAGGCGCCGCCTTCGTGGCGGGGGCCGCCTTCTTCGCGGGGGCCGCCTTCTTCGCCGCGGAGGCCGGCTTCTTCGCCGCGGGAGCCGACTTCTTCGCGGGGGCCGGCTTCTTCGCCGCGGGGGCCGGCTTCTTCGCCGCGGGGGCCGCCTTCTTCGCGTGAGCCTTCTTCGCGGGAGCCTTCTTGGCGGTGGCCGCCTTCTTCGCGGACGTCGCCGGGGCCGCGTCGCTGGAGGAGCCGGACCGCCCCACGACCTTGCGGGCAGCGGCGCCCGCGCGGCTGGCGAGCGACTTCTTGGAGGCAGAGGCCATGGGGGTGGGGCCTTCCCGGGAGTGCGACCGGACGGATGCCCGGGCGTGGCGGGCAGGATATGTGCCGGGCCGGACCCCTTCAACTCACCTCGCGGGAGCCACGGGCGGCGTCGCGGCGTAGACTCGCCGCGACCGCACGGCGCGGATGGGAGCAGTACCCACCAGCACGGCCAGCAGCGACCCGGGGACGGTGCGAGCCCGGGGGCACGGCAGGTGGGGAAGATCGTCCCGGAGCCGCCGGAAGAGCCCGATCCGACCTGGACCGGGGGTAGACCCGGCAGCGGTCGGCAAGGAAGTGGGACGTCCGACCGCGAGGGCGTGCGTCCAAGGAGGGTGGTACCGCGGGTCCCGGCGCAGCCGAGGCTCGTCCCTTCGGAGTCGATCGGCCCCGGCCGACCGGAGACGAAGGAAGCACCCCGTGAGCGACCGCTCCTACCGCCCCGTCCCCCCGCAGGTCGACCTGCCGCTGCTCGAGCGGGAGGTCATGGACTTCTGGGCCACCCAGGGCATCTTCGAGAAGTCCGTGGCCCGCAACGAGGGCGGCGAGTCGTGGACCTTCTACGAGGGCCCGCCCACCGCCAACGGCCGTCCGGGCACCCACCACATCGAGTCGCGCACGTTCAAGGACGTCTTCCCGCGCTTCCGCACGATGCAGGGCTACCAGGTCAACCGCAAGGGCGGCTGGGACTGCCACGGCCTGCCCGTGGAGCTCGCCGTGGAGAAGGAGCTCGGCTTCTCCGGCAAGGCCGACATCGAGGCCTTCGGCATCGCCGAGTTCAACGCGCGCTGCCGTGAGTCGGTCTCGCGCTACGTCGGGCTGTGGGAGCAGATGACCGACCGCATGGGCTGCTGGATCGACATGCGCGAGCCCTACCGCACCATGGACCCCGAGTACGTCGACTCGCTGTGGTGGGCGCTGCAGCAGATCCACGGCAAGGGTCTGCTCGAGGAGGACTTCCGGGTCGCGCCGTACTGCCCCCGCTGCGGCACCGGGCTCTCCGACCACGAGCTCGCCCAGGGCTACGAGACCGTCACCGACCCCTCGGTCTACGTGCGGATGCCGCTGACCTCCGGGCCGTACGCCGACCGCGCCTCGCTGCTGATCTGGACGACGACGCCCTGGACGCTGGTGTCCAACGCCCTGGTCGCCGTGCACCCCGACCTGACCTACGTCACCGCCACCGACGGCAGCGAGACCGTCGTGGTGGCCGAGAGCCTGCTCGCGCAGGCGCTCGGCGAGGGCTGGGAGGTCCAGGACCGCTTCCCCGGCACCGACATGGTCGGCTGGCGCTACGCGCGCCCCTTCGAGCTGGTCGAGTGGCCCGACGCCGGCGAGGGCCGGGCGCACTTCGTGGTCACCGAGGACTACGTCACCGCCGACGACGGCACCGGCCTGGTGCACCAGTCCCCCGCCTTCGGCGAGGACGACTTCGCCTCCTGCCGGCGCAACGGCGTGGCGATGGTCAACCCGATCACGCCGCGCGGCGAGTTCGAGGACGACCTCGACCTCGTCGGCGGGCAGTTCTTCCGGCACGCCAACGCCGACCTCGTCGACGACCTCACCGCCCGCGGCCTGCTCTTCCGCCACGTCGCCTACGAGCACTCCTACCCGCACTGCTGGCGCTGCCACACCGCGCTGCTCTACTACGCGCAGCCGTCGTGGTACATCCGCACCACCGCCGTCAAGGACGCGCTGGTCCGGGAGAACGCGGCCACCACCTGGCACCCCGAGACCATCAAGCACGGCCGCTACGGCGACTGGCTCGAGAACAACATCGACTGGGCGCTCTCACGCAGCCGCTACTGGGGCACCCCGCTGCCGATCTGGCGCTGCGAGGAGGGGCACCAGACCTGCGTCGGGTCGCGCGCCGAGCTCACCGAGCTCACCGGCACCGACCAGTCGCAGCTCGACCCGCACCGCCCGTACGTCGACGAGATCGTCTTCGGCTGCACCGCCGAGGGCTGTGCCCTGACCGCGCGGCGCGTGCCGGAGGTCATCGACGCGTGGTTCGACTCCGGCGCGATGCCCTTCGCGCAGTGGGGCTACCCCCACGTCGAGGGCTCCGCCGAGCGCTTCGAGCGGGCCTACCCCGCCGACTTCATCTGCGAGGCGATCGACCAGACCCGCGGCTGGTTCTACACGCTCATGGCTATCGGCACCCTGGTCTTCGACGCCTCGTCGTACAAGAACGTGCTGTGCCTGGGCCACATCCTGGCCGAGGACGGCCGCAAGATGAGCAAGCACCTGGGCAACATCCTCGAGCCGATCCCGCTGATGGACGAGCACGGCGCCGACGCCGTGCGCTGGTTCATGGCGGCCGGTGGCTCCCCCTGGGCGGCGCGGCGGGTGGGCCACGCCACCATCCAGGAGACCGTGCGCAAGGTGCTGCTGACCTACTGGAACTCCGTGGCCTTCCAGGTGCTCTACGCCAACCTCGACGGCTGGACGCCGGAGACCTCGCAGGCCGCCGAGCCGGCCGCGCGGCCGGTGCTCGACCGCTGGGCGCTCTCGGAGGCCCACCGGCTGGTCGGCGAGGTCACGGCGGCGCTGGAGGAGTTCGACACCCAGCGCGCCGGCGCGCTGCTCGCGGCGTACGTCGACGACCTGTCCAACTGGTACGTGCGCCGTTCGCGCCGCCGCTTCTGGGACGGCGACCACGCGGCGTACGCCACGCTGCACGAGTGCCTGGTGCTGGTCACCCAGCTGATGGCGCCGCTGGCGCCGTTCGTCACCGAGCGGGTGTGGCGCGACCTGGTGGTCAGCACCGGCCCGGACGCGCCGGAGTCGGTGCACCTCTCGAGCTGGCCGTCCGCGCGCACCGACCTGGTCGACCCGGGTCTCTCGGAGCGGATGCGGCTGGCCCGCCGGGTCACCGAGCTGGGCCGCGCCGCGCGCGCCGAGGCGAAGGTGCGCACCCGGCAGCCGCTGCGGCGCGCCCTGCTGGGGAGCGCGGCGCACCAGCGGCTGGGTGAGGAGCTGCACCGCGAGGTGGCCGAGGAGCTCAACGTGCTCGCGGTGGAGCCGCTCTCCTCGGCCGGCGAGGGTCTCGTCGACCACACGGCCAAGGGCAACTTCCGGGCCCTCGGCAAGCGCTTCGCCAAGCGGACGCCGCTCGTGGCGGCGGCGATCGCCGCCGCCGACGCCTCGGCGCTCGCGGCCGCGCTGGCCGCCGACGGCCGCGCGGAGGTCGACGTCGATGGCGAGACCGTGGAGGTGCTGCCCGACGAGGTGATCGTCTCCGAGCGCCCGCGCGAGGGCTGGTCGGTGGTCAACGAGCAGGGCGAGACCGTCGCGCTCGACCTGGAGCTGACCGACGAGCTGCGGCGTGCGGGGCTGGCGCGCGAGGTGGTCCGGATGGTGCAGGAGGCCCGCAAGGGCTCCGGCTTCGAGGTCTCCGACCGCATCGAGCTGACCTGGTACGCCGAGGGCGAGGTCGCCCTCGCCCTGGCCGACCACGAGGAGCTCATCGCCACCGAGGTGCTGGCCACCTCGGTGTCACGGGCCGACGCAGCCGACGGGGCCGACGCGCTGCCGCACGGCGACGAGGACCTGGGCCTGCGCTTCGCGGTGGTGCGGGTCTAGCCGCCGGCCGCTGGGCTCAGCTGTGGCCCTCGGCCGGCCCGTCGGCGTCGGGGGCGGCGTTGTCGGGCGGGCCGTCGTGCCCGTCGTGCCCGTCGTGCCCGTCGTGCCCGTCGTGCTCGGGACCGGTGTCCTGCGGGTGGCCGTGCGCCGCCGGCAGCTCGCCGCCCTCGCCGCGCCCCTCCAGGGCGTCGAGCTGCTGGGTGAAGTAGCTGCGCAGCCGGCTGCGGTACTCCCGCTCGAAGGCCCGCAGCCCGTCGACCTCCTCGTCGAGCCGCGCGCGCTCCTGCTCCAGCGAGGTCATCAGCTCCGCGCGTCGCACCGAGGTCTCGCTGTCGAGGTGGTCGGCGCGGGTGCGCGCTTCACGGTCCAGCTCGTCGGCCTGCTGCTGGGCGGTGGTCACGATCTGCTGCGCCTCCTGGCGCGCCTCGGCGACGACCTCGTCGGCGTTGCGCGTGGCCAGCTCGAGCAGGCGGGTGGCGGCGCTGGAGGCCTCCGCGGCCGTCGTGACCTTCACCTGCTCCACGGGGGCGGCAGCGCTCGCCGTGGCGTCGCCGGTCGTGCCCGACGAGTCAGCCGCGTCGCTCGGGGAGCCGGTCGCCGAGGCGGCGGCCCCGCCGCCGGCCAGGTCGAGCTTGCTGCGCAGGTCGGCGTTCTCGGCCAGCAGCCTCTCGAGCTCGGCCTCGACCTCGTCGAGGAACTGGTCGACCTCGCTCATGTCGTAGCCCTCGCGACGCAGCCGGACCGGCTGGAAGCGCTTGTTGCGGACGTCCTCGGGTGTCAGCGGCATGGTCGGCACCCTAGCGGGGGGCCGGCGGCGACCCCAGCACGGCGTGGTCGCCGAGACGGCACCCGACCGGGGCCGGGCCCGGGCTCAGGCCAGCTGCGAGAAGACCACGCCGTTGATGCCGAGCAGCACGTAGCAGAGCACCAGCAGCACGATGAAGCTCAGGTCGATCGCCATGCCCCCGAGCCGCAGCGGCGGGATCACCCGGCGCAGCGCCTTCACCGGCGGGTCGGTGATGCTGTAGACGGTCTCGAGGATCACCAGGACCGGACCGCGCGGCACCCAGGAGCGGGCGAAGAACTGCACCCAGTCGACGATGAGGCGCACGAAGAGCAGCACGATGAACGCACTGATGACCAGGTCGATGATCTGGCCGATGAGCAACACGTGGGCAGCCTAGAAGACGCCGACAACCAGGGGGGACGCCGGGTCAGCTCTGGTTGAAGAAACCGTTCTCGGCGATCCGCTGCTTGTCCTCGGCCGCGACCGAGACGTTGGGCGGGGAGAGCAGGAAGACCTTGTTGGTCACGCGCTCGATCGTGCCCCGCACCGAGAAGACCAGGCCGGCCGCGAAGTCGACGAGGCGCTTGGCGTCGTCGTCGCCCATCTCGGAGAGGTTCATGATCACCGGCACGCCGTCGCGGAAGTTCTCGCCGATGACGCGGGCCTCGTTGTAGGTGCGCGGGTGCAGCGTGGTGATCCGCGACAGCGGCGCCACCGAGGGCGTCGGACGCTGGGCCGGCACCTGGCCGGCCGCCTGCGCTGCTCCCTGGACGGGACGACGACGCTCGTCGAGGCGGGCCACGGGGGCGGACTCCTCGGTGTCGGCGACAGCCTGACGCGGGGCCCGCTGCTGGCGCGGCTCGACCTCGTCGTAGGTGCCGTCGGCGTCCTCGAGCAGACCGAGGTAGACGCCCATCTTCCGCATGGCACTCATGGTGGTTTTCCTCTGCTCTGGAGACTGCTCAGGACTGGGGCAACGCTAGCCGTTGGGGGGCCGCGGACCGAGCACCGCGGACCCGACGCGCAGGTGTGTCGCGCCGTGCCGGACCGCCTGCTCGAGGTCGCCGCTCATGCCGGCGGAGACCCAGGTGGCCTCGGGCGCCGTGCGGCGCACGTCGGTGGCGACGTCGGCCAGGCGCGCGAAGGCCTCGTCGGGGTCGCCGCCGAGGGGCGCGACGGCCATCACGCCGCGCAGCCGCAGCCCGTCGGCCCCGAGGACGCGGTCGACCAGCGCCGGGAGGTCGGACGCCGCCGCGCCGGACCGGCCGTCGGCGCCGGGCGGGTCGAGGCTCACCTGCACCAGCACGTCGAGGTCGCGCCCCCGCTCCACCGCACCGCGCGAGAGGCCCCCGACCAGCTTGGCGCGGTCGACGGACTGCACGCAGTCGGCGTAGCGCGCGACGGCCGCGGCCTTGTTGCTCTGCAGCCCGCCGACGAAGTGCCAGCGCAGGCCGAGGTCGGCGCACTCCTCGGCCTTGGCCTCGGCCTCCTGGTGCCTGTTCTCCGCGACCTCGCGGATCCCGAGTCCGGCGAGCAGGCGCACGTCGGAGGCGGGGAAGAACTTGGTGACCACGACCAGGGTGACCTCGTCGGGGTCTCGCCCGGCCTCGGCGCACGCGTGCGAGACCCGCTCACGCACGCGGGCGACGCCGTCGGCGAGCTCCTGCTCCCGGGTCACGGGTGCCTCCTGATCAGTCCGGCGAGACGACCGGCACGGTCGCCGTCGCGACGATAGGAGTAGAGGTCGGGCGACTCCAGCGTGCAGCGGGAGACCTCGCTCACCTCGACGCCCTCGCGCTCCAGCTGGGCACGCACGCCGGCGGCCACGTCGAGGGCCGGCGTGCCCCAGCTCGTGGTGGACGCCGCAGCCGGCTCGACGGCGGCGACCTCCGCCCGCATCGGCGCGGGCACCTCGTAGCAGCGGCCGCAGACCGACGGTCCGAGCCAGGCCTGGAGGCGGGTGGCGCCGAGGTCGCGCATCCGGGCGACGGTCGCGGGCACGACGCCGGCCGCCAGGCCGGGCCTCCCGGCGTGGGCGGCACCGATGACGCCGCCCTCGACGTCGGCGAGCAGCACCGGCACGCAGTCGGCGACGCGCACCAGCAGCACGACGTCGGGGCGGTCGCTGACGATGCCGTCGCAGTCCTCCCGGTCCCCCCCGGCCGTCACCACCCGGTCGCCGTGCACCTGCCGCATGTCGGCGAGCTCGGCCCCGGGGGCGAAGTCGTCGAGCAGCAGCGCGAGGTTGCGCTCGCGCGCGACGGGATCCCGCCCGCCGACGAGCGCGAGGTCGAGCTCGTCGTACGGCGCAGCGCTGACCCCGCCGAGCCGGTCGGTGAAGGCCAGCTCGACGGGGCCGAGGCGCTCGCGGTGGGCGTACAAGCGCCGGGACCTACTTCAGGAAGTCGGGGACGTCGAGGTCCTCGTCGTCGCGTGCTCCCCACCCGGAGGTGCGGGAGGCGGGCCGCTCGGACGCCGGGGCCGACTGCTCGTGCCGCGGCTGCTCCGCCGGACGCGACGAGGTCGCCGCCCCGACCGTCACGGGCTCGCGCTGCGGCGCCGCGGAGCCGGTCTGCTCCGCGCGACGCTGCGCGGCCAGCTGCCGGGCCGCCTCGCGGGTCTCGGCCTGCGTCTGCGCCGGCCGCGGACGCAGCCCCTGGCTCTCCTCGCGCCGCTTGGGACGACCGCCCTCGAAGCCCGCCGCGATGACCGTGACCCGCACCTCGTCGCCCAGGGCGTCGTCGATGGTGGCGCCGAAGATGATGTTGGCGTCGTCGTGGACGGCGTCGGCCACCATCGCCGCGGCCTCGTTGATCTCGAAGAGGCCGAGGTCGGAGCCGCCGGCGATCGAGAGCAGCACGCCCTGGGCGCCGTCGATGGACTCCTCGAGCAGCGGGCTCGAGACGGCCAGCTCGGCCGCCTCGACGGCGCGGTTGTCGCCGCGGGCCGAGCCGATGCCCATCAGCGCCGAGCCGGCGTTGGACATGACCGACTTGACGTCGGCGAAGTCGAGGTTGATCAGGCCGGGGGTGGTGATCAGGTCGGTGATGCCCGAGACACCCTGCAGCAGGACCTGGTCGGCCTGCTTGAAGGCGTCGAGCATGCTCACGTTGCGGTCGCTGATCGAGAGCAGCTTGTCGTTGGGGATCACGATCAGCGTGTCGACCTCCTCGCGGAGCGTCGCGATGCCCTCCTCCGCCGAGGTCGCGCGGCGGCGTCCCTCGAACATGAAGGGGCGGGTCACCACACCGATCGTCAGCGCGCCGAGGGAGCGGGCGATCTTGGCGACGACCGGGGCACCACCGGTGCCGGTGCCGCCGCCCTCGCCGGCGGTCACGAAGACCATGTCGGCGCCCTTGAGCACCTCCTCGATCTCCTCGGAGTGGTCCTCCGCGGCCTGAGCGCCCACGGAGGGGTTGGCCCCGGCGCCGAGGCCCCGGGTGAGCTCACGGCCGATGTCGAGCTTGACGTCGGCGTCGGACATCAACAGGGCCTGGGCGTCGGTGTTGATGGCGATGAACTCGACGCCCTTCAGACCGACCTCGATCATCCGGTTGACGGCGTTGACTCCACCTCCACCGATACCCACGACCTTGATCACGGCCAGGTAGTTCTGCGGTGCTGCCACGGCGGTTGCCTCTCACTGGTTGGTCTGCTGGACGTCCGGGGAAGTACCACCTCGAGGCCGCCGAACCTTAACCCTCTGGTAGAGCCTTAACGTTATGTCAACCTGAGGTGGTGAGACGAAGGTAGGTGGCACACCCCTCCTGCCCGTGCAGACACGCGCGGCGCGTCGCGAATTCGCGAGAAAGTCGTGCGCGCCGCGACTCAGCGCGTGGTGGGCTTGCCGGGCACCGTGACGTCGATCTCGGTCACCGCCCGGGGCAGGTTGCGCAGCAGCGCGTCGAGCACCTCGGCCTTGGTCTCCGACTGCTCCGCGCTCCCCCAGACCACCGTGCGGCCACTGCGCATCACCAGGCTGATGCCGTCGACGCTGCCGACCCTGACGGTCTCCGTGCGCCCCGCGAGGTCGGCGGGCAGCGCGGCCAGCACGCGGCCGGCCTCGGTGACGCCCTCGGCGTCGACCCCCTCGGCCAGCTCGACCCGGGGCAGCCCGGCGGTGGCCTCGGCCGGCGCCTCGAAGCGGGCACCCTCGCCGTCGATGGCGACCAGGCCGTCGCCGCCGGCGACCAGCGCGACCGGGGTGCGCGGCGTCACCTGCACCCGCACGGTGTGCGGCCAGCTGCGCGAGACCTCGGCGCTCTCCACGGCCGCGATGCCCTCGACCCGCTCCCGGACGCCGTCGAGGTCGATCCGCGCGAGCGGCACGCCGGCGGGCAGCTGTGCGGCCGCACCGACCCGCTCGGTGCCGACGGCCGCCGCGCCGACGACCTCGACGCCGCGTGCGGTGAGGTAGGAGGAGAAGAGCACGACCCAGGCACCGGCGGCGAGCAGCCCCACCACGAGGACGGCCGCGAGCAGGGCGCGCCAGTGACGGCGCCACCCGTGGGTCCGTCGGCGGCGGCGGAAGTCCTTGCGCGCCAGCCGCACCGTGGCCTCGTCCGGCCCCGTCGAGGTCGGCACCGGCGCGGTGTCGCTGCCGCGCCCGAGACGCAGCCGCTCACGCACCGTCATCGACGGGCTCCTCCCGCTCGGCCAGCAGCTCGAGCACCTGCGGCCCGAGCAGGGTCACGTCGCCGGCGCCCAGGGTCAGCACCAGGTCGCCGGGCCGGGCGCGCTCGACCAGGTGGGCGGCAGTGGCCTGCCACGAGGGCTCGTAGACGACGTCGGCGGCGGGCAGGGGCACCGTGGCGGCCACCAGGGCGCCACTGACCGCCGGGTCGGGGTCCTCGCGGGCCAGGTAGACGTCCATCACCACGACCGCGTCGGCCGCACCGAGGGCCACGCCCATCTGCTCGCCGAAGATCCGGGTGCGCGAGACCATGTGGGGCTGGAAGGCCACGAGCAGGCGACCCTCCCCCGCCACCGACCGCGCCGCCTGCAGGTCGCCGCTGATCTCCTGGGGGTGGTGGGCGTAGGAGTCGTAGACCCGGACGCCGCCCGCCTCGCCCTTGAGCTCCATGCGGCGCCGGGTGCCGGTGAAGGCCCCCAGACCGCGGGCCAGCCGGTCGAAGTCGTGGCCCAGGCGCAGGCCGCAGGCCAGCGCCGCGAGCGCGTCGAGCACGTAGTGGCGCCCGGGGATCTGCAGCGTCACCTCGCCCAGGCGCCGGCCGCGGTCGACCACCTCGAAGCGGGAGCGGGTGCCCTCGAAGCGCACCCGCTCGGCGCGCACCTCGGCGTCCTCGCGCTCCCCCACCCGGACGACGCGGCGCCCGCGCTCCGTGGCGACGGTCGCGAGCCGGTCGGCCCCGGGGTCGTCGGCGCACACGACCAGGAAGCCCGCGGGGTCGACGCGCTCGACGAAGAGGTCGAAGGCGTCGCGGTAGGCCTCCTCGGTGCCGTAGTTGTCGAGGTGGTCGGCCTCGACGTTGGTGACCAGGGCGGCGTACGGCGAGTAGACCAGGAAGGCGCCGTCGCTCTCGTCGGCCTCGGCGACGAAGAGGTCGCCGCTGCCCTCGTGGGCGTTGGAGCCGGTCTCGTTGAGGTCGCCGCCGATGGCGAAGGAGGGGTCGGCGCCGCAGTGCTGCAGCGCGACCGTGAGCAGCGACGTCGTGGTGGTCTTGCCGTGCGTGCCGGCCACCGCGACCACGCGACGGCCCTGCATCACCGACTCGAGGGCGGCCGAGCGCGGGAGCAGGCGCACCCCGCGCCGCCGCGCCTCGACGACCTCCGGGTTGGTCTCGCGCACCGCCGTGGAGACCACCACCGTGTCGGCCGAGGTCAGGTGCTCGACGTGCGTCGCGTCGTGGCCCACGTGGCACGTGGCGCCGAGCGCGCGGAGGGCCTCCAGGGTGGGCGACTGCTTGGCGTCGCTGCCGGTCACGCGCAGGCCGCGCGCCAGCATGATGCGGGCGATGCCGGAGAGGCCGGCACCGCCGATGCCGACGAAGTGCACCGTGCCGAGGGCCTCGGCCGGCAGCAGCTCGTCGGGGACGGGGACCCTCACCGCGCCTCCCGCGAGGCCCGGACCACCAGTGCGGCGAGCTTGTCGTCGGCGTCGAGCGGGATCACGGCCCGGGCGGCGCGCGACATCGCGGCGAGCCGTTCGGGGTCGGTCAGCAGGGCGGGGAGGGTCTCGCGGACCCACGCGGCGGTGAGGTCGGCGTCGGCCTGGAGCAGCCCGCCCCCCGCCTCGACCACCGGCCGGGCGTTGAGCGCCTGCTCGCCGTTGCCGATCGGCAGCGGCACGTAGACCGCGGGCAGCCCGACGCCGGAGACCTCGGTGACCGTGTTGCTGCCGGCGCGGCACAGCACGGCGTCGGCGGCGGCGTAGGCGAGGTCCATCCGGCTGACGAAGTGCTCCACGACGTACGGCGCCCCGCCCTCGCCGCGCTCGGGCAAGGCCTCGCCGCGAGGCCCGACGACGTGCAGCACCTGCACCCCGGCCTCGGCGAGCGCACCGGCCGCCGCCGCGACGGCCTGGTTGAGCCGGCGGGCGCCCTGCGAGCCGCCGGTGACCAGCAGCGTCGGGCGGTCGGGGTCGAGCCCGAAGTGCTCGCGCGCCTCCGCGCGCAGCGCGTCGCGGTCGAGGGTGCTGATCATGCGGCGCACGGGCAGGCCGAGGTAGGTCGCGTGGCGCAGCTCGGTGTCGGGGAAGGAGGTCGCGACGTGGGTGGTCAGCCGGGCGCCGAGCCGGTTGGCGATGCCGGGCAGCGCGTTGCCCTCGTGGACCACCAGCGGGATACCGCGGCGGCGCGCCGCGAGGTAGGCCGGCACCGAGACGTAGCCGCCGAAGCCGACGACGACGTCGGGCCGCACCCGGTCGAGCACGGCGAGCGTCTCCTTCAGCGCGGCCCGCACCCGGCCGGGCACGCGGGCCAGGTCGGCACCGGGACGGCGCGGCAGCGGCACGGCGGGCACCAGCTCGAGCGGGTAGCCGGCCTCGGGGACGACACGGGTCTCCAGCCCCCGCGCCGTGCCCAGCGCGGTGACCTCGACGTCGGGCTCGAGCCTGCGCAGCGCGTCGGCGGTCGCCAGCAGCGGCGAGGTGTGCCCCGCCGAGCCACCGCCCGCGAGCAGCACGCGCATCAGGCGCCACCCGCGCCGCGGGAGCGGCCGTCGCGCTGTCCGGCCCGGTCACGGTCGCGGTCACGGGCCAGCCCGCGGGCGAGCACGGCGGGCACCGCCGGGGCCCCGCGGCGGCGCCGCGCGAGCGCCGCCCGGGCCTCGGGCTCCTCGCGCGCGAAGCCCACCAGCAGCCCCAGCGCGACCAGGGTGGGCACCAGCGCCGAGCCGCCGTAGGAGACCAACGGCAGCGGGATGCCGATCACCGGGAGCAGCGCCAGCACCATGCCGATGTTGATCAGGGTCTGGGACATCAACCAGATGGTGACGCCCGCGGCGACGTAGCGCACGAAGGGGTCGGCGGTGTTGAGGGCGAGCCGGACCGCGGCGTAGGCCAGCAGGCCGAAGAGGGCGAGCACGAGCAGCGTGCCGACGAGGCCGAGCTCCTCGCCCAGCACGGCGAAGATGAAGTCGTTGTGGGCCTCGGGGAGCCCGCCCCACTTCTGCTGGCTGGCGGAGAGGCCCTTGCCCAGCAGTCCCCCGCTCGACATGCCGAGCAGTCCGTGGCCGGCCTGCCAGCCGGCGCCCTGGAAGTCGTCGAAGGGGTCGATGAAGCTGGTGATCCGCTCGCGGCGCACGGGGTTGCTGGCGGCGAGGTAGAAGGCGGCCACGCCCACCACGGAGACGCCGATGCCGAAGAGCCGGGCCGGCACGCCGACCACCCAGAGCAGGCCCAGCAGGATCGCGAAGAGCACCAGGGCCGTGCCGAGGTCCTTCTGCCAGACCACGAGGCCGGCGATCAGGCCCACCACCGGCACGACCGGGATGATCGCCTGCCACGGGTTGGCGAGCACCCGCTCCTTGCGGGCGTAGACGTCGGCCGCCCACAGCACCACGGCGAGCTTGGCCACCTCGGAGGGCTGGATCTGGATCGGGCCGAGCCGCAGCCAGTTGGTGTTGCCGTTGACCTCGACGCCGAGCGAGGTCTTGGTCAGCGCCAGCAGCACGGCCGCGACCAGCACCGCGGGCCAGGCCAGCAGCCGCAGCCACCGGCGCGGCACCCGGCTGGCGACCCAGGCCGCGGGCAGCGCGATGGCCACCCAGGTCAGCTGCCGCAGGAAGACGGTGTAGCTGCTCCCGGTGGTCTCGAAGGAGCGCACGCTGGAGGCGCTGAGCACCATCATCAGCCCGAGGGCGAGCAGCATCGCGGTGGTGCCGAGCAGCAGGTAGTACGACGTCAGCGGGCGCTCGAGGGTGCGGCGCACGCCCTCGAGCCTGCCGGAGACCTCGGAGCGGAGCTCGGTGATGCTCATCGGCTCCTCCGGGGGTCTGCTGGGCTGCTGACTACGAGTGCCGTCGCCGGCGGTGCACCGCCTCGGCGAACGCGTCACCGCGCGCGCCGTAGTCGGCGAACATGTCCATCGACGCACATCCCGGGGCCAGCAGCACCGTGTCCCCCGGTCGTGCCAGGGAGGCGGCACCGTCGACGACCCGGTCCATGGGTCGGGTCTCATCCTCTCCGGCGGTCACCTCGATCACGGGCACATCGGGCGCGTGTCGTCGCAGCGACTCACGGATCACGGGCGCGTCGCGCCCGAGCAGCACGACCCCGCGCAGCCGGTCGCGCACGGCCACGACGAGGTCGTCGAAGCTCGCGCCCTTGGCGAGCCCGCCGGCCACCCACACCACCGGGTCGTACGCCGCTAGCGAGGCCCGCGCGGCGTGCGGGTTGGTGGCCTTGGAGTCGTCGACCCAGACGACGCCGTCGAGCTCGTCGACGACGGCGATCCGGTGGCCGTCGGGGCGGAAGGCCCGCAGCGCGTCGCGCACCGCCACGGGCGGCACGCCGTGGGCCCGGGCGAGCGCGGCCGCGGCCAGCGCGTCGGCCACGAAGTGGGGGGCATCGCTGGCGAGGTCGCCCAGCGTGGCGAGCTCGGCGGCGCTGGTGCGGCGGTCCTCGACGAAGGCGCGGTCGGCGAGCACGTCGTCGACCACCCCGAGCATCCCCACGCCCGGCGTGCCCAGCGTGAAGCCGACGGCCCGGGCGCCCTCGGTGACCTCGGCGTCGCGGACGAGCTGCTCGGTGACGGGGTCGGCGACGTTGTAGACGCAGGCGCGCTCGACACCCTCGTAGATGCGCCCCTTGTCGCGGGCGTAGTCGGCCATGCCGGTGGGGCCGGGGTACCAGTCGAGGTGGTCCTCCGCCACGTTGAGCACGGCCGCCGACTCGGCCCGCACCGAGTGCGTCCAGTGCAGCTGGAAGCTGGAGAGCTCGACCGCGAGCACGTCGTAGGGGTCGGGGTCCATCACGGCCTCGACGATCGGCTTGCCGACGTTGCCCGCGGCGACGGTGCGCAGGCCGGCGGCGCGCAGCATCGCCTCCAGCATCTGCACCGTGGTGGTCTTGCCGTTGGTGCCGGTCACGGCCAGCCACGGCGCCGGACCGCCGGGCTCGTCGGGGTCGCGCAGCCGCCAGGCGAGCTCGACCTCACCCCAGACGGGCACGTCTCGCTCCAGCGCCTGCGCCAGCAGCGGCGCCCGGGGCGACCAGCCGGGCGAGGTGATCACGAGGTCGGTGTCGTCGGGCAGGGTGGCCGTGCTGCCCTCCCCGAGCCGCACGGTGGCGCCGAGGCTCTCCAGCAGGTCGGCGCGCTCGCGGCGGTCGGGGCCACCGCCCTTGTCGGCCTCCTGCTCGTCGAGCGCGGTGACCCGGGCGCCGAGGAAGGTGAGGTTGTCGGCCGCGGCGTAGCCGGAGACGCCGAAGCCGGCGACGACGACCCGGACCCCCGACCAGTCGGAGTGCCGGCCGAGGTCGGGCGGGAGCGTCATGCCCCGGCCACCCACTCGGCGTAGAAGAGGCCGAGGCCGGCGGCCACGAAGATGCCTGCGATCAGCCAGAAGCGGATGACCACGGTGATCTCCTCCCAGCCGAGCATCTCGAAGTGGTGGTGCAGCGGCGCCATCCGGAAGAGCCGCTTGCCCTTGGTGGCCTTGAAGTAGCCGACCTGCAGGATCACCGAGAGCGTCTGGATGACGAAGAGACCGCCGAGCAGGGCGAGCAGCAGCTCGGTGCGGGTGAGCACCGCGAAGCCGGCCAGCGCCCCACCCAGCGCCAGCGAGCCGGTGTCGCCCATGAAGATCTTGGCCGGCGAGGCGTTCCACCACAGGAAGCCGAAGCAGGCGCCGGTGATGGCCGCCGCCACGATCGCCAGGTCGAGCGGGTCGCGCACCTCGTAGCAGGCGGCGCCGGGCGAGACGCCGCAGTACTGGTTGCTCTGCCAGATGTTGACGAGCATGTAGGCGCCGAAGGTCATCACCGAGGCGCCGGCCGCGAGGCCGTCGAGGCCGTCGGTGAGGTTCACGGCGTTGCTGCTCCCCGCGATCATCAGCCAGATGAAGAGCACCACGACGATGAAGGGCAGCGTGAAGGACGGGTCGCGGATCACCGAGATGGTCTGGCCCGCGGGCGTCTGGCCCCGCTCGTCGGCCAGCCACGGCGAGAGAGCCAGGGCGCCGAAGGCCAGCGCGACGAAGGTCTGGCCGATGAACTTCGCGCGGCTGCGCAGGCCGAGGCTGCGCTGCCGGGAGATCTTGATGTAGTCGTCGAGGAAGCCCACGGTGCCGAGCCCCACGAAGAGGAAGAGCAGCAGCATCGCCGACGCCGACGGCGTGCGGCCGGTGACGAGCAGGGCCAGGAAGTAGGAGACCACCGTGGCCAGCACGATCACCAGGCCGCCCATGGTGGGGGTGCCGCGCTTGGTGTGGTGGGTCGTCGGGCCGTCGTCGCGGATCAGCTGGCCGTAGCCGCGCTGCGCCAGCACCCGGATCGCGTAGCGGGTGCCGACCAGGGTCAGCAGCAGCGAGATGCCTCCCGCGAGCAGTACCGCTCTCACCGCGCCTCCTCTCCCGTCTCCAGCAGCGCCTGGGCCACGCGCTCGAGGGCCGCGCCGCGCGAGGCCTTCACCAGCACCACGTCGGGCCCGGCGACATTCTGGCGCAGCCAGGCCGAGGCCTCGTCGGCGGTCGCCGTACGGCGCGTCGCGCCGGCGCCGCGGCGCTCGTCGTGGCCGTCGGCCAGGGCGGGGGCACCCACGACCACCAGGTCGTCGACGCCGAGGTCGGCGGCGAGCGCTCCCACGGCGCGGTGCTCGGCGTCGCTGTCGGCGCCCAGCTCGCGCATCTCGCCGAGCACGGCGACGGTGCGGCGTCCCGAGCGGGACCCGATGCCGGAGAGCGTCTCGAGCGCGGCCCGCATCGAGTCGGGGTTGGCGTTGTAGGCGTCGTTGAGCACCGCCAGACCGTCGTCGCGCTCGGTGAGCTCCATGCGCCAGCGCGAGAGGGTCTCGACCTCCCGCAGGCTCGCCGCGACGTCGGCCAGCGGCAGGCCGAGCCCGAGGGCGACAGCGGCCGCGGCCGCGGCGTTGGTGGCCTGGTGGGCCCCGAGCAGGCGCATCGCGACGTGCTCGGTGCCGCCGGCGTGCACGAGGTCGAAGGCGGGGCGGCCGAGGTCGTCGAGCTCCAGCCCGTCGACCCGCACGTCGGCGTCGGCCGCCGTCCCGAAGCGCAGCACCGCGGCCTCGGGACGGCGCGCGTCCATGCCGCGCACCCTCGGGTCGTCGGCGTTGAGCACGGCCGTGCCCCCCGGCGCGAGGGCCTCGACGATCTCGCCCTTGGCCCGGGCGATGTTGTCACGGCTGCCGAACTCGCCCAGGTGGGCCTTGCCGACGTTGAGCACCAGCGACACGTCGGGCGGCGCCACCCGGCACAGCTCGGTCAGGTGCCCGAGCCCGCGCGCCCCCATCTCCAGCACCAGGAAGCGGGTCTGCGGGGTGGCGCGGAGCACGGTGAGCGGCAGGCCCAGCTCGTTGTTGAAGGACCCGGCGGTGGCGACCGTGGGGCGCGCGTCGCCGAGCACCCGGGCGAGCAGGTCCTTGGCGCTGGTCTTGCCCTGCGAGCCGGTCACGGCCACCACGGCGGGGCCCCCGGGCTCGTCGTGCCCGTCGTGCCCGCCCTGCTCACGGAGCCGGCGCAGCTGCACGCGCGCCAGCTCCTGCAGCGCGGCGCGCGCGTCGTCGACCACCACGGTCGGGACCCCGGTCGGCCGGCTCCCCAGCACGGCGGCGGCACCCGCGGCGACCGCCGCGGCGGCGTACGCGTGCCCGTCGGCCTGCTCCCCGGCGAAGGCGACGAAGAGGCCGTCGGGCTCGGGCGTGCGGCTGTCGAGGAAGGCGGGGCCGGCGACCACGAGCCCGGGGTCGCCGTCGGCCACCACCCCGCCCACCACGCCCGCCAGCTCGCCCAGCGTCATCGGGATCACGAGCCGGCCTCCTCGATCGCCCGCCGCAGCTCGACGCGGTCGTCGAAGGGGTGGGTGGTCGCGCCGACGGTCTGGCCGGTCTCGTGCCCCTTGCCCGCCACGACCACGGTGTCGCCGGGCCCGGCCAGGGCCACCACGTGACGGATCGCGTCGCGGCGGTCGGCCACCTCGACGATGTCCGCTCCCCCGGGCACCGACCGGGCGCCGCGCAGCACCTCGAGGCGGATGGACGCGGGGTCCTCGGTGCGGGGGTTGTCGTCGGTGACGACCACGACGTCGGCGAGCCGGGCCGCGATCTCGCCCATCACCGGGCGCTTGCCGGTGTCGCGGTCGCCGCCGGCGCCGATCACGAGCAGCAGCCGGCCCTCGGTAGCGGGGCGCAGCGCCTCCAGCACGGCGGTGACGGCGTCGGGCTTGTGGGCGTAGTCGACCAGGGCGAGGTAGTCCTGCCCGGCCTCAACCCGCTCCAGGCGTCCGGGGACGCCGCCCGCCTCGGCCATGCCGGCGGCGACGGCCGCGGCGTCGAGGCCGGCCTCCCCCGCGAGGGCGACCGCGCACAGGGCGTTGGCGACGTTGAAGCTGCCCGCGAGCGGCACATGGGCCCGGTGGGCCCCGCCGTCGGGGCCGACCACGGTGAAGGACGAGCCGGCGGGACCCTGCTCGACGTCGACCGCGCGCCAGTCGGCATCGCCGCCGACCGAGCAGGTCACCACCGGCACCTGCGTGACCCGGAGCAGCCGGCGTCCCCACGGGTCGTCGACGTTGACCACCCCGCGCGCCGCCCGCTCCGGGGTGAAGAGCGAGGCCTTGGCGGCGAAGTAGTCCTCCTCGTCGCGGTGGAAGTCGAGGTGGTCGCGCCCCAGGTTGAGGAAGCCCGCCACGTCGAAGCGCACCCCGTCGACGCGACCCATCACCAGCGCGTGGCTGGAGACCTCCATCGTGCACGCCCGGACGCCCTCCTCGACCATCACGGCGAAGAGCGCGTGGAGGTCGGGGGCCTCGGGGGTGGTGAGCCCGGTGGCGATGTCGCGTCCGCGGATCCGGGTGCCGACCGTCCCGATCACCGCGGAGGGGACGCCGGCCGCCGTGAGCGCGCCGTCGAGCAGCCGCGTCGTGGTGGTCTTGCCCTGGGTGCCGGTCACCGCGACCAGGCGCAGCGCCCGCGCCGGCTCGGCGTAGACCCGGGCCGCGAGGTCGCCGAGCACGGCGCGCGGCCGCTCGACCACCAGCACCGGCACCGGCACCCCGTCGGGGAGGAGCTCCTCGAGCAGCGACGCGCCCTCGGGGTCGGTCAGCACCGCGACGGCGCCGGAGGCGAGGGCGTCGCGGGCGAAGCGGGCACCGTGCACACGCGCGCCGGGGAGGGCGGCGTACAGGTCGCCGGGGTGGACGCGCTGCGAGCTCAGCGAGACGCCGGTGACGGGCGTCGCGCCGGCGGCCGCGGGGCGCAGCGTCGCGCCCGTCCAGGCGACGACCGCGGTGAGGGGCACCGGTGGTGTCGAGCCCGGGCGGGCGGAGGCGGCTGCGGGCTGAGTCACCTGGGGGACGCTACCGATCGCTCGGCTTCCACCACAGCGGGTAGGCGGCCTCGCGCTCCCCCGTCGGGGGGACGGCGTACCGCTGGAGCACGTGGGTCATCAGCTGCCGGAAGACCGGGGCGGCCGTGCCGGCGCCGCTGCCGCCGTTCTTCGGGTCGCTGACCACGACGTAGACGGTGAAGCGGGGGTCGTCGGCCGGCGCGAACCCGCCGAAGCTGACCGCCTTGTAGCCGTTGGCGTAGCCCTGGGAGCCCGCCTGCTGGGCGGTGCCGGTCTTGCCGGCGACGCGGTAGCCGGGGATGCCGGCGTTGGGGGCGCTGCCGCCGTCACCGGTGACGAGCTCCATCATCCGCGTGGTCTCGGAGGCGGCCTCCGCGCTGACCACCCGGTCGACGCTCGTGGTGCCGGTGCCGACCTCGAGCCCTGCGCCGTTGGTGCGGCGTCCCTCCACCAGGCTGGGCTCGACGTGCAGGCCGCTGTTGGCGATGGTGTTGACCGCCGCCGCCATCTGCACGGCGTTGACCGAGAGCCCCTGGCCGAAGGCGACCTGCGCCTGGGTGAGCCTGTTCCAGTCCGCGAGCGCGGGCAGCGAGCCGGCGCTCTCGGCGGGCAGGCCCAGGCTGGTGGGCGTGCCGAGGCCGAAGGCCTCGAGGTAGCCGCGGAACTCCTCGGGCGACTGCTCCTCGGCGGCCATCGCGGTGCCGATGTTGCTCGACTTCGCCAGCGCCCCCGCCGCGGTCAGCCGCAGCACGCCGTGCTCGAACCAGTCGCGGATGGTGCGGTCGTAGATCTCGAGCTCGCCCGGCACGGTCAGCCGGGTCTGCGGCGTCACCTCGTCGGCGTCGAGCAGCCCGGCGAAGGTGAGCACCTTCTGCACCGAGCCCGGCTCGAAGACGTCGGCCAGCGCCCGGCTGCCCCGCGAGTCCTTGGGGGTCTGGCCGGGCTCGACGGGGTCGACGGTCGGGCAGTCGGCCAGCGCGAGCAGCTCACCGGTCTCGGTGTCCATCACCACCGCCGCTCCCCACGTGGCGTCGAACCTCTCCACCTGGGTGCACAGCGCCTTCTGCGCGTACCACTGCACGTCGCGGTCGATCGTGAGGCGCAGGTCGCGACCGTCGACCGGGTCGACCTTGCTGCGGTCGCCCAGCGGGATCCGGTTGCCGCCGCCCACCTCGTAGGTCTCGTGGCCGTCGGTGCCGGCCAGGTCGCCGTCGAAGGCCAGCTCGAGGCCGACCATGGGGTCGTTGCCGTCGTCGCCGTTGGCCGGGTTGCCGTCGTCGCCGAGGAAGCCGACCAGGTTGCCGCCGACGTCCCCGGCCGGGTAGGTGCGCAGCGGGTCGGGCCGCGAGTCGACGCCGGCCAGCTGCTTCTCGCGCAGCACCTCCACGACCCGGGTGGCCTGCGTGGCGGGGATCTTGCGGGCCAGGTAGACGAAGCGGGTGGTCTCGTCGCTCGGCGTGAGGCGCTCGACCTGGTCGAAGTAGTCGAGGTCGAGCCGGTCGGCCAGGACCTGCGCGATCGCCTCGGCGTTGGGGCCGGTGGTCTGCGGGTCGGCGACCAGCATCAGCCCGCTCACCGACTCGGCGAGCGGCTGGCCGTTGCGGTCGAGGATGCTGCCGCGCTGCGCGGGCAGGTCGATGGTGACCAGGCCCGAGGTGCCGGCCCGCTCGACGTACGACGCGGCGTCGATGCCCTGGATCTGACCCAGCCGGGCCGCGAAGACGGTCAGCAGCACGGTGACGGCGATCAGCGCGACGCGCAGACGGACGTGCGGCTCACCGCGCGAGGAGCGGCGGGGTCGGCTCACAGAGAGGCTCCCGGGAGGTCGGTGGCGGGCGTACGGACTGGCGTACTGACGGGCATGGAGGCGGGTGGGACCTGTCTACCGGCTCAGTCGCCCTGCTCCGTGGAGGCTCCCCGTGCCGGTCCTCGGCTCGGCAGCGGCCGACCGGTCTCGGGGTCGACCTGCACCACGACCGTCTTGCGCTTGAGCTCCTCGGGCTTCTCGACCGGGGCCGGCTGGATCTGCACGGCGTCGGCACCGGTGGCCGGCACCGGCCGGCCGAGCACGCGGCCGTCGGAGAGCCGCACGAAGGCCGGCTGCGACGGCGCCACCATGCCGAGGTCGCGGGCGGCCTGCGCCACCCGCTGCGGGTCGCGCAGCCGGTCGAGCTCGAGCACGAGCGACTGCTTCTGCGCGGTGAGCGCGGTGGCCTCCCGCTGCAGCGCCGTGGCGGTGAAGGAGGTCTGCTGCATCTGGGTGTTGAACATCAGGAGCCCGACCACCCCGGCCGCGAGCAGCGCGATGACCAGCACCGCGAAGGGGGTGCGGGCGGCCTGGGTGCGCCCGAGCGCCCGCGGGGGCACCACCGTGAGGCGGGCGCGCTCGACCGCGGCCTCGGCCAGGCGCGGCACGCGGGCCCGCAGGCCGGTGCCCGTGCTGGTGGCTGGCTGCTGCTGACTCATGCGGCGTGGTCCCCCCGGTTGGTGTTCACTCGTTCGACGGCGCGCAGGCGCACGGAGGCGGCGCGCGGGTTCTGCTCGATCTCCTCGGAGGTGGCCTGCTCCGAGCCCCGCGTGAGCGAGCGCAGCGGCGGCTCGAGCTCGGCGGGCACGACGGGCAGGTCGTGCGGGGCCACGGAGGTGGTGCCGGCCGCGACGACCCGCTTGGTGAGCCGGTCCTCCAGCGAGTGGTAGCTGAGCACCACCATCCGCCCGCCCACGCCGAGCGCGTCGACCGCGGCGGGCAGGGCGCGGGTGAGGGCACCGAGCTCGTCGTTGACCTCGATGCGCAACGCCTGGAAGGTGCGCTTGGCGGGGTGGCCGCCGGTACGGCGCGCGGGCGCCGGGATGGTGTCGCGCAGCAGCTCGACCAGTCGGCCGGACCTGGTGAAGGGCTCGGTCTCCCGCGCCCGCACCACCGCGCGGGCGATCTGGGTGGCGAAGCGCTCCTCGCCGTAGGTGCGCAGCACGCGGGCCAGGTCGCGCACGGAGTAGGTGTTGAGCACCTCGGCGGCCGTGGTCCCGACCGAGTCGTCCATCCGCATGTCGAGGGGCGCGTCCTCGGCGTAGGCGAAGCCGCGCTCGCGCACGTCGAGCTGCATCGAGGAGACCCCGAGGTCGAAGAGGACGCCGTCGAGCCGCTCGAGGCCGAGGTCGTGGAGCACGTCGGGGATCTCGTCGTAGACGGCGTGCACGAGGCTGAGCCGGGCCGCGTGCGGCGCGAGGCGGCGTCCGGCGAGGTCGAGGGCGTGCGGGTCGCGGTCGACGCCGATGACGTGCACGTCGGGGAAGGCCGTCAGCACCGCCTCCGCGTGGCCGCCGAGCCCGAGGGTGGCGTCGAGGTAGGTCGCCCCGGGTCGCCCCAGCGCGGGGGCGAGCAGCGCGACGACGCGCTCCAGCATCACCGGGACGTGCGTGGGGTTCGCGCTCCCCCGTCCCGGCTCCGAGGTCGGCACCGCTAGCCCCCGACCCTGACCACGAGGGTGAGCAGGCCCGCCAGGGCGCAGGAGGTGGCGGCCGAGAAGGCCATCACGGCGACGGCGTCGCGCAGCTCGTGGCGCACCCGGCGGTGGGGGGTGCAGGACGGTCGCATCCCGGGATCGACGTGCTCGAGCGGTGCGGTGCTCATCGGTCCTCCCCGGGGTGGTGTCGCGTGGGTGTCGCTGTCGTGCGAGATGCGGTGCGGGATGTCGTGCGGGATGCGGTGCTCGCAGGGCCAGGTCCTCGTCCGCTCACCCCGGGGTGGAGGGGAAGTGGGACTTCTGGCGCCGGGGAAGGTGCGTCAGACGACCCGTGGAGGGGTCCCGAGGTGGAGCGGACGCGGGCCTGGCCCTGCGATCACCGGTGTGGAGTTGTGGTGCGGGGTGGTGCTCAGAAGCTGGGGAAGATCTCCTCGCTCAGGTCTGCGAAGGCCTGCTCCTGCGCGCCGGTGTAGCGCTGCCAGGCGTCGGGCTCCCAGATCTCGAGGCGGTCATAGACGCCGAGCACGACCACGTCGCGGTCGACGCCGGCGTACTCGCGCAGCTCGGGGGTCAGCGTGATACGGCCCTGCTTGTCGGGCGTCTGCTCCGAGGCCAGCGCGAAGAGCATCCGGCCGTAGGCACGCAGCTGCGCGTTGGTCTGCTGGGCGGTGCGGAACTTCTCGGTGAAGTCGGCGAAGGCCGACATGGTGCGGACGTCGAGGGCGCGGTCCTGACCACGAGTGATCACCAGACCCTCCTTCATCGCCTCACGGAACTTCGCGGGGAGGAAGAGACGGCCCTTGTCGTCGACCTTCGGGGTGTAGGTGCCGGAGAACATCCGCCACTCCCCTCACCTACCCCAGAACCACCCAGGTCCTCCACTGCGCTCCACTTTACTCCACTTTCCCCCACGGTCAACCACATTCCCACCACATCGCTCCCCTAAGGCACCCCGGTCGCTCCACTGCCTCCTCCGGCCGCCCTCCCGTGCCGGCAGCGCTCGACGCCTCCCCGGATGTGGTGCGGTGCTGTTGACTGAGGGGAGCCCACCCACGGGGGGTGGACCACGAGGAGGCGCACCCGTGCAGAGCGACCGGTCCAACGTGACGACAGGCAGCGCGGTCGCCGAGGTCCGCGCGGTGGCCGACCGGATCGCCGCCAACGTGGCCACCGTCATCGAGGGCAAGCCCGACACCGTGCGCTCCGCGCTGGTCGCGCTGCTCTCCGGTGGTCACCTGCTCATCGAGGACGTGCCGGGCGTCGGCAAGACGATGCTCTCCAAGGCGCTCGCCCGCTCGATCGACTGCAGTGTGCGCCGGATCCAGTTCACGCCTGACCTGCTGCCCTCCGACGTCACCGGGGTCTCGATCTTCAACCAGGTCACCCGGGTCTTCGAGTTCCGGCCGGGCGGCATCTTCGCCAACATCGTGGTCGGCGACGAGATCAACCGCGCCAGCCCCAAGACGCAGGCGGCGATGCTGGAGTGCATGGAGGAGGCCCAGGTCACCGTCGACGGGTCGACCTACGCGCTCGAGTCGCCCTTCATGGTGATCGCGACGCAGAACCCGATCGAGATGGAGGGCACCTACGCCCTGCCCGAGGCGCAGCGCGACCGCTTCATGGTGCGCCTCTCGATGGGCTACCCGGTCGAGGCGGCCGAGATCGCCATGCTCAGCGCCCGCGAGGGCGTCAGCCCGATCGACGAGCTGGAGCCGGTCACCGACGCGGGCGAGGTGCGCAAGCTGATCGAGCTGACCGGACGGGTCCACGTCTCCCCCGCCGTGCAGCAGTACGCCGTCGCGCTGGCCACCGCCACCCGGCGCTCGCCCGACCTGCGCCTCGGGGCCTCGCCCCGCGCGACGCTGCAGCTGGTGCGCGCCTCGCGCACCTGGGCGGCGATGCACGGCCGCGACTTCTGCCTGCCCGACGACGTCAGCGACCTGGCTCCCCGCGTGCTGCCGCACCGGCTGCTGCCCACGATGGAGGCCACGATGGGCGGACGCCGCCCGGCCGACGTCGTCGCGCAGGCCGTGGCCGACGTGCCGGTCCCCCGCACCGGCTGACCGGGCGCGACGGAGCCGGCGATGCGCGACATGACGATCCGAGGCCGGTGCCTGCTGGGCGCCGGGCTCGCGGCCGTGCTCTGCGGCGTGCAGGTCGGGCAGCGTGACTTCGTGCGGATCGGGCTGGTCGTCCTGGCCGCCCCCCTGCTGGCCTGGGTGCTGGTGCGGCTGCGACCGCCGCGGATCTGGCTGCACCGCAACCTCGGCGCACTGCGCGTCGAGGCCGGCGAGACCGCGCAGGTCGAGGTCGAGGTCGGCAACCGCGGCTCGCGCACCGGGCCGCTGCTGGTCGAGGAGCAGCTGCCGCGCCTGCTCGGGTCGCGCCGTGACTTCCTGCTCGACCCGATGCAGCCGGGCGAGCAGGCCACGCTCCGCTACCTGCTGCGCACCTCGCAGCGCGGCCGGTACGCCGTCGGCCCCGCGCTGGTGCACGCCGGCGACCCGCTCGGCCTGGTCGACGTCGCCCGCACCGTGCCCGGCACCGACACCCTGCTCGTGACCCCCCGCACCGAGGCGCTCCCCGCGATCGCGCTGAGCGGACGGCTCGCGGGGGCGGGCGACAACCGCACCCGCGAGCTGCTGGGCGGGGGCAACCCCGACGTCACCATCCGGGAGTACCGCCGCGGCGACGACCTGCGACGCATCCATTGGCCCACCAGCGCCCGGACCGACACCCTGATGGTGCGCCGCGAGGAGATGGAGTGGCAGCTGCGCTGCACCCTGCTGCTCGACCACCGCCGCTTCAGCCACCGCGGCCACGGCCACACCTCCACGCTCGAGCCCGCGGTCAGCGCCACGGCCTCGCTGGTGCGCCACCTCTCTGCTCGCGGCTTCGAGGTGCACCTGCGCACCGCCGCCGGCCACCCCGGGCAGCCGAGCCCGGCCGCGGTCGACGAGGGCGTCGGCCACCGCGTGCACCACCAGCTCGAGCAGCTCGCCGTGCTCGCGGCCGCGCCGAGCGAGCGGCTCGACCTGGGCTGGGTCGCCGAGGGGCAGCAGGGCGGGCTGATCGTCGCGGTCGTCGCCCGACTCGGCGTCGAGGACCGGCACCGCCTCGCGGGCCTCGCCGCCGCGGGCGACGCGGCGTACGCCGTGGTGCTCGACACCGGCGACGGCGAGGCCGCCGGGCTCTGCGCCGAGCTCGCGCGGCAGGGCTGGCGGGCCGCGGTGCTCCCCGCGGGCGGCGCCCTGGCCGCGACCTGGCAGGAGCTCGGGCGATGACCGGGCGCGCGGCGCCGCCGGTGCGGCTGACCGGTCCGCTGCTCGGGCTGCTGCTGGCGACGGTGGCAACGGCCGGCTGGGGCGGGCTGGTGGTGCAGCCCCGTGGCTTCGTGCTGCCGACGGCTCTCGCGGGGCTGCTGGTCGTGCTCTCGGGTGTCGGGCTGCGGCGGCTGCGCACGCCCGCCCCCGTCACGGCCCTGCTGCAGCTGCTCGTCGCGGGACTGGCGTGGCACGCGGCCTTCGCGCCCGCCACCGGGACGCTGCGCATCCCGACCCGCGCCTCGGTCAGCGGCCTGGCCGACGAGGTGGAGCTCGGCGCCGCTGCGCTCGCGACGTACCTCTCCCCCGTCGACGTGATGGTCGGTGGCACCCACGCCCTGCTCGCGGGCTGCGGGCTGCTCGTCGTGTGGACCGTCGACGTGCTCGCCCAGACCCTGCGGCAGCCGCCGCTCGCCGGGTTGCCGGTGCTCGTCGCGCTGAGCGTGCCGGCCACGGTGCAGCTCAGCGGGCTCAGCACCGCCGTCTTCGTCGTCGCCGCCGTCGCCTACCTGCTGCTGCTCGCCTCCGACCGCCACGACCGGTGGCGCGGCGCCGGGCGTGCCGAGCCGACCGTCGACCGCGCGGCCCGCTCGCCGCTGGGCGGCGCCGGCGGGGCCTGGCCGGTCGCGGCGTCCGCCGTGGTCGCCGCGCTGGTGCTCGCCCCGCTGGTGCCGGTCTCCGACCCGCTGCGTCCGGGTGGCGAGGGAGAGGGCGGGGGCGGTGGAGGCGGCGAGGTGCGCCTGACCACCGTCAACCCCTTCGTGAGCTTGCGCCGCGACCTGCTGCAGCAGACTTCCACGCCGATGGTCTTCGCCGCGACCGACGCGGTCGACCCCGGCTACCTGCGCACCACGGTGCTCGACGTCTTCGACGACGACTCCTGGAGCGCCTCGCCGCGCGAGCTGCCGGCGGAGAACTCCGCCGACGGGACCTTCCCCGCTCCCGAGGGGCTCTCGGTGGGCGCGGGCGGCGTCGTCTCCCAGTGGGAGATCGAGCTGGCCCCGCGCTACCGCACCACTTGGCTGCCGTTGCCGGCCCCCGTGCGCGAGATCGACGTCGAGGGCGCCTGGCGCTACGACGCGACCGCCCAGGACGTCGCCCTGGCCTACGGCGAGGTCGAGCCCGGCCTGCGCTATCGCGCCACGGCGTTCAGCCCGGCCGTGACCGCCCGGCAGCTCAACGGCGCGCTGGCCGCACCCGACGACGTCCTGGAGCCGATGACCGAGGTCCCCGACGAACTGCCCCCGGTGATCGAGGAGCGCGCCCGCGAGGTGACCGAGGGTGCGGAGACGCCGTACCAGCAGGCCGTGGCGCTGCAGGACTGGTTCCGCGCCGACGGCGGCTTCCGCTACTCCCTCGACGAGCGTCCCGGCTCGGGCCTGCAGCTGCTGGCCGACTTCGTCACCGACGACCGCGTGGGCTACTGCGAGCAGTTCGCCGCGGCGATGGCGGCGATGGGCCGCACCCTGGGCATCCCCTCGCGCGTCGCGGTGGGCTTCCTCGGCCCCGAGGAGCTCGACGACGACCAGCTGCTCTTCACCTCCGACTCCCGCCACGCCTGGACCGAGATGTACTTCCAGGGTGCCGGGTGGGTGCGCTTCGAGCCCACGCCCGCGGCACGCACCGGGGAGAGCCCCGACTACACCCGCGAGGCACTGACCGAGCCGGAGAGCGGACCGACCCCGACCACGGCGCCGTTGACCCCCGAGCAGCAGTCGCCCGACCAGCTCCCCGACGCGGCCGGCGACCAGGGCGCCGACGACCTCTGGCCCGGCCTGCCCGCTCTCGCGGCCGGCCTGCTGCTGCTCCTCGTGCTGGTCGCACCCACGGCGCTGCGGCGCTGGCAGCGCCGGCGCCGTCTCGGCGGGCTCGACGCGGCGTCCCTCACCGAGGGGACCTGGGCCGAGCTGCGCGCCGTCGCCCTCGACCACGGGCTCACCTGGGACGACGGCCGCTCACCGCGCGCCCAGGCCCGTGAGCTGGTGCGCCAGGTCGCGGCGCCGCAGGACGACGTCGAGCGGCTCGAGCTGCTGCTGCAGCAGGTCGAGCGGCGGCGCTACGCGCGCGGCGTCGAGGACGCCGTGGGCGGGGGCGTCGCGACGCTGGCGCCGCCCTCGGTCGACCTCACGGCCACGCTGGAGCGCTGGACCGTGCTGCTGCGCGAGCACGAGGCGGCGCACCGCCCGGGGGCGCGCACGCGGGTGTGGCGCCGGCTGCTGCCGGCGTCGCTGCTCAGCCGGGGCTGAGCCCGGTCGGACGGCGCAGGCCCGCAGCGGTACTTGCGGGCAGTGGGCTCAGAAGCCCTGCTGGCGGCGGCGCTCCCAGCGCTGCTCCATGCGCTGCATGAAGGTGCCGTGCGTGCCGGAGGAGCCGCGGGCTCCCCGGGGACGTCGCGGGCCCTTGGCGGGGCGCGACCGCCGCTTGTCGCTGCGGCCACCCTCGACGACGCTGAAGCGGTGGGGAGGGTCGTCGAGACCGAGCGTCGGCGGGGCGTCGGGCGAGCCCGGCTGGCCGGCGCCGGCCGTGGCGTGACGCCCCTTCCAGGCGGCGAGCCCGAGGGTGGCCGAGGCGACCATCACCACGAAGCCCAGCACGGCGAGCCAGATCTGCTGGGAGACCGCGCCGCCCATGAGCATCGCGACTCCGAGGACGAAGACGACCAGGGCGCCGACGCTGCGGAGCTTGGCCGTGCGCTCCATGGCGCTGCCTCGCAACGTGGAGGCGAACTTCGGGTCCTCCTGGGCAAGCGCCTGCTCCATCTGCTCGAGCAGACGGAGCTCCTCCTCGGAGAGTGGCACGGCAACCTCCCGCAATGACTGGGTTGGGTCGAGTCTAGGCAGCCTGTGCGCGACACGGTAGGAGTGATCGGATTTCGTGCTCGATTTCTGCTACGTGACAGCGCTGTGACAGGCGGCTACGGGCGGTCGCCGAGCAGCAACGTCGCAGGTCGGACGGCATCACCACCGAAGCGGGACGCCGCCCGGTCGACCGCGCGGTCGGCGTCCTCCCAGCCGTGCTGGCGAGCGCCGAGCACCAGCTGCCGCTGGGCATGGGCCCGCGGACGCAGCTGCTCGACCCGGACGCCGACCAGCCGCACCCGGGCGCGCTGCAGGCCGAGCGCGTCGTAGAGCCCGGCCGCAGTGGCGTGGACCTCGCTGGTGACGTCGGTGAGGTCGGCGAGCGTGCGCGAGCGGGTCAGGGTGGTGAAGTCGGCGAAGCGCACCCGCAGGGTGACGGTGCGCCCCACCAGCCCGGCCCGGCGCATCCGGCGGGTGACCGAGGCCGAGAGCCGCAGCAGCTCGCGCAGCACCACGGCACGGTCGTCGGTGTCGCGGGCGAAGGTCTCCTCGGACCCCATGCTCTTGTCGGGGTCCTGGGAGGGCCGCCGGGGCGTGAGGGTGCGGCGGTCGGTGCCCCAGGCGAGCTGGTGCAGGTGGCTGCCCGTCGCCTGCCCGAAGGCCCGCTGCAGCGTGGCGACCGGGGTGTGGGCGACCTGGCCGACGGTGCGCAGGCCGAAGCGGTGCAGCTGGTCGCGGGTCTTCTCCCCCACGCCGTAGAGCTCGCCCACGTCGAGGGGGTGCAGGAAGCCGGTGACCTCGCGCGGACGCACCACCACGACCCCGTCGGGCTTGGCGCGACGGCTGGCGAGCTTGGCCACCGAGACCGACCCGGCGACCCCGACCGAGCAGGTGATCTGCTGCTCGTCGGCCACCCTGGTGCGCACGTGCTCGGCGATCTCGCGCGGCGTGCCGAGCCGGCGCAGGGAGCCGCTGACGTCGAGGAAGGCCTCGTCGAGGGAGACCGCCTCGACCACCGGGGTGACCTGGCGGAAGATCTCCATCACCGAGGCCGAGACCGCCTCGAACTCGCCGTGGTCGGGGGCGAGCACCACCGCCTCGGGACACAGCCGGCGCGCCCGGGTCATCGAGAGGCCGGAGCGCACGTCGTAGCGCCGCGCGGGGTAGTTGGCCGCCAGCACCACCCCGCGGTGACCGCCGCCGACCACGACCGGCACCTCGGCGAGGTCGGGACGGTCACGGGTGGCCACGGAGGCGTAGAAGGCGTCCATGTCGACGTGGAGCAGGGGCGTGTCGGTCATCCCCGCCACCCCCGGGGCGAGCCGGAGCGGCCGGCGGACGGGTCAGCGGACGGGTCAGCGGACGGGTCAGCGGACGGGTCAGCGGACGGCGATGACGTGCAGCTGACCGGCGAGGGTGAGGTACTCCGGGCGCTCGGCCACCGCCCGCTCGAGCTCGAGCAGCGAGGCCGCCGCCCCGGGCTCGAGGTCGAGCAGCGAGGAGGGCACCAGGTCGGCGAAGACCCGGACACCGTGCACCGCCGTGACCTCCAGGCCGGCCCGGGTCGCCAGGGCGCGCAGGTCGTCGACGGTGAAGCGGCGCTCGGCGCCGCGTCCGGTCGGCACCTGACCGGCGCCGTCCTCGAGCAGCTCCCGCGCCTGGGCGAAGTGACCGGCCATGGCCCGCGCCACCACGGCGGCGTGGTGCTGGCCGACGACCAGTGAGAGGGCTCCGCCGGGTCGCAGCACCGCGGCGATCGCCGCCAGTGCGGCGTCGACGTCGGCGACCAGGCCGAGCACGCCGTGGCAGAGCACCAGGTCGTAGCCCTGCGCGCCGCTGTCGGACGGGTCGAGGTCGGGAGCGAGGTCGGGAAGCGTGTCGAGGTCGCCCTGGACCGCGACCACCCGGTCGGCGACGCCGTCGTCGGCCGCGCGCCGGGCCAGCGTGGCCAGGGCGTCGGGACTGGGGTCGACCACGGTGACCCGGTGGCCGAGCCCGGCCACGTGCACGGCCAGGCCGCCGGTGCCGCCGCCGATGTCGAGCACGCGCCGCCCGCCGCCACCACTGCCGTCACTGCCGCCGTCACTGCCGCCGTCACTGCCGCCGTCGGCGAGCAGGTCGCGCACGGCGTCCCAGACCACCGCGGTGCGGGTGGCGTTGCGTCGCTCGAGCGGGCGATCCATGCACCGCACCCTAGGCCCAGGCCGCGGGTCGTGGGTGCGCCGGTGCCACTCGTCCCGGCTCTCGTCGCGGCCCTCATCCCGGACTCCCGGGGCTGCGGTGCCACAGCCGGCGCGCCACCTCGCCGGAGACGACGCCGGTCGGGTTGCCGGCCGGGGCGATGTCGGCGTAGGGCGACATCCGGAAGCCGCTGGAGTGCACCAGGACCCGGTGGGTGCCGGGGTCGTCGGGCGCCGTCGGCTGCCGTCCGGGCCGCGGCGAGCCCTCCAGCAGCGCGTGCACGGCGCCGAGGCCCTCGCGCTCCCAGAGCTCCTGGAGCACCGCGAGGTCCCAGGCCCCGGTGGCACGCAGCGAGACGCCGCGCCGGCCGGTGCGGCGCAGCTCACCGCGCACCACCAGCAGCCAGGAGCCGAAGACGGTGCCGGCGTAGGGACCCTGCGCGTCGTCGAAGAGCGTGGCGTCGACCGGGCCGGTGCCGTCGTCGAGCGTCACGAAGACCACGCGACGTCCGGAGCGGATCGGCGGGGTCTGGGTGGCGACCTTGACCCCGGCGACGAGCAGCTCGCTGCCGCTGCGGGCCTCGAGCAGCCCCGCCGACCGGGTGGTGCCGAGCGCGGCGAGCAGCTCGGTGTGGAAGTCCATCACGTGACGGCTGACGTCGAGCCCGAGCACCTCCAGCTCGGCGCGGACCCGGTCGACCTCGCTCATCTCGGGCAGGCCCGCCCCCGACCTGGTCTCCGAGGGCACGTCGAGGGTCAGCTGCACCGAGTCGGTCACGTGCGTGCTCCCGGGACCGGCCCCCAGGTCCCGGGCCCGGCGCCAGTGGCTCGAGCGCGACCCCGCGCGTCGCAGCCGCTCGAGGTCGCCGACCTCCAGCAGCAGGTCGCGGCGCGTGGTGGCCCCGCGCCCGCCGTCGAGGCCGATCCGGTGGACGCGGTCGAAGCCCCCGGCCTGCACGAGGTGCTCGACCACCGGGCGGGAGACCCGGGCGCGCTCCCAGAAGTCGCTCAGCGAGACGTAGGGGGCGTCGTCGCGGGCGGTGACGATGCGCGCCACCTCGGCGTCGTCGATGCCGCGCACCTCGGCCAGCGAGACCCGGATGCCGTAGCCGTCGTCGGGCCCCGGACCCAGCCGCTCGGCGGTGTAGGTCGCCCCGCTGGCGTTGACGTCGACCCCCAGCACCGCCAGGCCGAGCTGACGGGCGTCGTCGAGCAGCAGCCGCTTGGGATACATGCCCGGGTCGTGGGTCAGGATGCCGGAGAGGAAGTGGGCCGGGTAGTGCGCCTTGAGCCAGGCCGACTGGTAGGTCGGCAGCGCGAAGGCCGCGGCGTGGGCCTTGCAGAAGCCGAAGGACGCGAAGGCCTCGATCACCGCCCACAGCCGCTCCACGACCGGGGCGGGGTAGCCGCGCTCGAGGGCCCGCGGGCAGAACCACGCCTTGGTCTCGGCCATGCCCGCGGTGTCGCCCAGGGCCCGGCGGTGCTCGTCTGCCTCCGCGAGGGTGCAGCCGCCGATCTCGGAGATGATCTCGATGACCTGCTCGTGGAAGACCACGACGCCCTGGGTGCCCGCCAGGATCGGGCGCAGGTCGTCGTGGAGGTAGCCCGGCAGCCGCCACCCGTGCTTGACCTCGAGGTAGGGGGTGATCATGTCGCTCTTGACCGGCCCGGGACGGAAGAGCGAGATGTCGGTGATGATGTCGGAGAAGCTCTCGATGCCGGACTTGCCGACCAGCTCGCGCTGACCGGGCGACTCGATCTGGAAGACCCCGAGCGTCTTGGCGCTGGAGATCATCTCGTAGGTGACCAGGTCGTCGAGCGGCACCTGGGCCTCGTCGTCGAGGTCGATCCGGACGCCCTCGAGCCGCTCGACCTCGGCCACCGCGTGGGCCATCGAGGACTGCATCCGGATGCCGAGCACGTCGAGCTTGAGCAGGCCGAGGTCCTCGACGTCGTCCTTGTCGAACTGGCTCATGGGGTAGCCGAGCGCGCTGCGCTCGACCGGGGTCCGGTCGAGCAGCGACCGGTCGGAGAGCAGCACCCCGCACGGGTGCATCGCGACGTGGCGGGGCAACCCGTCGAGCCGCTCGACCAGGGAGAAGAAGCGGGTCAGCCCCACCTCGCCGTCGCTCCCCTCGGCGTCGAGCAGACGGCGCAGCGAGCGCAGCTCGGGCAGGTCGCGCACGGCCATCCGGGCGTCGCGGGCCCGCACGTGGGGGAAGGACTTGGCCAGCGCGTCGATCTCGCCGAGCGGCATCCCGAGCGCCGCCCCCACGTCGCGGATCGCGTGCCGCACCCGGTAGGTCTCCATCATCGCGACCGTCGCGCAGCGCTGCTCGCCGAAGCGCTCGAGGATCGCGTCGTAGACCTCCAGCCGCCGGGCCGACTCGACGTCGACGTCGACGTCGGGCAGCGACTGGCGCAACGGGGAGAGGAAGCGCTCCATCAGCAGGCCGTGGCGGATCGGGTCGATGCCGGAGACGCCGAGCAGGTAGTTGACCAGGCTGCCGGCCCCGGACCCGCGGGCGGCGGTGCGGATGCCGAGCTGCTTGATCATCTCGGTGACCTCGCCGACGGTCAGGAAGTAGGAGGCGTAGCCGAGGTGGCGGATGATCCCGAGCTCGTCGTCGAGGCGCTTCCAGATGCGCTGCCGCGGGGCGCTGCCGTAGCGCCACCCGATGCCGGCCTCGCACCGCGCCCGCAGCACCAGGTCGGCGTCGGCCTCGCCCGGGCCGAGGTCGGTCCCGGCACCGGGACCGGGACCGAGCCCGGCGTCCAGCTCGGGGAAGTGGACCTCGCCGAGCCCGAGGTCGGCACGGGGGTCGAGCACGCACTGGTCGGCGAGGGCACGGGTGCGCGCCAGCAGCGCGGTCGCACCGTCGCCCCCGGCGAGCCCGGCGGCGCGGCAGATCTCCTCGGCCACCTCGTGCATCTGCTTGCCGGACTTGCAGAAGCCCTCGGCGTTGCGGCGGTCGAGGTGACGCAGGTCGATCGGCACCAGCCGCCGGGTCGCGTCGAGGACGTCGGTGACCGGGGCGTCGAGCCGGTCGGCGAAGCGGACGGCGTTGGTGAGCACGGTGGTGACGCCGTGGCGGGTGGCCAGCCCGAGCATCCGGCCGGCGTGGGCCGAGGTGCCGGGCCCGGCCCCGGGGAGCCGGTGGGAGACCAGCTCGACCGCCAGCTGGGCGGGACCCACGAGGTCGAGCCAGCGGCGCAGCACCTCGGCGGCGAGGTCGTCGCGGCGCAGCGCGACAGCCCGGCCCAGCTCGGAGCCCGGCCCGAGCAGCACCCGGACGCCGCGGCCGGCGACGTGCTCGGCGACCAGCTCGGGCGGGCACAGCGGGACGCCGCGCTCCCCGGCGTGGGCGGCACTGACCAGCCGGCACAGCGCCGCCCACCCCCGGTCCTGTCCCGGGGGGTGTCCCCCGGTCGCCAGGAACGTCACCCGCGGCAGCCGCGGGTCGCGCTCGGCGCCGCCGCGGGTCGGCGTACGCCGCCGCTCGCCGTCGGCTCCCCGGGGACCGAGCCCGCCGCGACCCGGCGGGGTCGCCAGGTCGACGCCCAGGATCGGCGCCACCCCGGCCGCCACCGCGGCCTTGACGAAGCGGACCGCGCCGTAGACGCCGTCGCGGTCGGTCAGCGCGAGGGCGTCCATCTCGAGCTCGGCCGCCCGCTCGACCAGCGTGCGGGGGTGGGAGGCACCGTGACGCAGCGAGTAGCCGGAGGCGACGTGGAGGTGGACGAAGGGGTCGGGCACGCAGGGTCCTCAGGCGACGCGGATCGGCGCGTGCTCGGTGAGCCCGAGCGAGATCTCGACGACCGCCAGGAACCGGTCGGCGTCGCGGACCAGGTCGTCGGCCTCGCGCGCGGTGACGGCACGCCGCGAGCCCGCCTCGGCCGCGACCCGCTTGTCGGCGCCGGCGGCGAAGAAGGCCGCCCACTCCGCCAGCTCGGGAGCGACCTCGGTCAGCAGCACCCACGCGTTGCGCTGCCGCCGGGCACGGGCCGTGGTGGGGGTCGGCCGGGCCCGTGCGGCGAGCACGGCCGCCGCCGCGCGCAGCCCGGCGACGTGGGCCAGCGCGTAGCGCTCGGGGACGTCGCTGCTGGCGATCGCCTCGCGCAGCGAGGTCGCCGCCCGCTCCAGGTAGGCGTGGGTGGCGGCCGGCAGAAAGGCCGGGGGTGCGGGGGTGCTGCTGGTCATCTGCTCTCTCCACTCAGTCCACGGCTCGCGTGAGCCGCCAGCCGCCGTCGACCCAGCTGAAGGCCAGGTCGAAGACGCCGAAGTCGCCGACCCGCCAGGCCGTCCGTCCGGGGGCGGCCGTCACCCGCCACACCTCCTGCTCGCGCAGCAGGTCGCCGGACTCCGGGCCCTCGTGCCGCCACCACGCGCCGGTCTCGACCCAGTGGGCCACCACCTCGCGCACCTGCCAGAGCCGGCCGCGCCACAGGAACTGGTCGGGGTCGGCACCGGAGCCCGTGCGGACCTCCACCGGATCGTCGTAGCGCCGCATCTGCTCCCCCTGGTGTCGGTGCCTCGGTGGAAGATGGGGGTCGAGGTCATCTCCCACCGAGGCGGTCGTTCGAACACCTGTTCGAACGACTCCAAGGTACACCGACCCACCGACAGGTCGTCAAGACCCGGACCGACCGCCCTACGCTCGCTCCATGACCGGCCCCGCAGAGAGCCCCACGGACGCCCCCACGAGCGAGCACGCCTCGATCGCCCGCTTCCGCGCCGAGCTGCGCGCCCGCGGCGGCACCGGCGAGATCCGGGTGCTCCCCGACGCCGTGCACACCGCCGCCCTCGCGGCGCAGGCGCTCGGCTGCGAGACCGGCGCGATCGCCAACTCGCTGCTCTTCGCCGTGCCGGACGGCGACGAGCCCTCCCAGCCCGCCCCGCTGCTGCTGCTCACCAGCGGCGAGCACCGCGTCGACACCGCCGCCGTGGCGGCGCGCCTGGGCGTGCCGGCGCTGCGCCGGGCCGACGCCGACTTCGTGCGCCGCCACACCGGCCAGGTGATCGGCGGTGTCTCCCCGCTCGCCCACCCCGCACCCGTGCCGACCTACCTCGACCCGTGGCTGCGGCGCCACCCGGTCGTCTGGGCGGCCGCCGGCCACCCCGCCGCGGTCTTCAGCACGACCTACGACGAGCTGCAGCGGCTCACCGGGGCCACCGAGGTCGACGTCACCCCCGGCTGACCCCTCCCCACCTCGGGGGGACGCTCAGCCGGCGCCGACCGCGCTGCCGGTGCCGTCGTCCTCCTCGGCGTCCAGCGGCTCGCCGACGGGCGGCATCAGGTCCTCGGCCTGCTCCTCGGCGGTGTCGGGCTCGTCCTTCGGGGTGCTCTGGCTCATGCGGACGGCGTACCCGACTCGGCCGGGCGCTACCGTGCGCGCCATGGCGCGGGTCGTGGTGGTCGGGGGTGGCCTCGGAGGTCTCGCGAGCGCCGCGCGGCTGGCCAAGCTCGGCCACGAGGTGACGTTGCTCGAGGCCCGCGACCGCGTCGGCGGCGCACTAGGCCGGCTCACCCGCGGCGACTTCACCTGGGACAGCGGCCCCGGGCACACCCTGCTGCCGGCCGTGGTGCGCGACCTCTTCCGCAAGTCCGGCCGTCCCCTCGAGCGCGAGGTCGAGCTGGTGCAGCTGCCGCTGCTGCGCCGGCACCGCTTCGCCGACGGCACCGAGCTCGACCTGCCCTCCGGTCGCGCCGACCAGCTGGCCGCCGTCGGCGCGGCGCTCGGCGACGACGCCGCACAGCGCTGGACCGACTACGTCGACGCCTTCACCGACGACTGGGAGGCGCTGCGCAAGGACTACGTCGAGCGCCCCTGGTCGCCCGAGCTCGCCGGCGACCACGCCGCGGCCCTGCTCCGCAGCCGGCTCACCATGGCCAAGGTGCTGCGCCGGCGCTTCAAGGACGAGCGGCTGCGGCTGCTCGCCGGCTTCGGCCCCAGCCTCGAGGGCCACGACCTGCGCGACGTGCCGGCCTGGGTCGGCCTGTGGTCCTACCTCGAGCGCCAGCTCGGCTGCTGGACCGTGCCGGGCGGCCTGGGCAGCCTGGCCGAGGTGCTCGAGCAGCGCCTGGCCACGCGCCGGGTGAGCGTCGAGCTGGGCACCCGCGCCCTCGACGTGGTGCTGCGCGACGGGCGCGCCGTGGGCGTGCGCACCACCGCGGGCGACGTCGACGCCGACGTGGTCGTGCTCGCGGTCGACCCCCGGCTGCTGCCCGCCACGGCGGCCCACGTGGTGCGGACGACGCCGGCGATGCCCCCGGTCGTGTGCCACCTGGGCCTCGAGGGCGAGGTGCCCGACCTGCCCCACGAGGTGGTGGTGCACGGCGAGGCGCTGCTGGTGCTGCGCACCACCGGGGGGCAGGCGCCCGAGGGTCGCCACGCCTGGACGCTGCTCGGCCGCGGCCGGCTCAGCGAGGACCCGGTGGTCGCCCTGGCCCGCGGCGGCATCCGGGTGCGCGACCAGGTGGTCGCCCGCGTCGACCGGTCGCCGCGCGACCAGGTCGCCGAGCTCGGCCAGTCGGCGTACGGCGTGCAGTGGCAGGGCCGCGGCACGGTGCGGCAGCGGCTCGGGCCCCGCACCCCCCTCCCCGGCGTGTACGCCGCCGGCGCGAGCGCCGCGCCCGGGGCCGGGGTGCCCTTCGTGGGGCTCTCCGCCGCGCTCGTGGCCCAGGTGGTCGGCCCCGCCCGCTGAGGGCCGGCGGGCGCGCCCCTAGCTGTAGTTCCCACAGAGGTTGTGAACGCGGGACGGTAGACGGATAGCGAGGACCTCCAGTACGGAGGGGGGTTACCACACCAACCCACCGTCTG
>NZ_JOJN01000019.1 GCF_000720335.1 Nocardioides aequoreus | reverse complement strand
ATCTACCTCTCAGACGCCGCACGCGCCGCGACCTACGCCGACTGGCTCCACTTCTACAATCACCACAGACCCCACACCGGCATCGAAGGTCTCGTCCCTCCGACCGCATTCACAACGTCACGGGGAACTACACCTAGCCCTCGAAGCGGTAGCCCATGCCGCGGACCGTGGAGATCGCGGTGGCGCCGAACTTCTTGCGCAGGTAGCCGACGTAGACGTCGACCACGTTGGAGCCGGGGTCGAAGTCGTAACCCCACACGAAGGAGAGCAGCTGCTCGCGCGAGAGCACCTGCCCGGGGTTGAGCAGGAAGATCTCGGCCATCCGGAACTCGCGGGCCGAGAGGTCGACGACGTTGCCGCCGACGGTGGCCTGCCGGGTGCGGAGGTCGAGGCTGACGGTGCCGACGGTGAGCACGTCCTCGCGGGCGCCGCCCTGGTCGTTGCTCTGCCGCAGGCGCAGCCGGACGCGGGCCAGCAGCTCGGCGAAGCGGAAGGGCTTGGCCATGTAGTCGTCGGCGCCGCCCTCGAGGGCGGAGACGGTGTCGGTGACGCTGTCGCGGGCGGTGAGCACGATGACCGGCAGCGAGGAGCCCTGCGCGCGCATCTGCCGGAGCACCTCGAAGCCGTCGAGGCCCGGCAGCCCGATGTCGAGCACGACCAGGTCGAAGTCGCCGGTGAGGGCGAAGTCGAGGCCGGTGTGGCCGTCGCCGGCGACGGTCGTGGCGAAGCCGTCGGCCGCGAGTCCCTTGGCGAGGAAGGAGGAGATCCGCTGCTCGTCCTCGACGATCAGGACCCGTGCCATGCGTTGCTCCCTTGCTCGGTGGACAGCTCGATGACGAAACGTGCGCCCCCTCCGGGGCCGTCCTCGACCCAGACGCGTCCGTCGTGGGCCTCGGCGATCGCGCGCACGATCGAGAGCCCGAGCCCGAAGCCCTCGTCGCCCTCCGGCACGTGGGCGCGCCCGAAGCGGTCGAAGATGCGCTCGCGCGCCTCGGGCTCGACGCCCTGCCCGGTGTCGGTGACGGTGAGCCGGACGGTGCCGCCCCCCACGCCATGGTGCACCGTACCGGCCAACGTGATCCTGTCGCCTGCGCTGGTGTGCTTGACGGCGTTGTCGCACAGCTGCAGCAGGGCCTGGGTGATGCGCTGCTCGTCGACGAGCGCGGAGAGGCTCTCGGGGGGCAGCTCGCCCAGCCGCCAGTCGCGGGCGGCGGAGAGAGCGCCCGCCTTGCGGTGCACCTGCTCGAGCAGCCCGGTCAGGCTCGTGGGTGCACGGCGCACGAAGTCGGGACGGTCGGACTTGGCGAGCAGGATCAGCTCGTCGACCAGCCGCGACATCCGGTCGACCTCGTCGAGCAGCAGGTCGGTCGTCTCCTCGACCTCCCGAGCGTCGGTGGGGTCGACGAGCTCGAGGTGCCCGCGCAGCACCGTGAGCGGCGTACGCAGCTCGTGGCCGGCGTCGTCGAGGAACTGGCGCTGCGAGACGAAGCCCTGCTGCAGCCGGTCGAGCATGGCGTTGTAGGTGTGCGTGAGCCGGCCGATGTCGTCGCTGGTTGCCACCGGCAGGCGCCTCGAGAGGTCGGTGGCGTTGATCTCCTCGGCGTTGGCGTGCAGCGCGCGGAGCGGCTTGAGCAGGCGGCCGGCCTGGAACCACGCGAGGGCCACGATGCCGAGCAGGAGCAGCAGCGAGACCCCGGCGTAGGTCTGCATAGTCTGGGTCAGCTCGTCGCGCTCGGCGTCGAGGTAGCTGACGACCACCATGGCGTCGGCGCGGTCGCCGGTGGTGCTGGTGAGCGGCTGCACGGTGAGCAGGTAGTCGCCGATGCCGCTCACCGAGCGGCGCGCCGAGCCGCCCTCGGGCAGCAGCTCGCGCACCGCGGGTCGGAAGCCGTCGTCGCCGAGCGTGGCCTCGCCGAGCGGGTGCCCGGTGGTGAGCTTGGCGTCGTCGCTCCACCAGCCCACGAAGAGCTCGTCGTCGTCGGGCACGTTGCGGGTCAGGAAGACCTCGAGCAGCTCCTCCGCGCTGTCGTACGCCGGGGGCCCGGGGTTGCTCGAGTCCGCCCTGCTCTCGGGGTACTGCAGCCGGAAGAGCTCCTGGGTCTCCTGGGCGATGTTGTCGTAGACGTCGTGCTGCACCGCGCGTGACTCCAGCGTCCAGACCAGCAGGCCGCTCGCCGCCAGGGTCCAGCCCGTCAGCACCGCCACCGAGAGCGCGATGCGGGTGCGCACCGAGACCCTCGAGAGCCGGTCGCGCCACCAGCGCGGGTGCCAGGGCCGCCGCGCACCAGGCACGGTGGTGTCGTCCGGCGACGGGGAGGGTGACGGCTCGTCCGACGGGCCCTGGCTGGGCTCAGTCGTCGTCTCCGTCGTCGTCATCGTCGTCCCGGTCGTCATCGTCATCGTCGTCGTCATCGCGGTCGTCGTCATCATCATCGTCGACGACCGGCGTGGGGCGTGGCGTGACGACCTCGACCCTGTCGTCTCCCGAGCCGCTGCCGCCGCCGGCCTGCTGCGAGCCACCCGAGCCCGAGCCGCCGGAGCCGGAGCCGCCGGAGCCGCTGCCGGAGCCGTTGCCGGAGCCGCTCGAACCCGAGCGACCGGTGCCACTCGTGCCGGCGCTCGTGCCGGAGCCGGTGCCCGTGCCACTGCTGGTGCCGCTCGTGCCACCGGCCGGGTCGCCGGCGGCCGCCTCGCGCGCGGCCCGCTCCCGGCGCTCCTGCCGCTCCTGGCGCTGCTGTCGCAGGGCCTCGCGGCGCTCGCGCCGCTCCTGCTTCGCGCGGGCCACCTGGTCGACGGTGCTGGTGTCGGCGTCGTCCTGGTCGGTGGAGGTCTCGTCGACGACGATCTGCTGCGTCGGCGCGGGAGTGTCGTACGCCGACAGCGTGCCGACGGCGAAGGCGATCACGGGCAGCAGCAGGACCGCGGCGGCTCCGAGGGCGAGCTTGGACGTGCGACTCATGGCAGCAGCCTGCGCCCTCCGGGTGGCCGGCAGATGAGAGGTCGATGAGAGATCTCTCATGTGGGCCGACGCCCTAGGGTGAGGCTCACCAGCCAGTGAGGGGAGTCATACCCGATGATCGTGCCGTTCTCCGTCCGCGACTTCCTCGACCGCGCGCTCGCGGTCTACGCCGACCGCGTCGGCGTCGTGGACGAGCCCGACCAGCCCGCCCCCAGCCTGGGGGAGCTGACCTACGCCCGCGTCGGCGAGCTCGCCCGGGCCCAGGCCGCCAAGCTCGACCAGCTCGGCATCGGCGTCGGCGAGCGCGTCGCCTACGTCTCGCACAACTCCGCGCGGCTCGGCACGGCCTTTTTCGGCGTGTGCGGGTGGGGCCGGGTGCTGGTGCCCATCAACTTCCGGCTCTCCGCCGAGGAGGTCGCCTACATCGTCGAGCACTCCGGCGCGCGGGTGCTGTACGTCGACCCCGAGCTCGACGAGGCGCTCGCGGGCGTCGAGTGCGAGCACCGCTTCGTGATCGGCGACGACGAGCAGATGTACGCCGAGGGCGTCGAGCCCGAGCCGTGGGAGCCCGACGAGAGCGCGACGGCCACGATCAACTACACCTCGGGCACGACCGCGCGGCCCAAGGGCGTGCAGATCACCCACCGCAACATCTGGACCAACGCGGTCACCTTCGGGCTGCACACCGGTGCGACCGACCGCGACGTCTACCTGCACACGCTGCCGATGTTCCACGCCAACGGCTGGGGCTGGCCCTTCGTGGCCACGGGACTCGGCATCCCGCAGGTGGTGCTGCGCAAGGTCGACGGCGCGGAGATCCTGCGCCGCGTCGAGCGGTACGGCGTCACGGTGATGTGCGCGGCCCCGGCGGTCGTCGCCGCCGTGCTGGAGGCGGCCGAGAGCTGGGAGGGCGAGATCCCGGGCCGTGACCGGGTGCGCATCATCGTCGCCGGAGCCCCGCCCCCGACCAAGACGGTGGCGCGGGTCGAGGCCGAGCTCGGCTGGGAGTTCATCCAGATCTACGGGCTCACCGAGACCTCGCCGCTGCTCACCGTCAACCGCTCCCGCTCCGAGTGGGACGACCTCGAGCCCGAGCAGCGCGCGAGCCGGCTGGTCCGGGCGGGGCAGCCGGCCCTCGGCGTACGCCTGCAGCTCTCGGAAGGCCAGGAGGTGCTCGCCCGCTCCAACGTCGTCCTGGAGGGCTACTGGGAGCAGCCCGAGGAGTCGGCGGCCGCGCTCGAGGGCGGCTGGTTCCACACCGGCGACGGCGGCGAGATCGGCGACGACGGCTACCTGACGATCTCCGACCGCAAGAAGGACGTCATCATCACCGGCGGGGAGAACGTCTCGTCGATCGAGGTCGAGGACGCGATCTTCTCCCACCCCGACGTGGCCGAGGTCGCCGTGATCGGCGTGCCCGACGACAAGTGGGGCGAGACCATCAAGGCGCTGGTGGTGCGCACCGAGGGCTCGACGCTGACCGAGCAGGAGCTGATCGACCACGTGAAGTCGAAGGTCGCGCGCTACAAGGCGCCGTCGTCGGTGGAGTTCCGTGACGTCCTCGCGCGCACGGCCACGGGCAAGCTGCAGAAGTTCAAGCTGCGTGCGCCCTACTGGGAGGGACGCGACCGCCAGGTCAACTAGCCTTCGGCGCATGCCGCGCCTGGGAGAGATCACCGACCTGCTGGAGCAGTGGTACCCGCCGCACACGGCCGACTCGTGGGACGCGGTCGGGCTGGTGCTCGGCGACCCCGTCGACGACGTACGCCGGGTGCTGCTGGCCGTCGACCCGACGGCCGCCGTGGTCGACGAGGCGGTGCTGCACGACGCCGACCTGCTGGTGACCCACCACCCGCTCTTCCTCAAGGCGGTGCACGGCATCGCCGCCACCGACCCGAAGGGGCGGGTCGCCCACCGGCTGCTGGGCAACGGCTGCGCGCTCTACACCGCCCACACCAACGCCGACTCGCCCACCGGCGGCGTCTCGGAGTCGCTGGCGCTCGCGCTGGGGCTGCGCGACTTACGACCCCTGGAGCCCGACAGCAAGCCGCCGCTCGACGCGCTGGTCGCCTACGTGCCGCGCCAGGACGCCGAGCGGGTGCGGGCGGCGCTCGCGGGGTCGGGCGCCGGGCGGCTCGGTGACTACGAGGCGGCGAGCTTCAGCACCCCGGGGGAGGGACGCTTCCGGCCGCTCGACGGCGCCGTGCCCGCCATCGGCGAGGTCGGCAAGGCCGAGGTCGTGGCCGAGGAGCGCATCGAGGTGGTGGTGCCGCGCGGGCTGCGCACGCAGGTGGTGGCGGCGCTGCTCGACGTGCACCCGTACGAGGAGCCGGCGTACCAGGTCTTCGAGGTCGCCCCCGACGACGAGCCCGACCGCGGGTCGGGTCGCGTCGGCCGGCTGCCGGAGGCGGTGCCGCTGCGTGACTTCGCGGCGCTGGTGGCCCGCACGCTGCCGGCGACGGCGCACGGCGTCCGCGTGGCCGGGAACCCCGACCGGCTGGTCGAGCGGGTCGGCCTGTGCGGCGGTGCCGGCGACTTCCTGCTCGACCGCGCCAGGAGCGAGGGGGTCGACGTCTACCTGACCTCCGACCTGCGGCACCACCCCGCCTCGGAGCTGCGCGAGCACCCCGACGCCCCCGCGCTCGTCGACGTCGCGCACTGGGCGGCCGAGAGCACCTGGCTCCCGGTGCTCCGGGATCGGCTGCTCGGTGCGCTGGGCGATACGGTGGAGGTCAGGGTGAGCGAGGTCCCCACCGATCCATGGACCTTCCGCGCCTAGCCCCCCAACTCGATACCGGAGGAACCTGGTGCAGGCCGACCCATCCGCCCAGCAGCGACTGCTCGACGTGCAGGCGCTCGACACCCGCGCCGACACGCTGCGCCACCGCCTCGCCACGCTCCCCGAGGCCGAGAAGGTCCGTGACATCGCGCAGCGGCGGCAGCAGATGGAGGGCACGGTCCGCGACCTGCGCATCCTGGTCAGCGACCTCACCTCCGAGCAGCGCCGCGCCGACGCCGACGTCGAGCAGGTGCGCACCCGCCAGCAGCGCGACCAGGGCATGGTCGACTCCGGGCAGATCTCCGACCCCAAGGCGCTGGAGCGGATGCTCGGCGAGCTGCAGTCGCTGCGGCGTCGCATCGGCGACCTCGAGGACGTCGAGCTCGAGGTGATGGAGCGGCTGGAGTCGGCCGAGACCGACCTCGCCGCCCGGCAGGCCGACCTCGACGCGCTCGCCGACGACGAGCAGCAGCTGCGCAGCGAGCTCGCGCAGGTGCAGGAGGCCGTCAGCGCCGAGCTCGCGGAGACCGAGCGCGCCCGCGCGCCGCTGGCGGCCGAGCTGCCGGCGGACCTGCTGGCGCTCTACGAGCGGCTGCGCACCAGCAAGGGCGGCACCGGGGCGGCCCTGCTGCGTCGCCGCGAGTGCGAGGGCTGCCGCCTCACGCTCAACGCCGCCGACCTCGCCGTCATCGCCGCCACCCCGCCGGAGACCGTCGTCCGCTGCGAGGAGTGCGACCGGATCCTGGTGCGCACCGAGGAGTCCGGCCTGTGAGCTCGCGCGGGTGGGGTCCTCCGGCGGATCCCACCACGCTGGTGCTGGTGCGCCACGGCGTCACCGACCACACCGTGCACAAGCGCTTCTCCGGCGGGCTGGCCAGCAGCAACCCGCCGCTCACGGAGGAGGGCCGCGCCCAGGCCCGGGCCACGGGGGAGTGGCTGCAGCCGCTGGCGGGCGACCTGACCCGCATCGTCAGCTCGCCGGTGCGTCGTACGCGTGAGACCGCGGAGGAGCTCGCCGCGCTGCTCTCGCTGGAGGTCTCGGTCGAGCCGGGCGTGGCCGAGATGGAGTTCGGCTCCTGGGACGGCCTCACCTACGCCGAGGTGCACGAGCGCTTCCCCGACGACCTCTCCTCGTGGCTCGGCGACCTCGACTCCGCCCCGCACGGCGGAGAGTCGCTGCGCGCCGTGCAGGCGCGGGTGCTCGAGGGACGCGACCGGCTGCTCGCCGCCCACGCCAGCGAGACGCTGGTGGTGGTCTCGCACGTGACCCCCATCAAGGTGCTCGTCGCCGACGCCGTCGGCGCCACGCTCGACGCGGCTTACCGCATGGAGCTGGCGCCCGCGTCGGTCACCGTGCTCTCCTACTTCGCGACGCCCGACGGCGACGTCCACCCGCAGATGCGCCTCTTCAACGCCCGCCCGACCGGTCCCGTGTAGGCCGGCCGCGGTCAGAGGTCGGTGACGACGACGTCGAGGCGGGTGCCGGACCGGGTCGGGGTGTCGACCTCGACGCGCCAGCCGAGGTCGGAGAGCAGGGTCGCGAGCGCCTCCGGCGTCGCGGCGACCTCGCCGTGCTCGAGCAGGGCACGCACGAGACGACCCTTGGTGGCCTTGTTGAAGTGGCTGACGACCGAGCGCCTGCCTGCGCGCTCCTGGAGCACGCGGAGCGTCGCCACGCGGGGCGCGAGGTCGGGGCCGGGGCGCCAGAAGGCGGCGTACGTCGTGGAGCGCAGGTCGACGACGAGCCCACGGCCCGCCGCCTCGCGGGCGACGGGGTCGAGCGCCCCGCGCCAGTGGGCCGCGACGCCGCCGAGCGCCGGGAGCGTGACGTCGCCGGAGAGCCGGTAGGCCGGCACCCGGTCGCCGGGCCGCAGCAGCCCGAAGACCGAGCTGGTCACGGCGAGCCACCGGGTGGCGCGGCGACGGGCGGCCGCGTCGAGCGAGGCGAGGTCGAGGTGGTCGTAGAGGACGCCGGTGTAGAGGGCGTCGGCCCGCACGGTCGGGGCGTCGCGCAGCGCGGCGTTGCGGAGCACCTCCTCGGTCTGGGTCGGGCCGAGGCCGAGGACCTCGGCGGCCCGGGTGGGGTCGCCGTCGCAGAGCGAGACCAGCGCGTCGACCACCTCGTCACGGGCGTCGGTGAGTCCCGGGAAGGAGAGCGAGGCCAGGTCGAGCGGCTTGCCGCGGCGGGGGACGGACTTGCCCTCGGAGGGCGGCAGCAGGACCAGCACGCGGGCCAGCGTAGGAGGGCCTATCCTTGCCGGAGCGGACGGGCTGGCCGGGCGACCGCGGCGCACCCCTCGGGGAGCGTCGAGGAAGGTCCGGACTCCACAGGACGAGGTGGTGGGCAACACCCACCCGGGGTGACCCGCGGGATCAGTGCCACAGAGAACAGACCGCCACGCCGCGAGGCGCGGCAAGGGTGAAACGGTGGTGCAAGAGACCACCAGCGCCACGGGCGACCGTGGCGGCTAGGCAAACCCCACCTGGAGCAAGACCAGACAGCGAGCGCTCGAGGGTGGTCCGCCCGAGCTCGCGGGTAGGTCGCACGACGGGGTCGGCAACGGCCCTGCTGAGATGGATGGTCGCCAACCGGGACGGTCGCGAGGCCCCCGGCGAACAGGATCCGGCCTATGAGCCAGCCCGTCCGCACTCCGGGCCCGCCGAGAGGTCACTCCCTGACCGCCGAGAGGTCACTCCCTGACGTCCGAGGGGTCACTCCCTGACAGGGTCGCGCGCCAGTGACGTCTCGGCGGTCAGGCAGTGACGTGTCGGCGGTCAGGGAGTGACGTCTCGGCGGTCAGGCAGTGACGTCTCGGCGGTCAGGGAGTGACGTGTCGGCGGTCAGGCGGCCGAGGGGAGCGTGACCACGAAGGTGCTGCCCTCGCCTAGGGCGGAGTCGAGGCTGATGCTGCCGCCGTGCCGGTCGACGATGCGGCGCACGATGGTCAGTCCGAGACCGGTGCCGGGCTGGGCCACGGCCAGCGGGTTGGTCGAGCGGAAGAACTCGGTGAAGAGCCCGGCCTGGTCCTCCTCCGAGATGCCCAGGCCCTCGTCGCGCACGGTCAGGGCGACGGTGCCGCCCTGGTCGGTCAGGGCGATGTCGATGGCGCGGTGCTCGGGGGTGTACTTCACGGCGTTGGTCATGAGGTTGTGCACGATCTTGTCGAGCTCGTCGGGCTCGCCGAGGGCCAGCACCGGCACCTCGGGAGCCTCGAAGGTGACGCGGAGGCCCTTGGCGACGATCGCCGTCGACGACATCGCCATCGCCTCGGCGACGAGCTCGGCCAGGTCGACGGCGGACGGCGAGAGCGGGCGCGCGGGGTCGAGCTGGCGCAGGAAGAGCAGGTCCTCGATCACCCGCGACATCCGCTGGGAGGCGCGCCCGATGGCGGTCAGCGACCCGCGGGCGTCGTCGGAGACGACGATCTCGCCCGTGGTGAGCATCTCGAGGTGGCCCTGCACGGTGGTCAGCGGGCTCTTGAGCTCGTGGGAGACCGTCGAGATCAGCTGGCTCTTGTACTCGTCGAGCGCCTTGAGCTCGGTGACGAGCGCGTGCTCGCGCTCGAAGGTGCGGGCGTTGAGGGCGGCGCGGCCGAGGTCGTGGCCGATGTCGAGCAGCGCGGCGCACTCGATGTCGGTCCACGCCCGCGCCTGCGGCCCACGGACCAGCACGAGGCTGCCCATGCACTCCGGGCCGGCACCGAGCGGCACGAAGACCAGCGACTGCATCCCCATCTGCACGAGCAGGCGGACGACGTGGTCGTGGTGGTCCTGCGACATCTTCGTCGGCACCGGCTCGTGGGTGCCGACGATCATCACGGTCTGCTGGTGCCAGCAGTAGTGCGCCGCCCGCTGCGCGAAGTCGACGATCTCGGGCGGCAGCGCGAGCCGCAGCGCCTCGGGGAGGTACTCCGCGACGCCCTGCTCCTCGTCGACCGTCTTGATCCACAGCTGCTGCGCGTCGAAGCCCTCGAGCAGGGTGCGCTCGCTGGCCTGCAGCAGCCCCTCGAGGCTGAGCTGGGCGCTGGTGCTGCGCACGATCGACTTGACCGTCTCGGCCATCGCCACCTGCTCGGCGAGCGACTCACGCTCGAGGGCCGTCAGCACGGCGCGCGAGGCCAGCTCGGCGAAGCGCTCCAGCACCCGCCGGGCCTCCAGGCCGGGCCGCCTGCCGTCGTGGGGGGAGTCGATCGCGAGGGTGCCGCGGAGCTCGCCCTCGGCGTCGTAGAGGGGGGCGACGAGCATGTCCATCGGGTGCCAGGCGTCAGGGGCGTCGGCCACGGGGTAGTCGGGCACCACCCAGCCGAGCTCCTTGCCGCCGGAGAGCTCGTGGGGGACGAAGCGCAGCGCGCCCCAGGTCTCGGCGACGGCGAGCTCCTCGAGCATCAGCGCGAGCGGGATCCGGCTGCCGACCTCCTCGGGGAGCTCGGTGTCGACGATCAGCTCGAGCTCCTCGCCACGGCGGATCCGGATCGCGGCCACCCCGAAGCCCGCCACGGCGACGATGCCGTCGGCGATGAGCTGCAGGCTGTCGAGCAGCTGGTCCGCGAGCATGCGGCCTCCACCTGTCGACACCGCGATCGCCCTGGTCTCGAGCTGCGCGCCGGTCATGATCCCCCCTCGACTCCATTATCGGCGGGGCGACCGGACGGGGGGAGCGATTCGTCGAATTGGTTGAAAACGGACACCTTGACGACTCCGCCCGGTGCGCGACAGGTGGGCCAGCCGGTGCTCGGGACCGCCTCAGGCGAGCCGGGTGATCTGCACGTCGACGAACATCCGCGACGTGCCGGAGCCGGAGAAGACGCCCGAGAGCGGCTTGACGTCGCCGTAGTCACGGCCGGTGGCGGTGACGACGTGGCGGTCGCCGGGCTCCGTGGCGTTGGTGGGGTCGTAGCCGCGCCAGGCGTCGTCCCACCACTCGACCCAGGCGTGCGACTCGCCCTTGGCGGCGACGCCCACCTCGGGATCGACCTTGGGGTGCAGGTAGCCGGAGACGTAGCGGGCCGGGATGCCCACCGAGCGCAGTGCCCCGATGGTGATGTGGGCCATGTCCTGGCACACGCCGGTACGACGCTCCCAGCTGTGGGCGGCGTACGCGTCGACCGAGGTCGACCCCGAGACGTACTTGACCTCGTCGTAGACCAGCGCGCAGATCGCGGCGGCGGCGTCGGTGGGCGAGCTGGAGGCCTCGGCCAGCTCGCGGGCGCGCCGGGCGAGGTCGTCGGCGGGTGCGACGCGGTCGGAGAGCGTGAGGTGCTCGGTGTGCTGGTCGGACGACGCGGGCGAGCGCAGCTCCTCCCAGGACAGCACCGGCTCACCCGCGGGGGAGCGGTCGGTGTGCACGGTGGCGGTGCCGACGACCGTCAGGGAGGTGTGCGGGTCGAGCACCTCGAAGGCGGTGACCTGCGACCCCCAGTAGTCGCGGTAGGTGTAGGTCCACGGCGTGGGGTGCACCTCCACGCGGTTGTGGACGACGATCTGGCCGGGTCCGGTGAGCGGGGTGAGGCGGGCCTCGTTGAAGGAGGAGTTGGCCTTGCCGTCGTACTCGAAGCCGGTGGTGTGCACGATGCGCAGCTGCATGGTCATGCCCTCACCCCGTGCCACTCGGTGGCCTCGGCGCCGGCGAAGTAGCGGCGCGTGATCGCGTCGGTCGCCAGCGCGCAGGTGCGCTGGAGCCGCTCCATCTCGCTGGGCAGCTCGGCGACGAAGTCGGAGAGCGAGCGGTACTCCAGCTCGGCGCGGGTGCGGCCGAGCAGCCGCTGCGCCTCGTTCTGCACCCCGGCCCGGGTGCCACCGGACTCCACCCGCTCCAGGCAGCGCTCGGCCTCGGTGAGCCCGAAGACCACCGAGCGGGGGAAGAGCCGGTCGAGCAGCAGGAACTCGGCCGCACCGCGCTCGGTCTCCAGGCCCCGGTAGGTGCGCAGGAAGGCCTCGTAGGCGCCGCAGGCCCGCAGCGAGGTGCCCCAGGCGGACCCGGAGGTCAGGGCCGCGGTGGCCACCAGCCGGGAGGTCATGTCGGCCCGCTCGATCGAGCGGCCGAGCACCAGGAACTGGTAGCCCTCGTCGCGGGTCATGGTCGCCTCGGCGATGCCGTTGATCTGGGCCGCGCGGTCGCGCACCCAGCGGAAGGCGACCGGAGGTCGCATCGAGCGGAAGTGGCCCGAGGGGATCGCCCGCCAGGTGGTGTTCATCGCCTCCCACATCGAGGTCGAGAGGGTCTCGCGCGCCCGTCGGGCGCTCTCGCGCGCGGCGGCGAGCGTCGCGGCGATCGAGGCCGGCGACTCGATGTCGTAGGCCAGCACCTTGAGCATCTCCGCGGAGGTGATGGCCTCGCCCTCGAACTGCTCGACGCCCATGATCGAGAGCAGGCTGCGGCAGGTGGTCTCCTCGTCGACCCCGGGATCCTCGAGGATCAGCTGGGTCTGCACGTCGAGGATGCGGGCGGTGTCCTCGGCACGCTCGACGTAGCGGCCGATCCAGAAGAGCGACTCGGCGATGCGGCTCAGCATGCGGGGGCTCCCTCGGACTCGGCGGGACGGGTCACCGTGGGACGGGTCGCGGCGGGACGGGTCTCGACAGGCTCGACCGACAGGTGTGGCTCGACCGGCAGGTGCGGCTCGACCGGCTGCTGTTGCTGTTGCTGCTGCTGTTGCTGGTCGTGCTGGGAGGAGAAGGAGTCGAGGGCGGGCCCGGTGTCCTGCGGGGTGGCGTGGACGGCGACCCGCTCGGGCTCCGTGCGTACGACGGGGCGCCCACCGCTGCCGGCCAGCACCCAGGTGTCCTTCGAGCCCCCGCCGCGGGAGGAGTTGACGATGAGCTCGCCCTCCCCGAGCGCGACGCGGGTGAGACCTCCGGGGAGCACCCAGACCCGGTTGCCGTCGTTGACGGCGAAGGGTCGCAGGTCGACGTGCCGCGGGCGCATCACGCCGTCGACGTACGTCGGCACGGTCGAGAGCTGCACCACCGGCTGCGCGATCCACGCCCGCGGGTCGTGCAGCACCTTGGTGCGCAGCTCGTCGAGCTCGGCGCGCGTGGCGTGCGGGCCGATCACGATGCCCTTGCCGCCCGACCCGTCGACCGGCTTGAGGACCAGCTCGTCGAGGCGGTCCATGACCTCCTCGCGGTGGTCGGCGTCGCCGAGCCGCCAGGTGTCGACGTTGCGGAGCACCGGCTCCTCGCCGAGGTAGTAGCGCACCAGGTCGGGCAGGTAGGTGTAGATCAGCTTGTCGTCGGCCACCCCGTTGCCCACGGCGTTGGCGATGGTGACGTTGCCCGCGCGGGCGGCGTTGAGCAGGCCCGAGCACCCCAGGAGCGAGGAGCTGCGGAAGTGCACCGGGTCGAGGAACTCGTCGTCGACGCGGCGGTAGATCACGTGCACCGGCTCCAGGCCCTGGGTGGTGCGCATCATGACGCGGCCGCGCCGGCACTCCAGGTCGCGGCCCTCCACGAGCTCGACGCCCATGGTGCGGGCCAGCAGGGCGTGCTCGAAGTAGGCGCCGTTGAAGACGCCCGGCGTGAGCACCACGACGTTGGGGTCGGTGACGCCCGCCGGGGCCGCGGCCCGCAGCGCGGTCAGCAGCTTCTGCGGGTAGCCGGCAACGGGGCGGATCCGGTGGTCGGCGAAGACCTCCGGGAGCGCGGCGGCGATGGCGCGCCGGTTGGTCATGACGTAGGAGACCCCCGAGGGCACGCGCACGTTGTCCTCGAGCACGCGGAACTCGCCGTCGTCGTCACGGATCAGGTCGATGCCGCTGACGTGCACACGCACGCCGTTGGGCGGCTCGATGCCGGCGGCCGCCCGGTGGAAGTGGGACGACGTGGTGACCACCCCGCGCGGCACGACGCCGTCGGCGAGCACCTCGCCCGCGTCGTAGATGTCGGCCAGGAAGCGCTCCAGGGTCTGGACCCGCTGCTGGACGCCGCGCTCGACGGTGCCCCACGCGTCCATCTCGATCACCCGCGGCAGCACGTCGAGCGGGAAGGCCCGCTCCTCGCCGCCGATGTCGAAGGTCACGCCCTGGTCGAGGTAGCTCGAGGCGAGTGCCTCGACGCGCGTCTGCAGCTCGGCGGGCCCCATCTCCTGGATCGACGGGTGCACCTGGCGGTACGGCGTCCGGAGCGCCTCGCCGTCGTACATCTCGTCGTAGGCAGGGCCGGTGTGCGAACCGTAGTCCTCGAAGATGCCGGTCACGCACGCGACCCTAGCGAGTGACCGACCTCTCAGGGACCGGAAGGGTCGCCAAGCCCCGGGACGGGGTGGGCGGGGCTCAGGGGAGGGTCAGCACCTCGGCGCCGCTGTCGGTGACCAGCAGGGTGTGCTCGAACTGCGCCGACCAGCGCCGGTCGCGGGTGACCACGGTCCAGCCGTCGTCCCACATCTCCCACTCGTGGGTGCCGAGGTTGAGCATCGGCTCGATGGTGAAGGTCATGCCCGGGAGGATCTCGTCGTCGTGGCGCGGGTCGTCGTAGTGGGGGATCACCAGTCCGGAGTGGAAGGACGTGCCGATGCCGTGGCCGGTGAACTCGCGCACCACGCCGTAGCCGAAGCGGCGGGCGTAGGACTCGATGACGCGGCCGATCACGTTGATCCGGCGTCCGGGGCGCACCGCGTTGATCGCGCGCCGCAGCGCCTCCTGCGTGCGTTCGACGAGGTCGCGCACCTCCTGGTCGACGCCGGGGGTGAGGAAGGTGGCGTTGGTGTCGCCGTGGACGCCGTCGAGGTAGGCCGTGATGTCGATGTTGACGATGTCGCCGTCCTGCACGACGTAGCTGTCGGGGATGCCGTGGCAGACCACCTCGTTGACGCTCGCGCACAGCGACTTGGGGAAGCCCTTGTAGCCCAGCGTCGAGGGGTAGGCGCCGTGGTCGCAGAGGAACTCGTGACCGATCCGGTCGAGCTCGTCGGTCGTGACGCCGGGAGCGACGTGGGAGCCGACGAGGTCGCGCGCCTGCGCGGCCAGCCGGCCCGCGGCCCGCATCCGCTCGATGGTCTCGGCGTCCTTGACCTCCGAGCCGGTGTACGGCGCCGGACCCGGGCGGTCGACGTACTCCGGGCGGGGGATGCCGGGGGGCACGGGTCGTCGCGCGGAGACGCGTCCGGGAGCCATGACAGTCACGTCGGCCAGCGTAGTGTCCGCGACATGAGCGAGTTCTGGTACTGCCTGAAGCACAAGCGGGTCGAGCCCAGGGACGGCTGCCGCAACTCCGACAGGCTCGGCCCCTACGGCTCCGAGGCCGAGGCCGGGCGCGCGCTCGACAAGGTCGAGGAGCGCAACGACGAGTGGGACAACGACCCGAAGTGGAACGACGACGCGCTGGAGGACTAGCCCCGTGAGGAGCCGCTAGCCAACCAGGCCGCCCTCCAGGCCCGGGGCGGTGCGGCCGTCGAGGTGGTGGGCGTCGCGGACGCCGTAGGTCCAGCGGAAGCCGTGGGAGCGCCAGATCTTGAGCACGGCGTGGCTGCCGCTCCGCCAGGCCACCCGCGGGTGGGAGCGGCCGACCCACCACGTGTTCGGCACCCAGCCCGCGGACGTCCAGTAGGGGTTCTCCCACGGGTTGATGTCGATCGAGCGACCTGTGGAGTGCGGTGAGCGCACGCCGGGACGGCCCACGACCTGACGGCAGTTGAAGCCCGAGGTGTTGTCGGCGGCCATCGAGGCTCGGTCGTCGGCGCCCTGCAGCTCGCGGCTCCAGCCGAAGCGGTCGACGCGATACATCGCGCGCAGCGGGAGCTTGCGGGCGTGCATGTCGCCGAAGGCGCGCGCGGCACGCCGGGCCACCGCCTGGTTGACGACGATCTCGCCGCGGTAGCGGTAGCCGTCGAAGCCGTAGTAGTTGACCCGCACCAGGCGCAGCCCGCCCCGCCCCACCGGGCACCCCTGGCGCCAGCTGCGTCCGACCATCGAGCGCCAGACCCTGTCGGAGATCCGGTGGACGACCGCGTTGGCGCCGCGCCCGACGGCGCGGGCCTGCGTGGGCAGGGCGTCGGGACGAGGGCCGCCGAGGGAGACCGGGCGGGCGGGCGGCACGTTCTCGATCCGCGCCGACGCCGAGGTCGCGGCCTGCCACGTGACGCCACGGCGCTCGCCGGCGAGGCCGCGCACCCGCCACCGGGTGTCGCGCCGGGGCTTGACCGTGTAGAGCGCCAGCCCGGTGGCATCGGTACGACGTGCCTTGGCGCGCCGCCAGGCGCCGTCGACGACGCGGTCGAAGACGACGAGGGCCCCGGCGACGGGCTCGCCGGCGCTGGTCAGGAACCGCGCACGCAGCTGCACCGCACGCTCGTCGACCACCTCGGTGGGCGCGCCGAGACGGATCGTGGTCGCCACGGGCGCCACTGGCGCCACGGGGGGCTCGTCGGCCGGGTCGGCCGCGCTGGCCGGGAGCACGGCCCCGGGGCCGAGCGCGGCGCAGAGCAGCAGCACCAGGACGAGGCGGCGGCCGGATCGGTGAGCAGGCACAGGGGGAGTCCTCCCGAGCGAGGGTGTGACCGATGAGGCTAGTGCGCCACGAGCGCACTCGTAGGGTGTTCGCCGTGAGTCGTCAGGAGGTCCCGCGGTCGGGCTTCGTCGGGATGGGTGGCCTGGCGTGCCTGCTCTTCCTCCAGCTCGGCACGGCCACCCTGGCGCCCTGGTGGGTCACGGCGTCGCTGGTCGTGCTGTGGCTGGTGCTGCTGGGCCTCTCGGTGCGCTGGTTCGTGCCGCACCCCCGGCGACTGCCCTGGCTGGTGGTCGGTGGCGTCGCCGTCTGGGCCGCGGTGCTGCCGCTGGGAGCCCGGCTCGGCGCCTGGTAGCTGAGCGCCGGCTCAGCGCGGCGAGACGCGCAGCACCCGGTCGCGGCCGCCGCCGTCGGCGGTCGTGACCAGCAGGTCGCCGCCGGGCAGCTGGGTGATCGAGCGGAGCCGCCCGATGCCGAGCAGCTCGGCGGGACGCCGGATCGTGCCGATGCGCTTCGTGGTGCCCGTCGGCTTCATGAAGGCGACCCGCTCGCCCTTGAGTGCCGCGACCGCCAGGGTGCCGTCGAGGTCGCCCCACCGGGAGCCGGTGACCCAGGCGGCGCCGGAGGTGGCGATGGTGCGGTTGCCCGAGCGCCACCGGGCCGCCTGCTGCACGCCCGGGAGGCCCTTGTCGGTCATCGGCACCGACTCGTCGTAGCCGGGCACGGGGTGCCAGCCGTAGTCGCCGCCGGCCACGATGCGGTTGACCTCGTCGTCGCGCGAGGAGCCGTGCTCGACGGACCACAGGGTGCCGTCGCGGGACTGTGCGAGGCCCTGCACGTTGCGGTGGCCGTAGGAGAGCACCCGCTTGGTCCAGCCGTTGCCGGAGCGCAGGAAGGGGTTGCCGCGCACCGGCCTGCCGGTCACCCGGTCGACGCGCAGCACCTTGCCGCCCCCGGAGCGCAGGTCGCGCGGGTTGCGCCCGACCGCGGCGTCGCCGGTGCCGATGACGAGGTGGCCGCTGCGGGCGATGAGCAGCCGGCAGCCTCCGTGACGCCCGGTGGTGGCGGGCAGGCCGGCGAGGACCACTCGCTCGGCGGTGACGGCGGTGCCGTCGGCGGAGAGCCGGCGGGCGACCACCCGCACGTCGCGACGCGAGGCGCCGTACCCGCCCTGGCAGGTGTAGAAGCGGCGGTTGCTCGCGAAGTCGGGATCGACCTCGAGGCTCATCAGCCCGGTCTCGCCGGCCGACCACACCGCGGCGCGGTCGTAGGCGACCGACGTCACGCGGCCGCCGCCGGCCGCGACGTGCAGCAGTCGCTTGCTGGCGCGCTCCGTGACGAGCAGCGAGCCGTCGGGCAGCGGCTTGACGTCCCACGGCTGGTCGAGCCCGCCGACCAGGGTGGTGACCCGCAGGTCGGGCACGGCGGCGCCCGTGGGCGGCGCGGCGACGAGCGTGGCGGTGAGGAGTCCCGAGACGAGCGCGGCGAGGAGCGCGAGGAGGCGACGCATGTCGCACACTAACCCGCCCGAAACGGACAGCGACGCCGTCAGCGCATGAATCCCACGGACTGGGGGGCGGTGAAGCCGGGGAACATCGTGCTCAGGGAGCGGTCGGGGAAGCGCTTGCTGACCAGCTCCCACAGCACCGAGCGGTAGTCGGTGGTGACCTTGAGGTCGCCCTCGGCGAGGGCGGCCGCGTCGAGGCGCGGCCACTCGCTGTAGTAGGCGCCGCCCTTCACCCCGGCCCCGGCGACGAGCATCATGTTGCCCCAGCCGTGGTCGAGCCCCTCGTTGCCGTTCTCCGCCACCCGGCGGCCGAACTCGCTGATGGTCACCACGGTCACGCGGGAGCGCAGCGGACCGAGGTCGTCGAAGAAGGCCTTCAGCGAGCGCCCGAGACCGTCGAGGCTCGACTGCATCTGTCCGTAGCCGGTGCGGCCGTAGTTGTTGTGGTAGTCCCACGCGCCGGCGTCGATGGCGATGACGTCGGTGCCGAGGTCGGCGCGGATCAGGCCGGCGGCGCTGCGCAGCGGCGTCGCGAAGGGCGAGGCGTTCCACTCCGTGGGGTACGTCGCGGTGCTCTCGGCTCCCAGGATCTTGCCGTTGGTGCTGCGCGAGATGCTCACGGCCTCGTTGGCGGCCCGGCGGAGCACGCCGCCGGCGCTGCCCCACATGGTGCCGAGGCTGGAGTAGCGGCTGTCGACGTACTCCTTGTCGAGGCCGGCGACCCGGAGCCCGTCGAGGTCGGCCGAGGTGAGCACCGGGGCGTCGCCCGCGAGCGCGGTGCTCGGGAAGGGCGTGCCGAGGCCGACCGCGTCCATGACCCCGCCGTTGGCGGAGGGCGTGGAGCTGGTCTTGCCGACGCCGATCATCCGGTTGATCCACCCGGAGCGCTCGGCGGAGCCGGGAGCGGCGTCCTCGACCTCCTCGGTGGCAGCGAAGTGCGAGCGGTTGACGACGGGGAGGCCCACGGCCTGGATGGCGGCCAGCTCGCCGCTCTGCCACAGCGGCGCGAGCGGTGCGAGCTTCGGGTGCAGGCCGAACATGTCGTCCTTGCACACCAGCTGGTCGGCGGGGATGGCGATCTTGGGGCGCGCCTTGTAGTAGCCCGGGTCGCCGTGGGGCACCACCACGCCGAGGCCGTCGATGCCACCGCGCAGCGAGAGCACGACCAGGGTGTTGCCGCCCTTGGCGCCGGCGAAGCTGGCCTGCAGCATCGAGTCGCCCAGCATCTGGGTGACCGACAGTCCGGCCCCGACACCGAGGGCGCCCTTGAGGACGGTACGGCGCGACGCGGCGGCTGCGGCGAAGTCGGAGCAGCAGTCCCGCGGCGCGGTCTCGTGGGGAAGCGCGGTCATCTCGTGGCCTTCGGTGTCGTGGTGCGGCGTGCTGCGGCGTGGTGGGTCGGGTGGGAGGGCTCAGGTGAGCATGTGGTCGGGGGAGTCGAGCAGCATCGCGACCAGGCGCGTGCCGAGCCAGCCGTGGACGCTCGACTTCGCGTCGATGGGCCGGCTGGTGCTGAACCAGGTAGCCCCCGAGACCGCCTGGCGTGCGGCCCGCTGGGTGCGGGCGTCGGCCGGCCGGCCGAGGAGCCGCCGCGACACGTGGTCGACGTGCTGCTCGAAGCTGATGCCGTTGGCGCGCACCCAGTAGCCCGCCGGCTTGTACGTCGCTCCCTTGGGCCACCAGCCGCCCGCGTGGTTCCAGTGCATCTGGTAGGAGCCGAACATGCGCGACGGGGTCGCCCAGGCGGTGTTGCGTGACGGCGGACCGTCGGGCCGGGGCCACGCGAAGACCTGCAGGCTCTCGTGGGTCCAGTTGGCGTGCCGGGCGTAGGTGTTGTCGCCGTCCCTGTTGGTGTGGGCCTGGTTGGCGTCGACCTCGAGCACGCGCGCCGTGGCGACCAGGTCGTCGATCGGCGCCCGCACCTTCTGGCCGGCGGAGCCGAGGAACTCCGGGTGGGCCGCGAGCGTCATCAGCATCGCGGCGATCGAGGTGTCGGCGGCGAGGTAGGCCCGGGCGAGGGCGCCCACCAGCGCGTCGGAGGGCTCGTCCTTGCACAGCGCGCGAGCCAGCTTGCGTGCCAGGTTGGTGGCCGTGGCGGGGTGGTGGGCGAGGTGGCGCAGGTAGTCGATCGTGACCTGCCGGCCGTCCCCGGCGGCGTTGGCGTGGCGGAAGCCCAGCACGCTGACGGCGCCGGTGGTGTGCTTGCCCTGGTCGTAGACCGGGTCGAAGCGCCCGGCGCCCGGGTTGAAGTCGACGCTCCAGCCGGAGAGGATCTTGGCGGAGTCCTTGACCATCGCCTCGGTGTAGCCGGCGCCCACGCCCACGGTGTGCACCTCGAGCAGCTCGCGACCCTGGTTCTCGTTGGGGTTGCCGCGCACCGAGCGGTAGTTGTCGAGGTAGAGCAGCATCGCCGGGTGCAGCGCCGTCTCGCGCAGCAGGTCCTCGAAGCGACCGAAGGCGTGCTGGCGGATGGTGGCGTCGTAGTCGAAGCGCCAGACCCACGCGCGGTCGTGCGAGATCGGGATGTGCAGGTTGGCGGACCAGAAGTCCGTCATCCGCTCCAGCACGGTGCGCTCGGAGTAGATCCGGCGCAGGATCGACCAGTTGCCGAGCTCGTGGCCGTAGACCCAGCCGCCCTTGACCTGGTTGGCCTGGTTGCTCCAGCGCGTGGCGGCGGAGTCGGTGCGCAGCGAGCGGAACCAGCCGTCGACGGTCGCGACCTTCGGGTGCTCGGCGAAGCGGGCCGGCGAGGTGACCTGCGCCTGCAGCCAGGCAGCCGGCGTGGCGAAGCCGCGCAGCTGCAGCAGGGCGCGCTGCGAGTAGCCGGTGCCGAAGCGGTTGAGGAAGAGCCGCTCCACGGCGGTGGGCGTCATCGTCTGGGCCTGCGTCGGCGTCGTGACCAGGGCGTACGGGTCGGACGGGCGCGGCGGCGTCTGGGCGGCCTTGGCCTTGGCCTCAGCAGCGGCCTTGGCCTTGGCCTCGGCAGCCGCCTTCGCCTTGGCCTCGGCCTGCGCCTTGGCCTTCGCGGCGGCGGCAGCCTTGCGTCGGGCCTCGGCGCGCGCCTTGGCCCGGGCCTTCGCACGAGCGCGGGCACGTGCCTTCGCACGCGCCTTGGCACGCGCCTTCGCGCGGGCAGCCCTCGTCCTGCGGGCCTGCAGCGCCGTCCTGGCGCCTCCTACCGAGATCACTGACACGGGATCCGTCCACTCATCAGGTGTTGATGGTGAAATTTTGCCACAGATGGTGGCAAAACGGACAGACGTTGACTCGAGAGGCGCGGGTGTCTCGTCCCGTGGACGCCTAGAAGGTGCGGGCCTCGTCGGGGAAGCTCTGGTCGCGCACCTCGGCGGCGTAGGCGCGCGCCCCCTCGAGCAGGACGCCGCGCACGTCGGCGTACTGCTTGACGAAGCGCGGCATCCGGCCGGCGCGGAGGCCGAAGGCGTCCTGCCACACCAGCACCTGGGCGTCGCAGTGCGGCCCGGCGCCGATGCCGATGGTGGGGATGGTCAGCTGCTCGGTCACCTGGGCGGCGACGTCGCCCGGCACCATCTCCATCACCACCGCGAAGGCGCCGGCCGCCTCGACCGCCCGCGCGTCGGCGAGCACGCGCTCGGCGGTCTCTCCGCGGCCCTGCACCCGGTAGCCCCCCAGGGCGTGCTCGCTCTGCGGCGTGAAGCCGATGTGGGCCATCACGGGGACGCCGCCGCGGCTCAGGAGCTCGATCTGGGGTGCCATCTCGGCGCCGCCCTCGAGCTTGACGGCGTGGGCGCCGCCCTCCTTCATGAAGCGCACCGCGGTGTCGTAGGCCTGCTCGGGGGAGCGCTGGTAGGAGCCGAAGGGCAGGTCACCCACGACGAGCGCGCGGCGTACGGACCGGGCGACGGCGAGGGTGAGGGGGAGGAGCTGGTCGACCGTGACCGGGAGGGAGGTGGTGTTGCCCAGCACGTTGTTGGAGGCGCTGTCGCCGACGAGCAGCACCTCGATGCCCGCCTCGTCGAAGACCTCGGCGGTGTACATGTCGTAGGAGGTCAGCATCGCGAAGCGCTCACCCCGCTGCTTCATCTCCCGCAGGTGGTGGGTGCGGACGCGCTTGGTGGGCGGCGGTGTCGTGGCCGGCCCGCTGCCGTAGGGGGCGCTCTCCTCGCTCATGCGCCGAGGCTATCGGCCACACTGGGCCCGTGGACTTCCGATCGGTGTATGCGCACGGCTTCGCGCGGATCGCCGCCTGCACCGTGCCGGTGCGGGTCGCGGACCCGGCGGCCAACGTCGAGGTCGTGCTGGAGCAGGCCCGCGGCTGCCACGACGAGGGGGTGGCGGTCGCGGTCTTCCCCGAGCTCTGCCTGACCGGGTACGCCGTCGACGACCTCTTCCTCCAGGACGCCCTGCTCGACGCGGTCGACGAGGCGCTCGCGCGACTCGTCGAGGCGAGCAGGGAGCTGCGCACGGTGATGGTCGTGGGCGCCCCCGTGCGGCACCTGCACCGGCTCTACAACTGCGCCGTGGTCATCCACCGCGGCCAGGTCCTGGGCGTCGCGCCGAAGACCTTCCTGCCCACCTATCGCGAGTTCTACGAGAAGCGTCACTTCGGGTCCGGCGGCGACCAGCGCGACGGCGCCGTCGTCGACGTGCTCGGCAAGACGGTCCCCTTCGGCGTCGACCTGCTCTTCGAGGTCAGCGACGTGCCCGGCCTGACCTTCCACGCCGAGGTGTGCGAGGACATGTGGGTGTCGGTGCCACCCAGCGCCGAGGCGGCGCTCGCCGGCGCGACCGTGCTGCTCAACCTCTCGGGCTCGCCGATCACGATCGCGCGGGCAGAGGACCGGCGGTTGCTGGTCCGCTCGGCCAGCCTGCGCTGCCTCGCGGCGTACGTCTTCGCGGCCGCGGGGGAGGGCGAGTCGACCACCGACCTGTCGTGGGACGGCCAGACCATGGTCTACGAGATGGGCGACCTGCTCGGTGAGAGCGAGCGTTTCCCCGAGGGTCCCCGGCGCACCGTGGTCGACGTCGACCTCGACCGGCTGCGGCAGGAGCGGATGCGCGTCGGCTCGCACGACGACAACCTGCGGGCGCAGGGGGTGCGAGCGGAGGACTTCACCAGGGTGGGGCTCGCGCTCGACCCGCCGGCCGGCGATCTCGGGCTCCGCCGCAAGGTCGACCGCTTCCCCTTCGTGCCCGACGACCCGGCCCGGCTCGCCCAGGACTGCTACGAGGCCTACAGCATCCAGGTCTCCGGCCTCGAGCAGCGGCTGCGCGCCATCGGCGACGACGACTGGCAGCCGAAGGTCGTGATCGGCGTCTCCGGTGGGCTCGACTCGACGCACGCGCTCATCGTCGCGGCGCGGGCGATGGACCGGCTGGGGCGCCCGCGCAGCGACGTGCTCGCCTTCACCCTGCCCGGCTTCGCGACCGGCGAGACCACCAAGGCGTACGCCACCGGGCTCGCGAAGGCGCTGGGCGTCTCCTTCGAGGAGATCGACATCCGCCCCGCCGCCCGGCAGCTGCTGGCCGACCTCGGGCACCCCGCGTCGCAGGGCGAGCACGTCTACGACGTCACGTTCGAGAACGTGCAGGCAGGGCTGCGCACCGACTACCTCTTCCGTCTCGCCAACCAGCGCGGCGGCATCGTGCTCGGCACCGGTGACCTCTCCGAGCTGGCGCTGGGCTGGTGCACCTACGGCGTCGGCGACCAGATGTCGCACTACAACGTCAACGCCGGGGTGCCCAAGACCCTGGTGCAGCACCTGATCCGCTGGGTCGCCGACAGCGAGCAGCTGGGGGAGCGCGAGGGAGAGGTCGGTCGGCTGCTGCGCGAGATCGTCGCCCAGGAGATCACCCCCGAGCTGGTGCCGACGCGCGAGGGCGAGACGCCGCAGAGCACCGAGGCCAGCGTCGGGCCCTACGCGCTGCAGGACTTCACGCTGTGGCACGTGCTGCGCCAGGGTGCGCGCCCGAGCCGGATCGCCTTCCTGGCCCACCACGCCTGGGGCGACGCGGAGGCGGGGGAGTGGCCCCCCGGCTACCCCGAGGAGCTGCGCCCGGCGTACACGCTGGAGGAGGTGCGGCACTGGCTCGAGGTCTTCGTGCGCCGCTTCTTCGCCAGCCAGTTCAAGCGCTCCGCGCTGCCCAACGGGCCGAAGGTCAGCCCCGGCGGCACCATGTCGCCGCGCGGCGACTGGCGGATGCCGAGCGACGCCTCGCCCGCCGCGTGGCTGCGCGACCTCGAGCGGGTGCCGCGTGAGCAGGACTGACCCGGTGCGCGTGCTCGTGGTCGAGCACGAGGCCGGTGCGCCGGCCGCGCTGCTCGGACAATGGCTGCAGCAGGCCGGCGCCGACCTCGACGTACGCCGCCCCTACGCCGGCGACGACCTGCCCGACACCCTCGACGACCACGACGCGCTGCTGGTCCTGGGCGGGTCGATGGGGGCGCACGACGACGCCGACCACTGGTGGCTCGAGCCGACCAAGGCGCTGGTACGCCGCGCGGCCGAGGAGCGCGTCACCACCCTCGGCGTCTGCCTGGGCCACCAGCTCGCCGCGGTCGCGCTGGGAGGCAGGTCGGCGCGCAACCCCGCGGGGCAGCAGCTCGGCCTGCTGCCCGTGGGCTGGACCTGGGCGGTGCACGACGATCCCCTCTTCGCCGCGGCTCCCGGCGCCGCTGGCCGCGGCCTGCACTGGAACGACGACGTGGTGGTGGAGCAGCCGCCCGGCACCGTGGTGCTGGCGCTGGCCCCGGGCGGCGAGCTGCAGGTCGCGCGCTACGCCCCGACGGTGTGGGGCGTGCAGCTGCACCCCGAGGTCGACGAGGCGATCGTCCGCGGCTGGCACGAGGAGGACCCCGACCGCCACGCCGAGGGTGTGGTGGGTCCTGTGCTCGCGGCGGTGACCGAGGCCCGCGACGAGCTGGAGCGCTCCTGGAGGCCCCTGGCCGAGCAGCTGGTCGCCCTCGCGCGGCAGCCGCGCGAGGCCTACCCCTAGGCTCGCTCCATGGGCAAGCAGGAAGACTTCGTGCTGCGGGCGCTCGAGGAGCGTGACGTCCGCTTCGTGCGACTCTGGTTCACCGACGTGCTGGGCTACCTGAAGTCGGTGTCGGTCGCGCCGGCCGAGCTCGAGGGAGCCTTCTCCGAGGGCATCGGCTTCGACGGCTCGGCGATCCAGGGGTTCGCGCGCGTCACCGAGGCCGACATGCTGGCCCACCCCGACCCCACGACCTTCCAGCTGCTGCCGTGGCGGGGCGACTCCCCGGCCACCGCGCGGATGTTCTGCGACATCGGCATGCCCGACGGCTCGCCGTCGTACGCCGACCCGCGCTACGTGCTCAAGCGCACGCTGCAGAAGGCCTCGGAGAAGGGCTTCACCTTCTACACCCACCCCGAGATCGAGTTCTACCTCTTCCAGGGCCGTCCGGGCATGGGGGAGGAGCCGGTGCCGGTCGACCGGAGCGGCTTCTTCGACCACACCGCCCAGTCGCGGGGCGCCGACTTCCGCCGCGAGGCGATCACGATGCTGGAGTCGATGGGCATCTCGGTGGAGTTCAGCCACCACGAGGGCGGTCCGGGCCAGCAGGAGATCGACCTGCGCTACGCCGACGCGCTCTCGACGGCCGACAACATCATGACCTTCCGCACCGTGGTGCGCGAGGTGGCGCTGAGCCAGGGGATCTGGGCGAGCTTCATGCCCAAGCCCTTCACCACCCACCCCGGGTCGGGCATGCACACCCACCTCTCGCTCTTCGAGGGCGACAGCAACGCCTTCTTCGAGGCCGGCGCGGAGTACCAGCTCTCCAAGACCGCCCGTCACTTCATCGCCGGCCTGCTGCGGCACGCAGCCGAGATCACGGTGCTCACCAACCAGTGGGTCAACTCCTACAAGCGGCTCATCGGCGGCGGCGAGGCGCCGTCGTACATCTGCTGGGGGCACAACAACCGCTCGGCGATGGTGCGGGTGCCGATGTACAAGCCCGACAAGGCGCAGTCGACCCGCATCGAGCTGCGCACGATCGACGCCGCCTGCAACCCCTACCTGGCCTTCGCGGTGATGCTCGCCGCCGGCATGAAGGGCCTGGAGGAGGAGTACGAGCTCCCGCGCGAGGCCGAGGACGACGTGTGGTCGCTCAACGAGCGCGAGCGCAAGGCCCTCGGGCTCGAGCAGCTGCCCAAGAACCTCAGCGAGGCGATCCGCGTCGCCGAGGACTCCGAGCTGCTGGCCGAGACCCTCGGCGAGCACGTCTACGAGTTCTTCCTGAAGAACAAGCGGGCGGAGTGGGAGGAGTACCGGGGGCAGGTCTCGGCCTTCGAGCGCGACCGGATGCTGCCCGTCATCTGAGGGTGGCGAGCGGCCGCGGATCCGATTCGCCGTACAGCGCGTCAGATGTGGCGTAGACATGAGTATCCGTACCGATGCACCGGGGCCTCGGTCGACGCGATGGTGGTGACATGAGACGACGTGGCACGCACGAGGACGACTCCACGCCGGTCAGCAGCCTGACCCTGCCCAGCGACGCCGAGGCCGACCTGCGCCTCGCGGGCGACGCGGTCACGGTCACGGTGCGCGGCGACGTCGACCTGCACACCGCCCCCGACCTGCGGGCGACGCTCGCCGCGGCGGTCGACGAGCACGCCGAGCTGGTGCTGGTGCACCTCGACGAGGTGACCTTCCTCGACTCGACCGGGCTGGGCGTGCTGGTCAGCGCCTGGAAGGCCCAGCGGGCCGCCGATCGGCGGCTCGAGCTCGTCTGCAGCCGCCCCGAGCCGCTGAAGCTGCTGCGCCTGACCGGGCTCGACCGCGTGATCACGGTGCACCCCGGCACGCCGTACGCCGAGTGAGCGACCCACTGTCGCTCACCTGGCTGCGGATCGCCGGGTGGGTCGGCCTCGTGGTCGCTGCGGCAGGCGTCGTGGGCGGGGCGGCCGCGATCGTGGTCGACCTCGCGCGCACCGACGACGAGATGCACGGGCTCGGCGTGCTGCTGGGCGGTGTGGTCGTGCTCCTCGCCTGCGTGCCCGGTGCTCTCGCGGTGGCCGTGCTGCGGCTGCGCGAGCGCCGTCCCCAGGGGGTCTCCCTGCTCGCGGTGCTGCTGGGGGTCGTGCTGTGCGTGTTCGCCCCGGCCGTCGTCGGCTTCTTCGTCCCAGTGCTCTCGGTGCCGGCGCTGCTGCTCGGGCTGCTGGTGCTCGGCCTCGGGGTCGCGGCCTCGGTCCGGCTGCGACGCGCGCCGAGCGGGTCCGGCCCGGTGGGCGACCGGCGGTAGGTTGCCCTGGTGGCCGCCCCTACCGACAGCGCGACCGGGCCGCCCCTCGGCAGCCTCGCGCGTCTGGGGTTCCACGACCCCGACCGCGCGGCCGCCCAGCTGGCGCGGCTCGGCGACGTGGTGACACCGCTCGCGCCGCTGCTGGGGCGAAGCGCCGACCCCGACCAGGCGCTCGACGGGCTGGTCGCCCTCGCCGAGGCCGCCACCGACCGGGAGCAGCTGCTCTTGGAGGTCGCCGACGACGAGGGCACCTCGATGCGGCTGCTCAGCGTGCTCGGCGGGAGCACCGCCCTGGCCGACCACCTGCGACGGCACCCGGGGCACTGGCGCGAGCTGTGCGACCCCACCATCGGCTCCACCCGGCCGACCCGGGCGGCGATGCGCCGGTGGCTGATGGAGGCCGTGGGCGCCGACCCCGCGGAGGCGGCGCCCGTGGCCGGAGTCGACCCCGCCGAGGCGTGCGACGCGCTGCGGGTGGAGTACCGCCGGCAGCTGCTGCGCCTGGCGGCCCGCGACCTGGCGCACGCGCTGGGGATCGACGACGTCGCGGCCGAGCTCTCCGACCTCGCCCTCGGCACCCTCGACGCCGCGCTCGCGGTGGCCCGCGCCATGCACCCCGACGCCGGCCGGGCGTGCCGGCTCGCGGTGGTCGCGCTGGGCAAGTGCGGCGGCCACGAGCTCAACTACGTCTCCGACGTCGACGTCGTCTTCGTCGCCGAGGCGCCGCTCGCCGAGGCGTCGCAGGAGCAGCCGACGGAGGAGCACGAGGCGCTCCGCGCGGCCACGCAGCTGGCCTCGGCCATGATGCGGGTCTGCGGCGACCACACCCGTGAGGGCACCATCTGGCCGGTCGACGCCAACCTGCGGCCCGAGGGCCGCTCCGGCCCGCTGGTGCGCAGCCTGGAGAGCCACCGCGGCTACTACGAGCGGTGGGCCAAGACCTGGGAGTTCCAGGCGCTGCTCAAGGCGCGTCCGGCGGCGGGCGACCTCGCGCTGGGGGAGGAGTACCTCGAGATGGTCGGCCCGCTCGTGTGGTCGGCCGTCGAGCGCGACGGCTTCGTCGAGGAGGTGCAGGCGATGCGCCGCCGGGTGGTCGACCACATCCCGGCGCGCGAGTCCGAGCGGCAGCTCAAGCTCGGCCCCGGCGGGCTGCGCGACGTTGAGTTCGCCGTGCAGCTGCTGCAGCTGGTGCACGGCCGCACCGACGAGGCGATCCGCTCGCCCACGACGCTGAGCGCCCTCGCGCGGCTGACCGAGCGCGGCTACGTCGGCCGCGACGACGGCCGGGCGCTGCACGAGGCCTACGCCTTCCTGCGGACCATGGAGCACCGGCTGCAGCTGCACCAGCTGCGTCGTACCCACGTGGTGCCGACCGACGAGGTCTCGCTGCGGCGGCTCGGGCGCTCAATGGGCTTCCGCCGCGACCCGGTCGCCGAGCTCGACGATCGCTGGCACTACCACCAGCGCGAGGTGCGGCGGCTGCACGAGAAGCTCTTCTACCGCCCGCTGCTCTCCGCGGTCGCGCGGATCAGCGGCGACGAGGCGCAGCTCTCGCCGGAGTCGGCCAAGCAGCGGCTCGCGGCCCTGGGCTACCTCGACCCGACCGCGGCGTTGCGCCACCTGCAGGCGCTCACCTCCGGCGTACGCCGCAGCGCGCAGATCCAGCGGCAGCTGCTGCCGGCCATGCTGGGCTGGTTCGGCGACACCCCCGACCCCGACGCGGGGCTCTTCGGCTTCCGCCAGCTCTCCGAGGCGCTCGGGGGCACGCCGTGGTACCTGCGGCTGCTGCGCGACGAGGGCGAGGTCGCGCAGCGGACCGCGCAGGTGCTCGGGACCAGCCGCTACGCCACCGACCTGCTGCGGCGTGAGCCGCAGGCGGTCGCCTTGCTGGCCGAGGACAAGCTGGCCCCGCTCTCCCGCGAGGCGGTGCTGACCGAGATGCGGGCGGCGGCCGGTCGGCGCGACGAGCTCGCGGACGCCGTCCGCGCCGTCCGTGCCGTGCGCCGGCGCGAGCTGCTCCGGATCTCGGTGGCCGACCTGTGCGTGCCCTTCGGGGTCGAGGAGGTCGGCTACGCCCTCACCGACGTCGCCACGGCGACGCTGCAGAGCACCCTCGAGAGGGTCACCCGCGCGGTGGCCGAGACGCGAGGGGCGGAGCCGCCCACGCGGCTCGCCATCGTCGCGATGGGGCGCTACGGCGGGCACGAGCTCGGCTACGGCAGCGACGCCGACGTGATGTTCGTCCACGACCCGCTGCCGGGCGCCGACGCCCAGGAGGCGGCGACCTTCGCCCGCACCGTGGTCAACGAGCTGCGCCGCCTGCTCAGCGAGGCCGGCAAGGACCCCGCCCTCGAGGTCGACGCCGACCTGCGGCCCGAGGGCCGCCAGGGACCCATGGTGCGCACGCTGGCGTCGTACGCCGCCTACTACGCCACGTGGTCGGCCGTCTGGGAGGCGCAGGCGCTGCTGCGCGCGAAGGCGGTCGCCGGCGACCCCGACCTGTGCCGGCGCTTCACCGAGCTGGTCGACCCGCTGCGCTTCGCCCCCGACGGCCTCAGTGCCGACGACACCGTGGAGATCCGCCGCATCAAGGCGAGGGTCGACGCCGAGCGGCTGCCTCGGGGCGCCGACCCGGCCACCCACTTCAAGCTGGGTCGCGGTGGGCTGGCCGACGTCGAGTGGACCGTGCAGCTGCTCCAGATGCAGCACGCGGGGGAGGTGCCCGGGTTGCGCACGACCAAGACCCTCGAGGCCCTGGAGGCGGCGGTGGCCGCCGACCTGCTCGACCGCGACGACGCCGACGCCCTGGCGCAGGCCTGGCGCTTCGCCAGCCGCGCGCGCAACGCCACGGTGCAGGTGAGGGGCAAGGCGGCCGACCAGCTGCCGCGCGACGCCCGCGAGCGCGCGGCCGTCGCGGCGGTGCTGCAGTACCCGCCGGACGCCACCGAGGCGATGGTCAACGACTACCTGCGCACCGCCCGCCGTGCCCGCACGGTCGTCGACCGGGTGTTCTGGGGTGACCTCGAGTGAAGCTGTGTACTTCAGATCGCGCGGAAGAAGCTATCATCTTCAGATGACCTCGCTGAAGTCCTCTGCTTCAGGCAGCCCGCGTGCCGCCGTCATCGGCGACGTGGTGTCCTGGCGCCGGGTGGGCGACCGGACGGCGCTGCTGCGTCGCCTCGACCGGGTGCTCGCGGCGGCCAACGACCGCTTCGAGACCGTCACGCCGTGGCGCGTCACGGTGGGCGACGAGTTCCAGGCCAGCTTCGCGGGCCTCGGGGAAGCCCTCCGGGCGAGCTCCTGGGTGAGCCTGGCGCTGGGTGACGACGCCGAGGAGCACGCCGTCGAGGTGCGCCACGGCATCGGGTGGGGAGGCGCCGAGGTGCTGGAGCGTGAGCCCTTCTTCGAGGACGGCCCGGCGTGGTGGGCCGCCCGGGACGCCATCGACGACGTCGAGGCGCAGTCGCGTCGCCCGGGTCTCGGCACGCGCCGTACGTCGTTCCGCGTCGCGCCCGACGTCGACGGACCCGACCCGGCCCTCGTCGAGGCGCTGCTCGTCTGTCGGGACCAGGTGGTGCAATCGCTCTCGACACGCTCGCGACGGTTGCTGCGCGGGGTGCTCGAGGGTCGCAGCCAGGCCGAGCTGGCGGCGTCCGAGGGCATCTCCGCCTCGGCCGTCTCGCAGCGGGTCCGTCGCGACGGCCTCACCGCGCTGGCGGAGGTCGACGAGCTGCTGAGGAGGGTGCGATGACCTGGATCGGGTTGCTGCTGGCGGGCGTCGCGACCACCGACCTGGTGCGCTCGGTCACTCCCGGACGCGTGCCCGGCTGGGTCGGCGGCCTGGTGGCACTGTTGCTGCTCACCCTGCTCACCGGTGCCCACGGCCCGCTGGCGCTGGTCACGCTGCTCGTGGGGGCGGTGCTGGTGGTCGCGTGGGACCGCTGCGTGGCCCTCGCCGACTCTCGCCCGGGACCCTGGTCCGCGGCCCCCGCCCTGCTGGTGCTGGGCGGTGGGCTGCTGCTCGCCCTGCTCGCCGCACCCTGGTCGCCCGCGGCCGGCGGACTGCTGTCGGAGTGGCTGCAGCGCAGCCCCTGGCCCTCGGTGGAGAGCCTCGACCCCGATCGCGCCGTGCTGCTGCTCGGCGTCCTGCTGGCCCAGCTCTCGACCGGCAACGTGCTGGTGCGGCTGGTGCTCGCGGTGACCGACACGGTCGCGCCGCGCCTGGTGCACACGGTCGACGACCCCGCCGAGCAGCTGCGCGGCGGCCGCCTGCTGGGCCCGATGGAGCGGCTGGTGATCGTGGGCCTCGGACTGGCCGGCCAGCTCACCGCGGCGAGCATCGTCATCGCGGCGAAGGGGCTGCTGCGCTGGCCCGAGCTGCAGTCCCGGGTCGACCAGCACCAGGTGCACCGGCTGACCGAGTACTTCCTCGTCGGCAGCTTCGTCAGCTGGCTCGTGGCGCTGGGGGGCCTGGTGCTGGCGCACTGAGCGCCGCCCGGGTGGTCGAGGCGGACGCTGCATCGCTCCTCGGCTGGTCGAGGACGGCGCGCAACCCCGGGTGGTCGAGGAAGGCGCGCAGCGATCCCGGGTGGTCGAGGAAGGCGCGCAGCGCCTGTCTCGAGACCCGGTGAGGTGCGAGGCGTGCGGGGGTCTCGACAGGCTCGACCGACAGGGCGCGGGTGGTCGAGGAAGGCGCAGCGACCTCGGGTGGTCGAGGAAGGCGCGCAGCGCCTGTCTCGAGACCGGGTGAGGTGTGCGGCGTGCGGGGTCTCGACAAGCTCGACCGACAGGGCGCGGGTGGTCGAGACGGGCGCGAAGCGACCCCGGGTGGTCGGACGGCGCGGCGACCCCGGGTGGTCGAGGAAGGCGCGCAGCGCCTGTCTCGAGACCCGGTGAGCGGGCGGCGTACGGGGTCTCGAGACGGTTGCTGCGCAACCTCCTCGACCACCCCGGTGGTGGGCGCGCAGCTCGCAGGTCGCGTCTCGCAGGACAACTTGCTCCCGCATCGCGGGTGGTGGGTCGTGGCGGTCGACCGAGGCGTCCGCGGCGAGGTCGATGACGGGTCGGATCCTCACGGTGGCGCCGTCGATGCCGCAGCGGCTGAGCCAGCCGGAGAAGAGGTTGGTCGACAGCGCGCCGAGCCGCTCGACGACCGCCACGCCGTCTCCCTCGAGGTCGGAGGGCGTGAGGTGAACGTTCAGGTTGACGATGCTGGCAGTACGGGGCTGGGCATCGCTCGTTGCTCCGGTCATGAGGTCCAACGCGTGCTGCGGGTCCGCGAGGACGCCGACGGCCTTGGCGCGGCGAACGTCGAGGGCGTCGGTGTCGCCCAGCTCCTTCAGCTCGCCGGCGAGTCGTCCGACGGTCTGATCGAAAGCCAGAGCATCCGGGGTGTCGAGGGTCAGGTGGAGGTCGGTGACGCCGGGGGCGCGTCCGTCGCGCTGCAGCCAGACCCCGCGCCGGGCGGCTGCGGCTTCTTCGTCGGCGTGCGCGCGGTCGGGGTCGGCGTGGAGCCGGGCTTCGTGGACCAGCCGCGCCGCGCCCGCGGCGGTGAGCTGGTCGAGCCGGTCGGGCACGGCGCAGAGCAGCCGGTCGGCGTGCAGCGCGGCGTCGAGGCTCAGGTCGCGGGTCTCCCGCGAGATCGCGCGGGCGCGCCAGACCGCGATCCGCCCCGCACGCATCAGCTCCCACAACCGCGGGAGCCGGAACGCGAGCTCCAACGTGTCGCCGAGCAGCTGTTGGGCGTGCTCGGTCGGACGGCCCAGGGCGGCGGCGAGCTCGAGGGGTGCGGCCGCAGCGACGAGCGGGGCGCCGTCCCCGGCCAAGGGGATCGGACCACCCACGCCGTCGCCGAGGACGAGGCCGTCGTCGCCCCAGCCGGCGTACGCCGCACCCTCGGCGGCGGGGTGCAGCAGCGCCCACTGCAGCGTCAGGCGGAGCTGGCGGGCCTGCGCCTCGTGCTCCTCCGCGCGGGCCTCGACGAGGACGTCGAGGACCTGGCGCTTGGGGAGGTAGGGGCTGGGCTCCATGGACTGATTCTATGCCGGGCCACTGACAATAGAACGTGCGTTCGAGGGTCTGTGGACAAGTCTTCTGGACGAGTGACGGGGTCTCGAGACGGTCGCTGCGCGACCTCCTCGACCACCCGGGGACGGGAGCGACCTCCTCGACCACCCGGGGACGGAAGCGACCTCCTCGACCACCCGGGGACGGGAGCGACCTCCTCGACCGCCCGGTGGGCGGCGTGCGAGGCAGGCTCAGGTCGGGAGCCCGCGCTCCACGAGGGTGACGGCGCGGGCAAGGTCGTCGCCGAGCGGGCGGTCGAGCTTGTCGTCGTCGAGCACCGCGGCCGCCGCCTCGAAGCAGGCGCGGACGGGGGAGTGCGGCAGTCGCTCGGGCGCGGCCCGCAGGGCCCGCACGGCCGCCACCAGCTCGCACGCCAGCACGACCGCCGCCGCGCCCACCACGGCCTCGGACCACCGGGCCGCCTGGGTGGAGAACGACGCGTGCTCCTCCAGCCCGAGCGAGACCACGGCGTGCCCGGTCGAGACGGGCGTCGTCATCGTGCGCGCCCGGGCGAGGGCGTCCTGCGCGACGTACTCGAGGATCATGACGCCGGAGCTGTCGGCGGGACCGGACGCCAGGAAGGCCGGCAGGCCGCTCAGCGACGGGTTGGTCAGCGCACTGAGCCTGGCGGCCGACAGCGAGACGACCGGGTAGGTCGCCTGGCGCAGCGAGTCGAGCGCCGCGCTGAGCCGGGCGGTGACGAAGCCGCCGTGGTGCAGCGGCACCCCGGGCTCGACGACCATGGGGTTCTCGGTGGCGTCGTCGACCTCGACCGAGACGGCGTCGCGGGTGCGCAGCAGCGCGTCGATGAAGGGGGCGTGCACCTGCGGCACGGTGCGCAGGCAGAAGGGGTCCTGCAGCCGCGCGGGAGCCCGGTCGACCCCGTCGTCGAGCAGCTCGCGCAGCCGAGCGGCGACGCGCGCCTGACCGGCGTCGGGGCGCCGGGCGTGCACCCGGGCGTCGTAGGCCTGCAGGGAGCCGCGCAGGGCGGCGACGCTGAGGGCGGCGACCCGCTCGGAGGCCACCGAGATGCGCAGCAGCCGGTCCATCGCCAGGAGCGACGTGGCCAGGGTGAGGGCGTTGCTGCTCATGAAGGGCAGGGCGTCGCCGTCGTCGACCGGGGCGGGGGCGACGCCGCCCAAGCGCCACGGCCGCTCACCGACGAGGGTGAGGCCGAGCTCGGCGAGCGGCACCAGGTCACCGGTGCCGATCGAGCCCCACCGGTGGAGCAGCGGTACGGCGCGGGCCTCGACCGCTGCTCCGAGGGCCTGGGCGAGGCCGGTGCTGACCCCCGAGCGGCCGGAGGTGATCTGGTGCAGCCGGACGGCCATGCCGGTGAGCGCGGTCGTCTCGTCGTAGCTCTCGCCGAAGCCCGCCGCGTGGCTGCGCCACAGCCGCAGGGACGGCGACCCGTGCCCGCCGCTGATGTCGGTGGGCACCGAGCGCAGCGCGCCGACCCCGGTGGTCAGGCCGTAGACGGCACCCGAGCGCCCGGCGGCACGCAGCCCCGCCTGCGCCGCGGTGATCCGCTCGACCGTGGCGTCGGTGAGCACGACGGGCGTCGGTCCCGAGCCGCGCGCCCAGGCGAGCACGTCGTCGAGGGGCAGGTGGGTGGTCTCCATGGTGGCGACCAGTCTGCCGCCCCGCCACCGCGAGCGTCAGGAGGTGGCGGGGGACGGCGGCACGGCCCAACGGGGGGTAGGGAGCCGTGCCGCCGCGTCTTGACCCGGTCAGTCGACCGGGATGATCTCGATGGCGCTGACCTTCGCGTTCTCGATCCGCCGGATGAAGTCGATGGTCATCGACCCGTCCGTGACGGTGGTGTCGAACTGACGGACGATCGCGCGGTCGATGCCACCGGCCTGGGCCCAGATGTCGAAGTTGGAGAGCACGGTGGCGTTCTCCAGCCTGACGTCGAAGGTGCGCTGGTTGGCGGCGGTCTTGTTGAGCTCGGCGAAGTGCAGGCGCACCTGGTAGCGGCCGTTGGTCACGGGGACCGCGAAGCCGAAGGCGCGCTGCCCGACGGGGACGACGCCGGGGCCGTTCTGGCCGCCGGTCCACTCCGACTGGAAGATCGCGTTGCTCATGCCTGCCGGGACGCCGGTGATGGTGTCGGCCTCGCTGTAGGCGAAGCCGCCGGTGACCCGGCTGCTGCAGGCGGTGCCGGTGGCCGAGCAGGCGCTCCACGCGACGCCGCCTGCGGTGACCGCCGGCCCACCGGCGTTGATCCGGATCGTGGGCCGGGCCGTCGCGGGACGGGTGGCGTTGACCGTGGCCGACCTCGCCGACTCGTTGCCGGAGGCGTCGACCGCCGTCACCTGGTAGTACGACGCCGCGCCCGTGGCGGCCGTGGCGTCGGCGTACGACGTCGCGGCGACCGGGTTGGTGGTCAGCCTGGTGTAGCTGCCGCCCGCCGAGGTGGCGCGGTAGACGTGGTAGCCGACCAGGTCGGCAGCGGGGTTGGTCGCCCACGAGACGGTGTTGCCGGACGTGGCGCCGGTGGCACCGACCCCCGTGACGACCCCCGGTGCGACGGTGTCGACCGGGATGATCTCGATGGCGCTGACCTTGGCGTTCTCGATGCGACGGACGAAGTCGATGGTCATCGAGCCGTCGGTGACGGTGGCCGGGAACTGCCGGACGATCGCCCGGTCGATGCCGCCGGCCTGGGTCCAGATGTCGAAGTTGGAGAGCACGGTGGCGTTCTCCAGCCTGACGTCGAAGGTCCGGGTGTTGGCGGCGGTCTTGTTGAGCTCGGCGAAGTGCAGCCGGACCTGGTACTGACCGTTCTGCACCGGCACCGCGAACCCGAAGGCCCGGGCCCCGACCGCCACGGCGCCGGGGCCGTTCTGGCCGCCGGTCCACTCCGACTGGAAGATCGCGTTGCTCATGCCTGCCGGGACGCCGGTGATGGTGTCGGCCTCGCTGTGGGCGAAGCCGCCGGTGACCCGGTTGGCGCAGGCCGTGCCGGTCGCGGAGCAGGCGCTCCAGGCGACACCACCGGCCGTGATCGCACCGCCACCCGCGTTGATCCGGACCACGGGCTGCGTGGTGCCGGGTGCCCGCGGTGGTGGCGCGGTAGACGTGGTAGCCGGTGAGGCCGGTGGCGTTGGACGCCGTCCAGCCCAGGGCGATGCCGCTCTGCGAGCCGGTGGCCTGCAGCCCGGTGACCTGCGCCGGGGGCTGCGGGGCCGCCGGCCCGCGGTGGTGGCGCGGTAGACGTGGTAGCCGGTGAGGCCGGTGGCGTTGGACGCCGTCCAGCCCAGGGCGATGCCGCTCTGCGAGCCGGTGGCCTGGAGCCCGGTGACCGCCGCCGGCAGCGCCGCGGGACGGGTCGCGCTGGCCGTGGCCGAGCGCGGGCCCTCGCCCGCCGCGTTGACGGCGGTGACCTGGTAGAAGGACGCCGCTCCGGCCGGTGCGGTGGCGTCGTCGTACGACGCCGTCGCGACCGGGCTGGTGGTCAGCCGGGTGTAGGTGCCGCCCGCGGTGGTGGCGCGGTAGACGTGGTACCCGGTGAGGCCCGCGGCGTTGGACGCCGTCCAGCCCAGGGCGATGCCGCTCTGCGAGCCGGTGGCCTGCAGCCCGGTGACCTGCGCCGGCGGCTGGGCCGGACGCAGGGCGTCGGCGGCGACGGGGGCGGAGAGGTTGCCCGCCGTGTCGACCGTCCGCACCCGGTAGTAGGAGCGGACGCCCGCCGGTGCCGTGGTGTCGGGGTAGGTCGTCGCGCCGACGGCCGCGTCGTTGAGCTTGGTGAACTCGCCGTCGGCCGAGGTGGCGCGGTAGACGTGGTAGCCGGCGATGTCGTCGCCGACGACGGCCGGCCAGGTCAGCGAGACCCCGGTGGTGGCCGCGGTCGCGGTCAGCGACGCGGGTGCGGCGGGCGCCGTGGTGTCGGTCCCGGGCAGGATCTCGATCGCGCTGATCTTCGCGTTCTCGATGCGACGGATGAAGTCGATGGTCATCGACCCGTCGGTGACCGTGACCGGGAACTGGCGCACCACGGCCCGGTTGATGCCGCCGGCCTGGGTCCAGATGTCGAAGTTGGAGAGCACGGTGGCGTTCTCCAGCCTGACGTCGAAGGTGCGGGTGTTGGCGGCGGTCTTGTTGAGCTCGGCGAAGTGCAGGCGGACCTGGTACTGGCCGTTCTGCACCGGCACCGCGAACCCGAAGGCTCGGGCGCCGACCGCGACCGTGCCGGTGCCGGTGGCACCGCCGGTCCACTCGGACTGGAAGATCGCGTTGTTGGTGCCGGCCGGCAGAGCGGTGTTGGTGTCGGCCTCGCTGTAGGCGAAGCCGCCGCTCACCCAGCCGCTGCACGCGGTGGCGCTCGAGCAGGCCGACCAGGTGGTGCCGCCGACGGTCTGGGCCGTGCCACCGGTGTTGATGCGCACCGGCTGCTGCACCGGCACCGGACGGGTGCCGCTGACCACGCTCGACGGGGCCGAGACGTTGTCGGAGGTGTCGATGGCGACGACGCGGTAGAAGACCGCGGTGTTGGCCGGCGCCGTGGTGTCGACGTAGGTCGACGACACCAGCGGGGTGGTCGTCAGCTCGGTGAAGCTGCCGTCGGCGGTGGCCGAGCGGTAGACCCGGTAGCCGACCAGGTCGGTCGCGGTGGAGTCGGTCCAGTCGAGCGTGACCCCGGCCTGGGTGCCGTCGGCCGTGAGGCCGGTGGGCGCCGCGGGCGGCGTGCTGTCGACGGGGCAGGCGCCCTGGCAGAGCACCTCGATCGCGGAGATCGCCGGGTAGTCGGCGGTGGCCTTGAGGGCGAGCTCCAGGGAGCCGCCCTTGACGGTCACGTTGGTCAGCCCCAGCACCGTCGCGGTGTTGAGACCACCGGCGGCCGCGAAGATGTCGACGTTGCGACGCACGGTCTCGCCCTCGACGTCGATGTCGAAGAGGCGCTTGCCCGCGGTGTTGTTGGCCGCCGCCCGCTCCGCGAAGTGCAGCCGCAGGTCGACCTTGGTCGCGGCCCGGGTGGGCAGCGAGTAGGTCAGGTTGCGGGGCGTCACCGAGCCGGTGTTGCCCCGGTAGGTGGCGTACAGCGGGTCGTCGGTGGTGCCGGCGATCGCGTCGGCGCGGTTGCCCTCCGCGGGGGCGGTGGTGGGCGTGAAGCGCCCGGTGTCGGGTGCCCACACGTTGCCGGCGGTGTCGGTGTAGGTCGTCGACGAGCCGGTGTCGATGCGGAGCAGCGCCTCACGGGTGGCCGGCGCCCCACCGGTGGCGTTGCCGCCGACGATGCCGAAGGACTCGTAGCGGGCGACGAGCGGGTCGCCACCCTTGTGCGAGACCAGGATGCCGGCGTGCGAGCGGGCGTCGAAGAGCTTGCCCGCGAAGGTGGCGGGGGCCGTGAAGGCGGTCGGCAGGATGGTCCACGCGCCGCCGTTGGTGCGGTACGCCGCCCTGACGGTGCGCGCACCGGGGTCGGCGAGCAGCGCCAGGTCGACGCTCGTGACCGAGGCCGGGTTGGGGAGCAGCACCGGGGTGCCGACCGTGACGCCGGTGCCCGCCTGCTCGGCGTAGAACTCGACCGCCGGGCCGGTGGTGCCGCCCACCGTCTTCTGGATCACCGAGGCCTTGACGTAGTTGTCCTGGTCGTTGCCGAGCTGGATGCCCGCCTGCTCCGACCCGGCGTTGTACTGCGTCACCGGTCCGGCGATCCGAGCGGTCACGCTGAAGGGGTCGCCGGTGCCGTCGAAGGGCAGCCGCAGACCGTTGACCAGCGTGTTGTCGTTGCCGCCGTTGGTGCCCTCGGTGGCCGTGCCGCTGCTGGTCACCCGCAGCGACCCGCCCTCGCCGGTGACCAGGTCGAGCAGCAGCGGCTGGTAGGAGTCGCTGCCGGGGGCGACGTCACGCTCGTTGGGCTGCGTGGAGCGGAAGCCCGTGCCCTCGTTGTTGACGTCGACGAGGGTGCCGGCGACGGCGCTGTCGAACTCGAGCTGCAGCGACGACGCACCCGGCACCGGGGCCTGGGCACCCGGGTCGGCCGCGGTCTCCGGCTTGATGTTGGAGACGAGGTAGACGTTGTCGTTGTAGTCGTAGTTGATGCCGGCGTAGTCCATCGCCACCAGGTAGGTGTTGGCGATCACGGCACCGGAGCGGTCCTTGGCCGGCCACACCCGCAGGTGGTGGCCGCACTGCTCCACCGAGGGGCAGCCGTTGGTGACGTCGAGCTGGCGGTCGTTGCGGACCGGGTCGCTCCACTCGGGGTCGATCTTGAGGCCGAAGGCGCCGGCCGGGGTGAAGGTGCTCTGGCCGACGGTCCGGTTGGCGTCGTTCTTGCGCGGCAGGATCGACTGGCCGTCCTCGCCCACGTGGGTCAGCGCGGTGCTGGTGCTGGTGGAGCCCTTGGCGTGCCAGAAGAAGCTCGCCGTGTTGCCCTGCGTGTGGTACGCCGCCAGCTGGCGGACGGTGACCGGCGCGGCGGTGTTGGCCCGCAGCCAGTAGGGCGAGAGGATCTCGTCGCCGTTGGCCTTGATCAGGCCCTGCTGGTTCAGCGGCTGGCCGGGCGAGACGATCTGGGTGCCGTAGCCGAAGAGACGCGTGATCTCGATGAGGTCGGGCTCCTGGTTGCCCTCGGAGACGCTCTGCCAGAAGCCGGCGAGCTCCACGGGCACGGAGGGCTCGTCGACGTCGTCGCTCTTGACGTCGAGCGTGCCGGTCCACAGACCGCCGTTGGTGCCGATCGTCTGCGCGGTGAAGCGGACCTTCACGTCGAGCGAGCCGCCCGCGGGCACGAGGGCCGGCAGGGTCGGTGCGTCGACGACGGCGAAGGGACCGGTGACGTCGAGCCCCGTGACGTTGAGCCCGTCGGGCCCGGTGTTGGAGATGCGCAGGGTCGAGACGTCGTGGACCACGTTGGGCGAGGTCGTGCTGATGGTCTGGATCCGGTTCATCACCAGGCGGTCGTCGAAGGGCACGCCGTCCTGGTTGCTGACGGAGATGTCACCTCGGGCCGCCCCGCCCGTCACCACGCGGAAGGTGGTGAAGGCCGTGGTGGTGAAGAGGCCGGCGCCGTTCTGCGCCCGCGCCCGGACCGTGTGGGTGCCGGGCTCGGTCACCTTCACCGGTGCGGTGTAGGTGGTGAAGGGCGCGTTGTCGATGCTGATCGAGGTGATCGCGATCGAGCTCTCCGGGTCGCTGGCGCTGACCCTGACGGTCGCCTCGTCCTTGTAGGTGCCGGCAGCCGTCTGCAGCCCCGTCACCTCGGTGGAGACGACCGGCGCGGTGGTGTCGGTGCCGGTCAGCGGCCGCTCGATGTCGACGTACTGGATCTTGGTGTTGGTGCCGCCGACGGCGTCGAGGTCGAGCACGCCGTCGGTCACCTGCACGGTGGCGCTGCCGGTGGTCGACCGGGCGGCCGTGGTGGCGGCGAAGTTGGGGACCACGGTCTGGCCCTCGACGTTGATGCGGTGCACCGAGTCGAAGAAGTCGGGGTCGCCGACGCCGACGGTCACCTGGTAGGTGCCGTTGGGCAGGGTGTAGCGCCAGCCGGCGGGGCCGGCCGGGAGCTGCGCCGCGGTGGGCTGCATCAGCACCAGGGTGCTCTGGTTGAGGTTGGCGCCCGCCCGGTCGCGGGTCATCGCGACCATCGACTGCGGGGCGCCCGTGGCCTGGTTGACCCAGCCGGAGCCGCCGGTGGTGAAGGCGGCGCCGCTGTCGCGGGTGTAGCCGGCGGCCAGGCTCGACGTGGCGGGACCGAAGTCGATCTTCGCAACGGGCGTGGTGCCACCGGTGGACCCGGCGATCCGCACGTTGCTGATCTCGAAGACGTAGTCCTGGTAGTCGCCGTTGGTGGCGTCCTCGAAGCCGACGAGGTAGGTGTTCGGGATCAGCGTGCCCGCACGGTCCTTGGCCGGGTAGGTGCGCACGGCGTGTGCCACCCCGGTGTTGAGGGCCGACTGGGTGTAGCTCTTGCGGTTGAACGTCTTGGAGTCGACGTAGAGACCGAAGCTGGCGCCGGCGGGGTCGAAGCTGCTGGCACCGCCGGCGGCGATTGCCGGGTTCAGCGTCTGGTGCTGGCCGGTGTCGATCTTGGCGACCTCGCTGAGCTCCGGCGTGCTGCCGGTGGGCAGGTACCACCCGAAGGGCAGCTGCTCGTCGGGCGAGAAGCGGGCGACGGGCTTGATCGAGACCTCACCCGTGCCGGCCTTGGTGAAGAGCGGCGCGAGGACCTCGTCGCCCTCCATCTGCGAGCCGGTGGCGGGGTTGTCGTTGGTCAGACCGCTCCAGCCGACGTTGATGTTGCGGCCGAGGGTCTTGACCACGTCGGCCAGCGGGGGCTCGTTGCCGCCCTCGAGGCCGTTGAGCGACAGGCCGTGGAGCCCCAGGTCCAGCTGCGGGGTGTCGGCGTCGTCGGAGGTCACGCGCAGGACGGCGTCGCGGACGCCGACCGTGCTGGCGCCGGGCTTGAAGGCGACCTGGTAGGTGGCGGTGCCGCCGACCGGGAGCGTCGCCGGGCCGCCGCCCGCGAGGGTGAAGTCACCGGCGTGCGCACCGGTGAGGGCGACGCTGCTGATCTCGAGTGCGGTGGTGCCGTCGTTGGTGACCTCGACGCTCTGCGTCGCCGAGGTGGTGCCCTTGACGCCGGAGAAGACGAGCTCGGGCTTGCTGGCCGAGATGTCGCCGTTGCCGGAGGTCACCAGGGGCTGGACGTTGCGGACGACCATGACGGCGTCCTGGAAGTCCACGCCGGTGGGCACGTCCTCCGGGGCGACGATGTAGGAGTAGGGCTCGACCGTGCCGTCGGCGTTCTTGAGCGGGTAGACGCGGACCTTGTGGCCGTTGCCGGAGCTCCAGGAGAGGTTGCGCTCGTCCTGCTGGCTGGTGACCCGGTTGCTCAGGCCGTGCCAGGTGAAGTCGAGGCTGAAGGCGTCGGGCAGGTTGTCGACCGGCGAACCGGCGGCCGCGGTGCCGGTGAAGATGGGCAGCACCTTCTGGTTCTGCCCGTTGGGGCCCTGGCCGACGGTGGTGCGGTCGGTGGGCGACTCGGGGTCGTAGGCACCGACGGTGACGGTGTTGCCGTTGGGACCCGCGGGGCCGAAGAGCGAGAGCGCCTCGAAGCGGACGATGTTGTCGAAGGGGTCGGACCGGAAGGACTCGATCTCGACCTCGTCGCCGATGAGGGCGGACGTCACGGGCATGTCGTTGTTGGTCGGGTCGGGGTCACCCACGTCGACCGGGATCTGCAGGGTGTCGAGGATCCACTGCAGCGACGGCTCGTTGGAGCCGCCGGTGCCCAGGGTCCCCAGACCGCGCAGCGTGGTGGTGACGCTCGGCGTCGCCTGGCTGTCGGTGGTGACGGTGAGCGTGGCGCCACGGGGGCCGGCCACGGTCGGGTTGAAGGTGACCGGGATCGTCGCCGTGCCGCCGGCCGGGACCGCGCTGGTGGGCAGGGTGCCGGTGCGGGCGAAGAGGCCGGCGTCGGGCCCGGAGACGGTGGCGCCGGTGATGGTGAGGGGCGCGGTGCCGGTGTTGCGCACGACCACGTTCTGCGCCGCGCTCGCAGCGCCGCCCTGGACCTCGGTGAAGACCAGGCGCGAGGTGGCCTCGGCCCGACCGGCGGTCACGCCGCCGCGCGGCTTGAGCAGCTTGATGGCGGTGTTGGCGAAGTTGTTGGGCAGCTCGGCCACGTAGAGGTTGCCCGTGGTCGGGTCCTCCGCCACGTCGAGCGGCTGGGCGAAGCCGGTGAAGCCGGCGATGCCCGTCGTGGCGCCGGAGAGGCTGCCGTTGGCGCGCACGTCGAAGGTGACGAGCTCCTGGTTGGCGCTGTAGCGGACGACGACGAGCTTGCCCTTCAGCGCGCCGCCGAAGGCACCGGCGTTCTGGTACTCGATGGTGCCGTTGGCCGAGGCGTGCATGCCGGCGTCGTAGACGTTGGCCAGGTCGTAGTTCGGGTCGGCCTGCTGGCCGGCGGGGTAGGCGTTGACCTTGAAGAGCGGGTTGCCGGTGTAGCCCGTCGGGTTGCCGGCGTTGAGGATGTACTCGCAGCGCTCCGGGTTGGGGTGGCCGTAGTACTTGCCCTTCTTGACGTTGAACATGTAGTCGGTCTCGTCCTGACGGTTGTTGGTCAGGGCCGGGGCCGAGGGGCCGGTGTAGCCGCCGTCGGGACGGTTGGCGCAGGAGGCGGGCAGCGTCGTGGGCACGGCCGGGGTGTTGCCACCCGCGGCGGAGCCGTTGGTGCCGACGTAGAGGTTGCCGTTGCTGTGCCACACCAGGTCGTAGGCGTTGCGGATGCCGGTGGCGTAGAGCGTCAGCGGGGCGTTGGCGGCGTACGGGTTGTAGGAGCGGGCGTGGGGCCGGGTGCTGCTGGGCGCCTTCTCCATCTCGGGCGTGGAGGCGTCGACCGGCAGGTTGGCCGGCAGCTTGGCCGGGTCGAGCTCGAGCACGGCGGCCGAGAGCAGGTTCTCCGGGCGCTTCCAGGTGCCGTCGGTGGCGCCCATGGCGTTCATCGAGCCCTGCGGGGTGTAGAGCTTGCCGTTGTGGAAGGCCAGCGAGTTGGTCTCGTGGTCCTTGATCGAGCGCGGCAGGTTGATCACGACCTCCTGGTAGTTCTGGAGGTTCGCTCCCGTCAGCCTCGAGATGGCGCCCGTGCCGTTGGGCACGTCGGAGCCGAGGTAGGCGTAGTTGTCGGTGATCCAGAGGATCGGGTTGGTCGGCGTCGACGCGGGGTCGAAGGCCATGCCGATGACGGTGCGGTTGGGCGCACCCTCCCAGCCGGCCGCGGTGGCGTGGTTGCGCACCGTGTTGATCTCGAAGGCGTTGGTCAGGGTGCCGTCGGCGGCCACGTCGTAGCGGTAGATCTGGCCGAAGATGGTGCTCGCGTAGAGCTTGCCGTCGGGACCGAAGGCGAGCGAGGTGTAGGCCTTGCCCTTGGTCGCGCCCGACTCGCTGCGGTCGAAGGCCGCGGCGACGGTGCCGGGGTTGGTGGAGTCGGCCCGCGTGGTGAAGACCGAGGAGAAGGGCAGGAACTTGTTGCCGGCGGTGTCGGCCGCGGTCTCGAGCACGTCGAAGCGGTAGAGCGTGCTGGGCAGCAGCGCCTCGTCGGGGCGGAAGCTGACGGTGTCGCCGCCGCCGCTCGTCGCGCCCACGCCGGCCACGGGGGCGCCGTCGGAGACCCGGGTCAGGCGGACGCCGTTGACGACGGCGGTCGGGCTGACCGCACCGCCCGGCAGCTGGTTGCTGGCGGTGGGGGAGACGTTGGTGACCACGTCGGTGGCGCCGTTGAGCGGCAGCACGACCTCGCTGTAGGGGCGGCCGGCCTGGGCGACGCTGGCGATGTCGACGTAGGTGATCTTGGTGTTGGTGCCGCCGACCGGGCTCAGCGTGATGCGGCCGTCGGTGACGGCGACCGTGCGGGTGGCGGTGGCGTACTTGGTGCCGGAGCCCGGCGTGAAGGCGGCCACGGCGTTCTGGTTCTCGATGTTGACCCAGTTGTTGCTGTCGACGGCCGTGCCGGCGTCACCGACGTCGACCTTGACCGAGTAGAGGCCGTTGGGCACCGCCACCTCCCAGCTGCCGGAGGCGGTGACCGAGCCGGCCGCGGTGCCGACGTACTGCATGTGCATCGTCGTGGCGCGGCGCGCGTCGGGCTCGTTGGCCGACGGGCTCTCGGTGTTGCGGTTGCGGCCGTTGCCGACCAGCGAGACCGGCGTGGAGGTGTCGGGGCTGACCCAGCCGAAGGACAGACCCGTCCCCTGGTTGGCGCCGGTGCGGGCGCCGAAGGCCTGGCCGTAGTCGAGCAGGTAGCCCGACGCGGGGGTGGTGGTGGCGGTGCCGAAGTCGACCTTGAGCGTCACGTCGGTAGCGCCGGCCGAGGGGGTGGCGGACGCGACGCCCGAGGCCGGGCCGACGTTGCCCGCGTTGTCGACGGCCTGCACGGCGTAGGAGTACTGCGTGCCGTTGGCCAGGCCGGAGTCGGCGAAGGAGGTCCCGGTGACCAGGCTGGTGCTGATCCGCGTGGCTGCGCTCGGCACGACGGTCGAGCCCGCGGCGCGGTAGACGTGGTAGCCCGCGACGTCGGTGTCGCTCGGGGCGCTCCACGAGAGCGAGACCGTGGTGCTGCCCGCGGAGGCGAGCAGACCGGTGGCCGCGCCGGGGGCCGTGGTGTCGGGCGCGAGCGGGCCGGCGCTGGTGATCTTGACCCAGTTGATCTTGGTGTTGTTGCCGCCGATGGCGTCGAGCGTGAGTCGCCCGTCGGTCACGTCGACGACGGCGGTGCCGGTCTTGTACTCCGTGGCCGCGGTGGCCTGGAAGGCCGGCAGCACCGAGACGCCCTCGGCCCGGACCACGTGGAGGCTGTCGTAGCAGGGCGCGGCGCAGCCGGTCTTGGCGGCACCCGGCTGGTCGCCGGCGCTCACCTCGACCTCGTAGCGGCCGTTGTCGACGACGTGCTCCCAGGCGCCCGGTGTCAGGTCACCGTTGGTGGTGGGGGTCGGGACGATGTCGCCGTACTGCATGTGGATGACGCGGTTCTGCTCGGCGCTCACCGTGGTGCGGGTGCGGAGCCGGGTGTTGGCGGTCAGGTTGAGCGGGGTGTGGGTCTGGCTGGCGAGGCTCGCCTGGGTGACCCAGCCGCGACCGGTCGCCAGGCTGAAGGCGGAGCCGATGTCCTTGGTGAAGCCGGTGAGCACCGGCGCGGAGTCGGGCTGGAAGGCGTAGGCGAGCTCGATGCCGTCGGCCTCGACCGTCGCGGTGACGGAGTTGGACGGCGACGACGCGTTGCTCGAGGTGTCGAGCGCTCGCACCGTGTAGTAGCCGGTCGTGCCCCGCGGGCGGTCGGCGTCGACGAAGGTCGTCGCGGTGAGCGTGCCGGAGCTGATCTTGGTCGGCGTCCCGCCGGCGGTGTCGGCGCGGTAGACCTCGTAGCCGGCGACGTCGCCGGAGGTCGAGGCGGTCCAGGTCAGCGTGACGTCGTCGTCCTCGACCTCGGCCTGCAGCTGCGTGGGAGCAGCCGGCGGCGTGGTGTCGGGGGTCGGCAACGCGGTGGCGTTGGCCGACTGGGAGGCGGGGGACTCGTTGGGCGGCGTGGCGGCGTCCAGCGCGGTCACGACGTAGGTGTAGTCGGTGCCGACGATGACGTTGGCGTCGATGAAGGTGCGCGGCTGGTCGGCGCGGAAGGTGCCGAACTGCTCGAGGCCGAGCGGGAAGTTGGCGGTGCGGGCCCGGTAGATCCGGTAGCGCGCGACGTCGGAGCCCTCGGGAGCGGCGTCCCAGGTCACGGTGATGCGGTTGACGCCGGCGGTGGCCGTCACCCCGGTGGGCGCGGCGGGAGCGGTGGTGTCGACCGGGGTGGCGGAGACCTCGCTGGAGCGGGCGGACTCGTTGCCCGTCGTGTCGACGGCCGTGACGGTGTAGTGGTAGGCGGTGCCGTTGAGCGCGGTCGTGTCGACCAGCTCGGTGGCGCTCACGGGCGCGTCCCCGCTGATGAGCGCGCCGGGCTGGCCGGCGGCCGCCGAGCGGTAGACGCGGTAGCCCCGCAGGTCGAAGATCGCCGGGTCGGTGGCGGTCCAGCGGACGGTGACGCGGGCGTCGCCGGCCGTGGCGGTGACCCCGGCGGGCACCGGCGGAGGCGTGGTGTCGGCGTCGGCCACGGGCGTGGTGGAGACCTCGACGGAGGGCTCCGACTCGTTGCCGGCCCTGTCGACGGAGACGATCCGGTAGTAGAAGGTCTCGCCGTTGGTGACGTCGTCGTCGACGTAGGTCGGGTTGGCGCCCTGCTCGAGCTCGACGGTCGCCAAGGGCTCGCCGTCGGTGTCCACGCCGGCCGTGCTGCCGCGGAAGATCTTGAACGACGCGATGTCGAGGTTCTGCCCGGTGCCCCAGGTCAGCGTGACCTTGCCGTCGCCGGGAGCGGCGTTGGGGTTGGTGGGCTGCGAGGGCGCGGTGGTGTCGGCGGGCGTCGCGGAGACGGTGGCGTTCTCCGCCGAGCCGTTGTCGGACTCGTCGACCGCCACCACGCGGTAGAAGTACTCGGTGCCGTTGGTGACCGTGGTGTCGGTGTACGTCGCGGTCGGGTGGTCGACCTCCGCGAGCGGCGTGGTCATGGTGATGTCGGCCGAGGTGCCGCGGTAGACGAAGTACGTCGCCACGTCGTCGGAGGTGGAGGCGGTCCAGGTCAGCTCGACCAGGGCGTCGCCGGCCGTGGCTTCGAGCGCGGTGACGGGAGCGGGCGGCGTGCTGTCGCCGGGCTTGGCGCTGACGGTCGCCGAGGCGACGGACTCGTTGCCCTTGGCGTCGACCGCGGTCACGACGTAGGACCAGGTGTCACCGTTGGTGAGGCCGTCGTGGGTGAAGGTCCGCGCGGCCTGGGGGGTCGCCGGAGAGAGCCGGTTGGCGGCGGTCGTGGTGACGGTGTCGCCCTTGGCGCCGTAGACGCGGTAGCCGGCGAGGTCGGGCTCGGTGTTGGCGCTCCAGCTGAGCACGTTCTCCTCGTCGCCGGCCTCGGCCTCGAGGCCGGAAGGGGCGGCCGGGGAGTCGGAGTCGGCGACCTCGACGTCGATGAAGTTGATCTTGGTGTTGGTGCCGTCGCCGGCGTCGACGGTCAGCCTGCCGTCGTCGACCGTGACGATCACGGTGGCGGTCTCGAACTCGTCGGCGGCGGTGGCCTGGAAGGCCTCGATCGCCGGCTCGCCCTCGACGACGATGGAGTGCTGGCTGTCGTAGACGCTGTTGGCGCCGGGCCGGTCGCCGACGCTCACGGTGACCTCGTAGGTGCCGTCGGCGACGGCGGCCTCCCAGGCGCCCTCGGTGGGGATGCCGTCGAAGGGAGGCGTCACGTCCTGGCCCTGCATGTGCATCAGCCCGCGCTGGCGGATATCGACGTCGACTCCGTTGCGCACGGGGCGAAGTCGCCCGTTGCCGACCAGGTTCAGCGTCTCGTGGGTGCCGGGCTTGACCCAGCCGTAGCCACGGGTGTTGGTGAAGGCCTGGCCGTGGTCCTTGAGGAAGCCGGCGGCCGGCGTGGTGGCGGCGTCGGTGAAGTTGAGCCGGAAGGGCACGTCGAGCTCGTTGGCCTCGGCGACGTCCGGCGTGGCGGAGACGGCCGTCGAAGCGCCGGACCGCTCGCCACCGGCGCCGACCGCGACGACGACGTAGTGGTAGGTGGTCTCGTTGGTCACGGTGTTGTCGACGAAGGTCGAGGCCGAGACAGGGGTCTCGCCCGTGAGGGGCGTGCCAGTGGTGGCGACGTTGGCCGTGGTGCCGCGGTAGACGTGGTAGCCCTGCAGGCCGCTCTCGGCGTTGTCCGCCCAGTCGAGGGTGACCTCGCCGTCGCCGGCCGTGGCGGTGAGACCCGTGGGCGCGTCCGGGCGGGCCGAGGAGGTGACGGTGAGGTCGGTGAGCTTGGTGTTGGTGCCGCCGATGGCGTCGATCGTGAGGAAGCCGTCGGTGACGCGGACGTCGGAGAGCGTGACCGTCCGGAAGCGGGCGTCGCCGGTGAGCGCGACGCCCGGGTTGGCGCCGGTCACGGTCTGGTAGTAGCCCGCCGGAGTCAGGTCGGCGAAGGCGTCGACGTCCTCGACGTGGATCACGTGGCGCGTCGGGTCCTGGCCGGGCTCACGGTCGCCCACGGTGAGCTGCACATCGTAGCGGCCGTTGGCCACGGCGGCCTGCCAGGCGCCCTGCTGGTGGGTGCCGTTGGTCTGGTTGGCCCCGGTCGCGGGGTACTGCAGGTGCATCATCGAGCTCTTGAGCACGTCGGCCGTGGTGCCGCCCGTGCGGGTGCGGCCGTTGCCGACCAGGCTCACCGGGGTGTCGGTGCCCGGGCTGACCCAGCCGAAGCCGCGGGTGTTGCTGTAGCCCTGGCCGAAGTCGCCCACGTAGCCGCTGGCGGTGGCGCCGCCCCGGTCCTTGAAGTCGACCTTGAGCGGCAGCGACGGCCGCTGCGGGGTGACGTCGTCGGCGAGGGCGCGCACCACCGCGCCGCCGGCGGCGTCCTGCATCGTGTTGGGGGCGACGCTGTAGCTGTAGAGCACGCCCTTCTCGGCGCTGGTGTCGGTGAGCTCCGAGGTGGTGGGGCTGCCGACGAGGGTCAGCGGAGCCTGGCCGTTGGACGCGGGGAGCGTCTCGCTGCGCCAGACCCGGTAGCCGGAGGCTCCGTCGATGTCGTCCCAGTTGAGCGTGACCGCGTCGGTGGTCGCCTCGGCCTCCAAACCGGAGACCGCGACGGAGTCGATGGCGACGTAGGCGAGCTTGGTGTTGGTGCCGCCGACGGCGTCCAGGGTCAGCTTGCCGTCGGTGACGGTGGCCCAGCCGACCGCCTTGCGCATCCGGCTGTTCACGCAGTTGACGCCGAACGAGGCCACGTCGCTGCGCACCAGGTTGACGCCCTCGGCGTTGAGCGTGTGGCTCTCGGCGTCGCCGCCGCTGTTGGCGTCGCCGTAGCCGACCTCGACCCGGTACTGGCCGGCGGGCACGGCATACTCCCAGGCGCCCTTGGTCGCGTCGTTGGTCGCGTTGGTGACGGGGGCCTGCATGTGGATGAAGCTGCGCGCCTGAGCCGTCCCGGTGGCGCAGCTGCGGGTGCGGGTGTTGAGCGTCAGCGCGAGCGGCGTGTGCGCGCCCGACAGCGAGTCCTCGCGCACCCAGCCCATGCCGGTGGCCTCCGAGTAGGCCGCCCCCGAGTCCAGGGTCCATCCGGCGGCCGCCCCTCCTGCTGGAGCGAAGTCGATCCGCGCGCTCACCGCAGTCGGCGGCGGCACCGCCTGCACGGGCGCGGCGGCCTCGAAGGTGAGCGTGGCGACGGCGAGGACCAGCGACAGCGCGACGAGGAGCGCGCGCTTGATGGTCGGCGTCGGCCGGCTGTCGGCAACGGGTGCGTTCACGAGTGAGTCCCCCAAGGATCGTCGGACCACGCCTGGGCGATGCGGTCCGAGCGTGATCCTCGGCAGCAGCCCGTGACAGGCCCGTGAAAGTGGCGGTTCGCCGCCGTCGGCGTCGCTGACCGGGCTAGACCGTCGGTCGCCGGCTGGGACGGTCCGGTGGACGGATCGGAGGGCGATACGCATGCTGTCGGAGGCGCGACGACCGCGGGGGGACCGTCGCACACCACGGGGGGTGGTCGCAGTTGTCCGCTGCGCTGACGTTGCTGGGAGCTCTGACCTACCGGCACGCCGACGAGGCGGTCGCGGCCGCCGTCGTGGTGCCCACGACCAAGGCCCTCGACCTGTTGCGTCTGCTCGTTGGCGCCGGCCACGTCGCCCTCGGCGCCGGCCACTACATCGCGCTGCTGTGGCCCGAGGCCGACGCCGACCGCGGACGCATGAGCCTGCGCACCGCCCTCGCCCAGCTGCGCCGCGCCCTGGGCCCCGAGGTCGTGCAGCGCGACGGTGACCTGCTGCGGCTGGGCGACGTCGAGACCGACGTCGCGCGCCTGCGACGGGCGGGGAAGCAGGTCGAGCGACTACGGCGCGCCGGCGACGACGCGGGGGTGGTGGCAGCCGCGCTGGCCCTGGAGCGGGAGTGCGGTGCCGACCTGGTGGTCTCCCCGGGATCGTGCGAGGCGGTCTTCGCGCTGCGCGACGAGCTGCGCGCCGTGCGCGGCGACGCCCTGCTCGACGCCGCGACGTCAGCCCACCGCCTGGGCTGGGACCGCGAGTGTCTCGGCCTGGCGCAGAGGGCCGACTCGCTGCTGGGCAGCGAGACCTCGGCCCGGGCCTTGATGGTCGCGTGGGCGGCGCTGGGGGAGACCAGGCGGTCGATCGAGGTCTTCGAGCAGCTGCAGGCCACCCTGCTCGCCGCCTACGGTGTGCAGCCCTCGGCCGCCACCCGGGCGACCTACCTGCAGGTGGTCACCTCCGGGATCGACGTCACGCTGCGCTCGGCCGAGCACCACCGCGACGTGGTGGTCTCGCTGGCCGGCGACCTCGCCGAGCTGACGCGCGAGAGGGGCGGCGTCGTGTGGCTGCTCGGGGAGCCCGGATCGGGCCGAGGCGTCGTCGCGCGCGAGGCGGTGCGCCTGCTCGGGCGCACCGCCCCGGAGCGAGCGGCCCGGGTGCTGATCCTGCCCGAGGTGGTTGCGCTCGACGAGGCCGAGCGGGCACGGCTGCACGCCGAGGCCGAGGAGCACCACTCGGTGCTGGTCGTGCCCCTGCGGCAGCCCGCGCCTCCGCCGGCTGAGCAGGGCGAGATCGCGGTGCGGGTCGAGCCGCTGACGCGGCAGGAGTTCCACGACCTGCTCGCGCACCTGCTCCAGGAGCAGCCCTCCGAGCAGCTCGAGCAGCGGCTGTGGTCGACGACCGGTGGCCTCGCGGGGCTGACCACGCGCGCCGTCGGCACCCTCATCGAGGGCGGACGGGTCCGGTGGGGGCCCGGCACGGTCGGCATCGCCTGACCGGCCCCCGTCGCCCCGGGTCCATCTTGGGATCAGCCGAGGCGGTCGAGCACCTGGACCATGTCGTCCTCGGTGTCGTTGCCGAGCTTCTCGAAGACCAGCTTCATCACGGGCGTGGCCAGCTTGGCGACGCCGTGCATCTCCAGCTCGGCGTGGTAGGTGATCTCGCTGCCGGTCCCGTGCGGGACGACGGTGATGGTGTCGACGGCCGTGGCCTGCTCGTTCTCCCCTCGCAGCACGATGTGGTCGTCGGCGACCTCCTCGAGGGTGTAGACGAGCTCGGTCTCGTTGCCCGCGATCTTGGAGGTGTTGTGCCACTGGGTGCCCACGGTCACGGGGCCGCTGCCGATCTGGGTGCAGGAGACGGTGCCCGGGTCCCACTCCTCGGCGTGCGAGAAGTCCTTGAGGTAGTCGAGCACGGTGGCGGGGGGCGGGGTCACGGTGAAGGTGCGGCTGGTGGTGGTCATGCGGTGTGGGGTGCCCGACGCGGCCGGAAGCACGCGTCCCATCAGCGCCGCGCGCGATCCGCCGGGTGCTCGGCTCCGTGGTGCGGCGCCAGTGCCTCCAGCACGAGCTCGACCGGGTGCCAGGCCGAGCGCTCGGTGCCGTGGAAGATCTGCTCCCGGCAGGAGGTGCCGGTCGCGGCGACCACGGTGCGCGCGTCCTCGGCCAGCACCGCCGGGAAGAGCCGGTCGGCACCCACCTTCATCGACAGCTCGTAGTGCTCCGCCTCGTAGCCGAAGGAGCCGGCCATGCCGCAGCAGCCCGCGTCGAGCTCGACGACCTCGACCCCGGGGATCTGCCGCAGCAGCCGCATCGTCGCGACGGTGCCGACCTCGGCCTTCTGGTGGCAGTGCCCGTGGTACAGCACGCGCCGGCCGGCCAGCCACGAGTCGTCGGCCAGGCGCAGCCGGCCCTCGTCGATCGCCTCGGAGAGCAGCTCCTCGACCTGGCGCACCCGGCCGGAGACGTCGCGCACGTTGGGGTCGTCGGGAAGCATCGAGACGTGCTCGTCGCGCAGGGTGAAGAGGCAGGACGGCTCACAGCCCACGATCGGCGACCCGGGCGGCGTCCGCTCGGCCAGGTCGCGCGCCATGGTGCGGGCCTTCGAGGTCGCGTCGTCGACCAGCCCCTTCGACAGCGACGAGCGACCGCAGCAGCCGGTGCTCGCGAGCTCGACCTCCCACCCCGAGTGCTGCAGCAGCGTGATGGCCGCCTGCCCGATGTGGGGCTCGGTGTAGGAGGTGAAGGAGTCGGCCAGGAAGTTGACCGTGCCGACGCTGGCGCTCGCGGAGGCCGGGGCCTGGCGCCGAGCGAACCACCGCAGCAGGTTGGTCCGCTCGAAGTGCGGCAGCGGTCGCTGCCGCGCGATGCCGAGGGTCCGCTCCATCAGCCACCGCAGCACCGGCACCCGTCCGGGCAGGTTGGCCAGGGGGGCGAAGAAGGAGCCGAGCCTGTTGAGCGCCCGGATCGACCCGAAGACCCGTGACCGCAGCGGTACGCCGTGCAGGTCGTGGTGGTGCGAGAGGGCCTCGCTCTTGAGCTTGGCCATGTCGACGCCCAGCGGGCACTCGGACTTGCAGGCCTTGCACATCAGGCAGAGGTCGAGGATCTCGTGCAGCCGCTCGTCGCCCAGCGCCGCCGCCGGGTCGGGCTCCGAGAGGGCCTTGACCAGCGCGTTGGCGCGGCCGCGGGTCGCGTGCTCCTCCTCCCGGGTCGCGATGTACGACGGGCACATCGCGCCGGTGGTCGTCTTGCGGCACAGCCCGATGTTCATGCACCGGTCGGCCGCGCCCCGCATGCCGCCGACCACGTCGAAGTCGAGGCGGGTGCGGAAGTCGGGGGCGGGCGGCAGCGCCGCGTCGCGCAGGTGCTCGGTCATGGCCGGGGCGTCGACGATCTTGCCGGGGTTGAGGATGCCGGCCGGGTCGAAGAGCCGCTTGACCTCGCGCATCGCCTCGTAGAGGTCGTCGCCGAAGATCTCGCGGTTGAACTCGCTGCGCGCCAGGCCGTCGCCGTGCTCGCTGGAGTTGACGCCGCCGAACTCGCGCACCAGGTCCTTGACCTCCTCGGCCACCCGGCGCATCCGCAGCACCTCGTCGGGCCGGGAGAGGTCGACGAAGGGACGGATGTGCAGGCAGCCCACCGAGCAGTGGCCGTAGAAGCCGGCCCGCATCTCGTGGGCGTCGAGGATCTCGGCGAAGCGCGCGGTGTACGCCGCCAGCCGCTCGGGCGGCACCGCGGTGTCCTCCACGAAGGCGAGCGGGCGGTTGGTGCCCTCGCTGGCCGCCATCAGCAGCCCGAGGCTCGACTTGCGGACCTTGAGCAGCGCGGCCTGCTGGGCCGCGGTGACCAGACGGAGCGTGTGGTAGCCGTGGCCGGCCGCCTCCCACGTCGCGATCAGGTGGTCGAGCCGTCCGAGGACCTGCTCCTCGTCGTCGCCGGTGAAGGAGACGAAGAGCAGCGCGGCGGGATCGCCCACGAGGCTGGAGCCGAGGTCGGCGTACTCGATCTTCTGCCGCGAGAGGTCGAGGATCGTCTTGTCCATCAGCTCGACCTGGGCGGGCTCGCAGTCGAGCGCGCTCGTCGTGGCCTCGATCGCGCGCTGGGTGGTGTCGAAGTGGCCGACGGCGTACACGGTGTGGCGAGGCTTGGGCACCAGGTCGACCTCGGCGACGGTCGTGACGGCCAGCGTGCCCTCGCAGCCGACGACGAAGGTCGCGAGGTCGAAGTCGGTGGTGGGGTCGGCCAGCCGGTCGAGCCGGTAGCCGCAGGCGCGGCGCCAGAAGGGCGGCATGCCCTCGGCGATGGCGTCGGCGTTGCGCTCCACGATGCCGGGGAGCTCGCGGTAGAGCGCTCCCTCCAGCGTCTCCTGGGCGGCCCGGGAGGTGACCTCGTCGGCGGGCACGGGCTCGAAGCGGGCGGTCGAGCCGTCGGCGAGCACCACCTCGAGGGCGCGCACGTGGTCGATGGTCATGCCGAAGCGCAGCGACCCGCTGCCGGCGGAGTTGTTGCCGATCATCCCGCCGATGGTCGCCCGGTTGCTGGTCGAGGTGTCGGGGCCGAACATCAGGCCGAAGGGTGCCGCCGCGCGGTTGAGGTCGTCCTGCACCACACCGACCTCGACGCGCGCCGTGCGGGCCTCGGGGTCGAGGTCGAGGATCCGGCTCATGTGGCGGGACATGTCGAGCACCAGGCCAGCGCCCACCGTCTGCCCCGCGAGGCTGGTCCCGGCGCCGCGGGGCGTGACGTGCACGCCGTACTGCGCCGCGACGCGCACCGCGGCGGCGACGTCGTCGGCGTCGCGCGGGTAGACCACGCCGAGCGGGCGGATGGAGTACATGCTCGCGTCGCGCGAGAAGAGGTGGCGGCTGTAGTCGTCGAAGGCCACCTCGCCCGCGACCGCCGCCTCGAGGGCGGCGAGCAGGCCGTCGGGTGCGTCGTCGTGCGTGCCGGTGGGCTTCTCGGTCGTGGTGGTCATGTGCTTCCTGCTCAGCCCCGCTCGAGGACGTCGAGGGCGGCCTGCAGGCCTTCGGGCTTCACCGGCACCCCCGCGAGGCCGAGGCCGAGCTGGACGCCGCCGAGCGTCCCGATCAGCGAGAGGTCCTCGAAGTGGCCCAGGTGGCCGATCCGGAAGATCTTGCCCGCGAGCTTGCCCAGCCCCGCACCGAGCGACATGTCGAAGCGCTCCAGGATCGTGGCGCGGACGGCGTCGGCGTCGACGCCGTCGGGCACGACGACCGCCGTGAGCGAGCCGGAGTGCTCACGCTCGTCGAGGCAGAGCACCTCCAGCCCCCACGCCTCGACGGCCGCGCGGGTCGCGCGCGACCAGCGCTGGTGACGGGCGAAGACCTGCTCCATGCCCTCCTCAGCGAGCATGTCGAGCGCGACCTCGAGGCCGTAGAGCAGGTTGGTGGCCGGGGTGTAGGGCCACATGCCGCGCGTGTTGGCCTCCAGGATGGGCTTCCAGTCCCAGAAGGAGCGCGGCAGGTCGGCCGTCTCGTAGGCCGCCAGAGCCTTGTCGCTCACGGCGTTGAAGCTCAGGCCCGGCGGCAGCATCAGGCCCTTCTGCGAGCCGGCGACGGTGACGTCGACACCCCACTCGTCGTGGCGGTAGTCGATCGAGCCGAGCGAGGAGATGGTGTCGACCAGCAGCAGCGCCGGGTGCTCGGCGGCGTCCAGGGCGGCACGCACGTCGGCGATCCGGCTGGTCACGCCCGTCGAGGTCTCGTTGTGCACGCAGCAGACCGCCGCGATCTCGTGGCCGGTGTCGGCCGCCAGCCGCTCGGCGAGCACGGCGGTGTCGACACCGTGGCGCCAGTCGCCCGGCACCAGGTCGACCTCGAGACCGAGCTCGAGGGCCATCTTCTGCCACAGGGTCGCGAAGTGCCCGGTCTCGAAGGCGAGCACCTTCTGGCCGCGGCTCAGCGTGTTGACCAGCGCCGCCTCCCACGCGCCGGTGCCGGAGGCGGGGTAGATGACGACGGGGTTGGTGGTGCCGAAGACGGGCTTGATCTTCTCCAGCAGCCGGGTGCCCAGGGCCGCGAACTCCGGTCCGCGGTGGTCGATGGTGGGCGCTGCGATCGCGCGCAGCACCTGCTCGGGGCAATTCGTGGGGCCCGGGATCTGCAGGAAGTGACGACCCATGAGTGCTTCTCCTCCCCGGAGGCCTGAGGCACCCCGAGTTCCGCTTCGTGGAAGTTGGTTATCGCGCTACGGACGTTACGTGCGCCACACGACATGCGTCCAGAGGCTTGACGAGACGTACATCACAAGGCACCGTGCTCCGAGATGGAAGTCGTCTTCCGCATCGCGGAAGGCGCCTCTCGGCCAGAGCGACCCGACCCAGGAGCAGACCCGTGTCCGTGGAACTCATCTCGATCCTTGTACTGGTGGCGGTCTTCCTGATCGCCACCGTGCTGCCGGTCCACATGGGAGCGCTGGCGCTGGTCGCCGCGTTCCTCGTGGGCACCCAGGTCGTGGGGGAGGACGTCGACTGGGTCCTCGGAGGCTTCCCCGCCGACCTCTTCATGATCCTGGTCGGCGTCACCTACCTCTTCGCGCTGGCGAAGGACAACGGCACCGTCGACTGGCTGGTGGAGCAGGCGGTGCGGGGCGTCGGTGGCCGGGTGGCCCTGATCCCCTGGGTGATGTTCGCCGTCACCGGCCTGCTCACCTCGGTGGGCGCCGTCGTGCCCGCCGCGGTCGCGATCATCGCGCCGATGGGCATGGGCTTCGCCAAGCGCTACGAGATCCGCCCGCTGCTCATGGGCCTGATGGTGATCAACGGCGCCAGCGCCGGCGGCTTCTCCCCGCTGAGCATCTTCGGCTCGATCACCAACGGTGTCGTGGCCCGCAACGACATCCCCGGCAGCCCGCTGCTGCTCTTCCTGTCCTCGATGATCTTCAACATCATGCTCGGCCTGGTGGTCTTCTACCTCTTCGGCGGTCGCGACCTCATCGGCAAGCGCGACCTGGGCGACGGCGAGGTCTCCGACTCCCGTGCCGACGGCGGCACGCCGGCGGGCGGACCGGGCAACGCGGGCGGCACGGGCGGCGCCGGCACCCGGACCACGCGCGCCAGCACCACCTCGGTCCAGACGACCACGGTCACGGGCGGCACCTCCGGTGCGCCCACGACCACGCTCGACCGCAACCGGATCCTCACCCTGGTCGGCATCGCCGGCCTCGCGATCGCGGTGCTCTTCTTCGAGCAGGACGTGGGCTTCACCGCGATCACCGTCGCCGTGGTGCTCTCGCTCTTCTCCCCGAGCATCAGCAAGGGCGCCGTGAGCGCGATCGCGTGGCCGACCGTGCTGCTGATCTGCGGCATCGTCACCTACGTCTCGCTGATGGAGAACATCGGCACGATCGACTGGCTCGGTGAGGGCGTCGCCGGCATCGGGGCGCCGCTCCTGGCCGCGATCCTGATCTGCTACATCGGTGCCGTGGTGTCGGCCTTCGCCTCCACCACCGGCATCCTGGGAGCCCTCATCCCGCTGGCCGTGCCCTTCCTCATGGCGGGCGAGATCGGCCCGATCGGGCTGATCATCGCGCTGGCGATCTCCTCCTCGGTGGTCGACTCCAGCCCCTTCTCCACCAGCGGCGCGCTCGTTGTGGCCAACTCCCCGGAGGAGCAGCGCGACCAGGTCTTCAAGCAGCTGATGGTCTGGGGCTTCTCGATGGTCCTGATCGCCCCCATCGTCACCTGGGCGATCTTCGTCCTGCCCGGCTGGGGCTGAGCCCCGCCTCGGTCCTGGGGCCGGGCAGTCCCGTCCTGCCCGCGCCCTAGGATCGCCGGACAGCCAGGGGAGGGGAGGTGTCGGCATGGTGCAGGACGGCAACGGGCCCGGCGGCGTGCCCGACGCGCAGGCCGCGCAGGCCGAGCAGGCCGAGCAGGCGGAGCCGAGCGGGTCGGTGCGTGGCGCCAACGGCGTGCAGTCGGTGGTCCGGGCCTTCCGGCTGCTCGAGATCTTCGCGGCCAACCAGGGCGTGATGGGGCTCTCGGAGGTCGCCGCCCAGAGCGGGCTGCCGCTGCCCACCATCCACCGCGTCGTGCGCACCCTGGTCGACCTCGGCTACCTGCGGCAGGAGCCGTCGCGGCGCTACGCGCTCGGTCCGCGCCTGCTGTTGCTCGCCGACAGCACCTCCACGGTGCTCAGCTCCGTGGCGCTCCCGCACCTGCGCTCGCTCGTCGAGGCCCTCGGCGAGACCAGCAACCTGGCGGTGCTGGAGGGTGACGACATCGCCTACGTCGCCCAGGTGCCCGGCCGCCACTCGATGCGGATGTTCACCGAGGTCGGGCGGCGGGTCTCGCCGCACTGCACCGCCGTCGGCAAGTCCCTGCTCGCCCAGGTGAGCGACGCCGAGGCGCGGGCGCTGCTCGGCCGCATCGAGATGACCCGGCACACCGACCGCACCATCGTCGAGCCCGACGACTACCTCACCGAGCTGGCCGCTGTCCGCGAGCGCGGCTTCGCCCTCGACGAGGGGGAGCAGGAGGTCGGGGTCCGCTGCGTGGCCGTGGTGGTGCCGCACCCCACGGTGCGGCTCGCGATCTCGGTCTCCGGGCCGGCGCCGCGCATGACCGACGACCTGGTGGAGCGCGCCGTGCCCCTGCTCGACGAGGCCGCCCGGACGCTCGCCCACGACCTGACCTGACCTGACCGCCACACCGATCGGGAGGACCCGTGCACGTGAAGTCCGACGCAGGAGCGCTCCAGGGCGTCCGCGTGGTGGAGGTGGGCGTCTTCATGGCCGCGCCCTTCGCCGCGATGCACCTGGCCGACATGGGCGCCGACGTCGTCAAGGTGGAGGCGCCGGGCACCGGCGACCCGGCACGCGCCACCGGCCCCTTCGTCTCCGGCGAGGGCTCGGCCTTCCTGCGCCTCAACCGCAACAAGCGCTCGGTCGTGCTCGACCTGAAGCAGCCGGAGGGGCGCGAGGCCTTCCTCGCACTGGTCGACAGTGCCGACGTGCTCGTCGAGAACCTCCGGCCGGGCGCGCTGCGCCGGCTCGGCCTGGGTCCCGAGGAGCTGCGCGCCCGGCACCCCCGCCTCGTGCACGCCTCGGTCTCCGGCTGGGGCCAGGACGGCCCGCTGGCCGACCAGCCCGGCCTCGACATCATGGCGCAGGCGCGCGCGGGGCTGATGAGCATCACCGGTCACCCCGAGACCGGCCCGGCCAAGGTCGGCGTGCCCGTGTGCGACCTGGTCGCGGGCCTCTACGCCGCCCTCGGCATCGTGGCCGCGCTGCGTCGCCGCGACGTCACGGGCGAGGGCGACCAGCTCGACGTCTCGCTGCTCGAGGCCGGCGTCTCGCTGGCGGTCTGGGAGGCGGGCAGGTACTTCGCGACCGGCGAGGTCGGCTCGCCGCAGGGCACCGCGCACCAGAGCCAGGCGCCCTACCAGGCCGTGGTGACCAGCGACGGGCACGTGACCGTCGGCGCCAACACCCCCAAGACCTGGGAGGGCTTCTGCGCGGCGCTCGAGCGCCCCGACCTGCTCGCGGACCCCGGCTACGCCTCCGTCGCGCAGCGGTACCAGCGCCGCGAGCAGCTGCTGGCCGAGATCGAGCGGACGACGCGCACCCGCACCACCGACGACCTCGTCGCCGCCTGGACCGCCCACGGAGTGCCGTGCGCGCCGCTCTCGACCTACGACCAGGTCTTCGACGACCCGCACCTGGCGGCGCGCGACTTCTTCTGGGACGCCCCCGACGCCGACGGCACGCCCGTGCGGCAGATCGGCTCCCCGCTGCGCTTCGCCGAGGCGGCCGCCCAGCGGCGTACGGCGGGGCCCCGGCTCGGGGGCGACAGCCTCGAGGTGCTCGCCGAGCTGCTGGGCGAGGAGCGTGCAGCGGAGCTGCTCGCCGCGGGGGTGGCCCGATGACCGAGGAGCTGCTGCTCGACGTCGCCGACGGCGTGCTGACCGTGACCCTCAACCGCCCGGAGGCGCGCAACGCGCTCACCTGGGCGATGTACGACGGCCTCCGTGAGGCCTGCGAGCGCGTCGACGCCGACCCCGACCTGCGGGCGCTGGTGATCACCGGCGCCGGCGACCGTGCCTTCGCGGCGGGCACCGACATCCGCCAGTTCGCCGACTTCGCCACCGGGCAGGACGGGCTCGACTACGAGGCCCGCATCGCCGACGTGGTCGACCGGCTCGAGGCGGTGCAGGTCCCGACCGTGGCGGCGGTGCGCGGCTACTGCGTCGGCGGCGGGCTGGTGCTGGCCGCCGCCTGCGACCTGCGCCTCGCGACCCGCTCGGCACGCTTCGGCGCGCCCATCGCCGCCACGCTCGGCAACTGCCTCTCGGCCAACAGCCAGTCCTTCCTGCTGCTCCACCTGGGGCTGGCCCGCACCAACGACGTGCTGCTGCGCGCCCGGATGCTCGACGCCGACGGCGCGCTCGCGGCCGGCTTCGTCAACGAGGTCTGCGAGGAGGACGAGCTCGACGGCCTCGTGGCCGACACGACCGCCACGCTGCTCGCGCACGCGCCGCTGACCCTCTGGGCCACCAAGCAGCTCAACCGGCGGATGCGGCGGCAGCTGCTGGTCGACGACCACGACGTGGTCGCGCGCGCCTTCGGCAGCGACGACTTCCACCGCGCGGTCGCGGACTTCCCGCGTCGTGGGCCGGGGGAGTGGCGCGGGCACTGAGCCGTGGGTCCTACCCGTCCCGGCTCGCACGGCTGAGCAACGCGGCCAGCGGAGGGGGCTCCTCGCCCGGCGCGAGGGCGGTCACGAGCAACTCGGCGTAGCGGGCCTTGCGGCCGGACCCGGCGCCGAGGAAGCGGTGCAGCACGCGCTCGCGCGACCAGCCCTGCTGCGCCGGCATGCCGGCGAGCAGCCGCAGCGACCGGCCGTCTCCCTCGGCCTCGACCACGGCCTCGACCCGGTCGACACCGAGCGCGCGGATCAGCTCCGCCTCCAGGTCGGCCACGCACGCGAAGAACCCGTGGGCGGCCAGGTCGGTCGCCCCGGGCGCCGTGACGCCGGCGGCCGCGAGCCCGCGCCGTACGACGGCTGCCTCGGGGGCGTCGTACAGCCCGGCGAGCGGCAGGCCGTCGCCTCGCGGACCGAGGCGCAGCGCGAAGGCGCGCACGTTGGTGATGCCACCCATCGCGAGCACCCGTACGCCGTCGGAGGCGAGGTCGAGGCCGCGGCGACGTGCCAGCACCTCGACGGCGATCCGGTCGCTCTCGCCCTCGACCAGCACGGCGAGGCGGGCGTCCGGATCGGCAGCGGCCTGGCCGGTCACGGCGTGGTCTCAGCGCAGCGCGAGCGACCCCGAGACGTCGGGCTCCCACGGGAGTCCGGCCTGCGCCGCGATCTGCTGGTCGAGCGCGGCGGCGACGTCGTCGGGCCACGGGGCCGTGCGCCGGGTCTCCAGGTCGATGTGGAGGAAGATCTCCTCCATCACGAAGCTGAGCCGCTGGTGGGAGTCGTCGAGCAGGTAGACCAGCGCGTGGGCCGCACGCTCCGAGCGGCCCAGCAGCCGGACCCGCGACGACATCCGGGCCCCGGTGCGCAGCTCGGCGAGGTAGGTGAGGTGGTGCTCGGCGGAGAAGCAGGCGTGGCCCTGGAGCGGCCAGTTCTGGGGGATCCCCACCTCGGCGAGCGACTCGTCGAGGCCCTCGCTCGCGATGCCGGTGTAGTGCCGGACGTTGAGGTGGCCGTTGGCGTCCTCGAAGGGCACCGGTACGGGCTGTTCGGTGTAGGCGGGGAGCCCCACCAGCTGGTCGTAGGTGGGTCGGGTGACAGTCACGGGAGGTGACGCTACCGGCCCGCCGCGATCTCCTCGACCGCGCCGGTGTGGCTCGTCCGCCGGGCGACGTCGTAGGTCTCTGCGTCGGCGGCGGCCCGCTCCATCTCGGGGCCGGCGAGCGCCGAGCGCATCGAGGCGAGGTCGTCGAACCACAGCTCGGCCACCAGGTACGGCGTGCCCTCGTCGCCGCGAGGCCGCGAGAGCGTGACGCGACGTACGCCGGGGACCGCGTGCACCAGCGGCAGGTGCCGCTCGCGGTAGGCCGCCTCGAAGGCCGGGCTGTCGGCGGGCTCGAAGTACTGCACGGTGAGGCGGTGCATGAGGGGCATCCGGGCTCCTTGCCTGGGGGGCTGGGCTCGTGTCAAGGTATTACAGACCGAGCGGTCAGTAAACCGGTGACGAGGAGGCCCCCGTGACGGCAGTGGACACCGACGCCGGTCCCGACACCGGCCCCGACCCGGCGCTGCTCGCCCAGTTCGAGCGGGTGCTCGCGCGCAGCGACCGGATCGAGCCCCGCGACTGGATGCCGGAGCGCTACCGGGCCACGCTGGTGCGCCAGGTCGCGCAGCACGCCCACTCCGAGATCATCGGGATGCAGCCGGAGGGCAGCTGGCTCACTCGCGCCCCCTCGTTGCGCCGCAAGGCGATCCTGCTGGCCAAGGTGCAGGACGAGGCCGGCCACGGGCTCTACCTCTACTCCGCCTGCGAGACGCTCGGCGTCTCCCGCGAGGAGCTCACCCTCCGGCTGCTCGAGGGCCGGCAGAAGTACTCCTCGATCTTCAACTACCCCACGTTGTCCTACGCCGACGTCGGCACCATCGGGTGGCTCGTCGACGGCGCCGCGATCTGCAACCAGGTGCCGCTGTGCCGCACGTCGTACGGTCCCTACGGCCGCGCGATGGTGCGCATCTGCAAGGAGGAGTCCTTCCACCAGCGCCAGGGCTTCGAGCTGCTGATGACGATGAGGTCGGGCACCGAGGCTCAGCGGGCGATGGTGCAGGAGTCGGTCGACCGCTTCTGGTGGCCGTCGCTGATGATGTTCGGCCCGCCCGACGCCGAGTCGCCCAACACCGCGCAGTCGATGGCGTGGGGGATCAAGCGCAACACCAACGACGAGCTGCGGCAGCGCTTCGTCGACATGACCGTGCCGCAGGCGCAGGCCCTGGGCGTCACGCTGCCCGACCCGGACCTGCGGTGGAACGAGGAGCGCGGTCACCACGACTTCGGCCAGCCCGACTGGGAGGAGCTCGCCCAGGTGGTCCGCGGCAACGGCCCCTGCAACGCCCAGCGCCTCGCCCACCGGCAGCGGGCCCACGACGACGGCGCCTGGGTGCGCGAGGCCGCGACCGCCTTCGCCGCGCGCCGGTCCGGGGAGCCGTCCCTGTCGGTCGAGCCTGTCGAGACCCCGGGAGCGGACCGGTGAGCGCCGGTGAGTGGCCGCTGTACGAGGTCTTCGTGCGCGGCAAGCGCGGGCTCAACCACGTGCACGTCGGCTCGCTGCACGCGGCCGACGACGAGATGGCCGTGCACCACGCACGCGACGTCTACACCCGCCGCAACGAGGGCGTGAGCATCTGGGTGGTCCGGGCCGACGCCATCACGGCCTCGAGCCCCGACGAGAAGGACCCGCTCTTCGCGCCCGCCGGCGACAAGGTCTACCGGCACCCGACCTTCTACTCCGTCCCCGACGACGTCCCCCACCTATGAGCACCCCACCGGATTCTTCGCCTCCCCCGCTGCGCTCCTCCGACGAACAATCCGTCGGGGACCCCGTTCCCGACGGGCTGATGAGCCATAGCGCCCCCGACCCGAGCCGCGTCGAGGGCAGCGTCTACGACGGCCTGCTCGAGCACCACGACGTCGTCGGTGACGACGCGCGATGGGCCTTCGGGACCGCCTTCGAGGACCCGCTGGCGGGCGTCGACACCACCGTGCCCGACGACGTCGACGCCAGCGCGCTGGCGGCGTACTGCCTGATGCTGGGCGACGACGCGCTGGTCCTCTCGCACCGCCTCTCGGAGTGGTGCAGCCGCGCGCCCGACCTCGAGGACGACATCGCGCTGGCCAACATCGCCCTCGACCTGCTCGGCCAGGCGCGGCTGCTGCTCGCCCGCGCGGCCGCGGCCGATCCGAGCGTCGTGCCCCCGCTGCCGGAGGGCTCGCCGGTGCCCGCCGAGGACGCGCTCGCCTTCTTCCGCGACGCCGGAGAGCTGCGCAACGTGCGCCTGGCCGAGGTCGCCAACGGTGACTTCGCGCACACCGTCGTACGACTCCTGGTCCTGGCGACGGTGCGCCTCGCCGTGCTCGGCCGACTCGTCGGGAGCCGCGACCCGGTGCTCGCCGCGATCGCGGCCAAGGGCGTCAAGGAGGTGACCTACCACCGCGACTACGCCGGTCGCTGGTTCGTCACCCTCGCGCAGGGCACCGAGGAGTCGCGGCGCCGCCTGCTCGCGGCCGTGGCCGAGCTCTGGCCGCTCTGCGAGGAGCCGCTGCAGGTGCACGAGACCGAGCGGGCGATGGCTCGGGCCGGCGTCGGTGTCGACCCGGGCGAGGTGCGCGACGAGGTGGACGCGGTGCTCGGTCAGGTGCTCGCCGCCGGGGGTGTCGACCGCCCCGACGTGGCCGCGCTGGCCGGCGTGGGTGGCCGCACCGGCCGCCACGGGCTGCACACCGAGGCGCTGAGCCGGATGCTCGCCGAGATGCAGGTGGTGGCCCGCGCCCATCCCACGGGGAGGTGGTGAGCATGACCGCCACGGCACCCTCGTCACCGTCGACAGGCTCGGGACAGGCCCGGATCTGGGACCTCGCGAGCTCGGTCCCGGACCCTTCGACAGGCTCAGGACAGGCCCGGATCTGGGACCTCGCGAGCTCGGTCCCAGATCCGGAGATGCCGATGCTGACCCTCGCCGACCTCGGCGTTCTGCGCGGTGTCCGCGAGCACGACGGCCAGGTCGTCGTCACCATCACGCCGACCTACAGCGGCTGCCCGGCCCTGGCCACGATGCGCGACGACCTGGTGCACCGGCTGCGCGACGCGGGGTACGCCGCTCGGGTCGAGGTCGCGCTCAGCCCCGCCTGGTCGAGCGACTGGATCACCGAGCGGGGGCGCCGGGCGCTGCGCGACCACGGCCTCTCCGCTCCCGGGCCCGCGCCCCGTGCGCCCGCCGGGGGACCGGTGGCCCTCGACCTCGGTCCCACGCGGCGTCGGCTCAGCTGCCCGCGCTGCGAGGCAGCCGACGTCGCGCTGGTCTCCGAGTTCGGCCCCACGGCGTGCACGGCGATCTACCGCTGTAGGTCCTGCCTGGAGCCCTTCGAGCACGTGAAGGAGATCTGAGGTGACGACCGCCCCGACCGCGACCGGCACCCGCTCGGCCCGTGGTGCCTTCCACACGCTGGCCGTGGCCGACGTCGAGCGGCTCTGCGACGACGCGGTGGCGGTCACCTTCGACGTGCCGGCCGACCTGGTCGACGCCTACGCCTTCGCGCCGGGCCAGTCGCTGACGCTGCGGCGCACGGTCGGCGGACGGGAGGAGCGGCGCTCCTACTCCATCTGCGCCCCGGCGGGCGCTGCGCCGCGCATCGGCGTCCGCGAGATCCCCGACGGCGTCTTCTCGCGCTGGCTGGTGCACGAGGTGCGTCCCGGCGACCTCGTCGACGTCCAGGTGCCCAGCGGTCGCTTCACCGCCGACCCGTCGGCCGGCGGGCGGCACCTCTGCCTCGCCGCGGGCTCCGGGATCACCCCGATGCTCTCCATCGCGAGCTCGCTGCTCGCCGGAGGCGACGCGGAGGTGGCGCTGGTCTACGGCAACCGGACCAGCCGGTCGGTGATGTTCGCCGAGGAGCTCGGCGACCTGAAGAACGCCCACGGTCCGCGGCTGCAGCTGGTGCACGTGCTCTCCCGCGAGCCGCGCGACGTCGAGCTCTTCTCCGGACGTCTCGACGCCGACCGGATCCGGCGCATCCTGGCGGCGCTGCTGCCGGTCGAGCGCTTCGACTACGTCTGGCTGTGCGGACCCTTCGCGATGACCAGCGACGCGCGCGCCGTGCTCGCCGAGCTGGGTGTCCCGCCGGAGCGTGTGCATGTCGAGCTCTTCCACGTCGACGAGCCGCCACCCGACCTGCACCGCGCCGCGCCCGCTGGCACCGGCGCGACCACCGACGTGACCGTGGTCCTCGACGGGCTGTCGTCCAGCGCCGCCATGCCGCAGGACCACACGGTCCTCGACTCCGCGCAGGCGACGCGGGCCGACCTCCCCTTCGCGTGCAAGGGCGGCGTCTGCGGCACCTGCCGGGCCAAGGTCACCCAGGGCGAGGTCGAGATGCGACGCAACTACGCCCTCGAGGCCGCCGAGGTGGCCGACGGCTTCGTGCTGACCTGCCAGTCCTACCCGCGCGGCGACCGGGTGAGCATCGACTTCGACGCCTGACGCCGCCGCGCATGCGGGTGGGGCCGGCGGGCACACCCCACCGGTGCCCACCTCGCGCGAGACCGCCCACCACGACGTCGTCGTCCTGGGAGGCGGCAACGCCGGGATCGCCGTGGCGGCGCACCTGCGCCGCGCGGGTGTCGACGACGTCGTCGTGGTCGAGCCGCGCGGGGAGCACCGCTACCGACCGCTGCTGTCGTACGTCGCCGCGGGGCGGGCTCCGACGGGAGCCGTCACGCGGCCGCAGCGGCGGGTGACGCCCCGCGGTGTCGCCTGGCGCCGCGACGAGGCGGTGGCGGTCGACGCCGCGGCCGGCGCCGTGCGCCTCGCGGGCGGCGGTGGGCTGACCTACCGGGACCTGGTGGTCGCGGTGGGCACCCGGCCCGACTGGGACGCCTGGCCGGGGACGCGGGCGGCGTACGACGACGGCCTCGCCGCCTCCAGCTACCTCGACGAGTCGGCGGCGTACGCGTGGGAGCGGCTGCGCTCGATCGAGCACGGCACCGTCGTCTTCACGCTCCCGCCACCCCCGACCTCCTGCGGGCCGACCGCCCTGAAGCCGCTGCTCATGGCGTGCGACCACTGGCGCCGCCGCGGCGTCCTGGGGGCCGTGCGCCCCGTGCTGGTCACCGCCCAGCACCCGACCGGGGTCGGCACGCTCGATCCGCACGTCGGCGACGCGCTGGCCGACTATGGGGTCGAGGTCCTGCCGGGCGAGTCGCGCCTGGAGATCGACGCGCCGGCCCGCCGCCTGGTCGTGGGGGAGCGTGCCTTCGAGGTCGCCTTCGTGCACCTGGTGCCGCCGTACCGCGGGCACGACCTGGTGCTCGCCAGTGGACTGCAGGGCGACGGCACCCTCGTCGACAACGACCCGCACACCCTGCGGCACCGCGCCCACCCCCACGTGTGGGCGCTGGGCGACTGCGCCAGCACGCTCAACCTGCGCACTCGGGCGCCGCCCTGCGCGCGCAGGCGCCGCTGCTCGCGGCCAACCTCCTCGCGGCGCGGGCGGGTGGTGAGCTGCAGCGGGACGAGGGCTACTCCGCGGCGCCGGTCACGGTCTCGCGCGACCGGCTGTGCTTCGCGGAGTTCGGGCCGGACGGATCGCCGGAGCCCTCGGTGCCGTACGTCGACCTCGTCCGCCCGCGCCGCTCGACCTGGCTCTTCGACCGTCACGTGCTGCCGCAGCTCTACTGGCACGGCATCCTGCGCGGCCGCCTCTGACCGGCGCCGCAGGAGGGCTTCGCGACGGTGGAGGCGGGCCGGCCGCGGGGCCATGATGGGTCGATGGCCGTCATCGAGCTGCGTGACATCGTCAAGACCTTCGGTCACGTCCGCGCGCTCGACGGCCTCGACCTCGCCGTCGAGCAGGGCGAGGTGCACGGGTTCCTCGGCCCCAACGGCGCCGGCAAGTCCACCGCCATCCGGGTCCTTCTCGGCCTGCTCGCGTCCGACTCCGGGACCGCCCGGATGCTCGGTGGCGACCCGTGGCGCGACGCCGCCGACCTGCACCGCCGGCTCGCCTACGTGCCGGGCGACGTCGCCCTGTGGCCCAACCTGACCGGTGGCGAGGTGATCGACGTGCTCGGGCGGATGCGCGGCGGGCTCGACGAGCGGCTGCGTGCGGAGATGCTCGAGCGCTTCGAGCTCGATCCGCGCAAGCGGGCGCGCACCTACTCCAAGGGCAACCGGCAGAAGGTCGCCCTCGTCGCGGCGCTGTCGAGCCGGGCGGAGCTCTACCTGCTCGACGAGCCGACCTCCGGGCTCGACCCGCTGATGGAGGTGGAGTTCCAGCGCGCCGTGCAGGAGCTGAAGGGTCGCGGGGCCACGGTGCTGCTCAGCTCCCACATCCTGGCCGAGGCCGAGGCGCTCTCCGACCGGATCAGCATCATCCGGGGTGGGCGCGTGGTGCAGAGCGGCACGCTGGCCGAGCTGCGCCACCTGACCAGGACGACGGTGGTCGCCGAAACCGCCGCGTCGCCCGACCGGCTGGGCGAGGTCGAGGGTGTCCACGATCCTCGCGTCGTCGACGGGCGGGTCAGCTTCGACGTCGACTCCGACCACCTCGACGGCGTCGTCAGGGCGCTCGCCGACCTCGGGGTGCTGTCGCTGACGGCGCACCCACCGACCCTGGAGGAGCTCTTCCTCCGGCAGTACGGCGACGCGTCGACGTCATGAGCAGCGCCTTCACCGGCACCGTCCACCAGCTCCGCCTCGTCCTGCGGCGCGACCGGGTCCGGCTGCCGCTCTGGGTGGTCGGGCTCGGCGGCCTGATCGCCCTCAGCGCCCTCGCCGTGCCCCCGATCTACGACACGCCCGAGAAGGTCGCGGGCTACGCGCGCACCGTCGGCGCCAGTCCGGTGAGCTACCTGATGTCCGGACGGCAGGTCGCCATCGACACCCTCGGCGGCATCGTGGCCAACGAGATCTCGCAGGTGGCCCAGCTGGGCGTCTGCCTGATGGTGATGTTCCTCGTCGTCCGGCACACCCGGGCCGAGGAGGAGAGCGGGCGGGCCGAGATGCTGCGCTCGACGGTGCTCGGCCGGCACGCAGCCACGCTCGCCGCACTGCTCCACGCGGTCGCCGCTGTCGTGCTGATCGGTCTCCTCACGACGGTCTCGATGCTGGCAGCCGGCCTCGACGGTCTGGGGAGCGCGACGTACGGCGTGGGGCTGGCCCTGCTGGGGCTCTGCTACGCCGCGGTGAGTCTGGTCGCGGCGCAGCTCTCGGCGTCCGCGCGCGGTGCCCTCGGCATCGCCGGTGCTGCCGTCGCCGCGGGCTACCTCGTGCGCGGCGTCGGTGCGATGCAGGACAGCGTCCTGGTGTGGGCCTCGCCCTTCGGGTGGGCCCAGCGGATGGACGCCTTCGGCGACGAGCAGGGGTGGCCCGCGCTGCTGCTGCTCGCGCTGACCGCCCTGCTGCTCGGCCTGGCGGGCTGGCTCACGGCCCACCGCGACTTCGGCGGCGGCCTGCTGCAGGCGCGCCCCGGTCCGACACGCGCCGTACACCGCCTCGGCACCCCGGTCGGGCTGGTCCTGCGCCTGCAGCGCGGCCTGATGCTCGGCTGGGCCGTCGGTCTGGCCGCCCTGGGGCTTCTCTACGGGGCGCTGGTCCCCACGATCCCGGACCTGGTCGCCTCCAACCCCGACATCGCCGGCTTCATCGGCGCCTCGCCCGACGCCGAGCAGGCGCTCGTCGACGCCTTCCTGCGCTACGTCTTCGTCCTCATGGCCGTGATCTCGACCGGGTTCGCCGTCGGCTCGGTGCTCCGCCTGGTCGCCGACGAGGAGGCGGGCCGCGCCGAGGTCGTGCTGGCGACCGCCGTGTCCCGGTGGGCCTGGCTCGGTGCCACCGTCCTGGTGTCCGCCGCCGGGGCGCTGCTGATCGCGTCGCTGATGGGACTCGGGCTCGCCGCCGGCTACGGGCTCGGCACGGGGGAGTGGGACCAGGTGGTGGCGCAGGTCGCCGGCCAGCTCAGCTACCTCCCCGCCGTGCTCGTCGTCGCAGGGCTCGCCGTCGCGGTGTGCGGCCTCGTGCCGCGCTGGTCGGGGCTGGCCTGGGCGGGGGTGGCCTTCGTCCTCGTCCAGGTCGTGCTGGGCGAGGTCCTCCGCCTGCCGGGCTGGATCGACGCGCTCTCGCCCTTCTGGCACCTCCCGGCGCTGCCGGTGGAGGGCTTCGCCCCGTGGCCCGCTCTCGTCCAGCTCGCCCTGGCTGCGGCCCTGGTGCTGCTGGGGCTGTGGGGCTACCGGAGGCGTGACGTCGTCACGTCGTGACCGACCGCCTGCCGGCTCCGGTCCGCGAGGTCCGAGCGCGCCGGGCCCCGCGCCGCAGCTCGACGCGGCACTCGTGGCGGTAGACCGCTCCGTTCATCTGGTAGCGGTTGCGGGGCGAGTCGACGAAGTGGCGACGGATCCGCTCGTCCTCGCGGGCGATCGAGGCGCGCATCGCGGCGGCGTCCGGGAGGGCGTAGGCACCGGTGAGGTGGGCGGTGACCAGACGTGCCTGGGACTCGAAGAGGGGGAGGAAGCCCCACCCGACCGCCTGCAGCAGACCCACGAAGTAGAGCGACGGGTGGTCGGGGTGGAAGATCCGCCGGTGCAGCGGCACCCGGTTGTCCACCGCCGAGAAGACCTCCGGGTCGAGGAACGGCGTGGTGGTGCGGAAGCCGGTGCAGTGGATGATCTCGTCCACCTCCTCGCGGCTGCCGTCGACGAACTCGACGACGTGGCCCGCCAACCGCGCCACCTGCGGACGGACCCTGACGCGACCTCGCGCGACGAGCTCGGGCAGCGCGGCCGACACCGTGGGGAGCGCCGCGCCGAAGTGGTGGTCCGGCCGCGGCAGTCCCGAGCGGGTGGGTGGGCCCACCACGGCGCGGTAGTAGGCGGTGAGCAACGGCCCGGCGACGGCGTGGGGCAGGTAGGCGTTGACGAGGAAGCCGAGCCACGCCGGCATCGCGCGGTCGATGCGGAGCCCCCGCGCCCGTTGGGGGAGCACGTAGCCACCGCGCCGCACCGCGAGCACCGTGTCGGACGCGACCTGGCTGACGTCGACGGCGATCTGGCTCCCGCTGTTGCCGAAGCCCACCACGAGCACCCGCCGGCCGGCGTACGGCTCCCTGGTGCGGTAGTCGCGGGAGTGTCGCTGACCGCCCTCGAAGTGACCGGGGAAGTTGGGCAGCAGGGGCTCGTCGTGGTGCCCGTTGGCCACGACGACGGCGTCGAAGCGTCGGCGCTCCCCGGAGTCGAGCGTGACGTGCCAGGAGCCGTCGCCGGCCGGGACGACACGGGTGACCGCGGTGCCGAAGCGGATCCGGTCGCGGATGCCGAAGTGGTCGACCGCGCCGTCGAAGTAGCTGCCGACCTGCGCCGCGGTCGGGAAGTCCGGGTAGGAGCGCGGCATCGGGTGGCCGCGCAGCTCGAACCAGCCCCGCGGGCTGTTGAGGCTCAGGCTCGGCCAGGCGTGGGTGAGGCCGGGGGTGTCGTGGGTCGACCACACCCCACCGGGACCAGGGCGCTGCTCGAAGCCGACCCAGTCGACGCCCGCCCGCGTGAGCTCGACGCCTGCCGCGAGTCCCGCCGGCCCGGCCCCGACCACGCAGACCTCCGCCGTACGCCGTGGGGCGCGGTCGTCGTCGAGCAGGTGGTCGCCCATGCCGAGGGAGGCTAGCCCTCCTCGGAGTCGGCGTCTTCAGTGGAAACACCGAGGACCCGGCGCGGCGGCCGGGTGTCGTGGGGCAGGAGCTCGGCGCGCAGGTACGTCGCGACCGTCGGCGATGCCGTCAGGTCGAGTGCTGTCCGGGCGCTCGCAGCGGCCGTCGGCGCTCCCAGGTCGCGCTCGCAGTGGGCGCGCAGCACCCAGTAGGGCTGGTAGCCCTCGACCGCACCCTCGGGCAGCTCGCGCAGCAGGTCGAGCGCGACGGCCGAGCCGCGGACCTCCCGGTGGGCGGCGGCGCGCGCGACCAGCGCGCCCACCGACGGGGCGAGCCGCACCAGCCCGTCGTACAGCCGGCTGACCGCCTCCCAGTCGGTCCGGCCCGTGGCGGCGCGGAAGTTGTGCACCGACTGGATGGCGGCCTGGAGCTGGTAGGGCTCCGGGGGTCCGAGCGCCAGCGCGGCCGCGAGGTGCTCCTCGGCCTCCTCGATCCGCGGTCGCGACCACGCGGTGACATCCTGTGACGCCAGCGGCACGTAGCTGCCGTCAGGTGCCCGGCGGGCCTCCGACCGGGGGGAGGAGTGGAGCAGCAGGGCGAGCAGTCCCCGGCATGCGGGCTCTCCCGGGAGCAGCTCGACCAGCAGCCGTGCCAGCCGCACGGCCTCCTCGACCAGGTGGGCGCGTCCCGGGTCCAGGCCGTCGGCGTCGTCCCACCCCGTGCCGTACTCGCGTAGACCGCGTCGAGCACCGCGTCGAGCCGAGCCGGCAGCTCGTCGGGGCCGGGCACCCGGAAGGGGATCCCGGCATCCTTGATCTTGGCCTTGGCCCGCACGAGCCGCTGACCCATGGTGGCGGGCGCGACCAGGAAGGCCTCGGAGATGCGAGCGGCGTCGAGCCCCAGGACCGCCTGCAGGATCAGGGGGCTGCGCACCTGCTCGGCCACGGCTGGGTGGGCGCAGGCGAACATCAGCCGCAGCCGGTCGTCCGGCACCGTGCCCGGGGGGGTGGTCCCGCTCCAGGCGCTCCTCCATCACCCGCGCGATCTCGGGCAGCGCGCGCGACGCGGTGTCCCGTCGTCGCGCGGCGTCGATGAGGTTGCGGCGGGCGGCGGTGACCAGCCACGACTCGGGCCGGGAGGGGACGCCGCGCTCGGGCCAGGTCCGCAGCGCCGCCACGAGGGCGTCGCCCAGCGCGTCCTCGGCGGCGGCCAGGTCGCCCGTGACCGAGGCGAGGTAGGCGACCAGGCGCCCGTACGACGTGCGGGCGACCTCCTCCACGGTGCGGGCGACCGACGCGGCCTGCTCCACGCGGCTCGCACCCACGCGGCGGCGGCACCAGCGGGCGCACCTCGACCGAGGCGTACTCCGCCGAGGGGCAGCGCTCCGCCCAGGCCAGGGCCGTGTCGAGGTCGGGCACCTCGACGACGAAGTAGCCGCCCAGCTGCTCCTTGGTCTCGGCGTACGGGCCGTCCTGCACGAGACGTCGTCCGTCACGCACACGCAGCGTGGTCGCCGTCCACGGAGGCTGGAGCCCGCCGGCGCCCTGCAGGACACCGGCCTCGGTCAGCGCCGCGAGGTAGCCGCTCCACGAGCTCCAGTACGCCGCGCTGCGCTCGGGGTGCTCCCGCGCCTCGAAGGCCGACTCGTCCTCGGCGGCCAGGATGAGGAACTGCATGATGACCTCCTGCTCGTCCGGGCCGCATGCCTCGCGGGCTGCGGCCCCGCGTCTCCTGTCGTGCTGCAGACGTGCCCGACCCCGCCGCTTCGACATCGAGCATCCCTCGCGCCCCTGCTTCGTCGGAAGAGCTGCCGGTGGATGTCGAAGTGGCCGCCCGTCCCACGTCTGCGTGACGAGACCGGGTCCCCGGTCACGACCACCACCAGCACCGAGGAGTCCGACATGACCACCACGCAGACCACCACGCAGGTCACCACCCCGACGACCACTCCGACCACCACCCTGACCGTCCAGCTCGCCGTCAGGGCCACCCCCGAGCAGGTGTGGGGGGCGCTCACCGACGGTGCCGTCACCCCGGCCTACTACCTGGGCTTCGAGGCGCACTACGGCGACCTGAGCGTCGGCGAGAGCTACGCCTACACCGCCGGCGGGGGCGACATGATCACCGGCGAGGTGCTCGAGTCACAGCCCGGCCGCAGGCTCCGGGCCACCTTCGAGGGCCACTGGGCACCCGACGTCGCCGCGCTGCCCACCTCGGTGGTGACCTTCAGCATCGTCGAGCCCCCCATGCCGATGCCGGGGGTCATCTTCCTGTCCTGCGTGCACGAGGGCCTCCCCGAGGGCGAGACCGCCCGCCAGCTCGAGCTCGGGTGGGTCGCGATCCTCTCCGGGCTGAAGACCCTCCTCGAGACGGGTGCCCCGATGATCGGGCCGCCCGCCTGAGCGCACGCCGCGCACGCCGGCGCCGCCACGGAGGGGCCACCGGCGTCCTCGCTGCTACCGCGACGTGGGCGTGAGCAGCTCCACGGAGGCCTCACGGCAGCAGCCGCGGACGTCGTCGTCGGCGGCGTCGACGACCAGCGTCCAGGCGCTGGGCATCCGGGTCCAGGAGGGGGCCGAGGCGCCGATCTTGCTGGCGTCGGCGAGCACGACGGTCCGTCGGGCGGCGCCCGCGACCTGCTCCTTCAGCAGCGTCTCCTCCAGGGTCGGCTCGCCGACCCCACGGGCGGGGTCGACGGCGTCGGCGCCGAGGAAGGCGATGTCGAAGGACATCCGCTCCAGCGCCAGCGAGGCCAGCGGACCGACCAGCCCGTGGCTCATCCGACGCATCCGGCCGCCGAGGAGCTCGAGGTCGACGTGCTCGACGTCCGCGAGCTCGACGGCTGTCTCGAGGCCGCGGGTGACCACGGTGAGCGGACCGAGGTCGGCGTCGGTGGCGATCAGCCGGGCGAGCGCCCCGCAGGTCGTCCCCGCGTCGAGGAAGACGCGCCCCCCGGTCGGCACGAGAGGTCGGGCCAGCCGGGCGATGGCTCGCTTGGCGTCGGTGGAGACCTGCGCGCTGTCGCCGACGGACCGCTCGTGGAAGGGCACCATCGCGCCGCCGTAGGTGCGCGCGACCTCGCCGTCACGACCGAGCCGGGCGAGGTCGCGCCGCACGGTCGACACCGACACCCCGGTCTCGGCCGCGAGGTCCTCGACCGCCGTGACGCCCTCGCGCACCAGCCGGACGAGCGCGGCGTGCCGCGCCCGGGTGCCGGCGCGGGCACGGGTGGGCGTCTCGCTCATGTCACGAACCGTAGGCGCTGCGCATCCGCGGCACGAAGGGCGCGTAGTCGACCGCCGCGAGGTACGCCGAGCGCATCGTGCCGTGGTCGGCCTTCCCGGTGCCCGCGATGTCGAAGGCGGTGCCGTGGTCGACCGAGGTGCGCAGGATCGGCAGGCCCACGGTGACCGAGATGGTGCCGTCGAAGTCGAAGGTCTTCGCGGCGATGTGGCCCTGGTCGGGGTACTGCGAGAGCACCCCCTCGAAGCGGCCCTCGAGGCCGTGGTGGAAGACCGAGTCGGCCGGGATCGGGCCGTGCACGGGCAGTCCCTCGGCGCGCAGCTCCTCGCAGGCCGGGATGATCTCGTCGAGCTCCTCGCGACCGAAGGCGCCGTTCTCCCCGCCGTGCGGGTTGACCGCGGCGACGGCGAGCGTGGGCGAGTCGACGCCGTAGACCTCGAGCGCCTGCAGCGCGCGCCGGATCGAGTCGACCTGCCTGTCGCGGGTCAGCTGGTCGAGCGCCTTGCGCAGCGAGAGGTGGCGGGTGGCGAAGAAGATCCGCAGGTGGTGGTCGGGCTGCTGCCGCGACCGGACGACGAACATCGTGTCCTGCTTGGTGACGCCGGTCAGCTCGCCGAGCATCTCGGTGTGGCCGAGGTGCTCGCTGCCGCTGGCCCAGATCGCCTCCTTGTTGATCGGCCCGGTCACGACCCCGTCGACGTCGCCGGCCATCGCCGCCCTGGTCGCGGTCTCGATGGCGACGACCGCGGCCCTGCCGGCCTGCTTGTCGACGTGACCCCAGGCGGGCTCGCTGTCGCCGAGCACGCCGATGTCGAGCACGTCGATCACCCCCTCGCCCGCGGCCGGCGTGTCCCAGCCGGTCACCTCGCGGACCTCGACGTCGAGGCCGGTGGCGGCCACGGCACGGCGCACGGCGACGGTGTCACCGACCGCGATGCCGTGGTGGTCGTCGGTGCCGGCGTACTCCGCGAGCGTGCGGACGGTGATCTCGGGGCCGATGCCGACGGGGTCGCCGACGGTCAGGGCGAGGACGGGGGTGGTGCGGCTCATCGTGGTCTCCTCGGGTTGGACTGGTGCAGGACTGGATCAGTGGGTGCGGGCGGGTGCGACGTGGCGGCGACGGGCCTGGGCCGACTGCTCCAGGAACTCCAGGCACGCGACGGCGGTCTCGTCGTCGCCGACCAGGCCGCCCTTTCGAGTGGGTCGTCCAGGGGCGTCGACGCGACGTGCTGAGAGGTGGTTCCAGTCGAGCACTAGGACACCGGCTACAGGCATGGCGATAGGTCAGGAACGGCGTCGCTCCCTACGCAGGAGGGAGCGCAGAGTCTCGGCGTTCGCGTAGCCGACCCGTAGCGCGATCTCGGCGGAGGTGAGGTCCGTGGTTGCAGAGAGGTGCCGAGCTCGTTCGATGCGAAGCCGTTGGACGAAGCCGAGCGGAGTGAGGTTGAGCGCCGCACGGACTCGTCGTTCGAGGGTGCGCCGGCTGGTGCCGAGCGACTGCGCGACGAAGGCGACGTTGAACGGTTCGTCCAGGCGGGCGCGCACGAAGCGGTCGAACTCGACGACGATCGGGTCCTCGTGCCGGAGATGTTCGTAGGCGACGAAGGCCGCCTGCGACGGGCGCTCGTCGATGATGAGGAGCTTGGCGACATGTTGGGCCAGGTCGGGGCTGATCGATCGCACGAGTGAGAGCGCGAGGTCGATGTGGGCGAACGCGGCGCCGGCGGTGACGAGGTTCCCGTCGACCACGACCATGGTGTCGAGATCGAGGGCGACGGTCGGATAGCGCTTCAGGAACTCCGGCCCCAGGAACCAGCTGGTCGTCGCCCGCCGATGATGCATCCGTCCGGTCTCGGCGACAGCGAACACGCCGGTGCACGCCGCGGCGATCCGGGTGGTCGCCTCGTCGAGGCGCCCGAGCGAGGCGATGACCGAACGAGCATCTCGGCTCTGGAGGGCGTCGTTGGTAGCGGCGGCCGTGAGGGTTCCAAGCGCAGGGACGACGACCACGTCGAACTCTGCGGACTCCGACAGCGGGTGGTCCACCGACAGGGTCATCGATGCCGTCGTGGTCACTCGCCGTTTCGGTCCGAGGATGGCGAGTTCGATCGGGTCGATCCGCGGGTCGACATCGCCGCGGGCTCCGTCGGCCACCCGCACGATGTCGATGACCGACGCGACAGCCGAACCGAAGCAGCCGTCGATCGCGATGAGTCCGATACGCATGGCGCGAACAATAGCAATACTGCCGTATACGCCACTCCCCACCGGCCCTCGCTCGTCATACGCTGAACTCGCTTCACCAAGAAACCTCGACACCTAGGAGAACCCCTCATGTCCACACCCGCATCACTTCCGTATGCCTTCGTCGCCAAGATCGTCGCGGCCGATGGACAGCACGACGCGCTGGCCGATCTGCTCGCCGGCGCTGTCGCGCTCGCCAACGAAGAAGTAGGAACGATTGTCTGGTTCGCGGTCAGGACCCACGCCGACACCTTCTGGATCTTCGATGCATTCCCCGACGAGGCCGCTCGCGACGCCCACGCCAACGGCGCCATCGTCGCAGCCCTGATGGCCAACCAGCACCTCCTCGGCGCAGCACCCGAGATCCTGGCGGCCGACGTCCTCGCGTCCAAGCTCCCGTAGTCCGCCAACGCACGAGACGATCGCGCCCCGCCGAGCCGTCGCCAGGTCGCGACGCAACGCCACGCTGCGTTGCCGAGTGGTGCGAGGCCTATCGGCACACGGACAGGATGCCGGCCGCGAGCGCTCAGCCGGCGAGGGGTCCGTCGCAGAGGAGAGCGACGTCGGTGTCGGGCAGAGCCGTGAGGCCAGCGCATCGCGCGACCACCAGAACCGAACCGCCCCTGCCCTGCGTTTCCGCAGGTCAGGGGCTGTTCGCCGGAGCCGACTGTCGGAATCGAACCGACGACCTAATCACGTCGGCTTTGCGTCTATCGCTTGATGCGCCCACTGGGCGAACGAGCCGCTGACCTGCGCAAACGCCGAGCGTGGGGGACGCCGCCATCCGGTGGTGACCGACGACGACCGACCAGTACCGACCGTTTCACCGGAGCTTGCGGTGGCGTCGAAGCCGAGCAAGCTCCATTCCTTTAGCTCACCGCGCCCTCCTCCTCGCCGGTCCCGTCGTCGTCGAAGACGTTTCAGGGGTCTTCTCAGATGACGGTGTAGGTCGGCCGGGCGCGTCGGTCCGCAGATAGACGTCGAGGTCTCCCGACGACGGAGGGGTCTGCTGCACGGATAGGTGACATCTTGACCTGACCTACATCCTGGGTTCCAGATTTGGTGGCTAACTGACGGCCTTCACGAAAGGCTGAGAGCCATGCCTCGTCCCTATCCGC
>NZ_JOJN01000018.1 GCF_000720335.1 Nocardioides aequoreus | reverse complement strand
GCACCCTGGCTCGAGCACTACAACACTCAACGTCGCCACAGCGCACTCGCAGGACTCCCACCCATCAGCCGACTGTGACCAACCTGGTGGCCGAGTACAGCTAGGCGGGTTCGTCCCTGAGTCTCAGCTGCCTGGACGCGATCGAAAGACGCAAGGCCGGACACACTCGGTGTCTCTTCGCTCGAGGTTGCAGCTGGGAGCTCCTCGACCACCAGCACGTCCTCCTCCGGGTCTTCGGACTCCGTCGTAGGTGTGTCCTCAGTGCCAGGCTCCGTGGTGCTGGTGGCAGCAGATCCAGCAGGTGTGGGAGACGGGGAGGTGTCACCCACGGCGTCATCTTCACCGCCACAGCCAACGACGCCGGCCAGGAGCACTGTCAGGGCCAGCATGGCGGCACCGCCCGGCCTGCTCCTCAAACGGGGCTCCTTTGTCACTGGGCTTGGGTCAGCAGCGCGTTGCTCACGGCGATGGCGTACCCAACTGCCAGGAGTCCTTCGGGTGCAGCGTGCGGTCGCTGATGAAGAAGTTAATCTCACCGCCCAGCGTGAAGTCAGCGTCGTGGATCCACTCGTTCGTGCCGGTGGCACAGGCGTTGTGCCCCGAGAAGTCGTTGCGGACCTGACTCGTGGCGGACCATGTGCGCGCTGAGGTCGCCGCCGACTGGATGGTCGACTTCAAGGCCGAGCTGACAGCCGAAATCATTGTCCGCTCGGCTGGAACCACCCGGTCGCACAGAGCGTTAGTCGAGGTGACGGCTGTCGAACTCGAGGACCCACGCGCCTCGACGGTTCGCCACGTTGGCAGCGATCTGACCGCGCCGCACTGGGGTGCCGAAGGCGTCGTCGCAGGCCGTCGTCGACTCACGAGCTGGTCTGACCAAATTATGCGACTGAGCCGGCGACGGTGCGTCGGGTCCAGGTTGGCCCGCATCGCCGAGGGTCGAACGGCCGCACGTGGCCCCACCATCCCGGCGGAGTGGCGTGTGGTCGGTGGTGCCAGGCGTTGAGATCTCCGGGCGACCGCGTTCCGTCCAGGAGCACCTCGACCTCGAGCGAGGGCTCTACGTCGCGGTAGCCGCGCTCGTCGGCCGAGGATGCGGTCATGCCGGGACATCCCTCTCTAGACGGGACCCTCGAAGGCTGTCACTCTGTGATCCGGCACACAGGGGGAGGGTCCGTAGTGAGCCTCAGGTCCAAAGCGACGATTATCGCCGCACTCGCCGGGTTGGTCATTGGCGCGACCACCTCTTACGCCATGGCCGCGGCCGCGATCAGTCCGTGGCGCAACTGGTCGAGTTACGTCAACGACTATAGGAACAGGTCGCTCGTCGACTCTGGCATCTCCCGCACCGAGACCCACCGGGTGAACTCGGGCGAGACGCTGGCGGGCCGAATGGGGACCCAGGGCCGCACCTACTGGGACGATGGCCCGATGTGCAGCTCGACGGTCTGGCGGTACAACACGGAGCCCGCCAGGGTGCACATCACGCGCTACTCCAACGGGTGCGGGGGCTGGATCTACTCGTAGGGGGCCTCCAGGACCTGGGATGGCAGCGGGTACGGCACCTACCCGAGCTTCCGAACGCCGAACTACCTTTCATGAAGCAGGGGGCTTGCAGATGAGGATCCCAACAGCACGCACCGTTCTCGCCGGTGGAGTCGCGTTCGTCGCGGCGGTGGCCTTGTCGTTCCTCGCAGGGAGTGGCATCGCGGCCCTGGCGACGCAGGACGAGGGCTCAAGCGACGTCAAGGTGAAGGAGCAGCCCAAGGACTGGGAAGTCGCCACATCGAACTTCCCGAAGAACAACTCTGGACAGACCTATGGGTCCGCCGCCGACGCGAAGACCCCCGACGAGGAACCGGACCTGATCGCGGTGGTGGGCGACTCGGGGCGCCATGGCTTCGTGAAGCAGCAGGACCTCCAGGGCCCCGGCGTCGGCGACGTGAAGACGCCCGAGGAAGCGCTCGAGTGGGAGCGCCAGATCGAGGCTGGCAAGGCCGACCTGACCGTCGATGTCTACGACGTGGAGGGGGAGTGGGTCATCGACACCTTTACCCTTGACGCCGGTGTCACGTCCGAGGGCTCGTCGACGGAGCGCTGACGCCAGGCAACTGAGAGGGCGCGACGGGTTCGCTCGCGATTGCCAGACAGTCTAGACAGGTAGCCGCCTTGCGCTACTGGTCACGCTCCGCGTGACGATCCCGCACTGGCACGCTCCGCGAGCCGATCGCCTGCGGGGACAGCCCACCGGCTGACCGTCATAGGCTGTTGGGCGGTGACACGAACGTGGGACGCGACAAAGACCGGGGTGCTGCACCTGCCGTCCGGTCGACTTGTTCGGGGACGTGGACTGCGCCGACCACTGCCCGACGGCGCCCTTCCCGACTTTGGGCTGTACTTGCTCGGCAGGCCACCTGAGGGCATGCCGTGGGACACGCGATGGCTTCGCTGGCCGGACTTCCGGCTACCCGCCGACCGAGTGGACGCGCGAGACGCGCTGAGCGAGGCATGGCGCCGAGCCGAGGACGAACGCGTGGAAGTCGCCTGTGGGGGCGGGCGCGGCAGGACGGGCACCGCCCTCGCATGTCTTGCAGTTCTGGATGGTGTGCCCGCCGACAAGGCGGTCGCGTTCGTCCGCGAGCACTACGACGCGCGGGCGATTGAGACGGCCTGGCAGCGCCGCTACGTCGAGCGCTTCAACACCGGGTGAGGTGGTCCGCAGCGCGATGGGCTATCGGTGAGCGCGTCCCGTTTCCCAGACCCCAGCGGAAGCGGGTACGTGCCGCGCCCTCACGGCACTGACCGCGTCCGCACTCGGTTCGCTGATCGGGCGGCGTCCCCGGGGCAGGGGAGTCCGCGCGGGGCCTTCCCGGTTGCGGGCGCCGCTCCCCCGGTCTCAATCTTCCCGTGTCCATCACCCACCTACGTGAATCATCGTTCCCTGAGGTGGGAGAACCAACCTGGCAGCCCTCGTGGTCTGGGAGCCTGGACAGCTCAATCGGATGACGTGAGGCCCCGGATGTTCGCACCGGGCGGTTGCCTTGCAGTCCGCTCACGCAACCACCTAGTGGTGCCAGCAGCCATGCCCCGCGACTTGGGCGTCTGGTGCACGGGGACCACGATCAGCGAAGCCTCACCCTCCCGGGACCACTTGATGGCGTGATAGACCGCTGACAGCGATTCGGTGCTGTCCACGGCGACCAGCCCGGGCGCCACAAGCCGAGCCTCGTGCCACGGCCCCTCAAGGTCAGGCAGGTCCTCCGAGGTCCAAGCGAGATACACAGTCATGCCTTTATCTTTCATGACATGTACGGATTCTCCTTGGCGTGATGTCTCCGCGCCCGCGGGGCAGCCTGACGGCACACCGGCCGCCCGCACCCAGCTCATGTCCGCTCGAGCCGCCGCGAGAGGTAGGGCGCGGTCGCGCTGCCTTCGGCCCTCGCGATGTCGGCCGGCGTGCCGGTCGCGACAACCCGACCGCCGGCATCTCCTCCGCCCGGACCGAGATCGATGACCCAGTCCGCGGTGGCGATCGCGTCGAGGTCGTGCTCGACGAGGACCACCGTGTTGCCGGCGTCGACGAGCCGGTGCAGCTGGCGCAGCAGCAGAGCGATGTCTGCGGGGTGGAGTCCGGAGGTCGGCTCGTCGAGCAGGTAGAGGGCATGGCCGCGGTGAGCGCGCTGGAGCTCGGTGGCGAGCTTGATGCGCTGTGCCTCCCCGCCGCTGAGCTCGGTCGCCGGCTGTCCAAGTCGCAGGTAGCCCAGACCCACCTCGCGAAGCGTCTGGAGGCTGCGTGCGGCGGCCGGTACGTCGGCCAGGAACGTGGCGGCGTCGTCGACGGATAGGTCGAGGACCTCCGCGATGCTCTTGCCGCGGTAGGTGATCTGGAGCGTCTCGGGGTTGTAGCGATCGCCGTGGCACGTCGGGCAGGGAGCGTAGGTGCCAGGCAGAAACAGTAGCTCGACGGAGACGAATCCCTCGCCCTGACAGGTCTCGCAGCGGCCCCCGGCGACGTTGAAGGAGAAGCGGCCGGCGCCGTAGCCGCGGGCCCGGGCCGCGTCCGTGGCGGCGTACAACTTCCGCACGGCATCGAACATCCCCGTGTACGTCGCGAGGTTGGACCGCGGCGTCCGGCCGATCGGGCGCTGATCGACCAATACCAGTCGGTCGAACGACTCACGAGCAGTCGGGTCCTCGGCCAGGACCTGGGTGACCAGGGTCGACTTGCCGGACCCGGACACCCCGGTGACGGCGGTCAGCACGCACAGCGGGATATCGACAGACAGGTCGCGCAGGTTGTGGCGATGTGCGCCGGTCAGTCGCAGCCAGCCCTGCGGGGCCCGCGCATCGTGCGCGAGCCGCTCAGCGCGACCGAACAGGTAGGCGCTGGTGACCGACTCAGTCACGTCCTCCAGGCCCGCGACAGGGCCGCTGTGGAGCACTCGACCTCCGGCCTCGCCCGCACCCGGGCCGATATCGACGACCCAATCTGCTCGTCGTACGACGTCGAGGTCGTGCTCCACGACGAACAGTGTGTTGCCGGACGCCTTGAGGCGGTCCAGGACATCCAGCAGCGGCTCCGCGTCGGCCGGGTGCAGGCCGGCGAAGGGCTCGTCCAGGACGTAGACGACTCCGAACAGGCCCGAGCGCAGCTGGGTGGCGATCCGCAGGCGCTGCGCCTCTCCGGGCGACAGCGTCGTCGAGCTCCGTCCCAGGCTGAGATAACCCAGGCCCAGATCGAGGAGCACCTCGACGCGCGCGACCAGGTCAGTGCAGATCCGCGCCGCGACCTCGTCGGCACCCGCGGGCCGCTCAGCGACCGGACGCAGCAGAGCCACCAGCGCTGTGAAGGGCAGGTTGTTGACCTCGGCGATCGAACGCCCTAGAAAGGTCACCGCGAGGGCCTCGGGCCGTAGTCCACTGCCCTGGCAATCCGGGCAGGGCGCTTCCTCCAGGAACCGCATGGCCCGCTCGCGCATCCGCTCGCTCGTGGAGTCGGCCAGCACGTGCATGACGTGGCTGCGCGCGCTCCAGAACTTCCCGTAGTAGCCGTGGTCGACGCGACCTGGTTCCGGCTCGATGAGCACCGAGGGCTGCTCGTCGGTGAACAGCAGCCAGTCGCGGTCCCGCTTCCTGAGACTGTGCCACGGCTTGTCGACGTCGATGCCGAGCCCCATCACGATGCTGCGCAGGTTGGCGCCCTGCCACGCGCCGGGCCAGGCGGCGATCGCCCCTTCACGGATGCTCCGTGACGGGTCCGGGACAAGCAGCTCCTCGGTGACGTCGTGGACGACGCCCAGGCCGTGGCAACGCGGGCACGCGCCCGCGCTGGTGTTGGGCGAGAACGCCTCGGCCGCGAGGTGATCGGCACCAGCCGGGTAATCGCCGGCCCGCGAGTAGAGGATCCGCAGCAGGTTGGACAGCGTGGTGATGGTGCCGACCGACGAGCGTGAGGTGGCCGTGCCCCGGCGCTGCTGAAGCGCGACCGCAGGCGGCAGGCCGGTGATCTCCTGGACGTGCGGGGCACCGACCTGCTGCAGCAGCCGGCGCGCGTAGGGCGCGACCGACTCGAAGTAGCGGCGCTGCGCCTCGGCGTACAGCGTTCCGAAGGCCAGCGACGACTTCCCCGACCCGGAGATCCCGGTGAACGCCACCATCACGTTGCGAGGAATGTCCACGTCAATGTTGCGCAGGTTGTTCTCATTGGCTCCGCGGACACGCACAAAGCCATCGGTCGCATCGGTGGTCACGTGCTGCCCCTGTCGGTCGCTCTCGGTTTGCTTGCAACGAAGCATCGCGTTCCCCGAAGAGTGCTTGAGACTCCCGCGGCCAAACGGGCCCGCCCTCCGAAGCCCACTGTGAGTTGGTGTACGCGAGCATCAAGGTCGGCGAGTGGGTGAGGAGCACCGTATGCGTGACGATGATCTCGGCAATGCGGATGAGCAAGCAGCCGAAGACACAGCAGATCGGTCGGTCAGAACGCTGGAGTTGTTCTTCGACCTGGTCTTCGTCTACGCGATGTCGCAGGTCACTGTCCTGATGCTCGCGGACATCTCCTGGGCGGGGTTCGGCCGCGGGATTCTGGCGCTCGCTGCTGTGTGGTGGGCGTGGGCCTGCTACGCCTGGCTGACGAACACCTCCGACCACGACGGACCCGGGCCTCGCCTGCTGCTCTTTCTCGCGATGGCGGCCATGCTGATGGCCGCGGTCGCGCTGCCGCAGGCGTTCGGCGCGCGGGCGCTGGTCTTTGCGCTTGCATTCCTGGCGGTCCGACTGATCCACGTCGTGCTGCTGGCTCTTGACGTGCGGGGCGAGGCGGACGTGGGTTCGGCCGCGCTGCGACTAGTCCCCACCCTGCTCGCCGGCCCGGCAGTGCTGGTGGCCGCGGCGTTCTTCGACACGCCAGAACGAGAGTTGCTGTGGATCGTGGCCGCGGTGATGGATCTGTCGGGGCCGGTCCTGGTCGGGACCACCGGTTGGAGCGTGACACCTGCCTACTTCGTGGAGCGGCACGGGCTGATCATCATCATCGCGCTGGGTGAGGCGATCGTCGGGGTAGGCGCTGGCGCCGAAGCCGCTCTTCCGCGCCCGAGTGTTGTGACGGCCGTCCTCCTCGCCGTGCTGATCGCGGCCGGTCTGTGGTGGTCCTACTTCGGTTATCTGCGCGGCGGTGCCGAACGACGGCTGCGCGGCACCACTGATCGGGAGCGGTCAAGGCTCGCGCGCGACTCCTACAGCTACCTGCATCTGCCGCTCGTGGCCGGGGTGGTGTTCTTCGCTCTCGGGGTGCACGAAGCAGTCGCGGCACCGGGGGAACCACTCTCCTTGTTGCCGGCCGTCGCCCTGGCCGGTGGCGTCGCGATGTTCTACGTCGGCGACGTCGCCTACCGATGGCGCGACCACCACCAGCTCGCCACCGGTCGCCTGGTGGCCGCAGTGGGGGCTGCTTCGCTGATCCCGGTCGCGGTGGTGGCGCCTGCTTTGGCGGCGCTCGCCGGGCTAACCCTCGTCTGCTTGCTGCACACCAGCTGGGAACTCTGGCACCACCCGGCGTTCGGCCCGGTCGACGACTCCTGATCGTCCAGTGCCATCGCCGCGCAGACTCTCGCAACTACGGCTTGGGACTACCTCACCGGACGGCGTTTCGCAGGGGCTCGCCGACGGAGGCACGGCGTAGTCGCCACGCGCGTGTCGCCAGGTGGAGGTTGAGTTGTGCCTCGACGTCGTTGAGGTCGTGGCCCGAGATCTCGGTGATGCGGCTGATTCGGTAGCGCAGTGTGTTGCGGTGGATGGTGAGCGTCGTTGACGTGTCGGCGTACTTGCCTCCGTGGTCGAGGTAGGCCGCTAGGGTGGGGACGAGTTCGGTGCCGTGGCGACGGTCGTAGCTCAATAGGTCGCCGAGCCAGTCCCTGATGAGGCGCTCGACTTCCTCAGCGTTGCCGTCGAGGGCGAGCAGCCGGTCTACTCCCAAGTCGGCGTAGGCGATGAAGCCATACGGATCGTGGGACTGCTGACGAGCCCTGAGTGCTCGTTGGGCTTGCTCATACGCACGTGGGATCTGTTCCGGCGAGTTGGCCGGCTCCCCCTTGGCGATCACACCGTTGGTGTCGCCGTAGGTGCGCGACAAGTCGTTGAACAAGCGGCCCATGTCGACACCTCGATGGGCGAGGGCGACGACCAGTCCCCGGTTCCGGACGACCAAGCAGGGCAGTCGCTGACGAGCCATGGCCATCCGGAGGTGATCGACGTCGCGGTCGTGCGCGCGGTGACCCCGCTCGGAGGACCATGCGCACACGATCAGGTCGTGCGGAACGGCAAGGTCGTGGCCCTGAGCGGATGTCCGGTCCACGGCAACGTCGGCCGGGAGCCCTTCAAGAAGGTCGTCGAGGAGGTCTCGACTCAGTCGGTTCTCCAGTTCATTCATCGCCGCGGCCCTAGCCCTCAGCAGCCCCAGTGCGACGCCCGCGTACCGCAGAGCGAATGATGCGTCGTCTCGGTCTTTGTCCGGTGGCACCTCCAGTTCGATCGTGCCGAGTTCGGGGCGTCCGCCGATGACCTCCTCGAGCGAGGTTCGCTCGAGGAGCGGTTGGTACCGACCGGCGACCGTGATCCGGGTCGTCTCGTGCCCGAATCTGTCCCGCAGCACGACAGCGGAGCCAGTGAGCCGGCTGAGTGAGGTGGCCACGTCGAGCTCAGTCCCGGTCGTGGATAGTCGGGCGAACTCCTCAAGCACCCCCTCACGGTGCTGCAGCGCCGCGACGGTGCGCGCCATCTCGTTATTGGCTGCATCGAGTTCGTGGGCGCGTCGGCGGTGGCGCTCGTGCACCTGCGCGTCCGCGAGCGCCGTCCCGAGGAGATCGCCCAACCGTTCGATGACGAACAGTTGTTCGGGGTCGGGCCGGGCGAAGCTGCGAAGGACCAGTCGGCCCGGGGCGCCGTTCAAGACCGCCACAGCCGTCGTCGACGTCCAGGAGTCGCCGTTGTCCTGCACGAATACCCGTTCACCGGTTGAGGGGCTCGGTTCCGCCGGCTTCGTTGGCTCCCCGGGGGGCAGGGTGATCCACTCCCGGTCCCGCTGGAAGGTGACGTGAACCAACTGGCAGCCGGTCACCGACTCGACCTCACGCTTCAGGACGTTGATGACCTCGTCCACGTCGTGACGTTGCATCATCGCCATGGACATCACCAGCAGCCCATCGAGGCCGGTGAGGGCACGCCGCAGATCCAGCTCGCCGGTTGGCACCACGGTTCCGGTTGTGGCGGGCTCGCAGACGGTCATCTCTTGATCCCTGGCCGGCCCGCCCGGGGTCCCCCTGTGCCGTAGGGACCCCACAGGTCGTCGCGCTGAGCGGCGACGCCTCGGTACATGCAGCACGGATGTATCCCGGGATCCAGTCCGAGTCCGTGATAGCTCATCGGTCCTCATCAACTCCCGGGGGCAGGGTCGCGCTCACCGTACCCCTTGCCCAGCGCACCCACCCGCGGGGAGTTGTGCACTCGAACCAAATCATGCCCCGGGACTTTGGCCTGGTGCGCTCATGACTTCTTGGTGGTCGGCGACGAGCGTGGACTGCTCGGAGTCACCGACACAACGATTGGAGATTCGCCATGAAGGCTGTCGTCTATCAGGGACCCAAGGATGTCGCGGTCACGGACGTTCCGGACGCCGAGATCGAACGGCCCACCGATGTGCTGGTCAAGATCACAACGACCAACATCTGCGGCTCGGACCTGCACATGTACGAGGGGCGGACCTCCTTCGAGAAGGGCCGGACGTTCGGCCACGAGAACATGGGAGAGGTGGTGGAGATCGGCAAGGGAGTAGAGAAGATCAAGGTGGGCGACCGGGTCGTGCTGCCCTTCAACATCTCGTGCGGGTTCTGCAAGAACTGCGAGCGCGGGCTCACGAACTACTGCCTGACGACGCAACCTGACCCATCGGCCGCCGGTGCGGCCTACGGCTTCGCCGAAATGGGCCCGTACGGCGGCGGGCAGGCAGAACTGCTCCGGGTGCCCTTCGGCGACCACAACGCGCTGCGCCTGGGTGAAGACGCGCAGGACAAGGAGAACGACTACGTCATGCTCTCCGACATCTTCCCCACCGGTTACCACGCCACTGAGATGGCTGGCGTGATCCCGGGCGACAGCGTCGTGATCGCTGGAGCCGGTCCGGTGGGTCTGATGGCTGCGTTGTCCGCGACGATCAAGGGCGCCGCGAAGGTCATGGTGGTCGATCGCCACCCCGACCGGCTCGCGCTGGCCGAGCAGATCGGAGCGATCGCCATCGACGACTCCAAGGTCGACCCCGTGCAGGCTGTGCTGGACGAGACCATGGGGCTCGGAGCCGACCGTGGCTGCGAGTGCGTGGGCTACCAGGCCCACGACCCGCAGGGGAACGAAGACCCGGCTGCCACCTTGAACATGCTCATCAACTCGGTGCGTTTCACCGGCGGGATCGGCACCGTCGGCGTGTTCGTCCCCGAGGACCCGGGGGCCAAGGGCGAATTGGCCAAGCAGGGCAAGGCGGCCATCGACTTCGGCACCCACTGGTTCAAGGGACAGACCATGGGCAACGGTCAGTGCCCGGTCAAGAAGTACAACCGCCGGCTGCGTGACCTGATCGCGGCTGACAAGGCGAAGCCGTCCTGGATCATCTCTCACGAGATCTCGCTGGACCAGGCCGCCGACGCCTACAGGAACTTCGACTCCAGGTCCGAGGGCTGGACCAAGGTCGTCATCAAGCCGGGTATGTCCGACGGAAAGAAGGCAAACTGATATGGCAGCAGATCTTCAGGGCAAGAGGGTCGCGATCCTCGCCGCGGACGGGGTCGAGCGCGTCGAGCTCGAGCAACCCCGCGAGTCTCTGGACAGGGCCGGCGCTCGGACCGAGGTCCTCTCGATCCACGACGGCGAGATCAAGGCCCGTAAGAACGACCTGGATGAAGCGGGCACGTTCACCGTCGACGGGCTGGTCGCCGACGCCTCGGTGGGCGACTACGACGCCTTGGTGCTTCCGGGCGGCACGGTGAACCCCGACCAGCTCCGGGTCGACGAGGGCGCCGTTTCCTTCGTCCGCGACTTCGTCGAGAGCGGCAAGCCGGTGGCGGCGATCTGTCACGGGCCGTGGACGTTGATCGAGGCCGGCGTGGCCACCGGTCGCACCCTGACGTCCTTCCCGAGCATCCGCACGGATCTGCGCAATGCCGGCGCGAACGTCGTTGACCAGGAGGTCGTGGTCGACACGAATCTCATCACCAGCCGCTCGCCGGAGGACCTGCCGGCGTTCTCCGAGGCGATCGTGTCCCAACTCGCGGGCACCACGACAAAGGAAGAGGTGAAGTCATGAGTGTGACCAAGGGATTGCTGGTCAGGTTTGACGCGTTGCCCGGCAAGGAGGACGAGGTGAAGGAGTTCCTCGACGCCGGGCGTGGGCTTGTCGAGCAGGAGCCGGCAACCACCGCGTGGTTCGCGATCCGCCTCGGGCCGTCGACGTTCGGGATCTTCGACGTGTTCCCCGATGACGCCGGACGTGACGCCCACCTGTCCGGCCCTGTTGCGGTAGCTCTCGGCGAGCAGACCGGTGCGTTGTTCTCCGAACCGACGATCGAGAAGCTCGACGTGTTGGGCTCCAAACTTCCCGCCTGACACCACAGACCGGGAGTACTGACCCCGACATGAGGGGTCGCTGCGCGCGGTGACTTCGGGCTGACACAGCCCGTTGAAATCGTGGCAGCGGCCCCTTCTCTTGCGGCCTACCGCACATCACCAACAGATCGAGGAACCGCGATGACAGGAACTGACGACGACGTTGCCCCGACGCGTTCACCCGAGGTAGCAGTGATCGGGGGCGGGATCGTCGGTCTGTCGACAGCGTACGCGCTGCGGGAGCAGGGCGTGCCGGTGCGCTTGTACGAGGCCGGTCTGCCCGGGTCGGGTCAGTCCGCAGGCGAGTCGCGGATCTTCCGGCATGCCCACGACGACCCGCGACTCGTCGCTTTCGCGCGCGAAAGCCGCGGCGTATGGGATGAGTGGGCCGAACACTTCGACGTCGAGCTGGTCTCATCAGACGGTGTCGTGGCGATCGGAGACAGCGCCCTGGCGCGGCTGCGGGTGCTCGACCAGGTCGGCGGCGTGAAAGCGTACGAGATCGATGCAGCCGAGCTCGCCCAGCGGATGCCGCTGCTCGCTGGGTACTCGGGGCCAGCGGTGCTCGACGAGTCGGGCGGCGCGATCCGCACCCGCACCGCGATCACGGCACTCGCGGGTGCCCTCGCAGATGCCGTCACCACCGCAGAGGTCATCTCCATCGATCCCCGCGCCGATGGGACGGTCGAGGTGCGCAGCGTCACCGACCGGGCTGTCTACTCCAAAGTGGTCGTGTGCGCCGGCCGCGAAACCGCCCGCCTGGCCCGCAGCGTCGGCCTGTCGCTGCCGGTTCGCCTTGCCGCACACGTCCGGCTGACCTTCGACGTGAAAGCCGCCGCCCCGGCACGAGTCGCGTGCCTACAGGACAGCAGCGGCGTCTTCGGCGAAGTCGGCGTGTACGCGACGCCGCTACCGGGCAACAGCAGTTACTCGGTCGGACTCAGCGAGACCGTCGGCGTCCGCGACGACGGAACGTTCATCGACCCGGCGGCGATTCGATCGCTGGACGAACGCGCGCGCGAATACGTGACACGGGCGCTGCCCGGTCTCCACCCAGAGCCGCGCGACTTCCTTCATTGCTGGGTGACCGACCTCCCATGGAGCGAGGACGGCGTGGCCGTGTGGGAGGCAGGCTCTGTCCTGTTCGTGGCCGGTCACAATCTGTTCAAGCAGGCACCTGCGCTGGGTCGCGCTCTCGCCCGAGCCGCGACAGGTGAAGGTCTCGCCGCCGAGCTCGAGCAGGGGGCGCGCCTGGGTGAGCCACAGCAATAGGCTCCCGATCCATTCGACGTAGCATCCACGGGTCCTTCTGTGCGCGGCAGCCGACTGGCAAGGGCAAGCGTAGGTTGAGGTATGGATCAACAAGACCTTCCCTGTTCACCCAGTGCACACCCCGCCCGCTCATCGGTGCGAGCTCAGGCGGTCATCGCAACACTTCGGCCAGTGCTTGTGATGGTGTCTTGAAGCCGAGGGTCTGTCGAGGTCGCTCGTTGAGCTGCTGGGCGATGGAGTCTAGGTCGGTCTGGGTCAGGGTGCGGAAGTCGAGCCTGCGGGGTAGGTACTGACGCAGGAGCCCGTTGGTGTTCTCGTTGCTGCCGCGCTGCCAGGGCGACTTGGGATCACAGAAGTAGACCTGGATGCCAGTGGCCGCGGTGAAGCGGCGGTGCTCGGCCATCTCGTGGCCCTGATCCCAGGTCAACGACTTCGCCAGGTGGGTGGGCAGCGTGGTGACTGCGGCGGCCAGGGCGTCGGCGACCACGTCGGCTTTGTGGTTGCCCGTCGGGAGCGCCACCAGCATCACGTATCGGGTGGACCGCTCGACCAGGGTGGCGATCGGGCTCATGTGCTTGCCGAAGACCAGGTCGCCCTCCCAGTGGCCGGGCACCGCCCGGTCCTCGGCCTCGGCTGGCCGTTCGGAGATGTGCAGGATCCCGGGACGGCCACCACGACCATCCGGCAGCCGGGTCCCGCGGGCCCGACGGATCACCCGCCCAGTGCGCAGGTAGGCGGTCAACTCCTTGCGCAAGGCACCACGCGACTGCACGAACAGCGTGCGGTAGATGCTCTCGTGGGACACCTGCATCTCCGGGTCGTCGGGGTAGGTCAGCTTCAGCCAGCCGGCGATCTGCTCTGGTGACCGCCGCTGCTGGAGCTTCTCGGCCACGATGCCAGCCAGCACCGGATGCCTCGCGAGCTTGCACGGCTTGGGTCGCGTCGCCCGTGACCAGGCCTGACGGTCGGCCACCAGCGCTCGGTAACGCGCCCGACCACCGTTGGCGGTGAACTCCCGGCTGATCGTCGACGGCGACCGTCCCAGCCCGCCCGCGATCGACCTCACCGACAAGCCAGCGGCCAGACCACGCGAGATCTCCTCCCGCTCAGCCAGGCTCAACCGGCCCGCTGCCCGACGCCGCGGGTCAGGTCGGATCCCACCACAACGGATCAGGTAAGCCCGCACCGTGCTGGTCGGCAACCCCAACGCCCGCGACGCCGGCTTGGCCGCGTGCCCCGCCCGCAGTCGGACCCACAGCTGATCGATCGCCTCCGGCGACAACCGCTCGTACCTGCGTGCCATCGCAACCTCCTCGGATCAGGAAGTGTTGCGCTGACCTATTGAGAGCGCCGGCATGAGCGTGCACAAGGGAAGCGGCCGCGGGGGAGTGCCGGCGCCTGTACCTCTCGCCGTGCCCGGGATGCGACGAGGGCTCCGGCGACGCCGAAGCCCTCGTACTCGAATCTGTTGAGCTCGAGCTCTACGTGCACAAGTGACTACAGGTCGTAGTGGTGATCGACGCACCCATGCTGAACTGCTCAAACGCGAGTTCGGCTGGCGTTGGGGCGTCCGTGAGGCCGCACGTTCCGAGTTCAGCTCGGGACCAGGGCGGTGACCTTGGCCAGGTCGTCGGCGTGCAGGTCGCGCTCGACCTCGAGGTCGTAGTCGGTCTGGATGTTGATCCAGAAGCGGTCGTCGACGCCGAGGGCCTTGGACAGGCGCAGGGCGGTGTCGGTGGTGATGGCGCGCTTGCCGTGCACGATCTGGCTGATTCGGGTCTGGGGGAGACCGGTGGCCTGGGCGAGGCGGTACTGGCTGATGCCCAGCCTCGCGAGCCGCGAGGTCCCGGGCCTGTGCACGCATCCCCGATCCTCCTGACAGTGGTCGTCGGGGGACAGGTGTGCAGACAGCGTTCGGCCAACACCAGGGACCGTCGTCCAAGACGCTGATGTCGCTGGACCAGGACGGTGACGAGGAGCCAGGCGCGGCAGACACGCTCCCGGAGCCCGGAGCTGGCTGAAGGTCGCCCAGGCACTCCAACGGCCCCGCTCACGGCCAAACACTCACGCGTTGGGCATCCCGGAAGCCGATCCCGCTGCGGGACCGTTCCGATGTGATCCCAAGCGGCTCGAGTGGCTCGCTGGTCGGCGGCGATTCGGTCGATGATTACTTACCCGCCGACTCCTCGAGTACGGCGATGGCCACCTGCACGCGGCTGTCCACCCCCAGCTTCGTCATCAGGCGCGCTACGTGGGTTTTCACGGTCGCCAGGGTGACGAAGAGCAGGGCGGCGATCTCCTGGTTGCCCAGCCCCTGGGCGATCAGGTCCGCGATCTCCCGTTCCCGGCCGCTGAGCGTCGCCAGCTTCGGGTGGCCCCGACGGCTCATCACCCGGGGACTCTCGGCTGTGTCGGCGAGCCGCAGCAATCGGTCCAGGCTTTGCGGGCTGATGACCGGCTGGTCGTGCGCTGCCGCGCGCACCGCGCTCTGGAGCGTGGCGGGTGAGCAGGACTTGAGGATGAAGCCAGCCGCGCCAGCACGCAGTGACTCCAGGACGGCCGAGTCGGTGTCGAAGGCCGTCAGCATCACCACGGGCGGTGCGTCCGGGTCCGCCGTGCGTATGTCTTTGAGGGCCTCGATCCCGCCCATCACCGGCATGCGGACGTCCATCAGGACGACGTCGGGGTGTAGCGCTGCCACTGCCGCGACGGCCTCCTGGCCGTTCTCGGCCTCGGCCACCACGGACATGTCCGCGGACCCCTCCAACAAGAGCCGCAAACCCGAGCGCATCAGCGCCTCGTCGTCAACGAGCAGTACGGCGATCTCGCGGCGCTTGGGTTCGGTCATCGCCACGGGAGCTCCAGCTTCAGCACGAACGTGTTCTCGTGGACGGCGCTGGTGCACTGCCCGCCGGCGAGTCTGGCGCGTTCCTCCAGTCCGATCAGGCCCATTCCCCCGCGGGATCGATCCACATCGCGCCCAGCACTGAGCGGGTTGGTCATGGTGAGCCCGACCCTCGTGTCGTCACGTCCGAGCTCGATGTCGATCGGTTCGTCGGGTGCATGCTTGCGCGCATTGGTCAGCCCTTCCTGGACGGTGCGACGCAAGGTGTGCACCGCGGCCGAGGGCAACGCCTCGAGGAGGTCCGTGGTGACCTGGGGGTGACGGACGTAGCGCACCTCTGCACCGGCGGTCCGGGCGCTGGCCACCAACTCGTCGATGCTGGTGCGGGGGTCGATCGCGTCGGGCTCCTCGCGAAGCGCCGTGAGTACCGCTCGAAGGTCGGCGACACCGAGCTCGGCCTGCTCACGAAGGATGCTTGCCTGCTTGCGTACGACGTCGGGAGGTAGGTCGTCGCGGACCTCCAGCACCCCCGCGTGTACGGCAACCAGACTCAACCGGTGGGACAGGCTGTCGTGCATGTCGCGGGCGATCCGCCGACGCTCCTCCTCGATCGCCTGCACCTCTCGCGCGCGCATCTCCGCACGGGTCATCGAGGCCGCGGCCTCCAACTGCCACTGCTGCCGGCGGCGCCGAAAACGTACGCGTCCCACCGCCGCCGCGATCGTCAGCATTCCGAGCAGTACGAGCAGCACCTGCCACCAGACGACTCGAGGGCCGGGCGCCAGGAGCAGATCACCGGCCCACCCCATCGTCACGGCAAGGGCGGCAGCCAGACTCCACCGCCACGAGCCGCGGGAGAAGATCGAGACCATGGCAACGAGGCCAGCCGCGAAGCCGAGCACCGAGACGGATCCACAGCCGGCCACGATGACACCGGCGACCAAGGCCTCCAGTGGACCAGCGGCGTCGTACCCAAGTCGATCGGGAGGCTCATGGCGCAACGCGATCGGCAGCAGGACCAAGGCCACCAGGCCGAGCAGCACGTGCACTCCGAAGTATGCCGCCCACTGCAACTCCTCGCCGGGCGGCAGCGCCGAGGTCCCCGAATCGTCGAGCTCCAGGACGATCGCGGACTCGATCAACTGGGCTACGACGCCGACCACGGCGCAGGCTGCCACGATCAGTGTGGTTCTGGCTCTTCTCACAGGATGATCCTAGGTAGATGCCCGGGAGTTGGTTGTCAGCCGAAGGTACGACAACGCACGAGCCAACTCCGCGAGTGTCATACCGATGACGGATACCGCCCGGGCTCGCGGCATCCGAGGCTTGAGCCATGAACACACAGAGATCGGTCCCAGCCCTCGACGACCGAATCCCGTCCTACTTCCGCATGCACCACCAGTCGCCCCGGCACCGGTGGTGGCGGCCGCTCGCCGAGCTCAGCGTGGCTTCGGTGGCCTTCGTGCTTCTGCTCGGCATGCTCATGATCGCGGCCGGCTTCCTCACGTTCGTTCCAGGATTCGAGTCAACCGTCGACGCCGCCTTCGAGTCCGACACCGTCGACATGACCGACCCGACAACCTTCGTCCTGCTGAACCTCACCCTGATCCCCTTGATCCCCGCGGTGCTCATCGGCATACGCCTCGCAGGCGCCCGGCCGACAGGCTCAATAGTTTCCGAGACCGGACGCTTCAGGTGGGACCGGCTGTGGCGCGCGGTACTGGTCGCCACCCCGATCTATGTCGTGTTTCTCGCCGTGGGCCTTGCGATCGAACCCGACGTCGAGCCCGTGTTCGACGCCGACGCCTGGCTGCTCCTAGGCCTGGTGCTGCTGCTCACCCCGCTGCAGGCGGCGGCCGAGGAGTTCGCCTTCCGGGGCCTGCTGGGCCAGATGATTGGTGCCTGGCTGCGCCACCCGCTGTGGGCGATCGCCCTGCCGATCCCCCTGTTCGTCATCGGCCACGACTACAGCGCAGCCGGCCTCCTCGATGTCGGCGTCTTCGCCCTGTGCGTCGGCGTCCTGGCGTGGCGCACCGGAGGACTGGAAGCGCCCATAGGGGTGCACGTCGTGAACAACGTCCTGGTGCTCGCACTCGGAGCATTCGGAATCATCGACGTCAACGACGCGTCCGTCTCGTGGGTCGCCACGACCTTCGGTTGCGCACTGACCATCGTGGTGACGGCGGCGATCCTGCGGACCGAGGCTCGGACACCGAACGCGGAGACGGCGACGCCCCGCTCCGAGGCGAGTCAAGAGTCGCAACTGCTGCCGTTGTGACTACGCAGTCCGGCTATTCAAACGACGACGTCGACTCCACGACGCCTGACGTTGCGCCTGCCGCCTCTGCCCCCCTAGCGACTTACGAACGCGCACAAATCGGATCGATCCGTCGATCCCGATATCGAGGAGGAATCACTCATGAAGTTGAGCACGATCTTTGAGAACTCGCAGAGACTGGCCATCACCGCCGCCGAGGAGGCGCACAGGTTCGGCCACCCTGCTGTCGACGTGGAGCATCTGTTCCTGGCGCTGCTCATCAGCCAGACCGATGCAGGCAAGCTGCTCCGCTCCCGTGGGATCGGCCTCGATGAAGCACGGCAGGCTGTGCGCACCGAGCATGCGGCGCGCCTGGCCGCGCTCGGCATCTCCGACGTGCCAATGTCACCCCGCGCGAACCCAGCAGGTGGCGCCGGTGACATCGAGTGGCACGAGCGCACCCTCACCCTGTTGTCCCAGTCCGGCGGCGACGGCACAGGGACCGCACTGCTGCGGTCACTAGTAGCCGACCCGGGTGGATTCGTCGCCGCGGTCCTGGAACGCCTCGACACCGACCCGGCTCTGGTACTAAACGCAGCCGAGGAAGCAGACCCCGGCATGGCTCCGCACGGCCCAACAGGCTCGATCGAGGAGCGTGCCACGCCATGTTGCGCCACCTACGATGCGTTCATCCCTGCCCCGCCAGAGCAAGTATGGCGTTTGCTCGACGATCCTAAACGACGCCCGGAATGGGACAACGCCATCGGGCCGATGGAGACCGTGGGGGCGGGGCGATGGACCGGGCGCGCTCCCGCGGCGCTGGCCACCACCCGATGGCGAGTGCCTCGACGGATGGAGATCCGTACCGTCGTTCTCGTCGCTCGCGAGGAGCATCACGTTCTGGAGTGGGAAACCTCGTTCCCTCACACCCGTCCCCGAAGAACAGAGCAGACACGAATCGAACTGCGCGAAGAGCCAGGCGGCACCCGGCTGCGCCTTACGCTGTACCGGCCGAACGCTCGTCGCGTCGGTGCGACAGCGCGGTTCCTCGCAGCAAGCGAGCTCACCCGCATCGCGACAGGCATCTCCCGAGCTTTTCGCGCATGAGCGCCGGCACTTGCCACCCGGCGTCGAACGTCGGCAGATCCCCCATTGACGAAGGACCCCCATGCCGAACACCGCGCCAAGGACGGTCGCCCTCTCGGTCAGTCAGCGACGGTGGTGTTCGGTGAGGGATCCCTTGCGGGACAGCCCTCACTGGAACACTCCGAAGCCCGTGGATGACACCGAATCGGGCTGGGCCAGTGCGGCACGGGTCGCGGTCGACGAAGCAGGCTGACGCCCTGGCACGCGAGCAGTTGGGATTCGAACCGTGTCGCGCTTAGGCACCGAAAACCACATCAAGAGTCGCCTCGTCAGGTCACATACCAGCAAGAAGTGCGGGCTCGGTTCACCGTCCTGTGCCGAGTTCGCACAGGTCAGCGCACGAGTGCTCACATGCCAGCAAACGCTCGACCAGATGAGAGCGCTCGCGCCGGATGACCAGAGGTCGCAGGTTCAAATCCTGCCCCCGCTACTGAAAAGTGGCCTCTGACCTGCAGAAACGCAGGTCAGAGGCCACTCGTATTTTGAACCGTTTCCGCTTATGTCGCGGATTGATGACCCAAAAACTCGGCGGATGCTGGCCCAGCGTGGCGAACTGCGCGGTGATGGCTGGCGATGTCCACCCCGATGCCTGGGTCTGAGTCAGCCGCACTGAGGCGGCGTCGCCTTCCAGAGGATCAGTGACCGTCCTGGTGGCCGTCTCCGTGATCGGTTTCGATCTCGTCGGCGGGCACTTCGGGATCCGTGGAAAGGTCGAGCGTGACGCTGCCGTCTTCGGCGTCGTTCGGGAGCGGGGAGAGGCTCACGCCGTTGGGCTTGTCTCCGACGGGGATCCGGGCCACGACCTCGAGTTCCTGGAGGTCCAGGACGGCGACGTCGTCGCCGTAGATGTTGGTGACGTAGGCGTGCTGGCTCGAGGGGTCGACGACGACGCCGTGGGAGCCCTGTCCGGTCTCGACGGTTGCGGTCACGGTGAACGTCTTGATGTCGATCACCGAGACGGCGGTCCCGGGCGAGTCTTCGGTGCCCTGGTTGGCGACGAGGAGGTAGCGGTTGTCGCCGCTGACATAGGTCTGGATGGGGCCGTCTCCGACTGCGACCGTGCCGACCAGCTTGCGCGACGTCATGTCGACCTTGGCGACGGCGTCCTCGCCGTTCAGGGAGGCGTAGACGAACCGGCCGTCGGGGGAGAAGGCGACTTGCGCGGGGGCCTTCCCGACTTCGACGTCTGTGACCAGCTGGTTGGTCCGGGTGTCGATGACGCTGAGCGTGGTGTCGGCGACGTTCGCCACGACAAGCCAGCGGCCGTCCGGGCTGGGGCGGAGGCCGTGCGGGCCCTGGCCCACCTTGATGGTGTCGATGGCCTTCATGGTGGACGCGTCGATGACGGAGACGGTGTCGTCCGCGCTGTTCGTGGTGTACGCGGTTGCCCCGTCCGGGGAGACCACGACATGGGCTGGTGCCGAGCCGGTCGGGACCACACCGTGCAGGTCCAAGCTCCCCGCGGACAGCATCGCGGCGTATCCGTCGTGGCCACTCACCGTCCACACCGACGCACCGTCGGGAGACACCTGCACGCCGGCGGCCGGTGTGCGGCCGGCCACGAGGCGTGTGGGGCCGCCCCGGCGGGTGCGGGTGTCGTAGCCGATGAGGTAGGACAGCTGCCGGTCCTGTGGTCCGGCTACCGAGCCGGAGGCGAACGCGATCGGTGCGGCCCAGGCAACTCCCGGTATGTCGGCGACGCGCTCGGGGGTGTCCGCGGGGAGCGTCGAGGCGGACATGTGCATGGTGCGGACCCCGGCCTGGGAGACGAACACGTCGGCCGGGGAGGTGCGGATGTAGTAGGTGACGCGGTCGACGGCCCCGGCGAAGATGCCGCCGAGGACGAGGACCAGTAGCAGGGAGGCGGCCACGCCGAGGACGGTCAGCGTGGCGCGGCGGCGGTCGGCGAACAGGAAGCGGCGCCCCACGGGCACGGCTCCTGTCGCGAGGGCGCGTCGTGGGTGATCGGATCGCGGCGGAGTTGGTTGCGTGATGGTGGTCATCGTCCGCTCCGGAATGCGGAAGCTGCGTCGAGCCGGTTGAGTCGGCGTGCCGGTAGCCATGCGGCGAGTAGTGCCATCGTGACCGCTGCGGCGGCGGTCTGGGCGATGGTGCCGGAGGTGAGCAGCACCGGGAATGCGGGTCGCCACCAGGCGAGGACTTCCCGGGTGATGATCAGCAGGACGATCGCGGCCAGTGTGCCGAGCACCGTCAGTGCCACGGTCTCGGTCACCGCGATTCGGCGAAGCCGGCCGGGCGTGGCGCCGAGGGCCTTGAGGACGCCCAGGTCCCGCTGTTGTTCGGTGACTCGGGTGTAGGCCACGAGCGCGACGATCAGGGTGCCGGCTGCGAAGGCCACGCCCACCATGAGCCGTACCGGCGAGCCGTAGATGTCGGTCGCCAGTCGCAGGGACGCCTCCCGCAGTTCGGCAGGAGTGCGCACGGTGTACCCCTCGTCACGCAGCTGCGCTGCTACGGCATCGGGGTCCGCGGTCGTGACCAGCACCGCTCCGGTGGTGCCGGTAGCCCGCAGCATCTGGTCCATCCCGGCCGTGGTGGTGAACAGCAGCGGGGTCATGAACAGTGCGGTGTCGTCGGTGAGGCCGACCACCCGCATCGGGTGTCCGAGAATGGGCAGCCGATCGCCGATGGCGAAGTCGTGTTGTTCGGCCCACAAAGCATCGATGGCCACCTCGTCGGGGGCTTCGGGGGCACGGCCATCGGTGAAGGCCCAGGGGCCACCGAGCCCGCTGCCGGGTTCGTAGGCGACCGCGGCCACGGCAGCCTTGCCGTGCGACAGCTCGAGGATCTGATACATGCCGCGCAGCGGCGCGGCTCGTGTCACGCCAGGGGCCTGGGCGATGGCGTCCACGGCCGGCGCCGGCAGAGCGCCGGGGTCGGCGAAGAGGTTGCGCGTTCCGGCCGGGACGACGACCAGGTCGGCACCGAGGTGGTCGTCGTAGGTGGTGACGCGGTCCTGGACGCCGACCCAGAGTCCGGCCAGCAGCAGCATGAGCATCAGGGCGAGCCCGATCCCGGCGGCTCCGGCGGCGGTGCGGAACGGATGCGTCGTGAGAAACCGGCGGGTGACCGGGACCGAGGCTTCAACCCTGGCCTTCATGTGGCTCACTTCCGTTTGCCGAGCGTGGCTCGACGTTCGTGCTACTTGTGGCCGTGACCGCCGTGCCCGCCGGGCATGGCGAACATCATGGCCGCCATCATCGCGGTGCACAGCAGAGCCGTGACGATGATGCCGGAACCTGCTACGCCGGTGAGGAAGAGCAGGCCGGCGATGGCGAGCATGGGGATGCAGCAGACGATCATCATCAGCCCGTGACCACCGTGCGCTCCGTGGGCGCCGCCGTCGGTCTCCTGTCCGGCGTGGTGGGGCTCGGTGGGTGTCGAGGGCTCTGGCTGGTAGGGCCATTGCTGGGAGTCGCGGAGGGATTCGCGGTCCATGCCGTTCGGGGTGCTCATGACGTCCTACCCTTCAGGGATGCGGGCACGTGGCCGAGCTTGGCGTAGAGCGGGCAGTGTCCGAGCGCTCCGGTGACGACCAGGTCGAGGCCTGCCAGTACGAGTAGCAGCTCGAGGACGACCGCCAAGGTGGAGGCGGCGCCGCCCAGCAGGAACGCGCCGGCGATCGCGGCGAGACCGCCGATGGCGACGCGAGCGACGCGTTCGGCGGGGGTGATGTTGATGCTCCAACGGTTACTCATGACTTCCTCCAACTTCGGTGGACCGCTGGTCTCCTCGGTCCACTTCGAGGGTCTCGCCGCGGGGTGAAGGTGACCGGCGCCGTCTTGTGAAGGTTCGCTGAAGAACCACGTGGCGTCGAAGTGCTCGGAGGGGCTGAAGGGCGGCGAGTCACCGCGGCGGCCACATGTCAGGTGGGAGGGAGGGTGGGTGCGGCGTTGAGGTCCAGGTGGCTGGCGCAGCAGGCAGGGAGCTCTTCTCGCAGCAGGTCCACGGTTCGGGTCGCCTTCTCGAGGAAGTCGCCGGTGGATGGGATGACGTGGCGATGGGGGTGGCGCTGCCAGGCCTCCAGGATGCGGGCGTCGACATCGGCCGCACGGAGGGCCGTCTCGGTCCGCAGCGGGTTCTGGTGGTTGTAGCCCTGGTCCGCGGTTGGCGTGCGTAGATGCAGCACTGTGCCGTACCGATGCAGCTCGGTGTCCAGCGTGGTGGCCGTCGAGGTCCAGAAGTCGCCCGGTGGCCCGGGCCAGTACGCGAGCCCGTCGACTGTGCCGCGGTCGCACAGCACGATTGCCGGATTGTGGGCGTCCCCGGTCGCCTCGAGTTCCTTCTGAACGTGGAAGATCGCCCGTTGCGCCGCGCGTCGACACTCCGCGTCGTCGTCGCGCGGGAACCCGCCACCGAAGACGATTCCTGCCGATTCCGGCAGGATCTTGACGTGTCGGCACAGCGAGCGGCGTACGAGTTCCAGGACGGCCGTCTTGCCCGCGCCCGGCCCGCCGGTGAGCAGAACCCGGCGGGGTACATGTGGGTGGTCGCACTCGCACTCGGCCATGACGCGCCTCCTTACGGGACGGGGAGGCGATCCGCAGCGTTGTGGCCGAGCCCCCACTTCTCCATCAGCGCGAGGACAGCGAGTCCCTCGTCGTGGATCTGCGCGTGGCGCAGCACCTGCCAGTGTGCGTGGAGATAGGCCTGGAGGTACTCCACGACGTGGTTCATGGGCACGGTTGTCCACGGATTGTGAGGTTCTACCTGGCCCGGTGTGCCGCCGAAGGCCACCACCCGGATCTCATGGCCGGCCCTGGTGGCTGCGCGGCCATGGTCGAGCAACCGACGCGAGACGTCTCGGGCCTCCTCGGCGGGGCAGCACCCGAACCGCGCGAGCGCGACCTCTAGTGTCGCCGGGTCGCGCAGAGCCGGGTTCAGTCGCGCACGACCTTCTTTGACCTCGCCGACGATCATGTCGGCTCGGCCAGTCGGCGCGCCGAGGGCCGGGTCGACCTCGGAGCTCAGGCGCTGGGGCACGGTTCCTGAGCGCCCGTGGATCAGGTCGTGGCCGGCACCGGGAAGGCGATAGGCCAGGACGTCGAGATCGGTGACGGTGCGCACCTGGCCGGCGCGCAGACTCTCCAGGACCGGGTGCTCGACGACGGTGAAGTAGCCATTGACGTGCAGGTAGGCCTGCACCAGGGCCACTGCGGTGTCCATGGGGACCTCCTCGGTGACTCGTGCCGTTGTCGTGAGGGCTCGTCAGTCGTGGTGGCCCTCGTGCTCGTCAGGGTCTGGGGTCTGCACGGGGGTGCGGTCCCGGTCCTGACTCGGATCGTCGTTGCTGATGGCCGGGCCGATGACGAACGCCGAGAGCGAGAACATCAGCGCGAACACGCCCAGAGCGAGGGCGGGGGCCTTCCAGGAGCCGAAGCGCCGGTAGAGGCGCCGAAGCAGGGGCAGGGAGAACACCAATCCCAGTACGGCGAACAGGACGTTGCCGGTGGCGCCGGTCACCAGTACCGCTCCTCCGAGGAGCCCGACGTGGTGCAGCAGGTGGGGAAGGAGGCCCATGATGCCGCCCACCACAGCGGTCACCGCACTCCAAGCGGTGGCCAGGACGCCCCGCCTCTGCGAAGTCTGGTTGGGGGTGCTTTCGGCGCGGGACTCGTCGAGGCGGTCGTCCGCTACCTCCCCGGCGGCAGCGTGGTGGTCGGACATCGTCACTCCTGTGCCTGGTAGGAAAGCGTGGTCATCATGCCGGTCTCGGCGTGGTAGATGTTGTGGCAGTGGGTCGCCCACTGTCCTGGGTTATCGGCTTCGAGGTCGACGTCGAGGGTCGCCATGGGGCGCACGATGACCGTGTCCTTGCGGGCTCCGCCGCCCCTCAGCGCGAAGGTGTGGCCGTGCACGTGCATGGGGTGGAACATCATCGACTGGTTGACGAAGCGCAGCCGGACCCGCTCACCCTGAATCAACCGCAACGGGTCGGTGTCGGGGAAGGTCTTGCCGTTGATGGTCCAGCGGTAGGGCGCCATGGTGCCGCCCAGGACCAGGTCGTGGGTTCGGTCGGCCGACCGTCGGTCCAGGCGGGCCGACTCGACCGCCGACAGCGCCGTGCCGAGCAGTACCTTGCCCGACAGTTCGCGGACCTTGACGTCAGCCGTGGGCGGGCGACCGGCGCCGGTGCGGATCACAGCCAGCGCCTGGCCCTGTTTGCCCTCGGCCGAGGCAACCAACTCGAACACGCCGTCGCCGAAGGTGACGGTGGCGTCGAAGCGCTCGCCCATCCCGATCAGTAGCGCGTCGGTGGGCACCGGCACGACGGGGAAGCCGTCGCTGTGCGTGACGGTCATGCGGTGCCCACCGACGGCGACCCGGAACGCCGTGTCCGAGCCGGCGTTGACGAAGCGGATCCGAACGCGTTGACCCGGCTTAGCCGACAGCGTCGCCGGATCGGCGGCTGTCCGGCCGTTGAGCAGGTAGTACGGGTAGGTGATATCCCCGGCACCACCGAGCAGGGGCGACCGCATGACCTCCATCCCACCCATAGAGCCCATCGAGCCGTGGTCCATCCCCTCCATGCCCGTGCCGCCCATGTCGTGCATGCCGCCCATGGAGTCGTCGCCGCCGGCTTGCTGCAGGTCGGAAAGGACCTGGTCCGGGGTGCGGCCCGTCCCGTCGACCCAGTCGTCCAGGACGACGATCCACTCGGCGTCGTACTCACCGGGCTCCTGAGGGTCGTCGACGACCAGGACGCCGTACAGGCCGCGGTCCAGCTGAACTCCGGAGTGCGGGTGGTAGAAGTACGTGCCCGGGTGAGGTGCGGTGAACTCGTAGCGGAACGTCTCTCCCGCGGCGATCGGATCTTGGGTGAGTCCGGGCACGCCGTCCATGTCGTTGCGCAGTGCGAGGCCGTGCCAGTGCACGCTCGTGGCGTCCGGGAGCTGGTTGGCGACGTCGACCCGGAGCACGTCTCCGGCGTCGACGCGGAGCAGCGGTCCCGGCGCGGTGTCGCCGTACGCCCACGTGCTCACGGTCTGGCCACCCAGGTCGAGGGTCACCGGCTGGGCCGTGAGGCGCGCGGTGACCACCCGAGCTCCGGGCTTTCGGCGCGCCGCCTCCGCCGCTGCTACCGCGTCGGCGGCGGGCCCGACCGCTGTGCCAGTGGACCGATTGCAAGCGGCGAGGCCGCCGAGGGCGGCCACGCCTGCGAGCCCGGCGGCCCCGCGAAGGACGGCGCGACGAGTGATCTCGGACAAGTGGGGGCTCCTGACTCAGGTTCGGCGAGAGGCGAGATGTGCGAGGCGGGAAGGGGCGAGCGGCTAGTGCACCGAGGCACGCAGCACACTGCTGCGGGCGTGGTACTCGTCTTCGTCGATCTCGCCTCGGGCGAACCGCTCGTCGAGGATCTGCATCGGGTCGCGGCGGTCCGGGGTGGACCCACCGGGGCGCTGCGTGCGGAACAGGGCGAGAACGGCAAAGACCACCAACGCCCAGAACGCGACCATGGCCACGGTCATGATGATCCAACCGCCCCAACCCATGCCGTCGTGGTACCAGCCCATCATCGTCCTCAGCTCCTTCGCTTGGCTTGGTGACTCCCACGATTGCCCGGACACCACTGTGTCCCGGTCGCGTTCATGTGAAGGTTCGCTGAAGAACGTGCCCTCGCCGGTGCTGACCTACGGCTGGCCGGGCAGCGGACTGAGACCATGGCGGGTATGGGCGAGGACGTCATGGACGAGAAGGCCGGCTCACCGGCAGGGGGTACCGCGGGTGGCCGCCCCCGAACCGGTCTCCGGGCGATGGTGGTCGAAGACGAGACGCAGCTGGCCGGACTCATCGGCAGCTACCTCGAGCGCGACGGCTTCGAGGTGGCGGTGGTTCATGACGGGCTCGAGGCGGTGGAGGCCGCCCGCGCCGTCGACCCGGACGTCGTGGTGCTGGACCTGGGTCTGCCCAGCCTGGACGGAATGGAGGTCTGTCGGCAGCTGCGCACCTTCTCCGATGCCTACGTGGTGATGCTGACCGCACGCAGCGAAGAGGTCGACACGCTCATCGGGCTCTCGGTGGGGGCTGATGACTACCTGACCAAACCGTTCAGCCCCCGGATCCTGATGGCCCGGATCCAGGCCATGCTTCGCAGGCCCCGTCCATCGGGAGCCTCGTCCGATGCCTTGGAAGGTGCTCGCACCTTCGGTGCCCTGGTCATCGATCCGTTGGGACGCGACGTATGGCTCGAGGAGGAACCAGTGGCGCTGACGCGCACCGAGTTCGACCTCCTCGCCGCCCTGTCCGAGCGACCCAGGATGGCGTTCAGTCGGCGCCAGCTCATCGACGCCGTCTGGGGACCCTCGTGGGTCGGTGACGAGCACCTGGTCGACGTGCACGTCGGCCACCTGCGCCGCAAGCTGGACGACGACGCCACTCAGGCCCGATTCATCCGGACCGTCCGTGGCGTCGGCTACCGGATGGGCACAGGGCAGTGACCAGCCCCCCACTCCTGGCGGACACGGTCCGTGCCCGGCCGCGGTTCGCCACTCGGCTCCTGGTCGCCCAGGCCCTGGTGCTGGTGGCCGGCGCCCTGACCACTTGGTTGGTCGCCTCCGTCGTCGGACCCAGCATCTTCAGCGACCACCTCCAGCAGGCCGGCGACACCCACACCGCCGAGGAGACTCGTCACGTGGAGGAGGCCTTCGCCTCGGCGCTGGTCCTTTCGGTCTCTCTGGCGCTGCTCGCCTCGGTCCTCGCGGCGTTGGCGGTCTCGTGGTACTTCAGCCGCCGGGTGCAGCGCTCGATCGGCAACGTGGCCGCCGCCGCAGCGGACATCGCCGCCGGACGGTACGACGCCCGGGTGCCCGACCCGGGACTGGGCGGCGAGTTCGCCTCCCTCGCACTGACCTACAACCGCCTCGCGGAGAGGCTCGAAGCGACCGAGTCGACTCGACGCAGCATGCTGGCCGACCTAGCCCACGAGATGCGCACGCCCCTGGCCACGATCGACGCGCACCTCGAGGCCGTCGAGGACGGCATCCGAGCCCTGGACGACGACACGCTCGGGGTGATCCGCGGCTCGACGGGCCGCCTGCGGCGCCTCGCCGAGGACATGTCCGCCGTCTCCCAGGCAGAGGAGGGGATCGACGTGACGCTGCGACCGGTGGCTGCCGCTGACGTGGCTGCTGCGGCCGCCGACGTCGCCCGCGACCGGTACGCCGCCAAGGGGGTAGACCTGCGCACCGAGCTCGCCGATGCCGGCCAGGTCCGCGTCGACGCCGACCGGTTCGGGCAGGTGCTCGGCAACCTGCTCGACAACGCCCTGCGCCACACTCCGGCGGGCGGGGCCGTGACCCTGGCCTGCCGCCGGATCGACCAGTGGGTGGAGTACCGCGTCGCCGACACCGGCCAGGGGGTGGCGGCCGAGCACCTGCCGCACCTGTTCGACCGGTTCTACCGTGCCGACACCGCCCGCGACCGTGGCCATGGCGGCTCAGGCATCGGGCTGGCCATTGCCCGGGCACTGGTCGAGGCACATGGCGGCGGCATCTCGGTGACCAGCGCTGGGCCCGGACTCGGGGCCACGTTCACGGTGCGGCTGCCCGGTCTCCGGTAGGGCCTTCGGGCCCGGACATCCGGGGCCAATCGCCGGGCATCTTCAGCGAACCTTCACACAACCTCGCCACTTTTCCCCGAGCACCCCGTCGACGCTGGACCGTGTCGAACCAGCGCGCACGAGGGGAAGCCATGTCATCACCCACGCCGGCATTCGAGCCGCTCCGGATCACCGTCGTGGACAACGAGGCCTGCCACTTCTGCGAGGACGCCCAGCGGGCGCTTGCGACGCTGGCAGCCAGCTACCCGCTCGCGGTCGACACGGTAGCTGTGCGCAGCGAGGCCGGCCAGGCGCTGATGGCACGCCACCGCGCGCCGATGAGCCCCCTGGTTCTCCTCGACGGCACCTTCTTCAGCAGCGGACGTCTGCCACGACGCAAACTGGAGAAGCTCCTCAAGAGCAGGTACGGCGACGCACCGAGCACCGCCTCCGCGGCGAGGGGGGCCAACCATGGGTGACCTGCTGACAACTGGCTCGGTCCTCGCCGCGTTCTTCGCCGGAGGCGTCGCCCTGTTCGCACCGTGTTGCATCGTCTTCCTCGCCCCGTCCTATCTGGCGGTGGCGGTGAAGAATCGGCGGTGGCGACTGCTGCCGCTGACCTTCGTGTTCGCCGCCGGCCTCGCGCTCGTGCTCGTGCCGATCACGCTGGGCATGAGCCTGGTGGCCTCGACCATCGCGAACTACCACGCACCGCTGTACTACGCCGGCGGAGCATTGATGCTCGCGTTGGCGGGGCTCAGCCTGTCCGGTCGGATGGTCAGCCTGCCGTCCTTCCTGCGAGCCCCCGACACCACTCGCGGGGACTCGGCCAGCTTCTTCGCCCTCGGCGTCTTCTCCGGAATCGCCAGCTCCTGCTGCGCCCCGGTGCTCGCCGGGGTGATGACACTGTCCGCCCTGTCCGGTTCCGCTGTCGGCGGAGTGACGCTGGGACTGGCCTACACCTTCGGCATGGTGTTCCCGCTGTTCGTGATGGCCCTGTTCTGGGACCGCTTCCGGCTCGGCGAGCGGCGCTTCCTGCAGGCCAGGCCGGTCCGGCTGGGGCTGGCCGGCAAGGTGCTGGCCACCAACACCATCAACATCGCGGTCGCCGTCGCGTTCACGGTCATGGGTGGCTTCGTCATCTACCTGGCCAACACCGGCCAGATGACCGGTGGCCCCGGATTCCAGGTCTCCATCGGCAAGGGGCTGTCCGAGGTCCTCGCCCGCATCGAGACCTGGACCGACCCGGTCCCCGAGCCGGTGCTCGGACTCGCCGTGCTGGCCCTCGCCGCAGTCTTCGTCATCGCCACCCTGCGTGACCGACACCGACCGGACGCATCGACCGACGCGGACCCCGACGAGCATCCCGCCTGCCACGGCCCGGGCGTCGGCGCCCACCCCGACAACCACAGCTGACCCGGACCCTGGAGGAAACATCATGTCGCACAAGGCCGCCGAGCAATCCCGTAACGAACGCCGTCAGCGCGCGGAACAGGCCGCGCGGGCATCCGGTCGTCGCCGCCGCCGCCTGCGCATCATGATCGGCACGGCCAGTGCATTGGCTCTGGTCGCCGCGGTGACAGCCATGATGCTCACCTCGCGCCCCGAGTCCTCCGACGCGATCCGCACCGCCCCCGAATTCACCCTCACCGACACCGGCGGCTCCGAACACACCCTGGCTCAACACCGCGGCGAGAACGTGCTCCTGTACTTCTCCGAGGGCGCCGGGTGCCAGTCCTGCATCGTCCAGATGGGCGAGATCGAGAAGCAAGCGGCAGCCTTCGAGAAGCTCGACGTCACCGTGCTGCCGATCGTGATGAACACCCGCGAGCAGATCACCGCCGACATGACCGCCAGCGGAGTCACCACACCGTTCCTGCTCGACGACGGCACGGTCTCCGAGGCCTACGGAACCCTCGGCAAAGGCATGCATGCCGGACTGCCCGGGCACAGCTTCGTGCTCATCGACAGGCAGGGCCGACAGCGCTGGTACGGCGAATACCCCTCCATGTGGCTGGCACCCGAGGACCTGCTCGACGAGATCCGCAGCAACCTCAGCGCCTGACCACCGAGGCAGAGTACCGATCTCGATGAAGGTTCGATGAAGGTCTCTCCGGCCACCTTGTGGGAGTACCCCATGGGGGTATAGTCAAGTGCGAAGGCAGACACCCCGTCCGGGTACAGGCAGAGGAGGGTCGCGATGCCAGCCGAACCGGGATACCTCACCGAGAAGCAGGCAGTGCTGACCCGGCTGCGCCGCATCGAGGGCCAGATTCGCGGCCTGCAGCGCCTGGTGGACGAGGAGCAGTACTGCATCGACATCCTCACCCAGGTCTCGGCGGCGACGAAGGCCCTCGAAGGCGTGGCGCTCGTTCTCCTCGACCAGCACCTCGAGCACTGCCTGACCCACGCCACCGACCCCGCCGAGGCCCAACAGAAGCTCAACGAGGCCTCCGCAGCGATCCGACGACTCGTCCGCTCATGACCGACCCGACCAACGAAGGAGCACCCATGCCCGCCCCACACACCAGCCACGAACTCCAGTTGGCCGACAGCCCCCCGAACGGCGGTGGCTGCGGCTGCGGAGGATGCGGCTGCGGCTCCAACACCGAGACCGGTAGTTCCACCGGCACCAGGATCGAATCGACCGCCACCGCCGCAACGAAGGGAAACGAAATGACCACGACCAGCTACGACGTGACGGGGATGACCTGCGGCCACTGCGCCAGCGCCGTCACCAGCGAGCTCAAGAGCCTGGACGGCGTCAGCGACGTCTCCGTCGACCTCGTCGCCGGCGGGACCTCGTCGGTCACCGTGACCAGCGCCCAGCCCCTCGATCGGGCGCAGGTCGCCGCAGCCCTCGACGAGGCCGGCGACTACCACCTCGCCTGACGGGCCAGGTCCCTCACGTCCGAAGCGCGATCCATCCCCCAGGAGGCACAGTCATGACCCAGCAGACCACCGCGTCCGACACCGTCAACGACATCGAGCTCGCCATCGGTGGGATGACGTGCGCCTCCTGCGCCGCGCGGATCGAGAAGAAGCTGAACAAGCTCGACGGCGTCACCGCCACGGTCAACTACGCCACCGAGAAGGCCAAGGTCAACTACCCGACAAACCTTAGCCCCGACGACCTCGTCACGGTGGTGGAGGCCACCGGCTACACCGCGACTGTGCCGGCCCGGGCGCCCAGCGGTGACGAGGGCGTGGCCACCACCGAGCCGGACGATCGGGACCGCGAGGCCGCGGGGTGGTGGCAGCGCCTGGTGGTATCGGCCGTGCTGACGGTGCCGGTGCTGGCCATGTCGATGGTCCCGGCGCTGCAGTTCGACAACTGGCAGTGGATCTCGCTGACCCTGGCCTCACCCGTCGTGGTCTGGGGTGCCTGGCCGTTCCACCGAGCCGCGGTGACCAACGCCCGTCACGGCGCCGCCACCATGGACACCCTGATCTCGGTCGGCGTCACCGCCGCCTGGCTGTGGTCGCTGTGGGCACTGCTGTTCACCCACGCCGGGATGACCGGGATGCGGATGCCGTTCGACCTCTTCCCCGACGGCGAGGCGGACGTCCACATCTACCTCGAAGTGGCGGCCGCGGTCACCACCTTCATCATCGCCGGCCGCTACTTCGAGGCCCGCGCCAAGCGCCAGTCCGGTGCGGCGTTGCGCGCCCTGCTCGACATGGGCGCCAAGGACGTCGCCGTCCTCCGTGGCGGCGCAGAGGTGCGCGTGCCCGTGAGCCAGCTGGCGGTCGGGGACCGGTTCATCGTGCGTCCGGGGGAGAAGGTCGCCACCGACGGTGTCGTCGAGGACGGCACGTCGGCCGTCGACGCCTCCATGCTCACCGGAGAACCAGTCCCGGTCGAGGTGGGCCCTGGCGATGTCGTCGTGGGCGCGACCGTGAACGCCGGCGGCCGGCTGGTGGTCCGGGCCACCCGCGTCGGAGCCGACACCCAGCTGGCCCAGATGGCACGGCTGGTCGAGGATGCCCAGAACGGGAAGGCTCAGGTCCAGCGCCTCGCAGACCGGGTGTCGGCGGTCTTCGTTCCCATCGTGATCGCCCTCTCACTGGCCACACTCGCCGGTTGGCTGCTGACCGGCCACAGCGTCACCGCGGCGTTTACCGCCGCAGTGGCGGTCCTGATCATCGCCTGCCCCTGCGCCCTCGGGCTGGCCACACCCACCGCACTGCTCGTCGGCACCGGCCGCGGCGCCCAGCTCGGCGTGCTCATCAAGGGCCCCGAGGTGCTCGAGTCCACCCGGATCGTCGACACCATCGTCCTGGACAAGACCGGCACTGTGACCACCGGGCGCATGGAGCTGATCGCCGCCGAGCCCACCGAAGGTGTCGACACCGACGACCTGCTCCGGCTGGTCGGCGCTCTCGAGAACGCCTCGGAACACCCGATCGGTCAAGCTATCGCCACCGGCGCCAGCCAACGCCTCGACGCGCAGCTGCCTGACGTCGAGGGATTCACCTCGACCCAAGGCCTCGGCATCGCCGGGGTGGTCGACGGCCACGCGGTCGTGGCGGGTCGGCCCGGCTGGCTCGCCCAGGAGTGGAGCCAGCCCCTCGCCCCGCGCCTGGCACAGGTGGTCGATGCGGCCGAGCAGGAAGGCCGGACCGTGATCGCCGCCGGCTGGGACGGCGCAACCCGCGGCGTGCTGGTCGTCTCCGACGCCATCAAGCCCACCAGTGCCCAGGCCGTGGCCGAGCTCAAGGAGCTCGGACTCAGGCCGGTGCTGCTCACCGGAGACAACGAACGCGCCGCCCGCGCGGTCGCCGCCGAGGTGGGCATCGACGAGGTCATCGCCGAGGTCCTTCCGGCCGACAAGGTCGCCGTCGTCGAACGTCTCCAGCGTGAGGGCCGGACGGTGGCGATGGTCGGGGACGGCGTCAACGACGCCGCCGCACTGGCGACCTCCGACTTGGGCATCGCTATGGGCACCGGCACCGACGTGGCCATCGAGGCGTCCGACCTCACCTTAGTTCGCGGCGACCTGCGCGCGGCCGTCGACGCGATCCGGTTGTCCCGCCGCACCTTGCGGACGATCAAGGGCAACCTGTTCTGGGCCTTCGCCTACAACGTCGCGGCGCTGCCTCTGGCCGCGCTCGGCTTGCTCAACCCGCTGATCGCCGGTGCCGCGATGGCGTTCTCCTCGGTGTTCGTGGTGTCCAACAGCCTGCGGCTGCGTCGGTTCCAGGCCGTCTCCACGCAATCGACCGAGGCGCCACACCTCGAGCACGACTCGACCAGGACCAACCCTTCCAAGGTGGAGGCAGGACGATGACCACCCACCAGCACCCCGCCGGCCGCCACGACGCGGACGCGCACCGTGACGGCGCCGCCACCGCTGTCCTCGAGGTTTCCGGCGTTCAATGGGCGACCAGCAAGAACGTCGCGGAGGCGGTGCTGTCACGCCAGCTTGGCGTGCTCTCCGTCGACGCCAACCCGGTCGCCCAGACCGCCACCGTCACCTACGACCCGAACCGCACCAGCATCAGCGAGCTGCGGGACTGGGTCCGGGAGTGCGGCTTCCACTGCGCCGGGCAGTCTGTCCCCAGTCACGTGTGCGACCCGATGCTCGAACCAGGTCATGACCACCACGCTGGCCACGCTCAGCAGGCCGCGCATGGCGAGCATGGCGAGCACGACCCGCATGACAGCCACGACAAACACGCCGGCCCCGCCGGCCCGGCATCGCCCGTCTCGTCACCGCACGACGCGATGGGCCACGGCGGACACGGCTCGATGTCGATGGCCGACATGGTCCGCGACATGCGCAACCGGTTCCTGGTCGCCGTGCTGCTCGCCGTACCCGTCTCTCTGTACTCGCCGATGGGGCGCGACATGCTCGGCTTTGACGCGGCCGCCCCGTTCGGGATGCGCGATGACATTTTCGCCCTGATCCTGTCGCTGCCGGTCATCTTCTACTCCGCCTGGATCTTCTTCGACGGCGCCTGGCGAGCACTCCGAGCCAGGACCCTGGACATGATGGTGCTGGTGGCCGTAGCGGTCGGCGCCGGCTGGCTCTACTCCCTCGGAATCACCCTCACCGGTGGCGGCGAGGTCTTCTACGAGGCCGCGGTCATGCTCACCGCATTCGTGCTGCTCGGCCACTGGTTCGAGATGCGAGCACGAGGCGGCGCCAACGACGCCATCCGCACCTTGCTGGACCTGGCCCCTCCGATGGCGACCGTGCTCCGCGAGGGCGAACCCGTCGAGGTCCCCACCTCTGAGGTCCAGGTCGACGACCTGCTCCTCATACGGCCCGGGGCGAAGATCGCCACCGACGGCACCGTCGAAGAGGGCGAGTCGGAGGTCGACGAGTCCATGGTCACCGGCGAGAGCCTCCCGGTGCACAAGGCACCCGGGGACCAGGTCATCGGCGCTACTGTCAACGCCAGCGGCACTCTTCGAGTGCGCGCCACGAAGGTGGGTGCCGACACCGCACTGGCCCAGATCGTCGCACTGGTGCAGCAGGCCCAGAACTCCAAGGCTCCCGGACAACGGCTCGCCGACAAGGCCGCGTTCTGGCTGGTCCTGGTCGCCCTCGTCGGAGGAGTCGGGACCTTCCTGGTCTGGCTGGCGGCCGGCGCGAGCGTGCAGACCGCGCTGCTGTTCGCCATCACGGTCGTCGTCATCACCTGCCCCGACGCCCTCGGCCTGGCCACCCCGACGGCGATCATGGTGGGGTCCGGTCTCGGGGCGAAGCGCGGGATCCTGTTCAAGAACGCGACCGCGATCGAGTCCTCCGCGCGCATCGACACCGTCGTGTTCGACAAGACCGGCACTCTCACCAAGGGCGAACCCGAGGTCACCGACGTAGTGGTCGGCGACTTCGATCACGACCGGGTGCTGGCCCTCGCCGGTGCCCTCGAGCGCGAGTCCGAGCACCCGCTCGCCCACGCCGTCGTGCGGTACGTCGACGCCACCGATGTCCCGCGCCTGCGTGCCACCGGGTTCCGCAACGTCACCGGCATCGGCGCCCTCGCCGAGGTCGACGGCCACCAGGTGGCTATCGGCAACCGACGCCTCATGGAGTCGGGGGGCATCACCATCGGTGATCTCGGCGCGCGGCGCGACGAGATCGCCTCCGGAGGCCGCACGGCGGTTTTCGTCGCCGTCGACGGTCGAGCCGTCGCCGTGCTCGGCATTGCCGACGCGGTCCGCGAGACCTCGGCTGCCGCGATCGCGGCGCTCCACCAGGCGGGCATCAGGGTGGCCATGCTGACCGGCGACAACCGCGCCACTGCCGAGCGGATCGCCGAGGAACTGGGAATCGACGACGTCATCGCCGAGGTGCTGCCCGAGGACAAGGCGCACCAGGTTCAGCAGCTGCAGGCGCAGGGCCGCACCGTGGCAATGGTGGGCGACGGCGTCAACGACTCGCCCTCGCTCGTGCAGGCAGACGTCGGGATCGCAGTCGGCGCGGGCACTGACGTCGCGATCGAAGCCGCGGACGTCGTCCTCATGCGGTCCGACCCGCTGGACGTGCCGGTGGCGCTGACGATCGGCCGGGGCACGCTGCGCAAGATGCGCCAGAACCTCGGCTGGGCGGTGGGCTACAACGCGATCGCGCTCCCCATCGCGGCAGGCGTGTTCGAGCCCGCCTTCGGCTTGGTGCTGAGGCCGGAGGTCGCGGCTTTGTCGATGTCGGGGTCCAGCTTCTTGGTGGCGGTCAACGCGCTGTTGCTGAAGCGGCTTCGGCTGCCGGTTCAGCCGGTCGCCTCGTCGGATTCAACGGCTTCGATGGGAGCTGTGGAGCACGCGGGGCATGAGTAGGGGTGTCATCGCCAAGGTCCTTGGGTTGGGATTCAGCATCTGCTCGGGGCCGTGAGGGCCAGGCTCCTCTATGGACCCCCGCACGTCTCCGGTCCGACCAGAAGGTGGATCAGTGCCCGACGAGGTCCACGCGGGCGGGCCACGGGTTTGGTTTGCAGCCCTCCAGGCCCTTGGTCTGTTGCAGCATCACTGGCGCGATCTCGCCAGGTCCGGGACAGCCGACGTGGGGATAGCCCAAGGCGTGGCCCGTCTCGTGGTTGATGACGTAGCGTCGATATGCCACAAGGTCACCGGCGTAGCCGTCTGCACCGAACTGCCACCGCCAGGCGTTGAGGACGACGTCGTCACCGTTGCGGCAGGACAGCCGTCCGTCGGTGTCGAGTGGTGCACAGAGTTGATCGGCCGTCTCCGGGGTGGCCAGGACGATGCGGAGGTCGGCATGGCCTTCGACGCGGACGAGCGTGTGTCGCGTCGCCCAGCCGCGCTGATCAGACAGGGTGGCTTCGACCAGCCGCGCCACATCCACGGTGCTGAAGGGCAGGCCCTGCTCGACCTCGACCCGGTAGGTCACCCCGTCCTGCGGCCCGAGCAGTGATGCGGCGGCGACTTCGAAGGTGCCGGGGCCGCGTTCCGGAATTTGAGTGGCGGGGGAGGGGGGCCCACTCGGATCTGGGTCACGATCTCGACCGACCGCGACCTCACCGTCTGGTCGCTCGCCCTTGAGAGTCGGGTCAGGGTGCGGCGCGGACGGTGGCGGGGACGCAACTGTAGTGTGGCGGCCCGCCTCCCCGGTGTTCGTTGCGCCGGGGATGAGGAACGCGGCGGGCACAGCCACGGCGGCGGTCGTTGCCAGCACCGCCAGGCCGGTGAGCCCTCTCGTGGCACGCCGCGGCGCGCGATGGGAACTCGCGCGTCGATGCGTGGCTCAGCGGTTACTCATCGTCCCTGGACGATCACAGGACGCGGGTCCATGTGTCGCCGTCATCGGTGGACCGGTAGACGGCCGTTTCGGTCGCGGCGAACCAGCCCTGGGCGCTGATGGTGAATGCGGCCGGTTGGCCCTCGATTGAGCCGACCTCGCGCCAGGTTCGGCCGGTGTCGGTGCTGACCCGGACGACGCCGTCGGGGTCGATACCGGCCAGGTTCCCGTCCGGAGTGGTGTCGAGGTACATCGTGCTCGGACCGCCGAGTTCTCGGGTCTCCCCGGAGATGGCGTCGATGCTGTGGAGTTGGCCGTTGCCGTCGGTCGCGATCAGCGCGACGCTCCCATCGACCGCCGCGACGCTGATCAGCGGACCTTGGAACACCTCGTCGAAGTTCTTCCGGTCCACGGTTCGCAGCAGGCGGCCGGAGGTCGCGTCGTATGCGTAGAGGGCGTCGCCGGCGGGTTCGAGGATGTGAAAGTCCGCCTCGCCTTGGAGAGCCAGCGGCGTCCAGCTCTCTCCGGCATCGGTCGACTCGATCAGTCCCAGGTGTGCGGGCAGGTCCTCGCGCAAGTCCGGGTGCCCGCTCCCGAGGAAGTGGCCAGGACCCACGACCGTGAACGCCATCGTGTCCTGGTAGCGGTCGGCAACCCGGCTGGGCTCTCCATCGCTCTTGACGCGGAAGAGCCCAAAGTGGGTGGCGACGTAGAGGCTGTCGTCGGCCGGGTCGACGCCGAGACCATGGATGTGGCCGAGGCCGGGGTCCTCACTGGGCGGTGCAGTCGTGGAGGTGTCTTGGGAGCAGGCTCCGGTGAGGAGAGCGGCGCCGACGAGGACGGCAGCTAGGGGAAGGTTGGATCGTTTCAAGGCGGTGGCTCCGAGGTGTCTGGTGGTGCCGGGCAGCGGAGTAACTCCGTCCTGCCCGGCACCGGGATCGAGATCAGGGCTTCAGCAGGTTCTGCATCGTCTGGATCTCCTCCGCCTGCGTCGTCTCGATCTCCTTGGCCATGTCGACGGCCTCGGGGAACTCGCCCTCGGACTGCTCGGTCTTGGCCATCTCGATCGCACCCTCGTGGTGCTCGATCATCATGGCGAGGAACATCTGGTCGAACTCCGCTCCGGCGGCCGTCTCGAGGTCGGCCATCTCGTCTTCCGTCATCATTCCGCCCATGTCGTCGGACGACATGTCGCCGTGATCCATGCCCGACATTCCGTCGTCCGGGACGTCCTCGCCCCAAGATTCCAGCCAGCCGGTCATGGTCTCGATCTCGGGGCCTTGGGCTGCCTCGATGTCGGTGGCGAGGTCCTTGACCTCCTGGCTTTCAGCGCGTGATTCGGCGAGGTCGGCCATCTCGATGGCCTGCTGGTGGTGGGGGATCATCTCCTGGGCGAAAGTGACGTCGGCCTCGTTGTGCCCGCCAGCGGTGCCAGTGTCGTCCTCGTTGCCGCAGGCGGCGAGGGTGAACAGCGAGGCTGTCACGACGGCAGTGATCAGCGACTTGCGCATGAGTGTTTCTCCATCTGTGTGATCAGTGTCTGGGAAGGCGAAAGCCCCGAGTCGCCCGGGTCGGACGCTCGTGGCGGACGCCTGTCAGCAGCGGATCACACAGAGCATGCGGAGGCTCGGCGGGTCACGGTCTCGCCCGATGAACCGCGGAGGCTGCCACGCTGGCAGCAAGGTACGGGGGATGCGGACGCCCCGACTTGCGAGCAGCAGAGCGATCCCCAGCAGCAGGAGGCCGGCCAGCACGGCTAGGCAGAGGCCAAGAAGCCCCGCACCGTTCTCGCCGACGGGCTCCTCGGAGCTCATTCCCGCTGGATGACCCGCGACGATCGGTTCGGAGGTATCCGGCTCACTGGCCGCTGGCCCGGAGTGGTCATGACTGATGGGGCCGCTTGCGGCGATCATGATATTCGCGCTCGGGGATGTTGCTCCCATGGTGTGAGCGCCGGTGTGAGATCCCCAACCGTGCATCGATAGAAGGCCGAACAGCGCGACGGCCACAGCGGCCAGCGCGTAGCGCGCACCGCGTGTCCCGGCCGGTGCTCGGAGGTCCCGCATGCCGCCGATCTTAGTTGGGCATGAACAGGCAGGAATCATGGCTCATTCTCCGGGCCCGACTGCGATTCGAGCCACGCCGCGCTTATGTCCCGAAAACGCCAGCGCAAGCCGTCTGATCCGAGCAGACATCGTCAAGAAGTTCTGGAGTCGACACGCTGGGTGGTGCGCGTCTGCGCAGGTCAGAGCACACATCGGCAAGTGAGGTCAAAGGATCCAGCGGCGGAACGCGCACGCGCTGGAGGTCCAGAGGTCGCAGGTTCAAATCCTGCCCCCGCTACAAGTGAAACCGCAGGTCAGAAGCCGTTTCCCGATTGACTGGGAAGCGGCTTTCTGCATCCGTCAGGGGGTTTGACAACCAATCTGACAACCAGGCACGACAACTGACGCGCCGCGCACGTCTGGCGGCTCGGCGGGGAGGGCAACCTCGGCGCCCAGGCGGTCGTGGGCAAGGTAGCGAACCGATGGCGCATTCGTAGGAGGTGCGCACGATAGGGCGTTCAGAAGCCACAGTCCGTCGCGGTCAAACCGGTCTCAGCCTAAGCGCACTTCCGAGAGATTTTGTCCGGGGAGAAGTGTAGGTTCTCGGTGGTCACCTGCATGGCGTGCTCCTGTGTTGACGAGGTTGCTCGTGCCAGGAGCTATCAGGGACGGCGAGCGTGTGATGATCACTGCGAGTAACGCATTGTGGTCGGATTGCACCATGCCGCAGACGGAGCAACCTTCGCTTGACAGTCCGAGGCGGAAGGTAGCGGTCGTGCTCGTGCACGGTCTTTTCTCGTCCACGGACGTCTGGGACGAGATGGGCACACTCGCGTCAGAGGATCCGTCATTGAAGGATGCGACCGTCTACCGCTTCTCCTACAGCTCGAAGGTGTTGACGCGAGGTCTGACTACGGTCACCCCAACGCTCGATGACGTGGCAGATAGCCTCCGCACCTACCTCAGGTACTCCGTAGTTGAGCCCGAGGTGGTCCTAGCGACGCACAGTCAAGGCGGTCTGGTAGCACTACGGATGGTGGCCGAGCATCTCGTAAGACAACAGGGGTGGGGTGGCCCAACTGTCCGACTGCTGTTGTTGTACGCCTGTCCCCATTTCGGCTCAAGCTTCGGGCTGCGTATTCGCCGCGTCTTCTTTTCGAAGCATGCGCAGGCCAAGTCGCTCGCGCCCTTAGATGGGCCGACGTTGCAGTCCATTCGGTCCGTCGTCCGCTACATGCAGACGCCGACCGCTCCTCTGGCGGACCTCAAAGTGATCGCGGTGGCCGGCGCCACCGACGGGATCGTCACACCAGATTCAGCAAAGGCGTTTTGGTCGGTAGTTGAGACGGTTCCGGGCGACCACTCAAGCATCGTTCGACCCTCTTCGGCGGGTGACGAGAGCTTCTTGATCCTCCGTAGGCAAGTGGCCGAGGTGCTCATTGCGCCGGTGACCAACTTGACCCTAAACGAACACGTGACCGCAGACTCACTTTGGCAGGAATTGGTGGACGAGGTGGCGTCGCGACTCCACTTCGCGTCGTGGGACGCGGCATACGGCGGCCTCGTCAGGACCACCCACGTCCTGCCGTCCAGTGTGCTCGCTGATCTTCATGGGTTCTCGGCGTGGCTGCTAGGACGCATCTTTCCTGTTGGCCATCCAGAGATCAGGAGATCACTTGAGTCGATGGGCCGCGTGGTTGTAGATCTGCTCAACACCTTCAACGACAACCACACAGAGGTTGCTGACCCTGAGAGCGAGAACCCATACATCCGCGTGGCGCCCTGGTACAAAACGGGCGGCTTCAATCCGAACTACGGCGATGACCTGGCGGACTTCCTCGCACACGTCAATCTGCTCGCCAACCTCACCTTCGAGATGACTCGAATCGCCAACTGGTTCTCCGATCTGGTGCGGGCGGAGATCGACCCCCACTTCCACGTCCGCGAAGGCGTCCTTCTGTTGGAAGTTGGACCCGTGGCTCACGGCGGCACGGAGATCGAAAGACCAATCTTCGAGCCAGGCGAGGTCGGCCCAGATGAGTTGCCGTATAGCGACATCGAGACGTTTCGCGCGACGTCGCGTTTTCGGACTGCCAGCGAAGGGGAGCCTGCAGCAGCAGTCCAGGGTGACGAGCGCGGCACTACGACCGATCGCGGCAATACCACGGATGAGGTCGAACACCTGCTGCTCGACCGACAGATGCGGGCTCTCGGCCAGGAGCTACAGGTCTACCGAGACTGGGGCCAGCAGGGCACACGAGACACGATGCTGGCGGCGTTGAGACTTGGCATTGAGTCAGGGCTCGTGTCGCCAGAGGGCTTCCGCAGCCCCGTTTGGGAGACGTCAGTACACCTCCGCTTCGTTCTCGATGGGGACGGTAACGCCGTGATCCGGATCGAGGAGGATGGAGGTGTCGCGCTCTCTGACTTTGCGTGGGAGGCCGGCGTTGCGACCATCGACGCTTTCTCGGCTCTTGAGGAGGCGATGAGAGGTCTCGGCGTCCACCTAGGCACTGGCCTTTTCCTCCCGACCAAGAACGTTCAAGAGTCGGCTGAGGCACTTGAACACGCGGCTCGCTATCGATCGCAGACCCTTAACTCAGGGAGCGAGTACCTCACCCACCTTATCGAGCTTGTCGAGGGCTGGTACATAACACAACGAGGAGTTGTTTCTCGTGAGCATCCCTACTACTTCATAAGCCGAGAGCGTGTCCATGAGTTGGATTGGGAACAACACGTCAGCGACAAGGGGTGGGAGGGTATTCATGCCGCGATGAGGGTGAGCCGGGCGCTTTTCGCGGAGGGACAGCACCCACGCCGGGCAGACAACACCTGATCTGTCGCAAAGGACGGGTCTGCTGCACGATCAGGTGACAGGTTGACCTGACCTACATCCTGGGTTCCAGATTTGGTGGCTAACTGACGGCCTTCACGAAAGGCTGAGAGCCATGCCTCGTCCCTATCCGCCGGAGTTCCG
>NZ_JOJN01000017.1 GCF_000720335.1 Nocardioides aequoreus | reverse complement strand
GCAGCTGCTGGGCGTGCTCGGCCGGACGCCCCAGCGCGGCAGCCAGCTCCAGGGGCGCGGCCGCGGCGACGAGCGGTGCGCCGTCCCCGGCCAGCGGGATCGGGCCGCCGACACCGTCGCCCAGGACGAGGCCGTCGTCACCCCAGCCGGCGTACGCCGCACCGTCTGCAGCGGGGTGCAGCAGCGCCCACTCCAGCGCGAGCCGCAACTGCCGGACCTGCACCTCGTGCTCCTCGGCGCGGGCGGCGACGAGGACGTCGAGGACCTGGCGCTTGGGGTGGTGGGGGCTGGGCTCCATGAGGGGATTCTACGCCGCTTCACTGACAATCGAACAGGTGTTCTACAGTCTGTGGACAAGCCGTCTGGACGAGTGACGGGGTCTCGAGACGGTCGCTGCGCGACCTCCTCGACCACCCGAGGTACGGGTGGGTGGGCGGCGTACGGGGTCTCGACAGGCTCGACCGGCAGCCCTGAGCCTCGGCCATGCCCGACGCCGGCGCGACCGGCTAGAGGTGGAGGCGGTGGGCGTGGAGCTCGTCGTACGCCGGGAGGCAGGTCTGGGCGACGGCGGCGTCGTGGGGGCTGAGCGAGACCTCGCGGGGCTGGTACGGCGCGAAGCCGGTGGAGGCGAGCACGGCGTCGTACCAGTACGGCGCCCACACGCCGTCGGAGTCGCGGGGGCCGGCGGGCCAGTGCAGCATCTGCTCGGTGAAGTCGAGCCCGAGCCAGTCGCAGAGCCAGCGCAGGTGCGTCTCGGGGTCGCGCAGGAAGTCGGTGGCGTCGATGACGGGGACGTCGCCGCCGAGGTGGTGGAAGAGGCGGACCTGCTGCAGGAGTCCGATGTCGTCGGGCTCGCACGCCTCGCGGGAGCGGACGTAGGACGCCACCACCTCACGGGGGTCGCGGATCAGCAGCACGTTGCGGAGGTCGGCGACCCATCCGAGCGGCATGTCGGGCAGCAGGTGGTGGGTCATGTGCTTGGCGTAGTGCACGGGGGCGTCGACGGGGTCGGCCAGCGCCGCGACGGCGTCGCGCCAGTCGGTGGGCTGGGAGGCGAGCACGGCGTCGCGCCCGGGGTGCTCGAGCCCGGTGGCCTGGAGGTACGCCGCGTAGAGGGGCTCGTCGACCACGACCGTGTCGGGCCGGTTCTCCCAGGAGCGCATCATCGCGGTGGAGATGTTGCGGGGACCGCTCCACATCGCGACGCGCACGGTGGCGGCCGCGGTCATGACCGGCGTGCGACGTCGGCCGCGACGTGGGCGGCGTACAGCTCCTGGACGCGGGCGGTGACGGGGCCGCGGCCGCCCTCGTGGGGCAGGCCCCGGCCGATCACCCGGCCGTCGACGAGCCGGACCGGCACCGCGCCGGCGAAGGTGCCGGTGACGAAGGCCTCGGCGGCGTCGTAGACGTCGGTGAGGCTGAAGGTGCGCTCGTGCGTGGGGATGCCGGCGTCTCGGGCGACCTCGAGCACGTTGGCCCGGGTGATGCCGTGCAAGCAGTAGCGGCCGTCGGAGGTCCAGAGCTCGCCGGCGCGCGTGACGACGAAGAAGTGGGTGCTGTTGCAGGTCGCGACGAAGCCGTCGGGGTCCAGCATCAGCGCCTCGTCGGCGCCGGCGGTGTAGGCCTGGATGCAGGCCGTGACGTCGTTGAGCTTGGAGTGGGCGTTGAGCCGCGGGTCGAGGGTGTCGGGGTGCGCGCGCCGCACGTGGGTGGTGAAGAGCGTGATGCCGTCGGCGGCCGTCTCCGGCGAGGCGACCTTGTGCTCCGCGACCACGACCACGGTCGGGGGGCCGATCGTGACGCGGGGGTCCTGGTAGGGCGTCGCCTTGACGCCGCGGCTGACCATGAGGCGCAGGTGCACGCCGTCGGTCATCTCGTTGGCGCGGAGCGTCCGGTAGATCGCGTCGACCAGCTCGGGGCGTGGCGGCAGGTCGATCAGTAGTGCCCGCGCGCCCTGCTCCAGGCGGTCGAGGTGGGCCTCGAGGAAGACGGGATGGCCACCGACCACCCGCAGCCCCTCCCACACGCCGTCACCCAGCACGAAGCCGGAGTCGAAGACCGAGACCGTCGCCTCGGCGCGCGGGACCAGCGCGCCGTCGACCCAGACCAGGACCGACTCGTTGCGCGGGTCGGTGGCCGAGTGCTGCGTGCCCGTGCTCACGCGGGCTCGACGGTGTGGTGGACGGCCTCGACGTTGTTGCCGTCGGGATCGCGCACGAAGGCGCCGTAGTAGCCCGGGTGGTACTCCGGCCACACCCGGGGCTCGTGCAGGCTCTCCAGGCCGAGGTCGACGGCGCGCTGGTAGAAGGCGACGACCGCGCCGCGCGACGGCGCCTCGAAGGCGAGGTGGCTGGGTCGGTTGGGCTGCTCGTCGGTGCGCTCACCGATCCAGAAGCGCGGATGGGTGCCGTCGCCGAAGCCGAGCGCCACCTCGTGGTCGATCATCACGTGGAAGCCGAGCGGCTCCAGCACGTGCTCGTAGAAGCGGCGCGACGCAGCGAGGTCGTCGCACTGGACGCCGACGTGATCCATCATGCGGCGATCCTGCCAGCCGGCGCCGACACCGTCATGCGCGTGCGGGGTGCCCCCCGCGGAGCTGGACGCCGCGGCACGCGGCGAGGGCGAGCGCGAGGACGGCGAAGCCGGCGGCGGGCAGCACCACGCCGGCGTACGGGTCGAGGAGCGTGAGCAGCAGCGGGAGCCCGAAGCCGAGGTAGGTGGCGACGTAGAAGACCCCGGTCAGGAGCCCGCGACGGGCGGGGGGCGCGAGGGTCTCGACGTCGAGGAGCCCCTCGCGCAGGCAGAGACCGTAGGCCACGCCCATGACGACGCACACCACCACGAAGAGCGGGACGCCGACCTGCTCGCCACCGGCGGCCACCAGGCCGAAGCCGAGCGCGGAGGCGAGCAACCCGGCCACGCCCGAGCGCGGGCCCCAGCCCCGCTGGCGGGCGAGGGCCTGCACGCCGACCCCGCCGCCCAGCGAGAGGATCGCCGAGACGCCGAAGAGGAACGGGCCGTCGACCCCCGCGGGGAGCCGGGGGGTGAGGGTCACCAGGGCCACGGTGGCGCTGCCGAAGACCACGACCGCCACGGGCAGCGACCAGGTGAGCGCGGCGCGCGCCGACTGGTGCGGGGCGGGCGACGCCGGTCCGGCGTCGCCGTGGGGGCGTCCCGAGACCGGCACGCTGACGCGCCAGGCCACGGCCACCGCGGCCAGCGAGAGCACCAGCGAGAGGGCGAAGGGCGTGACCAGCGGACCGGGAGCCCACTGGGCCAGCGCCCCGGAGGTGAGCGGACCGACGCCGAAGCCGGCCGTGAGGAAGACGCCCGCCAGCACCGTGCCCGTCGTACCCCCGAGGTCGGCGGCCCAGGCCGTGCCCGCGCCGAAGGTGAGCCCCGCACCGAGCCCGACCACGAAGCGCCCGAGGAGGAGGCCCGCCGGGTCGTGCCACGAGAGCAGCACCACCGTGCCGACGGCGGCCAGCAGGGCGCCGGGGAGCACCACCCGCGCCCGCCCGACCCGGTCGGAGAGCGAGCCGCCCGTCACCAGGCCGGGCAGCAGCCCCAGCGCGTAGATGCCGAAGACGGCGTCCAGCAGCGCGACCGAGAGTCCGCGGTCGTCGACGAAGACGGGGATGGTGGCCGAGAAGTGGTTGGCCGCCCACCCCGTCGCGGTGAGGACCCCGAGCACACCGGCCAGGCCCCGAGACACACGCACGCGCCGATCCTGACAGGCCGCCGCCCGCTGCTAGGGTCGGGCCCCGGCAGACATCCTTTAACGAGCCGTCCCGTGAGGCGGAGAAGGAGGTCGGCGTGAGCGCTGCGCCACCTGAGACCGACGGCCCCGACGAGGGTTCGGGCGGAGGCTCCGACCCCGGCCCCGAGCCCGGCCGCGTCGTCCTCGACGCCCGTGACATCGACCGGGCGCTGACCCGCATCTCCCACGAGATCCTGGAGCGCAACAAGGGCTCCGAGGGACTGCTGCTGCTCGGCATCCCGACCCGCGGCGTCCACCTCGCCCAGCGCGTCGCCGCGATCATGTCGCGGGTCGAGGACGTCGACGTCCCCGTCGGGTCCCTCGACGTGACGATGTACCGCGACGACCTCCGGCTGCGCCCGGCCCGCGCGCTGATGCACACCGACATCCCCACGCAGGGACTCGACGGCCGCACCGTGGTGCTCGTCGACGACGTGCTCTTCTCTGGCCGCACCATCCGCGCCGCCCTGGACGCGATGAACGACATCGGCCGCCCCGAGGCGGTGCAGCTCGCCGTGCTCGTCGACCGCGGCCACCGGCAGCTGCCGATCCGCGCCGACTTCGTCGGCAAGAACCTCCCGACCTCGCTGGTCGAGAAGGTCGCGGTCCGGCTGCAGGAGTCCGACGGCCACGACGGGGTGACGATCCGGTGAGGCGCCACCTGCTCTCCGCGGGCGACCTGACCCGCGACGACGCCCAGCTGGTGCTCGACACCGCCGAGGAGATGCGCTCGCTGGCCGACCGCCCGATCAAGAAGCTGCCCGCCCTGCGCGGGCGCACCGTGGTCAACCTCTTCTTCGAGGACTCCACCCGCACCCGCATCTCCTTCGAGGCGGCGGCCAAGCGGCTCTCGGCCGACGTCATCAACTTCTCGGCCAAGGGCTCCTCGCTCTCCAAGGGCGAGTCGCTCAAGGACACCGCGCTCACGCTCGAGGCGATGGGCGCCGACGCCGTCGTGTGCCGCCACTGGGCCAGCGGGGCGCCGCACCTGCTGGCGCACGCCGGGTGGTCGCGCAGCAGCGTGGTCAACGCCGGCGACGGCACCCACGAGCACCCGACCCAGGCGCTGCTCGACGCCTTCACCATGACCCGGCACCTCGGCCCGCTCGACGGGCGACGGGTGGCGATCGTCGGCGACGTGCTGCACAGCCGGGTGGCGCGCTCCAACGCGCTGCTGCTGCGCACGCTGGGCGCCGAGGTGACGCTCGTGGCGCCGCCCACGCTGCTGCCCCTGGGCATCGAGGGCTGGGGCGTCGAGACGTCCTACGACCTCGACGCGGTGCTGCCGAAGGCCGACGTCGTGATGATGCTGCGGGTGCAGCGCGAGCGGATGAACGCCGCCTTCTTCCCCAGCGTCCGCGAGTACAGCCGCCGCTACGGGCTCGACGCCCGGCGGATGGCGACGCTGCAGGACCACGCCATCGTGATGCACCCCGGCCCGATGATCCGCGGCATGGAGATCACCGCCGACGTCGCCGACTCCGACAGGTCGGTCATCGTCGAGCAGGTGACCAACGGCGTGGCCGTGCGGATGGCCGTGCTCTACCTGCTGCTCGGAGGGTCCGAGGCAGCGATCGGCGGAGCCGAGGATCGACCCAGCGGAGGTGGAGAGGCATGAGCCCCCAGACCAGCACGTACGTCGTCAGGGGCGCGCGCGTCCTCGGCGGCGAGCCCACCGACCTCGTCCTGCGCGACGGCGTCGTGGCCGAGGTCGGCCCGGGGCTGTCGGCCGCGGGCGCCGAGGTCGTCGACGCGGAGGGCTTGGTCGCCCTCCCGGGCCTCGTCGACCTGCACACCCACCTGCGCGAGCCGGGCCGGGAGGACGCCGAGACCGTCGAGACCGGCACCCGGGCGGCGGCGATGGGCGGCTTCACCGCGGTGCACGCCATGGCCAACACCGCGCCGGTCGCCGACACGGCCGGGGTGGTGGAGCAGGTCTGGCGCCTGGGCACGGAGGCGGGCTACTGCGACGTGCAGCCCGTCGGCGCGGTCACGGTCGGGCTGGGAGGCGAGCGGCTGGCCGAGCTCGGCGCGATGGCCGACTCCGCGGCGCGCGTGCGCGTCTTCTCCGACGACGGCCACTGCGTCGCCGACCCGGTGCTGATGCGCCGGGCGCTGGAGTACGTCAAGGCCTTCGACGGCGTCGTCGCCCAGCACGCGCAGGAGCCCCGGCTCACCGAGGGCGCGCAGATGAACGAGGGCGAGCTCTCCGGTCGGCTCGGCCTGCAGGGCTGGCCTGCGGTCGCCGAGGAGGCGATCATCGCCCGCGACTGCCTGCTCACGGCCCACGTCGGCTCCCGGCTCCACGTCTGCCACGTCTCCACCGCCGGCTCGGTCGAGATCGTGCGCTGGGCCAAGAGCAAGGGCTGGGACGTCACCGCCGAGGCCTGCCCGCACCACCTGCTGCTCACCGACGAGCTCGCCGCCACCTACGACCCTATCTACAAGGTCAACCCGCCGCTGCGCTCCGCCTCCGACGTCGAGGCGCTGCGGGCGGGGCTCGCCGACGGCACCATCGACATCGTCGCGACCGACCACGCGCCCCACCCGCACGAGGACAAGGACTGCGAGTGGCCGGCCGCCGCCTTCGGCATGCTGGGCCTCGAGACCGCGCTCTCGATCGTGCAGCAGACCATCGTCGACACCGGCGCCCTCGACTGGACGGGCGTGGCCGAGCGGATGTCCTACGCCCCGGCCCGCATCGGCCGCCTCGCCGGGCACGGCAGGCCGATCGAGGTGGGGGAGCCGGCCAACGTCGTGCTCTACGACGCCGCCACCACCCGCGTGGTCGACCCGGCCGACACGGCCTCGCTCTCGCGCAACACGCCGTACGCCGGGCGCGAGCTGCCAGGTCGCGTCGTCGCGACCTTCCTGCGCGGGCGGGCCACGGTGCTCGACGGCAAGCTCACCTGAGGCCCGCCCCGCGACGGGTGGGCGTCACACGACGCGGGCGACCACCAGCAGGTACTCCCACGCCATGACGCCGTCGGCGTCCATCGCGTCCCGGGCGAGGTCCGCGAGGGCCGCGTCGAGCTCGGCGACTTGGTCGGGGTCGTCGGCCAGGCCGCGGTACGCCGCGATCGTGGGGCCGTAGGCGGCCTTGAAGAAGTCGCGGAAGTCCTCCGGCCGGGCGAAGGCGTCGACGCGGAGCCGACGACGCTCCGCCCGGACGTCGGCGACGCGGTCGCCGAGCAGGTCGCGCACGTGCTGCTCGTCGCCCCACAGCGGCGGCGGGCTGACGCCGGGCGGCGGGGCGGCGACGTACGGCCTCATGGTGGCGAAGAGGCGCCCGATGAAGCCTGCCGGCGTCCAGCTGACCAGACCCAGCGACCCGCCCGGGCGGCACACCCGCACCAGCTCGTCGGCCGCCTGTTGGTGGTGGGGGGCGAACATCACGCCGACGCAGGAGATGACGGCGTCGAAGGAGTGGGCGGCGTGAGGCAGGTGCTCGGCGTCGGCCTCCTGCCACTCCAGCGTCAGGCCCTCGGCCTCGGCGAGCCGGCGACCCACGTCGAGCAGCTCGGGCGTGAGGTCGGAGGCGACCACCGCGGCCCCGGCGCGGGCCGCCGGGAGGGCGGCGTTGCCGCTGCCCGCGGCCACGTCGAGCACGCGGCAGCCGTCGTGCACGCCGACGGCCTCGACGAGCACGGGCCCGAGGTCGGCGATGACGTCGCGGGCGACGGCGGGGTAGTCGCCGAGCGCCCACATGGCGCGGTGGCGGTCCTTCAGGGCGCGGTCGGCGCTGTCGGTCGTGGTGGTGGTCATGGGGCTTCCTTCCGGTGGTCCGGTCCTGGGCTCCCTCCTTCCTACGGCCGGCTCCGCGCGGCCGGCATCGGTGGCGACCACCCAGGTCGGGCCGGCGCCCTACCCATCCCGGGCCGTCGCGGCGACCCACCCCTGCTCCCGTGCGAGGGCGACCGCCTCGCGCCGGGTCGTCGCGCCGCACTTGTGCAGCACCGCCGTCACGTGGTGGTCGACGGTGCGCACCGAGAGCACCAGCCGGGCCGCGATGTCGGCGTTGGTGCAGCCCTCGGCCAGCAGCGAGAGCACCTCCACCTGCCGCGGCGTCAGCCCGGCGGGGTGGGCCCGCGTCTCCGGGCGTGGCCCGCGCGGCACCGCGGCGACGCCGTCGCGCAGCAGCCCCCGGCGCACCCGGTCGGCCAGTGGCCGGGCGCCGAGGGCGTCGAGCCGCCGCAGCGCCTCGGCCCGGGCGTCGGCCCGCGGGACGAGCGAGAGGGCGAGCGCCGCCTCGTAGCGGTAGCCGCGCGACTCCATCGCCGCTGCCTCGGCGCTCCAGTCACGACCGCCCTCGTCGTACGCCGCCGCCCGCCACCAGTCCAGCTGCTCGACGAAGGCGAGGTAGCCCCACCCCGCCGCCTCGTCGCGGACCCGCGTGACCTCGGTCCGGCCCGAGCCGTCGCCGCGCAGCAGCGCTCGCTCGGCGAGGACCACCGCCGCCGGTCCCGTGCGCTGCACCTCGTCGAGGGTGGCGGCGATGCTCCACGCCTCGTCGACGAGGGCGTCGGCGGCCGGGTCTCCCGTGCGGAGCGCGACCTGGGCCAGCACCGTGACGGCGCCGCACCGGATCGGCAGCGTCGTGTCGCGGCCCGCGGCCGCCAGCTCGCGCGCGGCGTCCCACTCGCTCCGGGCCACGGCGACCATCGCCTTCTCCACCGACAGGTAGCGCGCGAAGGCCACGTGCTCGGCACGCTCGGCGTGCATCAGCGCCTCGTCGAGGTACGCCGTCGCGTCGTCGAGGAGGGCCGTCGCCAGGCACTGCCAGGCCAGGTTGCAGTAGGCGCGGATGGCGTGCTCGTGGGCGTCGAGGCGCAGGGCGGAGTGCAGCGACTCCTCGAGCAGCGCGCGGCCGTCGTCCTCGCCGGCCTTCCAGCGCGCGAGCCCCAGGTTGTTGACCGCGTGCAGCTCGACGACGGGGTCGCCCGCCTCCCGCGCGAGCTCGATGGCGCGGCGGGCGTGCGTCTGGGCCTGGGCCAGCCGGGTGCCCAGCACCGCGAGCTGCGAGAGGTTGCTGTGGGCGAGTGCCTGCTGCGCCGTGGTGCCGTGACGGTCGAGCAGGGTCACCGCCTCGGATCCGGCGCGCGCCGCGAGGCGGACGTCACCGCACCACCAGGCGATCCGCGAGAGCCACCGCAGCGCGGTGCCGAGCTCCTGCTGGTCGCCCAGCCGTCGGCGCAGCCCCACCGCCTCGACCTGGTCGTCGAGCGCCACCCGGTCGCCGTCGCCGACGGCGTACCCCTCGATGGCTGACTCCTGGAGCAGCTCGGCGAGCCCCGCGTCGCCGAGCTCCCGCTCGACCAGCCCGCGGTGCTCGAGCACGGCGCGGTAGTGCGCGGCCGCCTGGAGGTGGGCCCCGGCCGCGGCCGCGGCCCGGGCTGCACCCGGGCCCAGCCGCACCACGGTCTCGGCGTCGCCCGCACCGACGGCGTGGTGCACCAGCATCGCCACGTCGGCGCCGGGGCGGTCGAGCGAGGTGAGCGCGGCCGCGTGGCAGGCCGCGCGGCGCGCCGCAGGCAGCGCGTCGACGACCGCGCGCCGGGTGAGCTCGTGGCGGAAGGAGACACGGCTCGGCGCGACCGAGAGCAGTCCGTGCTCCTCCGCGGGAGCCAGCGCGTCGAAGCCGCCGGCGACGAGGTCGTCGACGACCTCCCGGGTCGCGGGCGCGGTGAGCACCGAGAGCTGCTCGACGGCGGCGCGGGCGGCGGGGGAGAGGTGGTCGAGCCGGGCCAGCACCGACTCCACCACGCTGGCCGGCACGCCGCCGCCGTGCGCGAGGACCTCGTGGACGAAGAAGGGGTTGCCGCCGGTGGTCCGGTGCAGCTCCGCGTCGCCGCCCAGGGCCGCCACGGCGGGGGCGGTGAGCGGCGCCAGGGGGAGGTCCGTGCACCGGCCGCGGTGCGCGGCCGCCAGCAGCCGGTGCAGCGGATGACGGCGGTCGACCTCGCGGTAGGTCAGCACCAGCACCGCGGGCAGCCCCTCGAGACGTCGCACCAGCACCCGCAGCACGTCGAGCGTGGCCTCGTCGACCCAGTGGGCGTCCTCGACGACGAGCACCGTGGGGTGCCCCGGCCAGCAGAGCTCCTCGACCAGGGCCGCCAGCTGCCGGTCGCGGTCGTCGCCGCGCAGCGCGACGGCCAGCGCCGCGCCCACCACCGGCACCAGGTCGCGCAGCGGTCCGAGCAGCCGCGGGGTCGCGAGGTCGTCACAGTGGCCGACCAGGACACGGCCGGGCACGACGTCGTCCTCGACCCGCAGCCGCAACTCCTCCACCAGCGTCGACTTCCCGATGCCGGCCTCGCCGTGCAGCAGCACGACCGCGCCCGCGCCGGACGCACCCGCCCGCGTGGCGGCGAGCAGGGCCTCGAGCTCGCGCTCCCGCTCCAGGAGCTGGCCGGTCACGTCCCGAGCGTAGGCCTCGACCGGGCTGCTCGGCAGCCCCCGAGCGAGGTGACACCCGCGCAACGTCGCGCACACGGTCCCGTAACGCCGAGCACGCAGGGTGCCGCCATGCCCACCCCGTCTCGGACCCGCCGTCCTGCCCACCGGACCCCCCTCGCTCTCCTCGTCGCCCTGCTCGCGCTCGTCCTCGGCGCCTGCTCGACCGGCGGGGGTGAGGCCGCGGACGACGGCGGCACGGTCGTCAAGGTCGGCACGCTCCGTGGTCAGCCGCACTTCTACGCGCCGTACCTCTACGAGCGCTTCGCGGAGGAGGCCGGCGCGGAGGACGTGACCTTCGAGGCGGTCGCCCTCGAGACCGCCCCCGCGCTCAACGACGCCCTGCTGAGCGGGTCGATCGACTTCGCGGTCGGCAGCATCACCGCCACCATCGCCGGCGCTGCGGGCGGCCGTGACATCAAGGTGGTCGCCGCGGCCGCCGACGGCGGCAGCGGCATCGTCGGCGGCGAGGGCATGAGCTCGGTCGAGGACCTGGTCGGCGCCAAGGTCGGCTACCTCGAGTCCAGCTCGCAGTACGTCGCCTTCCAGCTGGTGCTGGAGGAGGCGGGCGTCGACGTGGACGACCTCGACCTGGTCTCGCTGACCGCCCCGGAGTTCTTCAACGCCTTCCAGACCGGGCAGATCGACGCCTTCGCCGCCCCCGAGATCGGGGTCTCGCTGGCGCTGGCGAACGGCGGCACCTCGATCGCCGATCCCTACTCCACCGAGATCGGGCGGCTCAACATCGCGCTGCTGTCGACGGGGGAGCAGATCGAGGAGGACCCCGAGCTGGTGCAGCAGGTGGTCGACACCCATGCCGCCGCCACGACCTTCATGTCGGAGAACCAGGACGACTGGCTGCCCGACATGGTCGAGGAGTACGGCGGCGACGAGGAGGTCTTCAGCACGGCGCTGGAGAACTTCTGGCTGCGCTCCGACCTCTCGCCGACCTACGAGGAGCAGATCGGCAACCTGGCGGCGCAGATGGCACGGCTCGGGATGATCCCCGAGGCGCCGGAGGTCGGCGACGTGGTCGACACGTCGTTCGCGTCCCGCGACGAGCCCAGCGACTCCTGACGTGGCGTCCCTCACCGCCGGTCGCCGGGGCGGCCGCACCGACGCCGCGCTGCGTGCCGCCCTCGGCGTGGGCGTGCTGCTGCTGATCGTGCTGCTCTGGGACCTCGGGGTCCGCGGTCAGTGGGTGCTCGTCTTCGGCATCAAGATGGCCTTCCTGCCGCCGCCGGTCGAGGTCGCGCGGCTGCTGTGGGACTTCGCCTTCGGCGGTCTCTACGACGACGCCTACTCCGCGGCGCTGTGGGAGCACCTCGGGGCCTCGACCAGCCGCGTGCTGGCGGGCTTCGGCCTGGCGACGGCGATCGGCGTCCCGCTGGGGGTGCTGATGGGCCGCTTCGTGTGGGTCAACGCCGCCCTCGACCCGGCGGTCAACCTGTTCCGCCCGATCCCCGCGACGGCGTGGGTCCCGCTCGTGCTGCTGATCATCGGCTTCGGCAACCAGGCCACGGTCTTCCTGATCACGCTCTCGGCCTTCTTCCCGATCCTGCTCAACACGCTCGCCGCGGTGAAGGAGGTCCCGCCGCGGATGGTCGAGGCCGGGCGGATGCTCGGCACCAGCGGGTGGGGGATCCTGCTCAAGGTGGTGGTCCCGGCGGCGACGCCGGGCATCGTGAGCGGGCTGCGCATCGGGCTCGGCCTGGCCTGGGTCATCCTCGTCCTGGGCGAGGCCAACGGCATCGACACCGGGCTGGGCGCGATGATCACGCTGGCCCGCGAGCAGGTGCGCACCGACCGGGTGGTGGTCGGGATGATCGTGATCGGGCTCGCCGGCTTCCTCTCCGACCGCGTCCTGGTGCGAGGTCTGGGGCTGCTCTTCGGTCGTCGCCCGCTGGTGCGGGCATGAGGTCCCGGGCGCGCTCCGCGCTGACCCGGGTGACGCGGCACGCCCAGGCGGGCGGGGTGGTGCTGGACGGTGTCGGCAAGCGCTACCCGGGACGCCGGGGCGAGCCCGACGTCGAGGCCGTGGCGGACGTCGACCTGGAGGTCGCCCCCGGCGAGTTCGTCGCGGTGGTGGGGGCGAGCGGCTGCGGCAAGAGCACGCTGCTGCGCATCCTCGCCGGCTTCGAGTCGCAGACCTCCGGCGTGGTCGAGGTGGGGGGCCGGCCGGTCACCGGCCCCGGGTCCGAGCGCGGGGTGGTCTTCCAGGACTACGGCCTCTTCCCCTGGCTCACGGTGCGGGAGAACGTCACCTTCGGCCCGCGGCAGCGCGGCGTGCCCCGGCAGACGGCGCGCCGCCACGCGCTGGAGGTCATCGAGACCGTCGGCCTGAGCCGCTTCACCGACCGCTTCCCCGGCGAGCTCTCCGGTGGCATGCAGCAGCGCGTCGCGATCGCGCGCGTGCTGGCCAACGACCCGGCGCTGCTGCTGATGGACGAGCCCTTCGGCGCCCTGGACGCGCTCACCCGGACCCAGATGCAGCACGAGCTGCGCCGGATCCACCGCGAGACCGGGACCACGGTGCTGCTGGTGACGCACTCGCTGGAGGAGGCCTGCTACCTCGCCGATCGCGTCGTGGTGATGAGCGGCGGCGCCTCGCACGGCGTGCCGGGGCACGTCTCGCAGGTGGTGACGGTCGACCTCGGCGACGAGCGCGACGTCAACGGCGAGAGCTTCAACGCCCTGGAGCGGCGTCTCGTCGCGGCGGTGCACGGGGAGGAGTCCGCGCCGTAGACGGTGGCGCGGTGGCGCCCGACCGCGCTGGTAGGGTCAGCGCCAGCCTGAACGTCCTTTAACGGTCCGTCCGGTGAGGCGGAGAAGGAGGTACGGCGTGCCACCGCATGCCCCGAGCACGAGCCCCTCAGCAGCCCCCGCGATCCTGGTCCTCGAGGACGGTCGCACCTTCCACGGCGAGGCCTTCGGCGCCGTCGGGGAGACCTTCGGCGAGGCGGTGTTCTCCACCGGCATGACCGGCTACCAGGAGACGCTGACCGACCCGTCGTACCACCGCCAGGTCGTGGTGATGACCGCCCCGCACGTCGGCAACACCGGCATCAACGACGAGGACCCCGAGTCGCGTCGCATCTGGGTCAGCGGCTACGTCGTGCGCGACCCCGCCCGCGTGCCGAGCAGCTGGCGCTCGCAGGGCTCGCTCGACGACGAGCTCCGCACGCAGGGCGTGGTGGGCATCAGCGGCGTCGACACCCGCGCCCTGACCCGCCACCTGCGCGAGCGCGGCGCGATGCGCGTGGGCATCTCCACCACCGAGTCCGATCCCGCGGCGCTGCTCGCCCGCGTGCAGCAGAGCGGCGAGATGGCCGGCACCGAGCTGGCCGGCGAGGTGACGACCCCGGAGGCGTACGTCGTCCCGGCCGACACTGCGGGCTCGTCCGGGGAGGGGGCGCGCTTCCGCGTCGCCGTGCTCGACCTCGGCCTGAAGGCCAACACCCCGCGGATGATGGCCCAGCGCGGGCTCGAGGTGCACGTGCTCCCGGCCACCGCGACGCTGGAGGAGGTGCTGGCGGTCGAGCCCGACGGCCTCTTCTTCTCCAACGGCCCCGGTGACCCGGCCGCGACCACGGCGCAGGTCGAGCTGCTGCAGGGGGCGCTGGAGCGGGGGCTGCCCTACTTCGGCATCTGCTTCGGCAACCAGCTCTTCGGCCGGGCGCTGGGCTTCGGCACCTACAAGCTGCGCTACGGCCACCGCGGCATCAACCAGCCGGTGATGGACCGCACGACCGGCAAGGTCGAGGTCACCGCGCACAACCACGGCTTCGCCGTCGACGCGCCGCTCGACCGCCCCACCGAGACGCCCTACGGCCACGCGACGGTCAGCCACGTCTGCCTCAACGACGACGTCGTGGAGGGTCTCGAGCTGCGCGACGCCGACGGTCGCCTCAAGGCCTTCTCGGTGCAGTACCACCCGGAGGCCGCGGCCGGACCGCACGACGCGGCCTACCTCTTCGACCGCTTCGTCTCCCTGCTGGCAGGTGATCTCTGATGCCCAGGCGCACCGACATCGAGTCCGTCCTCGTGATCGGCTCCGGGCCGATCGTGATCGGCCAGGCCTGCGAGTTCGACTACTCCGGCACCCAGGCGTGCCGGGTGCTCAAGGAGGAGGGCCTGCGGGTCGTCCTGGTCAACTCCAACCCGGCCACGATCATGACCGACCCGGAGTTCGCCGACGCGACGTACGTCGAGCCGATCACGGCCGAGTTCGTCGAGAAGGTCATCGAGAAGGAGCGCCCCGACGCGCTGCTCGCGACGCTGGGCGGGCAGACGGCCCTCAACACCGCGATGGCGCTCGACGCCGCCGGCGTGCTCGAGAAGTACGGCGTGGAGCTGATCGGCGCCAGCATCGAGGCGATCGAGCGCGGGGAGAACCGCGAGTCCTTCAAGCGCATCGTCGAGGAGCTCGGCGGCGAGACCGCCCGCAGCTGGATCTGCCACTCCATGGACGACTGCCTCGAGGCGGCCGAGCACCTGGGCTACCCGATGGTGGTGCGTCCCAGCTTCACCATGGGCGGCGCCGGCTCCGGCATGGCGCACGACGAGGACGACCTGCGACGCATCGCCGGCACCGGTCTCGCCGCCAGCCCGACCACCGAGGTGCTCCTCGAGGAGTCGATCCTCGGCTGGAAGGAGTACGAGCTCGAGGTCATGCGCGACACGGCCGACAACGTCGTGATCGTCTGCTCGATCGAGAACCTCGACCCGATGGGCGTGCACACGGGCGACTCCATCACCGTGGCGCCCTCGATGACGCTCACCGACCGCGAGTACCAGCACCTGCGCGACCTCTCGATCGGCATCATCCGCTCGGTCGGCGTCGACACCGGCGGCTGCAACATCCAGTTCGCGGTCAACCCCGCCGACGGCCGCGTCGTGGTCATCGAGATGAACCCCCGCGTCAGCCGCTCCAGCGCGCTGGCGTCGAAGGCGACCGGCTTCCCGATCGCCAAGATCGCGGCCAAGGTCGCCATCGGCTACACCCTCGACGAGATCCCCAACGACATCACCTCGGGCTCCGGCTTCGGGACCCCGGCGAGCTTCGAGCCCACGCTCGACTACGTCGTGGTCAAGGTGCCGCGCTTCGCCTTCGAGAAGTTCCCCGCCGCGGATCCCCAGCTCACCACCCACATGAAGTCGGTGGGCGAGGCGATGGCGATCGGCCGCAACTTCACCGAGGCGCTGCAGAAGGCGCTGCGGAGCCTGGAGAAGGCCGACGCCGTCTTCGACTGGAGCCACCGCTTCGTCGACCTCGACAAGGCCGACCTGCTGGCGCGCATCGCGGTGCCGCACGACGGCCGCCTCAAGCTGGTGATGGACGCGCTGCGCGCCGACGCGTCGCTCGAGGAGATCCACGCCGCCACGGGCATCGACCCGTGGTTCGTCGACCAGCTCTCGCTGATCAACGAGGTCGCGCAGGCCGTCATCGACGCGCCCGAGCTCACCCCGGACCTGCTGCGACTGGCCAAGCGGCACGGCTTCTCCGACGTGCAGCTGGGCAAGATGCGCGACATGAAGGAGGACGTCGTCCGCGGCGTCCGCCACGCCCTGGGGGTGCGGCCGGTCTACAAGACCGTCGACACCTGCGCGGCGGAGTTCGCGGCGCGCACGCCCTACCACTACTCCTCCTACGACGAGGAGACCGAGGTCGCGCCCCGGGAGCTGCCGGCGGTGATCATCCTGGGCTCGGGTCCCAACCGGATCGGGCAGGGCATCGAGTTCGACTACTCGTGCGTGCACGCGAGCCTCGCGCTCAGCGCCTCGAAGGGCGGGGCGGCGTACGAGACCGTGATGGTCAACTGCAACCCCGAGACCGTCTCCACCGACTACGACACCTCCGACCGGCTCTACTTCGAGCCGCTCACCCTCGAGGACGTGCTGGAGGTGGTGCACGCCGAGCGCCAGGCGGGTCCCGTCGCGGGCGTGATCGTCCAGCTCGGCGGCCAGACCCCGCTCGGGCTCGCGCAGGGCCTCGAGGACGCCGGCGTGCCGATCGTGGGCACGCCGCCGGCGGCCATCGAGCTCGCCGAGGAGCGGGGTGCCTTCGGTCGCGTGCTCGCCGAGGCCGGGCTGACCGCGCCGATGCACGGCACCGCCACGACGTACGCCGACGCGCAGCGGATCGCCGCCACCGTCGGCTACCCGGTGCTGGTGCGGCCGTCGTACGTGCTCGGCGGGCGGGGCATGCAGATCGTCTACGACGACGAGTCGCTCCGCTCCTACATCGAGGCCGCCACGGAGATCAGCCCCGACCGGCCGGTGCTCGTCGACCGCTTCATCGACGACGCCGTGGAGATCGACGTCGACGCCATCTACGACGGCGAGGACCTCTTCCTCGGCGGCGTGATGGAGCACATCGAGGAGGCCGGCATCCACTCCGGCGACTCCTCCTGCGCGCTGCCGCCGATCACGCTCGGCGCCGTGGAGATCGGCCGGATCCGCGAGGCCACCGAGGCGATCGCGCGCGGCATCGGGGTGCGCGGGCTGATCAACATCCAGTTCGCCCTCGGCTCCGACGTGCTCTACGTGCTGGAGGCCAACCCCCGCGCGAGCCGGACGGTGCCCTTCGTGTCCAAGGCCACGGCTACGCAGCTGGCCAAGGCCGCGGCGCGCGTCATGCTCGGCGAGACCATCAGCGCGCTGCGTGCCGAGGGCGCGCTGCCGGAGCGCGACGGCGGCGACCTCCCCGGCGATGCGCCGATCGCGGTCAAGGAGGCGGTGATGCCCTTCAACCGCTTCCGCTCCGCCGACGGCAAGCAGGTCGACACGGTTCTCGGTCCGGAGATGAAGTCGACCGGCGAGGTGATGGGCTTCGACTCCGACTTCGGCACGGCCTTCGCCAAGAGCCAGGCCGCGGCCTACGGCTCGCTCCCCACGAGCGGCAGGGTCTTCGTGAGCATGGCCAACCGCGACAAGCGCACGATGATCTTCCCGATCAAGGTGCTCGCCGACCACGGCTTCGAGATCCTGGCGACCCAGGGCACCGCGGAGGTGCTCCGGCGCAACGGCATCCGGGCGACCGTGGTGCGCAAGCACTTCGAGGGTCCGGGACCCGACGGCGAGCCGACCACGGTGCAGCTGATCATGGACGGCCAGGTCGACCTCATCGTCAACACCCCGCACGGGTCGACGTCGGGCGCCTCCGCGCGGGTCGACGGCTACGAGATCCGCACCGCGGCGATCGTCAACAACGTCCCGTGCATCACGACCGTGCAGGGGCTCGGGGCCGCGGTGCAGGGGATCGAGGCACTGCGGGCCGCCGACGTAGGCGTCCGCTCGCTGCAGGACTGGGCGCGGCAGGCGCGGCGGTGACGCTCTACCACCAGCTCTTCGACCGGGTGCTGACCCGCGCCGACGCCGAGCGCGCCCACCAGGTCGGCTTCGCCGCCATCCGCCGGGCGCGTCCGGCGACCCACCTGCTCGCGGCGGGCGCCGCGCGGCTGCGGTCGGCGGGAGAGCCGGTGCACGCCATGGGGCTCACCTTCCCGGGCGTGCTGGGACTGGCGGCCGGCTTCGACAAGAACGCCGTGGGCGTCGACGCCCTCGCCTCGCTGGGCTTCGGCTCCGTCGAGGTCGGCACGGTGACCGGGCAGCCGCAGCCCGGCAACCCGCGACCGCGGCTGGTGCGGCTGCCCGCCGACCACGCGATCGTCAACCGGATGGGCTTCAACAACGACGGCGCCGAGGTGGTGGCGCGCCGGCTGGCCGCGCGCGGGCTCGACCGCACGGGCCGCCGCGGCGGCGTGCCCCTCGGCATCAACATCGGCAAGTCGAAGGTCGTGCCCGAGGAGGAGGCGGTCGACGACTACCTCCGCAGCACCTCGCTCCTGGCCCCCTGGGCCGACTACCTGGTGGTCAACGTCTCCTCGCCCAACACCCCCGGGCTGCGCGACCTGCAGGCGGTGGCCAAGCTCGAGCCGCTGCTGCGCGCCGTACGCCGCCGGGCCGACGACGTCACCAACGAGCACCTGCCGCTGCTGGTCAAGATCGCCCCGGACCTCTCCGACGACGACGTGCTCGCCGTGGCCGACCTCGCCCTGGCCCTGGGCCTCGACGGCGTCATCGCGACCAACACCACGACGGCGCGCACCGGGCTGACCAGCTCGCTCGCCGAGGTCGAGGCGGCAGGACCCGGCGGGCTGTCGGGCCCGCCGGTGCGCGAGCGCGCCCTGGCGGTCCTGCGCCTGCTGCGGCAGCGGCTCGGACCGGAGCCCACGCTGATCGGCGTCGGCGGCATCACCACGGTCGAGGACGCCCGGGAGCGGCTCGACGCGGGCGCCGACCTGCTGCAGGGCTACACCGCCTTCGTCTACGAGGGCCCGCGATGGCCGTCGCGGCTCAACCGGGCCCTCGCGCAGGACACCGGGGGAGCGACGGGAGTAGCGGCCCGATGAGCGACGACTTCGGCACCCGGCTGCGCGAGGCGATGCGCGAGCGTGGCCCGCTCTGCGCGGGGATCGACCCGCACGCCAGCCTGCTGGCGGCGTGGGACCTGCCCGACACGGTCGACGGCCTCGAGCGCTTCGCGCTGACCGCGGCGGAGGCCCTGGCGCCGGAGGTGGCGGCGGTCAAGCCGCAGTCGGCCTTCTTCGAGCGCTTCGGCAGCCGCGGCGTCGCCGTGCTCGAGCAGGTCGTCGCGACCAGCCGCGAGGCGGGCGCCCAGGTCGTGCTCGACGTCAAGCGCGGCGACATCGGCTCGACCGCGCAGGGCTACGCCGACGCCTACCTCGACCCGGCCTCGCCGCTCGCGGTCGACGCCATCACGGTCTCTCCCTACCTCGGCGTGGGCAGCCTCGGCCCGGTCTTCGAGACCGCGCGCCGCCACGGCACGGGCGCCTTCGTGCTCGCCCTCACCTCCAACCCGGAGGCGCCGGCCTTCCAGCAGGCCGTCACCGCCGACGGGCGCACCGTCGCGGGCTCGGTGCTCGACGCGCTGCGCGAGCTCAACGCCGCCACGTGGGGCCACGGCTCCTTCGGCGCCGTGGTCGGCGCCACGATCGGCGACACCGCGGAGGACCTCGACGTCGGCGGGCCGCTCCTCGTGCCCGGCCTCGGGGCGCAGGGGGGCACCGCCGACGACGTGCGCCGGATCTTCGCCGGCGTGCTCGACCGGGTGCTGGCCTCCAGCTCGCGCGAGGTGCTCGGCCCGGGACCCGACCCGACCGCGCTGCGCGACGCCGCCCGGCGTACCTCCGAGGAGCTGGGGCGGCTGACCGAGCGGGGAGCGTGATGAGGCCCCCCGCACCGCGCGGGCTGCGGCGCGCGCTGCTGGTCGTCGCGCTGAGCGTCCCGCTGGTGGCCTGCGGGGGAGAGCCGACGGCCGAGGACTACTGCGAGCAGCTGGCCGCCGACCGGCAGGAGCTGGCCGACCTGGTCTCCTCGGGCTCGCCCACCGCGCTGCTCTCGGGGCTCGACCTGCTCGACGAGCTCGGCGCCCAGGCTCCCCGCGACCTGCGCGACGAGTGGGACACCCTCACCGACGCGCTGCACGGCCTCCAGGACGCGCTCGACGAGGCCGGCGTGGCGCCCTCGGACTTCGAGGACGGGGAGCCTCCCGAGGGCCTCGCGGCCCCCGACCGGGAGGCCGTCGCGACGGCGGCCGACCGCCTCCGCGCCCCCGACGTGGTCGAGGCGGCGGCGGGCATCGAGACCCAGGCGCGCGACGTCTGCAAGGTCAATCTCGGGCTCTGAGGAGCCGCCTCGGCCACTGTGACCATGGCGACGCCGGAGAGGCGCGACCCGCGTTGCAGGCGCTCACCTCGGCTGACTACTGTGCAGACCTCCCCCAGACCCCGACCGGCTCGAGCTCGCCGGGCCAGAAGCAGAGGACCCTCCCCGTGGCTTTGCCGCCCCTGACACCCGAGCAGCGCCAGGCAGCGCTGGAGAAGGCCGCTGCGTCGCGACGCGAGCGCGCCGAGGTCAAGAACCGTCTGAAGCACTCCGGTGCGTCCCTGGCCGACGTCGTCGCCGAGGGCCAGACCAACGAGGTCGTCGGCAAGATGCGCGTCAGCGAGCTGCTCCAGTCGATGCCGGGCATCGGCAAGGTGCGGGCCAAGCAGGTGATGGAGCGGCTGAAGATCTCGGAGAGCCGTCGCGTCCGCGGCCTGGGCGCCAAGCAGGTGCAGGCGCTGGTCGACGAGTTCGCCAGCGAGTGAGTCCCGAGGCCGTCCCCGGGGTGAGCCGAGGGGCCTCGCGCCTCACCGTGCTCGCCGGGCCCACGGCCGTCGGCAAGGGCAGCGTCACGGCGTGGGTGCGTGAGCACCACCCCGAGGTCTGGATCTCGGTCTCGGTGACCACGCGCCGCCCGCGCCCCGAGGAGCAGGACGGGGTGCACTACCACTTCGTCGACGACGCGGAGTTCGACCGCCTCGTCGCCGCCGACGCGCTGCTGGAGTGGGCGGTCGTGCACGGCGTCCACCGCTACGGCACGCCGCGGCGGCCCGTCGACGAGGCGCTCGCCGAGCAGCGGCTCGCGCTGCTCGAGATCGACCTGCAGGGAGCCCGCCAGGTCCGCCGGCGGATGCCGCAGGCCCGCTTCGTCTTCCTCGCCCCGCCCTCCTTCGAGGAGCTCGAGCGCCGGCTCGTGGGGCGGGGCACCGAGACCGCCCAGGAGCGGGAGCGGCGACTGCGCACCGCGCACGAGGAGCTGGCCGCCGAGCGGGAGTTCGACGTCACCGTGGTCAACCGTCGAGTCGCCGAGGCGGGGGAGCGGTTGGTAGAGTTGATGGAGTATGGCGAGGCGTGAGGCTCGTTCGCCCGCCCGCCGCCAGCCACATCCCCGAAGCAGAAGAGGTCTCATGACCGCGTCCGGTCCCGTCGCCGAGGGCATCACCAACCCTCCCATCGACGACCTGCTCACCAAGACCGACAGCAAGTACCAGCTCGTGCTCTACAGCGCCAAGCGTGCTCGCCAGATCAACGCCTACTACTCCCAGCTGGGCGAGGGCCTGCTGGAGTACGTCGGCCCGCTGGTCGACACCCACGTGCAGGAGAAGCCGCTGTCGATCGCGCTGCGCGAGATCAACGAGGACCTGCTGACCTGCGAGGCCGTCGACCCGGAGGAGGCCGCCGCCGAGGCGATCGCCACCGCGGCCGCCGAGCAGGCCGCCGAGCAGCCGCCGGCCCCCGAGTCCTCCGAGCAGTAGTCGGGACCGGTCCTTGAGCACCGGTGGGTCCCGTCGCCCGCGTCCCAGGGTCGTCCTGGGCGTGAGCGGCGGGATCGCTGCGTACAAGGCATGTGAGCTGCTGCGGCGGCTCACCGAGTCGGGCCACGACGTGACGGTGGTCCCCACGGCCGCGGCGCTGGAGTTCGTCGGGGCGCCCACCTGGGCCGCGCTGTCGGGCAAGCCGGTGGCCACCGACGTGTGGACCTCCGTGCACGAGGTCCCCCACGTCCGGCTCGGGCAGGAGGCCGACCTGGTCGTCGTCGCCCCCGCCACCGCCGACCTGCTGGCCAGGGCGGCTCACGGCATGGCCGACGACCTGCTGACGAGCACGCTGCTCACCGCGCGCTGTCCGGTCGTCGTGGCACCGGCCATGCACACCGAGATGTGGGAGCACGCGGCGACCCGCGCCAACGTCGCGACGCTGCGGGAGCGCGGCGTGGTCGTGCTCGAGCCCGCGGAGGGGCGGCTCACCGGCGCCGACACCGGCAAGGGGCGGCTGCCCGACCCCGAGGAGATCTTCCACGCGGCCCTCGACGTGCTCGTCCGCGGCGACGCGCGCCAGGACCTGGCCGGGTGGCACGTCGTCGTCTCCGCCGGCGGCACCCGCGAGTACCTCGACCCGGTGCGCTACCTGGGCAACCGCTCCTCGGGCCGGCAGGGGTACGCCCTGGCCCGCACGGCGGCGGCCCGCGGCGCCAGCGTGACGCTGGTGGCGGCCAACACCGAGCTGGCCGACCCGGCCGGGGTCAAGGTGGTCAGGGTCGAGACGACCGCCGAGCTGCGCGAGCGGGTGCTCGAGGCGAGCGTCGCGGCCGACGCCGTGGTGATGGCGGCCGCGCCCGCCGACTTCCGCCCCGCCGAGGTCTCCACGAGCAAGATCAAGAAGAGCGACGACGGCGGCGCCCCGCCCCTCGAGCTCGTGCAGAACCCCGACATCCTCGCGGGCCTGGCCGCCGACCGGCCGCGTCCCGACACGCTGGTCGTCGGCTTCGCCGCCGAGACCGGCGACGCCAGTGGCGACGTGCTGGCCCACGCCCGCGCCAAGCTGGCACGCAAGGGCTGCGACCTGCTGGTGCTCAACGACGTCTCCGGCGGCGCGGTCTTCGGCTCCGAGGACAACGAGGCGGTGCTGCTCGCCGCCGACGGCAGCGCCACGCCCGTGCCGCGCGGCTCGAAGTCCGCGCTCTCGCACGTGATCTGGGACGCCGTGGTGCGCCTGCGCGCCGACGGCGAGACACGCTGAGCCGTGCCGCGGCCCTCGGTTAGGCTCGTCCGCGTCCTGGCCGTGGCCATGACCTCACCCAGGACCCCGCCCGTCCCTGATCCAGGAGCTGCTACGTGACCGGACGCCTCTTCACCTCCGAGTCGGTGACCGAAGGCCACCCCGACAAGATCGCCGACGCCATCAGCGACACGGTGCTCGACTACCTGCTGGCGCACGACCAGGAGCCCGCCACGCTGCGGGTGGCCGTCGAGACGCTGCTGACCACCGGTCTGGTCGTCGTGGCCGGCGAGGTGCGCACCACGGCGTACGCCCCGGTGGCCGAGCTGGTCCGGGCCAAGATCCTCGAGATCGGCTACGACTCCTCCGAGAAGGGCTTCGACGGCAGCTCCTGCGGCGTGCAGGTCGCGATCGGCGGCCAGTCCGTCGACATCGCCGCGGGCGTCGACCACGGGCACGAGTCGCGCGTCGGCTCCTCCGACGACGAGATCGACCGGCAGGGCGCCGGCGACCAGGGGCTGATGTTCGGCTACGCCTCCGACGACACCCCCGAGCTGATGCCGCTGCCGATCACGATCGCCCACCGGCTCTCCGAGCGGCTCACGGCCGTGCGCAAGGACGGCACGCTGCCCTACCTGCGTCCCGACGGCAAGACCCAGGTCACCATCGAGTACGACGACCAGGACCGTCCGGTGCGCGTCGACACCGTCGTGCTCTCCACGCAGCACGCCACCGACGTCTCGCTCGACCAGCTCGAGGCCGACATCAAGCGCGAGGTCATCGACCCGGTGCTCGGCTCCTTCGAGATCCCCTCCGAGGACTACCGGCTGCTGGTCAACCCGACCGGCATCTTCACCGTGGGCGGCCCGATGGGCGACGCCGGCCTGACCGGCCGCAAGATCATCGTCGACACCTACGGCGGCATGGCCCGTCACGGCGGCGGCGCCTTCTCCGGCAAGGACCCCTCCAAGGTCGACCGGTCGGCGGCGTACGCCATGCGGTGGGTCGCGAAGAACATCGTGGCCGCCGGCCTGGCCCGCCGCGCCGAGGTGCAGGTCGCCTACGCGATCGGCAAGGCCCAGCCGGTCGGCGTCTTCGTGCAGACCTTTGGTACCGGCGTGGTCTCCGACGAGGTCATCCAGAAGGCCGTGCTCGAGGTCTTCGACCTGCGCCCTGCCGCGATCATCCGCGACCTCGACCTGCTGCGGCCGGTCTACGCCCAGACCGCGGCGTACGGCCACTTCGGGCGCGAGCTGCCCGACTTCACCTGGGAGCGCACCGACCGCGCCGAGGCGCTGAAGAAGGTCGCGGGCGTCTGACGCCACCGTCGGTGCCGGCTGGCACACTCGCGGCGTGAGCGAGCCGGAGGAGGAGCAGGGCGCCCTGCTCCCGCCCCCGGCGCGGGTCCGCGCCGAGGCGCGCCGCGCCAAGCCGCCCGCGGAGCAGACCGATCCTCCCGCGGAGGTCGACCCGGTCGCGCGAGTCCTCGTCGACGTGCCACTGGCCCACCTCGACCGGCCCTTCGACTACGCCGTGCCGACCTCGATGTCCGAGGCGGCGCAGCCCGGGTGCCGGGTCAAGGTCCGCTTCGCGGGGCAGGACGTCGGCGGCTTCGTCCTCGCCCGCGCCGACCGCAGCGACCACCCCGGGCGGCTGCAGCCGCTGCGCCGGGTGGTCAGCGCCGAGCCGGTGCTGCGCCCCGACGTCGCCGACCTGACCGCGCGGGTCGCGGCGCGCTGGGCCGGCACCCGCTCCGACGTGCTGCGGCTCGCGGTGCCGCCGCGGCACGCCCGGGTCGAGAAGGAGCCCGCGCGCGACGCCCTGCCGGCGCCCGGCCCGCCCACGGCCGGTGCGTGGGCGGCGTACGGCGCGCACGTGCACGACCGGCTGGCCGCGGGGGAGTCGCCCCGGGCGGTGTGGACCGTGCTCCCCGGGGATGACGGCGCCGCGCTGCTGGCCGACGCGCTGGTGGCCACGGCCGCCTCGGGCCGCGGTGCGCTGGCGTGCGTGCCTGACCACCGCGACCTCGACCGGCTCGACGCCGCGCTGACCGCGCGGCTGGGGGAGGGGCGCCACGTGGTGCTCGCCGCCGACGCCGGACCGGCAAAGCGCTACCGCGCCTTCCTGGCGGTGAGCCGCGGCAGCGTGCGGATCGTGGTCGGCACGCGCGCCGCGGCCTTCGCCCCTGTGCACGACCTCGGGCTGGTGGCGATGTGGGACGACGGCGACGACCTCTACGCCGAGCCCAGGGCGCCCTACCCCCACACCCGCGAGGTGCTGCTGCTGCGCGCCGAGACCACCGGGTGCGCCGCGCTGCTGGCGGCGCACGCCCGCAGCGTCGAGGCGGAGTACCTGGTGCGCTCGGGCTGGGCCGAGGAGGTGCGCGCCCCGCGGGAGACGGTCCGGGCCCGGGTCACGGTGACCGCCGTGGGGGGCGAGGGCCGCGACCCCGCGGCGTACGCCCGGGTGCCGGGGGAGGCGCTGCGCGTGCTGCGCGACGGCGTCACGCGGGGCCCGGTGCTGGTGCAGGCACCTCGGGTCGGCTACGCCACGAGGCTCGCGTGCGAGGACTGCCGCACCCCCGCGACCTGCCGGGTCTGCCACGGTCCGCTGCGGCAGCCCGGCGCGCGTCGGGCCGTCGCCTGCGCGTGGTGCGGCACCGAGGCGCGCGACTGGCGCTGCCCGGAGTGCGACGGGCGCGGGCTGCGCGCGCCCGTGCTGGGCGACGCCCGCACCGCCGAGGAGCTGGGCCGCGCCCTGCCGGGCGTCCGGGTGCGGCAGTCGTCGTCGGGGGAGCGCGTGCTCGCCGCCGTCGACGACCAGCCCGCCGTCGTCGTGGCGACGCCCGGCGCCGAGCCGGTGGCCGAGGGCGGGTACGCCGCGGTCGTGCTGCTCGACGCCTGGCTGCTGCTCGGGCGCGCCGACCTGCGCGCCACCGAGGAGGCCTTCCGCCGCTGGGCCAACGCCGCGGCGATGGTGCGCCCGCCGTCCGAGGGCGGGCGGGTGCTCGTCGTCGGCGACGCCGCGCACCCGGGGGTGCAGGCCCTGGTGCGCTGGGACCCCGGCGGGCTCGCGCAGCGCGAGGTCGACGACCGGCTCTCCGCGCACCTGCCGCCCGCGAGCCGCGTCGCCACGCTCACCGGCTCGCTCGACGAGCTCGACGCCGTGCAGCCCCAGCTGCAGCTGCCCGCGGGCGCCGAGGTGCTGGGCCCGGTGCCCATCGATCAGCGACCGGGGGAGGAGCCACAGCACCGCCTCGTCGTCCGGGTGCCCCGAGCCGCCGGCCCCGCGCTGACCCAGGCGCTGCACGACGTCCAGGCGCAGCGCTCGGCCCGCAAGCAGCCCCACCTGCGGGTCGTCGTCGACCCGATGTCGCTGGGCTGACTCGCATCGCCGCACCCGAAGCCGTGTGACCTAGACCGCGCGAGACGGCCGGCGCCGTACTGGTCAGGTTTCGGCAGGACTGTCCGATACCCACCCCGAAGCGTCCGCTGGGGGCGCACGACCACGGGGGGAGGCCGGCATGGACCACACGCTCGACTCCCTCGGGCTCCGTGTCCTGCGGGCCCGCCAGCTGCGGCAGGAGCGCGACCTCGCGGCGCAGCGCTGCGGCTGTGGCCGTCGCTGCGCTCGCTGCCGCACCGCCGTCGACGCCGCCACGCGCTCGCTCGTCAACGCCCTCACCGCGCTCGACTCCGCGATCGACGCGTGGGAGGACGAGCGCCTGCCCAGCGGCGCCGCCTGAGCGTGTCGGTAGGCTCCAGGCCGCGCCCGACGGCGTACGACGTCGGACGCGCGGGGCGGTAGCTCAGTCGGTCAGAGCAGAGGACTCATAATCCTTGGGTCGTGGGTTCGAGCCCCACCCGCCCTACTCCCCGGGCTGAGGGCTCGGTCGTCAAAGCACACCTGACCACTTGACTATGGATCGGGGGCGCGATCAGATGCACCGCGTGACGACCGACCCCGCCGACGACACCGGGGCCGGTGCGTCCGCGGCCCGACCGGCTCCCGACGTCGTTCCGCTGGGCGAGGCGACGAGGACCTGGTTCGCGATCTCGTGGCAGACCTTCGGCGGCCCGGCCGGGCAGATCGCGGTCATGCAGCGCGCCCTGGTCGAGGAGAAGCGGTGGATCGGCCAGCAGCGCTTCCTCTTCGCGCTGTCCTACTGCACGCTGCTGCCCGGCCCCGAGGCGCAGCAGCTCGCCACCTACGTCGGGTGGCTCCTCAACGGCGTCCGCGGCGCCCTCATCGCCGGCATCCTCTTCATCCTGCCCGGCGTGGTGTCGCTCCTCGTGCTGTCGGCCGTCTACGTCGCCTACGGAGACACCACCCTGGTGGAGTCCCTCTTCCTGGGGCTGGCGCCGGCCGTGATCGCCATCGTGCTGCAGGCCGTCACCCGTGTCGCGAGGAAGGGCCTCACGCACCCGGCCCTGCTCGTGCTCGCCGCCGCGGCCTTCGTCGCCCTCACGCTCTTCGGCGTCCGGTTCCCCGCCGTGGTCGCGGTCGGCGCGCTCGCCGGGTGGCTGCTGGGCCGCTCCATCCCGACGCTGACCAAGGCCAAGGCGGCCGGTAGCGACGACGGGCCGCCCCCGCTCGTCAGCGACGACGCCCTTCACGCCGAGCGGCCCTCCGGTCGTCGCGCCGCGACGATCCTGGTGACGGGGCTCGCGCTGTGGGCCGCCCCCGTCGTCGCCGCCGCGCTCGTCTTCGGGGGCTCCTCCATCTTCGTCGACCAGGGGCTCTTCTTCTCCGGCGCCGCCGTCGTCACCTTCGGCGGCGCCTACGCCGTGCTGTCGTACGTCGCCCAGCAGGCCGTCCAGGTCTACGGCTGGCTCGCCCCCGGCGAGATGGTCCGCGGGCTCGCCCTCGCCGAGACCACCCCCGGACCGCTGATCATGGTCGTGCAGTTCGTCGCCTTCGTCGGCGCCTACCGCTCCCCGGGCGACCTCGACCCCTGGGTGGCCGCCACCCTGGCCGCCCTGCTCGTGACCTGGGTGACCTTCGTGCCGTGCTTCCTCTTCATCCTCCTGGGGGCGCCGTACGTCGAGCGCCTCCGCGGCAACCACGCCCTGGCCTCCGCCCTGACCGGCATCACGGCTGTCGTCGTGGGCGTCATCGCCAACCTGGCGCTCTACTTCGCCCTGCACACGCTCTTCGCCGACACCACGCGCGTCACCACCGGGCCCTTCGACTTCGAGCTGCCTGTGGTGAGCACCCTGCAGTGGACGGCGCTGGGCATCACCGTGCTCGGGTGCGCCCTGATCTTCTGGCGGGGCACCAGCGTCCTGCGCACCCTGGGCGTGTGCGCCCTCACCGGCATCGTCGTGGGTCTGGCGCAGGCTGCGCTCTGACGTGCGGTGCGGCGGTCGCTGCCCTGGGGCACAGTGGTCGCCATGGTCACCACCGGCGTCGTCTTCCGCCCGCAGTCCCCGCCCGAGCACCTGCGCGCGGTCGTCGAGGCCGTCGACGCCTCGTCGGTCGAGGAGCTGTGGCTCTGGGAGGACTGCTTCCTCGAGGGCGGGCTGACCACCGCGGCGATGGCACTCGCCTGGTCGACGAGGGTGCGCGTGGGGATCGGGCTGCTCCCCGTCCCGCTACGCAACCCCGCGCTGGCCGCGATGGAGGTCGCGACCCTCGCGCGGACCTTTCCCGGACGGTGCGTCGCGGCCACGGGTCACGGCGTGCTCGACTGGATGGAGCAGGTCGGAGCCCGGGCAGACTCGCCGATGACCCTGCTGCGCGAGCACACCGAGGCGCTGCGACGGCTCCTGGCCGGCGAGACGGTGGACGTCGAGGGTGACTACGTGCGCCTCGACCGCGTCGCACTCGACTGGCCGCCGCCGACGCCGCCGCTCCTCCTCGTCGGGGCGCGGGGACCCAGGACGCTGCGCCTCGCCGGTGAGGTGGCCGACGGCGTCCTCCTCGATCAGGTCACCGACCCCGAGACCGTGAGCCGCGCTCGCGCGCTCGCCCAGGAGGGCCGTGAGGCGTCGGGACGGGACGGACTCGTGCACGTGACCGCCTACTCCGAGATCGGTGCCGCGGACGTGTCGGTCGCGTCCGTGGCCGACCGCGTCGCCGTGCTCGCCGAGGCCGGGGCCGACGTCGTCGTCCTGCAGTCCGACGCGGGCTCGCCGGACCCGCGGCCGCTCGCCGAGGCGCTCGCCGGGGCGTGAGCCGCGGCAGGTCGCGCTACGGCGCGGCGTGGAGGTGGTCGCGCGCCCAGTCGCCGAGGTCGCGGAGCACCGGCACCAGCGCCTCGCCGGGGGGAGCCAGGCGGTAGCGGACGGCGACCGGGGGACCCTCGTCGACCTCGCGCACGACCAGGCCCGCCGCGCCCAGCTCGCCGAGCCGCTCGGAGAGCACGGAGTCGCTGATGCCGCCGGTCGCGCGCCGCAGCGCGGCGAAGCCGGCGGGTCGCTCCATCAGGGCGCCCAGGATGACGCCGCTCCACCGCTTGCCGAGGAGCTCGAAGGCGTGGGTGAGGGCGGCGTCGCACTGCGGAGGTGCGTGCTCCACCGTGCCGCCGTCAGCCATGCGTCCCAGGATACGCGGAAGCCGACCCCGCGCGGTGCGCCAGCATCGAAGTAGTTGCTAGTATTTTCCAAGCAACTACTCAGACCGCTGCTTTCCAGGAGACCTCATGACCCTGTTCCGGCTCGACGCCAGCATCCTTCCCGCCACCTCCAGCAGTCGCGAGATCGCCGACATCGTGGAGGCGGCCTGGTCGGCGGAGCACCCGCACGACGAGATCATCCGCCGCCACCTGGGCACCCAGCCGCTGCCGGCGGACGCGTGGGCCGACGCCGTCACGGCGGCGTACGTCGACGAGGCGGAGCGCACGCCCGATCAGCGGGCCGCGGTGGCGCTCTCGGCGGAGCTGATCGAGGAGCTGACCTCCGCCGACGCCGCGCTGCTGGCGGTGCCGCTCTACAACTTCGGCGTCTCGCAGCACGTGAAGGTCTGGATCGACCTCGTCATCGCGGGCGCCGAGGCCGGGGCGCCCCTGCTCGAGGGCAAGCCCGTGGTGCTGGCCACCGTCCGGGGCGGGGCGTACGGCGCCGGCACGCCGCGCGAGGGCTGGGACCACTCCACGGCGTACCTGCGCCGCATCCTCGAGGACGTCTGGCGCGCCGACCTCACCGTGGTCGAGCGCGAGTTCACCCTGGTGGGCGTCAACCCGGCGCTCGACGAGTTCACCGACCTCGCGGCGGAGATGCACGAGAAGGCGCAGTCGGCCGCCCGCGAGGCCGGCGCCACGCTGGCGAGGGCCGAGGTGGGCCGCCTGGCCTCCTGACCACGGCCCGCCGGTCGGCCGGCAGCGAGGGGAACCTAGGATCGACGGATGAGCGCGGGCGAGGCAGCACCGGCCCGCACGGGCCTCGGCGTGGTCCCGGGGCTGACCGTCACCGCCAAGGCGGGGCTCGTCCTGCTGCTGGTGCTGGCGATGCTGCACCCCGACCTCGGCAACATGCGCGACAAGGCCGCCGGGCTCCGCGCCGTCGGCTACCCGCTGATCTCCTTCACCATCCCCGTCCTGTGGTGGGCGCTCTGGCGCGACCGGCCCTTTCCGTGGCTGGCCGACCTGCTGGTGACGGTCACGTGCTTCACCGACGTGCTCGGCAACCGGCTCGACCTCTACGACTCGGTGGTCTGGTTCGACGACTGGATGCACTTCATGAACACCGGGCTGCTCACCGCCGCCGCCGTGCTGCTCACCATGAGACGCACGAGCACGCTGGGCGCCGTGCTCGAGCGGTCGCTGGCCTTCGGCGTCACGGCCGCCCTGGCGTGGGAGCTGGCGGAGTACTTCGCCTTCCTCAGCACCTCGGTGGAGCGCAACGGCGCGTACGCCGACACGCTGGGCGACCTGTCCCTCGGGACGCTCGGGGCCGTGCTCGCCGGGGTCGCGGTCCACGCGCTGTGGCGCCGCGGGCACCTGCTCGCCGAGGAGCCGCTGCGCCCCTCGTCGCCGCTGCGCGAGTCCCTCGCCGCCTGAGCGCGGGCGTCAGCGGCCGGTCAGCGGCCGGTCAGCGGCCGGTGGTCAGCCCGTCGAAGGCGACGCCGACGACGGACGCCGCCAGGGTGTCGGCGTCGAGACGGCCGTCGGGGCGGTACCACTCGACGAGCGAGTTGACCATGCCGAAGAGCAGCCGGCTCGCGACGTCGGCCGGCACGTCGTCGCGCACCGATCCCTCGGCGACGGCCTCGGACACCAGGGCGGCCAGACGCTCGTCGAGCTGGCGCCGTCGGCGCAGCGCCGCCTGCTCCACCTCGCTGTTGCCGCGCACCCGCAGCAGCAGCGTGACCGCGGGGAGGTGCTCCACGAGCACGCGCACCGACTCGTGCAGCGCGGTGCGGAGCCGGGCGAGCGCCGTGGGCCCGCTGCTGGCGCGGTCGATGGCCGCCGTGAGGGCGTCGAGGGCCTCGTCGAGGGCAGCGGCCAGCAGGGCCTCCTTGCTGGCCACGTGGTGGTAGAGCGCCGACTTGACCAGGCCGAGCTCGCGCGCGACGTCGCCCATGCTGGTGCCGTCGTAGCCCTGCCGGTTGAAGAGCTCGATCGCCCGCCGCAGCACGGTCTGCTGGTCGTAGCCCGGCCGGCCGCGTCGGACGGGGGCGGGGACCTCGGGCACGGGGACACCATGGCACGCCCGGGGCGGCGTCCGCGTGGGAGCATGGACGCATGGAGAGCGCGAGGCCCGTCGAGACCTGGCTGACCGACATGGACGGCGTCCTGGTGCACGAGGAGGACGCGATCCCCGGGGCCGCCGACTTCATCCAGGCGCTGCAGAAGGCCGGCAAGCGCTTCCTGGTGCTCACCAACAACTCGATCTACACCCCGCGCGACCTGCGGGCCCGGCTCCTCGGCAGCGGCATCGACGTGCCCGAGGAGGCGATCTGGACCTCCGCCCTGGCCACGGCCCGCTTCCTGGCCGACCAGCGACCCCACGGCACGGCGTACGTCGTGGGGGAGGCGGGCATGACCAACGCGCTGCACGACATCGGCTACGTCATGACCGAGCGGGAGCCCGACTACGTCGTGCTGGGGGAGACCCGCACCTACTCCTTCGAGGCCATCACCAAGGCGATCCGGCTGATCGAGCGGGGCGCGCGCTTCATCGCCACCAACCCGGACCCGAGCGGCCCGAGCCCGCAGGGCACGCTGCCGGCCACCGGCTCGGTCGCGGCGCTGATCAGCCGGGCGACCGGTCGCGAGCCCTACTACGTCGGCAAGCCCAACCCGCTGATGATGCGCAGCGCCCTCAACCGGCTCGAGGCGCACTCGGAGTCGACCGTGATGGTCGGCGACCGGATGGACACCGACATCGTCAGCGGGCTCGAGGCCGGCATCCGCACGGTGCTGGTGCTCACCGGCTCCACCCGTCCCGACCTCGTCGACACCTTCCCGTACCGCCCCAGCAAGGTCGTGGACTCCATCGCCGACCTGGTCGAGCTGGCCGCGGAGCCGCTGCCCGAGGCCTGACAGGCGCTCGACCCTCGCGGTTGTCGGAGGTCTGGGGCACGCTGTGCTCGGAACGATCACGAGGCCCCGGGCGTTGAGGATGCAGAGGGAGGTGGCGCCGGTGCAGAGGTTCGTCGGTGCTGCGGCCAGTCACACCGGTCTGGTGCGCGACCACAACGAGGACTCCGGCTTCGCCGGTCCCGGTCTCCTGCTGGTCGCCGACGGCGTCGGTGGCCACGCGGCGGGTGAGGTGGCCTCGGCCACGGCGGCGTACGTCGTCTCGGCGATGGCCCTCGCGCATCCCGCCGCCGACCCTGCTGTGACGCTCCGCGAGGGAGTGGCGCTCGCCCAGCACCAGGTGGCGCTCGGCGCGCAGGCCCCCGGGCGCGCGGGCATGGCCACGACCCTCACCGCGGTGCTCACCGACGGTGAGCGCGCCGCGCTGCTGCAGCTGGGCGACTCCCGGGCCTACGTGCTGCGCCGCGGGCGGCTGACCCGGCTCTCGCACGACCACACCGTGGTCCAGCAGCTCGTCGACGACGGAGCGCTCGACCCGGCCGAGGTCCTGGGGCACCCCTGGAGCCACGTCGTGACCCGCACGCTGGGCGGCAACCCGGCCGAGGCCGGCGACCTCAGCTGGCTCGACCTGCTCCCCGGCGACCGGCTGCTCCTGTGCAGCGACGGGCTGACCGACCTGGTGCCCGAGGCCGGCATCGCCGAGGTCCTGCGGGAGCACGACGACGACAGCGGCGCCGTCGACGCCCTGGTCGGTGCCGCGCTCGAGGCGGGTGGTCGCGACAACGTCACCTGCATCGTCGCCACCGTGGTCCCGGGAGCGGCCCGGAGCTGGGAGGGATCCCTCGTCGGCGCGGGCCGCGACCCGCGTCTCGTCGTCGATCCGGCCGCCGTCCGCCTGTCCCAGTCCGCCTAAAGCGGACAAAGGCGCCGATCTACGACACGCCGGGCGGGCGGTTCGCCCGATCTGCTGGCACCCGGTGGGTCCGTGCGTCACAATGGACGCACAACCACACATCTGCACCGCACGTCACACGACCTGTGCTCGCGAGTCCGCTGGGGAAGGCGTACCTCGCGCCGAGCACAAGGAGGTCATCGTGACTGCTGCAGCGACCCGTACCCAGACGCGCGGAGTGCTCTTCATCCACTCCGCGCCCTCGGCGCTGTGCCCCCACGTCGAGTGGGCGGCCGGCGGCGTGCTCGGCCATGCCCCGTCGATGGAGTGGACCCCGCAGCCGGCTCACGCGGGCAGCTACCGCACGGAGTACTCCTGGGTCGGTGACCCCGGCACCGCCGCCGCGCTCACCTCGGCGCTGCGTGGCTGGCACCACCTGCGCTTCGAGGTGACCGAGGACCCCACGGCCGGCACCGAGGGCGTGCGCTACGCCGTGACCCCCTCGCTCGGCGTCTTCCACGCCGTGACCGGGCTGCACGGCGACCTGATGATCCCCGAGGACCGTCTCAAGGCCGCGGTGATGAAGGCCTCGCTGGGGGAGACCACGCTGGAGCTCGAGGTCGACCGGCTGCTGGGCAAGCCCTGGGACGACGAGCTGGAGACCTTCCGGCACGCCGGCGAGGGCGTGTCGGTGCGTTGGCTCCACCAGGTGGTCTGAGCCGGAAGCCCTACCGACGATGGTGCTCGAGGTAGTCGAGCAGGTCGCCGACGTGCACCAGCTGGGCGGTGGCCTCGTCGCCCACCCGGACACCGAGGTGGTGCTCGCAGCCCTCGAGCACCTCGAGCATCGAGAGCGAGTCGACCCGCAGGTCGTCGACGAAGGCGTGCTCGGGACGCACCTGGGCGGCCGGCGTGCCGGTGACCGCCTCGACGAGAGCGCCCACGGCGTGGAGCAGCTCGGGATCGACGTCGGCCGGCACGGCGCAGACTCTAGTCGCCTCGGTGGAGTGGACCGGAAACCCTTGTGGGTACAGGGATTCCAGGATCCGCGAGACGTTCCGCCCCCGTGTGGTGGCGGACCAACCATCGGACAACCCCGTCTGGTTGACTCTGCCACGGCACCTGCGACATCCCCATCGGTACCGAGCCCGCAGGAGGGCGCATGACACCGGACGGCTGTGCCGAGGTCGAGCTGCAGCGCGTGACGATCCACGGCCACGAGCGCGTGTACGTCCAGATGGGCTCCGGCCCCGTGCTGCTGCTCCTGCACGGCCTCGGCTGTGACCACACCACCTGGCTGCCGGTGCTCCGCGACCTCGCGCGCGACTTCACCGTGATCGCCCCCGACCTGCTCGGCCACGGGCAGAGCGCGAAGCCGCGCGCCGACTACTCGGTGGGCGGCTACGCCAACGGCATGCGCGACCTGCTCACGGTGCTCGGCATCGACAAGGTCACCGTCGTCGGGCACAGCTTCGGCGGGGGCGTGGCGATGCAGTTCGCCTACCAGTTCCCCGAGCGCACCGAGCGGATGATCCTGGTGGCCCCCGGCGGCATGGGCCCCGAGGTCTCGCCCTTGATCCGGGCGGTGACGCTCCCGGGCTTCCACCAGGCGATGGGTCTGGCGACGCTCCCCGGCGTACGACAGGTCAACCGGCTCGGGCTCAAGACGCTCGCGAAGGCCCCGCTGGGCGCCACCCGCGACCTCGGCGAGGTCGCCGACATCGTGGAGTCCTTCAAGGACCCGCGCGCCCGCGCCGCCATCCGGCACGTGGTCAAGGCCGTGGTCGACACCCGCGGTCAGATCGTCACGATGGTCGACCGCGCCTACCTGACGCAGGCCATGCCGATGCTGGTCGTGTGGGGCACCGACGACCTGGTCATCCCGTCACGCCACGCCGAGCACGTCGCGCGCATCGCCCCGGGTGCCGTGGTGGAGCTGCTCCGCGACAGCGGGCACTTCCCGCACAAGGACCACCCCGAGCGCTTCGGCAAGATCGTGCGCGACTTCGTCGCCTCGACCCGGCCCGCGACCTACCACCGCGGCCGGTGGCGCACCCTGCTGCGCAACGGTCCCGGCCAGCCCGCCAACCGGGCCGAGGCGGGGGAGGCCCCGCTGGCCCCGGTGGCCGTGCTGCCGCGCCGCAGGGCGACCGCCTCCGCCGGCTGAGCCGGGCGGCGTACGGGGTCTCGAGACGGTTGCTGCGCAACCTCCTCGACCACCCGAGCGGCCGCCGTACCGGGCCTCGAGGCGGTCGCTGCGCCACCTCCTCGAGACCCGGGCGGTCAGGCGTCGCCGCCCTCCTGCTCCACGTCGGCCACCGCGGTGGGGTCGTCGATGCGGTACTTGGCGAAGGCCTCGCTCACGACCTCCGGCTTGACCTCGCCGCGCAGCGCCAGCGCACGCAGCGCCTCCACGACGACGCTCTCGGCGTCGACCTGGAAGAAGCGGCGGGCGGCGGGACGGGTGTCGGCGAAGCCGAAGCCGTCGGTGCCGAGCGCGTGGAAGTCCTCGGGCACCCACGGCGCGATCTGCAGCTGGACGGCGCGCTGGTAGTCGCTCACCGCGACCACCGGACCGCGGGCGTCGGCGAGCAGGCGCGTGACGTACGGCGTGCGGGGCTCCTTGTCGGGGTGGTTCAGCGACCACTTCTCGCACGCGATCGCCTCGCGGGAGAGCTCGTTCCACGAGGTGACCGACCACAGCTCGGCGGCCACGCCCCACTCCTCGGCCAGCAGCTGCTGCGCGCGGAGGATCCAGGGGAAGCCGACGCCGGAGGCCAGCAGCTGCACGCGCGGCGCGTCGCCGTTGCCGGGCACCTCGGGGGCGTCGGCGAACTTGTACATGCCCTGCAGCAGCTGCTGCACGTCGAGGTCCTCGGGCTCCGCGGGCTGTGAGAGCGGCTCGTTGTAGACCGTCATGTAGAAGATGACGTTCTCGCCCTCGGGGTGCTCCTCGCTCGGCGTGTACATCCGGCGCAGGCCGTCCTGCATGATGTGGCCGACCTCGTAGGCGTGCGCCGGGTCGTAGTGCACGACGGCGGGGTTGGTCGCTGCCAGCAGCGGGCTGTGCCCGTCGGCGTGCTGCAGCCCCTCGCCGGTCAGCGTGGTGCGGCCGGCGGTGGCGCCGATCAGGAAGCCGCGCGCCAGCTGGTCGGCCATGGCCCAGATCGAGTCACCGGTGCGCTGGAAGCCGAACATCGAGTAGAAGATGTAGAAGGGGATCATCACCTCGCCGTGGGTGGCGTACGACGACCCGGCCGCGGTCGCCGAGGCCATCGCGCCGGCCTCGGAGATGCCCTCGTGGAGCAGCTGCCCCTTCTTGTCCTCGCGCCACTTCAGCAGCAGCTTGCGGTCGACGGACTCGTAGCGCTGGCCGCCGGGGTTGTAGACCATGGCGCTCGGGAACATCGAGTCCATGCCGAAGGTGCGGTACTCGTCGGGGGCGATCGGCACCAGCCGGGCGCCGATCTCCTTGTCCTTCATCCAGTCGCGCAGCAGCCGGACCACGGCCATCGTGGTGGCGACCTTCGCCTTGCCGGAGCCCTGCTTGAGCTCCTTGTAGGTCTCGTCGCCGGGCACCTTCAGCGGCTTGGCGCGGACGACGCGGCGGGGCAGCGAGCCGCCCAGCTGGCGACGCCGGTCGAGCATGTACTGGATCTCGTCGGAGTCCTCGCCCGGGTGGAAGAAGGGCGCGGTGCCGTGGGTCTCGTAGGCCTCCTCGAGCTCCTTGTCGCTCATCGGGAGGTAGAGCCGGTCGCGGAACTTCTTCAGGTCCGCGAGCTTGAGCTTCTTCATCTGGTGGGAGGCGTTCTTGCCCTCCAGGCCCTCGATGGTCCAGCCCTTGATGGTGTGGGCGAGGATCACCGTCGGCTGGCCGACGTGCTTGGAGGCGGCCTCGAAGGCGGCGTACACCTTGCGGTAGTCGTGGCCGCCGCGCGGCAGCTTCTCGATCTGCCGGTCGGTCATGTGCTCGACCATCTTGCGCAGCCGGGCGTCCTGGCCGAAGAAGTGCTCGCGGTTGTAGGCGCCGTCCTCGACCGAGAAGGTCTGGAAGGCGCCGTCGGGGGTGCTGTTCATCGCGTTGACGAGCACGCCGTCGACGTCCTTGGCGAGCAGCTCGTCCCACTCGCGGCCCCAGATGACCTTGATGACGTTCCAGCCGGCGCCGCGGAAGTAGGACTCCAGCTCCTGGATGATCTTGCCGTTGCCGGTGACCGGGCCGTCGAGCTGCTGCAGGTTGCAGTTGATGACCCAGGTGAGGTTGTCGAGCTCCTCGCGGGCGGCCACGCGCAGCGCGCCGAGCGACTCGGGCTCGGCCATCTCGCCGTCGCCGAGGAAGGCGTAGACGTGCTGCTGCGAGGTGTCCTTGATGCCGCGGTGCATCAGGTAGCGGTTGAAGCGCGCCTGGTAGATCGAGTTGATGGCCGTCAGGCCCATCGACACGGTCGGGAACTCCCAGAAGTCCGGCATCAGCCGCGGGTGGGGGTACGACGGCAGGCCGGCGCCCGGGCCGTGCTGCACCTCCTGGCGGAAGCGCATCAGCTGCTCCTGCGTCAGCCGGCCCTCGAGGAAGGCACGGGCGTAGACGCCGGGGGAGGCGTGCCCCTGGATGTAGACCTGGTCGCCGCCGCCCTCGGCGTCCTTGCCCTTGAAGAAGTGGTTGAAGCCGACCTCGTAGAGCGAGGCGGACGACTGGTAGGTCGCGATGTGCCCGCCGACCTCGAGCCCGGGCCGGTTGGCGTCGGAGACCGTGACCGCGGCGTTCCACCGGATGAAGGCCCGGATGCGCCGCTCGATCTCCTCGTCACCGGGGAACCACGGCTCCCGCTCGGGCGGGATGGTGTTGATGTAGTCGGTGCTGCGCAGCGCCGGGACGCCCACGGAGTGCTCACGGGCGCGCTCGAGCAGCCGGAGCATCACGTAGCGGGCCCGGTCACGCCCCCGGTCGCCGACCATCGCGTCGAACGACGCGAGCCAGTCCTGCGTCTCGTCGGGGTCGATGTCGGGCAGCTGGGTGGGCAGACCCTCGTGGATCACCGATGCGCGCGGGGTCACCTGGGACTTCTTCTCAGCGTCGCTCACGCAGCCCATCGTGCCACTGCGAGGGGCAGGGGGAAATTTACTGGTCAGTCACTTGGAACGATCCAGTCACCGCGGGGTCGCTGGGCGGTCACTCCGCGGCCGCCGGCTCCTCGCCCACGGCCCGGTCGACCGCGCTCCCGGCGCTGCGCTTGATCAGCGACTCCAGGTCGAGACCGGTGGAGTTCTTGAGCATCGCGAGCGTCTGCACGACGTTGTCGTTGACCTGCTTGGGCAGCGCCCCGGCACCCTCCGTCGAGACCACGGTGAGGTGGTCGATGGCGCTGATCGGGGCCGCGACCTCACGGGCGACCTGGGGCAGCACCTCGATCAGCATCTGCAGCACGGCGGCGTCGTTGTAGTGCGCGAAGGCCTCGGCGCGCCGGTCCATGGCCTCGGCCTCGGCCTGGCCCACGGCGAGCGTCGCGGCGGCCTGCGCCTCGCCCTCGACGCGGGTCGCCTCCGCCTCGGCGACACGCCGGGCGCGCTCGGCGGCACCACGCCGCTCGCCCTCGATGGCCTCGGCCTCGGCGAGCGCCGTACGCCGCGACTTCTCGGCCTCACCGGAGAGGCGCTGCTCCTCGGCCTGGGCCTGCGCGGCGGCGATGCTGGCGGCCTTGCGGGCGTCGGCGGCGGCGATCTCGGCGCTGCGCTTGGCCTCGGCCTCCTGCTCCACGCGGTAGCGCTCGGCGTCGGCGGGCTTGCGCACCTGGGTCTCGAGCTGGCGCTCGGTCAGGGCGGCCTGGCGGACGGCGACCTTCTCCTGCTCCAGCAGGATCGCCTGGTCGCGGTCGGCCTGGGCGAGCGGACCGGAGGCGGCCGCCTGGGCGGAGGCGGCGTCGGTCTCGGCCTTGATCTCCGCGGTGCGCAGCGCGAGCTGGCGCTGGGAGACCGCGATCTCCTCCTCGGCCTTGATGCGGGCCTGTTCGGCGGCCTGGCGCGCGTTGGCCTCGGCGATGGACGCCGCCTGCCCGATGCGCGCGGCCTCGGGACGGCCGAGGTCGGCCAGGTAGCTGCCGTCGTCGGTGACGTCCTGGATCTGGAAGGTGTCGAGGATCAGGCCCTGCCCGGTCAGGGAGTTCTCCGACTCGTCGGCCACGCGCTGGGCGAAGGCGGCCCGGTCACGGATGATCTGCTCGACCGTCAGCCCACCCACGATCGAGCGGAGCGCGCCGGCGAGCACCTCCTGGGTGAAGGGCTCGACGTCCTGCTGCTGGGAGAGGAAGCGCTGCGCGGCGAGGCGGATCTGGTCGGCGTTGCCGCCCACCTTGACGATCGCGACGCCCTCGACGTTGAGCTTGATGCCCTGACCGGAGACGGCGCCGCGGATCTGCACCGAGATGCGGCGGCTCGAGAGGTCCATCGTCGCGAGCTTCTGCACGAAGGGGATCACGAAGGTGCCGCCGCCGAGGATCACCTTCTGGCCCGACAGGTCCGTGGTCAGCGCCCCGGTCTCGGGGTTGAGCACCGCCTTGCCCTTGCGGCCGGTGACGATGAAGGCCTGGTTGGGCCCGGCGACCTTGTAGCGGCTGGTCACGAGCAGCACCAGCAGGGTGAGCAGGACCAGGATGCCCACGGTGGGGATCAGGTAGCCGGGCAGTTCCATGGCGTGGCGCCTTTCGGTGGTGGGTCAGGTCAGCTCGCCCCACCCGGGGGCGGCGAGCGGGTCGTGGGGGGAGACGGTCACGGCCGTGGGGGAGAGGATCGAGGTCACGTGGACGGCGGTGCCGGCCTCGAGCGGGCCGTCGGCGCGGGCGTTGACGCGCACGACGTGGCCGCCGAGGAGCACGCGCACGGTGCCGTAGCCGTCTGCCGGGATCGCGCTGACGACCTGGCCCTCGCGCCCGAGCAGGTCGTCGGCCTCCGGCGTGGCGTCGCTGCCGCCGTCGCGCACGAGGCGGGTGAGCCAGGCCGCGAACCAGCCGACCGCGACGCCGGCGACGACGCCGACGCCCAGGGTGAGCGGCCACGGGGCGCCGGCCGCGTCGGCCGCGGCACCGCCGAACCCGAAGGCCGAGACGAAGCCACCCAGCACCGCGGTGGAGAAGGTGTCGCCGGCCAGCGCGTCGAGGAGGCCGTCGAGCACGTCGCCGAGCAGCAGCGACACCGCGAGCACCACGAGCCCCACGACGCCGACCACCAGCAGTGCGGTCACCGGTCGTCCCCCTCGCCCCGAGTCGGGCAGCGACGTCCCGCCGCCGCCCAGGACCCCGGATGCTAGTCGCAATCAGGTCACGACTTCTCCACGACAGACCCTCAACCGGGTCGTGCGCTTGCGAACCTCCCCGGGGTCTAGTGGACTACGCACACTTGGTCGCCCGGTCCCGCCGGGCGACAGCCCGCACGTGAGCAGGAGAAAGGCAGGTGCCGTGAGCCCGAGCGCAGGGGACGACGTCTCGATCGGAGCCAGGCTGGGCTTCAAGGCAGGCATGGTCGTCCAGGAGCTGGGTTGGGACGACGACGTCGACGACGCGGTCCGCCAGGAGATCGAGGAGACGCTCGACGCCGACCTCGTCGACGGCGACCACGGCGACGTGGTCGACGCCGTGATGCTCTGGTGGCGCGACGACGACGGTGACCTGGTCGACGCCCTCGTCGACTCGTTGACCGACCTGGTGGGCGGCGGGGTGATCTGGCTGCTGACGCCGAAGGTGGGCCGTCCCGGGGCGTGTGATCCCTCTGACATCGCCGAATCCGCCCCGATCGCGGGACTTTCGACGACCACGACCGTTGCGGTGGGTAAGGACTGGACGGGGACGCGGCTGGCCGCGCCCAAGTCACGCTGACACTCACGCACAGGAGGCCCCCGTTGGTCGAGCGCCGGAGCACACGCTGGGGCAAGGAGGCCGCGCGGCACGGCCGCATGGTCGCCACGATGGCGCGCACCGGGGTGATCCGGCCCTACGGACCGCGCACGCTGCTCCGGCTGGGGCAGCGGCTGCACCACTGGGGCATCGGCTTCGCCGGCGGGATGGGGGCGCTCGCGGAGCGTGACCCCGACGGTCTCGCCATCGTCGACGAGATCGGCGAGCTCACCTGGCGCGAGGTCGACGAGCGCTCGACGCGGCTCGCGCACGGGCTGCGCGACCTCGGCGTCGGGGAGGGCGACAGCGTCGCCGTGCTGGTGCGCAACAGCCGCTACTTCGTCGACGTGTCCATCGCCCTGTCCAAGCTGGGCGCCGACATCCTCTACCTCAACACCGCCTTCTCGGCCACGCAGCTGGGCGAGGTCTGCGAGCGCGAGCAGCCGCAGGCGATCGTCTACGACGAGGAGTTCGGCGGGCTCGTCGACAAGTCCGGGGTGCAGGTGCAGCGGGTGGTGGCCTGGCGCGACGGCGACCAGGACAGCGCGGCCACGGGCGAGGAGGCGGCGTACGTCGAGCGGCTCGTCGAGCAGGGCGCCACCACCCTGCCGGACCCCCCGGCCCACACCAGCCGGCCGGTGATCCTCACCTCCGGCACCACGGGCACGCCCAAGGGCGCGCCGCGCGACGAGGCCGGCCTCGACGGGGCGGTGGCGCTGCTCTCGCGGATCCCGCTGCGGACCGGCGGCACCACCCACATCGCTGCCCCGCTCTTCCACACCTGGGGCTGGGCCCACCTCAACCTGGCCATGCTGCTGGGCTCGACGCTGGTGCTGCGCCGCCGCTTCGACCCCACCGACTTCGTCGCGACGCTGCGCGAGCACCGCTGCGACGCCGCCATCGTGATCCCGGTGATGATGCAGCGGGTCATGAAGCTCGACGCGGCCGACCGCGACGGCGACTGGTCCTTCCTGCGGGTGGTGGCCGCGTCGGGCTCCGCGCTGCCGGGCGACCTGGCCGCCGACTGGATGGACGCCTTCGGCGACAACCTCTACAACACCTACGGCTCCACGGAGGTCGCGTGGGCCACGATCGCCCAGCCGCGCGACATGCGCGATGCTCCGGGCACGGCCGGGAAGCCGCCGGCCAACACCGTCGTACGGATCTACGACGAGCAGGGGGAGCCGGTCGAGCAAGGTGGCTCCGGGCGGATCTTCGTCGGCAACTCGATGCTCTTCGGCGGCTACACCGGCGACACCGAGGAGACCAAGGACGTCATCGACGGCCTGATGTCGAGCGGTGACGTCGGCAGGTTCGACGAGCAGGGCCGCCTCTTCGTCGAGGGCCGCGACGACGACATGATCGTCTCCGGGGGCGAGAACGTCTTCCCCCAGGAGGTGGAGGACTGCCTCGCGCGGCACGAGGCGGTCGCCGAGGCCGCCGCGATCGGCATCGACGACGACGACTACGGCATGCGGTTGCGCGCCTTCGTGGTCAAGGACGGCGAGGTCGACGAGGAGACGCTCAAGGCCCACGTGAAAGACAACCTCGCGCGCTACAAGGTGCCGCGTGAGGTCGTCTTCCTCGACCAGCTGCCCCGCAACTCGACCGGCAAGGTGCTCAAGAAGGACCTGCGCGAGCACGACGCCGAGAGCGGGAAGCCCGGGGAGTCGGCCGTCTCCTGACACTGGCACGATGACGTCATGAGCTCGCCCCTGGCGGTCGGTGCCAAGGCGCCCGACTTCACCCTCGTCGACCAGCATGGTCAGCAGGTGACGCTCTCCGAGCACGCCGCGGGCAGGGCGACCATGCTCGTCTTCTACCCCTTCGCCTTCAGCGGGGTCTGCTCCGGTGAGCTGGTGGCGCTGCGCGACCGCCTCGGCGACTTCGAGACCGACGGCTCGACCCTCGTCACGGTCAGCTGCGACCCCGTCTACGCCCTCCGTGCGCTGGCCGACCGGGACGGGCTGTTCTTCCCCCTGCTGAGCGACTTCTGGCCGCACGGCGAGGTCACCCGGTGCTACGGCGTGCTCGACGAGCGGACGGGTGGTCCGACCCGGTCGTCCTTCCTGATCGACCGTGAGGGCGTGATCCAGTGGTCGGTGCACAATCCGTCAGGAATCGGGCGCGACTTGGACCGGCACGCTGGGGAACTGTCCCGGCTGGTCTAGTTATGTCGGACCAGTTTCAACCTTTGACTTGGATGGCGGACACCCGTCGGGCAGTCTTGTTCTTGCCGCGCCGCTGGTGACCCGAGACGCCAGCGGCGCGGTTCTGCTTTCCCGGTGCATCCCGCCCCACGCCCTGTCGTAGTCTGTGCGCGGCCACCGGGCCCCGGGGTGGCCGTGGGGCGTATAGCTCAGCGGTAGAGCACCTCGCTTACAACGAGGTGGTCGCAGGTTCGATCCCTGCTGCGCCCACGCAGGAGAGCGCTCAGCGGTAGAGGCTGAGACATCTCTGGGGCGCTGACAACGAGGTGGTCGCAGGTTCGATCCCTGCTGCGCCCACGCAGGAGAGCGAAGGAAACCGGCGCCAGCCGGGACGGCCTGGCCGGTCGCGCCCTGGCGCGGTCGCCTAGCTGTAGTTCCCACAGAGGTTGTGAACGCGGGACGGTAGACGGATAGCGAGGACCTCCAGTACGGAGGGGGGTTACCACACCAACCCACCGTCTG
>NZ_JOJN01000016.1 GCF_000720335.1 Nocardioides aequoreus | reverse complement strand
GCTCCGAAAACGAACCCATCCCCGCTGTCAGTTAGCCACCGCGGATGGAGCCCAAACGGTAGGTCAGGTCAACCTGTCACCTGATCGTGCAGCAGACCCAAGGTCTCGGCGGTCCTGTTCGCGATCGGGGCGGTGTCGGGGACGGTGCTGAGCTTCGAGATGGGATTGTTGTGGCCGGGTCTGATGGGCACCTATGGCGACGTCCTCGGGTTGCCGTTCGCGTTTGAGGGCTTGGCGTTCTTCGTCGAGGCGATCTTCCTGGGCATCTATCTGTACGGGTGGGACCGGATGCCGCCCAAGAAGCATCTGCTGATGGTGCTGCCGATGGCTGTCACTGGGGTCATCGGGACGTTCTGCGTGATCGCGGTGAACGCCTGGATGAACGCCCCGGTCGGGTTCGACCTCGTCGACGGCGAGGTGCGCAACGTCGATCCGTGGGCGGTGTTGCTCAACCCGGATGCGTTCTGGCAGTTCCTGCACATGTGGGTGGCCGCCTATATGGTCGCCGGGTTCACGATCGCCTCGGTGTACGCGGTGGGGATGCTGCGGGGTCGCCGCGACCGGGCGCATCGGCTCGGCTTCACCCTCGCATTCGCCTTCGCGAGTGCCTCGGCCGTCGTCCAGCCGTTCGTTGGCCACCTGCTCGGCAGTCGCCTCGCCGAGACGCAGCCGGCCAAGCTCGCCGCGTTCGAGCTGGCGACCGAGACAGAGAGCCCGTCACCGCTGCGGCTGGGCGGCCTCCTCATCGACGGCGAGGTGAGGTGGTCGATCGACATCCCCTACTTGGGTTCGCTGATCGCGCGCAACTCCTTCACCAAGCCGGTTGAAGGCCTCTCCAGCTTTCCGGTCCAGGATCGGCCGCCGGTCAACATCACCCACCTTGCGTTCCAGAGCATGGTCGGCATCGGCACCCTTCTGATGGTGGCCGCGGTCGTCTTCTGGGTCGCCCGCTGGCGCGGCCGGGACCTGCTGGAGCACCGGTGGTTCCTCCGGCTCGCCGCAGTGTCCGGGGTGCTTGCAGTCGTCGCGATGGAGGCCGGGTGGATCGCCACCGAGGTCGGCCGACAGCCGTGGATCGTCTACGGCTTCATGCGCATACCGGAGGCCGCCGGGGAGAACTCGGGGCTGTGGTGGCTACTCGGGACAACAGCGGTCGTCTACACACTCATGACCTTCGGGGCGGTGGTGGTGTTGCGCTCCATGGCGCGGCGGTGGCGCTCCGGCGAGATCGACCTGCCCAGCCCGTACGGGCCGCAGGCCCAGCGCCCGCACGGCTCCGAGGCCTCGGCGCCGGAGGAGGCAAAGCGGTGAGCCTGGCAGTGGTGGTCGCTGCCGCACTGTTCGTGGGCGTGCTCGCCTACGCGCTGTTCGGTGGCGCCGACTTCGGGTCCGGCTTCTACGACCTCACCGCCGGCGGCGCGGCCCGGGGTGCCGAGCTGCGCACGCTGGTCGACCACAGCATCGGACCGGTGTGGGAGGCCAACCACGTCTGGCTGATCTATGTCCTGGTCACTTGGTGGACCGCGTTCCCCGAGACCTTCGCCGCCGCGATGTCGACACTCATCCTGCCGATGCTGCTCGTGCTGCTGGGGATCGTGCTCCGGGGTGCGAGCTTCGCGTTCCGCAAGTACGCCGCCACGCTCGGCCAGGCCCGCCTGTTCGGTGCCATCTTCGCGATCTCTTCGGTGATCACGCCGTTCTTCCTCGGGACCGTGGCAGGTGGGATCGCCTCCGGGCGGGTCCCCGCCGCCGGGCGCGGTGACCTGTGGACCTCCTGGCTCAACCCCACCTCGATCTTCGGCGGGATCATCGCGGTCGGCACCTGCGCCTTCCTCGCCGGGACCTTCCTGTGCGCCGACGCGCGCCGCTCCGGACAGCAGAACCTTGCCGAGCAACTGCAGTGGCGGACCCTCGCGGTCGGAGCCGTCACCGGCATCGTCGTCTTCGCCGCGTTGATACCGCTGCAGCAAGACGCGCCCACGCTTGCCGACGGACTCCAGAACCAGGCCGCACCCCTGATCGTGGTCTCGGCGCTTGCCGGCGCCGCCACGCTGGTACTGGTCGGCATCCGCCGCTTCGCGGTCGCCCGAGTGACCGCCCTGATCGCGGTCGCTGCCGTGGTCATGGGGTGGGGCGTGGGTCAGTACCCGTGGCTGCTCGTCGACGAGGTCACCATTGTCGAGGCCGCGGGTGCGCCGGCCACGCTCCAGGCACTGCTCGTCGCTGCCGGCCTGGCGGCCATCATCGTGCTCCCCGCGCTGGGCTACCTATACCAGCTGACCCAGACGGAGTCATGGTCGCGATAGACCGACAGCGATGGCCGGCCACTCCTCGCCCGGGTGGACGAACAGGACGAGCTGCCCAAGCAGCCCACTTCGCCACCTAGGGACCGCGGTCGCGTGATCCTGTCGGCGGCGGGAAGGGTGGGTCGCCGGAGGGTCACAGGCCGAACGCGCCGCCCTCGATCAGGATGACGAGGCCGAGCGCGATGAGGACGAGCGGAAACAGGATGTGCTCCCACCGTTCCAGCACCTCTGCGATCGGCTTTCGAGTGGCCACGAACCTGGCCGCAAGGACAAGGACGGCGACCAGGGCAAGGAACACGACGCAGTAGGCCACAAGGGTGCTGGTGCCGACCGCGAGGAACACCGGCACGTAGACCCCGATGTTGTCGCCACCGTTGGCGAAGGTGACTGCCGCCACGGTCAGGGCGCTGACGGGCTTGTCAGCGAGGGTGTCGTCGTCTTGGTCCCCGTTGCGCCATACCTGCCAGGCGGCGTAGCCACCCAGCAGCAGTGGAATGAGGCCGAAGTACGGGATGGCGCCGTCGGGGAGGAAGAACCCTGCTCCTAGCGTGACGGCGACTGAGGCAAGGAGAATGCCACCGAAGCCCAGGTACTGACCGGCGACGATCCTCGTGGTCGTCCCTCGTTGCCCGGCGCCGCGTGCGAAGAACAGTGACAGGACGATGATGTCGTCGATGTTGGTGACCAGGAACAGGCCGACCGCCTGCAGTGTGGAGCTGACCAATCCCATGTCTGTCGTCCTCGGTACTGACTGCTTCTTCGTGATGGCGAGGCTCGGGTCGGCTCGACGTGCTCGACGCTCGACCGGCGTCTCGCGGCAGCGGCGCACCGTCCGTGCGGTGGGCGATCAGGCCCCCGGCCGCTCCGATGGCGGCCCCGACGGGTGTCGAAAGTTGTCCGAGGTCGTCGAGGCGGTGGGGTGGCCCTCCACTGCCTCGGGGGGATCCGTGGTGCGCTCGGGACGGGCGTTCAGCAGCGCGATCACGATGAATCCGATGACCAGGAAGGTGTCGGCGAGGTTGAAGGTGGGCCACCAGCCGGTGTGAAGGTAGTCGGTGACCACCCCGTGGCGGGCGCGGTCGACCAGGTTGGCGACGGCGCCGCCGATCACGGCGCCTCCGGCGATCCTCTCGACGCGGCCGGCCGTGGGTGCCCGGTGCCAGGCGTACGCCATTATGGCGACAGCGATGGCGGCGGTGATGGCCACGACCACTGCGCTGGGGAGGGTGTCGCCCATGCTGAACGCCACACCGGCGTTGTAGGCCAGTTGGAGCTTGAGCGGCCCGAGGTCGACCGAGGAGTCGGCCAGCCGGGCTTCCGATGCGGCCTTGGCGGTCAGGTCGACCGCGGCCACCGTCGCTGCCGCCAACAGGATCGTGAGGCGACCGGTGCGCGGCCGCGTCGGGGCCTTGGAGGGGCCGCGGCTCACCGGGTCCCGGCTTCCGCGGGCGCCGGCACCGGGGCCGGGTGGGTGGCCGCTGGCGGGCGAGCGAGCGGGCGGGCGCGGCCGGCGCGGACGCCGTTGCCGATCACGAAGATCTCGGCGACCTCGTGGACCAGCACCACCGCGGCCAGCCCGAGCACGCCGAGGGCGGCGAGCGGGATCAGGATGGCGATCAAACCGAGGGAGAGGCCGACGTTCTGCAGCATGATCGACCGGGCCCGGCGGGCGTGGGTCAGGGTGTGCGGAAGGTGGCGCAGGTCCTCGCCCATCAGGGCGACGTCGGCGGTCTCGATGGCCACGTCGCTGCCCATGGCGCCCATCGCGATGCCGACGTCGGCGGTGGCCAGCGCGGGGGCATCGTTGACGCCGTCGCCGACCATCGCGGTGGGCCGGTTCTCGCGGAGCCGGGCGATGATGGCCGACTTGTCCTCGGGCCGGAGCTCGGCGTGCACGTCGGTGATGCCGGCCTGGCCGGCCAGCGCTGTGGCGGTGCGTTCGTTGTCGCCGGTGAGCATGGCGACCTGGTAGCCGCCGGCCCGGAGCCGGGCGACGACCTCGGCGGCCTCGGGGCGCAGGTCGTCGCGGACCGCGACGGCGCCGATCACGGCCCCGTCGTACTCGACCAGCACTGCAGTGGCGCCCGCTTCCTGCATCGCGGCGACCGGGTCGGCGAGATCGCCGACGGGGATCCAGCCGGGTCGGCCGAGGCGGGCCGGCCGGCCGTCGATGGTGCCGGTGAGGCCGGCGCCGATGACCGCTTCGAGGCCGGTGGCGTCGCGGTGGTCGGGGACGGCGGCGAGGATGGCGCGGGCCAGGGGGTGCTCGCTGCGGGACTCCAGGGCGGCCGCGATGTCGAGGACTTGCTCCCGGGTCTGGCCGGGTGCCGCGGCGACCTCGACGACGGAGGGTTGGTTGCGGGTCAGGGTTCCGGTCTTGTCCAGGGCGACGGCACGGATTCGGCCGAGGGCCTCCAGGGCGGCGCCGCCCTTGACCAGGGCGCCGATGCGGCTGGCGGCGCCGATGGCGGCGACCACGGTGACCGGTACGGAGATCGCCAGCGCACAAGGGGAGGCCGCGACCAGGACCACGAGGGCGCGTTCGATCCAGGTCGCGGGGTCGCCGAGCAGGCTGCCGGTGATGGCGATCACGGCCGCCAGCACCATGATCCCGGGCACCAGGGGCTGGGCGATGCGGTCGGCCAGGCGCTGGGCGTTGCCCTTGCGGGACTGCTCGGCCTCGACGATGGTGACGATCCGGGCCAGGGAGTTGTCCTCGGCGGTGGTGGTGACCTCGACCTCGAGGACGCCGGTGCCGTTGACGGAGCCGGCGTAGACGGTGTCCCCGGCGCCGGCCTCGACCGGGACGGACTCGCCGGTGAGGGCGGCGACGTCCAGCGCGGTGCGGCCGGTGCGGATGACGCCGTCGGTGGCGACCCGTTCGCCGGGCCGGACCAGCAGCAGGTCCCCGATGGCGAGCTCTACGGGGGTGACGGTGACCTGGGTGCCATCGCGCAGGATGGTCGCCTCGGCCGGGACCAGGGACAGCAGGGCGCGCAGGCCGCGGCGGGTGCGGGCGACGGCGTACTCCTCGAGGCCCTCGCTGATGGAGTACAGAAATGCGAGTGCGGCGGCCTCCGCGACCTCGCCGAGGATGACCGCGCCCACGGCGGCGAACGTCATCAGGGTGCCGACGCCGATCTTGCCCTTGGCGAGCCGCTTCAGCGTGCTGGGCACGAAGGTCCAGGCCCCCAGCGCCAGGGCGACGGCGTTCAGGCCGGTCGTCACCGACCGTGATGCGTCGTTGAGGTCGGCGATGAAGCCGGCGGCGAGGAAGAGTCCGGCGAGGGCGGCGAACCGCAGCTCGCTGACCTCCCAGAGCCGTTCCGGCTCGTGCTCCTCCGACTCGCTGTCGGCGGTGCGGGGCTCGTCGTGTCCGCAGCCGCAGGCATCCGTCACGGTGCTACTTCCTCCGTCGTGGTGGGGGTGGTCGCCGCATCTGTGTCGGTGGGGATGTCGTCTGGCCCATAGTTGGGGCAGAGCTCGACGGCCTCGCCGGTCAGGGCGAGCAGTTGCTCGGCCGCGCCGAGCAGGTCCATCAGCTCGGGGTGGGCGATGGAATAGAACATCTGCCGGCCTTCCGGTCGGCCGACGACCAGCCCGCAGTCACGCAGGCAGGCCAGATGGCCGGACACGGTGCCCTGAGCGACTCCGAGCGCCTTGGTGAGGTCCACCACCCGGCGCTCGCCGTGGGCGAGCTTTCGGACGATCGCCAGCCGGTTGCGGTCCGCGAGTCCGTGGAACAGGGCAGCCCCGCGCAGCAGCGCACCCTCAGAATCCACCGTTGTCATTGGCATAGCCCGATGATAGCGTCTCAGACATTGATCGTCCAACTCCGCTGACAGCGGGAATTCATGAAGGGGTAGGGCGGTGGTGACCACGGGCGGTGCAGGAGCGCGACCCGAAGCGGGATTTGGAGCGAGCGACGGACGCGAACCCATTTCTGCGGCTGCTGCTGCGACGCCGCGGTCTGGTGCTGGTGGCGGCGTTGTTGTTGATGGCTCTGGCCGGGGTCGTGGGTCGTGATGCTGGTGACAAGCTGGCCTCGGGTGCGTACCTGGATCCGTCCGCGGAGTCGCAAACGTACGTCGGAGCTGTTGACGCGGGAGTTTCCGGGCGGGCCGCCGAACTTGGTCCTGGTCGCCGAGTCGACCACCGGTGACGTCGACTCTGCGGCAGCCGTGGGGGCGGGGCGCGAGCTCACCGAGCGGCTTGCCGGGACGACCGGCGTTGTGGCGTGCAGTCCTACTGGGCGACTCCGGATCCGTCGTTGCGTGCAGGGACGGCCGGTCCGCGCTGGTCGCGGTGCAGCTGATCGGCGGCGAGAGCGCAGCACAGGAGACCGCGGCGAGGATCATCGACGACCTCGAGCAGGATCCGGGGCCGCTGCGAGTGAGCGCCACCGGGCCCGCCGCGGTCGGGCTGGCGGTCGATGAGCAGGCGGAGAGCGACCTGGTCTCCGCCGAGATGGTGACCTTGCCGATCACCCTGCTCGTGCTGCTGCTGGTCTTCGGCTCCGCTATCGCTGCCGCACTGCCGCTGCTGGTGGGTGCCGGCGCGGTGGTCGGCACGCTGGCGGTGCTGGGACTGCTGACCGAGGTCACCACGATGTCGACCTACGTGCTGAACCTGACCACCGCGCTCGGGTTCGGGCTGGCGGTGGACTACAGCCTGTTCCTGGTCACCCGGTTCCGCGAGGAACGACGCACCGGCCGCTCGGTGGAGGCCTCGGTGGTGATCGCCGTGCGCACCGCGGGCCGTACAGTGATGTTCTCCGCGGTCACGGTGGCGCTCTCGCTCTCGGCGCTGCTGCTGTTCCCGATGCCCTTCCTCCGCTCACTCGGGTACGCCGGGATCGCGGTCACCGCGCTGGCCGCGCTCGCCGCGGTGATCCTGGTCCCGGCGATGCTGGCCCTGGTCGGGCACCGGCTGGACCGCGCCGACCTGTCGCCCCGATCCGCCGGCGGATGACCCGGCGCCGCTCGCGAGTGGGGGAGGACCGGTTTCTGGCACCGGATCGCTGCCCTGGTGATGCGCCGTCCCGTGTTGGTCCTGGTCTCGGTCAGCGCGGTGCTGATCTTGTTGGTGCTGCCCTTCGCCGGGGTGCGGTTCGGGCTGCTGGACCACCGCACCCTTCCCGCCGACCACCCGGTGGCCGAGACCGCCGAACAGCTGGCAGCGGACTTCCCCGGCGCGGCCGAGGACCCGATCACGGTGGTGATACCAGAACGCGACGCCACGCCCGTTGGCGAGAGCGAGCTGGGCGAGTACGCCGCCCGGCTCTCGGCCCTGCCCGGGGTGGCGGTCGTGGAGACCGCCACCGGCCGGTACGTCGACGGGCAAACGACCCCTACGACCGGCCCGCAGGCTGAGGGTTTGAAGGCCCGCTACACCTCGGCAGCCGGAGTCTGGGTGGCCGTCACCGCCTCGGCCGCGGACCCCGCCGACGCCCGCAGCGTCGTACGTGACCTCCGTGACCAGCCGGCACCGGGGAGGTGCTGGTGGGCGGGTCGGCGGCCACGCTGGTCGATGCGACCGACACGATCGCCGACCGGTTGACGTGGGCATTGGGCGTGATTGCGCTGTCGACCTTCGTGCTGCTGTTCCTGTTCACCGGGTCGCTGCTGATCCCGGTGAAGGCGATCGTGACCAACCTGCTCAGCCTCAGCGCCACCTTCGGAGCCCTGGTCTATGTGTTCCAGGAAGGCCATCTGCGCTGGCTGGTCGGCGACTTCACCCCGACCGGCACCCTGGAAACCACGTTGCCGGTCCACCACCGAAGCGGTGGCGCAAGGCTTGCAGCGCACCGGCGGACTGATCACCGCCGCGGCCGCCATTCTGGTCACGGTCTTCTTGGCCCTCGCCGCCTCGAATCTCACCGCCTTGAAGGTGATCGGCGTCGGGTTGACGCTGGCCGTGGTCCTCGACGCCACCATCGTCCGCGGCCTGTTGGTGCCCGCCATCATGCGGCTGGCCGGCGAGGCCAACTGGTGGGCCCCCGCGCCGCTACGACGATGCACAACCGCCTCCGCCTCACCGACTGACTGGACTCCGCCACACGGAAAGGAGAAGGATCATGGCGACTGCGGACGACGACCCGCGGCGCTGGTGGGCGCTGGCCGCGCTCGGCCTGGCCGTGCTGACCCTCGGGTTCGACATCACCATCATGAACGTCGCCCTGCCGACCATTGCCACCGAGCTGGAGGTCGGCACCGATGGCCTGGAGTAGATGGTCAACGCCTATGTCCTGGTGATCGCCGGGCTGATGCTCACCTGCGGGGCGCTCGGCGACCGCTACGGCCGCAAACAGCTGCTCCTCATCGGTCTCGGCCTGTTCGGGATCTCCTCGGCTATTGCCGCCGGGGTCGACTCGGCCGCCCTGGTGATCGCCGCACGCGGCGTGATGGGACTGGGAGCGGCCATCATCATGCCGGTCGCGTTCGCGGTCCTCGCCGCGCTCTTCGGTCCCACCGAGCGCGGCAGAGCGGTCTCGCTACTGGTGATGGGGCTCGGCATCGGTATCCCGCTCGGGCCGATCATCGGCGGCTACCTGCTCGAGCACTTCTGGTGGGGCTCGATCTTCCTGATCAACGTCCCGATCGCGATCATCGGCGCCATCGCCATCGCGGTCCTGCTCCCTGAGTCGCGCGACCCAACGCCACGCCGCCCCGACTTGTGGGGGGCGGTGCTGTCCACGGCCGGGCTCACCTCGCTCGTCTACGGGTGATCGAGGCCCCCAGTCGCAGCTGGTCCGATTCGGTCACGATCGGGGCGATCAGTGCCGGAGTGCTGGTGCTGGCGCGCTTCGTGGCTTGGGAGCTACGCGTCCGCGACCCGATGATCGACCTGCACCTGTTCACCCGGCCACAGTTCCTGTGGCCAGCATCGCCGGCGTCCTCGTGATCTTCGGCATGCTCGGACTGCTGTTCGTCGTCCCGCGGTACCTGCAGTTCGTCGCCGGTCACGACGCCCTCGGCACCGGACTGCGGCTGCTCCCGCTGATCGGCGGCCTGGTCGTCGGCGCCCCGGCCGGGGCGCGGCTCGCCGCGCGCGCCGGCTACCGGGTGCCCGTCTCGGCCGGCTTGGCGATCCTGGCTACCGGAGGGGCCATCGGCGCCCTCACCGACCTCCAGTCCAGCTACGGGTTTGTCGCAAGCTGGCTCGCCACGGCCGGACTCAGGATCGGAATGGCGCTCGCGCCGGCCATGGACGCGGTGCTCGACGCGCTGTCGACCGAGCAAGCCGGGAGCGGTACCGCGATCACCATGACCCTTCGCCAGACCGGCGGCGCCCTCGGCGTCGCCCTGCTCGGCAGCCTCCTCGCCGAGGGCTACGCCAGTCGGTGAACACCGCCGGGTTGCCGGCCGAGGCGCCGGTCGCCGCCCGCGACTCCATCGCCGGGGAGCCCTCGCTACCGCTGCACGCCTCGGCGAGCCCGCGCTCGCTTCCAGCGCCACAAGCGCCTACCTGCACGGCATGTCCCTGGTGCTGATCGCCACCGCGATCACCGCCGGGCTCAGCGCCGGGCTCATCGCGCTGCGCCTGCCCGGCAAACCCACCGCCGGCAGCCGCACCACCGGCAGCCCTGAGCGTCACTTCCCACAAGCCAGCACCGTCCCCGAGGATCGGAGCACCCACTGATGCTGATGAACAGAGTGGAGACCCTCCTGGTCACCAGCCCCGCCAACCGCGCCTTCCAGCGCTGCGTCGAGGCCCCGATGCGGCTGACGGTCGCCTTCGGTCTGGTGGCTGGGTTCTTCGGGGTGGAGCTCGGGTTCGGGCTGTGGTCCGGCTCGCTGGCGCTGCTGTCGGACGCGGGGCACATGGCCGCCGACGTGGTCGCCCTGGGCGCCGCCCTGCCGCGACCAGGATCGCCACCCGCAAGGACACCAGCGGCATTCGCACCTTCGGCTCCTACCGCGCCGAGGTATTCGCCTCCGGTCTGGCGGTGCTGTTGATGCTCGGCGTGGCGGCGTACGTCTCGATCGCGGCGATCGGCCGGATCGGGGCCTCGGTCGAGGTCGAAAGCGGGGCGATGCTGATTGTCGGCGCGATTGGCCTGGCGGTGAACGTGGCCGCGCTGCTGCTGTTGCGCGGCGGCGCGAGGGAGAGCCTGAACGTCAAGGGTGCATATCTCGAGGTGGTAGCCGACACCTGGGTTCGGTGGGGGTGATCATGGCCGGCGTGCTGGTCGCCCGGACGGGAAGCGCTGTGGGACACCGCGATCGCGTTCGCCACGCGGTCTTCGTCGCCGTCCGTGCCGTCATCTTGGGTCGCGAGGTGCTGGCGGTCCTCGGGCAGCATGCGCCGGCCGGAGTTGAGCCCGCCCGGGTCGAGGACGAGCTGGCCGGCATCGCGGGAGTGACCGACGTGCACGACCTGCACCTGTGGACGCTGACCTCGGGCATGAACGTTGCGACGGCCCACCTGGTGGCGGCCAGCGCCGCCGACACCGACGGCGTGCTCGCTGCGGCGCGTGACGTGCTGCGCGAGCGGTTCGGCGTGGAGCACGCCACCCTCCCGGTCGAAACCGACCCGCCTCGTGCCACGAGATGTCCTGGTGACCCTCCGGGTCACCCTTCGCGATCTTGCCGGCGCTCGGCCGTTGGCTCCACCGGGAGCGCCGGAGGCTACGGCGAACCACGCCGCCGACTTGGGTCACGGCCGCGCGGTCGATGACCAACGCGGTGCCCGAGCCGCTCCGGCGGCGGCAATTGAGCTAGGGAAGAAACTTGTCCAGCCAGCGAAGAAGCGGCCCGATGACTCGTCGCTGATGGATCTGGCGGGAAAGCACTTGGTCGCGGATGGTCTGGGTGGCGCGGCGGATGAGGGCGAGCGGGGTGGCGTGTGCGCCGAGCAGGGCCGCTCGCCGGTGTAGGAACCTGGTGCAGTCGGCGCACACGGTCACCTCCGGGTGGGCGCCGAGGTGCACCATTCGATCGGGCGGGTAGGGGCGGCCGCAGCACCAGCACCCACCGGTGTGGGGCTGGGCGTCGTCGGTGCCGGGGGCCGCGCTCACCTGGCTAGTTTCCCACCGCAGCGTCTGGCTGACCCGGGGTCAGGTGAGGTCGGCCCACACCTGCCGTCCGGTCTCGGCGAGCTCGCGCAGGGTCGCGGCGGTGCCGGGTGGGTCGCCGGCCGTCTGGCGCCAGGTGGCCAGGTGGGCCTCGGTGCAGAACAGGTTGGCCTCGGGGCAGAAGTCGGCCTGGACGTTGGCGCACGGTCCGCCGGGGAGCCACCCGACGACCGGGATACCCGCTGGCAGGCTACCCGCGGTGATGGTGATCCGGAGGCCTGCGCCGCAGGTCGGGCAGCGGGTGTCGAGGACGGCGTCGAGCTCGAGGGCGGCGGGGATGCCGATGCCGTCGAAGGCGCACCAGGTCCAGTACTGGCGGCCGTCCAGCAGCAGCCGGTGCCAGGCGCGCGTGACGGCGAGGCCGCCGGCCGCGACGACCTCGCCCGACTCGTCGCGGCTGATGGCGCCGGCGGCGGCCAGCCTTCTGAGCGCGGCCTCGACCTGTTCGTCGGTGAGGTCCACTTCGGTGGCCAGCATGGCTGCAGTGATCGGGGCCGCGGTGGCCAGCAGCCGGGTGAACGCGGCCCGGCGCACCCGCGCCGCATCGGCGTCACCGACCTCGAGCAGCCCCGCGGTCGGGGTCTGCGGTTCATCAGTCATCGCTCCGGGTTCCTCTCAGGCACAGCAGGAGGTGGGCATCTGGTCGCGGAACAGGCCGGCGGCCAGACGAAGGCTCTCGGCCATCGTCAGGTAGGGCGCCCACGTGTTGGCGAGGTCGTCGACGGTCATCCGGGTTTTGATGGCGTAGGTGGCGGCCAACATGATCTCCCCGGCGCCGTCGGCGACCGCGTGCACGCCGAGCACCCGGCCGGTGCCGGCGTCGGCGACGAGCTTGACCGCACCCCGGGTGTCCCGGTTCACCAGCGCTCGCGGCACGTCGGCCAGGTCGAGCACCCGGCACTCGCACGAGAACCCGGCCGCGAGTGCGGCGGCCTCGGTCAGGCCGGCGGAGGCGACCTGCGGGCGGGTGAACGTCACCGCCGGGAGCCCGGTGTAGTCCACGGTCCGCTTCCCTTCCGGGTCCAAGGCGTTTGCGGCGGCCACGTGTCCGGCGGCGGCGGCGACGTAGACGTACTGCGGGGTGCCGGCGACGTCGCCGGCGGCGTGCACGCGGGGGTTGCCGGTGGCGTGGTGCTCGTCCACGACGACGAAACCCCGGTCGTCGACGGCCACCCCGGCCGCGGGCAGGTTCAGCGCGGCCGTGTCCGGGCGGCGGCCGGTCGCCACCAGCACCCGCTGAGCCTCGATCCGGGCACCCGAGACTGTGGTCACTACCGCGCCGCTCCCTAGGTTGGCGACGGTGGCGGCGTGCTCCTCGATCACGGTGATGCCGTCATCGGCGAACACCCTGCGCATCACCGCCGCGAGCTCCGGTTCGGTGTGCGGCGCCAGCCGGCCGACCACGGTGACCCGAGTACCCAGGTGCGCAAACAGCTGGGCCTGTTCCATCCCGACGTAGCCGCCGCCAATGACCACCAGGGAGGCCGGCAGCTCGCGCAGCTCCATCGCGGTGGTCGAGGTCAGGTATTCCACCTGCTCCAGCGAGGTGATGCCATCGATGTGCGGCTGCGCTCCGGTGGCCACCACATAGCAGCGGGCCCGCAGCGGCCGACCGTCCACCTCGAGCGTCTCGGGGTCGCGGAACCGGGCCTCGCCGTCGACGATGTCGAACCCATGTGCGGCCGCGACGTCGGCGTACTTGGCCTGCCGCAGGAACGAGACCAGGTCGTCCTTCTGGTCAACAAGCGCGGCCAGGTCTACGTCGCCCGCGCCGGTGGGCACGCCGGGGAACGGCTTGGTCAGCGCGGCGTGCCTCGCACCAGCGGCGGCCAGCAGCGCCTTGGACGGGACGCAGCCGCGGTTCACGCAGGTTCCGCCCAGGGCGCCGCGCTCGATGACGACGGCCGTGGCGCCTCGCCGGCGGGCCTCGATGGCGGCCGCCATCGCTGCGCCGCCGGATCCAATGATCGCCAGATCCACGTCGTAGCGGCCGGAGGCCGCGCTGTTGGTGCCGGTGTGCTCGGTCAAGGGTCTCCTCACGAAAGGCCGGGTCAAGGGGCGGTACAGTGCTCATCGTGAACCTTCCAGCACGATGGAAGGTCAAGTGCCGTCGGGAGGAGCACCATGCGAATCGGCGAGCTGGCCGAGGCGACCGGCACCACTACCAAGACGCTGCGGTTCTACGAGGAGGCCGGCCTCCTGCCGCCCGCCCACCGGGCCAGCAACGGTTACCGGGACTACGGACCCGACGCGGTGACCCGCCTGGACTTCATTCGCCGCGGCCGCGCCGCCGGTCTCACCTTGGCCCAGATCCGCGAGGTCATCGACATCCGCGACGCGGGGCAGACGCCCTGCAGTCACGTGCACGACCTGCTCACCATCCGACTGACCGACATCGACCGACAGATCGCCGATCTCCAAGGGCTTCGCGCCACCGTCGCCCGGCTGTGTCATGAAGCCGGACGGGCGGAACCGGCCGCCTGCGACGCCGAGGACGTCTGCCGCTACCTGTGACCCCTCCCGCCGCGGTGGGGCTGCGATACGCCAAAGGATCAGGTTGGCGGATTTCGAGCCTGGCGCTCCGAGCACCATGACACGGTTTGGTCGCGAGGACGCTGGAGCTGGGGCGTCGCCATTGGTCCGGAGTCGAGTTCGAACTCTACGGTGAGAAGTGACTACAGGTCGTAGTACTGACTGACTGACCCATGCTGACCTGCGCAAACGTCGAGGTTGGCCGGCTGTTTGTACCGGATGTGTAACAGGCTACCGGGTTGCTCTGGGCGTCCCACGCTGAGAGGGAGCGCCTAGATTGATCTAGATGATAGCCGCTTTCTAGATTGGCTTCACGTCGCGACGAAGCCCGGTGGAGTCGCGGAGCTCAATGAGAGTCGCCCGTGCGCCGCGCGGTGACCCAGGTGAACTGCTGCTCGGAGCCGTCGGGAGTGTGGTGGATCCGCGTTTCGGCGTGGGTGAGGGTGAAGGCGGGCGCGAAGAGGGCGGCGAAGTCGTCGGCTGAGTGCCGGGCCGTCGGCAGGCCCGAGCAGGACGTGGGTCCGTCAGGGCCGAAGGTGGCCAGGACGAGCAAACCGCCGGGGGAGAGGGTGCGGGCGGCCAGGTCGACGTACGCCGATTGGTCGGCCGGAGCTGTGAGGAAGTGGAGTACGGCGCGGTCGTGCCAGGCGTCGTAGGTGCGCGCGGGCTTCCAGGAGAGGACGTCGCTGACGACGTAGGTGACCCGGCCCTTCGCGGAGCCGAGACGTTCGCGCGTCACTGCGACCGCCTGGTGGGAGATGTCGAGCACGGTGATGTCGTCGCGGCCGTCGGTCAGGAGCGCGTCGGGGAGCCTGGACGCGCCGGCCCCGATGTCGACCACCGAGCCGGGCTGTCGGCGTAGCAGCTCCACGGAGTGGGTGGGCGTCTCCTCGAACCACGACACTTTGTCGAGGTCGCGCGACGCGAAGACGGCATCCCAGTGATCAGCGCGCTCGTCGCTCATCGGAAGGCGCACCCGTTGCTGACGCCGAGTCGGCGGAAGATGACGGCGGCGGGGCAGAAGCCGGTGATGGACGACTGGAGCAGGTTGAGCCCGACGAAGGCGGTCAGCAGCAGCCACCACGGTGACACGAGGGCGACCAGCAGGGCGCTGAGCAGGGTCATGGTGCCGGCGAGGAGGAGTACGGCGCGGTCGAGGTTCATGCCTTGCCTCCGAAGAGGCGGCTGAAGAACCCGATGCCGGCCTCGCGGGGGTGGCCGGCGCATCGGTCGGCGCGCGGGACGCGGGAGAGGACCTGGTCGACATGCTGGCCGCAGCCGGCCCAGGTGGTCTTGCCGCACTTCTTGCAGCTGACTGCTCGGCACATGGTGGAACTCCTTCGTTTCGAGGTGATGGTGAGGGTGGTGAGGCTGGGATGGGAGGTGTGGTCCGGACACCCGTGGGGACGGGCGCCCGGACCACGTGCCGCGGCGTAGGGGGGACACGCCGCGGCGGTCGAGGGGCGATCAGCCGTGCGAGAACGTGATGGTCGGCAACACACGTCGCAGCCAGGCCGGCGACCACCAGGCGGCTTTGCCGGTGAGGCGCAACATGACCGGCAGCAGCACGAGCCTCACGAGGAAGGCGTCGAGCAGCACGGCGACGCCGAGCACGATGCCCATCTCCTTCGGGGGAAGCGGGCCGGAGAGCGCGAAGGTGAAGAACACCGCGACCATGACCGCGCCGGCGGCGAAGATGACCCTTCCGGAGTGGGCCAGTGAGCCGACCATGGCGTCCTTCGGGTCGCCGGAGTGTTCGTAGTGCTCCTTGGCCGAGGCCAGCAGGAACACCGTGTAGTCCATCGCGATCGCGAAGATCATCGCGAAGAAGAACACCGGCGCCCACGCGTCGAGGAAGCCCTGGCTCTCGAAGCCGAAGAAGTCGGCGCCGAAACCTTCTTGGAAGACCAGACGGGCCACGCCGAAGGCGGCGGCGGTCGAGAGCAGGCTGGCCAGCGTGCCCAGCAGCGAGATCAGCGGCGCCTGGAGCGCGACGAGCAGCAGCAGGAAGCCGAGCACGAGAACGACCCCGATCACCAGCGGCGTGGAGTCGTCGAGCTGGGCCTTGAGGTCGAGGTTCTCCACCGCCGCGCCTCCGACGAGCGCGCCCTCGGGCAGGTCGGCGCGCAGCCGGTCGACGGTGTCGCTGAGGGCGGGGTCGGAGGGGTCGACGGTCGGGACGGCCTGGATGAGGACCAGCCCGCTGTCGTCGGCCGCCGGCATGGCCGGCATCGCCCCGGCAATGCCGGGGTCGGAGGCTAGCACGGTGCTCGCGGCGTCGGCGTCGGCGTCCTTCATCACGATCTGGAGCGTGCCGGGCGCACCTTCGCCGAAGGACTCCTGGACCAGGTCATAGCCAATGCGGGCGCTGGCGTCCTCGGGCAGGACCTTGATTGACGGCATGGCGGTCTTGAGGCCGATGATCGGGGCGGCGAGCGCGAGCAGCACGATGAGCGCGCTCAGGCCCCAGACGACCGGGTGCTTCCAGAGCCGCTCGCCCCACGCGGCGAACTTCGGGGAGCGGTGCTCTCCGGTCTTGACCCAGGGCAGGGACAGCTTGTTGATCTTGTGGTCGAGCTTGGACAGCACCAGCGGTAGCAGGGTGAGGGTGGCGGCCAGGACGAAGACGACCGAGAGCATGATCCCGCCGGCCATGGAGCGGAAGGACGGCGACGGCACGAGCATCACGGCCGAGAGCGAGATCAGGACGGTGGCGCCGGAGAGGAGCACGGCCTTGCCGGCGGTGTCCATGGTCTCGGCGACGGCCTGGCGGGCGGAGTTGCCGGAGCCCATGCGGGAGGCGCGGTAGCGGACGACGAGGAAGAGCGCGTAGTCGATGCCGAGCGCGAGGGCGAACATCATCGCGAAGTTCATCGCCCAGATGGAGACCGGGACGAGCTCGTTGATGAGGACCAGTGAGCCGGCGGAGGCGACGAGGCCGGCGAGGGTCAGGATCAGGGGGAGGCCGGCGGCGACGAGGGCGCCGAAGGCGAGCACGAGGATCGCCATGGTGACGGGCCAGGAGACCATCTCGGACTTCAGCATCGCTTCGAGGTTGGCCTCGTTGAAGTCCGACCACAGCAATGAGGAGCCGGTCGGGTTGACCTGGATGCCTTCGACCGAGAGGTCCTGGAGGTCTCTCTTGAGGTCGGTGGCGACACGGACCATCTCGTTGGTGTCGGCACCCGCGCCGGCGAGGATGATCGCGGTGCTGCCGTCCTGGCTGATGGTCGCGCCGGGCATCGGCGCGATCACCTCAGCGATGCGGGGCTCGGCCTCGAGCATCCGGGTCACCTGGGCGAGGACATCGGCGCCGGGGCCCTCGGTGACGGGGCCGTCGGTAGAGTGCACGACGACCTGGATCGCGGAGGAGGCGTTGCCGCCGAAGCTCTCCTGGGCGAGCTCGCGCGCGGCGACGGACTGCGAGCCGTCGGCCTGCCAGCCGGCGCCGGACAGGTTGTGCTCGACCTGGGGGGCGAAGGCGCCCAGCCCGATGATCAGTAGCAGCCAGACGCCGGTGACGAGCTTGGCGTGGTTGGTCACCCAGAGGCCGAGACGGCCCAGGGGTCCGGGGCGGAAGCCGGGAGTGAAGTCGCGGGAGGCGCCCTTCGACGGGGCGGTGGTGGTGCTCATGGAAGTTCCGTTCGGTGAGGGGTGAGCGATGGGGTGTGGTCAGAGGAGGGCGGGGACGGCTCGGGCGGCCGTGTAGACGGCGACGCCGAGGACCAGGACCGCGAAGGCGCCCTGGAGCCGGTTGGTGCTGACACGGTCGGCGAGACGGGCCCCCGCGACGGCTGCTGCCGCCGACATCGCGGTGAGGACGGCGACGGGAGACCAGTCCGGCGGGACGCCGGCACCGGCCCGGACGGCCAGGGCGGCGGCGCTGGTGATGGTGATGACCACGAGCGAGGTGCCGGCGGCGTAATCCATCGGCAGCGCGAGGGCGAGCAGGAGGGCGGGCACGACGAGAAAACCGCCGCCCACGCCCAGGAAGCCGGTCAAGGTCCCGACGACGGTGGCGGTCACCAGTACCTTGAGCGCCCGGGGGCACTGGCAGGCGAATGTTGGGCTGAACGTGATGATCGGGTCGTCTAGGGCCGGCCGCGCGGCGTGCCTAGGGTCGTCTCGGCGACCGTGGCGTAGCTGGCGCCAGGCCAGCATCCCGCCGACCAGCAGCATCAGGGCGGCGAAGGCGGCCAACAGGACGTCCTCGGAGACCAGATTTGACGCCTCCGCTCCCGCCATCGCCCCTCCGATCGCGGCCAGGCCGAAGACCAGGCCGCGGCCGAGGAGCACGTTGCCTGCGCGGTGTGCGGCGATCGCCCCGATCAGGGAGGTGACGCCGACGACCACGAGTGATCCGGTGGTCGCCTGGGAGGCGGACTGGCCGAGCAGGTACACCAGCACCGGCACGGCCAGGATCGAGCCGCCGCCACCGAGTGCCCCCAGGGACAGGCCGATGAGCGCGCCGGCGACGACGGCGAGGAGCAGTGTCATCTCAGGCGTCGGGCCCGTCGGCGCCGTCGGTCGTGTCGGTGCTGTCGTCTTCGGGGCTCACCAGGTGCAGACCGACCTTCTCGGCGTTCTCGAAGGAGTCGTCGACCGCAACCGGGGTGCGGCCGGCGGCAGCGACGAACGAGGCAGCGACCGAGGCGCGGTACCCGCTGGCGCAGTGCACCCACACCTCACCGGCCGGCACCTCGCCGACGCGACGGGGCAGCTCGTGGATCGGGATGTTGACCGCCCCGGCAATCGCTGCACCCTCGTACTCGTCGGCGCGGCGCACGTCGAGCACCACGACGTCGCGGTGGTGACGCACCTGCGCCAAATCGGCGAAGGTGGCGGTGGGAAAGCTGCTGAGCTCGCCGTCGCTCCAGTCCTGCGGTCCGCCGGTGGCCTGGGCTGCGGGCCGGTCGATGCCGATCCGGACCAGCTCGCGCTGGGCGGTGGCTACGTCCTCGGCGGTCTCGCCGAGCAACGTCACGGCGGTGCCCCACTCGATCAGCCAGCCCAGGTAGGTCGAGAAGGCACCGTCGAGACCGAAGTTGAAGGTGCCGGGGGCGTGCCCGGCGGCGAAGGCCTTGCGATTGCGCAGGTCCACCACCCACTCGCCCGCCTCGATCCGGCGCCGCAGCTCGGTCGCGTCGGCCTCCTGCACCGAGGAGAGGTCGGGCGCGGAGGGACCGGCGGCGTTGGCCGGTGACATGTGCACGTAGTACGCCGGCCAGGCACCGAGTCCGTCCAGCAGCTCGCCGACGTAGATCTCCTCGTCCTGGGTTAGGACCGGGTTCGAGCGCTTCTCGTCGCCGATCGTCGAGGCGGTGGCATCGGACTGCGTGGCCGAGCAGAACGACCCGAACCCGTGCGTCGGGTAAACCTCGGCCTCATCGGGAAGCTCGGTTGCGAGCTTGTGCGCCGAGGCGTGCTGGTGGCGCACCAGGGCGTCGGTGTGCTCCTCTCCGAGCAGGTCCGGCCGGCCGGTGGCGCCGTAGAGCAGCGAGCCGCCGGTGAACACGGCGTACGGCTCTTCGCCGTCGGGCCCATCGACCGAGAGCGCGTAGGACAGGTGGGTGAAGGTGTGACCGGGGGTGGCGATCGCGCGGACGCGCACCTGGTCGCCGACCTCGACGACCTCGCCGTCGGCGATCGGGGTTCGGTCGAAGGACACGTCGTCCTCGCCGTTGACCAGGTAGGCCGCTCCGGTTGTCTGCGCGAGCGCCAGGCCACCGGTGACGTAGTCGTTGTGGATGTGGGTCTCAAAGACGTGGGTCAATCGGACCCCGTCGGCCTCGAGCACCTCCAGCACCCGGTCGATGTCGCGCTGCGGGTCGATCACGAGGGCGACTTCACCGTCGTGGACCACGTAGGTGCGGTCGCCGAGGGACGGCGTCTCCAGGGTCCGGACGGTCAGCCCGTCGGCTGGCCGCTGCTGCGCCTCTTCGGTCGCCGAGGCCGGCGCGGGTGTCTCGGTGGTGGTGTCGTCAGTCATATGTTCGCCTCACTTCTCGATCGGTCGCCCGGAGCGGATCCAGGCTCTGGTGCCACCGGCGACATCCATCGCGTCGAAGCCGTTGGCGGTCAGAACGTCGGCCATCGCGCTGCTGCGATTGCCCGAGGCGCACACCACGTGCACCGGTCGGTGCGGGTCAATCTCGCCCAGGCGGGCGGTCAGTTGGCCCATCGGGATGTTGGTCGCACCAGGCACGTGGCCCTCGCGGAACTCCGCAGGCTCGCGGACGTCGATGACAGGCGCGCCCTGATCGAGCGCTGCAGCGAGCTGGTCGACGGTGGTCTCACGCACAGAGGGGACTCCTTCACGGGCTGATCGAACCTGTTACGACACAACCCCCCGGGGGGTTCGAGATGCAAGTTAGCACAACCCCCGGGGGGGTTGTACAGTTGGCGGACGAAGCCCCTGAAAGGGCCACCAAGAGACCAACGAAAGGCAGGACAATGGCCGACTACACGCTCGCGATCACCACGGAGCGCACCTACGAGGAGACGGTGGCTGCCGTGCGCGAGCAGCTCGCCGAGGCAGGCTTCGGCGTGCTCACCGAGATCGACCTGAAGTCGACCTTCAAGACCAAACTCGACGTCGACGTCGCCCCCCAAGTCATCCTCGGCGCCTGCCGCCCGCAACTCGCCCACCAGGCACTGCAGGCCGAGCCGTCCATCGCTGCGCTGCTGCCGTGCAACGTCGTCGTCCGCTCGGTGGGAGAGAAAGCCACGGTTGTCGAGGCCTTCGACCCGGCGATGATGACGTCGTTCGTCGCCGAGCCGAGCGAAGCGCTGCGTGCCGTCTCCGAGGACGCACGGGCGCGACTCCTTACGGCCCTGTCGGCCGTCGCCGCTGCCCCTATCGCTTCTACCAAGAACAGAGGGCAGGCCTGATGGACCTCGAGCCCACCGAGATCAAGGCGATCATCACCCGTATGAAGCGCGCCAACGGCCACCTCGCCAGCGTGATCCGCATGATGGAGGAAGGCTCCGATTGCGAGTCTGTCCTCACCCAACTCGCCGCGGTCAACAAGGCCCTCTCCCGTGCTGGCTACGCCATCGTTGCCACGGGGCTGCAGCACTGCCTCACCGAGTCCAACGAGGGTCTCGACGCCGTGGACGTCAAGAAGATGGAGAAGCTCTTCCTCGCCCTGGCCTGAGGCGGTCCAGCCGCGGCGCTCACGACCCGGTGCCGGCGTACTTCCTTCGTCATGATCTTCGCGATCGCGATGGACCCACACCGTCTTCCTGCTCGCCTCCGCCAAGGAGCACTACGAGCATCGGGAACCCGAAGGACGCCATCATCGGCTCCCTGGCCCATCCCGGGCGCGTGATCCTCGCCGCCGGTGCCGTCATGGTCGCGGTGATCTTTACCTTCGCACCGGCTGAACCCACACCTCGTCCCACCACCGACCCTCGAGAACAGGAGCACACCATGCGCCGTGCCACGACATGCCGCACCTGCGGCAGGTCCACCTGGACCGGCTGCGGCCAACACGCCAACCAGGTGCGGGCCTCCTCCGCAGACCGGTGGTGCCCCGCCACCACCAACCGGCTCGGGAAGCCAGCTGGCTCAATCGCGTCCTCAAGCGGTGAGCGGAGATGACCAAACGTCTTATGGAGCACGCCGATCCGGACAGAGCGACAAGTGGCGCCTCGGCCGACGCGCCCCACACCCTCCGTCTATCGGGGGCGGCCACCCCGTCGCGCCTCCTCGCGGCTCGGCGCGCACAGGTCGGTCGTCACTGGCGTCCTCGGAGGCATGCAAGACGCGCCGGAACCCGAACCGTAGTCCCTGCAACGCACCCGCCGGCCAAGAAGCCCGTCTGTCCCACCCTCCGGCCACCAGGACTAGGACCATGCCCGAGTGGGACCGCGGCGGCCGTCGCCCACAGTTCGCAGAGCGGTTCCCCGAGCGCGCATTTCGGCCGGCCCGGCGTCTACCGACACCAACTGGCAGGGGCGGCCGCCAGGAGCCCTGCGGTTGGACCAACACATCACACAAGGAAGGGCTCCGATGATTGAGTCACTCAATGTTTTCACCGCCGCAGCGCCGGGCGGCCTTGTCTCGGTGGGTGCCGGTTGGCCGAGCCCCACCGCCTCGGCAGTAGCCGGCCTCGCGATCGCCGTGCTCGCGCTCATCGCTAGATGGGCCACCGGCCGCCGGCGCCGAAGGGTAGACGCGCATGTCCAAACCCTAGGAGTCGGGGGACTGCGCTCTCGGCGGCGATCGACACAACGAGGTCTGACACAGACAGAGAAGCCCGAGAAGGAGCGATCATGATGGGTTCTGGCATGGGCTGGGGATGGATGTTCGGACCACTGGTCATGGTCGGGGTGGTGTTGTTGATCGTCCTCGCCGTGCGCGCCATCGGTGGAGGCGTGTCGCCTCGCTCCTCGGCCCCGGGAACGCCGACGGGTGCGCCACCTGGTCCAGGCCGAGCCCGGGAGGTGCTCGATGAGCGCTACGCCCGCGGCGAACTGACTACCGAGGAGTACCAAGAACGGCTACGCGCGCTGGGGGAAGGCCGGTAGTGCGGCCCATCACCCGCCGCCACGCCCTCCAGTTGGGCGGCCTCGGCGTCGCCAGCCTCGCGATCGGCACCACAGGCTTGGTGTGGCAGCGCGGCTCACGCCTGGTCCCAGTGACGGGTTCGGACCTGACCGAGCCGGAAGTGCTCCGCAGCCGCGGCGGCCTCCTACAGGTGCGGCTGGAGGCAGCCCAAGGCCAGATCGCTGTGGCCGGCCGCGAGGCAACGGTGTACGGCTACAACGGGAGTCTGCCGGGGCCCACACTGCGACTGCGTCCGGGGGACCGGCTGCAGGCGCGGTTGGTCAACCGGCTCGACACGGCGACCAACCTGCATGTCCACGGACTGCATGTCTCCCCGCAGGGCAACGGCGACAACGTCTTCATCAGCGTCGAGCCCGGCGAGTCCTTCGACTACAACTACCAGCTGCCCGAGGACCACCCGCCCGGGGTGTACTGGTACCACCCCCACCACCACGGCATGGTCGCCGACCAGGTCTTCCGAGGCCTCTACGGCGCAATCATCGTCGAGGACCCCGACCCCATCGCCGTGACGCGCGAACGTGTGCTCGTGATCTCCGACATCACCCTCGACGGGTCCGGTCAGGTCGTGGCGCCGTCCACGATGAGCCGCATGGCGGGCAGGGAAGGCGACCTGGTCCTGGTCAACGGACACGCGGCGCCGAGACTGAGCGCCCGCCCGGGTGAGCGGGAACGGTGGCGCATCATCAACGCCTGTTCCGCCCGCTACCTGCGCCTGCGGCTCGACGGTCAGGACTGCGAACTCCTCGGCATCGATTCCGGCCGATTTCCCGAGCCTCGACCGGTCGACGAGCTCGCGCTGGCCCCCGGCAACCGAGCTGATCTGCTCGTGTCAACCCGTGCCGGGTCAGCATCGTGGGAGACCGGGTCTGTCGACCGCGGTGGGATGGGCATGATGAGCTCCCTCGGCGACCTGTCCGGCGGTGTCGGGGCACTGGCGACTCTCCGGGTGGAGGGCGCCACCGCGCCCGCGTTGCCTGCGGTTCCGGTTCAACCGACGCCGGAGGACCTGCGCGCCGTCGAGCCCGCAAGGCGGCGACGGATCACCTTCGCCATGGGCATGGGTGGCGACATGAGCGGCGGCATGGGCATGGGCGGCGGTGGGGGAGAGGGTATGGGGATGAGCTTCACCGTCGACGGCAAGGAGTTCGACGCCCAACGGATCGACCAGACCGTCCAGCAGGGCACGGTCGAGGAATGGACGCTCGTCAACGACTCGCCGATGGATCACCCCATCCACCTCCACGTGTGGCCCATGCAGATCACCGCTGAGGCTGGTCAGCCCGTCCGAGGGGTGTTCCGGCAAGACGTAGTCAACGTGCCACCTCGCAGCGAGGTGACCGTGCGGGTGTCCTTCGGCAACTACACCGGACGAACGGTCTACCACTGTCACATCCTCGACCACGAGGACAACGGCATGATGGCGGTCGTGGAGTCTGTGCCGGCGGCGTGAGCGGTGGCGGTGACGTCATTGAGGCGTCGGTCAATGCTGTGAAAAGAGCTGTTGCTGGTTCGCTACCGGCCAGCACCTCTCGCGATGACGCTGGGTTGTCGGATCGATCCCTGAGCGAGGACGAGGGATTCATCACCTTTCGGTCAACAGCTGTCGCCCGTCGGCCCGCCATGCTTCCATGCCCCCTGACAGCTCGGTGATGCGTGTGAAACCGAGTTCGCGAAGCGTAGGCACGGCTTCGGTGCTCATCCGCCCGGTGCGGCAGTAAACAGCCACCATCATGGAACGGTCGGGCAACTCCCCAGCGCGTCGCTGAAGCTGATCGTAGGGAATCGTCGCATCTGTCCCGGGAATGCTCCCTTCATCAGGCGTATGCACGTTGAGCACGAAAGTCGATGTTCTTTCCGCCAGCAACGCAAAATCCGTAGGCTCGACGCTCCGGTAATCCACCTCCCGCGAGGTCGGCGAGGTAGGCGCGTCCCCACCCCCGCATCCCGCCAGCACCATGGCCGTAAACACGCCACCCAGCGCGGCACGGCGGGTCATCATCTCCGATGAGCGCTTGCGTGGTTGCGGATTGGAAGCCACGTCGTGATCACACTCGGCGAGTTCGAGCTCTACGCGAGAAGTGACTACAGGTCGTAGTACTGACTGATTGACCCACGTTGACCTGCGTAAACGTCGAGGATGACCGGCTGTTTGTACCGGACTTGTAACAACGTACCTCGTGTTGCGGGCGCCCTGCCACGACGCAGCCTGCCTAGGTTGGTCTAGAAATCGGCCGCGTTCTAGGGAACCCACAGCGTCGGCGCAGACCCGGCCAGAGTGGACCCCTCGCTGGCCGTGGCGGCCGTCCTACGCGCCGCCGCCCTGTGAGGTATCAAGCCGCGGCTCGAGCCGTCCCATCTTCCAGACAGCGAAGCTGATCGCCCACACCACGACGAAGATCGCGACTAGGAGGTAGCCGACGTACTGCAGGTCGAGTCGCGTCACCCACCCTAAGGCGTCGAGCTGCAACTGCTCGGCTAACAGTTGCAGCAGCACAACGCCGCCGATCACCAGTGCGACGACGACCGACAGCGTGGTGATGGTCAGGTTGTAGTAGACCCTGCGGAGCGGACTGATCAATGCCCACTTGTACGCGCGGGCCATGAAGATCCCATCGGCGGTGTCGAACAGGGTCATCCCGGCGGCGAACAGCACGGGGAGGACGAGGACGGCGTACCACGGCAAGGTGCTCGTTGCCACACCACCGGCCAGGATCAGCAAGGCCACTTGGGTGGCAGTGTCGAAGCCGAGCCCCATCAAGAGGCCGACCGGGTATAGGTGCCGGGCCTTGGTCACCCGCTGGGTTGCTCGGCGGAACAGACGTGCCATGAAGCCTCGCTGGTGCAGGTGGTGTTCGAGCTTCTCTTCGTCGAAGGATCCCGCGCGCATGTGCCGGAAGACGTGGATGATCCCGAACAGCGCGCTGAGGTTCGTCAAGCCGATGACGATCAGGAACGTTCCCGCGACGAGCGACCCGACCAGACCCAGAGTTGTCTGCAAGGTCGAGTTCTCGTCCTGGATCGGGCCGGCCAGCGCGCCGACCCCGATCGCAAGTAGGAGGGAAAGCCCGAAGACGACGCTGGAGTGTCCCATCGAGAACCAGAAACCCACTCCATTAGCGGACTTGCCGTCCCCCACCAGTTTGCGCGCGGTGTTGTCGATCGCGGCGATGTGGTCTGCGTCGAAGGCATGGCGCACGCCAAGCAGGAAGGCCGTGACCCCCAGGCCAACCCCGAACACACCTGAACTTCCGAGGTCGTACTGCTGGGGCACGACCAGGCCCAGGAGCACGCCCCAGCCGACGAGGTTCAACAAAAGCACCACGCAGGCCATCGCTGCGAGGGCGGTCCGCTCCCGGCGGTCGAAGATCAGGGACATGGGTCCACCTTATTGCGATTGAATTGCAACAACGGATAACTGTCAGGTGTTCGGTGCCACGGCGCGACCGGATGGGGGTGACAGTGCCAGTCCCCACCCGCCGGCGGCCGTAGCTTGCATGGCGTCGGCCAGCGTGCCGAACTCACTGATCGACCCGTGCTTTGTGAAAACATTCACAAGTCCGGGTTTCGGCGGCGAGCGACGCCTACGGTGGAACGGTGCTGGATCCTCTCCTCTTGATCGCGGGCGCGGCCGATTTCGTGTCGCCCATGGCCCGGGTGGCGCTTGGCGATGACCCGGCAGGTCTTTTGCCGGCGCGTCAGCAGATGGCGCTGTCGCTGGGGTGGCACATCATCTTGGCGTGCTTCGGGGTGGCGTTCCCGGCGATGATCTTCGTGATGCACCTGATCGGCATCCGGCGAAACGACTCAGACGCGTTGCTGTTGGCGCGGAAGTGGGCGAAGGTCTCGGCGGTCCTGTTCGCGATCGGCGCGGTCTCGGGGACGGTGCTGAGCTTCGAGATGGGCTTGTTGTGGCCGGGGCTCATGGGCACCTACGGCGACGTCCTCGGCCTCCCGTTCGCGTTCGAAGGCTTGGCCTTCTTCGTCGAGGCGATCTTCCTCGGCATCTACCTCTACGGCTGGGACCGGATGCCGCCCAAGCAGCACCTGCTGATGGTGCTGCCAATGGCCGTCACAGGTGTCCTGGGCACGTTCTGCGTGATCGCGGTCAACGCCTGGATGAACGCCCCGGTCGGCTTCGACCTCGTCGACGGCGAAGTACGCAACGTCCAGCCGTGGGCCGTGCTGCTCAACCCCGACGCGTTATGGCAGTTCCTGCACATGTGGGTAGCCGCCTACATGGTCGCCGGTTTCACCATCGCCTCGGTGTACGCCGTGGGGATGCTACGGGGCCGCCGCGACCGGGCGCATCGGCTCGGATTCAGCCTGGCCTTCGGGTTCGCGAGCGTCTCGGCAGTCCTCCAGCCACTCATTGGGCACCTGCTGGGTAGCCGGCTGTCGGAGACGCAGCCGGCGAAGCTCGCCGCGTTCGAGCTGGCGACCGAGACCGAAAGCCCCTCGCCGCTGCGGCTGGGCGGCCTCCTCATCGATGGCGAGGTGAGGTGGTCGATCGACATCCCGTACCTCGGCTCGCTGATCGCCCGCAACTCCCTCACCGAGCCGGTCGAGGGCCTGTCGAGCTTCCCCGTCCAGGACCGCCCACCGGTCAACATCACCCACCTGGCGTTCCAGAGCATGGTCGGCATCGGCACCCTACTGATGGTGGCCGCGGTCGTCTTCTGGGTCGCCCGCTGGCGCCGCCACGACCTTCTCGTGCACCGGTGGTTCCTCCGATTCGCCGCCGGGTCCGGGGTGCTCGCGGTCGTGGCGATGGAGGCCGGGTGGATCGCCACCGAGGTCGGCCGACAGCCGTGGATCGTCTACGGGTTCATGCGCACCCCGGAGGCGGCCGGGGAGAACTCCGGCCTGTGGTGGCTGCTCGGGGCCACCGCGGTGGTCTACACCCTGATGACCGCCGGGGCGGTCGTCGTCCTGCGATCGATGGCGCGACGCTGGCGATCAGGCGAGATCGACCTGCCCAGCCCGTACGGACCCGAGGCACAACGCCCGCACGGCACCGGCGCACCGGAACCCGAGGAAGTACAGCGGTGAGCCTGGCGGAGGTGGTCGCTGCCGCCCTCTTCGTCGGAGTCCTCGCCTACGCGCTGTTTGGTGGCGCCGACTTCGGCTCCGGCTTCTACGACCTGACTGCCGGCGGCACAAAACGCGGCGCCGAGCTGCGCACCCTGGTCGACCACAGCATCGGACCGGTCTGGGAGGCCAACCACGTCTGGCTGATCTACGTGCTCGTCACGTGGTGGACTGCGTTCCCCGAGACCTTCGCGGCCGCAATGTCCACGCTCATCGTGCCGATGCTCCTCGCCCTGCTGGGAATCGTCCTGAGGGGCGCGAGCTTTGCGTTCCGCAAGTACGCCGCCACGCTGAGCCAGGCCCGCCTGTTCGGCGCCATCTTCGCGATCTCGTCGGTCATCACCCCGTTCTTCCTCGGGACCGTGGCAGGTGGGATCGCCTCCGGACGGGTACCTGCCACAGGGCGCGGTGACCTCTGGACCTCCTGGCTCAACCCGACGTCGATCTTCGGCGGGATCATCGCGGTCGGCACCTGCGCCTTCCTCGCCGGCACCTTCCTGTGCGCCGACGCCAGCCGCTCCGGGCAGCAGACTCTCGCCGAGCAGCTGCGCCGGCGGACACTGGCCGTCGGGGCCGCCACCGGGATCGTCGTCTTCGTGGCGCTGATCCCGATCCAGCGCGATGCGCCCACACTGGCCGACGGACTCATGAACCAGGCCGCACCGCTGGTCGGGATCTCAGCGCTTTTCGGCATCGCAACGCTGGTACTGGTCGGCATCCGCCGCTTCGCGGTCGCCCGAGTGACCGCCCTCATCGCCGTCGCTGCCGTGGTTGTCGGGTGGGGCGTGGGTCAGTACCCCTGGTTGCTCGTCGACGAGGTCACCATCACCGACGCTGCAGGCGCCCCGGCCACGCTGGAAGCGCTGCTCGTCGCCGTCGGCCTGGCGGTGGTCATCGTGCTCCCGGCACTGGGGTATCTCTTCAAGCTGACCCAGTCGGAGTCATGGTCGCGACACGCGGGATAGTTCAGGCGACGGCCGAGCCAGAATGAGGCATGAGCCCGACGGCCTGCTCGGCGGATGTGTGGCTCGCTGGTCGGTCGCACGCCGAACGCGGCCCCGGCCAGTATGAGGAAGCCGGGCGCGATGGGACCAGCGGAACGAGATGTCCTTCCAGCGCTCGATAACTCTCTTCGATCGGCTTGCGGTGGCTAGGAACTTTGTTGCTCCATGTCGGCTGAGAACACACGGGGTCAGGCGGCAAGGAGGGCCTGACGGTTCGTCGTGCTGCGCTCTCAGCTGCCGCAGTGTTCGTCGCGGTCACTGCCCAGGATGAAGCGGCCCACGCTCACTGGCCGCTGGGACCCTTCGAGGGACGGACGCCGAGGGCGCAATCGCCCATTGCCTACTATGTCAAGTAGTGGATGCGGTCATGGGACGGCATCCTCGACAAGGACGAGGCTGGAGGAGTTGTTGAGCCGAGGAAGCGCGGCCGGTCCACGTGCTCGGATACGGCATTGGGGCGAGCACGGCCAGGTCTTCGGCCAGATCTTCTCTCCGGCAGAGCGCCTTCGCACGGTCGTCGCAAGGCTGACCGGACCACGGATGTGGTGGTCCGCGCGTGGTCCTCGCCGTCGTCCTTTCGCAATTCGAACATCACCAGACCCGACTACCGGCCGACAACGCTGTCGCGCCTCAGCAACACCTTCAAAGGAAGACTCATACCATGCGCAGAAAGTCTGTCTCGGCCCTCGCGGCCCTCGTCGCCGCCACTTTCACGCTCAGCGCGTGTGGAGGGGGCATGGACATGTCCGACTCGGAGATGGCCGGTATGGGCGATTCGAGTCCGTCGTCGAGCGAGTCGGCGGTGGCCGATTTCAATGACGCGGACGTCGCGTTCGCCACCAACATGATCCCGCACCACCAGCAGGCGGTAGAGATGGCCGAGCTCGCTGAGACCCGTGCCGAGTCCCAGGAGGTCAAGGACCTTGCCGCGCAGATCAAGAGCGCCCAGGACCCGGAGATCGAGACGATGACCGGGTGGCTCACGGCGTGGAGCCAGCCCCTGCCCGAGGACATGGGCGGGATGGATATGTCCGGCTCGATGCCCGGGATGATGAGCACGGAGGAGATGCAGAACCTTGAAGGCGCCTCCGGCGCCGAGTTCGACCAAATGTTCCTGACGATGATGATCAAGCACCACGAGGGAGCGATCGCCATGGCCGGGACCGAGCAGACCGAGGGGATGAACGAGGCGGCGATCAAGCTCGCCGGGGAGATCGAGGAGGCGCAGACCTCTGAGATCGCCACGATCAAGAAACTGCTCAACTGAGCCGAGGCCACGTCACGGGGGGAGTTCCGTGACAACCGTCATGTCGGTCGTACCAGTGGACCCGGGGCGACGTCGGTCGCTTCGGCCGTTGGTATGAGCTAAGGCCGCGATAGTCGGTGTAGCCATCGGAGGCGTCGAAGGGCTCCCATGGAGGTCGTTGCGCACCGGGGCGCGGGGTCCCTGCAGTGCCACGCTCAGCGCCGGCCGCGCCTACCGCCTGTAGATGGTCACACGTGGGTCGACCATTCTTGGGGACCGCATACCGAGTGAACCGATGCTTCGCCTTTGTACTAATGCGGAGAGGTGGATGGCCATGACTTGGTGGCAGGTCCTACTGGTGTTCGTCGGTGTCCCCGTTGCCATGTTCGTCTTCATCACGTTGGTGGTACTCCGGTTCACGATCGCGCGCGTGCCCGATGGTCTGGCGCGTGCCGCCGAGCAGCAGGACGGGGATGATCCGCGGCCCGAGGAAGAGGATGACATCGAGGCCGACTCTCAGGAAGAGTGAGACCTAACGACGACTACTAGGATGCATAGTGGCAGGCGTGGAGAGGGGAGTGTCGTGACGCGACGGATGGTGGTCGGGGTAGTGGCGGCTGTGGTTGTCGCCCTTCTGATCGGGATCCCCACCGGGATCATCGAGACGCCCTGGTACACACGGATGACTCCCGTGCTGTGGTGGAACTACCCGGTCTGGGCGCTGTCCTCCGTTCTCTCCGGCGTGCTCGCTACCACCTACGTCCGAGACGCCTCCGTTCCCGTCCCGGCGACCGAGGGAGGGAAGACCCTCACCGGCACGATGCTGTCGGTCTTCGCCGTCGGATGTCCGATCTGCAACAAGTTGGTCGTCCTTGCGCTCGGTGTCAGTGGGGCACTGACGTGGTTCGCGCCGATCCAGCCGCTCCTTGCAGTCGCCTCCCTAGGTCTGCTCGCCTACGCCCTGCGGGCTAGGCGCCGCGCCGCCGTTGCCTGCCGCTTGCGCGCATCCAACGCGGGCGTCGCGACGCCCACGGCGCCTGTCTGACCTTGGAGTTCTCACTGTGAAGCAGCTTCGTCGCTCTGCCGCTGCGCGTGAGATCGGCGCAGCGGCGATCGATGAGCCGCGCTCGACCCGGAAGGCCCGCAGCCGTCCCCGGGTTGGAGGTCCCACTGATTCAGGCCGAGCACGATCTGTCTGCACATTCCGGCAATCCGTGTGCCCGGCCCGCAGCGCCCTCGGCGCAGGCCCAGCGAGGCTGAGACAACCTGACGTCGTCCAAGATTGCGTGGTCGCGGAGCCCGCACTCGTCGTACCCACCACATGGGCGCGGAGCTCGGCGCGGACGCGCCCTGTGAACGTCGCCGCCCTTCGACCGCGAGGTTCTCGTCTCGCCCGTACGTTGTCTCCAACCGCGCTGGGTGGGCTTCTGGGGAGCGGTGTTCGAGCCTGTGGCACTGCGAATCGCTCCTGGTCTAGGGGAGGAGAGCCTCCACGTAACCCCACGGCCGTTCAGTTGGTAGTAGACCGTCGGTGTATGCGGTCCGCCAAAGGTCGTGCAGGACAGAGATGGGAGATCGGCGAGTGAGCTCCCCGGGCCCAGGCGGATCGGCACACGACAGTTCGAGCGATCCAGGTCGGCGCCAGCTCTCGCGGCGTCAGCTGTTGTTGCTCTCCGGAGCAGGTCTTGTGGGTCTTGGCGCCGGCTCGGCGGCCCTGCTCCGCACCAGATCGTCGCCCGCGACAGCATCAGACCGGATCTCATCGACCGACCCGGAGGTGCGAGCGGCTGAGCGTGCCCGGCGAACAACGGGGCAGATCACCACGGTTGCGCTGGTGGCTGCATCCGGCACCCTGGATCTGGCCGGGCGCTCGGCACAGACCTCGCTCTTCAACGGCACTGTTGGACGAGAGATCCGGCTCAACGCAGGCGATGAGCTCCGTGCACGGTTGACCAACCGACTCGCCGCGCCGACGACCATCCATTGGCACGGCTTGGCGCTACGCAACGACATGGACGGGGTCCCTGACGTCACTGCCCCGTCGGTCGCGCCTGGCACCTTATTCGACTACCAGTTCATCGCCCCGGACCCTGGCACCTACTGGTTCCACCCACACGTCGGAGTCCAGCTGGACACCGGCTTGATCGGCGCCCTCATCGTGGAGGATCCCAACGAGCCGCTTCGCTACGACGACGACGTCACCTTGGTGTTCGACGACTGGCTGGACGGTGTCACCTCCACCCCGGACCAGGCTCTGGCGAACTTGAGCGAAAACGGGATGGACATGGGCTCGATGGGGGACATGGACATGAGCTCCATGGAACCGACCGCGGAAGGTATGGGCGTCAGTCGACGGCAGCCGCTCGGTGAAGACACCGGAGACGTGACGTACCCGCTGCACCTGGTCAACGGCCGGCCCGCAGCGGACCCCTTCGTCGTCAAGGCCCGCCCCGGGCAGCGCCTGCGCCTGCGGCTGATCAACGCGGGCTCGGACACAGCCTATGAGTTCAGCGTCGGCGGTCATCAGCTCAGTGTGGTCGCCAGCGACGGCTTCCCGGTCGAGCCAGTCGCCGTGGACTCGCTGGTTCTTGGCATGGGTGAGCGGTTCGATGTACTGGTGGAGGCCGGGGACGGCGCGTTTCCCGTTGTGGCGGTCCCCTTGGGCAAACCCGGGGAGCCGGCCTTTGCGGTGCTTCGCGCAGGCAGTGGAGAAACCCCCAAGCCAGCGCGGTCCCAGCGGGGCGGCCGGCTGCTGCAGTATCGCGACCTCGTTCCGGAGGAGTCGGTGCGGATGTCGAAGCGTCAACCGGACCGGACACTGACCATGGACCTCACCATGGAGGACGGAGGTCGGGCGTGGCTGATCAACGGGAAGCGCTTCCCTGATCACGAGCCGCTCGACCTCCGCCCAGGTGAGCGCGTGAGGCTGGAGTTCATCAACCGGACCATGATGTTCCACCCGATGCACGTGCACGGCCACACCTTCGGCCTGGTCGGCTACGGTGCCGCACCGGGCGTTCCGGGGTTGCGTAAGGACACCGTGAACGTCTTGCCCATGCAGCGGTTGACAGCCGACTTCGACGCCGACAACCCGGGTCAGTGGCTGACTCACTGCCACAACGCCTACCACGGTGAACTCGGCATGATGACCGTGTTGTCCTACGTGCGTTGATCCGAGCAGACGGGAGAGTGATCCACGACGTGGGTTTCAAGCGGCAGGCATCCAAGCGACCGTCGGAAATGGTGACGCGCCGCGCGGCGCTTGGGGGCGTGCTCATGGCCATGATGTTGGCTGGATGCGGTGACCCGGACACGTCCACCTCATCGGCTGCGCGGAAGGTGGACTACCCGAGCGTCGAGCCCGCGGATTTCGCGTTGCTGGTGAAAGGCGCGTCGACCTTCGTGCTCAACGTGCATACGCCCGACGAAGGCAGTATTCCCGGGACCGATGCCGCCATTCCCTACGATCAGCTTCTGCGACGCGCCGGGGAATTGCCCGACCGTTCCACGGCGGTGGCCGTCTACTGCCGCACTGGGCGGATGAGCGCCGAAGCCGTGCCGAGGCTTCGCGAACTTGGATTCACACGCATCACCGAACTGTCGGGGGGCATGGAAGCTTGGCAGGCCGATGGGCGACGCTTGACATCTGTGGGTGAGGATTCCTCCTCGGCGGGACTTCGGAGACCGGACGAGACTGAAGCCTTGGCCAGTTTCTGAGGTTCGAACGATCCCGGCGATCTGCTCCTCGCGAGGCGACCATAAAGCGGCTGCGACTCCATCCATGCGGAGGTAAGCCGGGGAAGGCTGAGATCAACCGCGTGAGCCGGGCATGGGTACAGCGCATGCGGGACGATACTTGGTTGAACTTCATCAGTCGTGACCGATGCGTCGCCGAATCTCAGTGGAGGATCAGTGTTTGACGGGATCATCACGATGGCAGCTATCGCGCTGGCAGGGGTTGGCAGCATCTACCTCCTTCACGGAATCACAGCCATCAACGCAGACCCCCTTGCGGTTCTTCCCTTCCAGTCCGGGTGGCAGCCTGAGCAGCATGCGCTTTCGCGCTACCACGTGCGCTGGTATCTCGCGACTTTGCTGTTCCTCGCCTTCGATGTCGAGATGCTGTTCATGTACCCGTGGGCGGTGGTGGTCGCTGAGCTCGGTGCGACCGCAATCATCGAGATGTTCCTTTTCCTGGGGGCCTTGTTCGTTGGGGTTGTCTGGGCATGGCGTGAGGGGGGCTTGCGGTGGGTGTGATGGACGCGTTCGCACGGTCGGCCACCCGCCGAGCGCACGTCCTGCTCGTCGAGGTGCCGGGTCAGTGGCGGACCCGGGCCGCTGTCGAACGTGCCGTGCTGACTCGCGGCTGGAGCCTGGCGATGTCGCCAGCCGACGCTGATGTGCTCGCGGTGTGCGGAAGGCCCCGACCCCAGCTCGAGAAGGCGACCGGCCTGGTGTGGCACCAGATGTCCGGGCCACGAGTGCGGGTGGACGTCGCGGACGACGCCCCGGCCGCGGAAGCCCTCGATCAGGCGCAAGCCCGACTGCTCGGCACCGAGCACCACCGCCATGATTCGGACAGCAGGCCGGTCGCGGCTCATCTCCTCTCCGCGAACAAAGGGCACGACCAGGAGTCGTTGAATCACGGATCGATGGACCACGGCGACGGTGATGACGGGACGATGCGCCACGACGGGGGCGACGAGAGTGGCGGCGAGGGGATGGATCACGGGTCCATGGGGCACGAGTCAATGGACCGCGGCGACGAGGGTGACGGGACGATGCGCCACGACGGGGGCGACGAGGGTGGCGGCGAGGGGATGGATCACGGGTCCATGGGGCACGAGTCAATGGACCACGGCGGGCACGGCGGGCACGGCGGGCACGGCGGGAACGGCGGGAACGGCGGGAACGGCGGGAACGGCGGGAACGGCGGCATGGAGATGGCGCCGGGCGGCATCGCTCTCGCTGAGGGCGGGGAGGACCGTGACGGTCTGGAGATGGACGTCCTGTATGTCCGTCTCGGCCCCGTGCTGCCGCACTGGCCAGCTGGCCTGGTGCTGCGCTGCGCACTGCAGGGTGACGTCATCACTGAGGCGCAGGCCGAGATCCTTGACGCTGAGACCCAACAACGTCACGCGGGACCCACAGCCGGACCCGCAGCTGGACTCGCGGCTGGACCCGCAAGAATCCTCGACAACACCGTGTCGCTGCTTGCACTGGCCGGTTGGGAGGACGCAGCCGCGGAGGCTCGTCGCGTGCGCGACGCCGTGCTCGAGGGCGGTGACCGTGCTTCCTGCGCGGTGAAGCTGGACCGACTGCGGGCCAAGGTGGCGCGTTCCCGGGTCCTGCGCTGGTCTCTGCGCGGAATCCGTCCGCTCGGCCATGAGGAGCTCGAGCGCCACGGACTGCCGCCCCATCTCGACGGTGACACCTACGACCGTCTGCTCGGCATGCTCGAACGTGCCGGCGACTCGAACGGGAAGCTGGCTTCACCCTTGCCACTCGACAAGCTCCCGCACCTGGTGACCGGCCTCGATCTGGCTGCGGCACGTCTGGTCATCGCGAGCCTCGATGTTCACGAACTGCAGCCCGGCCACGTCCACGACGAGACGTCTGGTGCCTGAGATGCCTGGACCAATGTCGGAGCCCTCGGTCACCACCGTCGCACCCGCTTGGGCGCTGGCGGCGGTGGCGATCCTCGGCGCGCTCGTCGTGCTGGCCGCGGCACTCGACGGCGCGCTCACTGCGCGTGGCAACGATGCGGCCAGCGGGGCAGGCGGCGGGGTTGCCACACCGCTGTGGGAGGCAGCCCGGTTGATGCGGCAACGACGTCGTCGGACCGTCGAGGCCGACGGCATGTTGTGGCGGCTCGGCGGCGCCGGCCTCGTTGTCACGGCCGTCCTGATGGTGGCCGTGGTCCCGCTGGGTGAGTGGACGATCTTCGACCTCGACGTGGGCGTCATGTGGTTCAACGCCATGGACGTGATGGTGTGGGCTCTGGTGTGGCTGACCGGGTGGGGGGCCAACTCGGCGCACTCGCTCGTCGGCGGATACCGGTTCCTAGCGCACGGCCTGGGTTACGAACTGCCGCTGATGTTCGCGCTGGTGGCGCCGGTGATCGCGGCCGAGTCCCTCAACGTCGGACGTGTCGCTGCCGCACAGGAGAACAGTTTGTGGTTCGGGCTCTGGATGCCGGTCGCGTTCCTCGTCTACTGCCTCGGCGTCGTCGCGTTCTCGGTGTGGGGACCGTTCGCCCCGGCACTCGGCGCGGATATCGCCAGCGGGGTCGGTGCCGAGCTGTCCGGGGTCGATCGGCTGGTGTTCGAGGTGGGTCGCTACGCGCTGCTCGCGGCCGGGTCCGCGTTCGCTGTGCCGATGTTCCTCGGCGGCGGAGCCGGCCCGCTGCTGCCCGGCTGGACCTGGGTGCTGATCAAGACGGTCTCTCTGCTGCTCCTTTTCATCTGGCTGCGGCGCCGACTCCCGGCGCTGCGGCCCGACAAGTTCATGGAGCTCGGCTGGATGGTTCTGCTCCCCGCGGTGCTGGTCCAGGACCTGGTGGTCGCCGTCGTCATGGTGTGGAGGGGATGAGGATGGTTGCCGACATCGGGTTCTGGGTGCTGGGCCTGGTGGCCGTCATGGCGGGGGCTGCGGTCTTCTATGTGAACTCGATGGCGCGCGCGACCTACGCGCTGGCGCTGTCGTTCATCGCGGTCGGCCTGCAGGTGCTGTTCCTGCAGCAGAACTATGTCGGCGTGGTGATCATCTTGATGATGGTGATGGAGATGGCGGTCATGGCCGTCTACATGGTCATGTTCATGGGCATGAACCCCGCGCTGATGCCGATGAGCATGGTGCACGACAGCAAGAAGGCCCTCGCCGTCGCGATCGGGACCTTCCTCACCCTCGCCGCCGGCGTCCTGCTCGTGGACTGGCCTGCGCGCCGGGTTGCCCCACCAGCAGAGGTCACTCGTGCGCTCGGTGAGGAGCTGATGGGCCCGAAGATGCTGGTGATGGCCGTGATCAGCCCGGTGATGGTGGCCACCATCGTCGCAGGGGTCGTCCTGGCGGCACACCGCACCCGCTACGACCGGTTCGGTGACGACCTGAACCACCGACCGGCCGACGACCCGCAGCCGGGAGGTGTCGGGCGATGACCCTCGAGGCGACCCTCCTGATCGCTGCCGCGATCTTCAGTGTCGGGCTGTACGGCGCGATCTCCCAGCAGGTCGTGGTCATGGTGATGATGGGCCTGGAACTGATGATCAACGCGGTGATCCTCGCCGCAGCCGGCTTCTGGTGGTTCCTCGCACCCCACCCCACCGGTCAAGTCCTGTTGCTGGTGATCATCGCCGCGATGACCGTGGAGATGGCGATGGGCTTCGCGGTGGCCACGCACCTGCACCGCGAACGCCACGCCGACATGACCGACATGGCCACGGACCTCAGCGGGTGACCGGTCGATGACGCAAGCCGCGCTCTGGCTCATGGTCCTCCTACCAGCGGCGGTGGGCGGGCTGCTCGCGCTCAACCCGCGTGTGGAACGGTTTGCCACCATCGTCTCCCTGACGACCGCAACCGCCACGGCCGCGCTGGCCATCAGTGTCGCGATCGCGCGACCGTCAGTGTCGATGCCGTTCATGGCGGGAACCGACTTCGCCCTCGGCGTCGACGCTCTGTCCGCCCTGATTGCTCCCATGGTGGCCGTGGTGACCCTGCTGGTGCTGGTCTTCGTGGCCGGCGAGATCCGCGAATCGCGTGCCCGCTTCCACGGACTGATGCTGCTGTTCGCCTCGGCGGCGCTGCTCACCGCGACGGCACAGACGCTGCCGGCACTGTTGTTCGCGTGGGAGCTCATGGGCGCGATGTCGTACGCTCTGATCGGCTTCTGGTGGCGTGATGACCACCGGGTTTCGGCCGGCCTTACCGCGTTCGTCACCACGCGGACGGCCGACGTCGGGCTCTACGTAGCCGCCGCAGCGGCTGTGGCCGGAGGAGCGGGCCTGGCCCTGACGGACCTGGCGGAGGGCAGTCCGGGATGGCGGGACGTGGCCGCGGCCGGTGTGCTCGTCGCGGCGCTGGGCAAGGCCGCTCAGCTGCCGTTCTCGTTCTGGCTGTCGCGTGCGATGGAGGGTCCGAGCCCGGTGAGCGCGTTGTTGCACTCGGCCGCGATGGTCGCCATGGGCGGCTACCTGCTGCTGCGCACCGAGCCGCTGCTTGCCGCGACCGGTTGGGCCTCGACCGCGACGGCATGGGTCGGTGCGATCACGGCGTTGGTGCTCGGTCTGGTCGCTGTTGCCCAGCGCGACCTTAAGCAGCTGCTCGCCGCCTCGACCTCAGCGCAGCTCGGCTTCGTGGTCCTGGCCGCAGGGGTCGGCTCGGTCGCCGGAGGAACCGCGCACCTCGTGGCGCACGCGTCAGTCAAGGCGCTGCTGTTCCTCGCCGCCGGGGCCTGGCTCACCGCCCTGGGCACCAAACGGCTCGCCGGTCTCTACGGCGTCGCGCGACGGTGGCGTCTGGTCGGCTGGTCGGTGACGGTGGGCGCACTGTCCCTTGCCGGTGTCGCGCCGCTGGCGTTGTGGGCGACCAAGGACGCGGTCCTGGCTGCGGCGCTGGAGGAGTCACTGTGGTTGTACGCCGTTGGCTTGCTTGCCGCTGCGCTGTCGGCCGCGTATGCCGGCAAGATCCTCGTGGTCATCTGGCGCGAGGTCCCGCAGGAGGGAGCGACGAGGGTCGAGCAGCACCTTGACGAGGAGCAGCAGGGCAGCCGCCACGTCGGCGTCCTCGAGCAGGCGCCGCTGGTGGTTCTCACGGTCGGCGCGGCCGTACTGGGGCTGCTCGCGCTGCCACCGATGGGGGGAAGGCTTGCGAGTGCCCTCGGGGAGGAGGCGGTCGACGCCACTGCGGCCGAGTGGGCGGTCTCGGCGTTGATCGCCCTGGTGGTGCTGGCCGCGGTGTGGCGGTGGGGCGTCCCGGAGCCGCGATGGGCACGTGGCTGGCTCGGTCTCGATGCGGCCACGCGAGCCGTTGTTGTGCGCCCGACGCTGGCGCTGGCGGCGGCGTTGGCTCGCTTCGATGACCGCGTCCTCGACCGCGCCGTCACCGGTGTGGCGGCAGCGGCCTTGTCTGCGGCGAAGGGGGCTGCGGTCTTTGATGACGGTGTTCTCGATGCCGGCGTGGACGCGGCCTCGCGGGCCTCGCTCCGGGCAGCGGACCGAGCTGCCCGCGACGACGATCGGTGGATCGACGGCCTCGTCGAGGCGTTTGCGGCGCACATGCGTACGCTCGGCCAGATTGCTCGCCGGCCGCAGACGGGCCAGCTGCACCAGTACTACCTCCAGGCGATCGCGGTCCTCGCGGTCGGGGTCCTGCTTCTCGTCATGGTGAGGTGAACGTGCTCAGTCTGATCGTCTTCCTGCCCCTCGCCGCCGCGTTGGTCCTGCTCGCCCTGCCCCGGCTCGGCGACTCGATCGCACGGTGGACCTGGGTGGCGGTGGCCGCCCTCGACCTGGCATTGGTGGTCGGTGTGTGGCTGGCCTACGAGTCCCCGGCGGTGGGGCAGTTGGCCTTCGAGGAGCAGGCTCCGTGGATCCCGGGCGTGAACAGTAGCTACCACCTCGGCGTGGACGGTCTCTCGCTGCCGTTGATCGCGATGACGGCGGTGATCTTCCTCGCCTGCGCGGTCTATGCGCTCCGTGAGCCTGACCGGCCTCGGTTACAGGCGGCGCTGTTCTTGTTCCTGCAGAGCGTGAGCATGGGGCTGTTCGTCTCTGCGGACCTGATCTTGTTCTTCCTCTTCTTCGACCTGTCCATCGTCGCGATGTACTTCGTGATCGCCGGCTGGGGCCACAACGACGCCGGCCGCTCGGCGATGAAGTTCTTCCTCTACACCTTCCTCGGCTCGCTTGCCCTGCTGGTCGGCTTCATCGGCCTCTACATCGCCGCCGACCCACACACCTTCGACATGGTCGAGCTCACGAACCAGGCACCACTGAACGGCTCCTTTATGGCCGGAGGGCTGGTGCTGGCCGCGATCCTGATGGGCCTGGCAGTGAAGACACCCACCGTGCCCTTCCACACCTGGCTTCCCCCGGCCCACACCGACGCCCCGGCGATCGGATCCGCGGTGCTCGCAGGGGTGCTGCTGAAGATGGGCACCTACGGCTTCGTCCGGATCGCGATGCCGATGCTCCCCGAGGCCTGGCGCGCCTGGGCCTGGGTGATCATCGTGGTGGGGATCATCTCGGTCGTCTACGGCGCCCTCGTGGCCCTGGCCCAGACGAACCTCAAACGGATGATCGCCTACACCTCGGTCAACCACATGGGCTACATCGCCCTGGCCGTCGGCGCCGCCGGCCTCGTCGCTGACGACACCGCACAAGCGCGCTCGATCGCGGTCACCGGTGCGGTCACCCAGATGGTCAGCCACGGCCTGATCACCGGTGCCCTGTTCCTGCTCGCCGGGGTCCTGCAGGACCGCGCCTCGACCTACGACATGGACGCCTACGGTGGCCTCGCAGGTCCGGCGCCCAGGTTCGCGGCGTTCTTCGCCGTCGGTGCGTTCGCCTCACTCGGGCTGCCGGGGCTCTCAGGGTTCATCGCGGAGTTCCAGATCTTCACCGGCAGTATCGCTGCCGCACCGGTCACCGCGGTCGCACTCGTGGGCATCCTGCTGACCGCGGCGCTGTTTCTGCGAGCGTTGCAGCGGATCTTCACCGGACCGACCCGGGGCCGGTCCACCGGGTTCGCCGACCTGCGACCAACCGAGACATGGTCGGTCGGCGCCCTGCTGTTCCTCTCGTTGCTGATCGGGATCCTGCCCCGGCCTCTGCTCGACATCATCGAGCCGGCCGCCGAGGCCGTCGTCGAGCTCGTCGGGCGGTGACCGGTGGGCCCGGGGATGGGATCGGACATGGCCATGCGCCCGCTGTTGCTGCTGCCCGAGATGCTGCTGTTCGTCGGCGGCCTCGCGGCGCTCATCAGCGGCTCGTTCCTGCCAAGGGAGCGCCAGTGGGTCAGCCGTCTGGTGGCAGCAGCTGCCCTGGTCGCCTGTGTCGTCGCCGCCATGATCGGTCTGACAAGTACTGCTCAGACGGCGTTCGAGGGCACCTTCAGCGTCGACACCCCAACCGGGGTGGCGCGCATCGTGGCCGCCGTGGGGACACTGATCGTGCTGTCGCTCGCCGTCGACGAGATTACCGGCTCTCCACGGGAGAGCGAGACCTACGCGTTGCTGCTGTTCTCGACCACCGGAACGCTGATGCTGGCCGGCGCGGACGACCTGTTGGTGCTTGCGGTCGGGTTCCTGCTGACCAGCATCCCGCTGTACGGGCTGATCGGCCTCCGCCGCACGCCGGCAGGCGCCGAGGCGGCCATGAAAACCTACCTCCTGGGGGCGCTGTTCGGGATCCTGCTCCTGTCAGGAGTCACCGTCCTGTACGGCATCACCGGCACGACGTCGTACGCCGCGTTGCCCGACCTGCTGATCGACGCGCCGACCGGTGCGATGGCCGCAGGGGTGATCGGTGTTCTGGCCGGACTGATGTTCAAGGCCGGCGCGGTCCCCGGTCACTTCTGGATACCCGACGCCGCGCAGGGCGCCGGCGGAGCCGTGGCGGCATTTCTGACCACCGTGCCGAAGATCGGGGCCGTGATCGCGACCTACCGGCTCGTCGACATGCTGCCCGGCACTCTGAACTGGCCGCTTCTGATCGCCATCCTTGCGGTCGCGAGCATGACGCTGGGCAACCTCGCGGCCTACTGGCAGACCGACCCACGACGGCTCCTGGGCTGGTCCACCGTCAGCCAGGTCGGCTACCTGCTGGTGCCAGTTGCCGTAGCAGGCCGAAGCGACTCGGCCCTGCCGTCCCTCCTGCTGTATGTGGCCGGCTACACACTCACCAACCTCGCTGCCTTCTCCGTCACGACGGCCCTGCCGCAGCGCCGCACCCTCGAGTCGTACGGCCGGCTCGCCCGTGCGCAACCGATGTTGGCCGCAGCGCTCGTCATCTCACTGCTGGGATTGGTGGGGACCCCACCGACCATCGTCTTCGTCGGAAAGCTGACCATCGCCTCAGCGGCATGGGACGGAGGACTCGCCTGGCTCGCAGTGGCGGTCTTCGCCAACACGCTGATCAGCCTGTTCTACTATCTGCGGTGGATCGTGCCGGTCTTCAAGAGTGATGCGGATGCCAGCCCGCCGAGAGCGGACGAGGGAGCATCTTCGTCGCCTCGACCTGCCTCGTCGGTAGTGGCCGTCGTCGCCGCCCTGGGCAGTCTGGCGATGGGCATCTGCGCAGGACTGCTCTTGAGCCTGCTCACCGGCACGTGAGCCGCCCGGACCCCCCACTGAACCTGGGGCGATTTCTCCGCGCCTGGCGGACTTGGTTATGGAGTTGCGACACCATTTGGCGGCGGCTCACCGACGCCGGTTTGCGCGAAGGTTCTCGCTATACGCGCGGCCTCGCCGCGCTGGTCAATCCGGTGTTGCGGCCGCGCCCCTAAGCCGTCGATCGCCGACAAGAGCGGTGGATCGAGGCAATGGAAAGCCGAGCGCGGGACCGAGGCCGGTCCGGCGGGAGTATTTTGAGGTCCGGTTCGAGCACTTCGTGAGAAGTGACTACAGGTCGTAGTAGAGCTCGAACTCGTGCGGGTGCGGGCGCAGCTGCACGGGGGCGATCTCGTTGGTGCGCTTGTAGTCGACCCAGGTCTCGATCAGGTCGGGCGTGAAGACGTTGCCGACCGTCAGGTAGTCGTGGTCGGCCTCGAGGGCGTCGAGCACGGCGCCCAGCGAGGTCGGGACCTGGTCGATCTCGGCCATCTCGTCCGGCGGGAGCTCGTAGATGTCCTTGTCGATCGGGTCGGCCGGCTCCGTCTTGTTCTGGATGCCGTCAAGGCCCGCGAGCATCAGCGCCGAGAAGGCCAGGTAGGGGTTGGCCGACGGGTCGGGGAAGCGGGTCTCGACGCGCTTGGCCTTGGGGTTCGATCCCGTGATCGGGATGCGGACCGAGGCCGAGCGGTTGCGCGAGGAGTACACCAGCGAGATGGGGGCCTCGAAGCCCGGCACCAGGCGGTGGAAGCTGTTGACCGTCGGGTTGGTGAAGGCCAGCAGCGACGGGGCGTGCTTGAGGATGCCGCCGATGTACCAGCGGGCCATCTCCGAGAGCCCGCCGTAGCCGGACTCGTCGTAGAAGAGCGGCTCGCCCTCGTTCCAGATCGACTGGTGCACGTGCATGCCGGAGCCGTTGTCGCCGAAGATCGGCTTGGGCATGAAGGTGACGGACTTGCCGGCCTGCCAGGCGGTGTTCTTGATGAGGTACTTGAACTTCATCACGTCGTCGGCGGCCTTGAGCAGCGTGTCGAACTTGTAGTTGATCTCCGCCTGGCCGGCGGTGCCGACCTCGTGGTGGGCGCGCTCGACGTGGAGGCCGCAGGCCTCGAGGTTGCGCACCATGTCGGCGCGCAGGTCGCTGTAGTGGTCGTAGGGCTCGACCGGGAAGTAGCCGCCCTTGAGGCGGGTCTTGTAGCCGAGGTTGTCGCCCTCCTTGCCGGAGTTCCACCAGCCCTCGACGGAGTCGATGTGGTAGTAGCCCTCGTTGACGCCCGTGGAGTAGCGGACGTTGTCGAAGATGTAGAACTCCGCCTCGGGGGCGAAGTACGCCGTGTCGCCGATGCCGGTGCTGGAGAGGTACGCCAGCGCCTTGCGCGCGATGTTGCGCGGGTCGCGGGAGTAGGCCTCGCCCGTGATCGGGTCGTGGATGAAGAAGTTGACGTTCAGCGTCTTCGACGTCCGGAAGGGGTCGATGTACGCCGTGGTCGGGTCGGGGTAGAGCTGCATGTCCGACTCGTTGATGGCCTGGAAGCCACGGATGGAGGACCCGTCGAAGCCGAGCCCGTCGTCGAAGACGGACTGGTCGAAGGAGGAGACCGGCACGGTGAAGTGCTGCATCACCCCCGGCAGGTCGACGAAGCGGACGTCGACCATCTCGACGTCCTCGTCCTTGACGTACTTGAGCAGCTCTTCGCTGTTGCTGAACATTCGTCCTCCTTGGCCGATCCCTCGGCCACGTGGCGGCTGGTGAGTGAGCACCGCGCATCGCTGCGGGTGCGAGTCGGAACCTACGTAGCGGCAGTTGCACGACCGTATCCGGATTGTTTCGCGCGTGTAACGCGGGTCTCACCCGTACGCCGCCGGTCGGCCCGTCGGGCACGTACGCCGCCGCTAGGCTCGGGGGGTGCCCGACGCCGCCACCGCCCACGGCCTGCCCTCGGCGTCCTGGGGACGCCGGCTCGGGGCCCTCGCCCTCGACTGGGTGGCCTCGATCCTCGTGGTGGTCGGGATCGTCGGCGTCGGCCGCTACCTCGACGACCGGGCTGCGGGCTGGTGGGTGCTGCTGGCCTTCCTGGCGCAGGCCACCCTGCTCACCACCTTCGCCGGCGGGTCCTTCGGGCAGCTGATCGTGGGCGTCCGGGTGCTGCGCGTCGACGGGCGACCGCTCGACCTGCTGCGCGCGCTGCTGCGCACGGCGCTGATCTGCCTCGTCATCCCGCCGCTGGTCTTCGAGCCGGGCACAGGTCGTGGGCTGCACGACCTGGCCACCCGCTCGGGCGCCTACCGGTGGTCGGGTGAGACCCGCGCGGCGGGCGGCGTACCGCGCCGCTGAGCAGGCTCAGCGGCCGCGCATCTGGCCGCGCATGCCCTTCATCGAGGTCGGCACCGGGCCCTTGGGCATCGGCACGGGGGAGCGACGGGCGTCGACAGCCTTGATGCGCGCCAGCACGTCGGTCATCTGCGCCGGCTTGAGCACCTTGTCGCGCTTGCGCACGTGCTTGGCGAGCTTGGGCAGCGGCACCTGGCCCTCGTCGTAGCCGATCACGACCTGGTGGATCGGCACCTCGCCGGCCACGCGGGTGTGGCGCTGCTGCTCGTCACGGAGCAGCTTGCCGACGCGGGTGGGGTTGCCCTCGCCGATGAGCAGGATGCCGGGGCGCCCGACGACGCGGGTGACGACGTCCTGCTGCTTGGTGACGGCGACCGCAGGGTCGATCTTCCAGCCGCGGCGCAGCGTCATCTGCAGCGCGCCGGCGGCGGCGCCGGGCTGACCCTCGATGCGGAGGTACGCCGCCCGCATGGCGCGGCGGTTGAGCATCACCAGCACGGCCAGGAGACCGGTGAGCACGCCGGTGATGATCGGGAAGATGAGGGAGTCGCGGAAGATCAGCAGGAGCAGCGCGAAGCCGGCGGCGAAGCCGAGCACGAAGGAGAGCAGGAGGACGCGGCCGACGGCCGGGTCCTGCTCCTTGGTCATCCGGTAGACCTGGCGCATCTGGGCGACGCGGCCCGGCTCGCCGGACGCCTTCTTGCGCGCCCTGCGCTCCTTGCGGGAGAGCTTGGGTGCCTTGGCTGCCTTCTGGGCGGGCTTGCCGGACTTGGTGGCCATCAGGAGTCGTCGCCTCGTCGTGTGTCTCTCGGTGAGTGGAGCGAGGAGAAGTGTCTCAGACGCTCGCGCGTGCCTCGACGGCCTGCTGGTAGAGCCGCCCGGCGCGGTAGGAGGAGCGCACCAGCGGCCCGCTCATGACCCCGGCGAAGCCGATCTGCGTGGCCTCCTCGGAGAGCTCGACGAACTCGTGGGGCTTGACCCACCGCTCGACCGGGTGGTGCAGC
>NZ_JOJN01000015.1 GCF_000720335.1 Nocardioides aequoreus | reverse complement strand
ACGCCGACTGGCTCCACTTCTACAATCACCACAGACCCCACACCGGCATCGAAGGTCTCGTCCCTGCCGACCGCATTCACAACGTCACGGGGAACTACATCTAGGGCTCGAAGCGGTAGCCCATGCCCGGCTCGGTCAGCAGGTGGCGCGGCCGGGCGGGCTCGCGCTCGAGCTTCTTGCGCAGCTGGCCGACGTAGAGCCGCAGGTTGCCCTGGGCGGTCTCGTAGCCGGGCCCCCAGACCTCGGCGAGCAGCCGGGCCTGGGTCTGCAGCCGGCCGGGGTGGCGCAGCAGCTCCTCCAGCAGGTGCCACTCGGTGGGGGTCAGGTGCACGTCGTCGCCGTCGCGGGTCACGCGCCGGGCGGCGAGGTCGACGGTGACCGACTCGAGCTCGACCACCGGCAGCTCGGCGCCGCTGGGTGCGGCGCGGCGTACCAGCTCGCGCAGCCGGGCGAGCAGCTCGTCCATCTCGAAGGGCTTGGTGACGTAGTCGTCGGCACCGGCGTCGAGCGCCTCGACCTTGTCGAGGGAGTCGGACCGGCCCGAGAGCACCAGCACCGGTACGCCGGTCCAGCCGCGCAGTCCGGCGATCACCTCGCGGCCGTCCATGTCGGGCAGCCCGAGGTCGAGCACCACCACCTCGGGCTTGTGGGACGCGGCCTCGGCCAGGGCGCGGGCGCCGTCCGGCGCGGTGCGGACGTCGTAGCCGCGGGCCCGCAGGTTGATGGTGAGCGCCCGCGCGATGGCCGGCTCGTCGTCGACGACGAGCACCCGGGTCACGAGGCGCTCCGCTCGCGCAGACCGGGTCCGCGGGGCTCCGGCTCGCTGGCCGCGCGGCGCAGCCGGACCACCATCGTCAGCCCCCCGGCCGGCGTGTCCTCCGCCTCGAGCTCGCCGCCCATCGCCTCGGCCAGCCCGCGGGAGAGGGCGAGACCCAGCCCGACGCCGCCGTCGTGGTGGCCGTCGCCGAGGCGCTGGAAGGGCGCGAAGATCTCGTCGCGCCGCTCCGGGGGCACGCCGGGGCCGCGGTCGACCACCCGCACCTCCACCCGGTCGGCGACCGCGCCGACGACGACCCGGACGGGGCGGCCGTCGGGGGAGTGGCGCACCGCGTTGGCCAGCACGTTGACCAGCACCCGCTCGAGCAGGCCGGGGTCGGCCTCGACCTCGAGCGGCTCCGCTGGCAGCTCGAGGACGACGCGGCCGTCGCGCCCGTCCAGGTCGTCGACCGCCCGCGCGCAGACCTCGCCGATCCCCACCGGCTGCAGCGAGACGGCGATGGCCCCGGCCTGGAGCCGGCTCATGTCGAGCAGGTTGGCGACCAGTGCCGCGAGCCGGTCGAGCGCCTCGTCGGTGGCGGCCAGCAGCTCCTCGCGGTCGGTCTCGCTGAGCTCGAGGTCGGCGCTGCGCAGCGTCGCGACCGAGGCCTTCGCCCCGGCGAGGGGGGTGCGCAGGTCGTGACCCACGGCGGCCAGCAGGGCCGTGCGGGTGCGGTCGACCTCGGCCAGGGCCCCGGCCTCGTCGGCGCGTGCCTGCAGGGTGCGCCGGTCGAGCACCACCTCGAGCTGGCTCACGCACGCGGCGAGCACCCGCTGGTCGTCGGCCCCGAGCAGGTGCCCGCGCAGCGCCAGCCGACGTCGTCCGACCGCGACGACCGTGTCGGCGTCGTCCTCGCTCGCGTGCGGCCCGGCGGTGGCCAGCACCGCTCCGTCGTCCCAGAGCGTCACGGCGTCGAGGGCGAAGGTGACGCGCAGGCGCTCGAGCATCCGCTCCACCGAGTCGCCGGGGGCCAGCGCGGCCGACGCCAGGTCGGCCAGCGTCTCCGACTCCGCCGCGGCACGCGCCAGCTGCCGGCTGCGCCGGGCCGCCCGGTCGACGACCGAGCTGACGAGCATGGCCACCGCCACGAAGACGAAGAGGGCCAGGGCGTTGTTGGCGTCGCCGACCAGGAGCGTGCCGTAGGGCGGGGTGAAGAAGTAGTTCAGCGCCGCCGACCCGAGCAGCGCCGCCAGCAGCGCCGGGCGCAGCCCGCCGACCAGCGAGACGAGCACCGTCAGCAGCAGGAAGAGCAGCATGTCGCTGACCAGGTTGACCTCGCCGCGCAGCGGGAGGAGGGCGAGCACCAGGGCGCCGGAGGCCACCACCGCCAGGGCGTACGCCGCCGCGGTGCGCCGCGGGTCGAGCGGGCTGGCGGCGCGGCGACGTCCGCCGCCGGTGGCGGCCTCCCCGTGGCTGACGATGTGCACGTCGATGTCGCCGGAGTCGCGGATGGTGCGTGCGCCCACCCCCGCCCCGGTGAGCAGGGCGGCGAGGCGGCTGCGGCGGCTGTCGCCGAGCACGAGCTGGGTGGCGTTCTGGGCGCGCGCGAAGTCGAGCAGCGCCTCGGCGACGTCGTCGCCCCGGACCTGGTGGTAGCTCGCGCCGAGCGACTCGGCCAGCCGGCGCAGCGCCGGGAGGTCGGCGCCGGTGGCCTCGCGCAGGCCGTCGGAGCGGGAGACGTGCACGGCCAGCAGGTCGCCCCCGGCTCGGGTCGCCACGCGGGAGGCCCGTCGCAGCAGGGTCTCGCCCTCCGGACCGCCGGTGAGCGCCACCACGACGCGCTCGCGGGTCTCCCAGGTGCCGGTGATGTCGTGCTGCTCGCGATAGCTGTGCAGCGCGTCCTCGACGCGGTCGGCGGTCCACAGCAGGGCGAGCTCGCGCAGGGCGTTGAGGTTGCCGGCGCGGAAGTAGTTCGCCAGGGCCGCGTCGACCTTCTCGGGGGCGTAGACGTTGCCGTGCGCCAGGCGCCGGCGCAGCGCCTCGGCGGTCATGTCGCGCAGCTCGATCTGGTCGGCGGCCCGCACCACCGCGTCCGGCACCGTCTCGCGCTGGGTCACGCCGGTGATCTTCTCCACGACGTCGTTGACCGACTCCAGGTGCTGCACGTTGACGGTCGTGACCACGTCGATCCCGGCGGCCAGCAGCTCCTCGACGTCCTGCCAGCGCTGGGGGTTGCGGGAGCCGGGCACGTTGGTGTGCGCGAGCTCGTCGACCAGCGCGAGCCGGGGGCGGCGCGCCAGCACGGCGTCGACGTCCATCTCCTGCCAGTCGCTGCCGCGGTAGTGCGACGTACGCCGCGGCACCACCTCGAGGCCCTCGAGCATCTCCTCGGTGTGCGGACGGCCGTGGCACTCCACGAAGCCCACGACGACGTCGGTGCCGCGCTCGAGGCGGCGGCGGCCCTCGCCGAGCATGGCGTAGGGCTTGCCCACCCCGGGCGCCGCGCCGAGGTAGACCCGGAGCCTCCCGCGAGGACGCGCGTCGTTTACGGCACCATCCTGCCCCCGCGTCACCCGGTGAGCTCGTCGAGCGCCAGGTTCAGTGCCAGCACCTCGACGCGGGGCTCGCCCAGGAAGCCGAGCGTCCTCCCGTCGGTGTGGTCGCTCACGAGCCGGCGCACCTGCCGCTCGGTGAGCCCGCGCTCGCGCGCCACCCGCGCGACCTGCTGCGCGGCGTACTCGGGGCTGATGTGGGGGTCGAGACCGGAGCCACTGGCCAGCAGCGCGTCAGGCGCGACGTCGGCCGGGTCGACGCCGTCGGCCGCGGCGACGCGCGCGCGGCGCTCCTCGACCTGGGCGAGCAGCTCGGGGTTGTCCTGGGCGAGGTTGCTCGCGCCGGTGGCGAGCGGGTCGTGGCCGCCGGCCGACGGTCGGCCCCAGAAGTACGCCGGGTCCTCGCCGTGGTCCTGGCCGAGCAGCGCGGAGCCGACGACGACGCCGTCGCGGGTGACCAGCGAGCCGTCGGCCCGGGCCGGGAAGGCCACCTGGGCGGCACCCGTGACGAGCAGCGGGTCGGCCAGCCCGAGCACCAGCGTCGCGAGCAGCACGGCGCGCACGGCGACGCCGAGCTGGCCCAGGGGCCTGCCGCGATGGCGGGAGCCACGGGTCGGGGAGGGAGCGGTGGTCGTCATCGGGGCGTCCTCACGCGATTCCGGGGATCTGGGCGACGAGCAGGTCGATCAGCTTGATGCCGACGAAGGGCGCGACGAGGCCGCCGATGCCGTAGCGCACCAGGTTGCGGCGCAGCAGCGAGGAGGCGGACGCCGGCACGTAGCGCACGCCGCGCAGGGCGAGCGGCACCAGCGCGACGATGACCAGGGCGTTGAAGACCACCGCCGACAGGATCGCCGACTCCGGGCTGGCCAGGCGCATCACGTCGAGCGTGGCGAGGCCGGGATGCACGCCGGCGAACATCGCCGGGATGATCGCGGAGTACTTCGCCACGTCGTTGGCGATCGAGAAGGTCGTCAGCGCGCCCCGGGTGATGAGCAGCTGCTTGCCGATGCCGACCACCTCGATGAGCTTGGTCGGGTCGGAGTCGAGGTCGACCATGTTGCCCGCCTCCTTGGCCGACGCGGTGCCGCTGGCCATCGCGACGCCGACGTCGGCCTGCGCGAGCGCGGGGGCGTCGTTGGTGCCGTCGCCCGTCATCGCGACGAGGCGGCCGCCCTCCTGCTCCTGACGGATCAGGCGCATCTTGTCCTCGGGGGTGGCCTCGGCCAGGAAGTCGTCGACGCCCGCCTGCGCCGCGATCGCCCGCGCGGTCAGCGCGTTGTCGCCGGTGATCATCACGGTGCGGATGCCCATGGTGCGCAGCTGGGCGAAGCGCTCGGCCATGCCGTCCTTGACCACGTCCTCGAGGCTCACGACGCCGAGCACGCGCGCCTCGCCGCGGCGTACCTCGGCGACGAGGAGCGGGGTGCCCCCACCCGTCGAGATCCGCTCGACAACGGCGTCGACCTCGGCAGGGACCTCGCCCCCGTGGTCGCGGACCCAGGCCGTGACCGCATTGGCCGCGCCCTTGCGGACCTCGCGCTCGGGCAGGTCGACGCCCGACATCCGGGTCTGCGCGGTGAACTCGACGAAGCGGGCGTCGGGCAGGTCGTGCGTGCTCCGGACGGGTACGCCGTGGGCGGTGCGCGCGAGGGTGACCACCGAGCGACCCTCGGGGGTCTCGTCGGCCAGGCTCGACAGCTCGGCGGCCGCGGCCAGCTCGGCGGCGTCGACCCCCGGCAGCGGCGCCAGCTCGCGCGCCTGCCGGTTGCCGTGGGTGATGGTGCCGGTCTTGTCGAGCAGCAGGGTGTCGACGTCGCCGGCGGCCTCGACCGCCCGGCCCGACATCGCCAATACGTGGTGCTGGACCAGCCGGTCCATGCCGGCGATGCCGATGGCGGAGAGCAGTGCGCCGATCGTCGTCGGGATCAGGCAGACGAGCAGTGCGGTGAGCACGACCGTCGGCTGGCGCGCCCCGCTGTAGACCGCGAAGGGCTGCAGCGTGACCGTGGCGGCGAGGAAGACGATGCTGAGGCTGGCGAACAGGATGTCGAGCGCGATCTCGTTGGGCGTCTTCTGGCGGTCGGCGCCCTCGACCAGCGCGATCATCCGGTCGACGAAGCTCTCCCCGGGCCGGGTGGTGATGCGCACGACGATGCGGTCGCTGATCACGCGGGTGCCGCCGGTGACCGCGGACCGGTCACCCCCGGACTCCCGGATGACCGGGGCGGACTCGCCGGTGATCGCGGACTCGTCGACGCTCGCGACGCCCTCGACGACGTCGCCGTCGCCGGGCACCACCTCGCCGGCCTCCACCACGACGGTGTCGCCGAGTCGCAGCGCCGAGGCCGCCACGTCCTCCTCGGTGCCGTCGGCGCGGAGCCGGCGCGCCCGGGCCTCCTGGGTGGCCCGGCGCAGGGTGTCGGCCTGGGCCTTGCCGCGGCCCTCCGCCACGGCCTCGGCGAGGTTGGCGAAGAGCACCGTCAGCCAAAGCCAGGCCACGACCACCCAGGCGAAGACGCTGGGGTCGAGCGCGGCGCTCACGGTCGCCACCGCGGCACCGACCTCGACGACGAGCATGACGGGCGAGGCGACCATCACCCGGGGGTCGAGCTTGCGGACGGCCAGGGGGAGCGCGGCCGCCAGCGTCGCCGGGTCCCAGATGCTGGCGGGGGCGCGCCGGCGCCGCTGGTCCTCCTGCGCCGGTGGGGGTGTGCTGCTGCCGGTGGTGGTCGTGCTCATGCGAGCCCCTCCGCGAGCGGTCCCAGCGCCAGCACCGGGAAGAAGGTGAGGCCGGCCACGACGAGCGTCACGCCGGTGAGCAGCGAGCCGAAGAGGGGCCCGTGCGTGGGGAGCGTGCCGGCCGTGCGCGGCACCTCCTGCTGCGCGGCGAAGGCCCCGGCCAGGGCGAGCACGAGCAGGATCGGCACGAAGCGGCCGAGCAGCATGGCCACGCCCAGCGCGACGTTGTAGTAGTCGGTGCCGGCCGAGAGCCCCGCGAAGGCCGAGCCGTTGTTGTTGGCCGCCGACATGTTGGCGTACAGGATCTCGGAGAGGCCGTGCGGACCCGGGTTGAGGGCCGAGCTCCGCGGACCCGGCAGGGCGACCGCGAGGGCGGTTCCGACGAGCACGACCACCGGCATCGTGAGGATGTAGAGGGAGACCAGCTTCATCTCCCGGGCGCGGACCTTCTTGCCCAGGTACTCCGGCGTGCGCCCGACCATGAGGCCGGCCACGAAGACCGTGAGCACGGCGAGCACGAGGATGCCGTAGAGACCGGAGCCCACCCCGCCCGGCGCCACCTCGCCGAGGCCCATCAGGGCGATCAGCACGCCCCCCGCCACGCCGCCGTAGGAGGAGTGGAAGGAGTTCACCGCCCCGGTGCTGGTGCCGGTGGTGGAGACGGCGAAGAGCGTGGAGCCCGGCACGCCGAAGCGCACCTCCTTGCCCTCCATGGAGGCGCCGGCCGCCTGCGAGGCGGCCCCCGGGTGGTGCAGCTCGAGCAGCGTGACCGCGAGCACGGCGCCGGCCCACAGCACGCCCATCACGCCGAGCACCGCGAGGCCCTGGCGCCGGTCGCCGACCACCTGGCCGAAGGTGCGGGTGAGTGCGACCGGGATGAGCAGCAGCAGGGAGACCTCGAGCAGGTTCGAGACCGGCGAGGGGTTCTCGAAGGGGTGGGCGGAGTTGGCGTTGTAGAAGCCGCCGCCGTTGGTGCCGAGCTCCTTGATGGCCTCCTGGCTCGCGACGGGCCGGTGACGGTCTGCGCCTGCCCGGCGAGCGTCGCCGCCTCGGTGCCGGCGGAGAGGTTCTGCACCACGCCGAGCGCCACCATCAGGACCGCGGTGACCACGGCGAGCGGCAGCAGCACCCGGACCACCACGTGCACCAGGTCGACCCAGAGGTTGCCGACGCGGTCGGTGCGGTGACGGGTGAGCCCGCGGAGCAGCGCGAAGGCCACGGCGATGCCCACCGCGGCCGACAGGAAGTTCTGCACCGTCAGCCCGGCCATCTGCACCAGGTGGCCCATGGTCGACTCGCCGGAGTAGGCCTGCCAGTTGGTGTTGGTCACGAAGGACACGGCGGTGTTGAAGGCCAGGGCCGGCGGCACGTCGGGCAGCCCCAGCGACAGCGGCAGGTGCGACTGCACCCGCTGCAGCAGGTAGAGCAGCACCATCCCGGCCAGCGAGAAGGCCACGACCGCACGGGCGTACACCGGCCAGCGCTGCTCGCCGTCGGGGTCGACGCCGAGCAGGCGGTAGGTGCCGCGCTCCACGGCGAGGTGGCGCGGCGAGGTCATCGTCCGGGCCAGGTGGTCACCCAGCGGACGCCAGGCCAGGGCGAGCAGCAGCACCAGCGTGGCGACCTGGAGCCACGGCGCGAGCGCGGCCATCAGAACCGCTCCGGGAGCAGCAGAGCGGCCAGCAGGTAGCCGAGCAGCCCGAGGGCGAGGACGAGGCCGACGACGTCGCCAGGGGTCATGCCGCTCACCCCTCGAGCAGCCGGATCACGAGCAGGGCGACGCCGGCGAAGGCGATCATGGCGAGGGCGAAGCCGATGTCACCCACGAGGGGCTCCGCCGGCGGCACGGGTGGTGGTCACGTCCCCATCACACGGCCGCGCCCGCCCGGACCGGACCGTCCTGACGGACTCCTAACGCCGCTGCGGTGCTTTCCTCACGTCACCCTCACGCCCACGCCGACCCGCCTCATATGTACGCCGACCCGCCTCATATGCACGCCCATCCGGCTCGAATGACGGAATCTCAGGCGGATCGGCGTGCAGATGGGACGGGTCGGCGTGCATCTCAGGCGGGTCGGCGTGCACGTGCGCCGGGTCGGGGCGAGGGTCAGGAGGGATCGGGGTCCTGGTGGCGCTGGGGATCGAAGCCGAGCTGGGGGTCGACCCCACCGAGCTGCTGCAGCAGCTCGCGCGCCCGCGCGGCGTGCTTGTGCTCGCACAGCAGCTCGTAGCGGGTGGCGACGACCTGGCTCACCGAGGTGAAGTCGCGCCGACCGCGGGTGGCGGCGTAGCCCGCCGCGGCCCAGAGCACGCCGAACACGGCGCCGAAGAGCATCGTCGACACCAGCACCGCGAGCGCGTCGCTGGTGCCGAAGAGGGCGAAGATCAGGCCGACGAAGAGGCCGAGCCACACCCCGGACGCCGCACCGCCGGCGAGCACCTTGCCCCAGGTGAGGCGTCCGGTGACGCGCTCGACCTGGCGCAGCTCGGTGCCGACGATGAGGCAGTCCTGCACCGGGAAGTCGTGGTCGGCGAGGTGGTCGACGGCGCGCTGGGCGTCGGCGTACTGCTCGAACGTGCCGAGCGACATCGGGAAGTCGAGCGAGAGCAGACCGGCCGTGGCCGCGCGTCCGCCGAGGGGCTGTTGGGTCATGACCCCAGTGTGGACCCTCTCCTCGTGGGCGCCTCGCGACACAGTCGGGAGCGGTCGGGCTGCGAGCGGCAGCAGCGTGTATAGACCGGCTGCCGTGGGGGTCTGGTCGTGCTGGCGCGGCGCGACACCACGGGTGTTGGGTGAGCGCACCGGGCGGCTCGGGTGCAGCCAGAGACGGAGGGCCGGCCATGAGCGGAATCGGAACGACCAGGACACGGCGGGCGGGCGTCGCCACGGCGGCAGCGCTGGCACTGCTCACGACCGGTGCGTGGCAGGTCGGGGGCACTGCCTCGGCGGCCGGTGCGCCGACCGAGGTCGCTGCGCCGTCGGCGGCCCCCGCCGTGTCGCTGCTGCGCGCGACACGGCAGACCACCGCACCGCTCTACGACGGACGCGCCTACGTCGAGCTGGGGGTGCACGTGGTCGCGGGTGACGATCCCTTCGAGGTGCGCGTGACCCGGCCGAGCTACCGCGACAAGCTGCGCGCCACGGTGTCGGACGCCGCGGCTGTGCGGGCGCTGCCGCGCGGGTTCGTCAAGGAGGACTTCAGCGGCCTGCGCCGCTTCTTCCGACTGACCGTGGTCGACCGCGCCGGGTCCACGGTGGTCGACCGACGACTGCCCTTCTGCCCCAACTCCTACGCGCAGGTGCGCCGTCGGGTGGACGCTCCGAGCACGTCGCCCTACGGCTACGGGTGCGAGGCCAACCGCTACGCCCTGGGGCAGGTCTGGGGGCTGCAGGCGGGCTGGGCCACCCCGGCGCTCGAGGGGGTGTCGCTGCCGTTGCAGCGGGGCCGCTACCGCGCCACGCTGTCGATCTCTCCAGGATGGGTGAGCCGGCTGGGCCTGACCGACGACACCTCCGCGACCGTCCGCTTCACCGTGGTGCCGTCGGAGGATGGTGAGGGCGAGGAGATGCGCCGGGACCACGTGGGCACCAGCTCGGCGACCGAGAAGCGGGACGTCCGTCCCTCCGGGTCGGCGCTGCGCCGACTGCCGGAGACCGACGCCGCGTCGGCCACCGCCGACGGGGCGGTGCTCTCCGACCTCCGCTCACTGCCCGCCTGGGGGATCCGGATGCAGGGCAACCAGCTGCAGTTCTCCGCCACCGTGTGGAACGCCGGCCCGTCGCCGCTCGTGGTCGACGCCTTCCGGCGCGGTACCGACAGCGACCTCATGGACGCCCACCAGTACTTCTACGACAGCGACGGCCGACAGGTCGGCCACGCGCCGGTCGGCACGATGGAGTGGGACGCGCGCGACGGTCACCACCACTGGCACTTCACCGACTTCGCCTCCTACCGGCTCCTCGACGCCGACAAGCGGGTGGTGGTGCGCAGCCGCAAGGAGGCCTTCTGCCTGGCCAACACCGACGCGGTCGACTACACCGTCCCGGGCGCCAACTGGCGACCTGACAACACCGACCTCCACACCTCGTGCGGTGACCGGGGCTCGGTGGCGGTGCGGCAGACGCTGGAGACCGGCTCGGGGGACACCTACGCGCAGTTCCTGCCCGGGCAGTCCTTCAACGTCCGCAACCTCCCCAACGGCGTCTACTACATCCAGGTCCTGGCCAACCCCGAGGGCGCGCTGCACGAGTCGAGCACGGCCAACAACGCCGCTCTGCGTCGCGTGGCCCTGGGGGGCAGGCCGGGGAAGCGCACCGTGCGGGTGAGTCAGGTCGGTGTGATCAAGGAGCCGCCCGTCGAGGACGGGTTCCGGCGCGTGCGCTGAGCGCCGCAGGGGAGGCGATCAGGTGATGGTCATGCCGCCGTCGACCGGCAGCGTCTGGCCGGTGATGTAGCCGGCGGCGGGGGAGGCGAGGAAGACCGCCGTGGCCGCGAGCTCACGCGCGTCGCCCTTGCGGCCGGCGGGGATGCGGGCCATGGCCTGGTCGAGGTAGCCGTCGGGGTAGGTGTCGGTCATCTCGGAGGCGAAGAAGCCCGGCGCGAGGGCGTTGACGCGGATGCCCTTGCGCCCCGTCCACTGCTGGGCCAGGTCGCGGGTCAGCCCGATGAGGGCGGCCTTGGTCGCGGAGTACGCCGCCTGCGGCAGGCCGGCGGTGGTGAGGCCGAGCACCGAGGAGATGTTGATGATCGACGACCCCGGCTCCATCACCCGGCCGCAGGCCTGCGCCATCCAGTAGCAGCCGTTGAGGTTGACGTCGACGACCTGGCGGAACTGCTCCGGGGTCTCGCGGGTAGCGGGCACGGCCGTGCCCACGCCGGCGTTGTTGACCAGCACGTCGACGCGGCCGAAGGCCTGCATCGTGGCGTCGACCAGCGCCTGGCACGACTCGGGGGAGCTGACGTCGGTCTCGACCGTGAGCGCGCGGCGCCCGGCCGCCTCGACCAGCGCTGCGGTGTCGGCCAGCCGGTCGACCCGCCGGGCTCCCAGGGCGACGTCGGCCCCGGCCTCGGCGAAGCCCTGGGCGAAGGCGACGCCCAGCCCCGAGGAGGCTCCGGTGACGACCACGACCTTGCCGTCGAGGGAGAAGAGGTCGGTGATCGGTGCGCTCATGAGGGGATCATCGCACCGGCGCCGCGCGTCAGCCCGCCTGCGCCGCCGACGACCGGGCGCGCCAGGCGGAGGCGACCATGTCGTCGAGGGTGTGGCGCATCCGCCAGTCGAGGTCGCGGGCGGCGGCCTCGCCGGTGGCGACGATGCGGGCGGGGTCGCCGGGGCGACGAGGTGCGATCTCGGGGGTGAAGTCGATGCCGGTCACGCGGCGTACGGCGTCCATGATCTGCGCGACCGAGACGCCCTCGCCGCTGCCGAGGTTGTAGACGGGCTGCAGCTCCTCACCGGCCGCGAGGCGACGGGCGGCGACCGCGTGGGAGTGGGCGAGGTCGGCGACGTGCACGTAGTCGCGCACGCAGGTGCCGTCGGGGGTGTCGTAGTCGTCGCCGTTGATGCGCGGCGTCCGCCCGGCGAGCAGCAGGTCGAAGACGATCGGGAAGAGGTTGTGCGGGCTGGTGTCGTAGAGGTCGTCGCTGCCGGAGCCGACCACGTTGAAGTAGCGCAGCGAGGTGTGCCGCAGCCCCGTGGCGACCGCATGGTCGCGGATCAGCCACTCGCCGACCAGCTTGCTCTCGCCGTACGGCGACTCCGGCCGCGTCGGCGTCTCCTCGGTGACGAGGTCGACGTCGGGGGTGCCGAAGGTGGCGGCGCTGCTCGAGAAGACCAGCGCGTCGACCCCGGTCTCGGCCATGGCGGCGAGCAGGTGGGCGGTGCCCGTGACGTTCTGCTCGTAGGTGTGCAGCGGCCGCTCGACCGACACGCCGGCGTACTTGAAGCCGGCGAGGTGGACGACGCCCTCGACGGCGTGCTCGCGCAGGGTGCGCGCCACCAGGTCGGTGTCGAGGATCGAGCCCTCGACGAACGCCGCGTCGTCGCCGACGAAGGCTCGGTGACCGCTGGAGAGGTCGTCGAGGACGACCACCTCGAGTCCCTGCTCGACGAACGCACGCACCACGTGCGAGCCGATGTAGCCCGCGCCTCCGGTCACCAGCCAGCTCATGGCGGGGACTCTACGGCGGACGGGGTGCGTGGCAGACGGCGCCGGGAGGAGTAGCGTGCCGACGCGGTGGTTGCCCCTGACCACCGTCCGCTCGACTCGGAGGTGTGGCCCGCGTGTTCGTCATGGCAGCTGAGGAGCAGCTCCGGCTCGACGTCAACTGGATCGACTACCTGATCGTCGCGCTCTACTTCGTCTTCGTCCTCGGCATCGGCTTCGCGGCCCGCCGGTCGGTCAGCAGCAGCATCGACTTCTTCCTCTCCGGACGCTCGCTGCCGGCGTGGGTCACCGGTCTGGCCTTCGTCGCGGCCAACCTCGGCGCCGTCGAGATCATCGGCATGTCGGCCAACGGCGCCAACTACGGCATCCCCACCGTGCACTACTTCTGGGTGGGCGCGGTGCCGGCCATGCTCTTCCTCGGCATCGTGATGATGCCCTTCTACTACGGGTCCAAGGTCCGCTCGGTCCCCGAGTTCATGCGCCGCCGCTTCGGCACCGGCGCCCACCTGGTCAACGCGCTGAGCTTCGCGCTCGCGCAGCTGCTGATCGCCGGCGTCAACCTCTTCCTGCTCGCGACGATCGTCGAGGTGATCCTGGGCTGGCCCCTGTGGGTCTCGCTCTTCGTCGCGGCCGCGATCGTGCTGTCGTACACGACGCTCGGCGGCCTGTCGGCGGCGATCTACAACGAGGTGCTGCAGTTCTTCGTCATCGTCGCCGCGCTGCTGCCGCTGACCCTGGTGGGCCTGCACATGGTGGGCGGCTGGGACGGCCTGAAGTCGCGCGTCGCCGAGAGCACGGGCGGCGCGGAGCAGCTCTCGTCGTGGCCGGGCACGGCGCTGACGGGCTTCGACAGCCCCTTCTGGTCGGTCGTCGGCATCGTCTTCGGTCTCGGCTTCGTGCTGTCCTTCGGCTACTGGACCACCAACTTCGTCGAGGTCCAGCGCGCCATGGCCTCCAAGTCGATGGCCTCCGCGCAGAGCACGCCGATCATCGGCGCCTTCCCCAAGATGTTCGTGCCCTTCATCGTGATCTTCCCCGGCATGATCGCCGCGGTCCTGGTCAACGAGATCTCCGAGCCGAAGAGCTCCGGGGGCACCCCCGACTACAACAACGCCTTGATCTACCTGATCCGCGACCTGCTGCCCAACGGCATGCTGGGGCTCGCGATCGCCGGTCTGCTGGCGTCCTTCATGGCCGGCATGGCGGCCAACATCTCGGCCTTCAACACGGTCTTCTCCTACGACCTGTGGGAGACCTACGTGGTCAAGGACCGCGAGGACGGCTACTACCTCAAGGTCGGCCGCGTGGCGACGGCGCTGGCGACGGTGGTCGCGATCGGCACCGCGCTCTTCGCCTCTCAGTACAACAACATCATGGACTACCTGCAGACGCTCTTCGGGTTCTTCAACGCACCGCTCTTCGCCACCTTCATCCTCGGCATGTTCTGGAAGCGGATGACGCCCACGGCCGGCTGGGTGGGCCTGGTCTCGGGCACCCTGGCCGCCGTGCTGGTCGCGGTGCTCAGCGAGGGCACGCTGGGCGTGCTCTCGGTCGGGGTGCTGCCGCTGTCGGGGCAGGGCGCGAGCTTCGCGGCGGCGGGCGCGGCGTTCGTGGTCGACATCGTGGTCAGCGTGCTGGTCACGATGGTCACGGCCCCCAAGCCCGAGAGCGAGCTGCGGGGTCTGGTCTACTCGCTGACACCCAAGGCCGACTTCCACGACGACACCGACGTGGACCTCGCCTGGTACCAGCAGCCGACCAAGCTGGCCGGGATCGCCCTGGTCATGGTCATCGCCCTCAACGTCGTGTTCTGGTGAGGTGGACGTCATGAGCGAGCAGTCGCAGCAGTCGAGCGGGCGCAGGGCGGCAGGCGCCTTCGACATCCGCAACTTCATCGGCCTGCTCCTGGGGCTCTACGGCGTGATCCTCGTGGTCGCGCAGTTCCTCGACAGCGAGGAGCAGCTGGCCAAGGCCGACGGCCTGCGGGTCAACCTGTGGACGGGGCTCGCGCTGCTGGTCACCGCGCTCGTCTTCTTCGTGTGGGCCAGGCTGCGGCCGATCGTGGTGCCCGAGGACGGACCCGAGGGCCACTCCGACGGGTCCTGACCCGGCGTGCTGGAGTCGCTGTCACCGGCGCGGCGCCGGCTGCTGCTCGGGCTCGTCGTGCTCGTGGTGGTCGCCACGGGTGCGGCTGTGCTCGCCCTCGTGCGGGGTGGCCGTGCCCCGGAGGTCGACCAGGCCGTGCCGGGACCGGTCGTGGTGGTGCCCGGGTACGGCGGCGACGTCGGCTCGGTGGAGCCCGTCCGGCGGCTGCTGACCGCCGCGGGCCGCGAGGTGTCGGTCGTCGACACGCCGGGCGACGGCACCGGCGACCTGCGCGACCAGGCGCGGACGCTCGGCGAGGTCGTCGACGAGGCGCTCGCGGCGTCGGGGGCCGACTCGGTCGACCTCGTCGGCTACTCCGCGGGCGGCGTGGTGGCCCGGTGGTACGTGCGCGAGCTCGACGGCGCCGACGTCGTACGCCGCGTGGTGACGCTCGGCTCGCCCCACCACGGCACCGACAACGCCGCGACGGCGCTGGCCGCGGCGGGCTCGTGCCCGCCCGCCTGCGAGCAGCTGGCGCCCGACAGCGACCTGCTGCGGCGCCTCAACGCGGGCGACGAGACGCCCGCGGGGCCCCGCTGGGCGACGCTGCGCACCCAGGACGACACCGTCGTGGTCCCGGTCGACAGCGCCGCGCTGGAGGGGGCGACCAACGTGCTGGTGCAGCAGGTGTGCCCTGCCGCGACCACCACGCACGGCGAGCTGCCCGGCGACCCGGTGACGCGGGAGCTGCTGGCCGCGGCGCTCGGCGAGGCCGCCCCGTCGGCGCCGACCTCGGCCGCCTGCTGAGCCTGCCCTGCCCTCGGCAGGGGTGGTCGAGGTGCCCGAGCCCCTGGGCGAGGGCCTCGAGACCCGGTGAGGTGGGGCCGGTGGCGGGGACGTGCGGGGGTCTCGAGGCTCGCTGGCGCTCGCACCTCGACCACCCTGTGGGGGCGAGGGCCTCGAGGCCCGGTGAGGTGGGGGCGGTGGCGGGGACGTGCGGGGGTCTCGAGGCTCGCTGGCGCTCGCACCTCGACCACCCTGTGAGGGCTCCCACAACCTCACGGGGAACTACAGCTAGCGGGCGACGTCCTTGGTGGCGAAGTTGGCCCAGGCCGCGCCCGCGAAGACCACCAGGTAGGCCAGCTGCGTCAGGGTGCCGTCGACGACGTCGCCCCACCGGATCGGATCGCGGAAGAGGTCGACGAAGGCCAGCCAGTGGCGGGTCATCAGGTAGGGCTCGAGCGGCTCGGCGGCGTCGAGGCCGAGCAGCACGGTCGAGGCGATCAGCAGCCCGATGGTGCCGAGGGCCGCCCCCACTGACGACTCCGTCAGGGTGCTGAAGAAGAGCGCGATGGCGGCGACGCCGAGCATGCAGAGCACGACGTAGACGAAGGTCATCGCGGTGCGCACGTACATCTGCTCGGGTGTCAGGGTGCTGCCCGAGACGCTCACCGTGCCGGTGACGGGCGCGTCGCCGAGGAGCAGCAGGCCCAGCACGTAGCCGACGACGGCGACCGCGAGCGTCGCCAGCACGACGAAGGCCACGACGCTGACCAGCTTGGCCACGAGCAGCCGCGCCCGCGGCACCGGCCGCACGAGCAGGTAGCGCAGCGTGCCTCCCTGTGACTCGCCGGCCACCGCGTCGCCCCCGACCACGGCCACCGCGACGGGCAGGAAGAGCGGCAGCACCAGCCCCAGCGCCGCGAGCGGGAAGAGCGTGCCGTCGGTGAGCACCGCGGAGAGGAAGGGCGGACCCGTGCCCGGGCGAGGGCCGAGGTCGGTCAGCGCGAGCAGCACCGCCACGACCGCGGGCAGCGCGTTGAGCGCCGCGATCGTGATCCACGTGCGCGGCCGACGCAGCAGCTGCCAGAGCTCGACCCGGATCACGACGCCTCCCGGGCCGCGCCGGTGGCGGCGAGCACGACCTGCTCCAGGCTGCGCCGCTCGGGCCCGAGCTCGGCCACCGGGATCCCGGCGCCGACGAGCTCGGCGTTGAGGGCGGCGGCGTCGGGGGAGCGCACCAGCAGGACGTCGCCGTCGCGGTGCTCGACGCGGCCCGCCAGCAGCGCGACCGCGCGGTCGGGGTCGGGGGTGCGCAGCCGCACCCGGCCGGTCGGGGCGTGCAGCTCGGCGAGGTCGTCCTGCAGCACCAGCCGCCCGTCGGCCAGGACGCCGACCCGTGTCGACATCTGCTCGACCTCGGCCAGCAGGTGGCTGGAGAGCAGCACGGTGGTGCCCTCGCGGTTGAGCGCCAGCAGCAGCTCGCGGATCTCGGTGATGCCCTGGGGGTCCAGGCCGTTGGTGGGCTCGTCGAGCACGAGCAGCTCGGGTCGGCGGAAGAGCGCGGCCGCGAGGCCCAGCCGCTGCCGCATGCCGAGGGAGTAGGTGCGTACCGGACGCCGGTCACCGGGGTCGAGGCCCACATGCTCGAGCACCTCGTCGGTACGCCGCCGGCGTGCCGCGCGGCGCAGCGAGCCGCCCCCCGCCGCGTCGAGCACCTGGAGGTTGGCGCGGCCCGAGAGGTGGGCATAGCCCCCCGGGCCCTCCACCAGGGCGCCCACCCGCGTGAGCACGCGGTCGACGGCACGCGGGACGGGCTGGCCGAGCAGGTGCACCTCGCCGGAGGTCGGACGCACCAGGCCCAGCAGCATCCGGATCGTGGTGGTCTTGCCGGAGCCGTTGGCGCCGAGGAAGCCGTAGACGTCGCCGCGGCGTACCTCCAGGGCGACGTCGTCGACGGCCCGCACCCCGCCGCGGTAGAGCTTGGTCAGGGCCTGCGTGCGCACCAGGGGCTCCTCGCTCACGCCGCCTCCTCCAGCTCGTCGGCCGCCCGGTCCACGGTCGGCAGCGTGACGGTGCCGACGAGCAGGTAGGCGCGGTCGCCGATCCGCGCGAGGACCACCGAGAGCGGTCCGAAGGCGACCGCGAGGCGCGAGCCCGTGTCGCGCGTGGCGCGCACCTGGCGCAGCTGGTCGCGCAGGCCGCGCGCCACCGAGTCGCGCAGCGGCAGGGCGGCCAGGGCGGTGGGGCCCCGGCCGTAGACGCCGAGGCCGGACTCGCGCGACTCCTCGCGGCGGGGCAGCCCGGCCAGCCGCTCCGGGGGCGTGATGCCGCCGGCCCGCCCGGGGCCGCCCAGCCCGACGCCGCGGCCGTACTCCAGGCCGTCCCCGAGGTCGAGGGCGGTCTCGCGTGCCGTCGGACGGCGCAGGTCCAGGTCCGTGACCTCGCTGGCGAGCGCCGGCGCGGCCTCGTCGTCGGCGTACACCTCGACGCGCAGCGGCAGGCCGCTGGCGTGGTCGGCCCACAGGTCGACGCGGTCGATCGTGGAGCGGGGGTCGGCGGGGGCGAGCCGGAGGCCGGCGGCGGGCCGCCCGGCGACGCGGTCGTCGGGGAGCCGGGTCAGCTCGTCGTCGTCCGCGCCCGCGAGCATCCGCCGGGCGAGGGCGAGCGGCACCACGTCGGGGTCGTCGGGCAGTCGCAGCGTGGAGACCGGGGTGAAGGTCACCCGGTTGCCCTCGTAGCGCCAGCGCAGCGTCACGTCGCCCGCCCGCACCAGGTCGGTCTCCCCGCTGGGACGCACCCGGTCGACGCGGTACTCCTCCGGGGAGCGCCACCAGACCCGCAGCGTGCTCGACTCGCCGAGCAGGCGGGCGACGCCGTCGAGCGTGGCGTCGCTCTGCGGGATCTCGACCGACCCCTGGCTGCGGACCTCGCCCGACCAGCCCGTGCCGGCGGAGGCCCGCACCGCCTCGGCCACCTCGACCGGGCTCGCGTCGCTCGGCTCGACCGGCCACGCGCGCACCAGCACCGGCGCTCCGACCAGCCCCACGGCCACGGCGAGCACCAGCAGCCAGCGTGCCGCGGGGACCACGCTGCCACCGTACGCAGGGTCAGGTTGGGCCAGGTTGGGGTCAGGCTCGGGTCGCGGCGGGGTCGGCCAGCACCAGCTCGAGCACGGCGTCCTCCAGCGCACGGTCGAGCTCGAGACCGCGCACGGCGGCGGTGGCCCCGGCCGGGCCGGTCGCCGCGTGCACGGCCCGGTGCACGGCGAGCTTGGTGTCGTGCTCGACCTGGCAGCGGTGGAGCAGGTCGTCGACCTGCTGCCGCGTGCGCTCCCAGCCGTACGGCGCGAGCTCGCCCAGCCGCACCACCAGCTCCTCGTCCGGCGACGTCGAGCCGAGCTCCGCACGGGTGCCGACAGGCCCCTCGGCGGCCGCCAGGAGCTCGTCGCCGCGGGTGACGTGGGCCGTGGCGCCGAGCACCGTCAGGTGCCAGGTGCGGCTGGTCGGCACCACACCGGCGGCACCCTCGACCGGGCCGATCCGCAGCGTCGCGCTCGCGGCGTCGTAGCGCAGGGGTGTCGTGGCCCGCTCTCCTCCGAGGGCGCCGTCGTCCTCGACGAGGTCGAAGGAGCCGTCGGCCCCGGGGGCGAGCACCAGCTCCATCACCTCGGGGTGCCCGACGCCGACCAGGGCGTCCTCGTGGCCGGCGAGGGGCAGCAGGGCGCCGTCGGGCAGCAGCACCGGGTAGCCGTCGCCCGGGCGGTGCAGCCGCAGCGCCCGGCCACCGGCGTAGCGGGTGCCGGTGAGCAGGTCGGTCCAGCCGCCCTCGGGCAGCCACGCCCGGGTGCTCCCCAGCAGCAGCCGGGGGTCCTGCGGCGAGGTGATCGCGGCGACGACGACCTCGGTGCCGAAGCGGAACTGCGAGGGCACGTCGTAGGCCGCCCGCTGCTCCGGGTGCTCCCAGTACATCGGCTCCACGAGCGGCAGCGACTGCTCGGCCGCGCGCACGTTCATCGTGTGCAGGTAGGGCACCAGCCGGTGCCGCAGCCGCAGGAAGCGGTCGATCGTGCCGCGGGACTCCGCCGGGAAGGACCACGGCTCCTTGCGGATGAAGGGGTGCAGCGTCGAGTGCAGCCGCAGCACGGGGGAGAAGCAGCCCAGCTGCACCCAGCGCACGCTGAGCTCGTCGTCGCGACGCCCCCACAGGTGACCGCCGATGTCGTGGCTCCACCAGCCGTAGCCGATGTTGGAGGCGGTCGCCGTGAAGTGGGGCTGGAAGGCCAGCGACTCCCAGCTGACGACGGTGTCGCCGGAGAAGCCGATCGGGTAGCGGTGGCTGCCGGGGCCGGCGTACCGGCTGAAGGTCAGCGGCACGTCGCCGTCGCGCCCGGAGTCGTTGTAGTGGGCGATGTTGAGCAGCCACAGCGGGTCGACGCCGGGGACGCGGGTGTGCGACCCCTGCTGCCAGTCGAGCCACCAGAAGTCGACGCCGTCGTCCTCCAGGGGGTGGTGCAGCAGCTCGAAGTAGGCGTCCATGAAGGTCGGGTCGGTCGGGTCGAAGGCGACCGGCAGGCCGCTGTCGGGGTCGAGGCCCATCGCCGCCGCGACGCGGGGGTAGGCGTCCTCAAAGGACCGGACGCCGTCGGCGGGGTGCACGTTGAGCGTCACCCGCAACCCCCGCTCGTGCAGCTCGCGCAGGAAGGCCGGGGGGTCGGGGAAGAGGTCGGTGTTCCACGAGTAGCCGGTCCAGCCGACGCCGTGGCGGGGGTCGATGTCGACCCAGTGCCAGTCCATGTCGATCACCGCGACGGAGAGCGGCACCCGCTCCTCGTCGAAGCGGTCGAGCAGCTCGAGGTACTCCTGCGCGGAGTACGGGTGGTAGCGGCTCCACCAGTTGCCGAGGGTCCAGCGGGGCAGGCGCGGCACCGGGCCGGAGACCGCGTGCAGGTCGGCGACGGCGCCGCGGTAGTCGAAGCCCCGGGCGAAGACGTAGAGGTCGCGGTGGCCCGGGCGGCGCGGCGCGGGCGCGCCGTCCTCGAGCAGGAACGAGGCGGAGTCGTCGATCACCGCGATGCCGCTGCGCGAGACCACCCCGCCGTCGAGCGGGACGGCGCCGTCGGCCTCGTCGAGGGTGCGGGTGGTGCCGCCGAGGCCGTCGGCGGGCTCGCCGAAGCGCCACACGCTGGTGTGGCTGCTGTCGAGGCTGCGCGGCACGGTGACCTTCAGCCCGCTCGGGCTGAAGGGGCCGCCGTCGTACTCCAGGTGCAGGCAGGCGGTGTCGAGCTCGACGCGGCCGCCGTCGGCCCGGCGCACGTCGTACGACGGCACGGGCAGCGCCCGGTTGACCGCGAAGGTGCTGGCGCGGTCCTCGAAGTCGCCGGTGTCCGACCACTCCAGCCGCACCAGCCCGGGGGTGAGCACGGTGAGGCGCCAGCGGTCGCCGGTCAGCACCGCTTCGGGATCGGCGACGGGGTCTCCGGGCACGCGCAGGCGGTCGTCCACGGGTCGGGTCCGGGTCACGGGCTCTCCTCGGTCGGGGTCGGGCGGTGACCACGGTAGGATGCCCGGTGTGACACGCACCCTGCTCCTTGCCTAGCCGCGTCGAGACGACGCGGCCGCCCCTCTCTGCGAGGGGCTTTTTCATGTCGTGACGACTGGGCGGAGCAGACCAGAGGGAAGTGGAGAGATGAGCGACCACGCGAACCAGGCGCACCAGGCCGCCGACGCCGACGTGCACTACGACGTGCACGCGACGGAGGCCAAGTGGCTGCCGGTGTGGACCGAGCTCGACCCGTTCCGCGCCGACGACGCGAGCCCGAAGCCCAAGCGGTACGCGCTCACGATGTTTCCCTACCCCTCGGGTGACCTGCACATGGGCCACGCGGAGGTCACGGCCATCCACGACGTCATCGCGCGCTACTGGCGCCAGCGGGGCTTCGAGGTGATGAACCCGATCGGCTGGGACTCCTTCGGCCTCCCGGCGGAGAACGCCGCGATCGTGCGCGACGAGCACCCGGCGACCTTCACCTACGCCAACATCGAGACCCAGGCGGAGTCCTTCAAGCGCTACGCCGTCTCCTTCGACTGGTCGCGCCGGCTGCACACCTCCGACCCGGAGTACTACCGCTGGACGCAGTGGCTCTTCCTGCGCTTCCGCGAGCAGGGCCTGGCCTATCGCAAGAACTCCCCGGTCAACTGGTGCCCGCAGGACCAGACGGTGCTGGCCAACGAGCAGGTCGTCGACGGCCACTGCGAGCGCTGCGGCGCCGAGGTGACCAAGCGCGAGCTGACGCAGTGGTACTTCAAGATCACCGACTACGCCCAGGAGCTGCTTGACGGCCTCGACGAGCTCGAGTCGACCTGGCCCGCCCGCGTCGTCACCGCGCAGCGCAACTGGATCGGCCGGTCCGAGGGCGCCCACGTCGACTTCCCCGTGGAGGGTCGCGACGAGCCGCTCACGGTCTACACGACCCGGCCCGACACCCTCTTCGGCACCACCTTCATGGTCGTCGCCGCCGACGCGCCGCTGGCGGCCGAGCTGGTCAGCGACGAGCAGCGGCCGGCGTACGAGGCCTACCTGGCGCAGACCCGCAAGGCCTCCGACATCGACCGGCTCTCCACGGAGCGGCCCAAGACGGGCGTCGACCTGGGCGTGCGCGCCACCAATCCGGTGACCGGCGAGAAGCTCCCGGTCTACGCCGCCGACTACGTGCTGGCCGACTACGGCACCGGCGCGATCATGGCCGTGCCCGGGCAGGACCAGCGCGACTGGGACTTCGCCGCCGCCTTCGGCCTCCCGGTCAGGCGCACGGTGCAGCCGCCGGAGGGCTGGGAGGGCGAGGCCTTCACCGGCGACGGCCCGGCCATCAACTCCGCCAACGACGAGATCTCCCTCGACGGGCTGCCGGTCGAGCAGGCCAAGCGCGAGACCATCGCGTGGCTGGAGTCCAAGGGCTTCGGCCGCGGCACCGTCAACTACCGGCTGCGCGACTGGCTGCTGTCGCGCCAGCGCTACTGGGGCGTGCCGATCCCCGTCGTCCACTGCGAGGCGTGCGGCGAGGTGCCCGTGCCCGACGACCAGCTGCCCGTCGAGCTGCCCGAGCTGCGCGGCGCCGACCTCAAGCCCAAGGGCGTCTCGCCCCTGGCCGCGGCGACCGACTGGGTCAACGTCGACTGCCCGTCCTGCGGGGGGCCCGCCACGCGGGACACCGACACGATGGACACCTTCGTCGACTCGTCCTGGTACATGTTCCGCTACTGCTCGCCCGGCCTGGAGACCGCGCCCTTCGACTCCGCGCAGGTCAACGCCTGGATGCCGTGCGACGTCTACGTCGGCGGCGTCGAGCACGCGGTGCTCCACCTGCTCTACGGCCGCTTCTTCACCAAGGTGCTGGCCGACATGGGCCTGGTCGACTTCCGCGAGCCCTGGAGCTCGCAGGTCAACCAGGGCGTGGTGATCAACCAGGGCAAGAAGATGAGCAAGTCGCTCGGCAACGGCGTCAACCTCGGCGACCAGCTGCGCGAGTTCGGCGTCGACGCGGTGCGGCTGACGCTGGTCTTCGCCGGCCCGCCCGAGGACGACATCGACTGGGCCGACGTCTCACCCGCCGGCTCGCTGCGCTTCCTGCAGCGCGCCTGGCGGCTCTCCGGCGACGTCACCTCGCCCGCGGGCACGGCCGCCGACGGCGGCGACGTCGCGCTGCGGCGTACGACGCACCGCACGGTCGCCGACGCCGCCGAGCTGGTCGAGAGCCGGCGCTTCAACGTCGTGGTAGCCCGGGTCATGGAGCTGGTCAACGCCACCCGCAAGGCCATCGACTCCGGACCCGGCGGCGCCGACCCCGCCGTGCGCGAGGCCGCCGAGGCGGTCGCCGTGCTGCTCTCGCTCGTGGCGCCGTACACCGCGGAGGAGATGTGGGAGCGCCTGGGCCACGAGCCCACCGTCGCCCTGGCCGGCTGGCCCGAGGTCGACGAGTCGCTGCTGGTCGAGGACTCCGTCACCGCCGTCGTGCAGGTGCAGGGCAAGGTGCGCGGCCGGCTCGAGGTGGCGCCCGACATCTCCGCCGCCGACCTCGAGGCACTCGCCCTCGCCGACCCCGCCGTCGTCCGCGCCCTGGAGGGCAAGACCGTGCGCAAGGTGATCGTCCGCGAGCCCAAGCTCGTCAACATCGTCGCCTCCTGACCCGCCGAGAGGTCACTGACGTACCGCCGAGAGGTCACTGACGTACCGCCGAGAGGTCACTGCCTGACCGCCGAGAGGTCACTGCCTGACGGCAGAGGTCAGCCAGTGACGCCTCGGCGGTAAGCCAGTGACGCCTCGGCGGTCGGCCAGTGACGCCTGGGCGGTCAGGGAGTGACGCCTGGGCGGTCAGGGAGTGACCTCTCGGCGGAGAGTCAGTCCTGCTTGAAGGCGGCGTCGAAGGAGGCGGTGGCGGGGGGGAAGTCGAGGGCCTTGAGGTAGGCGAGGGCCTCGGGGGCGCCGTGGAGGCGGTCCATGCCGGCGTCCTCCCACTCCACGCTGATGGGGCCGTCGTAGCCGATGCTCGCGAGCGCCCGGAAGCAGTCCTCCCAGGGGACGTCGCCGCGGCCGGTCGACACGAAGTCCCAGCCCCGGCGCGGGTCGCCCCAGGGGAGGTGCGAGCCGAGCCGGCCGTTGCGGCCGTTGCCGACGCGCATCCGGGTGTCCTTGCAGTCGACGTGGTAGATCCGGTCGGCGAAGTCGGTGATGAAGCCGACGGGGTCGAGGTCCTGCCAGACCATGTGGCTGGGGTCCCAGTTGAGGCCGAAGGCCGGCCGATGGCCGATCGCCTCGAGGGTGCGCACCGTCGACCAGTAGTCGTAGGCGATCTCGGAGGGGTGCACCTCGTGGGCGAAGCGGACGCCGCACTCGTCGAAGACGTCGAGGATCGGGTTCCACCGGTCGGCGAAGTCCTGGTAGCCGGCGTCGATGGTCGCGGCCGGCACGGGCGGGAACATCGCGACGTACGGCCAGATGGAGGAGCCGGTGAAGCCGATGACGGTGTCGACGCCGAGGGCGCGCGCGAGCCGCGCGGTGTCCTTCAGGTCCTCCGCGGCGCGCTGCCGGACGCCCTCGGGGTCGCCGTCGCCCCAGATCCGGGAGCCGATGAGGTCGCGGTGGCGCGCGTCGATCGGGTCGTCGCAGACGGCCTGGCCCTTGAGGTGGTTGGAGATCGCCCAGAGCCCGAGGCCGTGGCGCTCGAGGATGCCGAGTCGCTCGGCGACGTAGTCCTCGTCGTCCCAGCGGGAGGCGTCGAGGTGCTCCCCGCTGACGGCGATCTCGAGGCCGTCGTAGCCCCAGCCGGCGGCCAGCCGCGCGACCTCCTCCAGGGGCAGGTCGCCCCACTGGCCGGTGAAGAGGGTGAATCGTCGGGACATGGCTCCTCCTGGGGTCAGACCGCCGCGGCCGCGGCGGGGGAGAGGACGACGCGGCGTCCGTCGGCGGCGCTCTGCTCGACGGCGCTGAGCACGCGCTGCACCTCGAGCCCGTCCTCGAAGGACGGCGTGGGGTCGGTGCCGTCGCCGATGGCGCGCAGCAGGTCGGCTGCCTGGTGCACGAACGTGTGCTCCCAGCCCAGCACGTGGCCCGGCGGCCACCACGCGTCGACGTACGGGTGGCCGGGGTCGGTGACGAGCACGGTGGCGGTGCCGCCGTGGGTGTCGCGGTCGTGCACCCGGAGCTCGTTGAGCCGCTCCAGGTCGAAGCCCAGGGAGCCGTGCTCGCCGTAGACCTCGATGGTGAGGGAGTTGCGGCGGCCGGCGGCCACCCGCGAGACCTCCAGCGAGCTCACTGCCCCGCCGTCGGTCTCCAGCGTCGCCCAGGCGGCGTCGTCGACGGTGACCGGCTCCGGGCCGTCGGGGCCGGGCCGCTGCGCGACGAAGGTGCGGGTCGTGGCGCTCACCGAGGTGACCTCGTGGCCGGTGAGGAAGCGCAGCTGGTCGACCGCGTGCGAGGCCAGGTCGCCCAGCGCGCCCGAGCCGGCGGTCTCCCTGCGGAGCCGCCAGGTCATCGGGGCCGCGGCGTCGGTGAGCCAGTCCTGCAGGTAGGCCAGCCGCACCTCGCGCACGGCGCCGATCTGCCCCGAGGCGACCAGCTCGCGGGCGAGCGCGAGGGCGGGCACCCGGCGGTAGTTGAAGCCCACGGTCGAGCGGACGCCGGCGCTGCGGGCGAGCCGGGCCGAGCGCACCATCGACTCGGCCTCCGCGAGGTCGTTGGCCAGCGGCTTCTCGCACAGCACGTGCTTGCCGGCCGCGAGCGCGGCCTCGGCGACCTCGGCGTGGAGGTGCCCGGGCAGGCAGACGTCGACGAGGTCGACGTCGTCGCGGGTCAGCACCTCGCGCCAGTCGGTGGCGCTCGACTCCCAGCCGTACGCCGTCGCGGCCGCGGCCACGCGGGCGGCGTCGCGGCCGACGAGGACCGCCTGCCGCACGGCGGGCACGTCGGGGAAGAAGGCCCCGACGCTGCGCCAGGCGTGGGAGTGGGCCTTGCCCATGAAGGAGTGGCCGATCACGGCGACTCCCAGGGGACGGGTGCTCATGCGGGACCTCCGGTGAGGGTTCGCAGGAAGGCCAGCCCGTCACGGGCCAGGTCGTCCTGGGTGGGGGCGAGCGGGCGCCAGATGGAGGCGGCCGTCGCGATCGAGGCGTTGTCGGCGGTGAAGCTCTCGATGACCAGCGGACCGTCGTACGCCGCGTCGTCGAGCGCCGCGAGCAGCGCGGGCCAGTCGGTCTGGTCGCCGCCGGGGGCGCCGCGGTCGTTGCCGCAGACCTGCACGTGCACGACGTGCCCGGCCGCGCGGCGTACGGCGTCGCTGCTGGAGCGCTCCTCGATGCCGAGGTGGTAGGTGTCGAGCGCGAGCCCGACGGGGTGGGTGCCGAGCAGCGGGCCGAGCGCCTCGAGCGCCTGGTCGACGGTGTTGAGCAGCGAGGTCTCGTAGCGGTTGAGCGGCTCGATGCCGATCGCCACGCCCGCCTGGGCGGCGTGCTCGAGGACGGGCAGCAGGTGCTCGCGCAGCTCGGCGTACGCCGCCTCCCGCTCGGCCGGCGTCATCCGCCACACCCGGCCGGTGGCGGCGTAGAAGGGTCCGCAGACGGCGGCGGCCCCGACGGCGTGGGCGAGGTCGACGCAGGCCCGGAGATAGTCCTGCGTCGACCTCACCTCGTGGCCCTCCACGGACACGAGGTCCCTGCCCGGCGCCATCGCCCCGACGAGGCAGGGGATCAGGCCGGTCTCCTCGAGCACCGGCCGCAGCACGGCCGGGTCGAGGTCGCCGGGGCTCTCCAGCGGCAGCTCGACGGCGTCGAAGCCCGTCGCCGCGACGTGGCGCAGCAGGTCGGGTGCGGTCGCGTCGGTGAGCGGCGAGGTCCACACCCAGGTGTTCACGCCGATCGGTCGTCGCATCGCGGTGCCTTCCTCGGAGCAGGGTCGGGGGCCGGGGGACGTCGTGGCCGTGGCGGGCCACGACGTCCCCGCGGTCGTGCGCGTCGGATCAGGGGATCTGACGCTCCTCCCACACCTCCGGGTAGCCCGGCAGGTCCTCGCCGCCGAACTTGGCGTAGTGGCCGTCGGGCATGCCCTCGTTGTCCGCGAGGTAGTCGGCACGCTCGGCCTCGGTGATCGGGGTCTGCGGGAGCACCCACTCCGTCGGGACCTCCTCGCCGGCGAAGACCTTCTGGGCGGCGAGCAGCGGCGTGCGCCACTGGAAGTTGGAGTAGACGGGGGCGAGGCCGGTCAGGCCGGTCTCCTCCCACTTGCGCAGGAAGCTCATCTCGTCCTCGCCGGTCATGACCGGGAGGTCGGCGCCGGCGTCCTCGAAGGCCTCGATGGCCGCGACGGCACCGTCGCCGGCGTCCATCCACACCCCGGCCACGTCGCCCTTGGCGAGCTCGTCGCTGATGATCTTCTTGATCTCGGCGGGGTCGGCACCGGTGAAGTAGTCGACCGCCTCGATGCCCTCCTCGCTGAAGATCTGGTCGGCCGCGGCCCAGCGGTTCTCCAGCACGTCGACGCCGGGCAGGATGCGCAGCGCCACGACCTTGTCGCCCTCCTCGAGGTTCTCGGCGAGGAAGTTGGCGGTGTCGATGCCCCAGGCGTAGCCGCCGATCGGGTGGATGAAGGTGGTGTAGCAGTCGGTCTCGACGCCACGGTCGAAGACGATGACCGGCTTGCCGGTCTCGCAGGCGCGCTCGACGGCCGGGGTCATCGCGGCGGTGGAGTTGGGCGAGATGATGAAGACGTCGCAGCCACCCTCCTCGATGAAGTAGTCGATGTCGGCGATCTGCTTGTTGTCGTCGTCCTCGGCGTCACGGGTCTCCATCTCGGAGATCACGCCCTCGTCGACGAGGACCTCGAGCTGCTGGTTCATCGTGATCCAGCCCGTCTGGCGCCAGGGGTTGGAGATCGAGGCGTTGGCGAAGCAGGCCTTCTGGGCGCCGTCGGCGGCGTACTGCTGGGTGTCGGTCATCTCGCCGTCGATGTACTGCAGCCACGGCTGCTCCGGGTCACCCTCGAAGGTGGCGCCACGCTGCTCGTCCTGGGTGTCGAAGACGGCCTGGTCGAACCACTGGGAGTCCTTGCCGGACTCGGTGTCGGAGCCCTGCTCGGCGCTCGACCCGGCGTCGGAGGAGTCGTCCTCGGTCTGGGCGGACTGGTCGGTGGAGCCGCAGGCGCTGAGCACCAGCGCGGCTGCGGCGGCCGCGGCGGCGGACCGGACGGCGCGCCGCCGCAGCGGTCGGGACTGTCGTGCGAGTCGACTCATGGGCGCATCTCTCCTTGGTGGTGCCCGGGCGGGCGGTGGGTGGGGTGAGCAGCGGGTGTGGGGTCGTCGGCGTCGGGCGCGCGGGAGGGCGTGGGCGTACGTCGACGGCCGGTGGGCAGGCGGAGGCCGCCTCGCCAGGCCCGGCCGGCGAGCGCCACGGCGAGGATGATGATCACGCCCTGCACGGTGTCGCGCCACGTGGCGGGGATGTCGCGGAAGTTGAGCAGCGTGAAGAGCAGGTCGAGGGCGATGGCGCCGGCGGCGGCGCTGAGCACCCAGCCGCGCCCGCCGCCGAGCACGACGCCGCCGAGGACGACCGCGGTGATGGCGATGAACTCGTAGCCGCGGCCGACGGAGGGGTGCACGCCGGCCTGGCCGACCAGGATGATGCCGGCCAGCGTCGCCGAGAGCGAGGAGAGCACGAAGGCGCGGGTCTTGACCCACCACACCCGGGCGCCGCTGACCTCCGCGGCGCTCGGGTTGTCGCCCGTGGCGACGAGGGTGACGCCGTACGGACGGCGCATCAGCCACCACGCCGCGACCGAGACGGCGACGAGGATCAGCAGCGGGTAGGGCAGCAGCTCGATGCCGGGCACCCCCTCGAGACCGCCGCGGCCGATCTCGCGGAAGGTGTCGGTGGGGTTGCCGGTGGCGGCGCCGCCGGTGAGGTAGAAGACCAGGCCCGACAGCGCCAGCATCGTGCCGAGGGTGACGATGAAGCTGGGGACGCCGAGCAGGGTCGTGGCGAGGCCGTTGACGATCCCGACGAGGGCACCGATCACGACCATCAGCGCCATCACCGGCAGGATCCGGCTGTCGTCCTGGCCGATCAGGTTGCCGGCCATGACCACCTGGGCGGCGATCACCGAGCCCATCGAGAGGTCGAACTCGCCGGAGACGATGACGAAGTACTGCCCGATGGCGATCAGGGCGATCGGGGTGCTGCGGGCCAGGAAGCGGACCAGCCGGTCGGGCTCCCCGAAGGTGGGGTTGGAGGCGACCACCGCCAGGAGCAGCACGAGCACGAGCACGAAGACCGCGCCGCCGGGGGTCGCGAGGCCGGTGAGGAAGCGCTGGGCCGCGGAGCCCTCGTGGGCCGGGAGCGGCCGGCGCGACGGCGTCTGCCGCCCGGTCTGGTCGAGCATCGTCACGACGCCTCCTGGGTGGCGAAGCGGGCGGGGCGCCGGGGGATGGCGCGCCGGGCGTAGACGGCGACGGCCACGACGATGACCAGGCCGCGCACGACGTCCTGCAGGAAGGCGTTGAGCCCGAGGACGCTCATCAGGTTGTCGAGCACGGCGAAGATCGCGACGCCCCCGATGGTGCCGACGATCGAGCCGCGGCCACCGGCGAGCAGGGTGCCGCCGAGCACCACGGCCGCGATCGACATCAGGTCGTAGCCGCCCTGGCTGCCGATCGTGGGGCTGCCCACGCTGGTGCGGGAGAGCAGCAGCAGCCCGGCGACGCCGGCCATCACCGAGCAGAGGACGTGCGCGGCCACCACGGGCACCGCGGTGCGGACGCCGGACATCCGGGCGATCTCGCGGCCGCCGCCGACGGCGTACAGCTGGTGGCCGAGCCGGGTGCGGCGCAGCATCAGCACGCCGAGCGCGGCACAGGTGAGCATCACCAGCGTCGAGACCGGCACGGGGCCGAGCAGCAGGATCCCCCAGAGCTGGAACTCGTAGGGGGCCTTGCCGGCGTTGCCCTGGTAGTTGGAGGCGAGGTAGCCCGAGATGATCAAGCCGATGCCGAGGGTGGCGATGAAGCCGTGCACCCGCAGGCCCGTGACGATCAGGCCGTTGGCCAGCCCGACCAGGGCGCACACGCCGAGGGCGGCGAGCACCCCGGGCACGATCATGCCCGTCTGCCCGGCCATCACGACGCCGCCGACGAGGCTGGAGAGGCTGATCACGTAGGGCACCGAGAGGTCGAGGCTGCCCGCGAGGATGACGAAGGTCTGGCCGATGGCGACGAAGCCGAGCGTGCTGGTCAGGGTGAGGACGCCGACGATGTTGCCGGTGCGGAAGAAGTTCTGCCCGTCGAGGGCGGAGAGCACCACGCTGACGAGCACCACGGCGACCAGGGCGGCGTACACCAGCTGGACGGAGTCGGCACGGCGGAAGAGGGCGAGCGGCCCGCGACGGGTGCGCAGGGCGGCCGGGGGAGCCGGCGGGGTCGGGGGGGCGGCGAGGTCGCTCATGCCGCTCCCTCAGCGCTGGCGCCGGTGGCGAGCCCGAGGACGCTGACCTCGTCGCTCCCGGCGGGGAGCTCGCCGGCCACGCGACCGTCGCGCATCACCACGATGCGGTCGGACATGCCGATCACCTCCGGCAGCTCGCTGGAGACCATGAGGATGGCGATGCCGGCCGCGGCGAGCTCGCGCATCAGCTGGTAGATGCCGCTCTTGGCGCCCACGTCGATGCCGCGGGTGGGCTCGTCGAGGAGCACGACGCGGGGCTCGGTGCCGAGCCAGCGGGCGAGGACGACCTTCTGCTGGTTGCCCCCGGAGAGGAACTGCACCTCCTGGTCACCGCTGCGCGCCGCGACCTCCAGCGAGGAGAGCAGGCCGGGCAGCGCGCGGCGGGCCGACGGCGTACGCCGGGGGAAGGTGGCGCGGACCACGCTGAGGGCGTTATCGGTGATGCTCTGGTTGAGCGTCAGGCCGGTGGCCTTGCGGTCCTCGGTCACGAAGGCGAGACCGCGGCGGCAGGCGGCGCGTGCGGTGCGCAGCGTCACCGTCTCGCCGTCGAGCTGCATCGTGCCGCGGGTGAGGGGGCGGACGCCGAAGACGCCCTCGAGCAGCTCGGTGCGGCCGGAGCCCTGGAGCCCGGCGAGGCCGACGATCTCGCCGGCGCGCAGCTCGAGGTGCACGTCGTCGACGTAGCCGTTGCCGCTGCCCTTCAGGCGCAGCCGCACCTCGCCGGTGGTGGTGCCGGGCACGGGGTCGGGGAAGAAGGACGACATCGTGCGCCCCACCATCAGCCGCACCAGGGTGGCCTCGTCGAGCTCGGTGGCCGGCCGGCTGTCGACGAGCTCGCCGTCCTTGAGGACGGTGATGGTGTCGCAGAGGTCGAAGATCTCCTTGAGGCGGTGGGAGACGTAGAGGATGGCGACGCCGCGGTCGGTGAGCCGGCGGATGATGCCGTAGAGCAGCGCCACCTCGTGGTCGGCGAGCGCCGCGGTCGGCTCGTCCATGGAGATGATCCGGGCGTCGTGGCTGACCGCCTTGACGATCTCGACGACCTGCTGCTCGGCGACCGAGAGCGTGCGGACCTGCGCGTCGGCGTCGAGGCCGCTGACGCCGAGCCCGTCGAGCAGCTCCTGGGTGTCGCGGCGCATGCGGCCGGTGTCGACGAGGAGTCCGCGCCGTGGCTCGCGACCGAGGTAGACGTTCTCCGCCACGGTCCGGTCGGGCAGCAGGTTGAACTCCTGAAAGACGGTGGCGACGCCGGCGGCCTGCGCCTGCAGCGGGTGGCTGAAGGAGACCGGGGCGCCGTCGAGCTCGAGCGTGCCGCCGTCGGCGACGTGCACGCCGGCCACGATCTTCATCAGCGTCGACTTGCCCGCGCCGTTCTCGCCGACCAGGCCGTGCACCCGGCCGGGGTGCAGGTCGAGGTCGACGTCGGAGAGCACGGTGTTGCCGAGGAACGACTTCGTGAGGCCGCGTGCCCGCAGCACCGGGGCACCGGGGTCGGCGGGCGTCTGCTCGAGGGGCACGGCCGCACTGTGACACGCGCCACGTACTTTTGTCGAGCACCAATCAAAAGCAGTGCGTCGCGTGTCAAAAGGGGCGGCGCGTGGTTGGATGAGCGCCGTGCAGGCCAGCGACGTCTTCGAGCTGCTGCGCGACGGACGCCCCTGGACCCGCGCCCAGCTCGCGCAGACCACGGGCCTCGCCCGCTCGACCGTCGCGGCCCGCATCGACGAGCTGCTGCGCCTCGGTCTCGTCGCACCCTCGGGAGGCATCTCGACCGGGGGGCGGCCGCCGTCGCTCTTCGCGATGAACCCACGCGCCGGCGTCGTCGCCGGCGTCGACGTGGGGGCCACCCACGTGGCGCTGGTGCTGGCCGACCTCGGCGGTGAGCTGCTCGTCTCCGAGGAGACCGCGCTCGACGTCGCCGAGGGTCCCGACGCCGTGCTCGGCTGGGTCTGCGACGCGATCGACCGGCTGCTGCGTCAGCTGCCCCTGCCGGTGCCGCCGCTCCGGGCGGTCGGCATCGGGCTCCCGGGCCCGGTGGAGCACTCGACCGGCCGGCCGACGAACCCGCCGATCATGCCCGGCTGGGACCGCGTCGACGTGCCCGGTCTGGTGCAGCGACGCCACCCCGTGCCGGTGCTCATCGACAACGACGTCAACATCATGGCGCTCGGCGAGCAGCAGGTGGCCTACCCCAGCACCGAGGACCTGGTCTTCGTCAAGGTCGCCACGGGCATCGGCGCCGGCATCATCTCCGGCGGCGCGCTGCAGCGCGGGGCGCAGGGCACGGCGGGCGACCTCGGGCACGTCCGCGTCGCCGGCCACGAGGAGGTGCTCTGCCGCTGCGGCAACGTCGCCTGCCTCGAGGCGGTGGCCGCCGGTCCCGCGCTCGCGGCGACGCTGCGCGCCAGCGGCGTCGCGGCCGAGGACACCCAGGACGTCGTCGACCTCGCCCGCGCCGGCGACCTCACCGCGGTGCAGGTGGTCCGGCAGGCCGGACGCGACCTCGGGGAGGTGCTGGCGACCCTGGTCAACCTGGTCAACCCGTCGGTGCTGGTAATCGGCGGACGGCTCGCCTCCGCCGGCGAGCACCTGCTCGCCGGCATCCGCGAGGTCGTCTACCAGCGCTCGCTCCCGCTCGCGACCGAGCACCTGCTCGTCGCCCCCACCCGCGTGGGCCGCTCCGCCGCCGTCCGCGGCGCCGTCGCCATGGCAGTGACCCACGTGCTCAGCCCGGAGCAGATCGAGCTCGGCGTGCGCATGCTCGCCGAGGGCTGAGGCTGCGGGTCCAGCCCCTCGCTAGAGGGTGCCGATGGCCTGGCGCACGGGGGCGTCGCCGGCGACGACGTCGAAGGTCTTGCCGATGGTCGAGTCGGTCACCAGCACCTCGGCGAGCACGTGGGCGACGTCGCCGCGGGTGATCGAGCCGGGCTCCAGCGAGCCGACCTGCACGCGGCCGGTCGGCACGTCGTCGGTGAGCCGGCCCGGACGGACGACGGTCCAGTCGAGGTCCTGGGAGCGGACGTGGTCGTCGGCCTCCTGCTTGGCGCGCAGGTAGACCTGGAAGACGTCGTCGGAGTCGGGGTCGGCGTCCTCGGTGCCCATCGCCGAGACCATCACGTAGCGGCGTACGCCGGCCCGCACGGCAGCGTCGGCGAGGAGCACGGCGCCTCCCTTGTCGACGGTCTCCTTGCGCGCGGCGTTGCCGTCGGGACCGCCACCGGCGGCGAAGACGACGGCGTCGGCGCCCTCGACGGCCTCGACCATCGCGTCGAGGTCGGTGTCCTCCAGGTCGAGCAGGTGCCAGCCGATGCCGTCGGCCTCGAGGTCGGGCACCTGGTCGGTCGAGCGGATCAGGCCCACGACCTCGTGGCCGTCCTGGGCGACGAGCCGGCCGAGCTGGCGGGCGATCTGGCCGTGGCCTCCGGCGATGACGATGCGCACGTGGTCCTCCTGGGTGGGCTGGTGGGACCTTCGGACGGTACCCGCCCGCCTCCGGCGTACGCCCCGCCGCTGCGTGGGTACGTCGTCCGGGTGACGGAGGCGACCGAGCGCGCGGAGGCGACCGACCGGCCCCACGACGACCGCTGGCGCGCGCTGTCCGTGTGCCTCGTGGCCGGCGGCATGTGCCTGCTCGACGTCAGCATCGTCAACGTCGCGCTGCCCTCCATCGCCACCGGACTCGAGGCCGACGACAGCCAGCTGCAGTGGATCGTCGCGGGCTACACGCTGGCCTTCGGCATGACCCTGGTGCCGGCCGGGCGGCTCGGGGACGCGCGCTCGCGGCGCACGGTCTTCCTGTGGGGCGTGGGGCTCTTCACGCTCGCGAGCGCCGCCTGCGGGGCCAGCCCGGACGCGACCACCCTCGCCGTCGCCCGGGTGGTGCAGGGCGTGGGTGGAGGGCTCATCACCCCCCAGGTCTCCGGCTTCATCCAGAACCTCTTCCGTGGCCCCGAGCGAGGTCGCGCCTTCGGCCTCTTCGGCGCCAGCATCGGCATCTCCACCGCCATCGGCCCGCTGCTCGGTGGCCTGCTGGTGCAGCTCGGTGGTCCCGACCTGGGGTGGCGGCTGGTCTTCTACGTCAACCTCCCGGTCGGGCTGACGCTGGTGGTGCTGGCCCTGCGGTGGCTGCCTGCGGCCCGCGAGGGACGGCGCCAGTCGCTGGACCCCGTGGGGGTGCTGCTCTTCGGCGCGGCGGTGCTGCTGGTGCTGCTCCCGGTGGTGGAGGGGGAGCAGGGCGCGCCCCTCTCCGCCCGCCCGTGGTGGCTGCTCGGTGTCGCGGCTGCCCTGCTGGTGGCCTTCTGGCTCTGGGAGCGGCGGTGGGCGGCGCGCGGCCGCGAGACGCTGGTCGACCTGCACCTGGCGCGGGTGCCGTCGTACGTCTTCGGCGTCGCGCTGGGCTCGGCGTACTTCGCGGGCTTCACGGCGATCTTCCTCACGCTGACGCTCTACCTCCAGCAGGGCCTCGGCTACAGCCCGCTGCAGGCGGGGCTGACGCAGCTGCCCTTCGCGCTCGGCTCGGCGGTGTCCTCCTTCACCGGCGGGCGTCTGGTCACCCGCCTCGGCCGGGTGCTCGTGCTCGCCGGCCTGGTCACCGTGGCGCTGGCACTGCTGGCGGTCGACCTGGTCGCGCCCCACCTCGACGGCCGGGTCGGGATGTGGCTGGCGCCGCTGCTGCTGCTCGCCGGGCTCGGGGGCGGCTTCGTGATCTCGCCCAACGTGACGCTCTCGCTCGACGAGGTCGCGCCGGAGCGCGCCGGCGCGGGCGGCGGCCTGCTGCAGACGGCGCAGCGGGTGGGGTCGGCGCTCGGGGTGGCGGTCGTGCTCGCCCAGTTCTTCGACGTGCTCGCCCGCACCGGCGACCACGCCGAGGCCTTCTCGCGCTCGCTCCGCACGGTGGTGGGGCTGGTGGTGCTCGCCGCCGTGCTCGCGGTCGTCGACCTGGTACGCCGCGTGCGCGCCGACCGGCGCGAGGCACCGGCCCGCACGCCTCGCTGAGTCCCGCGCGCCGCGATCTCCTACCCTGAGCGCCATGCCCCCTGGTCGTGTCGGCGTCGTCACCGACTCCACCGCGTCGCTCTCCGATGAGACGGCCGCCACGCACGGCGTCGTGGTGGTGCCGCTCGAGGTCGTCGTGGGCGACGAGACCTTCCTCGAGGGCGGGGGAGAGCTGACCTCCTCGGCGCTGGCGGCCGCCCTGCGCGACCGTCGTCGTGTCACGACCTCGCAGCCCGGTCCCGCGGCCTTCGCGGCGGCGTACGACGCACTGGCCGCTGCGGGCTGCACCGCGGTCGTCTCGGTGCACCTCTCGGCGGGACTCAGCGGCACCTACGACTCGGCGGTGCTCGCCGCCGCCGAGGTCGGGGTCCCGGTCACCGTGGTCGACACGCGGCAGGTCGGCATGGGCGTCGGCTTCGCGGTGCTCGCGGCCGCCGAGGCCGCGGCGGCCGGCGAGCAGGCCGACGCCGTCGCCGACGCGGCCCGGCGGTGCGCGGCCGGCACCACTTCGCTCTTCTACGTCGACACCCTGGAGCACCTGCGTCGCGGCGGCCGGGTCGGGGCGACCGCGGCCCTGCTGGGCTCCGCACTGGCGGTCAAGCCGCTGCTGCGGCTCGACGACGGCGCCGTGGTCCCGTGCGAGAAGGTGCGCACCACGGCGAAGGCGCTGCAGCGCCTCGGGCAGCTGGCGGTGGAGGCCGCCGACCACCGGCCGGTCGACGTCGCGGTGGCGCACCTCGAGAGCCCCCAGCGAGCGGCCGACCTGGCGGCGATGATCGGCGACTGGCTCGACGACGAGCTCGGCCAGCGCGACGTCGCGATCGTCGAGATCGGAGCGGTGCTCGGAGCCCACGTGGGGCCCGGCATGGTCGGCGTCGCCGTGGCTCCTCGCCTCTGACGCGTCCACAGGCACCGGCGGCCCGCCAGTTGTCCACAGATGCCTCCGGGCAGGTTCCGCCGCGGGGCGGCGCTTCCTAGCGTCGCGGGATGCGCAAGGTGCCCCAGGAGGAGGTCGCCGCCGCGGCGCGGCGGCGCCTCGAGCTGCTCGTCCGCGAGCTCGACCAGTCCGGCGTCACCCGGCTCGACCGGGGTGCGAGCGATCTCCCGGCTGCCGCTGCGCCCGACCCGACCGGGCCGGCGTCGCCCGGCGAGCCGGGCCCCGCGCTGGTGGCGCCGTCGCCGGTCGCACCCGCGGGGCGGCACGCGGCCTCGCGGCAGGCCGGCACCGCGGCGCGGTCCGGGGGCGCGCTGCGGGCCCTGCTCCCCGACACGCTGCGCGGTCGGGTGTCGCTCGACCGGGGGGTCTTCGTGGTGGTCGCCGTCCTCGCGGTCCTGGCCGTGGGGGCGGCGGCGGTGGCGGTGGGCCGGGAGTCCGGCCCGAGCACGCCCGCGGTCCCCGCCGCCGAGACCGCGGCGGCGACCTCCGCGTCACCGCTCGTGACGCCGGGTGGCCCCACGGCCGCCCCGTCGTCTCCCACCGGAGGCTCGACGGGTGGCCCAGCCCCGCCCACCGGCCCGGCGGGCGGCACGGTGGTGGTGCACGTCTCCGGCGACGTACGCCGCCCGGGCGTCGTCGAGCTCGCCACCGGCGCCCGGGTGGCCGACGCGGTGCGCGAGGCCGGCGGCGCCCGCAGGGGCGTCTCCCTCGACGGGGTCAACCTCGCTCGCGTGCTCGTCGATGGCGAGCAGGTCCAGGTCGGTGGCGCGGCGCCGGCGGCGAGTGGCCCCGCCGCGGCGGCGGTCGGCACGGCGGCGCCGGCCACGGGGGCCCTGGTCAGCCTCAACGCGGCGACGCTCGACCAGCTCGACACGCTGCCGGGGGTCGGGCCGGTGACCGCGCAGAAGATCCTCGACTGGCGCACCGCGCACGGGGCCTTCAGCGCCGTCGACGAGCTGCTCGAGGTCGACGGCATCGGGGAGAAGACGCTGGCCGAGATCGCGCCGCACGTGACGCTGTGAGCCCGCGGGGCGCCGCGCTCGACCTCCCCGAGGGCGGGCTCGACCTGCGCCTCCCCGTGCTGGCCGTCGTGGCGTGGGCCTCGGCGCTGGTGACGCTGCTGCTGCCGCACTGGGTGCCGCTGACGGGCCTGGCCCTGGGGATGCTGCTCGTGGTGTGGGCGGGGCGCCGACCCGCCGCGCCGGGGCGGGGCCGTCGCCCCGGTGGGGTCACGGCGTGGGGCTGGTGGGTGATGGCCGTGGGGGTGGTGCTGGTCGCCCTCCTCCGGCTCGACGCGGTGCGCGGCAGCCCGGTCGCGGAGCTGGCCCAGGAGCGGGCGGCGGTGCAGGTCGTCCTCGTCACGAGCTCCGACCCGGTCCTGCGCGACGGTCGCTTCGGACCGGTCGTCCTGCTGCGCGCCACGGTCGAGGAGGTCACCGGTCGCGGCGAGCGGCACCAGCACCGGGCGCCGGTCCTGGTGCTGGCGGGGGAGGAGTGGTCGAAGGTCGCGCTGGGGAGCACCGTCAGCGCGGCGGGCCGGCTCGGCCCCGCGCGCACCGACGACCTCGCCGGGGTCCTGCACCCTCGTGGGCCACCCGTGCTGATCGAGCGGGCGGGGGCCTGGTGGCGGGGCGCGGAGGCCGTGCGGGGCGGCGTCCGCGAGGCCGTCGCGGAGCGGCCGGTGGCGCCGCGCACCCTGGTGCCCGCGCTCGTGGCCGGCGACGACGGCGGCATGCCGCAGCAGGTCGTCGACGACTTCCAGGTCGCGGGACTCACGCACCTGCTGGCCGTGTCGGGCACCAACCTCACGCTCGTGGTAGGGGCGCTGCTGATCCTGGCCCGCTGGGCCGGGGTCCGGGCCCGGGGGCTGCTGGTGGTCGGACTGCTCGGGGTGGTCGGCTTCGTGCTGCTGGCGCGCACCGAGCCGAGCGTCGTCCGCGCCGCCGCGATGGGCACGGTGGGCCTGCTGGCGATGGGGCAGCACGGCCGCCGGCACGGCACCAGGGCTCTGGCCGCCGCGGTGGTGGCGCTGCTGCTGTGGGACCCCTGGTGGGCGCTCTCGGTGGGCTTCGCGCTCTCGGTGCTGGCGACGGCCGGCATCTTGTGGCTCGCGCCCGGCTGGCGCGACCGGATGTGCCGCTGGCTGCCGCGCTGGGTCGCCGAGGCGGTGTCGGTGCCGCTGGCCGCCCAGGTGGCCTGCACCCCGGTGGTCGCGACCCTGTCGGGCCAGGTGAGCCTGGTCGCGGTGGCGGCCAACCTGCTCGCCGCGCCCGCCGTCGGGCCGGCCACGGTGCTCGGCCTCGCCGGCGGCATCGTCGCCCTGGTCTGGTCGCCGCTCGGGGCGCTGGTGGCGCGACCCGGGAGCTGGTGCGCGGCGTGGATCGTCGCGGTCGCAGAGCACGCCGCGGCGCTGCCGACGGCCGCCGTCCCGTGGCCGGCCGGCGTGGTCGGCATCGGGGCGCTCACGGTGCTCAGCGCGGTCGTCGCCCTCGGGCTGGCGCCGGTGCTCGCCCGCCGGCGCCTCAGCCTCACGCTCGCGACCGCGCTGGTCGTCGTCCTTGTCGCCCCCGCCCCGCGCGCCCCCGGCTGGCTCTCGCCCGGGTGGCCCCCGGAGGGGTGGGTGATGGTGGCCTGCGACGTGGGCCAGGGCGACGGGCTGGTGCTGCGCACCCGAGACGAGGAGGCCGTGGTCGTCGACGCCGGTCCCGACCCCGACGCGATCGACCGCTGCCTCGACCGGCTCGGGGTGCGGCGGGTGCCCCTGGTGCTGCTCACCCACTTCCACGCCGACCACGTGGCGGGGCTCGAGGGGGTGCTGCGCGGTCGCGAGGTCGCGGGCGTCGAGACCACCGCGCTGCGCGAGCCCGCGTCGGGCGCCGAGCTGGTCGACCGGGTCGCGGCGTCGGCCGGTGTGCCTGTGCGGGAGGCGGCGTACGCCGAGACGCGGGAGCTGGGCGGGCTGCGCTGGCAGGTGGTGTCGCCGTCGGTGTCGAGCGCGGCCGAGGGGGCCAACGACGCGAGCGTGGTGCTGCTTGCCGAGAGCCGCGGGGTGCGGATGCTGCTGCTGGGCGACCAGGAGCAGCCGGCCCAGCAGCGGCTGCTGCGCGAGCTCGGTGACCTGCCGGTCGACGTGCTCAAGGTCGCGCACCACGGCAGCGCCGACCACGAGCCCGGGCTGCTGCGCGCGACCTCGCCCGAGCTCGCGGTGATCTCCGTCGGGGCAGGCAACGACTACGGCCACCCCGCTCCGTCGCTGCTGGCGGGGCTGCGGGGCGTCGGCGCGGAGGTCGCGCGCACCGACCAGGTCGGCGACGTGGCGGTCGTCGCGTCCGGGGCGGGGGTGGAGCTGGCGAGCCGGCGCTGACAGGCTCGGGGCATGGACGCGCGCGACTTCCGGCAGGTCGACGTCTTCGGCGCGGAGCCGCTGCGGGGCAACCCGGTCGCGGTGGTGCACGACGCCACCGGCCTGGCCGACGACGAGCTGCAGCGCTTCGCCCGCTGGACCAACCTCTCCGAGACCACCTTCCTGCTGCCACCGACGGACCCGGCGGCCGACTACCGGGTGCGGATCTTCACCCCGGCCGAGGAGCTGCCCTTCGCCGGGCACCCCACCCTGGGCACGGCCCACGCGTGGCTCGAGGCGGGGGGACGTCCGGCGCGGGACGACGTCGTGGTCCAGGAGTGCGGCGTCGGCCTGGTCGACGTACGCCGGGGGGAGCGGCTCGCCTTCGCCGCGCCCGACCTGCTCCGCTCCGGACCGCCGGACGACGCCACCCTGGCGCAGGCCGTGGCGGCCCTGGGCGTGCCGCGCGAGCAGGTGCTGCGCGCAGCGTGGATCGACAACGGCCCGGGGTGGCTCGGCGTGCACCTCCCCGACGCCGAGGCGGTCCTCGCCCTGCGGCCCGACTTCGTCGCGATGCAGGGGCTCGAGCTCGGAGTGCTCGGCACCCACGAGGGCGGCGGCCCGGCGGACGTCGAGGTGCGCGCCTTCTGCCCCGGCTTCTCGGTGCCGGAGGACCCGGTGACGGGCAGCCTCAACGCCGGCTTCGCGGTCTGGCTGCAGCGCGAGGGCGTCCTCCCGGCGTCGTACGTCGCACGCCAGGGCACCGCGATGGGGCGCGACGGCCGGGTGCACGTCGAGCTCGACGCCGATGGCACCACGTGGGTCGGCGGCGCCACGGAGACCGTCCTGCACGGCACCGCCGCGCTCTGAGACTCCTCGGGCGAGGGTGTCGGCGCCGCCCGGGTCGGCTCCGCCGCGCTGGTGCTGCCGCCCACCCGAGCCTTACCCTCGCCCCGAGGTCGGTCCGGCACCTGCCCTCTCCCGCGGGAGGCCGCGACGGTGAAGCCGGGCAGCGTGACACCACCCACGACGCCTGCTCGCTGGCGGTCGCGGACAACGGAGAGCTCCCGGCAGCACGTCAGCAGTGAGAGTGACGTCATGACCCCTTCTACGTCCGAGGCCAAGGCGATGGCCACTCGACTCCGCCGCGCCCTGGCCGCCACCGGTGCGGAGATCCGGCACGCCCAGGCGCTCGAGCTGGTCGCGCAGCAGCTCGGGCACCGCGACTGGAACACCCTCGTCGCCTCCGCGCCGCAGCCCTCTCCCGTGGTCACGATCCCCGTGCTGCGCACCTTCCCCGGGCCCGAGGCCGACCGGTTCTACCTGGACTTCCTGGGCTTCGACGTCGACTGGGAGCATCGCTTCGAACCCGGGCTGCCGCTGTACCGCCAGGTCTCGCGCGAGGGGTGTGTGCTCCACCTCAGCGAGCACCACGGCGATGCCACCCCGGGGAGCAAGGTGCGCATCGAGGTCGCGGACGTCGCGTCACTGCAGCGGCGCCTCGCGCAGAGCCCGCTCTACCCGCTGCGCAGCGGCATCGAGGAGGCCGAGTGGGGCGCTGACCTGGAGGTGCCCGACCCCTTCGGCAACCGGCTCGTCTTCTGCGTCCTGCGGTGAGTCTCTGTCGGTCGTCCGTGAGAGGCTGCCGCCATGGCGCAGCGTCGTGGCTCCGAGACCGGCGGGGCGGTGCCGCGCGAGGTGCTCGGCCGGATCGTGCTCGTGACCGGGCCCGAGGAGTTCCTCGCCGAGCGCGCCGTGCAGCAGGTGCGCGAGCTGGTGCGGGAGACCGACGCCGAGGCCGAGGTCTCCGAGACGGTCGCCTCCGACCTCACGATGGCCTCGCTCGGCGACCTCGCCGCCCCCTCGCTCTTCTCCACGACACGCTGCGTCACTCTGCGGCGGCTCGAGGACCTGCCCGACGACGCCGGGCCCGGCCTGCTCGACTACGCCGCGGCGCCCGCCGACGACGTCGCGCTGGTGCTGGTGCACAGCGGCGGGCAGAAGGGCAGCGGCCTGCTGACCAAGCTGCGCAAGGCCGACACCGTCGTCGAGGTCAAGACGGCCGCGCCGACGCCGCGCGAGCTGCCGGGCTTCGTCACCGCCGAGCTCCGCGGCCACGGCAGCCGCATCGAGCCCGAGGCCGCCGACTTCCTGGTCCTGGCCGTCGGCCACGACCTGCGGTCGCTCTCGGCGGCGGCGCACCAGCTCGCCAGCGACTTCGAGGGCCGCCCGGTGACCACCGAGATGGTCAAGCAGTACTTCGGGGGGCGCGCGGAGGCCAAGTCGTTCGTCGTCGCCGACCACGCCCTCTTCGGCCGCACCACGCCGGCGCTCGAGGAGCTGCGGTGGGCGCTCGACGGCGGCACCGCTCCGGTCCTGGTCAGCAGCGCGCTGGCCGCGGGGCTGCGGGGGCTGGCGCGGCTGATGTCGGCGCCGCGCGGCCAGTCCGAGGGCGACCTCGCGCGGGCGGTGGGCGTGCCGCCGTGGAAGATCAAGACCTTGCGCAGCCAGGCGCGCGGCTGGGAGCCCGCCTCGTTGGGTCACGCGATCCGCGTGGTCGCCCGGGCCGACGCCGACATCAAGGGGCAGGCCAGCGACCCGGCGTACGCGCTGGAGCGGGCCGTGATCACGGTGAGCACCGCCCGGCAGTCGTCGTGAGCGCCGTGCCTGCGCGACGCTGAGGCACCCGGCTCCGGAGACGCGAACGGCGCCGACCCGATGGGGTCGACGCCGTGCGGAGAGTCAGGTGTCGCTCAGAGCGAGGCGGCCTGCTTGGAGATCGACGACTTGCGGTTGGCCGCCTGGTTCTTGTGGATGACGCCCTTGCTGGCAGCCTTGTCGAGCTTCTTGCGGGCGTCGGCCGCGAGGACCTTGGCCTTGTCGGCGTCGCCGGCCTCGGCGGCCTCGCGGAACTTGCGGATCGCGGTCTTCAGGCCGCTCTTGACCGACTTGTTGCGCTCGTGCGCGACGAGGTTCTGCTTGTTGCGCTTGATCTGGGACTTGATGTTCGCCACGGCAGGCTCGCTCTTTCGGTTGCGGGACGGGGATCAGCGCTGCTGCGCTGTGGAAGTCAGGGGGTCCGGATCGAGCCGGACACACAGCCGCCGAAGATACCAGCGAGACACTCCCGCCACATAATCCGTGGGCTCGCCGCTCACGTCGACGCGCCCTCCTGCGTGGGGTCGAGCACGCTTCTGGGTAGTCCTGGGGTGGCCCGTCCGCACCGCCCTCTCGTCACACCCGCCTCGTCGTACCCCCGGAGGATGCCAGTGAGCACCGTTGCCGACCTGATCGTGACCGCCGTGGCCGACCACGGGGTGCGCACGGTGTGGGGGGTCGTGGGCGACGCCCTCAACCCCTTCACCGACGCCATCCGCCGCGAGGAGCGGCTGGAGTGGATTGGGGTGCGCCACGAGGAGGTCGGTGCCTTCGCAGCCGGCGCGCAGTCGCAGCTGACCGACGACCTGGCGGTGTGCATGGGCACGGTGGGCCCAGGCTCGCTGCACCTGCTCAACGGCCTCTACGACGCCAAGAAGAGCCACACCCCCGTGCTGGCGATCTGCGGGCAGGTGCCGCGGGAGGACCTCGGCACCGACTTCTTCCAGGAGGTCGACAACGACGCCGTCTTCGCCGACGTCGCGGTCTACCGCACCACGCTGACCAGCCCCGAGCAGCTGCCCCACGTGCTGGAGGAGGCGGTCAACGCCGCCCTCTCGCAGCGTGGCGTCGCGGTGCTCTCGGTGCCCGGCGACGTCGGGTCGCTCGAGGTCGAGAAGGACCGGGTGCCGCGCTTCGTGCGGCCCACCCCGCCGGTGGCGGCGTACGCCCAGGACGTGCAGGCCGTCGCCTCGGTGCTCGACGCCGCCGAGCGGGTCACGCTGCTCGTGGGCCAGGGGGCCAGGCACGCCCGCCCGGAGGTGCTGGAGCTCGCGGCGCGACTCAAGGCGCCCATGGTGGTCAGCCTCAAGGCCAAGGACGACTACGACGAGGACAACCCCTTCGAGGTCGGCCAGTCCGGGCTGATCGGCAACCCGGCCACGGCCGAGGCCTTCGTTGCCTGCGACACGCTGGTGCTGCTGGGCACCGACTTCCCCTACCGCGACTTCCTCCCCGACGGCAAGACCGTGGTGCAGCTCGACGACCGGGGCACGCACGTGGGGCGGCGTACGCCGGTCGACCACGCGCTGGTGGGCGACACCGCGCTGACGCTGCAGGCACTGCTGCCGCTGCTGCGGCAGCACGAGGGCGAGACGCACCTGTTGGCCGCCCGCAAGATCTACGACGGGTGGCGCGAGCTGCAGGCGCACCTCGCCGACCCGGCGTACGAGAAGAAGGCCCGCGGCCTGCTCCGGCGCAAGGTCGACAACCCCGACGCCCGGGTGCGCCCGGAGGTGGTCGCGGCGGCGCTGGAGCGCCACGCCACGCAGGACGCCGTCTTCACCGCCGACACGGGGATGGCCGTGGTGTGGCTCTCGCGCTTCGTGCGCATGACCGGGCGTCGCCGGCACCTCGGCTCCTACAACCTCGGCTCCATGGCCAACGCCATGCCGCAGGCGCTCGGCGCCGCCGCCCTCGACCGCGGTCGGCAGGTGGTGGCGCTGTGCGGCGACGGCGGGCTGAGCATGCTGCTGGGCGACCTCATCACGGCCGTCTCCCACGACCTCCCGGTCAAGATCGTCGTCTTCGACAACGGCCGGCTCGGCATGGTCAAGCTCGAGATGGAGCAGGTGGGGCTGCCGGAGTTCGGCACCGTGCTGCACAACCCCGACTTCGCGGCGGTGGCGCGGGCGATCGGCATGCACGGCGTACGAGTGGAGGCCCCGGGCGACGTCGACGAGGCCGTGCGGGAGGCGCTGGCGCACGACGGGCCCGCGCTGGTCGACGTGCTCACCAACCCCGACGAGGTCGCCGTACCTCCCAAGCCGAGCCTGTCGCAGGTGAAGGGGTTCGCGATCGCCAAGACGCGCGAGTTCGTCACCAGTCCCGAGTAGGGCCGGCGCAGGTCACCTGCCTAGGTTTGCGGGGTGCGCCCTGACGACCTCGACCTGCTCTCGGCCTGTGGCCGCCCCTCGCTGACCCCGGACGGGTCGGTCGCCGTCACCACCGTGACCCGGCCCGACCTCGCCACGGACACGTACGTCGGCGCCCTCTGGCGGGTGCCGACCGACGGCTCCCCGGCGAGCCGGCTCACCAACGGTCCGCGCGACAGCGCGCCGGCCGTGAGCCCCGACGGTCGCCGCGTCGCCTTCCTGCGCGGCACCGAGGACGGCCCGGCGCAGCTGCACGTGGTGGCCCTCGACGGCGGCGAGCCGCTGCGCCTGACCGATGGGGCCGCCCACCCCCTCGGCGCGGGCGCGCCGGCGTGGAGCCCCGACGGCAGCCGGCTCGCGTACGTCGCCCGGGTGCCGGAGCCCGGGCGCTACGGCACCGCCGCCGACGACGGCCGCGAGCCCAAGCCCGGCGAGGAGCCGGCGCGGCTGGTGCGCGAGCTGAAGTACCGCATCGACGACCTCGGCTACACCCGCGACCGCCGGCAGCACCTCTTCGTCGTCGATGCGCCGCCCTCGGACGCCGCGCCGGGTGACGACCTGCCGTCGCTGCCGGTCGTGCCGCGCCAGCTGACCGACGGCGACCAGGACGACCTCCACCCCGCGTGGAGCCCCGACGGGCAGCGGCTGCTCTTCCGCTCCGCGCGCCACGCCACCCGCGAGACCGACCTGCGTGGCGGGCTGCACGTCGTGCCGGCCGCCGGTGGCGACGTACGCCCCGTCACCGACGCTCCCACGCTCGACGTCGGCCCGGCCACGTGGCTGCCCGACGGCCGTCTCGTCTTCGTGGGCACCGAGCTGGGGGAGGAGGCCCTGGACTTCGTCGGTCGGCCGAGCCGGCTCCACGTGAGCACGAAGCCTCTCGGCGACGGGGTCCTCGAGGAGTACCTCGCCGTCACCGACCGGGACGAGGACCTCGAGGTGGGCACCCCCGCGGACCTCGTGGTCGTCGACGGGCGCGTGGTCGTGCGCGACCAGCACCGCGGCACCGTGCGACTCATCTCGGTCGACCCGGGCTCCGAGCTCCCCGACCACGAGGTCCTGCTCTCCGGCGACGTCGTCGTCGCCGGCCACGCCGTCGCGGGAAGCCGCGTGGTCGTCTCCGCCGCCACCGCGCTGCGCCGCGCCGACCTCGCCGTCGTCGAGGAGGGGGAGCCCCGCTGGCTCACCGAGGTCGCCTCGCGCCTGTCGCCCCGACCGCTGCGCGAGCACGTCGTCGACACGGGCCCCGACAGCCAGGTGCACGGCTGGGTGGTGCTGCCCGACCCCGACCGGTTCGACGGCCCGCACCCGGTCCTGCTCTGCATCCACGGCGGTCCCTACTCCCAGTACGACGTCGCCGTCTTCGACGAGGCGCAGGTCTACGCCGGCGCCGGCTACGCCGTGGCGATGTGCAACCCCCGCGGCTCCGCCGGCTACGGCTACGACCACGGTCGAGCCGTCAAGGACGCGCTCGGCAGCGTCGACGCCGACGACGTGCTCGCCTTCCTCGACAGCGTGCTGGCCGAGCCGTCGCTGCCGCTCGACCGCGACCGCGTCGGCGTCATGGGCGGCTCCTACGGCGGCTACATGACCGCGACCCTCACCACCCGCACCGACCGCTTCGTCGGTGCCGTCGTCGAGCGTGGCTACCTCGACGGCACCTCCTTCGTCGGGTCCTCCGACATCGGCTGGTTCTTCCCCGGGCAGTACAGCGGCGACGCCGAGGCGATCCGCGAGCAGAGCCCGATGACGCACGTCGACCGGGTGGTCACGCCGACGCTGGTGATCCACTCCGAGGCCGACTGGCGCTGCCCGGTCGAGCAGGGGCAGCGGTGGTTCGCGGCGCTGAAGCTGCGCGGCGTCGGGACCGAGCTGCTGCTCTTCCCCGGCGAGGGCCACGAGCTCTCCCGCTCCGGCCGCCCCCGCCACCGCCGCCAGCGCTTCGAGGAGATCCTGCGCTGGTGGGGCCGCCACCTCCCGGTCTGACCGCCCCGGGCTGGTCGAGGTGCGACGAGCGCCAGCGAGGAGCCTCGAGACCCCGGCACCCGTACGGCGACCGTCCCCACCGGGGTAACCCGCCTCACAGGGTCTCGAGGCCCTCGCCCAGGGGCTCGGGCACCTCGACCACCCCAGCCCGGCTCCCTGAGCAGCGAGCGCAGCGAGCCCCCGGCTCCCGTACGCCGACCGTCGCTACCGCAGTAGCCCGGGTCACGGGGTCTCGAGGCCCTCGCCCACTGGCGGGCTGGT
>NZ_JOJN01000014.1 GCF_000720335.1 Nocardioides aequoreus | reverse complement strand
ACGCCGACTGGCTCCACTTCTACAATCACCACAGACCCCACACCGGCATCGAAGGTCTCGTCCCTGCCGACCGCATTCACAACGTCACGGGGAACTACAGCTAGCGCCGACCGGGCCCCCGGCCGGCTAGGCCCGGGGGAGCAGCCCCGCGGCCAGTGCGGGCGCGGCGTACGCCGTGGCGAGCGACGCCGCGGTCTCGTGGGCGTTGAGGCCGCTCGGGTTGGGCACCACCCACAGCTCGGCGCCCGCGAGCGGCTCGGGCTGACGGCCCGGCTGCGCCTTCGGGAGCCCGAAGGCCTGGCGGTAGGCGGTGATCCCCGCCACCGCCACCACGGCGGGACGGCGTGCCTCCACGAGCGCCACCAGCCGCTGCCCTCCCTCGCGCAGCTCGGCCGCGGTGAGCTCGGAGGCCCTGGCGGTGGCTCGGCGCACGAGGTTGGTGATCCCGAGGCCGGCGGCGGTGAAGCGGGCGCGGTCGTCGTCGCTCATGCCCGCGGCGGCGTCGACCGGCGTGGTGATGATGCCGGCACCGAGCAGCGCCGGGTAGAAGCGGTTGCCGGGGTGGGCGAAGTGCGTCTGCACGGCCGCGGTCCACAGCCCCGGGTTGATCCCGACGAAGAGGAGGCGCAGCGGCGCCGCCGGGTCGGGCAGCAGGTCGGGCACCTCGGCGCCCTCGTAGGCGGCGAGCTCGGCACGCGTGAAGCCCATCAGCCCTGGGCTCCGGCGACGAGGCCGGGCAGGTCGAGCCGGCGGACCTTGCCGGTCGGCGTGCGGGGGAGTGCGGGGAGCCGCCGGTACTCCTTGGGCCGCTTGGCGGGGGCGAGGTGCTCGCGGGCGTGGGCCTCCAGCACGTCGTCCGTGACGTCGCCGACCACCACGGCACAGACCCGCTGACCCCAGTGGTCGTCGTCGACGCCGTAGACCGCGACCTCGGTGACGCCGTCGAGCTCGCCGAGCACGCGCTCGACCTCGGCGGGGTAGACGTTGACGCCGCCGCTGATGACCAGGTCGTCACGCCGCCCGTCGAGCCGGACGTGGCCGTCGTCGTCGATCCGGCCCAGGTCTCCCACGGTGAAGGCGGGGCCGTCGGGCGTGCTGCGCCAGGCCGCCCTCGTCTTGGCGGGCTCGCCGAGGTAGCTGAAGCGCGCGTGCTCGGGCACCACGCACCACAGCTGGCCCTGCTCGTCGACCTGCATCGTGCGGCCTGGCCTGGCACGCCCGAGCGTGCCGGGCCGCTCGAGCCACTCCTCGCTGCGGCAGGCGGTGAACTGGCCCTCGGTCGAGCCGTAGAACTCCCAGGTCGAGCCCGGCGGGAAGGTCTCGACGAGCCGGCGCTTGAGCCACTCCGGGCACGGGGCGCCGGCGTGGGCCACCAGGCGGAAGGACGCGAGGTCCGGTGCCCCCACCTCGTCCCAGTGAGCGAAGAGACGCTGCAGGTGGGCGGGCACGCAGAACATCGTGGTCGGCCGGCGACCCTCGTCGGCCTCCGCGATCGCCGCCGTCACCCGGGCGGGGTCGAAGGGGCCGGGGACGAGCACGGACCCGCCGGCGAGGTGGGTGCCCATGGCGAAGCGCAGCGGTGCGGAGTGGTGGAGCGGGCTGAGTACGAGGTTGACGTCGTCGGCGCGGAAGCCCCACAGCTCGCGCTCCTCCGCGACGAGCGCGTCGGACTGGTCGCGCGTCAGCAGCCCCGACCACACCCCCTTGGGGCGTCCGGTGGTGCCGCTGGTCAGGTGGATCGGCCGCCCGCGCGGGGGCCCGAGGTCCGGGTCGTCGGGATAGGCGGCGAGCAGCTCCTCGAGGTGCGGCTGCTCGGTCACCACGAGGGCGGGATCCAGCTCCTCGAGCAGGTCGGCCCGCTCGGAGGCGGTCAGGCCGACGTCCATCGGGACCGGGAAGACGCCGCGCCGCAGCAGTGCGGTGACCAGGGCGACGTACGCCGTGGAGCCGGGCAGCAGCAGCGCCACCCGGTCACCCTGGCGCAGCGCCCGTCGCGTCATGACGCCGATCCTGGCAGGTCCGCGGACGCCGTGGCCCGCCACCCGCATGCCGTCGGGGACGACGGGTACGTTCGAACGCATGAGCGAACCGATGCAGGAGCAGAGCAACGACCAGGTCAGCGACAACCAGGGCAGCGACACCCAGCGCGAGGTGCTCGGCAGTCCCACTCCCGAGTCCGGCGCCGAGCGCGACCCCCAGGAGTGGGTGACCGGCGAGGAGCCGATGACCGGTCCGCAGCGCAGCTACCTCGACACCCTGGCGCGCAAGGCGGGGGAGGAGATCCCGGCCGACCTCACCAAGGCCGAGGCCTCCGAGCACATCGAGCGGCTACAGGCGAAGGTCGACCAGTAGCCTCGACCCGTGCGCGTGGGGCTGACCGGAGGAGTGGCGTCGGGCAAGAGCACCGTCGCCCGCATGCTCGTCGACCTCGGGGCGGTCCTGATCGACGCCGACGTGCTGGCGCGCGAGGTGGTCGCGGCCGGCACGCCGGGGCTGCAGCGCGTGGTCGAGGAGTTCGGGCCCGAGGTGCTGACCCCCGAGGGCGAGCTCGACCGAGCGGCGATGGGTGCCCGCGTCTTCTCCGACGCCGGGGCCCGTCGCCGGCTCGAGGCGATCGTGCACCCGCTCGTCTACGAGCGCATCGCCGCGCTGGAGGCCGAGGTGCCCCCCGGCGCGCTGGTGGTGCACGACATCCCGCTGCTGGCGGAGAACGACCGCGCGGGTGACTTCGACGCCGTCGTGGTGGTCGACGTGCCCCCGGAGCTGCAGCGGGAGCGGATGGTGCGCGACCGCGGCTGGTCCGAGGACGACGCCGCCTCGCGGATGGCCGCCCAGGCCTCGCGCGAGCAGCGGCTCGGCGTGGCGACCCACGTCGTGCCCAACGCCGGGACGCACGAAGACCTCCGCCTGGCGGTGGCGGAGGTCTTCGCGGAGCTGGTCTCGACAGGTCCCAGGGCGGCCGGGTGACCAGGCCTGCCCCGGGACCCGTCGAGCGGTCTCGGGAGGTGCGGCCCGACCGCCTCAGGCGGCCAGGTCGGGGTCGGCGATCTTGCGGAGCTTGTTGATCGCCTCGCGCTCGAGCTGACGCACACGCTCGGCGGAGATGCCGTGGCGCGCGCCGATGTCGGCGAGCTTGTGCTGGCGGCCGTCGACGAGCCCGTAGCGCGAGCGCACGATGTCGGCCGACCGGTCGTCGAGCAGCCCCACCAGGGTGTTGAGCCGGTCGCGCGACTCGGTGTCGAGCACCGTCAGGTCGGGACCCGGCGCACTCTCCTGCGCGATCAGGTCGCCCAGCGAGGTGTCGCCGTCCTCGTCGACGGGGGTGTCGAGGCTGACGTGGTCGCGGCCCCACGACATCAGGTCGAGCACCCGGTCGAGGTCCATGTCGAGCTCGGAGGCGATTTCCTCGGGGTCGGGGTCGCGACCGAGCTGACGCTCGAGGGTGCGGCGCGCGGAGCCGACCTGGTTGAGCTCCTCGACCACGTGCACGGGCAGGCGCACGACGCGCGCCTGCTGGGCGATGCCCCGGGTGATGGCCTGCCGCACCCACCAGGTGGCGTAGGTCGAGAACTTGTAGCCCTTGGCGTAGTCGAACTTCTCGACCGCACGGATCAGACCGGTGTTGCCCTCCTGGATCAGGTCCAGCATCGGCATCTGGCTGCGGCCGTACTTGCGGGCGATGGAGACCACGAGTCGGAGGTTGGCGTTGATGAAGCGCTGCATCGCGCGCTCGCCGTCCTCGACGAGGAAGCGGAGCTCCGCCTCGGTGGCGTACTTGGGGGCGCCGCCCTTGCGGCGGCCGACGCGGCCCTCGTCGAGGAGGCGCTGGGCGAAGAGCCCGGCCTCCACAGCCTTGGAGAGCTCGACCTCCGTGGCGGCGTCGAGCAGGGGGGTGCGCGCGATCTCGTCGAGGTAGAGGCCGACGCTGTCGCGGCCCTCGATCTCGCGGTCGTTGCGGGTGGTGGGCCGCTTGCTACGGGTGGTGGTCGTCATCACCGTCGTCCTTCCTGCGAGCGGTCGCCGGGGGAAGTCCGTCGACCCTGTGGTCTCCAACGCTTCGGTCGGCTCGTTGCTTCCCGTTCGTCGGCCGGCGCCTCGTCGTGAGGCGTCACCGGTACAGACGTGTCGGTACCCCGGGAAGTTGCACTCGATGTGACTTCTCAGGCACTTCTCAGCGACCGGCGGGGGAGGCCTCCTCGGGCGGTCGCCACGGCCTCAGCGCGGGGTCGTGGGCGGAGAGGGTGCGGACCCTCCCGGGGCCTGTCTTTGCGGTCTCGAAGCGCACCGTCACCACCCCGCGACCCGCGCCCCAGACCCAGCCGCGGCCGTGCTCGTCGTGCTCGACGTCCATGCCCGGCACCCAGCCGCGCCCCCGCACGGTGGCGGCCACGGCCCGCGCCGTCGCCTCGTCGACCTCGGGCTCGGTCGCGGCCCCGCCGGTGTCGTCGGGGTCGTCGGCGAAGAGGTCCTCCTGCACCCAGTCGGTCAGCCCGGACACCCCGACCCCCAGCAGCCGCACCCCGCCCGAGGTGTCGAGCTCGCCCAGCAGACGTCGGGCGGTCTGCATCACCTGACGGACCTCGTCGGTGGGCTCGGCGAAGGTGGCCGACCGGCTCAGCGTGGAGAAGTCGTAGAGCCGCACCTTGATCGTCACCGTGCGCGCCGAGAGCCGCGAGGAGCGCAGCCGCTCGGTGACCTTGACGGCCTGCCGGTCGAGCAGGGCGGTGAGCACCGCGTTGGCCACCAGGTCGGTCTCGTAGGTGTCCTCGACGCTGATCGACTTGGCGTCGCGGTGGGCCTCGACCTCGCGGTCGTCGTCGGCCCTCGCCATGGCGTGGAGCGCCGTGCCGTGGGCGCGCCCCAGCAGGTGAACCAGCTCCTCGCGCTCCAGCCGCTCGAGGTCGGCCACGGTCTGCACGCCCACCCGGCGCAGCCGGTCGGTGGTCGCCGGACCGACCCCGGGGATCACCGTCACCTGCATCGGGCGGAGCAGGTCTCGCTCGGTGCCCGGGGGGACCACCACGAGCCCGTCGGGCTTGTCGAGGTCGCTCGCGATCTTGGCCACGAGCTTGGAGCTGCCGATGCCCACCGACGCGGAGACGCCGCCGGTCATCTCGTGCACCCGTCGCTTCAGCTCGCGTCCGAGGGCGCTGACCGCGGCCACGCCGCGGTCGGGCAGGTCGGCCGCGAGGAGGTCGACGTAGGCCTCGTCGAGGGAGAGCGGCTCGACCACCGGGCTGACGGCCCGGAGCACCTCCATCACCTGCGCGCTCGTGGCGCGGTAGGCGTGGAAGCGCCCGCCGAGGTACGCCGCGTGCGGGCAGAGCCGGCGCGCCTGGGCCGTGGACATGGCCGAGTGCACTCCGAAGTGGCGGGCCTCGTAGGAGGCGGTCGCGACCACCCCGCGGCCACCGGTGCCGCCCACGACCACGGGCTTCCCGCGCAGCGACGGCTTGTCGCGCTGCTCGACCGAGGCGTAGAACGCGTCGAGGTCGAGGTGCAGGATGGTCGGCTCCGCACGCACGCCGTGGATCGTCGCACGGCCCACCGACCGGCTGCCGTCCACAGGGGTCCGCCGGGCGGGGGCCGTCCACAGATCGCCACCGCCGGTGTCGCGGGCCCCCGGGCGTCGGCCAGCGTCGCCGCATGACCCGACGCCGCCGGCCGCACCGCTCCCCGCACCGCTCCCCGCAAGGCCTGCCGCACCAGCGGCGACCGCCACGCCCCGCGACGCCCGGCCGGGCCACAGCGGTGCCGCCCACGGCGGCGTGGGTGGCGCGGTCGGAGGTCGACCTCGTGGCTCTGGTGCCGCAGGTGCTGGGCTTCCACCCGTCCGAGTCGGTGGTGGTGCTGAGCTTCGGCGGCCCCGGCGGCTTCCACGCGCGTGCCGACCTCCCCCACCGCCCAGCGGCCCAGCAGGAGCTCGCGCGGCTCCTGGCCGGCGCCTGCCGCGCCAACGGCGCTCCGAGGGCGGCCGTGCTGCTCTACACCTCCTACCACGAGCGCGCGGGCGTCCAGGCCAGGGTGCTGCTGGCCGAGCTCCAGGCGGCCGGTCTCGACGTCGTCGACGTGCTGCGGGTGCACGACGGGCGGTGGTTCGAGCCGCTGCGCGACGACGAGGTCGGCACGGCGTACGACCTCGCCGTGCACCCCTTCACCGCACGCGCCGTCTACGAGGGGCGGGCGGTGCTCGCCGACCGGGAGGCGCTGCAGGCCTCGCTCCTGGGAGGCGACGAGACCGAGCGCGCGCGGCTGGCCACGTCCGCCGACCTACGCACGCGGTTGCTGGCGGGCGATGCCGCACCCGACCGCCTGGGCCGCGAGGCGCGGTGGCTGCGCGGGCGGGTCCACGAGGCGGTGCGCAGCGGGGAGCCGCTCGACACCGCGGACGCGGCGCGGCTGCTCGCCGCGGTGGTCCGGGGCGACGTGCGCGACGCTGCGTGGGTCGACCTGCGGCGCCACGGCGCCCGGCCCCACGTGGCGCTCTGGCTCGACCTGGTGCGACGCGCTCCCCGTCACCTGCTGCCGGGTCCGTGCGGCCTGCTGGCGCTCGCGGCGTACCTGCACGGCGACGGGGCGCTGGCCTGGTGTGCCATCGACCGCTCTCGCGAGGTGGTGCCGCACCACTCGCTCGTCGACCTCGTCGCCGACCTGCTCCAGGGTGCGGTGCCTCCGGACGCCTGGCCGGAGCCGTCGGCCGGCGCGCTGCCGCTGCTGCGCGACGACGACCGGGCCTCGTAGACGGACGCGCCGAGCCCTAGTGTGCGTCCATGGGAGAAGAGGTCGCCGACCAGGAGTTCAGCCGCGCCGACCGGACCCGCCACCGCGAGAAGGTACGCCGCTGCCTCGACGTGCTGGCGCGGATGCTGCGTGAGTCGCGCTTCGACACCGACAACCCGATGACCGGGATGGAGATCGAGTTCAACCTGGTCGACGACGACGGCAACCCGGCCCTGAAGAGCGCGGAGGCGCTCGAGGCGATCGCCGACCCCAACTTCCAGACCGAGCTCGCCCAGTTCAACCTCGAGATCAACATGCTCCCGCGGCCGCTGCAGCCGCGCGGCGTGGCCGGCTTCGAGGACGACCTGCGCACCAGCCTCAACAACGCCGAGGTCAAGGCCAACCAGGTCGACGCGCACATGGTGATGATCGGCATCCTGCCGACGCTGGGGGAGGGCGACCTCAGCCCCTCCCGGATCAGCCCCAACCCCCGCTACAAGCTGCTCAGCGACCAGATCCTCGCCGCGCGCGGCGAGGACCTCGTCATCGACATCGGCGGGGTCGAGCGGCTCCGCACGACCTCCGAGTCGATCATGCCGGAGGCGGCGTGCACGAGCACCCAGCTGCACGTGCAGGTGGGCCCCGACACCTTCGCGGCGTACTGGAACGCCTCGCAGGCCATCAGCGGCATCCAGCTCGCCCTCGGCGCCAACTCGCCCTACCTGCTGGGCAAGCAGCTGTGGCAGGAGACCCGGATCCCGCTCTTCGAGCAGGCCACCGACACCCGCAGCGAGGAGCTCAAGGAGCAGGGGGTGCGGCCACGGGTGTGGTTCGGCGAGCGCTGGATCAACTCCATCTTCGACCTCTTCGAGGAGAACGTGCGCTACTTCCCGGCGCTGCTCCCCATCACCGACGACGAGGACCCGCTGGAGGTGCTCGAGTCCGGGGGCACCCCGTCGCTCTCGGAGCTGAAGCTGCACAACGGCACGGTCTACCGGTGGAACAGGCCCGTCTACGACGTCGTCGACGGCGTCCCGCACCTGCGGGTCGAGAACCGCGTGCTCGCGGCCGGGCCGACGGTCGTCGACACCATGGCCAACGCCGCCTTCTACTTCGGGCTCACGCGCTACCTGGCCGAGGACGACCGTCCGCTGTGGTCGCGGATGTCCTTCTCGGCAGCGGAGGAGAACTTCCACGTCGCCGCGCAGCACGGCATCGAGGCCCGGGTCTACTGGCCCGGCATCGGCGAGGTGGCCGCGAGCGAGCTCGTGCTGCGGCGGCTGCTGCCGGCGGCGGCCGAGGGGCTGGCGCGCTGGGGCGTCGACGGCGACGCGGCGGGCCGGCTGCTCGACATCATCGAGGGCCGCTGCGTGCAGCAGACCAACGGCGCCTCCTGGTACGTCGCCTCGGTGCAGGCCGCCGAGGCGGCCGGGGCCGACCGGGTCACCGCCCTGCGGCAGGTGCTGGGGCGCTACCGCGAGCTGATGCACGCCAACGAGCCCGTGCACACCTGGCCGGTGGGCGCCGGGGCCTAGCGGTCCCGGGTGTCGGTGCCGGACGCCGGGCGGCGACGCACCCGCGTCCAGGTGCGGCCCGCGCCCCCGGCGAGGTCGAGCCACCCCACGCGGTTGAGCACGCAGAAGCCTGCGGGCACCAGGCCGTGCCGGGCGAAGCCGGCTCTCGCCGCCGACCACCAGGCGAGCTCGTCGTCACCGGCGAGCAGCGGCCCGGAGCGGGCCAGCCAGGCCAGCGAGCCGGCGGGCTGCTCCAGGCCGTCGAGGGCGCGCTCGACGAGGTCGACGCGCAGGCCGTGCGGCGCCGCGGCGCCGTCGGGAGCCGCCAGCGGGATGCAGGTCTCGTCCTCCTCGCCGCCGGGGTGGCCGACCCAGCACCGCGTCGGCAGCAGCCGCCGCAGGCCCGCCGCGGTGACCAGGCGGCGTACCTCCTCGTGCATGCCCGGCGCCCAGGGCGGCAGCTCCGGCGGGCGCGGACGGCACGGCTCGGTCACCCGCCCACCCTGGCGCGGAGAGGCGCCGTACGCCGTCGCCGTCCACAGGCAGCCGCGTCCGGCCCCGGCGCCCGGTGGCAGGATGCGGACATGGGCTACCGGATCGCACAGGACGAGCAGGCCGACCGGGTGCTGGGGGAGCACCCCTTCGCCCTGCTGACGGGCATGGCGCTCGACCAGCAGTTCCCGATGGAGCGGGCCTTCGCCGGGCCGGCCAAGATCCTCGAGCGCTTCGGCTCGCTGGACCCCGCCGAGATCGCGGCCGCGGAGCCCGAGCAGTTCGCTTCACTCTGCGCCGAGCCCCCGGCCGTGCACCGCTTCCCGGGGTCGATGGCCGGCAAGATCCAGGAGATCGCCCGGATCGTGGTGGAGGAGTACGACGGCGACGCCTCGCGACTGTGGACCGAGGCAGCCGACGCCCGGGAGCTGATGCGTCGGCTGCAGGCCCTGCCCGCCTTCGGCAAGCAGAAGGCGCAGATCTTCACGGCGCTGCTGGCCAAGCAGGCCGGCATCCGCCCGGAGGGGTGGGAGGCGGCGGTCGGCGACTACGCGCTGGAGGGCTACCGTTCGGTGGCCGACGTCACCGACGAGGCGACGCTGGCCAAGGTGCGCTCCTACAAGAAGGAGCAGAAGGCGGCCGCACGGGCCTCGGGGGTTTGATCCCTTGGTCGCCGTGACAGAATGACGTCACCGGCCGGCTTGACACCAACGGGTCGTGTCGTGCCCTGGCACATTTCTGAACGTTTCCTTAAGACCCCCCTGGAGAGTTGGTTCGTGAGCCCTTCCTCAGCGAGCACCACCGCGAAGAAGACCTCAGCGAAGGCCCCGGCCAAGAAGGCCCCGGCCAAGCGCGCTGCCAAGCCGGCGATGTCCGCGGAGGAGATCCAGGCGGCGGCGGCCACGGTCGGTCCTGACGGCAAGAAGGTGCTGGCCGACGTCCCCGACGAGCAGTTCGAGAAGGACGTCGCCGCCGATCCCACCATCAAGGAGGACGAGAAGGAGGCGACCTTCGTCGTCTCCTCCGCCGACGAGACCGACGAGCCCGAGCAGCAGGTCATGGTGGCCGGCGCGACGGCCGACCCGGTCAAGGACTACCTCAAGCAGATCGGCAAGGTCCCGCTGCTCAACGCCGAGATGGAGGTCGAGCTCGCCAAGCGGATCGAGGCCGGCCTCTTCTCCGAGGAGAAGCTCGCCAAGGGCGGCAAGATCACGCCCAAGGTGCTCGAGGAGCTGCAGTGGATCGTCGAGGACGGTCGCCGCGCCAAGAACCACCTGCTCGAGGCCAACCTCCGCCTCGTCGTCTCCCTGGCCAAGCGCTACACCGGCCGCGGCATGCTCTTCCTCGACCTGATCCAGGAGGGCAACCTCGGCCTGATCCGCGCGGTCGAGAAGTTCGACTACACCAAGGGCTACAAGTTCTCCACCTACGCCACCTGGTGGATCCGGCAGGCGATCACCCGCGCCATGGCCGACCAGGCCCGCACCATCCGGATCCCGGTGCACATGGTCGAGGTCATCAACAAGCTCGCCCGCGTCCAGCGCCAGATGCTGCAGGACCTCGGCCGCGAGCCCACCCCGGAGGAGCTCGCCAAGGAGCTCGACATGACCCCGGAGAAGGTCATCGAGGTGCAGAAGTACGGCCGTGAGCCGATCTCGCTGCACACCCCGCTGGGTGAGGACGGCGACTCCGAGTTCGGCGACCTGATCGAGGACTCCGAGGCGATCGTCCCCGCCGACGCCGTCTCCTTCACGCTGCTCCAGGAGCAGCTGCACGCGGTCCTCGACACGCTCTCCGAGCGCGAGGCCGGCGTGGTCTCGATGCGCTTCGGCCTCACCGACGGCCAGCCCAAGACGCTCGACGAGATCGGCAAGGTCTACGGCGTCACGCGCGAGCGGATCCGCCAGATCGAGTCCAAGACGATGAGCAAGCTGCGCCACCCCAGCCGCTCCCAGGTGCTGCGCGACTACCTCGACTGAGGAGTCGCCACCCCGGTACGCCGAGGCCCCCGCGTCCGCTGCCTGAGCGGGGCGGGGGCCTCGTCGTCTTCGTACGGCGTTCGTACCCGGCGTGCGGGCGTCCTCACGCCGGTGGCGGGGACTCGCCGTACGGCGGGCTCAGGCGCGCTTGCGGTTCCAGAGCCAGTGCAGGTGGGTGTCCGCACGCCGGTCGGCGCGGGTGTGGTCGTACTCGGTCGCGAGCGCGACGTCGAGCATGGTGTGCAACGCGGGGTCCTCTCCTCGGATGGTGTTGTCTCAACACCCACATCGGTCAGGAGCGTCCCGGGCTGACGGTGATGTCGCACACGTCGATGAGCGGCGGTCGTTGACGGGGCGGCGGCCCGCACACAAGACTCCGTGCGTGACGCGCAACGACAGGTACCTCAGCGAATCCGAGCTCACCAACCGCATCGCGACCGGGGAGATCGACACGGTCATCGTCGCCTTCACCGACATGCAGGGTCGGTTGCAGGGCAAGCGGCTGCACGCGGCGTACTTCGTCGACCACGTGCTCGGCCACGGCACGGAGGGCTGCAACTACCTGCTGGGCGTCGACATCGACATGAACACCGTCGACGGCTACGCCATCACCTCGTGGGAGCGCGGCTACGGCGACATGGAGTTCGTGCTCGACATGGACACGGTGCGGATCCTCACCCACCTGCCGGCGACGGTGATGATCCAGTGCGACCTGGCCTGGCCCGACGGCACGCCGGTGGCGCAGAGCCCGCGCTCGATCCTCGGCCAGCAGGTCGCCAAGGCCGCCGAGATGGGGTACGCCGCGGTGGCGGGCACCGAGCTGGAGTTCATCGCCTTCGACGACAGCTACGAGGCCGCCCACCGCGCGGACTACCGCGCCCTGACGCCGGCCAACCAGTACAACGTCGACTACTCCATCGTGGGCACCACGCGCGTCGAGCCGCTGCTGCGCCAGATCCGCAACGTGATGTACGACGCGGGGCTCGACGTCGAGAGCGCCAAGGGCGAGTGCAACTTCGGCCAGCACGAGATCGGCTTCCTCTTCGCCGACGTCGTCACCACGTGTGACAACCACGCCGTCTACAAGACGGTGGCCAAGGAGATCGCCGCCCAGCAGGGCCGCTCGATCACCTTCATGGCCAAGTGGGACGAGCGCGAGGGCAGCTCCTGCCACATCCACCTCTCGCTGCGCGGCACCGACGGCGAGATCGTCTTCTGGGACGACGACGCGCGCACGCCGCTCTACGACTCCTTCGTCGCCGGCGTCCTCGACGGCATGTCCGACATGACGCTGCTGTACGCCCCCAACGTCAACTCCTACAAGCGCTTCGCCGACGGCTCCTTCGCCCCCACGGCGATCGCCTGGGGCGAGGACAACCGCACCTGCGCCGTCCGCCTCGTGGGCCGCGGAGCCGGCGCGCGCATGGAGAACCGGGTGCCCGGCGCCGACGTCAACCCCTACCTGGCGGTGGCCGCCATGCTCGCCTGCGGGCTCGACGGCATCGAGCGCGGGCTCGAGCTCGGCCCCCCGACGGAGGGCAACGCCTACACCGCCGGGCTGCCCACGGTGCCGCGCACGCTGCGTGCGGCACGGGAGGTCTTCCACTCCTCCGAGCTGGCGCGCAGGACCCTGGGTGACGAGGTCGTCGACCACTACACCAACATGGCCGACGTGGAGCTCGCCGCCTTCGAGGCGACCGTCACCGACTGGGAGCGGCGGCGCGGCTTCGAGCGCATGTGACCCCTGAACTCACCGAGGACCCGCCGTGACCAGCTACACCGTCATCGACCCTGCCCTGGCCGAGCCCGTCACCGAGGTTGAGCTGGCCTCCGTCGAGCAGACCGACGCCGCGATCGAGCGCGCCCACGAGGCGTACGCCGCGTGGCGCGCCGTCGCGCCGGGCGAGCGCGCCCGGCTGCTGCGGGCGTACGCCGCCGTCGTCGACGCGCACGTCGAGGAGCTCGCGCGGCTCGAGGTCCGCAACGCCGGCCACACCCTCGGCAACGCCCGCTGGGAGGCGGGCAACGTGCGCGACTGCCTGAACTACTACTCCGCCGCCCCCGAGCGCCTCTTCGGCCGGCAGATCCCGGTGCCCGGCGGCGTCGACCTCACCTTCCACGAGCCGCTCGGCGTGGTGGGGGTGATCGTGCCGTGGAACTTCCCGATGCCCATCTTCGGCTGGGGCGTCGCGCCGGCCCTGGCCGCCGGCAACTGCGTGGTGGTCAAGCCCGCGGAGCTCACGCCGCTGACGGCGCTGCGGCTCGGCGAGCTCGCGCTCGAGGCCGGGCTGCCCGAGGGCGTGCTGACGGTGCTCCCCGGCGCCGGTCCGGTCGTGGGGGAGCGCTTCGTGACCCACCCGCTGGTGCGCAAGGTCTGCTTCACCGGCTCCACCCAGGTGGGCAAGCAGGTGATGCGGGGCTGCGCCGAGCAGGTCAAGCGGGTGACGCTCGAGCTCGGCGGCAAGAGCGCCAACATCGTCTTCGCCGATGCCGACGTCGCGCGGGCCGCGGCGAGCGCGCCGGGCGCCGTCTTCGACAACGCCGGGCAGGACTGCTGCGCCCGCTCGCGCATCCTCGTCGAGCGCCCCGTCTACGACGAGTTCGTCGACGGCCTCGCCCGAGCCGTCCAGGCGATGCGGGTCACCAACCCCGCGGAGGACCCCGACAGCGAGATGGGCCCGCTGATCTCGGCCCAGCAGCGCGACCGCGTGCAGCGCTACCTCGGCGGCGTCGAGGTGGCCGTCACCGGGTCCGTCCCCGACCTGCCGGGCTGGTGGGTGCCGCCGACCGTGGTGCTGCCCACCGGCACCCAGGACGCCGTGTGGCGCGAGGAGGTCTTCGGGCCCGTCGTGGCGGTGCTGCCCTTCGACGGCGAGGACGAGGCCGTCGCGATGGCCAACGACACGGAGTACGGCCTGTCGGGGTCGATCCACACCCGCGACGTCGGGAGGGCCCTGCGTGTCGCCCGCGGAGTCGAGTCGGGCAACCTGAGCGTCAACAGCCACGCCGCGGTGCGCTACTGGACCCCCTTCGGGGGCTTCAAGCAGTCGGGACTCGGCCGGGAGCTCGGCCCGGACGCCCCCGACGCCTTCACCGAGGTCAAGAACGTCTTCATCAGCAACGAGTAGGAGCACCACCATGGCAGGACGTCCCCGTCTGGAGGGGAAGGTCGCGGTCGTCACCGGCGGCTGCAGCGGCATCGGGCTCGCGACCGTGCAGCGCTTCGTCGAGGAGGGCGCGAAGGTCGTCGTCGGGGACATCGACGACGAGAGCGGCCACGCGCTGGTCGGGCAGCTCGGGGGTGGCGACTTCGCGACCTACGTGCGCGTCGACGTGACCGACAAGGAGCAGGTCGACGCGCTCTTCGCGACCGCGAAGGAGACCTACGGCTCCGTCGACGTCGCCTTCAACAACGCCGGCATCAGCCCGCCCGAGGACGACTCGATCCTCGACACCGACCTCGAGGCGTGGCGCCGGGTGCAGGAGGTCAACCTCACCAGCGTCTACCTGTGCTGCAAGGCGGCGCTGCCCTACATGATCGAGCAGCAGCGCGGCTCGATCATCAACACCGCGTCCTTCGTCGCCGTCATGGGGGCGGCGACGAGCCAGATCTCCTACTCCGCCTCCAAGGGCGGCGTGCTGTCGATGACGCGCGAGCTCGGCGTGCAGTTCGCCCGCCAGGGCGTGCGGGTCAACGCGCTGTGCCCCGGCCCGGTCAACACGCCGCTGCTGCGCGAGCTCTTCGCCAGCGACCCCGAGCGGGCGGCGCGGCGCCTGGTGCACGTGCCGATGGGGCGCTTCGGCGAGCCCGAGGAGATGGCCAACGCCGTGCTCTTCCTGGCCTCCGACGAGTCCTCCTTCATGACCGCGAGCACCTTCCTCGTCGACGGTGGCATCAGCGGGGCCTACGTCACGCCGCTCTGAGCGCCTCGAGATGCCCGCCCCACTCATCGGCCCCGTCATCGGCCTGAGCACCTACCGCGAGCCTGCGCGGTGGGGCGTCTGGGACCAGCACGCCGACCTGCTGCCCACGTCGTACGCGCGGTCGGTCGAGCTGGCGGGCGGTCTGCCGGTGCTGCTGCCTCCGCAGGCCGCCGAGGCGGCGGCTGCGGTGCTGGCGCGCATCGACGGGCTGGTGGTGTGCGGCGGCGCCGACGTCGACCCCGCGCGGTACGCCGAGGAGCCGCACGCGGCCACCGGAGCGCCCCGCACCGACCGCGACACCTGGGAGCTGGCGCTGCTCGAGGCCGCGGCGCAGTCGGGCACGCCGGTGCTGGGCGTGTGCCGCGGGCTGCAGCTGATGGCGGTGGCCGCCGGGGGATCGCTGGTCCAGCACCTGCCCGAGGAGCTCGGCAGCGCCGCGCACGACCCCGGCGGCGACGGCTTCGGCGAGGTCGGCGTGAGCGTCGTGCCCGAGAGCCGCCTGGCCGGCCTGGTGGCGCTCGAGCAGCTCGACGTGCGCTGCCACCACCACCAGGCCGTGCGCCGGCACCCCGGCCTCGAGGTAGTCGCCCGGGCCGACGACGGCACCGTGGAGGCGCTCGAGCGGCCGGGGGAGCAGTTCTGGCTCGGGGTGCAGTGGCACCCCGAGGTGATCGCCGACGCCGGGCTCTTCCGCGGACTGGTCGAGGCCTGCGGTGGGTGAGACCGGGGGCGGGCAGCAGCCCCTGCTCCACCTCGACGCCGCCTCCGCCGGGCGGATGGCCCCGGAGGTGGTCGAGGCCGTGGTCGCCCACCTGCGTCTCGAGGCCGCCGAGGGAGGCTACGAGGCCGCGACCCGGGCCGCACCCGAGATCGCGCGCACGCGGCGCCTGCTCGCCGACCTGCTCGGGGTGGGGGAGCAGGAGGTGGCCTTCACCGAGAGCGCCACGGCCGGCCTGCGGCTGCTGCTCGACGCCTGGCCGCTGCGGCCGGGCGCCACCGTCGTGGTGGCCCCGGCGGCGTGGGGACCCAACCTGGCGCTGCTGGCGCAGCGCGGGCTCGAGATCGGCCTGCTCGACGTCGACGGCGTCGGCGTCGTGGACCTCGAGGCGCTGCAGCGGCGGCTGCGCGAGGACCCACCCGACCTGCTGCTGCTCGACCAGGTGGCCTCGCACCGCGGGCTGGTGCAGCCCGTGGCCGACGTGGTGACCCTCGCCCGCCCCGCCGGCGTCCCCGTCTGGGTCGACGCGGCGCAGGCCGTCGGCCACGTCGACTGCGCCACCGGCGCCGACGCGGTCGTGCTGACCGGCCGCAAGTGGCTTGCCGGTCCGCGCGGGGTCGGCGCCCTCGCCGTACGCCGCGACGCGGCTGCGCGGCTGGTGGTGCCCTGGGAGACGCTGGAGGGGCGCGAGGCCTACGTGGCCGGTCGCCTGGGGCTCGGGGCGGCGCTCGCCCGGCTGCACCGGCGCGGCGTCCCCGAGACCCTCGCCCGGCTCGCCGAGGTCGGTGCCGCGGTGCGCGACGCGGTCGCCGGGCTCGACGGCTGGCGGGTGGTGCAGCCACAGGCCCCGGCGGGGTCGATCACCACGCTGGCGGCCACCGCCGGCCAGGACCTCGACCAGGTCCGGGCGCGGCTGCTGGAGCAGCGCGTGCTCACCACCGTCGTGCTGCCCTGGCGCGCCCCCCGCGACCCCCTGCTCGTGCCAGGCCTGCGGATCTCGGGCCACGTCGGGACCGACGGCTCCGACCTCGACCGCCTGGTGGCGGCCCTGCGGTAGTCCTCACCCGAGGGCCACGCACACCACGGTGACCCCGCAGAGCAGCAGGCCACCGACCTGGGAGCGGTGCAGCCGCTCGGCCAGCAGCACCCGGGCGAGCAGCACGGTGACGGCGGGGTAGAGCGAGGCGAGCACGGCGCTGACGGTCAGCAGCCCCTGCTGCGTCGCCAGCAGCAGCCCGACCAGGGCGAGAAAGGTCAGCAGCCCTGCCGCGCTGCCGCCCAGGACCACCGCGCGGTGCCGCGAGAGCCAGGGCTCCTGCAGCGCCGCCGCGAGCGCCACGACGCTCACCAGGCCCACCAGCTGCGTCACCGCCAGGGGCCACAGCCCGGCGCTCTCGGGCACCTGGCCGGTGGCGGCGAAGAGCACGCCGAAGCCGGCGCCCGCGAGCAGCCCGTCGACCAGGCCGGCGTCCGTGCGCGCGCCAGGCTCGCGCGCGACCAGCCAGATGCCGGGGAGGGCGACCAGCACCCCGGCCCAGGTCACGGGTCCGAGCCGCTCGCCGAGCAGCAGGCCGGCCAGCGTGGGGAGCAGCGCCGCACCGACCGCGGAGACCGGCCCGACCACGCCCATGCGACCACGGGCCAGGCCCCGGTAGAGGAAGGCGCCACCCAGCCCGCTGCCGACGCCCGCCAGTGCGCCCCACGCGAGGTCTGCGGGCTCGGCGTCCGCCGGCAGCAGCAGGGCGCCGACGACGGCGCAGCCGCAGCCCACGGCGCTGTTGACGGCCGCCACGGGCCAGGCCGACGTACGCCGTGAGCTGAGCCCTCCCACGAAGTCGGAGACGCCGTACGCCGCTGCCGCGCCGAGCGCCAGCAGCAGTGCGGTCACGTGACGACCACGCCCGCCACCCAGACAGACGCCGCCACCAGGGTCGCGGCCAGTTCGATGAGCACGGAGAGTCCGGCCGCCTTCAGCGCGTGCACCGTCGCGGGCCATGCCTCGGCGCTGCCCACGCGGGCCAGCTCCATCAGGTAGACGCCGCCGACGAAGCCCAGGAAGAGGCCGACGACCGGCACCACGAAGAAGCCGACGACGCCGAGCAGGCCACCGACGAGCAGCGTCCGGCCCGGGATCCCGGCGGCCTTGAGGCGGCGTCCGGGCACGAGGAACATCACCACCTGGCCGACGGCGATCACGAGGCCGACGGCCGCGAAGACGACCCAGGCCGTGGGCGTGCCGGTGACGGCGGCCCAGACCAGCACGGCGACCAGCACCACGAGCGACCCCGGCAGCACGGGCACGACCGTGCCGACCACCCCGAGCAGGATCGCCAGCCCGACCAGCACCTCGACCCACGTCACGGGCACGAGCCTCCCAGACCCCGGGCTCGGGTGCTGCCCCGGAGACGACTCAAGCCCCGGGCCACGGGCCCGGGGCTTGAGTGGAGTCTCTGGGTCTGCGCTGCTACTCGGTGGGCGTCGGGGTGCCCGAGAGACGGTTGGTCTCGTCGTGCACGTGCTCGGCTACCTCGCGCAGCTTGTCGCTGTGCTCGCGGGCGTGGTGGGCGCAGAACATCAGCTCGCCGCCCCCCTTGAGGTGCACGCGGAGGTAGGCCTGGGCGCCGCATCGGTCACAGCGGTCGACCGCGGTGAGCCCGTTGCTGGGGGCAGTCGTGGTGGTCACGTCATCGCCTCGCTCTCGTCATCGTGCTGTCCACAACAGTCAACCACGGAGGTTCCTTCCCGATCCGGCGCGTGTCGCCCGCTGGACCGGGTGTGGAACACCTCACACGTCGGGCGTCAGGTGTGGAGCTGCTGTGGAGAAGTGTGCCCGCTCGCCCCAGGTGGGACGAGCGATTCAGACATTTCAAGTGTTCGGTCTAGTGCGGTGGTACCCCGGTCAGTCCAGCACACGCCTCCCATCGCTCCGGGCACCCCGGCCGTGCCAGCGAGTCGGGCGCGGCGCGGTCGGTGCTCGTCGGTAGATTCGGCACCGACCCGGCGCACGGATGGGAAGACCGTCATCGACAACACCTACAACGCCCACCACCTGCTCGTCCTCGAGGGGCTGGAGGCGGTCCGCAAGCGCCCCGGCATGTACATCGGCTCCACCGACACCCGGGGGCTGATGCACTGCCTGTGGGAGATCATCGACAACGCCGTCGACGAGGCCCTGGGCGGCTACTGCCGGCGGGTCGAGGTCACGCTCCATCCCGACGGCTCGGCCGAGGTCCACGACGACGGGCGCGGCATCCCGGTCGACAAGGAGCCCAAGACGGGGCTCTCGGGCGTCGAGGTGGTCTTCACCAAGCTGCACGCGGGCGGCAAGTTCGGCGGCGGCTCCTACGCCGCCACGGGAGGGCTGCACGGCGTCGGTGCCTCGGTCGTCAACGCGCTCTCCGCACGCCTCGACGTGTCCGTCGACCGCTCGCCCGCGACCCAGGGCATGTCCTTCCAGCGCGGCGTCCCGGGCGACTTCGCCGCCGACGGCCCGGGGGGAGACTTCGTGCCCTCCGGAGGGCTGCGCAAGGGCGGTCGCGTCAAGAAGGGCGTCACCGGCACCCGCGTCCGCTTCTGGCCCGACCGCCAGATCTTCACCAAGGACGCCCGCTTCATGTGGGACGAGCTGGTCACGCGGGCCCGCCAGACCTCCTTCATCGTGCCCGGCCTGGAGATCGTGCTCACCGACGCCCGCGGCGAGGAGGTCCTCACCGAGTCCTTCCGGCACGACGGCGGCATCACGGAGTTCTGTGAGTTCCTCGCCACCGACGAGGCGGTCACCGACGTGCTGCGCCTGCAGGGCTCCGACACCTTCACCGAGACCGTCCCGCTGCTCGATGACAAGGGCCACATGACGCCGCAGGACGTCGAGCGCGAGCTCACCGTCGACGTGGCGGTGCGCTGGGGCACGGGTTACGAGACCGAGCTGCGCTCCTTCGTCAACGTCATCGCCACCCCCAAGGGCGGCACCCACGTCGCCGGCTTCGAGGCCGCGCTCACCAAGACCTTCAACGACGCGATGCGCGCCGGCCGCGTGCTCAAGTCCGGCGACGCCGACGTCGTCAAGGACGACGTGCTCGAGGGGCTCACCGCCGTGGTGACGGCCCGCTTGGCCGAGCCGCAGTTCGAGGGACAGACCAAGGAGATCCTCGGCACGCCCGCCGCCCGCAGCGTCGTCCGCAAGGTGGTGGCCGCGGAGCTCAAGACGTTCCTCACCTCGACCAAGCGCGCCGAGAAGGCGCAGGCCAAGCTCGTCATGGAGAAGGTCGCGGGCGCGGCCAAGACCCGGCTGGCCGCCCGCCAGCACCGGGAGAACCAACGGCGCAAGAACGCCCTGGAGTCCTCGGCGCTGCCCGCCAAGCTCAACGACTGCCGCACCGCCGACGTCGACCGCTCCGAGCTCTTCATCGTCGAGGGCGACTCGGCCATGGGCACCGCCAAGGCGGCGCGCGACTCCGAGTTCCAGGCGCTGCTGCCGATCCGCGGCAAGATCCTCAACGTCCAGAAGGCCACCGTCGCCGACGTGCTCAAGAACGCCGAGTGCGCGGCGATCATCCAGGTGATCGGCGCCGGCTCGGGCCGCACCTTCGACCTCGACGCCGCCCGCTACGGCCGGATCATCTTCATGGCCGACGCCGACTCCGACGGCGCCCACATCCGCTGCCTGCTCGCGACGCTCTTCTTCAAGTACATGCCGGAGCTGGTGCACGCCGGCCGCGTCTACACCGCCGTGCCCCCGCTGCACCGCATCGAGCTGTCCAACCCCAAGAAGGGAATGGACAAGTACGTCTACACCTACTCCGACGCCGAGCTGCAGCGCAAGCTCGCCGAGCTCACCAAGAAGGGCGTGCGCTGGAAGGACCCGGTCCAGCGCTACAAGGGTCTCGGCGAGATGGATGCCGACCAGCTGGCCGAGACCACCATGGACCCCCGCCAGCGCACGCTGCGCCGCCTGACCGTCGACGACGCCGCCCTCGGCGCCGAGGTCTTCGAGCTGCTGATGGGCTCCGAGGTCGCGCCGCGCAAGGACTTCATCGTGCAGGGCGCCTACGAGGTCGACGCCGACCAGATCGACGCCTGAACTCCGGTTCGCCCGAAGCGCTCCCCGCGTAGCCACCCCTGGGGGAGGATCCCTGGCAACGACGAGCCCAGGGGGAGGACCGATGGGGACGCGGTGCCCGTACGACGTGCTGGGGGTGGACGAGCGGTCCACCCGGGCCGAGGTGCGCTCGGCGTACCGCCGACTGGCGCTGCGCCTGCACCCCGACACCCCGACCGGCACCCCCGACGGCTTCGCCGAGCTCGCCGCGGCGTACGAGGTGCTCTCGAGCCGTCGTCGTCGTGCCGAGCACGATCGGCAGCACCGCGAGGCAGCGGCCCGGCCCCACGCTCCCGACCTCACCCACGTCGCCGCCACCATCGACGACCTCGACGCCCGCTGGTCGACCCTGATCGCGGGGGAGGACCTCGACACCTGGCGTCCCGCCCGCCCCCGCTGGTGGTCCCGCCTCATCCCCTGATCCCGGATCCCCGGGTGGACGAGGTGGTCACGCAGCGGCCCTCCGGGTGGTCGAGACCAGGGCTGCCGGTCGAGCTAGTCGAGACCAGGGTTGGTGGTCGAGCCTGTCGAGACCTCCCTCTCCCCTCACCCAGCCGCGTCCTCCGGTGGTCGAGGAGGTCGCGCAGCGACCGTCTCGAGACCCCGAGACCCGACCGGTGAAGTTGTCCACAGATCATCGAACACATGTTCTACTGTCGCACCTCAGCAGTAGAATCTCCCCATGGAGCCGCACCCCCATCGCCCCAAGCGACAGGTCCTCGACGTCCTCGTCGCGGCCCGCGCCGAGGAGCAGGAGGCCCAGGTCCGCCAGCTGCGCCTGGCCCTGGAGTGGGCCTTGCTGCACCCCGCGGCAGAGGGTGCGGCGTACGCCGGCTGGGGTGACGACGGACTCGTCCTCGGTGACGAAGTCGGTGGCCCGGTCCCGCTGGCCGGTGACGGTGCCCCGCTTGTCGCTGCGGCCGCGCCCCTTGAGCTGGCCGCCGCGCTGGGTCGCCCAATCGAGCACGCCCAACAGCTCCTGGGCGACACCCTCGAGCTCGCCTTCCGGCTGCCGCGGCTGTGGGAGTTGATGTGTGCGGGGCGGATCGCGGTGTGGCGGGCCCGCGCGATCTCGCGTGAGACCCGAGACCTGGGTCTGGATGCCGCACTGCACGCCGACCGGCTCCTCTGCGCGGTGCCGGACAGGCTCGACCAGTTGTCGGCCGCGGGTGCGGCCCGGCTGGTCCACGAGGCCCGGCTCCACGCCGACCCCGACCGCGCCCACGCCGACGAAGAAGCCGCTGCCGCGCGCCGTGGGGTGTGGCTGCAGCGCGACGGCCGCGCCCCGGGGGTGACCGACGTCCACCTGACCCTCGACACCCCGGACGCGCTGGCGTTCGACCAGACCGTCGGGCGGCTGGCCGGCGAGCTCAAGGAGCTCGGTGACACAGATGTCCTCGACGTACGCCGCGCCAAGGCGGTCGGGGTGCTGGCCGACCCGCAGCACGCGCTCGACCTCATGACCGGGGAGACAACCGATGCGCGCCCGCGCGCAGCAGGGACTCTCGACCTCAGCGTGCACCTGACGGCTGCGGATCTCGTCGACGCCGAGGGCGTGGCCGTTGTGGAGCGGCTCGGCGCACTCTCCACCGAGCTCTTCTCCGGGTGGCTCAGCCGCTGCGGCGTCGAAGGCGCCACCGTCAGGGTCCGCCCCGTGATCGACCTGACTGCTGACGCCTCCGTCGATCGCCACGACCCGCCACCGGCGATGCGCGAGCAGGTCGTCCTGCGCGACGCGACCTGCGTCTTCCCCGGCTGCCGCCGTGACTCGAGGTCCTGCGACCTCGACCACATCGATCCCTACGACTCGGACGGTCCGCCCGGGCAGACGCGACCGTCCAACCTCGCGCCGCTCTGCAGACGCCACCACCGCGCCAAGACCCACGCCGGCTGGTGCTACGTCCGCCGCCGCGACGGCACCTACGGAGCTTGTCGAGACCCCGCGCGCCTGCGCACGTCACCGGGTCTCGAGACAGGCGCTGCGCGCCTTCCTCGACCACCCGTGCCCTGTCGGTCGAGCCTGTCGAGACCCCACGCGCCTGCGCACGTCACCGGGTCTCGAGACAGGCGCTGCGCGCCTTCCTCGACCACCCGTGCCCTGTCGGTCGAGCTTGTCGAGACCCTCGTACGGCGCTCTCCTCACCGGGTCTCGAGACAGGCGCTGCGCGCCTTCCTCGACCACCCGGGCCCTGTCGGTCGAGCTTGTCGAGACCCCTGCACCCCCGCGCATCTCGCCGGGTCTCGAGACAGGCGCTGCGCGCCTTCCTCGACCACCCGGGTCGGGCGAGATGGGTCAGACGAGCTGGTCGAGGAGGCCGGTGTCGACGTCGTAGAGGAAGCCGCCGACGGGGACGGTGTCGGGGATGAGGGGGTGGGAGCGGACGGAGCGGACGTCGTGCTCGAGCGCCGCGCGCTGGTCGGCGACCACCCCGAAGGTCTGCCAGGTGGCGTCGGTGCCGGCGGAGGCCGAGACGCGGTCGCGCAGCTCCTCCTGCGACGCCGAGGCCATGGCGCAACGGGTGTGGGGGACGACGAGGATGCGCTGCACCTTCAGCAGGTGCACGCCCAGCACCAGCGCCTCGAGGGCCTGGGGGGTGACGCGGCCGCCGGGGTTGCGGAAGATCTTGGCGTCGCCGGGCTTGAGCCCGAGCATGCCCAGGGGGTCGATGCGCGAGTCCATGCAGGTCACCAGCGCGATGCCGGCGTGGGCCACGCCGTCGAAGCCGCCGAGGTCGAAGCTCTCGGCGAAGCGCTGGTTGGCGTCGAGGAGGTCGTCGAAGTCGCTGCTCACGCGCTCAGCCTAGTGGGGAGTGCTGGCGCCGTCGCAGGGTCACCAGGGCCAGCAGCGCCGCGACGAGCGCGCAGACCGCGGCCCCGGCGAAGATGGTGGTCAGCTGCGTCAGCCCGGCCTGCTCGATCAGGGCGGTGTACTCCGCGCACCGGGTGCGGTTGCCGCCGCAGACCTCGTTGGGCGAGGGCACGTCGGTCTGCACGGCGTAGTAGCGGCGCAGTCCGATGGTGGTGAGCGCACTGATGCCGACGAGCATGCCGACCATGCGCGCCACGACGAGCAGGGCGCTCGCCACGCCGTGCACCGCGGGGCGGGTGGCGGCGAGCAGCGCGGCGTTGACGGGCGCCAGCGCGAGGCCGAAGCCGAGGCCGGTCATCGCCAGCACGGCCACCGAGAGCAGGCTCTCGAGGGAGGCGGCGTCCCAGCGCGCCATCAGCACGAAGCCGGCGGAGGCGAGCAGCATGCCGGCGGCGGCCACGGGGCCGTGGGGGAGCCGACGGACGAGGTAGCCGCCGAGCAGGGCGCCGACCGGGAGCGCGACGAGGAACTCCACCAGCACCAGGGCCGCCTCGAGCTGCGACCCCTCCGCCACGGTGAGCCGGGCGAAGATCGGGATGTCGACCAGCGCGGCGATCAGCGCGGAGCCGACGAAGAAGCTGACGACGACGGCGCCCCAAGCGGGCCGCTCGGCGAAGGCGCCGCGGGGCACGAGGGGGTCGGCCGCGCGGCGCTGGTGGAGCAGCAGCAGCGCGGTGGCCACGGCCGAGCCGCCGAGGTACCAGGGTCCGGCGGGGGAGAAGACCTGCACCTCCGGGTCCGCGGTGGCGAAGGCCAGGATGACGCCACCCAGCGCGAGGGCGAGCAGCCCGGCGCCGACCAGGTCGGCCTCGCGGGCGGCCAGCCCCCAGCGGCGCAGGTCGACCAGCGGCCGCGGCGCGAGCAGCAGCCACGCGAGCAGGGCCGCGCCCAGCAGCACCGTCACGGTGCCGACGGGGGAGAGCCAGATCGAGCCGCCGTCGGCGTAGGGGACGAAGGGACCGCCCCACTGCACCGACGTCACCAGCCCACGCGGCTGCCGCATCACCAGCAGCACGCCGGTCACCAGCAGCGCCAGGAGCAGCAGTCCGACCAGGTCCGGACGACGGGTGCGGGCGGGCTCCACCGAGGGCGCGGCCGAGCGCACCGCCAGGGTGCGGATCGCCGCGGCGAGCAGCAGGCCGACGGCGAGGTTGAGCCAGAAGATGTCGCGCCAGTCGCCCACGGCGAGCACCAGCGCCCCGAGCAGCGGGCCGAGCACGCTGCCGAGCTCCTGCACCGCGCCGACGACGCCGAGCGGGACCCCGCGGCGCTCCGGCGGGTAGAGGTCGGCCACCAGGGCCAGCGTCACCGGCACCAGCCCGCCGCCCCCGACGCCCTGCAGGAAGCGGCCCACCACCAGCGAGGGCAGGTCGTACGCCGCCGCGGTGACGAGGGAGCCGACGGCGAAGAGCACCAGCGAGGCGAGCAGCACCGGGGTGCGGCCGCGGAGGTCGGCGATCCGGCCGATCAGCGGGAGCATCGCGACGTAGCCGAGCAGGAAGCCGCTCACGATCGGGGCGGCGCGCTGCAGCTCCTCCACCGAGAGCCCGCTCGCGGCCATCATGTCGGGCAGCGCGAGCACCACGACGTAGGTGTCGGCCGCCGCGAAGGCGACCGCGACCGCGGCCAGCCCCAGCAGGGCGCGAGCCGCGCGGTCGGGCCGCTGCGCGCCCAGCCCGGGCTCGCTCACCCCCGGCTCACTCGGCGGGAGCCTCGACCGTGACGTCCTCGTCGTAGTCGCTGAAGCCGAGGTCGTAGGTCACGTCGTCGCCGCCGGCGAAGAAGGGCCCGGTGATCTCGACGGAGGTCGCGAAGCCGTCGTCGTCGATGCCGACGGTGGTCGGGTAGGTCACCGAGTCGTCGGCGCTCGGGATGATCCCCTGGACCGCCTCGCCCGGGAGCTCCCCGGTGTAGGTGGTCAGGATGGTGTCGCCCTCGCGGGTCTGCTCGCCCTCCTCCGGCTCTTGCAGCTGCGTGAGCAGCGAGGAGATGCCGGCGTCGGGATCGGCGAAGTCGGCCGGGTCGGGGGCGCCGTACTCGCTCGGGTCGAGCTCGTTCCAGCCCGGGCCGAGCAGGCCCAGCTGGGCGTAGACGACCCCGCCCACCGAGATGATCGGCACGTCGGCGGTGAAGCTGTTGAGGATGACCTTGACCTCGCCGTCGAAGGCGGGGGCCGGGGTCAGCACCCCGGTCGCGCCGAGGACGCCGTTGCCGCTCTCGGGCACCGACTCGGTGGCCAGGGCGATGCGGACGCTGGCGGCGTCGTCGAAGTTGGTCTTGGCCTCGGCCAGGACCTCCTCCACCGTCGGCTCGTCGCCGCCGGTCTCGTCGTCGTCGCCACCGCAGCCGGCCAGCACCAGGGCGAGGGCGGGGAGCAGCAGCGTCAGGGAGGTACGTCGCACGGCGAGCGGCATGGCGTCAGCCTGCCACGGGGGAGGGGAGCGCGGCGGCGACAGGCCCGGAGCACGCGACCACGGGCTGGCTGCCGGGCACGCCCGACCCGTCACGGCGGAGCACCGGCTCGGGGAGGTCGACCGGGGCGCCGCTGTCGGCGGCCGCGAGCGGCGGACCGGTGCCGGCCCAGGCGAAGACGAGCGCGTCCTCGCCCTTGAGGAAGCGGTGGCAGCGCACGCCCCCCGTGGCGCGGCCCTTGGCGGGGTACTCGGTGAAGGGCGTGACCTTCACCGAGCCCGCCTCGGTGCCGGGCAGGGCGGACGACGACCCCGACACCGTGACCACGACGGCGTCGGTCGGGTCGAAGGCGGTGAAGGACACGACGTGGGCGCCGGCCCCGAGCTTGACGCCGGCCATGCCCCCGCCCCCACGGCCCTGGGGACGGACGCCGCCGGCGCCGAAGTGCAGCAGCTGGCCCTCGCTGGTGACGAAGCAGAGCGTCTCGGTGCCGGTGCGCAGCTCGACGGCGCCGACGACCTCGTCGCCGTCCTTGAGGGCGACGACCTCCCACTCGTCGCGGGCGAGCACCTCGGGGTTGACGCGCTTGACCACGCCCTGCCGGGTGCCCAGGGCGATGCCGGCCGAGCCGGGGTCGAGGCTGCTGAGCGCGAGCGGGCGCTCGCCGTCGAGGGTGATCAGCTCGCCGACGGGCACCCCGCCCTGCAGGTGGGGGTGGGAGGCGGTGCTGGGCAGCGTGGGCAGGTCGAGCACGCCGACCTTGACCAGGCGGCCGGCCGAGGTCAGCACCCCGACCTCGCCGCGGGCGGTGGCACCGACGACGCTCACCACGACGTCGTGCCGGGCGCGGCCGCCGCCCTCGCCGAGCGGGTCCTGGGTGGTGGTGCGGGCCAGCAGGCCTGAGGAGGACAGCAGCACCCAGCAGGGGTCGTCCGCCACCTCCAGCGGCGTCGCCGTCGAGGTGGCGGTCTGCCCGGACGACGCCAGCAGCACGGTGCGCCGCGGCGTGCCGTAGGTCTTGGCCACCTCGGCCAGCTCGTCGGAGACCACCTGGCGCAGCCGGGCGTCGTCGGCCAGGATCTCGTCGAGCTCCTCGATGGTGCGGCGCAGCTCCTCGGCCTCCTTGTCGAGCTCGAGCTTGGAGAAGCGGGTGAGCCGGCGCAGCGGCATGTCGAGGATGTAGGTGGCCTGCACCTCGGTGAGGTCGAAGACCGAGATCAGCCGCTCGCGGGCCTGCTCGGCGTTGTCGGAGCCCCGGATCAGCTGGATGACCTCGTCGATGTCGAGGATCGCGGTCAGCAGGCCCTCGACCAGGTGGAGCCGGTCGGCCGCCTTGCCGCGCCGGTAGGTGGAGCGCCGGCGCACGACGTCGAAGCGGTGCCCGAGGAAGACCTCGAGCTGCTGCTTGAGGCCCAGGGTGCGCGGCTGGCCGTCGACCAGGGCGACCGCGTTGATGCCGAAGGACTCCTCCAGCGGCGTGCTCCGGAAGAGCTGCTCCAGCAGCGCCTCCGGGTGGAAGCCGTTCTTGACCTCGATCACCAGCCGCAGGCCCTGCGCGCGGTCGCTGAGGTCCTTGACGTCGGCGATGCCCTGCAGCTTCTTGGCCTGCACCAGCTGCTTGATCTTCTCGATCACCCGCTCGGTGCCCACGCCGTAGGGCAGCTCGGTGACCACGATGCCCTTGCGGCGGGCGGTCACGGACTCGATCCGCGTGGTGGCGCGCATCTTGAAGGTGCCGCGCCCGGTCGCGTAGGCGTCGCGGACGCCGTCGAGGCCGATGATCTTGCCGCCGGTGGGGAGGTCGGGCCCGGGGACGAAGCGCATCAGCGTCTCGAGGTCGGCGCCGGGGTGCTTGACCAGGTGGCGCAGCGCCTGGACGACCTCGACCAGGTTGTGCGGGGCCATGTTGGTGGCCATGCCGACCGCGATGCCGGCCGCGCCGTTGACGACGAGGTGGGGGATCGCCGCCGGGAGCACCGACGGCTCCTGCTCGCGCCCGTCGTAGTTGGGCCGGAAGTCGACGGTCTCCTCGTCGATCGAGGCCGTCATGGCCTGGGCCGCGGGCGCCATCCGGCACTCGGTGTAGCGCATCGCGGCCGGTGGGTCGTCGGGCGAGCCGAAGTTGCCGTGGCTGTCGACGGTCGGCAGCCGCATCGACCACGGCTGCGCCATGCGCACCAGGGCGTCGTAGATGGCGCCGTCGCCGTGCGGGTGGAGCCGGCCCATCACCTCGCCGACGACGCGGGCGCTCTTGACGTGGCCGCGGTCGGGCCGCAGGCCCATGTCGTGCATCGAGTAGAGGATGCGGCGCTGCACCGGCTTCAGGCCGTCGCGGGCGTCGGGCAGCGCGCGCGAGTAGATGACCGAGTAGGCGTACTCGAGGAAGCTGGACCGCATCTCCTCGCCGACGTCGATGTCGACGATGTGCTCCTCGAAGTCCTCGGGCGGGGGCGTGGTACGGCGGGCCATGGGGCGATTCTCCCCAACCGCGCCGGTCGTCGGAGACGGGCCACGCCGATCGGTGCGGACCGGTAGATTCGGACAGGTGAGCGACGAGCAGCCGACCGCGGTGTCCCGGGACTACCCGGAGCACTGGGAGGCCGACGTCCTGCTGCGCGACGGCCGCACCGCCCACCTGCGCCCGATCCTCGCGAGCGACGCCGAGGGACTGGTCGAGTTCTACTCCCAGGTCTCCCAGCAGTCGAAGTACTACCGCTTCTTCGCGCCGATGCCCGAGCTCTCCGAGCGCGACGTCAAGCGCTTCACCCAGGTCGACCACCGCGACCGGGTCGCCTTCGTGATCACGCTCGCCGGCAAGATCCTCGCCGTCGGCCGCTACGACACCATCGAGCCCGAGGAGGCGGAGGTCGCCTTCCTGGTGCGCGACGACCACCAGGGCCGCGGCATCGGCCAGCTGCTCCTCGAGCACCTCGCCCAGGCCGGCCGCGAGCGCGGGCTCAAGCGCTTCGTGGCCGAGGTGCTGCCGGAGAACCGTCGGATGATCCAGGTCTTCCGCGAGCAGGGCTACGTCGTGAAGGGCGGCTGGGACGAGGGGGTGATGCACCTGGAGTTCGACATCGACCCCACCGAGACCTCCATCGGCGTGATCTCCGCACGGGAGCACCGCGCCGAGGCCGCGTCGATCGCCGCCTTCCTCAACGCCCGCTCGGTGGCCGTGATCGGCGCCTCGCGCCGCCGCGACACCATCGGCGCCGTGCTCGTGCGCCACCTCGTGATGGGCGACTACGCCGGGCGCGTCTACGTCGTCAACCCCGCGGCCGACTCGGTGGCGGGGATGCCGTCGTACGACACGGTGCAGGACATCCCGGGCGACGTCGACGTGGCAGTGGTGGCGGTGCCGGCCGACAAGGTGAGCGACGTCGTGCTCGACTGCGCCGCCAAGGGCGTGCACGGGCTGGTCGTCGTCTCCAGCGGCTTCGCCGAGACCGGCGAGGAGGGCCGGCGCCGGCAGCGTCAGCTGGTCGGGCTCGCGCGCTCCTACGGCCTGCGGCTGATCGGCCCCAACTGCCTCGGCGTGATCAACACCGCCGCCGAGGTCAGCCTCAACGCCTCGCTCGCCCCGGTGATGCCGCCGCGCGGCCGGGCTGGCTTCTTCTGCCAGTCCGGCGCGCTGGGCACCGCGATCCTGGAGAAGGTGCGTGGCCGCGGGCTCGGTCTCTCGACCTTCGTCAGCGCCGGCAACCGCGCCGACGTCTCCGGCAACGACCTGCTGCAGTACTGGGAGGAGGACGACGCCACCGAGGTGATCCTGCTCTACCTGGAGAGCATCGGTAACCCGCGCAAGTTCTCCCGCATCGCCCGGCGGGTCTCCCGCTCCAAGCCCGTGATCGCCGTGCGCTCCGGCCGCACCACCCAGGGCGTCCCGATGGGCCACGCCGTCCGGCAGATCGCGGCGCCGCCCGAGGCCGTCGACGCGATGTTCAAGCAGGCGGGGATCATCCAGGTCGACACCCTCGACGAGATGTTCGACGTCGCCCAGCTGCTGGCCCACCAGCCGCTGCCGATGGGCTCGCGCGTCGCGATCGTCGGCAACTCCGACGCCCTGGGCCTGCTCGCCGTCGACGCGGCCGTCGCCAGCGGCCTCACCGTCACCTCCGCCACCGCGCTCGGCGCCAACGCCACCGCCGAGGACTTCGAGGACGCCCTCGACACCGCGATCGACGACGACCACGTCGACGCCGTCGTGGCGGTCTACATCCCCGCGCTCGACCAGGGCGGGGCCGAGGTCGCCAACGTCCTGGCCGCCGTCGGGGAGCAGTCCGACAAGCCGCTGGTCTCCTCCTTCCTCGGCCGCGAGGGCGTGCCGGAGCTGCTGCGCGTGCCCGACGTCTCCGGCGACACCGCCGGCCGCGGCAGCGTGCCGTCCTACCAGGCCGTCGAGGCGGCGGTCCGCGCCCTCGCGCGCGTCACCGAGTACGCCGCCTGGCTGGGGCGGCGCGACGCCGGCACCGGGGTGCCCGAGGGCATCGACGTCGACGCCGCCGCGCGCCAGGTCAACGAGCTGCTGATGCACCACCCGCAGGGCCACGACCTGACCGACGCCGAGATGGGCGAGCTGCTCGCCCACTACGGCGTCAACCTCTGGGAGCGGGTGCGCGTCGAGAGCGTCGAGGAGGCGATCGCGGCGGCCGAGCACCTCGGCTGGGACGTCGTGCTCAAGGCGACGGCCGAGCGGCTGCGGCAGCGCCCGGACATGGGTCACGTCTGGCGCAACATCGACGACCCCTACGAGATGCAGCAGGCCTGGGAGTCGCTCACCGACGTGGCGGGGCCGGGCGAGGGCGCGGAGTTCGTGGTGCAGCGCACCGCCAGCTCGGGCGTGCCGGTCGCGATCGCGGGGCTCGAGGACCCCCTCTTCGGGCCGGCGGTCTCCTTCGGCATCTCCGGGGCGCTCACCGACCTGGTCGGCGACCGCGTCTACCGGATCCCGCCGCTCACGGCGCTCGACGCCGCCGACGCCGTGCGCGGCATCAAGGCGGCGCCGCTGCTCTTCGGCTACCGCGGCAGCGAGCAGGTCGACGTCGCGGCGGTCGAGGACCTGATGCGCCGCGTGGCGCAGCTCAAGATCGACCTCCCGCAGGTCGCGCGCATCGACCTCGACCTGGTGCACGCCACCTCGCAGGGCGCCTGCGTGCTCCACGCCAGCGGCCGGGTCGAGCCGGTCACCGACCCGCGCTCCGACCTCTTCGTGCGTCGCCTCTCCAGCCCCGTCGGTGACACGCTCCCGGGATGAGGCCGTGGCGGGCGCGTGACAGGATGCCGCCCATGCGTGAGGAGTCACCCGACCGGCTCGAGGAGCTGGTCGTCGCGATCGAGAAGACCGGCTACTACCCCCAGGTGGTCGCGGCCGGCGTGCGCGCGGCCGTGGCGGGGGAGGCGGTCGACGCCTACCTCGTGCACCACGAGCCGACCATCGACCGCGACGAGGTACGCCGCCACATCACCGTCGCCGTGCTGACCCCGACGCGGCTGATCCTCTGCCACACCGACGAGCACGCTCCCGACGACCTGCTCCCGGAGCCCTACACCTCCACCTCGACCGAGGCCATCAGCCTGGCCACGATCCGCTCGGTCGTGGTCAACCGGATGGTCGCCAACCCCGCCGGCTTCGCCGGGGGCGGCCAGCCCGAGCCCAGCGAGGCCGTGCTCACCCTCGGATGGGGCGGCGTCAGCCGGCTCGACCTGGAGCCCGCGGGCTGCTCCGACCCCGAGTGCGAGGCCGACCACGGCTACACCGGCGTGATGGCCTCCGACGACTTCTCGCTGCGGGTGAGCTCGGCCGCCGACGGCCAGGGGGCCGTCGACGCGCTGCTGGCCTTCGCCGAGCGGCTCTCCGCGCGCACGCACGGCTGATGACGCCCGGCGTCCCCGGCCGGCTCGTCGCACCGGCGTACGGCGCGCGCTCGCTGGCCGACCTGCTGCCGGGCGTCGCCACAGCCCTGGGCGTCGACGCCCTCGGCCGCGTCGACCTCGAGCTGCCCGAGGCGTCGGCGTACGTCGTGGTGCTCATCGACGGCCTGGGCCACGACCAGCTCGCCCAGCACCGCAGCCAGGCGCCGTACCTGCACTCGTTGCTGGGCCGCGACCCGCTGACCGCCACGGTGCCCTCGACGACCGCGACCTCCCTGACCTCGCTCGGCACGGCGCTGCCTCCCGGCCGCCACGGCGTCGCCGGCTTCATCACGCGCGTCCCCGAGACCGGCGAGCTGCTCAACGCGCTCTTCTGGGACCAGCCCGTCGACCCGCTCGCCTGGCAGCCGCACCCGACCGCCTTCCAGCGGCTCGAGGCCGCGGGGGTCGCGACGACGGTGGTGAGCAAGGCGGAGTTCGCCGGGTCGGGGCTGACCCGCTGCGCACACCGCGGGGCGGCCTTCGTCGGCGCCGACGACGTCACCGAGCGCGTCGCCGGCGCCGTCGCCGCGGCGGCCACACGACCCTCGGTCACCTACGTCTACGACGGCGACCTCGACTGGCACGGCCACCGCGCCGGCGTCGACTCCGCCCGGTGGCGCCACCAGCTGCGCGACATCGACGAGGACGTTCAGGAGCTGCGCGACGCGCTGCCCGACGACGTGCGGGTCGTGGTCACCGCCGACCACGGCATGGTCGACACCACGCCGGAGACCGCCCTCGACCTCGACGGCGTGGCGGGGCTGCGCGACGGCGTCGCGCAGCTGGGCGGCGAGGCCCGCTTCCGCCAGGTCTGGTGCCACCCGGGAGCCGTTGGCGACGTGGCCGCCACCTGGCGCGAGCAGCTGGGCGACCGCGCCACCGTGCTCACCCGCGACGAGGCGATCGACCTCGGCTGGTTCGGGCGGGCCGAGGCCTCGGTGCGCCCCCGGCTGGGCGAGGTGCTCGCGGTCGCGCACGGCACCTGGGCGCTCTTCAGCAGCCAGGACTACGGCTTCGAGACCTCGCTCGTCGGGCTGCACGGCTCGCTGACCCCCGAGGAGATGCACGTCCCCCTGCTGGTCACCTGAAGGGCCGTCACCTGAAGGGCAGAGGCTCCGCGATCATCGAGACCGCCCGGGCGCGCTCGGTGGTCATCCGGCGGCGGTGGTGGGCGCGGCAGAGCACCTCGTAGTGCACCTCGGCCTCGACGTCGACGTCGCCGACGACGACCTGCTCGCCCTCGGTGACCATCTCGCCCCCCACCGTGCGGGCGTTGTGGGTGGCGCGCTTGCCGCACCAGCACAGCGCCTCGACCTGCAGCACCTGCATCCGGTCGGCCAGCTCGACCAGCCGGCGGGAGCCCTCGAAGAGCTGGGTGCGGAAGTCGCTGAGGATGCCGAAGCAGAAGACGTCGATCTGCAGCTCGTCGACCACCTTCGCCAGCCCGTCGACCTGGGCGGCGGTGTAGAACTGCGCCTCGTCGCAGACCAGGTAGTCGACCCGGGACCCGTGGGTGAGCTGGTCGACGACGTAGCGCCAGAAGTCGAAGCCGGGGTCGACCTCGACCGCGTCGTGGGTCAGGCCGAGCCGCGAGCTGACCGTGGCCACGCCGGAGCGGTCGTGGGCGGTGAAGATGCGCCCGACCCGGCCCCGTGCCGCGTGGTTGTGGTTGGTCTGCAGCGCCAGGGTGCTCTTGCCCGAGTCCATCGTCCCGGTGAAGAAGTGCAGCTCGGCCATCGGCGGGATCCTGTCACACCTCTGCTGTGATGGAGTCGTGAGCCCGCTGATCTCCGTGCCCGACCTGATGACGCTGGTGACGACCCCGGCGACGACCCGTGCCGACGTCACCCTGCTCGACGTCCGCTGGCGGCTCGGCGGTCCGCCCGGAGCGGCCGAGCACGCCGCCGGGCACGTGCCCGGGGCGGCGTACGTCGACCTCGACACGGCGCTCGCCGGCCCTCCGGGCCCCGGCACCGGCCGGCACCCGCTGCCCGAGGTGCAGCGCTTCGCCCGCGCCATGCGCGAGGCGGGCGTGAGCGGCACGCGGCCCGTCGTGGTCTACGACGACTGGCAGGGCCGGGCCGCGGCGCGGGCCTGGTGGCTGCTGCGGTGGGCCGGCCACGACGACGTGCGGGTGCTCGACGGGGGCTGGTCGGCCTGGGTCGAGGCCGGCGGAGCGGTGGAGACCGGTCCCGTGACGGTCAGGCCGGGGGACTTCGAGCCGCGTCCCGCGCGGATGCCCACGGTCGACGCCGATGGCGCCGCCCTGCTGGCCGCCGACGAGCGCGGCGGCCTGCTGGTCGACGCGCGCGATCCGGCGCGCTACCGGGGCGAGGTCGAGCCGGTCGACCCCGTGGCCGGGCACGTGCCGGGAGCCGTCAACGTGCCCACGGGGGCCAACCTGGGCGACGACGGCCGCTTCCGCAGCCCGCGCGAGCTGGCCGCGACGTACGCCGCGGCCCGCGAGCGGGCCACCGCCGTCTACTGCGGCTCCGGCATCACCGCCGCCCACGACATCCTCGCCATGGAGGTCGCCGGGATCGAGGCGGCGCTCTACCCCGGGTCGTGGAGCGCGTGGGTCAGCGACCCGGCGCGCCCGGTGGCCACCGGCGAGAAGGGTACGACCCGACCATGACCGCCAAGGACGCCGCGCACTTCGACGACTGGTACGCCCGCCTGAGCACCTCCGCGGCGCGCGAGGAGCTCGTCCGCCGCCACCTCGACCTGCCCCCGCTGCTGCTCGTGACCGGGCTCGTGCCCGGCAGCGGCCTCGACGACGTCACCGTCGCGCTGCGACTCGTGCCCGACGACGTGCTGCTCGACCTCGGCTGCGGTCGCGGCGGCTACGGCCTCGAGGTCGCGACGCGCACCCGTGCCCGGCTCGTGGGCGTCGACGCCTCCGCGGAGGCCGTGCGGCAGGCCCGGGCCAACGCCGAGGCGCAGGCCCAGGACGCCGACTTCCGCGTCGGCGACCTGGCCGACACGGGGCTGGAGGCCGACAGCGTCGATGCGGTGATGTGCCTGGACTCCGTGCAGTTCTCGCTGCGCGACCTCAACACCTACGCCGAGGTGCGCCGGGTGCTGCGTCCCGGTGGCCGGGTGGTGATGACGGCCTGGGAGGCGCGCGACCGCGACGACGAGGAGGTGCCGCAGGCGCTGCGCACCCTCGACGTCGCCTTCGGGCTGCAGCGAGCGGGCTTCGAGGAGGTCGAGCGCGAGGTCTGCGACGACTGGTCGGTGCGGGAGAAGGCGCTGTGGGAGGAGGCGGTGAGCCTCGACCCCGGCGACGACGCCGGCCTGGCCGGCCTCGCCGAGGAGGGTCGCACGGTGCTGGCCACCTTCGACCGGGTCGACCGCGTCATGGTCAGCGCGACGTCCCCCGACTAGTCAGCCGACGCGACCTCCGCGGCCACCTGCTGCAGCAGGTCGAGCACGGTGCGCACGGCCAGGCGCTCGGCGCGGTCGGGCCGCGCGACGGCCACGACGTGGCGACGGGCACGGACGCCGCGCAGCTCGCGCAGCACCAGGCCGCTGTCGCCGGTGGGCGTGGTGAAGCGGGGGAGGATCGCGACGTGCCGCGAGGTCGCCACCAGCGCCTCGACGAGGCGGTTGTCGCGCACCCGCTGCCGCACGTCGAGCCGCGCCCCGGTGGCTCGCTCGACGGCGACCAGGACGCTGTCGAAGGGATAGCCGCGCGGCACGCCGATCCAGCGCTCGTCGACCACGTCCCGCGCGTGCAGCCACGGGCGCTCCGCGAGCGGGTGGTCGGCGGCGAGCGCCACGTCGAGGGGCTCGACGACCAGCGGCACCACCGTCAGCCCGTCGGTGCCGGCGGGCCGGTCGTCGGTAACGCTGTGGGCGATGACGAGGTCGTGGTCGGCGGCCAGATGGGCGAAGTCGGCCTCGGCGAGGTCGTCGTCGCTGCACCTCAGCTCGAGGGCCGTGCCCTCCAGGAGCTGCTGGAGGCGGGGGAGCAGGTAGGTCGCCGCGCTCGGCAGCGCCGCGACGGAGACCACGCCGCTCGCGCCCCCGCGGAAGGCGTCCCACGCGGCGTCGACGCGTGCCAGGGCGGCGGCCACCTCGGCCCCGCCCCGGGCCAGCAGCAGGCCGGCCTCGGTGAGCCGCACGCCGCGACCGGAGTGCTCGACGAGCGCCATGCCGGCCGCGCGCTCCGCCGTGCGCAGCTGCTGGGAGACCGCGGAGGGGGTGCGGTGCCCCGCGGCGGCGACCGCGGCCAGGCTCCCGCGGTCGGCGAGCTCGCGCAGCAGCGCCAGGTGACGCACATCCATGTAGGCAGCCTAACGGGACAGGTCATCAGATCTCGGTTGTCCTTCACGCCGGACCGCTCCACGATGAGCGACGTGCCCGTCCGACACCAGCTGCTCGCCGTCGCCGTCGCCACGATGTGGGGGCTGAACTTCCTGGCCATCGAGGCCTCGTTGGCGCACGTGCCGCCCTTCTTCCTCGTGGCGCTGCGCTTCGCCGTGATCGCCGTGCCGACCCTGCTGTGGGTGCCGCGCCCGCAGGTGCCGCTGCGCTGGCTCGTCGGCTACGGGCTCGGCTTCGGCACGGTGCAGTTCCTCTTCCTCTACTGGGGGATGGCGGTCGGGATGCCGGCCGGGCTGGCGTCGCTGGTGCTGCAGGCCTCGGCGCCCTTCACCCTGGTCCTCGGCGCCACCCTGCTCTCCGAGCGCGTGGGTCCGCGCGGGGTGGCCGGGGTGGTGGTGGCGGCCGCCGGCTTGGCGGTCGTGGGCTGGCACCGGGCCGAGACGGCCAGCCTACTGCCCTTCCTGCTCACGCTCGCCGGTGCGCTCGGGTGGGCGGTCGGCAACGTCTGCAGCAGGCAGGCGCGGCCACCCAGGCCGCTGCACCTCACCCTGTGGATGTCGGTGGTGCCGCCGCTGCCCATGGGGCTGCTCGCGCTCGTGGTCGAGGGACCCGAGCGCATCGCCACCGCGATGACGACGCTCGCGACCCCGGGCGGCCTGCTCGCCCTCGCGGGGCTGGCCTACACCGTGCTCGTGGGCACGGTGGTGGCCTCGGGTGTCTGGACCTGGCTCATGGCCCGGCACCCCGCCAGCAGCGTGGCGCCCTTCTCCATGCTGGTGCCCGTCGTCGGGATGAGCTCCGCCTGGCTGGTGCTGGGGGAGCGGGTCAGCCCGACCGAGCTGGCCGGCGGTGGCCTCGTGGTCGGGGGCGTGCTGCTCGCCACCCTCAGCCGCGGCGGCGCGCGACTGCCAGCGCCAGCACCGCACCCAGCGCCAGACCCGCCAGGGCCCCCGGCAGCGTCGCCGACCGCCCCCACACCGCTGCGGCGCTGACGCCGGCCACGCCCGAGAGCACCATCACCAGCACGGCCAGGCAGATGCGCCAGACCATCTCGCCCACGAAGAGCGAGAGGAAGGACGGCGTCGTGCCGCGTGGACCGAGCGGCTGTGCCGCGACGACCGCGGCGGGCGGCAGGGCGGCGTACACGTGGGGGAAGGTCTGGTCGCCGACGGGGTCCTCGCGCCACGGCACCCCGAGCCGATCGAGCTCGTCGGTCTCGATGGTGAGCAGCACGAGGGGCTCGTCGGCGTCGGCGTAGAAGGTGTCGAAGACCCCTCGCACCTGCTCGGGCCGCGCCGCGTGGATGAAGCCCTCCTGCGCGAGCGTGCGCCCCCGGGTGGAGGTGTCGTAGCGGCCCGAGCGCCGGGCGGCCGACCAGTCGGCCCTGGTCGCGATGTGGTGGATCCTCACGCCTACCAGTGCACGCCCTGCAGCAGCCGCGCGATCAGCATCTGCTCGCTCTCGGAGTGGCCGCCCTGGCTGCCGTCGGTGTGCGCCTTGGCCGCCGCGCTGTCGGGGAAGACCTGGTAGGCCATGTGCAGGATCTTGAAGGAGGTCTTCGGGGCGAGGTAGTGGCTCAGCGCCCCCAGGCTGCCGGTCTTGGTGTTGATCTCGTGCGGCTTCTCGACCATCGCCGTGATGATCTTGCGGGCCGCCTGCGCCGGGCTGATCGTGGGGAAGCGGTCGTAGAGCTTGGTCGGGGCGATCATCGGCGTGCGCACGAGCGGCATGTGGATGCTGGTGAAGGAGATGCCGTCGCCGTAGAGCTCGCTGGAGACGACGTTGCTCCACGCGTCGAGGGCCGCCTTGGACGCGACGTACGCCGAGAAGCGCGGCGGGTTGGTGAGCACGCCGATGCTCGAGATGTTGACGACGTGCCCGGAGCGCTGCTCGCGCATCGCCGGGATCAGGCCCATCACGAGCCGGATGGCGCCGTAGTAGTTGAGCTGCATGGTGCGCTCGAAGTCGTGGAAGCGGTCCTCGGAGAGGCGCAGCGAGCGGCGGATCGAGCGACCGGCGTTGTTGACCACGAAGTCGAGGTGGTCGAAGTCCTCGCGCAGCTGCTTGGTCAGGGCGTCGATCGCGTCGAGGTCGGAGAGGTCGCAGGGATAGGCGTGGGCGGTGCCGCCCTGGCTGCGGATCAGCCGGACCGTGGCGTCGAGCTTGTCGGCTCCGCGCGCCACCAGGATCGGGACGCCGCCGGCCTTGGCGACCTGCACGGCGGTGACCAGGCCGATGCCGGAGGAGGCCCCGGTGATGACGACCGTCTTGTTGGTCAGCTCGCGCACGGCCTTGGTGTCGCGCGCCACCGCGTCGTCGAGCATGTCCTCCCACCACGACCACAGGGCGAGGGCGTAGGAGTCGAGGTCCGGCACCGAGATGCCCGAGCCCGAGAGCGCCCGCTCGGTCTCGCGGGCGGCGAAGACGGAGGGGAAGGAGACGTGCTCGAGCACCTCGGGCGGGATGCCGAGGCGGCCCAGGGTCTGCTCGAGCACCAGCTGCACCGGCGAGAGCCGCAGCGCCGACTTCAGCAGCGCCGTGGGCTGCAGTGCCCGGGGGAGCAGCCCGGTCGGCACCAGGCCGGTGACGCTGCGGTCGACGGGCACCGCGAACTGCGGCGCCTTCGCGGCCGCCGCGATGGTGTTGAGCAGGTCGATGGTGGGCTTCGGCTCGGGGTCGACCAGGTGGAAGGCGCGGCCGTCCAGACCGTCGAGGTGGGCCAGGTGGTCCATGGCCGAGGCGACGTAGTCGACGGGGACCACGTTGGTGTCGCCGAGGTCGACGCCGACGAGCGGCACCCAGCCGGGCAGGGTGTCGCGCAGGGCCTTGAGCAGCGGGAAGAAGTAGTAGGGACCGTCGACCTTGTCGATCGCGCCCGTCTCGGAGTCGCCCACCACGATGGCCGGGCGGTAGACCCGCCAGGGCACCGAGGCCTCCTCGCGCACGATCCGCTCGGACTCGAACTTGGTGCGGTGGTAGGGCGAGGGGAGCCGCTGACCCTCGTCGAACATCGACTCGTCGAAGAGGCCACGGTGCTCGCCCGCGACCGCCACCGACGACACGTGGTGGAAGCGCTGCACGCCGAGCCGCTCGGCCAGGCCCAGCGCGTGGCGGGTGCCGCCGACGTTCATCTGCTCGTTGAGCTCGTCGTCGGCCGTCATGTCGTAGACGGCGGCGAGGTGGAAGAAGTGCTCGACCTGGCCGGCCCGCGCGACCACCCACTCGGGGTCGACGCCGAGGTCGGTCTCGCCGAGGTCGCCGACGACCGGGACGACGCGGTCGGTGTCCCACTCCTCGACGAGCGCGTCGAGGCGGGCGCGCGACCCCTCGCGGCACAGCGCGTAGACGGTGCCCTCGCGGTGGTCCAGCAGCTCTCGGACGAGGTAGCGACCGATGAAGCCGGTCGCTCCGGTGACGAAGTAGGACATGGTGACCGCTCTCGACTCGACGGGTGGTCGGCCGAGGCTACCGCTCAGTCCTGGGAGCCGCCTCCGAACATGATCTCGTCCCACGACGGCACCGACGCGCGGCCCTTGCGGGTGCGCTTCGGGCGGGTCTCGGCAGGGGTCTCGGCAGGCGTCTCGGCGGGCGTCTCGGCAGGGGTCTCGGCGCTCTCGGGGGAGGGCGCGCCGTCCGACGGCGGCTGCTCCGGCACGCCGAGGTCGAGCTCGGGCTGGTCGTCGACCGCGCCCTCGTCGATCGCCGACTCCGCGGGGTCGGCGGCGACCTCGATCGTCGCCTCGTCGGGCTGCGAGTCGGGCTCGTGGTCGGGGAGGGGACCCGCGGCGGCGACCGGGTCGGCCTCGGGCAGCACCGCGGGGTCCGGCTCGGCGGGCCTAGGTGCCTCCGGCGTTGCCTCCCGGGCCGTCTCCTGGACTGCCTCCTGGGCCCGGCGGTCGCGCACGAGCTCGAGGGCGTCGTCGCCGAGGTTGTCGGGGGCGAAGGGCACGTCGGCGTAGCCGCCCGCGAGGGCGGTGAGCCCCCGCGAGGGTGCGTCGGGCTCGCCCGGGCTCAGCTCGCCGGTCAGCAGGCGGGCGTCGTCGTTGCCGGCGACGACGTAGCGGCCGGCGACGTCGAGGGTGAACTCCGCCTGGTGCTCCCGGTCGCCGGCCTCGACCTGCGCGGTCAGCGCCCAGCGGCCGTCGGCGCGTCGCCAGGCGTCCCACTCCACGTCGCCCTCGCGCAGCCCGTGGGCGGCCAGGAAGCGGTCGACCGACTCGCCGAGGGTGCGGGCGCCGCCGGGGCCGGCGCCGCGGCGCACCGAGGCCCGCAGCGCGGTCTGGGCGACGTGGGCGCGCTCGGCGAGCACGGGGGAGCAGTAGGGCATGATCTTCTCGACCGGGACGCCGGCGGCCGCGGCGACCGACTCGGCGGTCTCGCCACCCCGGATCCGCGCCTGGATGTCGCGGGGTCGCAGCGCGCTGTCCATGATCTGCTCCTGCTCCTGCTCCTGCTCCGAGTGCTGGGGGCCGAGCCTACCCACGCCCGCGCCCGGATCAGGGACCCAGCACCCGGGTGAGGTAGGCGTTGCCGAAGACGCGGTCGGGGTCGAGCGCCTCGCGCGCGGCCAGCACGTCGTCCCACCGGGGGTACGCCGGGGCCAGGTCGTCGGCCGTGCGGGTGTGCAGCTTGCCCCAGTGCGGCCGGCCGTCGTGGGCCAGCGCGACCTCCTCCGCCGCGCGGAAGTACGCCGTGTGGTCGGTGGCGGCGTTGACGTGGAAGGCCAGGTAGACGGTGTCGCGGCCGTAGGCCGCGGAGAGGGGCACGTCGTCGCCGGGCGCGTGCCGCACCTCCACGGGGAAGCCGACCCGCAGGTCGGAGCGGTCGAGCACCCGTCGCACCTCGGCCAGGGCGGTCATGCCGGCCTCGCGCGGCACGGCGTACTCCATCTCGCGGAAGCGCACCGAGCGGGGGCTGGTGAAGACGCGGTGGGGCACGTCGCGGTAGCGCCGCTCGCCCAGGGCACGGGCGCTGAGCCGGTTGAGCGGGCGCACCAGGCCGGGGCGCAGGTTGCCCAGCCGCTGCGCCGCCCCGAAGACGGTGTTGGACAGGAAGCGGTCGTCCCACCACTCCCGCGCCCGCGACAGCGGTGCGGGGTCCTCGGTCGTGCGGTCGTCGGCCTTGGCCAGGCAGCGGTCGGTGTGCGGCCACCAGTAGACCTCGAAGTGGTCGTGGGCGGTGGCGAGCTCCTCGAAGCCCTCGACCGCCTCCTCCCACCGGACCGGCCACTCGTGGGCGTCGAGGGTGTAGAGCTCCTCGACCTCCAGGGTGACCGAGGTGAGCACCCCCAGGGCCCCGAGACCGATCCGGGCGACCTCGAGCAGCGCCGGGTCGCTCTCGGCGCTGAGCGTGCGGAGCCGGCCGGTCCCGTCGACGAGCTCGAGCGCACGGACCTGGTGGCTCAGCGAGGCCTTCTTGCCGCCGGTGCCGTGGGTGCCGGTGGAGACGGCGCCGGCCACGGTCTGCTCCTGCACGTCGCCCATGTTGTGCAGCGAGAGGCCCAGGCGCACGAGCGCCTCGTTGACCACGTGCAGGGGGGTGCCCGCGAGCACGGTGACGGTGCCGGCGCCACGGTCGACCGCGGTGATGCCCCGCAGCGAGTCGGGGTGCAGCATCACGCCGTCGGTGACGGCGATGTCGGTGAAGGAGTGGCCGGTGCCGTGCATCTTGACCCGGAGGCCCCGCTCGCGGGCGTCGCGCACCGCGGCGACGACCTCGTCGGCGTCGTGCGGGCGGCTCTCCGCCGTCGGGTGCGCGGTCGCCAGCCCGGCCCAGTTGGTCCACGTGCTCACCGCCCGACTCTACGGCCCGGTGGAGCCCCTCGGCAGCCGGACCAGCACCCCCGAGAGGGCGGCGAGCACGGCCGACGCCGTGCACACGACGTACGCTGCCGAGCCGCCCGCCGCGTCGGCCACGACGCCCGCGCCCCACGCCCCGGGGGCGATGCCCGCGGCGATGCCGGTCGAGACGATGCCCATGGCCTCGTTGAGGCGCGACGCGGGCACGGTCGCCTGGATCAGCGAGAAGAGCGCGATCAGGGTGGGGGCCAGCGCCATCCCGGTGAGCAGCAGCGCCAGCGTCACCAGCGCCAGCCCGGGGAGCAGCGGCAGCGCGACCGTGCCGACCGCCAGCAGGGCCATGCCCAGGCGCGCCCGGGCCAGCGGCGGCCGCCGCAAGGTCGTGGCGCCCGCCCACACGCCCGCGGCCAGGCTCCCGAGCGCGAAGGCGGCGAGCATCGGGCCGGCCAGCCCGGTGCGGCCCGCACCCTCGGCGACCGCCACGGTCGCGACCTCCAGCGCGCCGAAGAGCGAGCCCAGCGCCACCGCGCCCAGGGCCAGCGGCAGCAGCAGCACCCACGGCATCGGGGCGCGCCCGGTCGCGCGGTCGGGCCGGTGGGCGGGCGGCTCGGTGCGTCGCTGCGCGGCCAGGACGACGGCGCCGAGGGTGCCGGCGACGATCGCGACCACCAGCCCCGCCTGCGGCGCCACGCTGGTCGCCAGCAGCGTCACCAGGGCCGGACCCGTGACGAAGACGACCTCGTCGGCGACGCCCTCGACGGCGAAGGCCGTGTGGCGGTCGCGCTCCTCGGTCAGCAGGTGCGCCCAGCGCGAGCGCACCAGGGTGCCGGCCTGGGGCTTGGCCATGCCCGCGACCACCGCGAGCACGTGGGGCCACGGAGCCGACCACCCCTGGGTGATCGCGACGACCATGACCGACGACGCGGTGCCGAAGACGAGCGCGTCGACGCCGAGCACGCGCCCCTGGCCGAAGACGTCGGCCAGCCGGCCGTGCGGCACGGCGAAGGCCGCGGTGCCCACGACGTACGCCGCGCTGAGCTGCCCGGCGAGCGCGTAGGAGCCGGTGAGCGCGCTGACGAGCAGCACGATGCCCAGCGTCATCATCGAGTCGGGCAGCCGTGCCACGAGACCGGTCGTGGAGAAGGCCGCCGCGCCCGGCCGGCGCAGCACCCGGCGGTAGGCAGCGAGCATCGCGCCGACTCTAGGAGCCCGCCGAGGAACGCGCACGCTGCGCGGCGCGAGGGACGCACGCTGACTGCGCCGACCTCGCTCGACGCACCACCGGTGCGCCGTCGCTCCGTCGTCTTGCCATCGCACGCCCCTCGCACCGCTCGCCTGCACGCCTTCCACGGCGGCCTCCTAGGCTTTGCCCCATGCCCGACCCCAGCCCGTACGACGCCTTGCTCCTCGTCTCCTTCGGTGGCCCGGAGAAGCCCGAGGACGTGGTGCCCTTCCTGCGCAACGTCACCCGCGGCAAGGACATCCCCGACGAGCGGCTGGAGGAGGTGGGGGAGCACTACTACGGCTTCGGGGGGCGCAGCCCGATCAACGACCAGAACCGGGCGCTGCTCGAGGCACTGCGCGCCGACCTCGCCGGCGCCGGCGTCGACCTGCCCGTCTACTGGGGCAACCGCAACTGGGACCCCTACCTGCAGGACGCCCTGGCCGAGATGCGCGCCGACGGCATCACCCGCGCCGCGGTCCTGGTCACCAGCGCCTACTCCAGCTACAGCGGCTGCCGGCAGTACCGGGAGAACCTCGCCGACGCCATGCTCGGCCTGACCGAGGACCGGGCCGACGGCGAGGGGCCCCGGCTCGACAAGCTGCGGCACTACTACAACCACCCCGGCTTCGTGGAGCCTGCGGTCGACGCCACGCTGGCGGCGCTCGCCGAGCTGCCCGACGAGGCCCGCCACGGCGGCCACCTGGTCTTCGTGACGCACTCGATCCCCGAGTCGATGTCGGCCGCGAGCGGTCCGGCCGCCGAGCCCCGCTCGGCGTACGTCGCCCAGCACCGGGAGGTGGCGGCCGAGGTCGTGGAGCGGGTGCGCGAGGAGACCGGCCACCGCTACCCCCACGAGCTGGTCTACTGCTCGCGCTCCGGGCCGCCGCAGGTGCCGTGGCTCGAGCCCGACGTCAACGACCACCTCAAGGCGCTGCACCGGCGCGGCGTGCCGGGCGCGGTGCTGGTGCCGATCGGCTTCGTCTCCGACCACATGGAGGTCATCTACGACCTCGACACCGAGGCGATGCAGACCGCCGCCGAGCTCGGGCTCCCGTGCACCCGCGCGGCGACCGCGGGCGTCGACCCGCGCTTCGTCGCGATGGTCCGCGAGCTGCTGCTGGAGCGGGCCGCGGCCGAGCGCGGCGAGGAGCCGGTGCGCCGGGTCAGCAGCGGACAGCCGTCGTGGGACGTGTGCTCGCCCGGCTGCTGCGCCAACCCTCGCGGGCCGCGACCCGCGCTGTGCGGGTCGGACTGATGGCCGGCCCCACGACGTCGGCGTCCCCGGAGGACCTCGAGCTGCTCGAGCTGGCCCGCACGGTCGCCCGCGAGGCCGGTGCCCTGGCCGTGCGGATGCGCGCGGAGGGGGTGTCGGTCGCCGACACCAAGTCGAGCCCCACCGACGTCGTCACCCAGGCCGACCGCGCGGCCGAGGAGCTGCTGCGCGAGCGCCTGCTGGCCGCCCGGCCCGACGACGCCATCCTGGGTGAGGAGGGCGACGACGTCGCGGGCAGCTCCGGGGTGCGCTGGGTGCTCGACCCCGTCGACGGCACCGTCAACTTCCTCTACGGCCTGCCGCACTGGGCGGTCTCGGTCGCCGCGGCCCGCGACGACGAGGTCGTCGCCGGGGTGGTCGTCGCCCCCGCGCTCGGCCGCGAGTACGACGCGGTGCGCGGCGGTGGCGCCCGGCTCGACGGCCGCGAGCTGCGGGTCCGCGACTCCGGCGCCGACCCGGGTCGCTGGCTGGTCGGCACCGGCTTCAGCTACCGGCCCGACGTACGCCGTCGCCAGGGGCGCGCGGTGGCCGAGCTGCTCACGCGGGTGCGCGACGTACGCCGTGACGGCTCGTGCGCGCTCGACCTGTGCGCGGTCGCCTCCGGGAGCCTCGACGCCTACGTCGAGGAGGGTCCGCACTGGTGGGACCACGCGGCGGGAGGTCTGGTGGCCCGCGAGGCGGGCGCCCGTCTCGAGGTGGTGCCCGGCGTCGACCTCGACCTCGTCACCTGCGCGCCACGGGCGACCTTCGACGGTTTCGCGCAGGTCGTGGAGGCGTGCGGCTTCGCCGGTCCGCGGGTGTGAGATCGGGCTCGTTGGGCACGGGAACACATCGGTGTGACCGCACGTTGACGTGAGGTCTGACACCACAAGCGGCGCAAGTCCGAGGCGGACGTGCACAACGCGCCCGACTGGTGCAGAATCTCGCCGTCACCGCGCGAGACGGCCGAGCAGCGAGGCTCGGGGAGGGTGGGACCGCCACTTCCCGGCGCCCGCGCGGACGCACAGACTTTTCTGGGAGCAGGAGACGCACCATGGCAACCGATTACGACGCCCCTCGCAAGACCGAGGAGGACCAGAACGAAGACAGCCTCGAGGAGCTGAAGGCTCGTCGCCACGACAAGAACTCCGGCAAGGTCGACGAGGACGAGACGGAGGCCGCCGAGTCCTTCGAGCTGCCCGGCGCCGACCTCTCGCACGAGGAGCTCGCGGTCGAGGTCAAGCCCAAGCAGCTCGACGAGTTCACCTGCATGAGCTGCTTCCTGGTGCACCACCGCAGCCAGCTGGCCGACGAGAAGAAGCTGATCTGCGTCGACTGCGCCTGAGCGCACCACGACACGACGAAGGGCCGCCTCCCGCGAGGGAGGCGGCCCTTCGGCGTCTGCTGGAGCTCAGGTGGTCGCCGGGTCGGCCTGCGACGCGTCCTGGTCGTCCTTGCCCAGCCCGGGGGGCAGGTGCCCGGTCGACCGGGCGTAGTACTCCGCGGCGCGACGCGAGGCGAGCATCCGGACCAGCTGGATGACCGCGCCGCTCGCGGCGGCCCACATCACGGCCTCCCACAGGTCGACGTCGGGGTCGGCGGGGTTGGCCGGGGGGTTCTTGCCCGTCGCCTTCTGCCACGACGCCGTCAGCGCCTTGCGGGCCACCGTCGCGCCCAGCAGGGCGGCGGCGAGGGAGAAGACCGTCCAGACCTTGGAGCTGTCCTTGGGTGCGCTCTTCTTGGGGGCTTTCTTCGCCATGGCTTCCTCTCTGACCTACCGGGTGTGGCCCCGTGGCCGTACCCAACCCTAGGGCGAATCCACCCCGGCGCGCCGGGCACCGTCGATGGCGGCCGCCAGGCGCTGTGGCCGGCGGGTGGAGAGCAGCCAGTAGGGCGTCGGGTCCTGGGGATCGAGCACCGGCACCCGCACCGCACGCTTGAGGTAGGGACGCGTCAGCAGGTAGGCGCGGGCGTCGGCCTCCACGCCGTGCACGCGGCGGGTCGCCTCGGGGTCGAGCGCCTCGGGCTCCCCGAGCAGCGCCACCGGGATGCTGGCGGGCCCGGCGCGCAGCTCGCCATCGGCGACGCGCACCACGGCGCTGCCGACCCACAGCAGCAGACCGCCCACGCTCGCGAGCAGCGCGGCGGTGGCGGCGAAGGCGGCCCACGCCGGCATCGCCACGACGAAGGCGAGCCACAGCGTGGCGAGCAGCATGATGGCCTGCACCCACCAGCGGAGCGGCACGTGCAACCGCTCGCTGTAGTGCCCGCCGGCCGCCTCGCCCACGCGCCCCAGCCTGTCACCCGGCGCCACTCCTCGCGCGGGTAGGGTCGCGCTCCATGGTGCAGATCCCGGTGCGTCGGCTCGACCCCGAGCTGCCGCTGCCCAGCTACGCCCACCCCGGCGACGCCGGCGCCGACCTGCACGCCGCGGTCGACTGCCGGCTGGCGCCCGGGGAGCGCGCCCTGGTCCCGACCGGTCTCGCCCTGGCGCTGCCCGAGGGGTACGTCGGCCTGGTCCACCCCCGCTCGGGCCTCGCTGCCCGGCACGGCATCACCATCGTCAACGCCCCCGGCACCATCGACGCGGGCTACCGCGGCGAGATCTCGGTGTGCCTTCTCAACACCGACCGCGAGCAGGAGTTCACCGTGCGCCGCGGCGACCGCATCGCGCAGCTGCTGGTGCAGCGGGTCGAGACCGCCGACTTCGTCGAGACCGACGACCTGGGCGGGTCGGCGCGCGGCACCGGCGGCTACGGTTCGACCGGAGGGTTCACCACCGACATGGAGGGCGCAGCATCGTGAGGTTCGGCCGGAAGAAGAGGGCCGGGGAGGTCGAGGACACCGCGGAGGTCGGGGTCGGCGACACCGCGGCCGACGCGGCCACCGAGGAGGTGGCCGCCGACGAGGTGGCGCCCCCCGCGCGATCCCGCGACCTGCCCGAGACGGGGCCCTTCGACGTGGCCGAGGTCGACGTCGAGGAGGGCGACTGGGTCGACCTGGGGAGCCTGCTCTTCCCCCCGCCCACCGACGCCGAGCTCCGCCTGCAGGTCGACGAGTCCACCGGCGAGGTGATGTCGGTGCTGCTGGTCGGCGGCACGGGCGCCCTCGAGCTGCGCGCCTTCGCCGCCTCCCGCGGCGGCGGGGCGTGGGAGGAGCTGCGTCCACGGCTCGCGGCCGAGGTCGGCCGCCAGGGCGGCACCGCCACCGAGGAGCAGGGCGCCTTCGGCACCGAGCTGGTCGCCCGCGTGCCGGTGACGGGTCCCGACGGCGAGCCCGCCACGCAGGCGAGCCGCTTCGCGGGCCACGAGGGCCCCACGTGGCTCTTGCGCACCAACGTGATGGGCCGCCCCGCGGTCGACGCCGAGCAGGCCGGGCCGTGGGAGAGCTTCATCCGCTCCGTGGTCGTGCGCCGTGGTGCCGGCGCGATGCCTCCCGGCACCCCGCTTCCGCTCACCCTGCCCCCCGACGCCCGCCGGGTCGACGGCGCCGACGGCGAGGGGGAGGCAGCCGACGGGCCCGAGGACGGGGCGGCCGACCGCCCGCCGGCCCCGTGAGGCCCGCATGAGTCGCTGGCGCTCCTCGCTGTCGCGCTGGGCCAGCTCCGAGCGCGACGAGGCCCTCGAGCTGCGCAAGGACACCGCGAAGGCCGGGCTCGTCACCATCGCCGAGGCGCCGCTGCGCACGCCGGTCACGGTGCAGGGCACCCTCAAGACCGTCACGCTGCGCCCCCGCGGCGGCGTACCCGCCCTCGAGGCCGAGCTCTACGACGGCTCCGGCCGGCTGCAGGTCGTCTGGCTGGGCCGCCGCCGCATCGCCGGCATCTCGGCCGGCACCGGCATCCGGGTCTCGGGCCGGATCGGCGGCGACGTCGACGAGCTGGTGATGTACAACCCCCGCTACGCCCTGCGGCCGCGATGAGCGAGACCTCCGGCACCGGTCAGCAGACCGTGGAGCAGGTGGTCCGGGCGCAGCTGTCGAAGGCGCTCGGCGGCGTCCGGGGCATGCTCGAGGCCGCCGTGCCGACCATCTGCTTCACCGTGGTCTTCCTGACCCAGCGCGACCTGCGCCTCGCCATCACGCTGAGCGTCGCCGTGGCCGCCGTGCTGCTCGTCGTCCGGCTGGTGCAGCGCTCGTCGGTGCAGTTCGTGCTCAACGCGCTCTTCGGCATCGGCCTCGGCGCGCTCTTCGCCTGGCGGGCTGCCGCGGGCGGCGGCGACGAGGGCGAGCAGGCGCTGGCCTACTTCCTGCCCGGCATCATCTACAACGCCGCCTACGGCGCGGTGATGGTCCTGACCATCCTGGTGCGGTGGCCGCTGGTCGGCTTCATGATCGGCAGCGTCACCGGCGACCCCACCGCCTGGCACGACGACCGGGCCACGGTGCGGCTGTGCTCGCGGCTGACCTGGCTGCTGGCGCTGCCGTGCGTGCTCCGCGTCGCGGTGCAGGCCCCGATCTACCTCGCCGGCACCAACGGCTGGTGGTCGCAGGACGCCGCCATCGGGGCCCTCGGCGCCGCCAAGCTGGTGATGGGCTGGCCGCTGCAGGTCGCCTGCCTGGCCGGCATGGTCTGGCTGCTCTCCCGCAACCGCACCCCGGTGGCCGACCCGGCCGGCTGAGCCGGCTACTCCCCGGGCTACTTCAGCTCGGGGTGCTCCTCGGGGGCGAGCAGCATCTCCAGGCGGCCCTCCATCTCGGCGGGGACGACGAAGAGCAGCTCGTCGCCGGCCTCGATCGGCTGCTCGGCGCCCGGCAGGTAGACCTGGCCGTCGCGCAGGATCGTGACGAGCGCGCAGTTGTCGGGGAAGGGCACCAGGCCGGCCGGTGTGCCGACGTACGGGCTGTCGGCCGGGAGCGTCATCTCCACCAGGTTGGCGTTGCCCTGGCGGAAGGTGAAGAGCCGCACCAGGTCGCCGACGGTGACGGCCTCCTCGACCAGCGCCGACATGATGCGCGGCGTCGAGACGTTGACGTCGACGCCCCAGGCCTCGGTGAAGAGCCACTCGTTGTCGGGGTGGTTGACCCGACCCACGGTGCGGGGCACGCCGAACTCGGTCTTGGCGAGCAGCGAGGTCACCAGGTTGACCTTGTCGTCGCCGGTGGCGGCGATCACCACGTCGCACTGGTCGAGCCGCGCCTCCTCCAGGGAGGAGAGCTCGCAGGAGTCGGCGAGCAGCCACTCGGCCTCCGGCACCCGGTCCGGCTTGATGGTGTGCGGGGACTTGTCGATCAGCAGCACCTCGTGACCGTTGTCGATCAGCTCGCGCGCGATGGAGCGTCCCACGGCGCCGGCTCCGGCGATCGCCACCCTCATTCCGCTGCCGGCCCCTTCTTCAGCACGTCGTAGACGCCGGTGGCGTCCTTCTCCCGCATCACCAGGTGCAGCACGTCGCCCTCCTGGAGCACCGTCTCCCGCGTCGGGAGGGTGCCCTCGCCGAGCCGGTCGATCCAGGCGATCCGGCTGCTCGACTGCTCCTGGAAGGTCACGCTGCGCCGCCCCACCCAGCCCTCGGGGGCAGGCACCTGGTCGACGCGGATGGTGCCGGAGGGGTCGCGGAAGTCGGGCTCGGCGCCCGCGGGGAGCAGCCGCCGCAGCACCTGGTCGGCCGTCCACTTCACGGTGGCGACGGTGGTGATGCCGAGCCGCTGGTAGACCTCGGCGCGGCCGGGGTCGTAGATCCGGGCGACGACGTGGTCGATGCCGAAGGTCTCGCGGGCCACCCGCGCGGCGATGATGTTGGAGTTGTCGCCCGAGCTCACCGCCGCGAAGGCGTCGCCGCGCTGGATCCCCGCCTCGGTCAGCACGGCCTGGTCGAAGCCGTAGCCCGTGACCTTGGTGCCGTTGAACGACGGCCCCAGCCGACGGAAGGCGTCGGGGTTGCTGTCGATGACGCTGACGGTGTGGTTGCGGTCCTCGAGGCTGCGCGCGAGCGTCGAGCCCACCCGGCCGCAGCCCATGATCACGACGTGCACAGCAGCACAGTAGTGCCAGTCCTGCATCGCGAAGGGCGGGTGTGGTCGTACCCTCGACTCTCGTGGGCCTGACCGACGTGTCCAAGCGGATCCTGCTCGGACGCAAGCTCCGGAGCTCGCAGCTCGGGGAGACCTTGCTGCCGAAGCGCATCGCGCTACCCGTCTTCGCCAGTGACGCCCTCTCCTCGGTCGCCTACGCGCCCGACGAGGTCTTCATCATGCTGGCCATCGCGGGCACCTCGGCCTACGTCTTCTCCTGGAAGATCGCGCTCGCCGTCGCCCTGGTGATGCTCACGGTGGTCGCGTCCTACCGGCAGACGGTGCACGCCTACCCCTCGGGCGGCGGCGACTACGAGGTGGCCAAGGTCAACCTCGGGCCGCGCGCCGGCAAGACGGTGGCCAGCGCGCTGCTGGTCGACTACATCCTCACCGTCGCGGTCTCCATCTCCTCGGCGTCGCAGTACGCCGGGGCCGCGCTGCCCTTCGTGCACGACCACCAGGTGCTGGTCGCCAGCGCGATGGTGGTGCTGCTGGCGGCGATGAACCTGCGCGGCGTGCGCGAGTCGGGCACCTTCTTCGCGGTGCCGACCTACCTCTTCATCGTCGCGATCCTGGGGATGTGCGTGCTGGGCCTCTTTCAGCTCGCCGACGGCAGCCTGCCGCAGGTCGCGAGCGCCGACCTGGTGGTCGAGCCCGAGCCCGGCTGGGAGGAGCCACTGACCACGGTGGCGCTGGTCTTCCTGCTCGCGCGGGCCTTCTCCTCCGGCTGTGCGGCGCTGACCGGCGTCGAGGCGATCAGCAACGGCGTGCCCGCCTTCCGCAAGCCCAAGAGCCGCAACGCCGCGACCACGCTGCTGCTGCTCGGCGTGATCGCCATCTCGATGATGGTCAGCGTCATCGTGCTCGCCCGCCAGATGGGGCTGCGCTACGTCGACCCGTCCGCCATCGACCAGCTGCGCCAGGCCGACGGCAGCCCGCTGCCCGACGGCTTCGTGCAGGACACCGTGATCGCGCAGATCGCGCGGGCCATCTTCGCCGACTTCCCGCCGGGCTTCTACTTCGTCGTCGTCATCACCGGGCTGATCCTCGTGCTCGCGGCCAACACGGCCTTCAACGGCTTCCCGGTGCTGGGCTCGATCCTCTCCAAGGACGGCCTGATGCCGCGCGCCTTCGGCTCCCGCGGCGACCGGCTGGCCTACAGCAACGGCATCGTCTTCCTCGCCTTCATGGCCATCGTGCTGATCGTCGCCTTCGAGGCCGAGACCACGCGGCTGATCCAGCTCTACATCGTCGGCGTCTTCGTCTCCTTCAACCTCAGCCAGCTCGGCATGATCCGGCACTGGACGCGCCACCTGCGCACCGAGACCGACCCCCAGGAGCGCCGCCGGATGATGCGGGCGCGGGCCATCAACACCTTCGGCCTGGGGCTCACCGCGGTGGTTCTGGTGATCGTGCTGGTCACCAAGTTCCTGCTCGGGGCGTGGATCACGATCATCGCGATGGCGACCTTCTACGCGCTGATGAGCGCCATCCGCAAGCACTACGACCGGGTGGAGGAGGAGCTGCTGATCGGCGACGACGACCAGGTCCTGCCCACGCGGGTCCACGCGATCGTGCTGGTCTCCAAGCTCCACAAGCCCACGCTGCGCGCGCTGGCCTACGCCAAGGCGAGCCGGCCCAACGTGCTCGAGGCGGTCTACGTGCAGGCCGAGGCCGACCGCACCGACCGGCTGGTCGACGAGTGGGACCAGATGCGCATCGACGTGCCGCTGAAGATGCTCTACTCGCCCTACCGCGAGGTGATCCGGCCGATCGTGCAGTACGCCTCGGAGATCCGCCGGGCCAACCCGCGCGGGGTCGTCGCCGTCTACATCCCGGAGTACGTCGTCGGCCGCTGGTGGGAGCAACTGCTGCACAACCAGACCGCGCTGCGGCTCAAGGGCCGGCTGCTCTTCACCCCGGGCGTGATGGTCACCTCGGTGCCCTACCAGCTGCGCAGCTCGCAGGTGGCCAAGGAGCGGGCGCAGGCCGACCTCACCCGGGTGCGCCCCGGCGACGAGCGCCGCGGCCGCACCCGGTGACGGCCCCTGACGGCCCCGCGACGGAGGTGGGCGCCCGGCTGGAGCTCGTCTGCGGCCCGATCGCCCACGGCGGGCACGTGGTGGCGCGCCACGGCGAGAGCGGCCGTGTCGTCTTCGTGCGCCACGCGCTGCCGGGGGAGCGGGTGGTCGCCGAGGTGACCGAGCTGGAGAAGTCCTTCTGGCGCGCCGACGCGGTCGAGGTGCTCGACGCCTCGCCCGACCGGGTCGTCGCGCCCTGCCCGTACGCCGGCCCCGGCCGCTGCGGCGGCTGCGACCTCCAGCACGTCGCCCCGGCGCGGCAGCGGGCGCTGAAGGGCGAGGTGGTGCGCGAGCAGATGCGACGGCTGGCCGGCCTCGAGGTCGACGTCGTCGTCGAGGAGGTGCCGCCGGACCTGCGCTGGCGCTCCCGGATGCGGTACGCCGTCCTCCCCGACGGGCGGCGCGCCCTGCGCCGGCACCGCTCCCACGAGCTCGAGCCCGTCGAGGACTGTCTCGTCGAGGCCCCGGGGGCGGTGGTGCACGAGGAGGGCGCGCCCCGCGAGGTGGTGCACCAGACGGTGCACACCTCCCACGGCACCCGCACCTTCGCCGTCGCCTCCGACGGCTTCTGGCAGCCCCACGTCGAGGCGCCCCGGCTGCTCGTCGAGGCGGTGATGGACCTGGCTGCGCCGCGGCCGGGGGAGCGGGTGCTCGACCTCTACGCCGGCGTCGGGCTCTTCTCGGCCTACCTCGCGCCGGCCGTGGGCCCCGAGGGCCGGGTGACGGCGGTGGAGGGCGACCGGGTCGCCTCCGACCTCTCCCGCGACAACCTGCGCGACCTCGGCGTCCGGGTGCTGCGGGGGCGCGTCGACCGCGTGCTCCACCGCGGCGCCGGCCCGGCCGACCTCGTCGTGCTCGACCCGCCCCGGGTGGGTGCCAAGCGGCAGGTGGTCGGACAGGTCGCGGCGCTGGCTCCTCGCGCGGTCGTCTACGTCGCCTGCGACCCGGCCGCCCTCGCCCGCGACACGGCGTACCTGCTGGAGGAGGGCTACCGGCTCACGTCCCTGCGTGCCCTCGACCTCTTCCCGATGACCAGCCACACGGAATGCGTTGCGCTGCTGGAGCCTGCGGACGTTTGCGCGCGGCCGCGCTGAACGAGCTTTCGCACGGGGAAGCAAGTGAAACGGCGCGACAGACATCCTGTCGTGGCACTCCTTGGCGGCACTGACCAGGTGTCACCGATCCGTGCAGACCCACGGCACGTGCGCGGCAGAGCGGCTCAGCTGGGGCGCGGCGCTCCCTTGCGTGCATAGCGCACCCAGGTGATCACCACACACATCACCGCCCAGGCGATGCCGACGGCGTAGAACGCTGTGGCGCCGATGGTGGTGATCCCGACACCGAAGAAGAACGGGCCGAAGGCGGCGATCGCGGCAGTCCAGCCGATCACGCCGCCGGCTTGGCGGCGCTCGAAGATCATCGGCATCTGCTTGAAGGTCGAGGCATTCCCGATCCCGGCGAACAAGAAGATCGCGAGCATGCCCCACAGGAACTGGTCGAAGTCCGAGTCCAGGCTGGCCGTCGAGCTGAGGTCCGGGGTGAGCGCTGGGATTGTGTACGCGATCGACGCGATCAGGCCGAGCCCGGAGATCAGCGTCCAGACCGCGCCGCCCATGCGGTCGGTCAACGGCGCAAAAGCCACGCGTGCTCCGGCTCCGATGAGGGGGCCGAGGAAGACGAACTTCACGGGGTCCGGCACGGCGTACCCGTCGATCAGGACGGTCGCGGTGGCACCGGCGCCGCTCACGATGTCACCGTTGCCGGAGCCGTAGAGGTTCGACATCAACAGCCCGAACTGAGCGGCCAGTCCGGAGAACGTCCCGAACGTCATGATGTAGAGCAGGGTCATCAGCCAGGTGTCGGTGTTGCTGAAGATGTCGAACTGCTGACGGATGTTGGCCTTGATCGGCACCGACTTGAGCATCGTCCACGCCAGTGCTGCGCCGATCACCATGAGCGGGATCCACACGAAGGCCGCGTTCTGGTACCAGACCTCCGTCGATGGCTTGCCCGCGACGGAGAGGTCCTGGCTGTCGCCGAGGAAGGCGAAGAACGACACGGCGATCAGGTACGGCGTGAGCAGCTGGACCAACGAGACTCCGAAGTTGCCGAGCCCCGCCTGTAGACCTAGTGCCGTGCCTTGCTTGGTACGAGGGAAGAAGTAGGACGTACTCGGCATGAAGCCGGAGAACGCGCCGCCGCCGATGCCGGCGAGGAAAGCGAGGACCATCAGCTCCCAATAGGGCGCGGTGGGGGACTGCACGCGTACGCCCCACCCGAGCGTGGACGCGATCAGCAACAGCGTCGTCAGCGAGACCATCTTGCGGGTGCCGAGGATCGGCGGGAGCGTCATCCACCCCAGTCGGAACAAGCCGGCCGAGAGACCCGGCATCGCAGCCATCCAGTAGAGCTGGGATGTGCTGAAGCTGTAGCCGAGGGAGTTGAGTTTCGGGATGATGGCGCTGGGCAGGAACCAGGCGACGAAGGCCAGGGTCAGGCAGAACGTGGTGATCCACAGTGTCCGCCAGGCGAGTCCTGAGTCCCAGGTGCTTTCGTCCTCGGGGTCCCAGGACTCCAACCACTCGCCGGACGTGGTCGATGTCGCGGAGTTCATGCCAGGCTCTCCTCACGGGCCTCGCTCGGCCGCTCGATGTGTCGCGCCAGCTCGGGCGACTCGTTGTGCAACATGTGGACGACCGTCCAGTGCATCCACGCCAGGCAGACGACCGTCAGGACGAAAAGGACGAAGAACGTGCTCGAGGGGAACCCAGACCACGCCTTGGTGTAGGCGAACAGCGGCGGCAGGAAGAACCCGCCGAGGCCACCGAGCATCCCGACGAGACCGCCGACGGCGCCGACGTTGTCGGGGAAGTACTCCGGGATGTGCTTGTAGACCGCCGCCTTGCCGACGCCCATCGCGCACCCCAGCAGGAAGACGAGCACGGCGAAGGGAGCAAGACCGATGGCGTAGGCGAGATGCTCGGTTTCCCGGCCGTCGGTGTGGTCGATGACGATGTGACCGTTGGGCATCATCAGCAGCGCCGTGACCACCAGCATGGTGCCCAGCGACCAGTACATGACGCGGCGAGCGCCGAACCGGTCGGAGAGCCAACCGCCGTACGGGCGCAGCAACGAGGCGGGGAAGATGTAGGACGCGGTCAGAAAGGCTGCGGTCTGCAGCGAGACGTCGAAGTTGTCCATGTAGTACGTCGGCAGCCACGCGGCCAGGGCGACGTAGGCGCCGAAGAACGCGACGTAGTAGAGCGCGAAGCGCCAGACGCGGACCTGCTTGAGGGGTGTCAGCTGTTGGGCCAGCGGCTGTGACGCACCCGGCGCCCGGTCCTCGTGCGGGGCGAGGAACCAGGTCGCCGCAGCCATGATCACCAGCAGCACGGCGTACAGAACCGGCACGAAGCGCCATCCACCGGGGAAGATGCCCAGGTAGGTCGCCCCGACGGTGGTGCCCGCGATCAGCGGCGGGCCGACGAACTTGGTGACCGAGGCCCCGACGTTGCCTGCACCGAAGACCCCGAGTGCGAAGCCCTGGTGACGGCGCGGCTGCCAGGCCGAGTTCCAGGCGATGCCGGAGCTGAACGAGTTGCCGGCGAAACCGACGAAGAAGGCCAGCACCAGCAGCATGGCGTAGGAGTCGGCCCTTGAGACAAGGTAGGCCGGCACAGCAGATCCGAGCAGCAGGAAGGTCATCACCTTCCGGCCACCGATTCGGTCCGTGATCATCCCGGCGGGGAGTCGCCACAAGGACCCGTTGAGCACCGCCGCCGCGATGATCCACGACAGCTGGACCTCGGACAGACCGAACTCGGCACTGATCGGCTTCCCGAGGATCCCGAACATCAGCCACACCGCAAACATGAGGGTGAAGCCCGCGGTCGAGAGGACGAGCACCCGGGTGGGGCCCGGTGCCACGACGCCAGTCGTACCGTCCTGACCGCGCACCGGGTCGTGGGCCTGGCTGGGCGGGCTCACGAACGCCATGGGCTCTCCTGAATGACGGGCGCTGGCTGCTTCAGCGGCGGGATGAGAAGCGTGCTCCTGTATTTCCTCACCCGCACGAGTCATCGACCACGTCCGAGGGTCCTCTCAATAGGGGACTTTGGACCCGTTGCCCGTCCTTCCAATACCGGTGATGGTGAGGAGGTGACCTCCGAGCAGACGCCTCACGCCGCTGTCGGCGCCGGCCTGCTCGCCTCACCGGTCCGCCGGGCCATCGTCGATGCCCTGAAGAAACATCACCCGGCCGAGGGCGACATCGATCCGGGAGGGATGACGGCGGCCCAGCTGAGCGAGGTGCTCGGGCTGCATCCCACCACCGTGCGGTTCCACACCGACCGCCTCGAGGCCGCCGGCATCATCGCCTCGCACCTCACCACGGCATTCGGCGTAGGCCGGCCCCGAAAGGTGTACGCACTCCCACCCCACGCCGACGACGCGGACCGGGCCACGTACCTGCTTCGCCTCCTAGAGCTGATGACGGAGTCGTTCAGCACCAGCGACACGCCCGAGCAGGCCGGGGAGCGGTGGGCACGCGACCACCTGCCCCGGTCGGCATCTGCGCCGGCGTCATCTCCTGGAGCATGGCTCGGCAAGATCGGCCCCCTCGTTGACCTGCTTCGGGATTGGGGCTACTCGCCCGAGCTCACCACCAGCGACGGCGGCAGGACCTGCCGCATCGCTCTCGCCGACTGCCCCTTCATGGAGCTCGCACGCGCCAACACCGCTGTTGTGTGCGGCATCCATCAGGGCCTGCTGCGCGGGGCTCTGCACCAGCTCGGCGAGGACGACGTCGGTGTCTCCATCAGCCCGTTCGTCGGTCCGAACCTCTGCCACGCCGACGTCACCACACGCCAGTCCTTCGCAGACCATCACGTCCACCAGTCAACCGAAGCGCCCCGCGAGGAGTCCCCGCATGAGTCTTGACAGCCCGATGCAGCAGGCCCTGATCTCGGGTCGCCGATTCTTCACCAAGGCGGAGGTCAGCGACGACCAGCGCAGCCTCCACAAGAAGGGCGGCCGCGACGGCGACGCGTTCTACCGGGACCGGTGGAGCCACGACAAGGTGGTGCGCTCCACCCACGGGGTCAACTGCACCGGCTCCTGCTCGTGGAAGGTCTACGTCAAGGACGGCATCATCACCTGGGAGGCTCAGCAGACCGACTACCCCAGCGCCGGCCCCGACCGTCCCGAGTACGAGCCCCGCGGTTGTCCCCGCGGTGCCGCGTTCTCCTGGTACACCTACAGCCCCACCCGGGTCCGCTACCCCTACGTCCGGGGTGTGCTGCTCGAGATGTTCCGTGCGGCCAAGCAGCAGTACGGCGACCCAGTGGTCGCCTGGGGATCCATCGTCCAGGACGAGGAGCAGGCACGCGTGTACAAGAAGGCGCGCGGCAAGGGTGGCCTGGTGCGGGCGAGCTGGGACGAGGTGGCTGAGATCGTGGCGGCCGCGCACGTCTACACGGTCAAGCGCTGGGGTCCGGACCGGATCGCCGGGTTCTCGCCGATTCCAGCGATGTCGCCCGTGTCCTACACCTCCGGTGCGCGCTTCCTCGAGCTGATCGGTGCCCCGATGCTGTCGTTCTACGACTGGTACGCCGACCTTCCCAACGCCTCGCCGCAGATGTTCGGTGACCAGACCGACGTCCCGGAGTCGGGCGACTGGTGGGACGCCGGCTACCTGATGATGTGGGGATCCAATGTCCCCACCACACGCACCCCGGACGCCCACTGGATGACGGAGGCGCGCTACCGCGGCCAGAAGGTCATCGCCGTCGCCCCTGACTACGCCGAGAGCGTGAAGTTCGCCGACGAGTGGGTCAGCCCGGCGCCCGGGACCGACGGCGCGCTCGCCATGGGGATGGGGCACGTGATCCTCAAGGAGTACTTCGTCGACAGCACCACCCGGTTCTTCGCCGACTACACCAAGCAGTTCACCGATCTGCCGCACCTGGTGTGCCTCGAGCCGTCCGCCGACGGCTCCTACCGTCCCGGCAAGTTCCTCGTCGAGGGCGACCTCGGCGGGACGAGCGAGAACGCCATGTGGAAGCCGGCGCTCATCGACGCCGACACCGGCGAAGTGCGGGTCCCACACGGCTCGATCGGCGACCGCTTCGGCGAGGAGGGCGTTGGGAAGTGGAACCTCGAGCTTGGCGACATCGACCCCGCGCTCAGCATGTATCGCGACCACCAGGGCGGCACCCGAGAGGCCGTCGAGGTCGAGCTCCCGCGCTTCGACGCCGCCGACGGCAAGGTCGTCCACGAACGCCGCGGCGTCCCGGTGGCCCGGGTGGGCGAACGCGTCGTCACGACCGTGCTCGACCTGCTGCTCGCGCAGTACGGAGTGGCACGCGAGGGCCTACCGGGGCAGTGGCCCCGCACCGACGCCGACGACCCGCACGGCTACGACGACCCGGCCGTGCCGGCCACCCCCGCGTGGCAGGAGCAGCACACGGGTGTACCTGCGAGCCAGGTCACCCGGCTCGCGCGGGAGTGGGCGCAGAACGCCATCGACAGCAAGGGACGGGGGATGATCCTGCTCGGGGCGGGTGTCAACCACTGGTTCCACTCCGACCAGATCTACCGCGCGATCCTGCTGCTCACCACCATCACCGGCACCCAGGGACGCAACGGCGGCGGCTGGGCGCACTACGTCGGCCAGGAGAAGATCCGCCCGATCATGGGCTTCCAGCACATGGCGTTCGCCCTGGACTGGCACCGCCCGCCGCGGCACATGAACCAGACGGCGTACTGGTACGTGAACACGTCGCAGTACCGCTACGACACGTTCAGCGCCGACGACCTCGACGCCGGGACCGGGGTCTTCGCGGGGCGGTCGGTGATGGACCTGCTGGCCCAGTCGGTGCGCCTGGGGTGGTCGCCGTCGTACCCCACCTTCGACCGCAGCAGCCTCCAGCTCGCCGACGACGCTGCCGCGGCCGGCATGGACGCCCCCTCCTACGTCGCCCAGCAGCTCAAGGACGGCGCCCTCCGCTTCGCGGTGGAGGACCCCGAGCACGAGGACAACCACCCCCGCATCCTATCGCTGTGGCGCTCCAACCTCCTCGGCTCCTCAGCCAAGGGCAACGAGTACTTTCTGCGCCACCTGCTCGGCACCGACTCCGCGGCGACCGCCGTCGAGGCCCCGCCCGACCAGAGACCGAATGACGTCGAGTGGCCCGAGAAGGCCGCCGAGGGCCGCCTCGACCTCTTGATGACCATCGACTTCCGGATGACCTCCTCGACGATCTTCAGCGACGTCGTGCTGCCCGCGGCCACCTGGTACGAGAAGCACGACCTGTCGACCACCGACATGCACCCGTTCGTCCACTCCTTCAACCCCGCCATCGCCCCCCCGTGGCAGACCAAGTCGGACTGGGACGCCTGGAAGGTCATCGCCAAGAGGTTCTCCGAGCTCGCCGAGACCCACCTCGGGACGCGGAAGGACGTTGTCGCCAAGCCGCTGTGGCACGACACCCCGGAGGCGATGGCGAGCGAGCACGGCGTGGTGAAGGACTGGAAGACGGGCGAGGTCGACCCGGTCCCGGGCAAGACGATGCCGGTGATCGCGGTCGCCGAGCGCGACTACACCGCGATCTTCGACAAGATGACGTCGATCGGGCCGCTCATGGAGAACGTCGGGATGCTCACCAAGGGCGTCGCCTACGACGTCAAGCGGGAGATCGACATCCTGCGCACGCGCAACGGCATTGCTCGCGGTGGAGCCGGCGACGGGCAGCCCAGGGTCGAGACCGACATCCAGATGGCCGACGCGATCCTCCACCTCGCAGGGGTCTCCAACGGGCACCTGGCGACCCAGGGATTCCGGTTCCTGGAGAAGCGGACCGGCACCGAGCTCGCCGACCTCGCTGCCGAGCACGAGGGCAAGCAGATCACCTTCGCCGACACCCAGGTGGCGCCAGTGCCGGTGATCACCTCGCCGGAATGGTCCGGCTCGGAGTCGGGTGGGCGGCGCTATAGCCCCTTCACGATCAACATCGAGCGGAAGAAGCCGTTCCACACTCTCACCGGTCGCCAGCAGTTCTACGTCGACCACGACTGGTTCCTCGGGATGGGTGAGATGCTCCCGGTCTACCGGCCGCCCCTCAACATGACCGCCCTGTTCGGGGAGAAACCCATCGGCAAGCAGGACGAGCTCGGCGTCTCCGTGCGCTACCTCACGCCGCACAACAAGTGGTCGATCCACTCCGAGTACCAGGACAACCTCTTCATGCTCTCGCTCTCGCGCGGCGGGCAGTCGGTCTGGATGTCCGACCGGGACGCCGCCAAGGTCGGGATCAGGGACAACGACTGGATCGAGATGGTCAACCGCAACGGCGTCGTCGCTGCGCGGGCCATCGTGAGCCACCGCATGCCCGAGGGCACCGTGTACATGCACCACGCCCAGGACCGGCTCATCGACGTGCCGCTCACCGAGCGCGACGGCAAGCGCGGAGGGATCCACAACAGCCTCACGCGCGTCCTGATGAAGCCCAACCACATCGTCGGCGGCTATGCCCAGCTGTCCTACTTCTTCAACTACATCGGCCCGATCGGCAACAACCGTGACGAGGTCACCATGATCCGCAAGCGGACCGCGAAGGTGGAGTACTGACATGCGCGTGATGGCCCAGATGGCGATGGTGATGAACCTCGACAAGTGCATCGGGTGCCACACCTGCTCGGTGACCTGCAAACAGGCCTGGACCAACCGCACCGGCACCGAGTATGTCTGGTTCAACAACGTCGAGACCCGGCCCGGCCTCGGCTACCCCCGGACGTACGAGGACCAGGACGAGTGGCAGGGCGGGTGGGTGCGCAAGCCCAACGGCCGCCTGGCGCTGCGCGCCGGTGGGCGTTGGAAGAAGTTGCTGACGATCTTCTCCAACCCCAAGCTCCCCTCGATCGAGGACTACTACGAGCCGTGGACCTATGACTACGAGACTCTGCTCAACTCCCCGCAGACCGACACCTTCCCCGTCGCTCGGCCCAAGTCGCTGATCTCGGGCAAGGACATGAACATCGAGTGGTCGGCCAACTGGGACGACGACCTGGGCGGCTCGCAGGAGCACGCGGCGCGCGACGTGATGCTCAAGGGCATCGAGGACAAGGTCAAGCTCGAGTTCGAGGAGACCTTCATGTTCTACCTGCCGCGCATCTGCGAGCACTGCCTGAATCCCTCGTGCGCCGCGTCGTGCCCTTCCGGTGCAATCTACAAGCGAGAAGAGGACGGCATCGTCCTCGTCGACCAAGACCGCTGCCGCGGCTGGCGGATGTGCGTCTCGGGGTGCCCCTACAAGAAGGTCTACTTCAACCACAAGACCGGCAAGGCCGAGAAGTGCACGTTCTGCTACCCGCGTATCGAGGTCGGCATCCCGACCGTGTGCTCGGAGACCTGTGTGGGTCGGCTGCGCTACATCGGGCTCATGCTCTACGACGCCGACGCGGTCCTCGAGGCTGCCGCGGTCGAGGACGAGCACGCCCTCTACGAGGCGCAGCGCAAGGTCTTCCTCGACCCCCGCGACCCCGAGATCGAGCGGGAGGCTCGTGCCGCGGGCATCGAGGCGGACTGGATCGAGGCGGCGAAGAAGTCGCCCGTGCTGCGGTTGATCACCGACTACAAGGTCGCACTGCCCCTGCACCCGGAGTACCGCACGATGCCGATGGTCTGGTACATCCCGCCCTTGTCGCCCGTGGTCGACGTGGTCAAGGAGACCGGCGAGGACGCGGAGGACCGGGGCAACCTGTTCGCCGCGATCGACACCCTGCGGATCCCCGTCGAGTACCTCGCCAACCTCTTCACGGCGGGCGACGTCGAGCCCGTGACCGGGGTGCTCAAGAAGCTCGCCGCGATGCGGTCCTACATGCGCGACATCAACCTGGGGCGTGAGACCGACCCGTCCATCCCCGCCGCCGTCGGCATGACGGAGGAGGAGATGTACGAGATGTTCCGCCTGCTGGCGATCGCGAAGTACGCCGACCGCTACGTCATCCCTCTGGCCCACGCGGAGCAGGCCCACGCGCTCGAGGAGCTGGCCACCGACTGCTCGGTCGATTTCGACGCCGCCGGCTCGTACTACGACCAGGCGCTGCTGGGCGAGGGTGCGGGCTACCCGACGCCGGTGGCGGTGGAGAACTTCCGGATGCTCCAGGACCGACAGACCGCCGACTCGGTCGCCTCACCGGACGACAAGTCGTCGCGAATGAACCTCCTCAACTGGGACGGCAAGGGGACACCTGAGGGCTTGTTCCCCCCGCGTGAGGGCGGAGGCGACCGATGAGGTTCCGCCGCGGGAGCTCCGCTGATCGTCGCGAGGACGCGGCGAGGACCTGGGCCGTCTGCTCGGTCCTGCTCGACTACCCGACCCAGGAGCTGGTCTCCTCCCTCGACGAGCTCGAGGCACTGGTCCCCGACGATCCCCACCTCGCCCCGCTCATCGAAAGCATGCGGGGGCGGACCTTGGCAGAGCTGCAGCAGGACTACGTCGCCACCTTCGACCACACCCGCAAGTGCGCGCTCTACCTCACCTACTTCGCCTACGGCGACACGCGCAGGCGCGGAGCCGCCCTGGTGGCGTTCAAGGACGCCTACCGCAGCGGCGGCGTCGAGTGGTCCGAGGAGCACGGCGAGCTGCCCGACCACCTGTGTGCCGTCCTGCAGTTCGGCGCCACGGTGGACGCCACGATCGCCCGGCAGCTGCTCGAGGACCACCGGGCGGGGGTCGAGATGCTGCGCATCGCACTCGCCGGCTGGCGCAACGACGACGGCTCGGTGGGCTCGCCATGGGCGGGCGCCCTGACGGCTGTCTCGGGCACCCTGCGAGAGCTGGCCGGCGACGAGGCCGAGGCCGTACGCCGACTCGTCGAGCAGGGCCCACCGGCCGAGGAGGTGGGACTGTCCGGCTACGGCGCAGACCCGGCCCTGTCCACCGGCCCGACCCTCATCTCCACCGCGACGATCCCCGTAGGAGCCCCACGGTGAACACCTTGCTCTGGGTCATCGTGCCCTACGTCTGCCTCGCCACGTTCGTCATCGGACACGCCTGGCGCTACCGCTACGACAAGTTCGGCTGGACCACCCGCTCCTCCCAGCTCTACGAGGACAAATTGCTGCGCCTGGGCTCGCCGTTGTTCCACTTCGGCATGCTCGGCGTCGTCGGCGGACACGTGATCGGACTGCTCGTGCCCCGGTCATGGACCGAGGCCGTCGGCATCGATGACCACCTCTACCACCTCGTTGCCGTCGCTGGTGGTCTCGTGGCGGGCGTCATGGCACTGGTCGGAATGACCATCCTGATCTACCGCCGGCGCACGGTCGGCCCGGTCTTCAGCGCCACCACGCCCATGGACAAGGTCATGTACGCCTTCCTCGGCGCCGCCATCGTCCTCGGCATGTGGAACACCATCGCTGGGTCGATCTTCAGCCTGGGCGGGGAGTACAACTACCGTGAGGGCGTCTCGGTCTGGTATCGCTCCTTCCTGGCCTTCCAGCCCGACGCCGAGCTGATGGGCGAGGCCCCGATCGGGTTCCAGCTGCACGCTCTCGTCGCCTTCTCCCTCTTCGCCCTGTGGCCCTTCACCCGGCTCGTCCACGTCTTCTCCGCGCCGATCGGGTACCTGACCCGCCCGTACATCGTCTACCGCTCTCGCGACTCCCGCCCCGGCCAGCCCGGCAGCACGCCGACACGGCGCGGCTGGGACCAGGTCGGAGGATGAGGTTCGCGAGCCCCATCGACCACGAGGTGCTCGTCGGGACCGATGACCAGGATCCACCGGCGGTGGGCGTGGCCGGAGACATCATGGTCACCCATCCCAAGAGCCTGCCAGCAGATGATGCTTCCATCGACGACGTTCACGCGGCCCTGGCCGACGACCACGTCCACATGATCCTGCTGACCCACGGCGAGACCCTCTGCGGGACGCTGACCCGCAGCGACGTGACGGACGTCCCCGGGGACCATCGGGCCCTGGTGTACGCCGTCCTGTCGGGTCGCACCGTGTCGCCCGACACGCCCGTCGCTGCCGTACGTGCCTTCCTCATCCAGGCCGAGCAGCGTCGACTGGCCGTGGTGGACGCGGAGCTCACGCTTCTCGGCCTGGTTTGCCTCAAGCGCTCCGGATCAGGATTCTGCTCCGACACCGACGTCGCCTCCAGGGCGGCCGCAACAGCCATCGATCGAAGGACGGCCCGTGAACAGCACCTCCCTGACCGCACTCGTGCTCGAGCACTTGGAAGAGGCGAACAACAGCAGCGCCGGCCGTAGCGCCCACACCCTCCACGGCGGACGAGGACATGCGTTACGCCAGACACTCGTCGCCCTCGCCGCCGGGCGACGGCTCGGCGAGCACGAGAGTCCCGGCGAGGCGACGCTGCACGTGCTGCACGGCAGCGTCAGGCTCCACGCCGGTAGCGCCACCTGGGACGGTGAGGCAGGCGATCACTTGGTGATCCCGCCGGCACGACACGATCTCGAGGCGATCGGCGACGCAGCAGTGCTGCTGACCGTCGCGCTGCCGGGTCAGCCACCAAGCTGACCTGGCCGGAGACGGCGGCAGGGCATGGGGAATTCGTTCGAGGTCGGCGATGAGTACGACGCCCTCCGCGAGGTGCCCGGCGCCAGGCCAGGATGGCTGGCTGCAATCGTTTGCGACCGTCGGAGCCTACTAAGAGCAGGGCTCGGAATGGGCTCGCTTTGATTCGCAAGGGCCCGCATTACCGCTCCGTCGCCCGCAATCCCCAGGGACGACATCGTCGCAGGTCAGAGGCCGCCTTCGCCTCCTGAGCCCAGCCGACCGCAAGGGATCGCGCTCACGCTCAGGATCATCAGTGTCTTCCCGATGACGCACCACGTCGAATGCGTCGCCTTGCTGACGAAAACCGGCTCTGACCTGCGGTGATGCAAGTCGGGGTGTTGGCGCCGGCCTCGAAAATCGGGGCTTAGGGCGCACTTTGGGCGCACTTTGAGTTTGCGAGCGCCCCGCTGCCTGGCGTGGAGACCCCTGAGAACGCGAAGAACGGCCCCTGGGCCGACGCGTAGTGCGAAGAGGGGTCAGGGGCCGTTCCGAGGGTCTGAGGGCTCTCAGAGCCCGATTTCGGGATCGTCGGTGGGCTCAGTCCGAGGAGCAAGCCGCTCCGTCGCGGCGCGGTAGTCCGGCACCACGAGCCGGCGGTTGATGTAGTGCCGTTCGGTGACCGTCTTGGACGTGTGGCCGAGCTGATCCTTGGCGGCGTCGGCGTCGTAGACGTCGTCGATCTCGGTTGCCACTGTCCGGCGGAAGGAGTGGGGCGAGACGTCGCTGAGCGCGGCGATGTCGGCGTACTCGTCGAGCTGGCGGATGTGCCACAGCCGGCTCTGGACGTTCCCGGGGAAGTGCCAGGTTCCGTTGCGGCTGGCGAAGACTGCGTCGATGTCGTTCGGTGGCTGCTCCAGCTTGCGTCGGCGCAGGATGGCAACGGCCCAGTCGGGGAGTGCGATGGGGCGGATCGCGGCGTGGGTCTTGCCGTAGTTGACCCGCTTGCCCTTGGAGGTGATCTGTCCGTTGACCATGAGCCACGGGAACCAGGTCTCGTCGTCGCGGCGCGCGGGAGGGGCGGTCAGCTCGATGTCGGACCAGCGCAGGGCGAGCAGTTCGCCGATCCGCATACCGGTGGCGATGAGCATGTCGACGATGTCCGGGAGGTCGACACTCTTGGGGCCATTGCGCCGCTCGGCGTTCGCCCACTCACGGATGGCCGCACGCACAGCGTCAAGGTCCTCGACCGCCACCGGCTTCTTCTTGACCTTCGGCACAGGGACTGACGGGACGGCTGTTGCCGGGTTGCCGTTGAGCGCCTCGTGGAAGATCGCCATGTTGAAGGCCCGCACCAGGACGCTGCGAATCCGCTTGCGCATGTCCGCTGAGACTCCGGCGCTGTCCAGAGCCGCCTGGATGATGACGGGCCGAACGTGTCGCAGCTGGTAGGCACCCAGAGGGTGCTCGGTCTTGTCGCTGTCGAGCACCCAACGCAGGTGATAACGGTAACGCTCCAGGGTCTCCGAGTTGGGACTGCCGTCGGCCTTTTCCATCTTGGCGAACCAGAGGTCAAGCAGTTCCTGAACCGTGTCGTCGGGAGCGATGGCACCATCGCCGAACGTGCCGGTGTGCTCGACGAAGAATGCCTTGAGGTTGGCCCTTGCCTTGTTCTTCGTTTCGCCGCTCTTGCGGTACTCGCGGACGACGCCGTCGACATCGCAATAGCGGGCACGAGCCAGCCACGTCCCGTTGGCACGCTGTGTGCAGTTGATGTCGCCGTAGGTGCCGACCACCAACTTCTGTCGGGCCATCTCTGATTCCTTTCGTGTACCGGATCCCGTCAGGGCTGCGCTGTCCGGAGGGCTCCACTCCGCACCCGGCTTGCGCGGCTGCGGCTCCGAACCTGCCGGCCGCCATCCGAGGCGGGGTCGGCGCCTTCGTTGTCGTCGCCGAGTGCGAACGACTCCTCGTGATCCCGGAGCCACCGGTCGAGCTCGGACAGGCGGTACTTGAGCCTGCCGCCCGCCTTCACTGCACGTGGGCCATAGCCGGGACGACGGACCCGCCAGGTCAGCAGCGTGGCCTTCGGGACGCCGAGATAGCCACAGGCGTCCTCGGTGTTGAGGAAGGGGTCTTGGGGAAGCGGGACGACGAGGGCCAAGGGCATCTCCTTGTCGCCGCTGTCCGCGGTGGACGGGGTGTCAGATCGACGGGACATCAGGGCTCGCTCCTCTCGGTGGTGGCCGGTGGTGCAACGCGGCCTCGAAGTCGAGGCGGCTTTGCGCTGCACCTTTCGGCGCCTTTCGTTGGATAGGTGTGGGCCGCAGGTCGCTGCGCACGATTGCGAGCAGCTCGGTCTGCACGGGCGAGGTGATGGACACGAACGTCTGCCGGGTGACGCGGACGAGTTCGCCGTTGTGGTCGTCGAGTCCGGGGACGTTGATGCGCTGGAAGTAGAGGCGCTGGGCGACGCCGTGCTCGATCACGTTGCAGATCCGGTCGTCGATGCCCGCGCTGACCCGCTGGAGCCGACGCTTCTGCGGGGGATCGGCAAGTCCGTCTCGGCCGAGTTTCTCCATGCGGGCGGCGGCGACGGAGCCTTGGCCGGCGGCGGGTCCACCGTTGCCGACCATCCCGCCGAGGTCACGGGTCTCGTGGACGAGTCGCCCGTAGCTCTCAGCGCGTCGCTCCCACCGGACCGCGACGGTCGGGTCGACGGTTTGGAGTCGGCGGGCCGCTTCACGCGAGACGATGCGTTGGGAGTCGAGCACGACACGCAGGTTGTGGGCGGTGGGGAATGTTCCCAGGTGGATGAGCAGGTTGTGCTGGGCCTGGAGTACGCCGGTGATGCCGGGCAGCCCGGGTCCTTCAATCAGCGTTGGTTCGGGCCGCCATCCGCGAAGGTCGACGGTGTAGTCCGACTCGCCGTATCCCGCCCGTGTCACGCACGTCTCGGCCGCACGTCCAAGGCGGCCCGGCTCCTTGAGTGCCTGCCAGCCGGGGATGTTGGCATAGCGACGGTCGAGGCTGACGACCGCACGCACCACGTCGGCCGCGTCCTTGATGACGGTCAGGCACTGGGCTTCGGACAGACGGCCGTACCCGACGCCGTTGGCGAAGTCGTGCTCGCCGAGCACGCAAGCACGAGCCGCCTGACGCCAAGTGTCGACGAGCGCGAACGGCTGCTCGGTGACCAGCTCGTCCATCGTCGGCAGGTTGACCTCGATCGCGGCGAGAGTGGCTTCCAGGCGATAGCGCAGCTCCTCGGCAGGGCCACGGGTGCGGCCGGTGCTTCCTTCGAAATTGATGCGCGGGTTGGCGGCACACATCGCCTGGTGGCTCCAGACGAGTACGGCGTAGCGGTAGCGCGCGATCTGCTCACCGATCACCTTCCGCTCATCGGGAGTCGTGGTCTCGGGGACCGTGTGCAGGCCGGCGCCGCCGATGCGTTGCTGGATGCGGTGCTGCCGCAGCAGTTCACTCAGCGCGTCGCGGAGCATCCCGCTGGTCTCGCCGTACATCAGGGCGCATCCAGTTCTCGGGCGGCCCACAGCATGTCGAGGACGAGCTCGACGGTCAGGGAGTCGATGCCGTGCCTGACGAGGTCCTCGATCGCCGACTCCGCGACCTCGAAGAGCACGTCGCGGTCGGTGACCGGGACCGGGCTGATGCCGGGGATGTAGTCGCCGTGGATGAAGTCGATCTGGAGCAACACGCGGTCGTACTCGATCGACGCATCAGTTGAGAGTGCGTTGTCGGCCAGGGCGGCGACGTAGGAGCGGGCCTCGGCGAGGGTCACCGCGTGGGCGAGCAGCATGGGGGAGTCCTTTCGGGGGCCGGAGATGGTCGGCATGTCTTCCACCGTGGAGTGGTCGATCGAGGACGCCGAGAACGCGTAGTCCTGTCTGTGGACAAGCCGGTGGAAAGTCCCGCTGTCTATCGGGTGCGCGGCTACGCAGCGAAGCGAACCGCGTCTTCGATCGCTCTGCGGACGGTGAGGTCCTCGGCGACGAACGCGGTGAAGTCGGCTCGTCGGTCGACGATCTCGACCTCCGGCGCGGGCTCGTACGGGGCTTCTCCGGGCCACGCGGTCTGCCGGGTCGGCCGGTCACGGTCCAGCCGCGTACCGCACAGGGACACCCACTCGCGTAGCCGGTTTCGGGCCTCGGCGAAGTCTCGATGCCAGGCGAGAGGTGCTGACGGCGAGCCATCGGGGTCGTAGGCGTTGAGCCAGTGGGTGTGGAGTGCAGAGAGTTCCCAGATCAGCTCGTCGTGGCGATGCCACAGCGGTGGGATCACCGTCGGCGGCAGGCCGTAGGTGTGCCGCAGCCAGTCCACCCACGCGTCGAGGTCGTGCCACTCATCGAATGCCTCGTCCGCCGTGAGGAGGTTCCAGTTGATCGGGCGCAGCGGGCGCTCATCGTCGAAGTCGGCGGTCCCGAAGACAGCGTCGGGGCCGCCGAACTCCTCGAACGAGTCGCCGCCCTCGAACTCCAGCGTCTGCTGGTCGGATTCGACGTCGGTGCTCATCACGGTGGCCTTCAGAAGCTGACGGCCTGGGCCGGCTCGTTGACCACGTTCATCTCGTTGGTCGGAGGGTCGGGCTGCTTGGCAGGATTGCGGTCCACGACGTAGCGGGTGCGGGCGCAGTCGTGTCCGATCCGGCGTGCGACGAACTGCTCGCGGATCTCGCTGGGACCGCCGGGTCGCTCCTGCTCGTACTCGTGGATGTAGCCGGAAGCGACGATCTGGTCGCCCGGCTTGAACCGCGGGTAGGCCCGCTCGGCCGCACGGTCGAACAGGACCATGTCGCAGAAGACGGGGTCGAGCTTGGTGAACGACCCGTCGACCTCCTTGCGGTGCTGCTCGATGCCGACCCGGCAGAAGAACCGGGCGTGACCCTTGCCGGTGAACGTGAGCTCCGGCGCTGTCGCGATGAACCCGTGGAGGCTCATCTGGGTGGGAATCGTCATCGTCTGACTCCTGACGTCGGGCGGTGCCCGGATGGCATCCGCTCTCAGGAGTCAGGTGTGCAGCGGTGACGATCTGCCTGGATGGTTACGCTCGTTGCCGATGAAGAGCAGTGGTCGTGGCCGCGCACAGAGCGACGAGTTCTACGTCGTCGATCTTTGTGACGAGGCGTTGGGAGAGGCGGGCCTACGCCAACACAGGTTCCCGTGGCTTCTTGGTGACCCGTCTCCGAAAACTGGGAGAGCAACCGCACTTCCGGTGGATGCCTACTGGCCCAGTCGCAGCCTCGTTGTCGAGTTCTACGAGCGGCAGCACACCGAGGCGGTCGCGTTCTTCGACAAGCCCGACAGGATCACGGTCTCGGGCGTGTCTCGCGGTGAACAGCGAGCGCTGTATGACGAGCGGCGCCGTCAGCTCATTCCTCAGCACGGCCTCCGGCTGGTGGTGATATCCCTGGAAGCCTTTGAGAACAAGCGCGGCAAGATCGTTCGCAATCACGACCGCGACCTGGATGCGGTCGCCAGACTGCTTTCCTAGCGGCGGCGGAGTGCCGCCTCGACCTGGGTTCGTTGATCGCGGAGTCGCTCGGCTTCCTTGCGAGCCGTCCAAGGACGTAGGTCGGTGACTAGCGGCGGGGCGCTGCGGAGCAGTACGAGAGCGGTGCCGAATGGCAGGGTGCGAATCACCTCTGGCGGCATCACCGGCACTCGTCGCACGGAGCGTTGGAGCGACCGGGAGCCGTAGTCGCCGACGGAGACGGTGTCGGTCTTCTCGTCGCGCTCGCCGATCAGGGCGGAGAGGTCTTGGAGGTCCTTCGCCGACGAAGTGCCGCCGAGGACGACTTTGACGATGGAGGCGTCCCAGATGGCGCCAGCTGCGTGGTCGCCCCACTTGTCTCGCGCCTGGGAGAGGGACTGAAGCACGGGCATCGTGGTGATCCCGGTGCCGCCGCCCTCGGCCATGAGGACGGGCAGGGACGGCAGCGGCGACAGGTTGCCGATCTCGTCGAGTGCCAGGAGTAGCGGTGGGTCCATGCGCGCGCCGGGTGATGCGGCCGCGAGGTGGCGGGCGGTCTCGACGAGGTCCTCGATGAAGGCTGCGACGAGTGACCAGGAGGCGCCAGCTCCTGCGCCGGTGGCGAGGAGGTAGAGGGTGCCGTTGCTGGTCAGGAAGTCGATGGGGTCGAAGTGCTCGCCGGGGTTCGGGGACACGGCGTCAAGGACTCGTGGGTCGGCGAGGCAGGTCAGGGCGAGAGAGACACCCATCCAGATCGAGTCTCGGGTGCGGGGGTCTGAGTGGATCATCGACTCCAACGAGTCGGCCCAACCGGGTGCAGCCTTGGGGTTGCCCGACAAGATCGCCACCGCGTCTGCCGCCGCAGACGGCGACAGCGTCCACCCGAACAGCTCGCGGGGACTGCGATTGTCGAGGGCGGCCGCATGGAGCAGCGCCTGGAGGGCTGTACGGGTCTTGCCTTCCCAGAAGCCGCCGGACTCGACACCTCCGGCCGACAAGCCGGTTGCGGACGCCAGGCCGGTGGCTCGGATCATCGCGGTCAGTGGGTCTTCGCAGCCACGCACGGGTGACCAGCGAAGGCCAGCCGGTAGACCCTCGGCAAGCCGTTGAGGGTCGAAGACCGCGACCGGTCCTCGCTCCTGGCGAGCGGTGAGGCTGGCTGCGATGTTGTCGGGTCGGGTGGCGGTCGTGATGACCGCGCCGGGGGCGTCGAGGATCGCGTTGATGACGACGTGGAGGCCCTTGCCCGAGCGGGGCGGTCCCAGCACCAGGATCGAGTCCTCGACCGACGCCCAGACGCCCTGACCCCGCGAGCGCCCGAGGAGGTAGCCGACGTCGGAGGGCTCCGGCTTGTCGAGGGACGGTCGCAGCATCCGGCCACGCGCAAGCAGCGCCCTATCCGATGCAACCGCTCGTACGTCGCGTCCAGTGGCGACCCCTGCAAGTCGGCGGGGATCATGCGACGTCGTGTGCCTCACCGCGCCGATCCGTCGCCACAGCACGAGGGTGCTGGCGATGACCGCCGAGACCATGAGCACCAGGACAAGCCAGTAGACCCAGGCCGCAAGGCCCTCGGCGTCGAGGGCGCTGGCCGGGTCGGCGGGGTGGGTGAGCACCCGGAAGCCGGCCTCCCAACCGCCGTTCGGCTGTGCGGCGCCTGACACCCACGCGGCGGCCGACCCGGCGAGTCGCAGGATGGCCGCGATCACGCCGACGGCTGCGATGAGGATGAGGCCGAGATTGACCAGGTCGTCGTCGACTCCCTGTCCGCGAGGGTTCACGCCGCACCACCATCGGCACGCGCGCTGACCATGACGGTTCCGGACCGCTTCCCCATGAACACCACCAGACCCGGGTGAGCTTCGAGCAGCGCTGGTGGCAGGCGTAGGCGGGCGGTGCCGTCGGTGCTCGCCACCTGATGGGCGACCACCACGGCGACAGCGACTTCCTCGCCTGCCTGGAACCCGCCGCCGGTCACCTCGCCGACCGTGGCCGCCGACTCGCGCACGGGCCTGACCATCCGCAGGCGTGGACGGGCAGGAGTGACGATGTCGGTGAAGGTGTTCCCGTCGCCTTCGTGGACCTCGACCCGTACGGCGGTCCCCAGGTCGGCGGCGATCTCGTCGAGTATTCGATGGAGGTCGTCGCGGGTGAGCGATCCGTCGGCGGAGTAGGGCTCGTGGTCGAGCTTGACGGTCAGGAAGCCCTCCTCGTCGACGTCGACCTCGACCAGCGGCATGACCACGGGGACGCGGACCGCTTGGCGGTCGTCGCGCCGGTACGGGGCGGCAGCGTTGATCATGCTCATAGCCCGATCGTCTCCACCTGCCGCTGAGCGACCGTTTGCACTGGTGCTGCCCCACGCCCAGCAGCGAGCGCTTCGCGGTCGAGTCCGGGCGGGTTGCCGTCGCCGACCTGCGGGGTGTCGAGCTTGTCGAGCATCGTGACCGCCGAACCCCGCACACGCTCGGCGGTGGACTGCACGACCTCGACGGGCGTCTTGCCCGGCACGCTCGACGCCCAGGAGGCGACGTACGGGATCGTGTAGTCGTCGGTCGCCAGCCCGTGCGCCGCGCCGACCATGAGGGCGACGGACTCGGCTTCGACCTCGGCGATGCCACGGTGCATGGCGGCGTCGGCGTTGTCAGGTCCGTGGAGCATGACGTGCCCGAGCTCGTGGGCCAGCGTCTTGACCTGGGCGGCGTCGTCCATGTCCATCCGCACCGACACCTCGCGGGTCATGTAGTCGGTCAATCCGTTGGCGCCACCAATCGACCTCGCATCCGAGACGAGACGCAGCTCGAACCCGTGCGCGGTGATCTGGTCGGCAAGGCCGTCCCACAGGCCATCCGGTGCCTGGCCTTGGAGCAAGGCGGGGCGCGGCGTCTCGGGGATCGGCTCACCGTCGGTCTGGGAGATGTCCCAGACGTGTGCAGGCTTGAGGCCAACCAGCTTGGAGCGGACAGCCTCGCCGAAGCCCGGCTTCTCGCCGCGGGCGAGACGTCGCCACGAGTCCGCGTCGGCAGGATTCGAGGAAGCGAACCGAGCGGTAACGGGCGCGAGGATCGCGTAGCCCGACTGGCCCTTCATCACTGCTCGGTTGAGGCTGAGCCACTGGCGGAAGCCGGCGACGTACCTCGGCACCGGCTCGGGCACCCGGCCCTGCTGGAACGCCGCGTAGTGCTGGACGTAGATCAGCATCGTGTTGTTGAAGGAACGGGAGCGGAACTTCGCGGCGAACTCCAGCGCACGCTTCCAGTCATCCCCGGTCACCAGCGCACCGACGGACTCGGTGAGCTTCTTCTGTAGCGCTTCGAGCTTCTCCTCGCGAACCGCGAGGTCGCAGGTCTGTGGTCGCATCCCCATTCCTCCTGACAGTCGTCGTCGGAGAACAGGTGTGCGGGTGCGTCCGGCTAGCGCCAGGGGCCGCCCTTCCAGACGTTGATGTCGCTCCTGGTTGGGCGCAGCACGGCGACGGGGAGCCAGGCAGACTCCGCGTGCGAATCAAGACGCCGCCGGTTCACCGAGCGGTCGATGAGCTCCTTGCCGAGCCGGCCAGGGGATGCGGCCTGCTACTTGCCGACAACCTAGTCGGATCTGTGACGCATTGGCGACAGAGAGCGCGCACTTGGTCGCTGTCGCCGCCCCGGTAGAGAAGCCGGCTGCGAACGCTTGTCGGCGAGCCGGCCGCGAGCCCATCCCGCACCGGGTCGCTCCGCGAGCCCATCCCGCACCGGGTCGCTCCGCGAGCCCATCCCGCACCGGGTCGCTCCGCGAGCCCATCCCACTGTGGCACGCTCCCGCCGATCGGCGTACGGCCTCTCTCACGTCGTCTCGGGCTCGTCTTGGGGCGACGGACATCCGAGCATCGTCAATACCAGTTGACGATGGGAGGTTTGTCAACCATAGTTGACTCATGGACCTCGATGACCTGTTGGCCCTGGTCCGTGCGACCGACAGCGACGACCCGCTGGCGGCCCTGCGCGCGACATCGTACGCAACTGGAGAGCTCGAGCGGGTCACCACGGTGCTGGTGCGGCGTGCGAGGAACCAGGGGTCCAGTTGGACGCAGGTCGCAGCGGCGTTGGGGGTGTCGAAGCAGGCAGTGCACAAGAAGTACGGCGGTCCTCGCTTCTTCGGGTCGCAGTCGTGACCGAGGTCCACGGTGACCGGGAGCTGGCCGCCCGACTTCGCGCGACCCTGGGCCGCCACCACGACGTCGCTGCGATCGCCGTCGTGTCCAGCGAAGACTCCCGCATCGCGAGCCTCGGTGCCGGACTCGCGGCGGACTACGAGATCGGCTCGGTCTCCAAGGCCATCACCGGGTTGCTCTACTCCGACGCAATGGTTCGCGGCGAAATCAATACCTCAACGACGCTGGGAGACCTCCTGCCGGTTGCCGACACCGCGGTGGCACGCGTGACCCTGGCTGCGCTGAGCACGCATCGCTCAGGGCTGCCGAGACTGCCGCGGTCGGCCGCCCCGCTACGCCGAACCCTCGACCTGTGGCGGCACGGCGCCAATCCGTACGGCGAGGATGTCGAGGCCCTGTTCGAGCAGGCTCGTGGAGTGCGAGTGGGACGCCCCAGCCCTCGCTACTCCAACTTCGGCTTCGAGCTGCTTGGCCATGCCCTGGCCCATGCGGCCGGGGTCGGCTATCCCGAGCTCGTCCGCCAGCGCCTGGTCGGCCCGCTGGGGCTCTCGAGCCTGTATGCGCCGGCCACCGTCGAGGAGCTACGGCCCACCGCCCTGCCCGGTCGCAGCCGACGCGGTACACCGCGCGCGCCCTGGACCGGCGCGGCCATCGCACCGGCTGGAGGACTCCGCGCGTCGATCAACGACATGGCCCGACTGACCCAAGCCTTGCTGGACGGCACCGCCCCGGGACTCGCGGCCCTTGACCCAGTATCCCCGTTCTCGGGTCGAGGAGTCTCCATCGGCGCCGCGTGGATCACCCTCACCCACCGGAATCACCAGATCACCTGGCACAACGGCGGCACCGGCGGCTTCCGCAGCTGGATCGGTCTCGACCGGCAGGAGGGAGCAGGTGTGGTGCTGCTCTCGGCGACATCGGCGACCGTCGACCCGCACGGATTCAAGATGCTCAGTGAGCTCAACGACCGACAGCCGTAGAGCGCCCGGGAGACCATGGGCTCGCGGAGCGACCCGGTGCGGGATCCCGCACTGGGGCACCGTTACTCCTCGCCAAACCGGACGACGAAGCGGCGTTGCCAGGGCGTTTCGATTGCGCGGGGGTGGTAGTGCTTGCGGACGAAGGTGACCGCCTCCCTGGCCGGCACTCCGTCCAACACGGCAAGACAACCGAGAGCGGTGCCGGTCCTACCGCGTCCACCGTCGCATGCGATTTCCACCCGCTCGTACCCGGCTCGGGTCCACGCCTCACGCAACGCGTCCCGAGCGTCCGCCTCGTCGGCGGGTAGCCGGAAGTCTGGCCAGCGAAGCCACCGCGTGTCCCAGCGCATATCAGCCGGCGGTTTCCCGAGCAGGTACAGCCCGAAGTCCGGCATCGTGCTCTCGGGCATCGGTCGGCGCAAGCCGCGGCCACGCACGACTCGTCCGGACGGCAGGTTCAGCACCCCGGCCATCGTCGCGTCCCATTTCCGAGTCATCACGCTCATGATGCCCGAGCATGGGGGCCAAGGCCGCCGGTTCACCATCTGGGCCCACCGGACTGGGCATGCCGGTAGCCGATCCCCGTCTGGTCACCATCCGGGTGACGGTCGTGATACAGCGAGTACGGATGTTGTTCGGCCAACGTCGCCGTTGGCGACCACCTCATGAACCCGGATCAGAAGCCAGGCCCCTTGATCATGCGAATGAACGGCCCGGTCCGTCGTTCTTCGATCTGAATTCGGTCCATTACTTCGTCGCGCAGGTGCCCGGGAAGTTGATGGGCCTGCCACTCGCGCTCGACGCTGAGCCGCTGCAGAACGTCTTCGCCGCCGGTCGCAGCGATCGCCTTCAACGCGTACCAAGCTCCGCCGTACGCGTGCTGCGGAACGTGCGCGGTTGCCACGGCCTGGCCGGCCGCATGCGCCGCCTCGCAAGCGGCCGCCTCCCGATCCTTCACGTCCTTCGCCGCGGCGTGCGCGTCGAGTGAGGCCTTTCGGATGACGGCCATGCTGAACTCGCCGGTCCGAACCCACTCTCGTCCGGCCTCTAGAGCCGCTCGCGGACGGGAGTCATCGGGACACACGTCCTCGAACAGGTGCAGGACGCGCTCAGCGCAATCCAGAGCCCAGACGGCCATCGTGCGTTGATCCTCCCGGCTGTACTTCTTCACGCAAGCAGTCTGCCAGTGCAGCTGCGCTCGAGTCGTATGTCGATCCCGCACCGGGTCGCTCCGCGAGCCCATGGGCTTGCGGAGCGACCCGGCGCGAGATACTCGACCGGTGAAGGTCGACTTCAAGAAGTCGCACGACGCGTACCGCGCGCGTGCCGGCGAGTTCAGGGTCGTCGAGGTGCCCAGGATGAGGTACCTGATGATCGACGGTCGGGGCGACCCCAACACGTCCCAGAAGTACGCCGACGCCCTCGCATCCCTATACCCGGTGGCCTACGGATTGAAGTTCACCAGCAGGCGGGAACTCGATCGCGACTATGTCGTCCCTCCTCTAGAGGCGCTGTGGTGGGCCGCAGACATGACCTCCTTCACGTCCGCGCGCGATAAGTCCCAGTGGTGCTGGACCGCGATGATCATGACGCCTGACTGGCTCACGGAGCAGATGTTCGCTGCCGCTGTGAGCGCGGCGGCCGCGAAGCAGCGCGGGGTGAGGCTTGAAGACGTACGGCTGGAGAGTCTCGAGGAGGGTCTCTGCGTGCAAACGTTGCACGTCGGGTCCTACGACGATGAGGTCGACGTCCTGGCTGAGATGCACGGGAAATTCGTTCCCGGTGCAGGTCTGCGGATGACCGGGAAGCACCACGAGATCTACCTCAGCGATGCGCGGCGGGTCGAGCCGTCGAGGCTGCGCACGATCTTGCGACAACCTGTCGAGCGGGCGTAGCGGCTGCAGGGTGGGGCCGCGGGATCCCCCACACGCTCGTCAGTCTTCCCGGCATCTCGACAGAAATATCGCCGAGGACCGCTAGCGCTTGCCGTCGTAACCAGGAGCTAGTGAGCGCCCGAAGGCCCGGCGGGAACCTTCGGTGAGATCTGGCCCAAGCCTCTCCACCTAAACGCCGGGACCAGTTCGGGATGGGCTCGCGGAGCGTGCCGGTACGGGATCGTCGCGCGGGACGCGCTCCAGACTGGATCCGGCCGCGGCGCGGACGTCGAAGATGGTGTTGGCGAGGTGGGCATCCGGGACGGCGGTGACTCAGCCCACTCGTGGGAGCCGCAGATCACACAGCAACCACCTGGATGTCCGCGCTCGCCGCGGGAGGTACGACTGAGCACTGGGGTTGAAGACATCCGGCACCAGGGGAGTGCTGTCCCGACCGTGGTCCTTACGCATCGACCACGTCTGGGCCGGCCACCGGTACCGCGGCGTGTGGGGCGAACGTCGCCGCGATGACGCGCCATCGGCTTTCCTCTTGGACCCACAGGCGGGTGTAGCGCAGCCGCGCGACCGTCTCCGTACCGTGGTGGATTGCCACCACGGTGGCGATGAGGTCGGTCTCGCCCGTCTTGCCGTCGTTGCGGACGGTGACTGCCTCCTCCTCGAGTTGGAGGATCCGGAGCGACCCGGACCGGTAGGCGTCGAGGTCGTCGGCCTTGGAGAATAGGACGCCGTCGGGCCCGGCGCCGACGACACGCGGGTGCAGGAGGGCCTCCAGCGCCTCGAGGTCTCCCCGGCATTGGGCTGCTTGGAGGTGGCGCTCGGCGTCCACGAGGTCCATGCGGTCCTTTGCTGTCATCGAGTCTCGAAGATGTGGTGGTGGTAGGCCATGACGATCGCTTGGGCGCGATCCCGGACCTGGAGTTTGCGCAGGAGCCGGGTCACGTGTGTCTTGACGGTGGTGTCGCTGATGAAGAGCTCGCGTCCGATCTCGGCGTTGGACAGACCGGCGGCGATGAGCCGGAAGACGTCCAGCTCCCGGGAGGTGAGGGTGTCGAGCGCGGCGGGTCGTGGCTCTCGACGGTCCTTCGTGAAGTGAGCGATGAGGCTGCGGGTCACCGAGGGGGACAGCAACGCGTCTCCGGCCGCGATCGTGCGCACCGCAGCGACGAGCTGCTCGGGAGGTTCGTCCTTGAGGACGAAACCGCTGGCACCGGCACGTAGCGCCTCGTACACGAGATCGTCGTGATTGAACGTGGTCAGGACGAGGACCTTGGCGTCCTCGTCGGCGGCGAAGATCCGGCGAGTGGCCTCGAGGCCGTCCAGCTCGGGCATCCGGATGTCCATGAGGATGACGTCGGGTCGGTAGCGTGCGGCACTTGCGACGGCTTCGATGCCGGTGCCTGCCTCGGCGACGACCTCGATGTCCGGCTCCACGTCGAGCAGCATGCGCAAACCCGCGCGGACCATCCCCTGGTCGTCGACGATCAACGCCTTGATGTTCACGCCGTCAACCCCGGGTCCAGCGGGAGTCGTGCGCGCAAGGCAAAGCCGCCAGTCTCCGTGGGACCCGCGGTCATGCTCCCCCCGTAAAGCGTGACCCGTTCACGGATCCCGACCAGACCGTGACCGAGGCTGTCTGTCGCGGTCGGTCCGACGCCGTCGTCGCGGACCTCCAGCTCGAGGCTATCGATGCTGTAGCGCAGGTGCACCTCGGCATGGTGGGTGTGGGCGTGCTTCATGACATTGGTCAGGCCCTCTTGGGTGATCCGGTAGGCCGACAGCGCCAGCCCGGGCGGGAGGTCGACGGCATCACCATGGACGTGGAGATCGGTGTCAAGCCCCGCAGCGCGCACGGTGGCTAGCAGCGCAGCGATCTCCCCGAGGCCGGGTTGTGGGACCAGGTCGAGGGGCTCGCCGTCGCGGCGCATCGCGTCCAGCAGCCGGCGCATCTCGGTCAGCGCCTCGCGGCCGGCCTCCTCGACGTTGCGCAGGGTCTCCCGACCCGTCTCGTCCTCGACCGGCAGCCGGTGCCTCAATGCCCCCACCTGCAGCACCATCACGCTCACCGCGTGGGCGACGACGTCGTGCAGCTCGCGCGCGATCCGGGCCCGTTCCTCAGCGACTGCCACCCGCCCCTCGTTGCGACGCTGCCACTCCGCTCTCGCCGCCCGCTCCTCCGCGGCCTCGGTCTGCTCAGTGCGGGCGTGGAGCGTGAACCCCACCAGCCACCCCGCGGCGAAGAGTCCTGGGATGAAGAACAGGTCTCCCGTCGTGTGGGTCGGGTCCTGGTAGGCCACGGTCGCCGCTGACGCCACGACGACGGCAAGACCCGCACGGGACTGGTTCTGGTCCCGCAGGTCGCCCAGGAGCACGGCGGCGATCATGCCCACGATGGAGAGGGGGGCGTGGCCGGCGATCAACGAGCCGTCGACCAGGGACAGCGTGGCGCTGGACAACCACGTGCCTGCCGGGATCGCGAAGGGCGCTCGACGGCGAAGCGTCAGGGCCAGGGTCATGACGACCACCGCGACCGTCGGGAGGACGACACCGACATCGTCGGTGCCGGTCGGGCCGGCGCGCGTCACGATGTTCAGGCCCGCCGCGGCGGATAAGCACACGATGACTGCATCCAACCCGTGGTCGAGGAGGATTGCCCGCAGTCGGTGCACCCGGCCAACGTATCGCCGTCGCCGGCGCCCAGCGTCCTACGTTGGTAGGACGCCGGGTCCTCAGGTGGTCGTAGCGAGTCGACGGCCTTCGATGGACGCACCGAACCCCTGTTCACTCATAGCGTCGTCGGCATGGACCTGCCCCAGGAGCCGACGACCCGCGACGACGGGACAGGGCTCGCAGTCGCTACGCCCGGACCGATGCCGCCGGGACCTCGTACCACAGTCACCCCGGCCCCTGCTCGCGCCGGTGACCTACCATCGGTCCCGCAGTACTCGCGCCGCCGCATCCTCGGCACGTGGGCAGCGGCAACCCTGCCGACAGCGGCGCTCGCCTGGGTGGGGGCACCCCTCCTGGCCGACTCTTTCGAGGGGCCGAGCGCTTGGCCTCGGGCGATCCTGCTTTGCCTTACCGCGGGCCTGGTCTGGCAGTTCATCCTCGTCATGGGCGCCGTGCGCCATGAGCAGGGGACGCTGCGCTGGTCGGTCGCCAAAGAGGCCTTGTGGCTGCGGCCCCCGCGTAGCCCCCACAGCGGACGCCGCGGCGGTCGACTCTGGTGGCTCCTCGTCCCACTGGTCCTGCTGGTGGCGGCCACCGAGGAACTGCCAAGCGTCCCATCACCGGACCACCGCGACCTCGGCACGTTCCTCCAGTCCAACGCCGGCCAGGACTTCCTGGCGGGAAACTGGCCCTGGTTCGCGTTGATCCTCACCATGATGATCTTCAACACCGTCCTTGGGGAAGAGCTCCTGTTCCGCGGCCTGCTCCTGCCCCGCATGCGAGGAGCGTTCGGCCGAGCGGACTGGGCTGCCAACGGCGTCCTGTTCGCCGTCTACCACCTACACACCCCGTGGGTCATCCCAGCAAGCCTCCTCGACACGCTCCTCGTCTCCTATCCCGCGAGCCGCTACCGGAGCTCACTCATCGGCATCTGCGTACACAGCGTGCAGACCGTCGTGCTGGGAGCACTGACGCTGCTCGTGGTGCTGGGTTGAGCGGTCATCCGTGCACCTAGCCACGGCCCGGTCCGGCTGCTTCGTGCCAGCGAGCGGGGACGCCGACAACCAGGTCAACATTCACCCTCGGTGCACGGCGCCGAACTCGGTCCTCCTTGAAAGGAAACACCCCAGTCATGTCCCACGCCCCCGCCACGCGGCCGCCCGCCACTGCCGCTCCGACTCACGAACCTCTCGACCGCCGACTAGTCCTCAGCGGCCTGTGGACCTCGATGTTGTTCGTGTTCGCCTACGTCGACATCTTCGGCTTCTTCCGCGCCGACGTCATCAACGGCGCCCTGGCCGGCGAGGTGTCGGGACCAGGCTTCGCAATCGACCAGACCTTCCTGGCCCTCACGACGCTGTACATCCTGATCCCGAGCCTCATGGTGGCTGGGAGCCTTCTGCTCCCACACCGGCCCAACCGACTCGCCAACCTCACGCTCGCCCCCATCTATGCGCTGACCATCGTCGGCGCGATGGTTGGCGAGACATGGGTGTACTACCTGATCGGGAGCAGCGTCGAACTGGTGCTGCTCGTGACGATCTTCCGCGTCGCGTACCGCTGGCGCCGACCTGGGCACGCGCGGGTAGCCCCTCCCAACTGAAGCCCTTCCGATCGCACACTGGGATGAGTTCGCGGAGCGACCCGATAGGGGTCCCGTACTGGTCATGCTCCGCGTGACAAGCGCCCCATGGCGGCCCCGCAGTGGGTCCGGCGCGGCGCCGTGCGATGGTCGGTTCTAGTGCCCCACCCGTCCGGTTTCATAGGCCCACATGGCGATCTCGACTCTGTTGCGCGCGCCGATCTTCGTCAGCAGGCTCGCGACGTGGGTCTTGACCGTCGTCAGGCTGATGAACAGGTCGGCGGCGATCTCGGCGTTGGTACGACCGCTGGCCACCAGCCGCAGCACCTCGTCCTCACGCTGCGTCAGCGGCTCGACCGCTTGCTCCGGGGTCGTGGGCGGTGACCCGGCCGCGAGAGTCGCGAGCAGTCGCCGCGTGATGTTCGGTGCGATGAGGGCATCGCCGATGGCAGCAGCGTGGACCGCGGACGAGCAACTCCGGCCCGGCGTCCTTGAGGAGGAACCCCCGCGCGCCGGCTCGCAGGGCTCCGTGGACGTATTCGTCCAGGTCGAACGTGGTGATCACCACGATCGCCATGGGCTCGGCGACGCCGCGCCCCGCCAGGCGTTCGGTCACCTCGATGCCGTCCAGCCCCGGCATGCGGATGTCGACCAGGCAGACGTCGGGACGCAACTGCTGCGCAAGCTCGACGGCGGACGTGCCATCGGCGGCCTGGCCGACCACCTCGATGTCGGGCTGGGCGTCGAGGATCATCGTCAGGCCAGTGCGTACGAGGTCTTGGTCGTCGGCCACCAACACGCGCACCGTCATCGTGGCAGCTCCTTGGGCAGTTCGGCGTCGACGATCCATCCGCCGTGGGGAGCGGGTCCGGCGTGCAGGGTGCCGCCGAGCAGCTGAGCGCGCTCCGACATCCCTACCAGGCCGAAGCCGTGCGTCGTCGCGCGGGCCGGCTCGGGGTGGCCGTCGTCGCTCACCCGCAGCCGGACAGCGGACGCACTCTGGGTCACCAAGACGTGCACACGCGTGACGCCCCGCGCGTGGCGCAGCGCGTTGGTCACCGACTCCTGTGCGATCCGATAGATGGCCGCGTCGACCTGGGGTCTGAGTCCACTGAAATCGCCTGCTGTCTCGACGTCGATCACGGGCGTCGGGTGGTCGCGGGCGAGAGAGGCCAGGTCGGCAGCGCCGGCGCGGGGGGCGTACTGGACGGGCTGCCTGTCGCGTAGCACCCGCACCACCGCTCGCATCTCGGCCAGTGTCCGCGCCGCCTCGCCCTCGACGACGGCGAGTGCCTCGAGAGCCGCTTCGGGACGCTGCGCAGCCACGGCCCGGCCGGCTTGGGCCTGCAGAGTGATCGCGGAGACGTGGTGGGCGACCGAGTCGTGCAGTTCGCGAGCCAGATCAACGCGTTCCTGGTTGCGGATCTGCTCGCGTGAGCGGCGCTGGCTCTCAGCACGAAGGCGCAACGCTGCACCGCTGGCCACGGCGGCTGCGAGGATGCCGAGGCCACCGAAGAGCTCTGCCCGACCGGTGTAGTCGGTGACGATGCTCATCGCGGCGGCCATGACCGCCACAACCAGGCCGATCACGATCTGGCCACCCGACCCCCAGCGGGTCAATGAGTGGGGCAAGAACAAGCACAAAGACCATCGTGGCAAGACCGACGCCGGACTTCCCGGCGAAGGAGCCAGCCAGCCCCAGAGCCATGCCCACGCCGAATCCCACGGTGACGGTGACCAAGGGGTGCGTACGCCGCCACAGCAGCACCGGCGCAAGAGTCAGCGCGACGATCGTCACGACCGGACGCCACGTGATGTCGGGCGCGAGAGTGCCCTCGAGAACGGACGAGACCATGACGGCCGTCACCAGTGCCCAGTCGCGCCACCCGCGTGCTGGCGGGTCTGGGGCGGGCGGCCTTTTGCGCCGGCAAGTCCACCCTGGTCCGACTCCTGCTGCGCTTCCTCGACCCCACGACCGGGACCGTGCGCCTCGACGGACGAGACATCCGTGAACTCGACCCGCACGCGCTGCGCCGCCAGATCGCGGTGCTCCAGCAAGACGCGCCCGTGCTCCACGAGACCGTCCGCGACAATATCCGCTACGCCACACCCGAAGCTTCCGAGGACGAAGTCCGGGAGGCTGCCAGGACTGCCGGAGCCCTCGACTTCATCATGAACCTCCCCCACGGATTCGACACGGTCCTCGGCCACCGGGGAACAAGGCTCTCTGGCGGCCAGCGTCAGCGCATCGCCATCGCCCGCGCGCTGCTGCAGGACGCACCCGTGCTCGTGCTCGACGAGCCCTTGACCGGCCTCGACCAGCCCACTGCCGCCGCCCTCCTCAAGCCGCTACGAGACCTTGCAGCCGACCGCACCACCATCTGGATCTCCCACGACCCCACCGTCTTCGAAGCCGACGCTCGCGTGCTGCGGGTCGAGCCCGGATCACCACCCCGAGAGGTTCCCTACGCCGCGATGCAGCTCGACCGCATGCCCACCCCTGCGACGAACCGCCCTGCCCCGGAGGGCGCCCATGCCTAGCCTGCTGCGCCACCGCGCAACGACGACGCTTCCCGGCTATGAGCTGATCACCCGGCTGCGCCGCGGGCACGCCCTCGACGTCTGGGACGCCTGGAGCCTCGAGCGCGGCTGCCGCTGCATCGTCAAGACGGTACGGCCAGACCGCCTCACCGACACCGAGGTCCGAGACGACTTCCGTCGCGAGGCCGAGCTGCTCACCACGCTCACCCACCCCCACCTGGTCCGCGGCTACGACTACGTCATGGGCGAGCATTCCGCCCTGGCCATGGAGACACTCACCGGCGACACCCTCGCCCGCCTCATCGACGACGCTCCGCTCGACAGCTGCGAGGCCGCCGAGCTCGGCCTCCAACTAGGCTCCGCGCTCCACTGCCTACACCAACATGGCATCCTCCACCTCGACGTCAAACCAGACAACGTCGTCGCCGAGGCCCGCAAGGCCAAGCTGCTCGACCTCAGCGTCGCCCGGCCCATCGGCACCGCGGCCCGCATCATCGGTACCTGGTGCTACCTCTCACCCGAGCAGGCACGAGGAGAGAAGCTCAGCACAGCCGCCGATGTCTGGGGGCTCGCTGTCACCCTGCACGAGACACTCACCGGAGAGGACGCCTTCGACGGACGAGAGAAGTACCCCCAACTGCACCGACCAGCAGCCGACCTCTCACCCCGGAACAACGTGCACCCACGACTGGCGCGGCTCATCGCCGCCTGCCTCTCACCGCAACCGCCGGACCGCCCCCAGCTTCGAGAGGTCATGGCCGAGCTCGAGGCCCTCACCAGGGTCCCTCGAAGTCAGCGCAGATGGAACGCCCCTGCCGCCTACAGCAGCCACGCCTCCGGAACGCCTTAACGGCGCACCCATCCTGCACACCCTCCAGAACAACCCGAAGATCAAACTGGCACCATCTGCGATACCTCGTTTGAGGAACCCTGAGCGAAGCAGTGGCTGCTCGTCCTACGCGCCAGTGAGCAATGGTCCCGCAAGACCCGTCCTGGATCCTCACCGGGAATGGGACGTCTTGCGGACAGGCCCCGCGACGGGTTGATCGATTGCGACGGCGACGGCACTTTCGTGGCAACCTGAGCACGGGGCGCGTCGCTCCGCGCGGTGCATGCTCAGGTTCGCAGCGAAACCGTCGATATTCGCGCGAACTCCTAAAGAGCTGTCTCTAGGCACTCAGGTTCGATCGGCGGCATCAGAGGCTCCGATCTGCGTTTGTGCAGGTAGCGTCGGTTCGTCACCGGCGAGAATCTGAAGTGA
>NZ_JOJN01000013.1 GCF_000720335.1 Nocardioides aequoreus | reverse complement strand
GCTCCGAAAACGAACCCATCCCCGCTGTCAGTTAGCCACCGCGGATGGAGCCCAAACGGTAGGTCAGGTCAACCTGTCACCTGATCGTGCAGCAGACCCTGCGGACGCTCTCCCCGGCTCCGGCGCCCAACGCCACGCAGCGTGAACCCGAGTGATGAGGCCCGGCAGTCAAACGGCCCGCACGATTCACGGACACTGCGAGCGCCCATACCGCGCACAACTTGGTGCGCGATCAACAGTGCGTGGGGGCGGCGGCATCGAGTTGCAACCGAGGGCGACCCCTACGGGCTCCAGGCCCCCGCAAGCACTCACACAAACGTGTTTCTGGGTCACAAAGCGCGGCATAAGCCAGAATGGTTCAAATGCCAAATGGCCCCTGATCTGCGTTTTCGCAGGTCAGGGGCCACCTTCTTGTAGCGGGGGCAGGATTTGAACCTGCGACCTCTGGGTTGGATCGGCGCCCTGCCGACCGCTACCGAACGTTGCGGGATGCCGCCGGATCCTCCGTGTTGATGAGGAGGAGTCCTCGCTGACAGCTCCGACTGTACCCGACCGGCTCCTGACCCTTCCGGCTGTTTCTGGAGGGTTGTTGGAGGGCGATCGAATCCGCCTAGAGGCGCGGGTCGACGGGCTCAGACTCGAGTGCGAGCACGGCGAAGACCGCCTGGTGCACCTTCCAGAGCGGCTCGTGGTCGACGAAGGCGGTCAGCGCCTCGATGCCGAGGCCATGCTCCCTCTGGGCGAGCTGCCGCTTCTTGCCGAGGTGTCGCTCGCGGAGTACGTCGAGTGAGTCGGTGTAGTCGGGGCCGTAGATGACCCGCAGGTACTCGCGGCCACGCACCTTGATGCCGGGCTGGATGCGACCGCTGGTCAGGTGCGCGGGCTTGACGACCATGCCCTCTCCCCCGGCCGCAGTCAGCTCGAGCCACCAGTCGATCGCCGCCTGACGCTCCTCGTCCGATGAGAGGTCCACGAAACGGTGCCGGGTCGGCGTGATCAGATCTCCCTCGAGCTTGGCCAGTTCGGCGAGATGCCACTCATGGGACTCGGTCAGCGCGAGGGCACGGCCTTCGGAGGCCAGAATGTGGAACGGCGCAAGGGTCACTCCCTCGAGGCCGTCGGTCGGGTGGACGTAGGCGGCGTACGCGTCCCGGAACGCCTCAGCGTTGTCGCGCCGACGCTTGATCCGGTCCGTGAGGTCCGCCACGTCAAGACCGCGCGCGGCGGCCTGCTGGAGAACCGTCTCCGCCTCGGGCAGGACCCTGCGCGCGGCAGCACCGACGGAGGCGTACTGGGCCTTGATCAGGTCGATGGCCTTGGCAGACCAGGGCAGCAGTTCACAGTCGAGAGCAAGCCAGTCGGTGTCGAGTGACTCGAACAGCGGCGCGGCGGACACGCGTAGGCGGGCGACGAGCTCACTGGTGTTGGCGAAGAACGGGCGTCCTGTCCGGGTGTAGACGACGCCGGTGGTGCCGTCGCCTACGCCGAAGCGGCGCTCTGCAGCATCGGCGTCCCTGGCGATGATCGCGATGGCGCGCGAGCCCATGTGCTTCTCTTCGCAGACCACGCGGGTGACGCCCCATCCGGCGTATTCGTCAAAGGCCTGGGCTGGGTGCTCGAGATAGCCCTCGAGTTTCGAGGTGGCCACCGGCGACATGGTGGGGGGCAGGTAGACCAGCCACCGCGGGTCGACGGCGAACCGGCTCATGACCTCCAGGGCCGCTGCCGCGTTCTCTTCGGGGATCTTGACCTTTCCGGCGTGGGTGGTCTCCAGCCATCGAGTCCCGGCGACGTCGCCGATCTTGAGCACGGACGCCTCGCGGTCGCCCGCGGCTGGCGCGAGGGGCCGGACTGGTTCGTACCACTCCTTCTCGGCAGGTACCGAGACGATGTCTCGCTCCGGGTAGCGCAGAGCTGTGAGTTCGCCACCGAAGACCACGCCGGTATCGAGGCAGATGGTGTTGTTGATCCACTCGGCCTTCGGCACTGGGGTGTGGCCGTACACGACCACGGCCTGTCCTCGGTATTCCTGCGCCCAGGGGTAGCGGACCGGGAGGCCGTACTCGTCGGTCTCGCCGGTAGTGTCGCCGTAGAGCGCGAACGATCGGACACGGCCGGAGGATCGGCTGTGGTAGGCCTCCTTGAGTCCGGCGTGGGCGACGACGAGCTTGCCGTCATCGAGGACGTAGTGGCTGATGAGGCCGTCCATGAAGTCCAGTGCCTGCTTGCGGAAGTCCTCGGGCTCCTCCTCGAGCTGGGCGAGCGACTCGGCAAGGCCGTGGGACACGGTGACCTTCGAGCCGCGCAAGGCGCGGACGAGCTTGGCCTCGTGGTTGCCGGCCACGCACAAGGCGTTGCCGGCGGCGACCATGCCCATGACGAGGCGCAGGACGCCCGGCGTGTCCGGGCCGCGGTCGACGAGGTCGCCGACGAAGACGACCTGTCGGCTCTCGGGGTGGGATGCGCCGACGGCGGCGGTGCCGTCGTACTCGATGTTCCAGCCGAGTTGGGTGAGCAGGGTGCAGAGCTCGGAGGCGCAGCCGTGGACGTCGCCGATGATGTCGAAGGGGCCGAGGATCTCCCGCCGGTCGTTCCAGGGCCTCTCGCGGAGGATCTCGACGCTCTCGACCTGGTCGGTGCCACGCAGGACGTGTACACGACGGAAGCCTTCCTTGCTGAGGCGTCGGAAGGAGCGCTTGAGGTCACGGTGCTGCCGGGAGATGACGTGGTCGGCGAAGTCGCGGTGCGGTCGCTGCTTGTTGCGTTCGATCGCGACGGACTCTGGGACGTCGATGACGATGGCGTCGACAAGGACGTCGTGGCTCTTGGCCAGCTTTACGAGCGAGGCACGCGCGGCCTGCTGGACGTTGGTGGCGTCGACGACGGTGAGCAGCCCGCGTCGCAGTCGCGTGCCGACGATGTAGTGCAGCACGTCGAAGGCATCCGGGGTCGCGGACTGGTCGTTCTCGTCGTCGGCGACGAGGCCGCGGCAGAAGTCGCTGGAGACGACCTCGGTCGGCTTGAAGTGCGTGCGGGCGAAGGTGGACTTGCCGCTTCCCGAGACCCCAACCAGGACGACCAGGCCCATGGCGGGGACGGTGACCTGCTGCCTGTTCGTTGCTGCGTCAGTCATCGGTCCCCTCCTTTCGGGTGAAGATGGCCATCTGGGTTGGTGTTCCGTGGGTGTCGTCGAGGTCGCCGATCCCGCGGCGCTCGACGCCGTAGCCGTGGGCGGCGGCAACGCGGTCGGACCATTCGGCGAACTCGTCGCGGGTCCACTCGAAGCGGTGGTCGGGGTGCCGCATGCCGGCGAGGCCTTCGTAGAGCACGTTGTACTCGCCATTGGGCGTGGTCACGACGACGGCACCGGGTTTGGCGGCGCCGAAGACGACCCGCTCAAGGGCCTCGAGGCGAGGCGGGTCGACGTGCTCGATGACCTCCATGAGTACGGCGGCGTCGTAGCCGGTGTAGCGGTCGTCCTCGTAGGTCAGCGCACTCTGGAAGAGTTGGACACGCTCGGCCTGACGCTCGCTCATCCGGTCGACGTGGAGGCGTCGGGCGGCGTACTGCAGCGATCGAGTCGAGACGTCGGATCCAGCGATCCGCGTGAACGCCGAGGTCTTGACGAGCCGGTCGAGGAACTGGCCCGGCCCGCAGCCCAGGTCGATCACCGTCCGTGCACCTAGTTCGAGCAGAACCTGGTGCACCGCCTCGTGCCGCTGAGTGTTCAGCGGGACGCGCTTCTCGACTGCCTGCAGGACTTCCTCGTCCTCGGCGGGCTCGACCGCCTCCTCCACCTCGTCGCCGAGCTCGGCGAGCCGGGCGAGGGCGACGCGGGTGAGTCCGCCGCGACGTCCGAGGTAGCGACGGGTGATGAGGTTGGCGTCAGGGTGGGTAGCAAGCCACCCCTCGCCCGAGCGCAGCAGCTTGTCGACCTCGTCGGGGCCCTGCCAGTAGTGCTTGGACTCGTCGAGCACAGGCAGCAAGACGTGGAGCTGGTTCAGCGCGTCGGCGAGCCGGACGACGCCCGTCAGCCGGAGTCGGACGTAGCGGGAGTCGCCCCAGTCTGCGAAGGCGTCGTCGAGTGGGATGGAGTCGGCCTCGACCGTCCAGCCGAGTGGTTCGAAGAGTCGGTGCGCGATCTCTGCGCCGCCGCGGCACGGCAGGACCGGGATCACGATCTCCAGCGGGATCGCCGAGTCAGCAAGCTCCTGCCGGGAGTTGCAGCGACCGCTGCGGGCGGTGCTGAAGACGTCGGCCATCGCCACGCCGAGCAGCGACGAGGCTGCGTACGAGCGGTCGTTGACGTACTGCGCCAGGCTGAAGTCAGGGGCGTTCTTCCCACGAGAACGCGCAAGGCGGATCGGGTCGACGTCGAGCATCAGTGCGACGGTGCACCGCTCCTCGTTGGCTTCGGGGTAGAAGACCGTCGCGGTGCCGAACGACTGCTTGAACTCCTGGACGCGCTCAGGGTGCTTGTGCAGGAGGTAGCCGAGGTCGGTTGCCGGCTTTTGGGTGGTCGTGACGGTCAGGAGCACTGGGCAAGTCTGCCGTAGGGGCCCGACGAAGTCCGAAGGAGTTTCCGACTCCACGGAGGCCGCGGCGCGAATCATTCGATATTCGCTTCGGCGGTGGTCCGTCCGCGCCCTACGGTGAACCGGTGTCCGATCTGCCCAACGTCGAGTACGGCGACTCCAGCATGGCTCTCCCCAACGAGATCCTCCGCTCGGTCGTCGGGAGCGGCGTGCACGGGATCGCCATCGAGGGCACCGATGACCACGACGAGATGGGCGTCTACATCGAGCCGCCCGAATGGATCCTCGGTGTGGAGCGGCACCGCGAGGACTACATCTGGCGTACCCAGCCCGAGGGCGTACGTAGCGGCCATGGCGACACAGACCTGGTCCTCTACTCGCTGCGCAAGTACCTGCGGCTGGCGATCAAGGGCAACCCGACGGTCATGCTGCCGCTGTTCGCCCCCGAGGAATCGCTGGTGGTGGTGACGCCGCTCGGGGATGAACTGCGCGAGCTGCGCTCGGCGTTCATGTCGCGCCTGGCGGTCGAGAGGTTCCTCGGGTACATGCGATCCCAGCAAGAGCGAATGCTCGGCCAGTCGAAGCGCAACGTCCCCAACCGGCCCGAGTTGATCGAGAGGTATGGGTGGGACGTGAAGTACGGCAGTCACGCACTTCGGCTCGCCTACCAGGGCTTTGAGATCGCGAGCACCGGCGTCCTGAGCCTGCCGCTCCCTGACCGCGAGCGCGAACGTGTCCTCGCGGTCAAGCGGGGAGAGGTCGATCGCGACGAGGTGTCATCGGAGATCGCCCGTCTGGAAGATGCCGTGCGGATGTTGCTGGACGAGAACCGCTCGCCGCTACCCGAGGCCGCGGACCTGGACCGGATCAGCGCGTGGGCGATCGATGCCCAACGTCGTCACTGGCGGTGGGTCTGATCCACCGCTCCCCACGCGAGCCGTGTTGCGCGCGGGTACCTGAGCGCATGTGGCTCATCCGCGCCACCACTTGCGCTTGCGCTTGATCGGGACGACCTCGGCAGGCAGGTCGCGGTGGACATACTCGACGGGAAGCGGCCGGATTCCGGCGTGGAAGGCCAAGGCTCGCTTGACGTCCTTCGATGCGTCCCATTCCTCGAGGAGCGCAGCGATCCTGGACCGCTGGCTCTCGGGGAGCGGCTGCCAGGTCGTCGCGGCCCGCGTCGTCAGCCAGTTGCTGATTTGGGTCCGACCAAGGCCGGCGAGCTTTGCGTCGGGGTCGGTAGCCAGCCGTAGATCCGATTCCACGGCGTTCCAGCCGCCAGTCGATCGCGTGAGGTACCAGGCCGCCCGTCGGCTGCCGGTCAGGGGCGACGCCCACGCGTCGGCAGCGACCGCCGTGGGTGCCCCGGCGCGAGCCAGAACTCGTGTCGCTGAGGCGGACACGCGGCTGCTGGGGTCGGTCAGCAGCGGCGCCACCTGGAGGATCGTTTCGGCATCCGCGGTCCAGGCAGCGACGCCGCGCAGGGCAACCGCTCGGATCCGCGGCCGGGGATCCGCGAGCGCTGCTCGGAAGGAAGGCAGGTCGCTGGCATCACCGGAGACGAGGAGGCCGTCCAGAACTGCCGCCGTGCGGTTGGCCGGCACGTCCGATCGAAGTTCGCGTCGGTACCAGCTCGCGATATCCAATCCCCGCTTCCGGGCGCGATGACGCGCGGCCTCGCGTACCCGTGGGGCGCGGTCGGCTGCCATGTGCAGGAGGGTGCTGTCAGGCAGTGCAGCGCCATCGACGCGCAGTACGGCAACTTGGCGGAGAAGAGCGGAGCGGGCGTCTAGGAGGTCCGCGAAGTCCTCCGGGGTCCCTCGCTCGTAGAGCCAGTCCGCGCACCACGCAACGATCAGCTGGTCTTCCTCGTCTTGCGCCGCCTCAAGGAGTCGCGGACCAGGGAGCATCCCCAGTCGGTTGGCGGTCTTGAAGCCGTGCCTCCGGACGTTGCGAGGCGTTGCTGCCATCAGCAGATCGACATAGTCGGTCTCGCTGAACAGGCGGCGGGCGAGCTCTTCAACGACATCAAGAGCTCCGGGTCCCTGGAGGCGACCCCGGCCGGCGAGCACTACGTCGAGGACGCGCACAACATGGTCCGGGCGCGGCTCCGTGACCAGAAGCGCCGTGAGCGACTGGCGTGCGATGGCACGGACCTGCTCGACGTGGTCGAGCAGACGAACCGCCGCCGCCGTGACGGCGACGGGCCCCGCAAGCTCAGCGAGTGTGCGCGTCGCTCGTTCGCGGATGCGTCCGTCGACGTGCAGGCTGGTGACGGTCGCGACAAGGCCGCTCGGCTCACCCAGAGTGGGCCCAAGCCACCCGCGTACTCCCGAGACCGGCGTCGAGTAGTGGACCCGATAGCTGCGAGCCGCGGCATCCAGCACCAACCATTCGCGGCCGGACAGGTTCTCCAGCCTCGCCGCCAGTGCCGTCCACTCGGCCGTCGCGCCGTCGACGACTGCGCGCGCAAGTTCCTCGGCGAACTCGGATGCAGCGGGTGGGCTCAGTGACACGTGGACAGTCTGCCGCCCGAGATCGGATGCGGCTCTCTCATTTCGTCGGGTGCTCAGAGACCGAGGTCCCGGCTGGTCGTGGTCATCATCGCCTCTGCTGGCCGGATGTAGTGGTTCAGCAAGGTCGCCAGATCACGGTGACGCGTCTGGGCGGCGATGCGGTCGATCGACGCTCCGTTGACGGCCGCCGTCGTGGCATGCCCGGCCCGCAGCGAGTGGCCGGATACAGGGATGCTGTCGAAACCCGCGGCATGGGCACGCTCTTGGACGGTCCTACTGATCGCCCGCGGTCCGATCCGCTCGCTCGTCAAGTGGTTCCGATAGTGGACGCGCGTGAAGAGCGCGCCCGGTGCCGACGGCCGGACCTTGAGCCAGCTGTCGAGTGCCCGGATCGGGTCGGTCACCGGATTGTCGCCACGAGCCACCCCGACGAGCTGGCCGCGGGCGTCTTGGTCGGTCTTCGACCGACGGATGTGGATCAGGACGCCGCTCGGCTTGCGGAGGATGTCCTCGACATTCAGCGCCGAGACTTCGCCGGGTCTCATCGCCGAGGCGTAGCCGACCAGGAGGATGGCGCGGTCGCGCTTGCCGATGGCTGTGTCGGTGTCGATCGACGAGACGATCTGCCCGAGCTCGGCCACCGTCAACGGGTGGGCTTGGTGGCGGGGCGCGACGCCCATGATCCTTCGCCCGCGACGCACGCGCCGTACGACGGCCGCGGCAGTCGGGTCGGCGAAGCCTTCCTGGTGGTGGCGGTGGGCGATGCCGGAGCAGTAGCCGTCGAGGGTCCCGAAGGTGAGTCCGGCTTCGGCGCGCTCGGCGAGGAACGCGGCGAGCGCCTCTGGTGGCGCCGGGAGCGGGTTGATGCCCCGGCCCTGACACCAGCGGTCCCACTGTCGCCAGGCGCAGTCGTAGGTCGCGCGGGTCGACGCCGCGAGTTCAGCTTCGATGGCGGTGGCGATTCGTTCGGCATCGCCAGCGGTCAGGGCCACTCGACTGTCGGCGAGCGGGAGTTCTTCGAGGCGGATTAGTGAGTTCGTCATCACCCACTCTCGGCGGCGCCGCCAGGCCCGCGCGAAGGGCGGATCGGGCTGCGCGAACTTACCTCCCGAAAGGAGGGGTTGTTGGAGGGCGATCGAATCCCGATCGGGGGCGCGCGGGTTGACAAGTCCCTCGCTGACGCGGCTCGCCGCAAGGCTGTCGACCGTGCCTGCCGCCCCCTGCCACCACGGTGTGCCGTCAGCCGTCGTCTCCGGCCAGCATCTTCTGAGCTTCATCGTGAATGTCGAGGAACTCAGCGTGGGCATCACGGGCGGTGGTGATGAAGTCGTACCAGGTCCTGAGAACGACCTGCTTCTGCGTGACGGCGGCATTGAACGCGATCTCACGCGTCTTGTCCTTGATCTTGACGTCGTCAGTGATCAGGTCGATGACCCAGCCATCCGCGAACAACGCCGCGACTTCTTTGTGCTGCTCGAAGAAGTCCGTGAAGGCGACGATGTAGTTCTGCAACCGGTCGTAATCATCGTCGCCAAACTTGTGCTTAGGCTTCTTCAACTCGACGAGGTGAAGCTGGCGTCCGAGGTGGACCGCCGTGAAGTCCGGCCTCTTCTTCTCGTACGCGATGGCGATCTCAACATCGAGGCCGTAGCGGTCCTTCACAAAGACGGTGAATCGGTCACGGAATGTCTTCAGGCCCTGGTTCTCGCTGATGACTGACCAATCGGGCCGGATTAGCCACGGCGCGCGCGAGACAAGGCTCTGGAGATCGGCTTCGACAACATCGGGGTTATCGATGACCTTGTTCAGCTCCTCGATGGCGTCCACGCGCTGGTGCGCGATCTGCGCGTAGCTGGCGAGTTCCGCGGTGCGCGTGTGAGTAAACAGCGGCACGATCTCGTCGACACCCTTGTCTCCGAGCTTCGAGATGGCTTGAAAGGAACGAATGAGCGCCTGATGAGGGCCCACCAAGAGCACCAGATCGACGAGTTCATCGACGTACTCCTGGTCCTCGAGTTCGTCCTCCTGCGCCATGCCACCGATCTTTTTGCCGAACTCCATGACCGCGTCGATCACGGCCTTGTTTTCGCCGTATCGCTCCTGCGCCCGCTTCTCGAGATTTGAGTTTTTAAAGAAGATCTCGACCTTGGACTTCCGGCGCGGGCCGGCGGACTTCTTCGCGATCTCCTTGACGAGAGCGGCACCCCATTGCCGAAGGGCCTCCCCGTAGTCAGAATCCCACAGAATCCCCTGACGGTCGGTCCGGACGAGGTCCTCCTCGTCATCGTCATCGAGCCACTCAGCATGGATCTCGCCCACGAGGTAAGACCGCATGGTGAACTCTCCCGTGAATCCGGCAGGCTGCTCGAAATCGCGCGTCGTTGCGACGATCTTCCCACGAGCGTAGATCCGTACACCCGCCTCTTCCTCATCCTTGATGGCGCTCTTTCCGAAAGCGAGCCAGCCCGAGACCGACAGCTCACGGTCGCCGAAGGGGACCGGCCGCGACTTGAGGTCGATCTTCGTAGCCTCATTGATGGCGACTTGGAACTTGGGAATGGTGAAGTTCCGCTCCCCATCCTTGATCTGATCGTCCTTGCGGCTGTTGTGGACGTGAATGGTGAAGTCGTCTTTCGCGAGCGCGAACCGGCGCGCGACCTGACGCGTGAAGGTCGTCTTGTCCGGCACGCGCTTCGGCAGGAATCCTGAAAGGGTCACAGTGGTTCCGCGAACGGGCGACCACGTGCGGTCGTCGGCCCCAGCGTCGATCGGCACCTCGCCCTCTTCATCGGTGAGGATCTTGTCGAAGTCGAGCAGGAAGTGGCTGACGAGGTACCCCTGATCCGTCTTCTCCCCGCCTGCGGACCGGACATCGATACGCTTGCAGATGCCGAATGGAGCGAGCTTGCCGATGCCTTTGCGTCCCATGACCGCACGCTGCTTCTCTCGGGACTTCGCGCCGCCGACAGAGGCAGAGCGCGTCCTGCGGTCAGAGCCCACCGAGAGGAAGTACTTCTGTGCCTCCTCGGGGGTCATGCCATGCCCGTCATCGGAGACCACGATCTCGTAGCCGCTGTCGACGATGGTGCCGTTGTCGTCCTTCGTCGCCAGAGACGTCCCGAGAGGGAGCGAGACCGTCACGTCCTCGGCATCAGCGTCGTAGGAATTGGCGATCAGCTCGGCGACCACGGCGCTCGCCTTGTCGTACAGCTTCACTCCCAGCTTGTCGACCGTGAGGCGCGACAATCGCATGCTGTACGTCGCAACCTGCTCGGTCTCGGCCCCGGTCGCGCCCACGGCGGTCACGTCAGTCACGGCAGCCACGTTAGGGGCAACATGGAGGGCGCGTGGCGCTTATGGGCCCCGACGGTCTGACATACTCGCCATCCCCCGGCTCCTGCCCGCCGCGCGACGCTACGATGCGGGCATGACGCGCACGGCTCTGGACTTGTTCGCCGGGGCCGGAGGCGCGACCGAGGGTCTCCGTGCCGCGGGCTTCGACGTTGTCGGGGCCGTCGAGAACGATCCCGCTGCAGCCACCTCCTACCGACTCAACCACCCGTTGGTGCGTCTGTGGGACACCGACATCCGCAAGCTCCCTGCCATGCAGGCAATGCGCGAGCTCCACCTCCGACAGGGCGAATTGTCACTGCTCAAGGCCTGCCCGCCATGCCAGGGCTTCTCCTCCCTGGCCGAGGGCCGCGCACGGGTCAATGAGGAACAGAACGACTTGGTGCTCCATACGATTCGGTTCGTTCGCGCTCTGCGCCCGCGGGCGGTGCTCTTGGAGAACGTCCCCGGCCTGGGCCGAGACGCTAGGTCCAAGCGCCTGCTCGGCGCTCTGCATGAGCTTGGCTACGCAAGCAAGCAGTACAAGGTCAACGCCGTCGACTTCGGAGTTCCGCAGCGGCGCAAGCGGCTCATCATCCTCGCCGCCCGGGGCCGTCGTTCGAAGTTGCCGGATATCCTCTCCCCCCTTGGATTGGATGGCGATGTTCCGCCCGACGTGTCCGTGAAATCTGCATTTCAGCAGTTGGCGGAGGACCTGGTGCCAGGCGACCCGCTGAATCGACACCGGACGCTGAGCGAGAAGGTGGCGCGACGCGTGAGCGCCGTTCCCGTAGGCGGTTCACGCTTCGATCTCCCAGCGGACCTTCAACTCGACTGCCACGTGCGCCTGAGCGGCAGCCGCAGCGCGACGGGCTCGTATGGACGCATACGACTTGACGAACCTGCCCCCACCATGACGACTCGCTGCACGACCCCCGCATGCGGGTCCTTCATCCACCCGACCGAGCCTCGCGGAATCACGCTTCGTGAGGCGGCGACTTTGCAGACGTTCCCTGCGACCTACCAGTTCGCCGGGGGATATGACCAGATCGAGCGGCAGATTGGTAATGCCGTGCCAGTCCGTATGGCAGCCGCCCTTGGCGAGGTCGTGAGCGACCTCGTCGGCTGAGGCGAGATCCAACGCCGACGCAGGTCGAAGGCGGCGAGCGCCCAGCGCCTGCCCTCCCCGGTGAGCGCACCGAGCCCCGAAAGAAGCTCTTACTCGTCCACCGAGACCGACAGCCCTACCTCCCCGGCCGTGAGGACCGTGAAAACACCAGCGTCCGGTGGTCGCTCCGGCCAGCACCGCGAGCCGATGGGTCACGGGCCAGCCGATGGCGCGCGACACGGCGATCCGTACAGCCGCCTTCTTGGTCGACTTCGACAAAGTGCCCGAGGTGCATCCCAGCGAGTTCCGCTTCACGGCCGGACTCGGCACCGCAGGATAACCGAGGCCGATTTCAGGACCGTCACGCAGGAGCCGCTCAGCGTCGCCACCGACCAGTTCCCCCAGTTCTCCCAGTTCTTCGGCGATCTGGCCCAATGGCCACGGCAGCGAGAGGGTCCATTGCTACCTTCAACTTGTGCGACTTCGTAGGGCCGATACGACCGACGATATCGATGCCAACTTCGAGATCAGCGTGATCAATGGGTCCAACACCTTCAGCCTGACGATCGAGAGCTCGGGTGGAGCGACCGGCTCAGGCAACGTTCGAAACCCCGAATATCCACTGCTCCTGGAGGAGGCATTGCGCCGCCTCAGCTCCCTCGATGTCGAACTGATCGACGCGCTCGTCGACAGTCGACGCGTGGCGCAGCTCTCCACAGCAGAACGCAGGATCCATGTCGACGGGCAGCCCTTTCCAATCAGGCTCTCGGGGGTTGAGGACTTCGGTCTACTCCGCCGGGGTCTCACGCGACCCCAGGGCGACATCGGCAGTGCTCGGTCGGTCGGTGGCGGAAACCAGCGCAAACGAGCAACGCTCGCCTTCCGGTCCCCGACTCCAACGACGCGATCGGAGCTCATGAAGGCTCTCAGCGCCACTGAGCCGAGTGCCCGGGAGCGAAGGAGTGGGATGGCGGCCGGGCTGTCAGAAGCTCACCTCGAAGCAGCGATAGCCGACTGGAGGCGAATGGGAAGGGATGCCTTCCTCGCCCACTACCAGGCCCCATCGGCACGAAAGTACGTCGTGGTCGACGGCGAGGATGAGATGGATGCGATGGCCCTGATCCTCGGGGCCCGCGCCATTGCCGGTCTCGACCTGGAAGGGCCTTGGCGCGGCGACCGCGAGAACGTCGCTGACCCCTTGCGGCGGCTCGGATTCGGAGTCGAGGACCTCGGTCGCCCGGCAGAAGGCCCACTCGGACCAGACCCGGCGAACTACGTCGGACTGGCGGAGAGACTTGGCGGCACCGATGTGGCCGTCCGACGCATGGGCAGACGGGAGCAGCGATTCCTGCGAGGGGCGCTCGGCATCGCCACCGGTGATCCGAACGCCGTCGCCACGTGCGGAATGTGTGCACGGACCTTCCCTCAGGGCTTCTTGGTCGCGGCGCACATAAAGCCGCGGCACATGTGCTCGGACGCGGAGCGCCTGGACCTGCCCCACGTCGGCTGGGCCCTGTGCGTCGCTGGCTGCGACGCACTGTTCGAGCAGGGCTACCTGGGGGTGAACGACGAGGGCCAGATCATCGGACTGCGTCCTCCGGCACCGGTCCCCGCAGCGCTCCAGGACCTCATGGAGCCACTGCTTGGGTCTCGGGCGCCGGGTTGGTCCTCGAATCGCGCTGTCTACTTCGAGGCCCATCGACGTCGGCACCACGGCTGATGCCAGGCATCTCCGTGCCCCAACCGTGCCCTCCGACGGATGTACGGTCGCAGCATTGACCCGGAGCGAACGGCCGTCGCAATCTCTTGGGCAGCGGCGAGCGCATCCCGATGCTCCGGAATCGAATGACGACCCAACCGGCTTTCCCGCAGGCGTTCGTCTGTCGCGTGCCGGGTCTGATCGAGGCTCTCAGGCCACGGAAGGGTGAGAGTCCGATCCGATGGCGATCAATCGCGGCGGGATCCAGCCACTAGGTCCGGCGCGCTGCGTCGGGTCGGAGAGCAGCTCGGGGCAAGGCCGAGACGCTGCAGAACTGGCCGGCCCAGTGACTCACCGTCGAGCTGCGAATGCCTCGGTGGCGCGCCGACGCTCCCCACCTGTCAGCGACTCCAGGCGGCGAACGAAACCGTGCTCGTCGACGGCAACCTCCATTGCAATCTCTTCCGAAGAAGAAATGGTGATGAACTCGTCGCCCGTCTCAATCGAGGCGCCTGGGGGCATCTGAACGCGGTGCTCGACAGGCCATCCCATCGCCCGCGAGACCTTAATACGGGTCGCTTCCTTCTTGGAATCGGCGGTCTTCTGATACTTGGACAGCAGGTCCGGCAGCAGGGCGCTCTGCGTGGCCACCTCGACGCCATCGATCTTCAGCGACGTTCCGCGGCTATTGGCGACGAACTGGCCCTTTCCGAGTAGTGCGGATCCTCCGCTAGCGACGCGTACGGCCCATGCTGCGGTCAAGTCATCCAGCTCCAGTGAGCGGAGCTCGGTCGACTCTCGCGACAGACCGCGAAGCCGGCCAGCCAGCACGGCTGCCACGATTCGGGTGGCATCGTCGGCGCCGGTCTCCTCGTCCGACCACGCGAGCAGTTGATCGAGTTCCTGACGGAGCAGTACCAGGAGTAGCGCCTTGGCACTGACAAGCGCACGAGCCGATGGGCGGAACGGCTCGAAGTCGACCTCGACATTGACGATCGAACGGACTCGGCCGAGATTCCGGATCATCGCGTCGGCTGCGTCGTCGGCCAAGCCAGCCTTGCGGACTCGCGCTTCTACTGCGTCGAGCACCGCATTAGGGCTCCATGCCTCGGTTACGTCTCGTTCGCCCAGTACCTCATAGGCGGCTTGGAAGACAACATGGTCCGGCACCGCACTGTCGGGCGGGGGGCGAGTATCACGAGCGGCGTGATCATCGACATCGGACCACGCGAGCCACGGCAGCACAGTCAATGCGGCCGGCAACTTGGGGGCGCCGACCAGCGCCGCCACCAGGGCCAACTGCTCGCCGGAACTGGCTGACCTGACCGCAGCGTTAACGGCTCCACGGATTCGATCAATGCGGCGCCAATCCACGACGGGAGCAGCCCCGGGCGGAATGAAGGCGTGCAGGTCTGCTGCCTCCGAGTCGAACAGCTCAGGAGTCACCCGCAGCAGCTCGTCGTGCGCGTGAACGTTGCTATAGCCCCGGGCTCGGTGCTCGCGTAGGTCGCGCTCGGATGGGAGGTGAATCGCAACAGCCTCCGAGAGGGCGACCGCTTGCACGAAGACGACCGGGTCGCCCGGCTTCAACTTTCCGGCCACGCCGAGCGGGAACTCGACTATGACCGGGGCTCCCGCGCCGCGTTCGGTGGCTACCGCTTCAATCTGCGCGGAGGTCGGCGCATCACGAAGTAGCGGAACCCAGCCGGGGGTCTGCTGCAGCAGGTCGGTGTAGTACTTCTGCAACGACGCACGGGGCGCGACGAGCCGAGAACTCAAGATGCCGTTGAGGTTCATGCGGTTGGTCAGGAAGTACAGCGTCGGAGTGGGGGCGACAGCGTCGCTTACGGGTGCGACCCCAGCAGGCGATGACTCGCTCGTCTCAACCAGGCCAGCCCCCGGCGCTGATAGTTCCGCTGCGACTTCGCGCTCCCCGAGCGTAAGCGGTTCATCGCGTTGCTCAGCGACCGGCTCATCGAGCGCCCGAGCTGTCGGGTCCACTGAGTCATCGACGGAGTCGTCACCGTCGCTGACGCTCGACGTAGCCTCCGCTGCGTCGGGCGCCTTCGCGGCGTCAAGCGTGGCCTGGCTCTGCTGGTCGTCGCTCGGACCGTCGAATGGAAGCTGATCGTCCTCGGTCACAGTTCGCGCACCAGGCCCTTCACGTCGCTCAGGATCGACGGGAGTCCCCCACTCCCGCTGTAAGAGAGATGCAGTTCGTCCCGGGCGCGGGACATCACCACGTAGAACATCATCCTCGTTGCCGCCGACGTCGGGTCAGCGGAGTGCTGCTGCAGCTCCGGCACGAAGAGCGTGTCGAACTCAAGACCCTTGAGCGAACGGAAGTTCACGATGGTGACGGCGGGGACATCGAAATCGAGCGTCTTGTGCTGCTTGTTGCCCGAGGCGTACATCTGCACCGGCACCGGAAGCCTGCGCTCCTCGAGGAGGCGCAGGAGTCGGTACTGCATACGCTTGTTCTCGCAGGCGATGCCGATGGTCAGGTTGCTGCGCGCCTTGACGTAGCGCGCGACGAAGTCGGCCAGGTCGGCGTCCGAGTCGTAGCGACGCAGGGTCGGCTTCTCGCCGTGCCGAGTCGGCAACTCCGGGATGCCCGTGGGTGTGCCCGAGTAGAACTTGGCTGCCACGGCAGCGATCTCGGCCGTGTTGCGGTAGTTCCGCTTCAGTTCGAGTTGCTCGTCGGCGCTGATGGCTTTCGCGATCTCGTCGAGCGTCGTGTTCTGGTCGGACAACTGTTGGTTCTCGTCGGCGAACACGGTGATGTTCTTGGTGAAGAACCGCGCCAGCCTGAAGAAGCCGAGCGAAAGATCCTGTCCCTCGTCGACGAGGAGGTCGGCGAGGGTGCCGGGGTCTGGTGGCGACGCGAAGAACTGGCTGGTCATCTCGGCCCAGTCGTGCGCGTAGGAGTTGCCCTCCAGCGTCGGTGGCTGCTGCTTGAAGTGCTCGCGCCAGAAACGCCAGATCCAGCTGTGGAAGGTCCGCACGAAGCCGGCGACTTCGAGGGTGTCGGCCGCCTGCGCGGTGTACTGCTGGAGCACGTTGTTGTACATGAGCAGGGCCGGCTCACGGTCGTCGAACGTCAGCACCTGCGCTCGGTAGAGCGCCATGACCGACTTACCTGTGCCAGGTGGGCCGGACACGAGGTAGTTGCCATCCAGGTCGAGGTTGTAGATGAGGTCCTGCTCTTTGGAGAGGTCCTCGAAGGCCGGCAGTCTCACGAGATCCCTCGGATCCCTTCTCCGGCTGCTTCGACGGCTGCGTCGAGCACGTCCTGGAAGAAGCCGGGCACCTTGTCACTCCCAACGACGAGGACCCGGTCGAGGAGGTAGTTGCCGCTTTCGCAGCTGGTCTCTGCGACCAGGGTGCAGGCGTGGCAGGCCGCGAAGTTGAGGCTGGCGAACGTCGAGGCAAGGTTCTCGCTGCAGAGCGGATCGGACGAACACCACATGGCGTCCTGCAGGGCTTCCAGCACGGTGCCCTGCAACTGCGGCGGCTCACCTTGGCGCACCAGACCGCCCAGCGTGCCTTCCGAGTCGCCGGCGGCGGTGTAGATCAGGATGCCCGCCTGCTTGGAAGCGACGCCTGGCTCCGCCGCACTCCGAGCGTAGATGCGCTCACGGAGACTTGTGGCGGCATAGCCGGACTCGAACGCGAGCCGACGAATCAGCAGGTGGGCGAACGTATGCAGCAGGACGTATCGGGGCGCCAGGATCGCACCGGTCCGCTCACGTAGTCGCGGCTCCATGAACGACGCGTTGAGCCTCTTCTCCAGCTCGAGGACGCGATCGCGAACCGCGCCCTGCTCTTCCCAGACAGCCAGGCGTCCCTCGTCCAGCGAGAGGAAGATGCCCTCACCGCGCACGTCGATGGCGGGCAGCCAGTCGACCGTGGCCTTGTGGTTGAGCGCTACGGGCACCAGCTTGTCGCTACCCGCCGGGGTGACCCGGTGGAACCCTTCGAGGGCTCGCACTTCGCGGAGGCGGTCGGCCAGCACCACCTTGTCGACACGGTCAGCCAGGAGCGAGGTGACCTTGGTCTTGGTCGTGGGCACCAGGTCGACATGCCGAGTACGGAAGTGCGGGTCGTCGGAGTTGTCGAGCTCCGTCAGGAAGGCCGCCCATTCCTCCCCAAGGAGGTCACCCGGCGTCGCCTCGACCGTGGTGGCCTTGCCGGCCTCACGCTGCTTCTCGTCACGTACCAGGCCCTTGACGTAGTCAGGCTTGACGTCGTGCGCCTTGACCAGGGTCTCGACCATCATGTCGAACATCGGGGCGTCCTCGTTGACGCCCAGCAGAGGCCGGAAGAAGTCGTCCGCCTTGATCGCGAGGGCCTTCTCGCTCTGGGAGTCTGCCCGTGAGGCGTTGGGGATCTCGATCGACGAGTGCACCAGTGGGAAGTAGACATTGGAGGCGCCTCGCTGGACTGCTAGCGGCACCTCGTCGCAATCCGCGCGCTCGTCCCAGCGCTGCCAGGGCTGCCGGCCGATGCAGGTCGCGCCGATCGACTTGAGCGATCCCTTGCTCGTGATGCCCATCAGGTTCCGGCGGCTGTGGCAGCTGTGGCAGTGGACCTGGAGCGTGTCGAGACCACCGGCTCCCTTGCCCGAAACGGACTCGAAGAAGAGGTTGTCCTTCTGACACTGCCGCGCTTCGGGGTTGGTGTTGCGTGAGTGCGCCCATCGCTTCCAGTCCAGATCATCCATGTGCCCGTTCGGACAGATCTGGATCCAGCGCATGGGCACCAGCTGCTTCTTGCCGGGACAGCTTCCGCAAGTCGGCGCCTTGTCCGATTGCTCGAGCGCCCGCGTCCAGCGGGTCATGCGTCGGCACTTCTGGCAGAACAGCCACGCTGGGAAGCGGGCGTAGGGCACACCTGCAGACGGAGCAGCCCAGGCATTGCTGGCGACGGCCGGGGCGGCGCGGAACTCCGAGACACCGAGGACTGCGGCCAGTCGATCACTCTGGATCCGTTCGCCGCGCGGACCCCAGCGGAAGGTGTCACACGCGACGAGCGACTCACCCTGGAGATCGAAGATGGCGCCGACACCGAACGGAACGATGGTCTGCGACTGCCGAATCTTGCGTTGCATCAATCCCCCTTGGCGGACGCGCCGCCGCCGCTGCGCGCGACCTCGATGAGCGACTCCATGTCCACGTTGCGCATCGATCCGAGCGTCTGCCAGCCGACCGCCTTGGTGTTGAACTGACGAATCAGGTTGATCTGACCCTTGCCGTTGGGCTTGTAGTACAGGAGCTTGCTCTCCTCGTCAGCCCGTTCAGCGCGCTCGACCCAGTCCTCGATGAAATGGTCGAGGTACTGCTTGGCGCCCTGCTTCTCACGCGGCTCGACGCGTTCGACGACGTCGACCAGCTTGGCGGCCATGTCCTCGACCTCGGACCGTCGGTCCAGGATCTTGCCCGCGCTCCCGTCCGACTGCATGGCCAGGCGGTGGCGGGCCAGGATGACCAGTGCGGCGTGGAGAGCGCGTTCACGCGACGGCGGCGAGTACGGCGTCACGCTCGTGGGCTCCACGTGGCGATACAGCGCCGAGTGGAAGGCACGGAAGTTCTCGTAGTGCGAGCGATCGCGCGGCTTGGTTGAGCGGAACAGCCCGAAGACCAGACCCGGGGCCGTCGAGCGACCGACTCGGCTGGTGGCCTGGATGTACTCGGCTGTCGCCTTGGGTTGCCCGTTCACGAGCATCAGACCGAGACGCGGCACATCGACACCGACCGACAGCATGTTGGTGCTGGCAAGGAAGTCGATCACCGAGCCGCTCGACACCGGCAGGTTGAGGCGCTCCAACAGGCGGGGCTGCAAGGCACGCGGCACAGACGACGACAACTCCTCGACGTCGTACTCACGGCGGGGCCGGCCGACGACCAGGCTTCCCAGCCGAGCGTTGATGTCATCGCGCGCGATGGTGACGGTACGGCCGAGCTCACGGAGCGAGCTGTGGTAGGCCACCACGGTCCAGTAGGCGTCTTGGGCGTCCCCCGTCAGACCAAGATCCACCGGCGCCTGCAGCAGCGCCGTGCCGGTATGCACGACGGCAGTGTCAGATGTGTGACCCTGCGCCATCATGCCGACGTAGAGCCGACCCGGTGTCTTCTCGTCGGCACGGGCGAAGTAGGAGTCGTCGGCGTCGATGCCCGACGGCGGGAACAGGTCGACCCGCCGCCCGAAGAGGCCCATGATCTGCGCGGAGGCGCGTCGGATCGTCGCCGTGCTGGAGATGACCTTCGGCGGACGATCATCGACCTCGCACAGCAGATTCATCGCCGCCTCGTACAGACCGACGGTGGTGCCGAGCGGTCCGGTCAACAGGTGCAACTCGTCCTGGATGATCAGGGTCGGTGGGCATTTGCTTGCGCTGCGACCGAACAGCACGCCGGACTCAGGCACCCACGCGAGCTGCGCGAACTTATCGACCGTCCCCAGCAGGAACGTCGGGGGCGCGTCGTAGAGCCCGTCGTCTATGACCTGCACGGGAATCTGCTCGTGGAACTCGCACTTGGTCGACGGGCAGTTGAACGCGAACGAGCGATCGGTCGACGTGATTCCGTACAGGGCGTCGTTCTCATGGTGCTCGCGCGGGACGATCTCAGTGCCGCACCAGGGACAGCGGTCGAGCAGGAACCGCTCGTCCGTCTCGCCGGCGTCCCGCAACTCCTCGAAGCGCTCGCGTGCCTTGGCGTACCGGTTGGGCGATGTCGCTTCACCGACCCAGAGTCCGACCGAGATCGGCTCGTCGCCCAGATCGGGGCGCTGGCGGCGCAGGTACTCGCACGCAGCCGTGGTGGAAGCGGTGCGCTTGAACTGGTCGGCGGTCAACAGCGAAAGCGTGTACCGGCTGACGACAGCAGTGCCACCACCCTTGTCACTGAGCACCAAGCGGCGGCGGAAGATCTCGAATGCCGCGACGAGCAGATACGCCTCGGTCTTGCCTCCACCAGTCGGGAACCAGATCAGGTCGACGACTTCGCGATCGTCGTGTTGGTCGTCGACCAGGCCACGCAGCGTCGTAAGAAAAAAGCCGAGCTGGAAAGGTCGCCAGCTCGCGCCCGCCCCGTAGGTCGTAGGCATGTCGGGAGCCGCGCCAAGGGGTCGGCGGGAGCCCGCCATGTCCTTCTGGCTGTGGCGCATCTGGATCATCATGGCGCGATTGGCCAGACGGAATGCTTGGAGCACCTTGACCCGATCTGGATGGTCCGTGAAGACGCGGGCCCCGTCGCGCATGCGCTCCAGCGCACGCTTCAGGCGCTGAATGATCGGGGTGGTGGCTCCCTGATAGCGATCGTCGAGTCCGGCTGCCTTCTTCTTGACCTTGCCGATCCAGTCCTCGTACGGATCGATGAAGGCGTTCAGCTCGGCTTGCAGGACATCCGCCGAGATCGCCTCGTCGGCCAGCCAGGCGACGTCCAACGCCTGCGCAGCGTCACCGTCGGCACTGACCCGCGGCACGACATGTGACGGCATCACCTCGGAGCGCACCGAGGACACGACGCCGTCAGTGCTCGACCACTCCGGGGAGCAACCATGCCCGATCGCGTAGACCGTGGCGTCGCGGTGGATCAGGCGGAGCTCGTCCTCCTCCGGGTCATGAGACGCCAGTGCGACGCTCGGGTACTCCAGCACCTGGAACCCCGCCGGGACCGTCACGTCGAACTCGACCTGCATAAGCATCTCGTCCCAGTGACGCTCCGGCCGCTCGTCATCCGCCTTGCGCGCGTTGACCAGTGTGATCGTGACTAGCGAGCCATGCGGGTAGCTGCGCCAGCGGACATGCACCTCTGCCTTGTCGCCCCAGACCTTGGTGGGCTCCTTGTCGGTGGCGCTCACCTTGACGGTGGCCTCATCCAACTGGTGACGACGCCAGATCTTCGAGGAGCCCTTGGCCTTCTGGCGTGGATCCTCTTCCTCGAGTTCCTCCGTCGCCCGACCCTGAACCGACAGCTCCTTGAGGGCTTCCCCGGCGAGGGCGCCACTGAGCGTCTCGTACTCGGCGGCGCGGGCCCGCACGGTGAGCTCAGGCGCCGTCGTGAAGAACGACAACCCCTGAGAGGCAGGCAGGAAGTCGTTGGCCGCCGAGACCGGGTCGTCGCTGAACTGACTCTCTTCGCCCGTGTCGGTGGCGGAGGTCTCGTCGCGCTCCTCTCCCTCAGCCTCCACGTAACCCTCGAAGGCGACCTGACGCGGGAACAGGATGCCCATGAGGTAACGACGGTTCGGCGGATCGAAGATGATCTCTGCCGGCCCGTCGAAGGGGCCGACGAGCTGCCGCCTGATGTAGGCCACGAAGTCGTCTCTGGTCTGAGTCAGGTCGGTCATACGGCTGCCTTCTTGTATGCGTCCATTGCACCGTCGAGGTGCTGCTTGAACAGCTCGCCAAGCTGCTCCTTGACGTGGGGCGAGGTCGCCACCCAGAGGCCCGCCCGCGGGCGGCTGAGGGCGACGTACAGGAGATCCAGCTCTGTCGCGGTGGTGACTGAGTCGATGTCGACCACGCAGACGAAGCGGTTCTCCATCCCCTTGATGTCCACGGCCGATGACCAGGTCATGCCTCCACCGGGCCACACCGAGGCGAGAGCTGGCGACATCCGCGTCAGGCGTCCTTTGCGAGCAGCACGCAGACCCTTGGCGACTGAGGTCTCCCACTCGCCGCGCAGCGACACGATGGTGATGTGCTCCGGGGCTACCTCATGCTCCGCGAGGGAACGCAGGTGCTTCTCAAGGGCGGCCAGCTCCGCCTGTTGGTCGTCGACCGCGACGAAGACGACCTCGGGGCCGGTGCCGGCGGTTGCCACTCCGGTGTCGGCGCCGGTGTACGCCCGGGTCTGGAAGGCAATCTCACGAGTGTTCCGACAGTTGAACTTGAGCGACGGTTTCACGGGTCCGAACGACTGGACGTAGGCCAGCGCGTCCGGGTCGAAGTCGCCGTACAGGTGCGCCTGACTGTTCTGGTCGAGGAACATCGTCCAGCGGCCGTCGGCCCAGCCGCCGACGACCGCCTGCTCCAGATCCTCCAAGATGTCGAAGGTCATGAGGTCTTGCGCCTCGTCGACCACCAGCACGTCGTACGGAGTGACGTCGCCCAGCTTCGAGGCCGCCCTGACCTCGACCGCTGTGCCTTCCAGCGTGCGGGTGGCGAACGCCGCCAGGACCTCGCTGCGGCAGGTGAAGATCACGCGCTGACCGAGTAGCGCCTGCCGTCGGGCCACCTCAGCCGCGAGGAAGGTCTTGCCGGTTCCTGCTCCACCGCTGCAGATGACCCGGGGCTCATCGCTGATCAGGTCGAGGCGGGCGTACTGCTCATCGGTCAGTCGAACCATCGCCGCGTCGAGCAGGTTCGCCCGAGCGTCGAGAAGCGGCGAGCGGTCGAACGACGGCCGCAGATCCTGCATGAGCCGAGCGTGTAGTTCCTTGCCGATCGGGAACTTGTTCGCCTGCTTGCCGAGCCAGTACTTGCGCGCTCGGTCGATCGCCTTGCCGATGCCACGGTTGAACGGGCCTCTGCCGCAGTAGGTCTCGTCGTCCCACTCGAAGCTGCTCGCAAGATCCACGTCGGGCGTGACGACGAGATAGCCGAACGCCACGTCGTCGATCTCGACGCCAAGACGCTCCTTCAGGCGCTCGCGCAGGGCATACATCGCGGTCTGAACCTGCTTGAACGGGCCCTCGCGCGACGTCCGCCGGTGACCGGCTCGGTCGCTGTAGGTCCACAAACCATCACGGCAGGAGACCTGCCCGCCCTTGACCTCGACCGCGAGGATCAGGTCGTCGAGGATCAGCACGAAGTCGAGCTCGGCCGTCAGCTTGTATTCGTGGTCCGGCAGGTTCAGCGAGTGCAATGCAGCACCACAGAGCGGGCTGCCCGCCAAGGCTTCAAATGCCCGGCGCTCGGAGGTGGTGATCTCCTCCGTCCCGAGTTCTGTCGGCACCATCCGCAATGATCTGCTCCGTAACGTTCGTGTGACGCCAATAATGCCGGTGTGAGTCCGCTGCTGGGGCGTTTCGGAAGGAGGTGGGGCCAATATGGACATCGAGTACCTGTCTCGTGTTCTCATGCGCCTCCGCCCCTTCGTGCGCGACGGAGTCATCCGCCGCACGCGCCTTGAGCGAGTGCTCGGAACCCTAGAGACACCCTCCGACGTAATCCGGCCAGAGGTGGAGCGCCTGCTTGCCAAGGCGAGGATCCGGATCGACGAGGACCAGGTCCAGGCGCCGGCCCCGGTCGCGCCACCAGCTCCTGAGCAGCCCCGCCAGGCGGAGCCCGAAGAGGACTCAGTCGACGGTCCTCCCGTCCCTGAGGCGGGGCGGAGCGGGCCCCTCGACTGGAGCGAGCGCCAGTTGGCGGTGAAGGCTGCCTGGAACCGCATCACGGCGGATCGCCATGTCGCCAACCACGCGTCGATCCTGCTGACGGCCCAGCAGGAGGTGGGCCTCGCCATCCTCATCCGGGGCCGTGAGGGTAGACCGCTGGAGCAGGGTGAGTTCGCCTCCCTGACAGGCGAGTCGCGCGAAGCGGCTGAGTGCCTGTTCCTGCACAACCAGCGCCTGGTGCACTCGGTGGCGAAGAAGTACCCGCAGACCGGCATGAGCTACGACGACCTCGTCCAGCACGGCATGACTGGCCTCATCCGCGCCGTCGAGCTGTTCGACCCCGCGCAGGGCAACAAGTTCTCGACCTACGCCATGTGGTGGATCCGGCAGTCGATCACGCGAGGCATCGCCAACGAGGCGAGGCTGATCCGGCTGCCGGTCCACATGGTCGAGAAGCTCAATAAGGTGTGGGGCGTTCGGGCGCGTCTGATGGTCGGCGGCGAACCGCCGAACCTGTACCAGCTGGCTCGAGCCTGCGGGCTCGACGAGAAGCAGGTGCTCGAATGCCTCCGGCTCGGCCCACCGGATCTGCCGTCGCTCGATATGAAGATCGGCGATGGCGAGGCGACGCTGGCGGACGTGCTCGACATGGCCGACCCGGAGCTCGACCCCTCGCACCAGGTCGAGTACCTGCTGCTGCAGGAGCAGCTGAGCGCTGTCCTCGACACACTCAGTGAGCGCGAGGCCGGCGTCATCTCGATGCGTTTCGGACTGACCACAGGCGAACAGATGACGCTGGACGAGATCGGCAAGGTCTATGGCGTCACGCGGGAGCGCATTCGCCAGATCGAGTCCAAGACCCTCGATAAGCTCAAGCACCGCTCTCGCAGCCAGGTGTTGGAGCCCTACTTCTACGGCGGGGGTAAGCGACCGCGTCCGAAGCCAAAGCCGGCGGATGGCGAGGCCGCTGACGTGGAGGGTGAACTCGTCTCCGCTACGGCGTGAGCTTCTTCGGCAAGGGACGGCGACGACAGCCCACCCCACAGCCAGGAGATGTCCCGACCAGCGTCGATGTTGAGGCGATACTTGTCGTCGCGGTTGTAGGCGCGCACTAATTCGTTCGAATCCTTGTCGCCCCGGCGCAGCCGCTCGTCCGTGACTGTGACCGCGCTGACGCTGGCACGTCAGCAGCTATTCGCAGTTCACCGAACCGATAGTCCCGGCGACAAGGTCGTTCTCCCGCACAAGCATCCACACCCCGTCCGCGAACTGGATCTCGTAAAGGGGACGATCGTCGGGACGGCCGCGTAGCTCCTCCAGGCGGTTCATGGCGAAATACTGATCACCGTCCCGTTCGAGCGCGGCTGCGTCACGGGTGACACGCGCTCTGAACGTGCCGATGGGTTCTGACCGCTCCATGGAGCAAGTGTCCCCGCGCGCGCGTGTACGGCCAACGACTGGTGCGTCCGCTGTGGAGATCACGTCCCGCCAGGTCTCAGACGGCTCGTTCCGGCATTCGCCGTCACCCCAGGGTCTCGATCGATAGGTTTCGGGCATGCCCCGAGTTCCGCAGCCACCACTCGCCCACCCAGGGGACGAGTGTGTCTCTGATCGATCGGGCGCGCCCCACAAAATCGCCCATCCCGACGACGATGTCGAGATCCAGCAGGTTCTCGCGTGGCTCCAGAGCACACCCCTCGACCAGTCGATGACCGGTGCAGTCGTCGAGGCGATCGAGTACGTGTTGGACGGTGCCAGGACATTTCGGTTCGACCTTGATTCGCCGGAGGTGGATTCCGACGAAAGACGCACGGTCGGAGTCAAGCTCCAGTACCGGATACTCGAGGCTTTCGGACTTCCGAAGGAGCGGCCGCTCGACACCACCATTGTCGGCATTCCCGTCGAGTTGAAGGCCACAATCGGCGGAAACTGGGCCATTCCACGGGAGGGCCAATGCGAGATCTGCCTGTTAACGCAGGTCGACTCCAAGAAAGACCGCTTCCGGGTATTCCTCATGCGCACCCACCGGCGGTGGCTGAACGAGGGCAAGAACCAGGACGCGAAGCGCACGATCCGCGCAGACGCTCGCGACACCTTCGCAACCGTCGTACTCGACTGGACGCCCCTCCCCCGCAATCCGCTGAAGGATCTGACGCCCGAACAACTCGCCGTCGTTTTCGAACCACGAGTCGGCATCAAACGACGCGTGACTGCGCTCTTCGGCTTTCTTCCCGAAGTGGTCATCCCTCGCTTCGCGATCGAGACCGTCGCCGCCATGGCGAAGGACCCTCTTCGGCGCGCGCGACAGGCCAAACCGGACGTCTTCTTCAGCCACGAGCTCGTGGTCCTGATGGGGACCTGGACACCTCAGCGCGAACTCGCTGCCCGCCACGGCTTCGACTTGTCAGGAGACGCGTGGGTTGCGATTCGCCCGGAGACGCTTGGGGCCGACTACGAAGCAGCCAAAGCGATGATGGAGCGGACGGGCAACTGATCGAGCAGTAGGCGCCGCGGATTGTTCCGCCTTGTCATTCAGGAGATGCAGGGCTTGACGTGACGTGCGATCGCGCGGGCAAGGCCCGACGGGACGGCGTTGCCGATCTGTTTCGCGATGGCGATCTTCGATCCGACCCACAGGTAGTCCGTCGGGAAGTCCTGGATCAGTGATGCCTCGTAATGCGTCACGACCCGATTGACCGACATCTTCGGGTCTCCCTGAATGAACCTCGGGTCGTCACCGCGACGTTGTTTGCCCGGCACCCACTGCGGATGCAGATAGGCACCCTTCTCAGGCTTGAAGAACTCGGTACGGATCGTGTGCGACGGGAAGTCCCAGCGCATGCGGCCCATGACGTCTGTGGTGCCGGTCGGCTTCTCTCGCCAGCAGCGAGGAAGGAGCTCCGTCGGCACGTCGAACCTGCCGCCGCCCGGCGGAACGTACGAGTATCGCTCAAGCGACAGCGGATTCGGGTTCCGCCGGAAGTGGACGTCGAGCCCCTTGAACACTCCGGGCATCGCTTCACCGAAGAACTCTGTGAGCGAGTCAGGCAGTTCGGTTGAGTCCGGTCGGGTCGGAAGTCCCTCGATGACATCCCGCACCGTCTGCCAAGGCTTCAACCCATTGGCACCGTCTCGAGCGTGGGTGGGTGCCGGCAGCTCGATCTTGCCGACCCTCGAGCCGATGACGATCGTGCGACGCCGGCGCTGGGACACGCCGTAGTCGGCCGCATTCAACACGCCGTACGAGATGTCGTAGTCCTTCAGTAGGCCGTGCTCGACCTCCCCGACAAGCATCTGGAACTCGGGCGACTTTGCGAAGCGATCGACATTCTCGACCACGAATACCTGCGGCCGGGCAGTTCGGATGAATCGCATGTACTCACGCCAGAGCTGATTCCTCGGGTCGTCGAGCGCCTTGAGACCCAGGTTCGAGAATCCTTGGCACGGAGGGCCGCCGATCATGAGATCCGCGGTCGGGATCTGACTTCCCTTCACCTCTGCGATGTCACCAGGGATGACGTGGTCCTCACCCCAGTTGGCCGCGTAGGTTGCGGCAGCGAAGCGATCCCACTCGACGGCGAGCACCGGCTCGAAGCCCTCGCTGGCGAAGCCGACCGTCATGCCACCGCAGCCGGCGAAGAGATCGATCACGGTGGGCTTGGTCATGACATCAGATGGTAGGTCTCGGCACGGACATTTCTCGCAGCCTCGCCGCCACGTTGCCAGTGTGGCTGGTGTGGCGTACCCGACCGACAGCCCGTGAGGTTCGCGCCAGGTAGGTTCGTGCCCGACTGACACGAAGGGATCCGTCCGTGCCTGCCACATTCGCCAACGACCTGTGCGTCTTTCGTTCGTCGAACGGCAAGCCGAACACGTCCGACGCAAGCGAGGCCCTCTCAGTCGAACTTGGCGAGGCGCTCTTTCGAGCGCTTGGCGTACAGCCAGACGCACGTGGGGGCGAGCCGACGGGCGATCCGTTCTCGCGGGAGGTAGCTACTGCGCTGAAGTCGGAGTTGCAGACGCGTGGCAGCGGATTGACCGTCGAGCCGGAACGAGCACTGAATGCGTTCGAGCAGTTTCGCCACGTCGGTGCGTTGCGAGACATGCGACCGGAGCCGTCGCGCGAGTACGAGAAAGCATGGCGCGCCGTCGGCCGATTCGTCCGTGGGAAGCTCAGCAATCCGAGGGATCTGGCACGCTTCGACCAGCTGGCCGTGGCAGTCGACGCGGCCACGACCCACGAGACCGAGACGCGGCGCCTCCTTCTTGAGGAGGTGGGCCAGGAGTCCCTCCTGAAACTCGACGTGACAACATCCCAGCAACGGCCGGGATCCAGGTCGCCGACGCTGGAGATCGGCCTCTCTCTCAAGTGGTCCCTCCGCACCGACCGAGCACAGGATTGTCGGTCGCAAGGAGCGAAGATGGCCGCGCTTCGGCGCGGTCGAATGCCTCACTTCGCCGTCGTCACGATGGAACCGCGCCCGTACATGCTCAATCTGCTCGGCGGTGGCTCCGGTGAGGTCGACTGCGTCTACCACCTTGACCTCCCGGCCCTGACCGCAGCGATCGAGGAGACGTGCGTCGGGAACCCACGGCGTCGAGCCACGCTCGAGACCTTCAAGCGGCTCGTCGCACAGCGGCGGCTGCGCGACTGGGACGAACTGGTGGAGTACGCCGGGACACTGTGAGTGTGAACGAGTCATGGGCGTCCTCTCCGGGGGTCCGGCGCGGCATGCAGGCGAACCGTGGACGAGACACCAAGCCGGAGATGGCCGTGAGGCGCGCTGCGCATGCAGCCGGACTGCGTTTCCGCGTCGATTACCGGCCGATCCAAGAGCTCAATCGCAGGGCTGACCTGGTGTTCACGCGCGCGAAGGTCGCTGTGTTCGTGGACGGGTGCTTCTGGCACGGGTGCCCGACCCACCACACGGTCGCGAAGTCGAATGCCGATTTCTGGGCCCAGAAGGTGACTCGAAACCGAGAGCGCGACGCCGAGACCGATCGATTGCTCCGCGATGCCGGTTGGACCGTCATCCGAGTTTGGGAACACGAGCCTGCCGACGATGTCGTAGCTCGCATCCTCCCCTCTGTTCGACGCGGATGAGGACTGGGCCGTCGCGGAGCCCTGTGCCAGCACGGTCAGCTTCCCAACGTCGCGGATCGCAGGCCCCGCCGACCGGACCATAGGCACCGAGCCGCGGACCCCAGCGCGGCAAGTTCGAGCTTGATCGCGTCCCAGGCAAGGAGCAGAACCAAGAGATTGAGCCACCCGGGCGCGCCATTCGCGACAGCGCTCGCAGCGGCGTGCATTGCCATCAAGAGAGTCGAGCCGACCACACCAAGCACGGCGGCGGTGCGCCATCGTTCCTTGGCGCTCAGGCGGCGGACGAACACGTTGGTCGGCGCATAGATCTGGAGGTAGCGGTGTCCGGCCGCGACCGCGGCGACGATCGGAAGTGACAGCAATAGCAACATCGGGGCTCCTCTGTGAGTCACGTGAACCCTCCACTCCGTAGCGCTACTCGAGACGAATCGTGGCGGTAGCGAGGTCACCTGTGGAGAAGCGCCGCCTGCGACGGCCTATGAAGGCGAAACGGCCTCAACTGCGACTCTCAGGTGAGGCGCGGTACGCGCACTCGCGCCCACCGCCCCAAGGGACCGGATGGCGGCGACGGCGCGGTCACGGTCGGCGCGCTGGGCTTCGTTCTTGACGCCACCGCCTACCGACAGGTCCGAGGTGATCTTGTAGCGATCGCGATATGCAGCGACCGTCGCCGCCGCGTCGAGCCAGGCCTCGCCAACTCGTGCTTCGGCATGCCTAAGCTCAATTCGCCGAACCCAAGCCTGCCCGCTGGCAGCTGCGTCCTCGGCAAGCGCACGAGCCCGCGACTCGATCAGCTCCTTCCGTTCGTCGATCGCCTCCCGGTCCTCAGCTGACATCGGGCCGAGCGGCTCGGGGATCAGGCCGGCGATCAGTCGTGGACGGAGCCGGCAGCCGCGCGGCGGAGTCGCTGCAAGCTTGTCGACTCGGGAGCGGAGCACCGCGGCGATTTCGTCGGCGTCCTCGAGACCGTGCCGCCCGACGACTCGAGGCAGAAGACGCTCAAGGTCGTGGTGGTATGCCTCGGCGCGACGAAGTGCCGCAGCGAGGGGGCCGAAGGCTGTCGACTCGATGACCGCGGCGTGCTGCTCCGCGGTCAGCCCGGAGCGGCTGAGCAGGTCGGCGAAGCGGTCGTGCTGAGCTTCGGCGGCGATCGTCTCGAGTTCGGCCGCGAGACGGTCGATGCCCCCGTGGAGCTCGTACTCGGCCTCGATCGTTTGGGTGGCCGACAGGTCGGCGCCACTGTGCTGGAGGACGCCATACAGAACCGTCCTGGCAGTGACGTCATCCGCCCCGGGGGTGGAGTGGCTGTCGTCGGGCTGGTCGAGGGCGACGTACGCGATGTTGGACTCGCGGCCGCGAGTCATGGAGACGTAGAGGTTCTCTCGGGTCGTGGATGCAGTGACGACGACATGCGCCGTGTCCACGGTGACGCCCTGAGCGCGATGCGCGGTGACCGCGTATCCGAGATCGACGTGCTCGGCGACGTACTCCGGCGGCAGGACCGTTCGCCCACCGCGGGCGTCGAGGCGCTTGACCAGGACAGAGCCGTCACGCCGAATGTCGGTGACCAGCCAGCGGTCGCCGTTCTTCACCCACCCGCGCATTGTCCGGATCCGGCGGTCGTTCTGACGCGTGATGACAATGTCGCCCACCGAGGCTCGGCAGCCGTCGACCAGGCCGACCTCGCGGTGGTCGACCGCACCATCCAGGAGCAGCCGCTCGGCCCGGGCGCGTTCGTTTAGCGCGCGGACGTCCCGCGCCGACTCCGTCACGAGGATGCTCGCGCGCCCAGCCGCGCAATCAGCGCGCCAGGCGACGTACGCCGCGTCGACCATCTCGTCGGTGAGACCCTCGCGAATCCGCTTGTGCCCGCCGTACGTCGAGATGACCTGGACGTCACCGCGGCTCATCGCGAGCGAGGCCTCCTTCTCCCACTCGTTGGCGAACCGGTGGATCTGATTGAGCCACGGTGCGTCCGCATGCCGGTCCACGAGGAGCGCGAACGCTCCGCCGGCGTCGACGGACTGGAGCTGGTGGGGGTCGCCGACCAGCAGGATCTTGGCGCCCGCGCCTGCGGCGATCCCCGTGAGCCGATCGAGCGTCACCGTGTCGGCCAGCGTCGCCTCGTCGACGATCACCAACTGACCGCGCCGCAGTTCGGTGCGGCCGCGGTTGTACTCGTGGAGCCACTTCGAGGTGTTGTCGCAGGCGACACCGAGGTCGTCTGCCAGGGCCTGGGCGGCCGCGGCGGACGGCGCTAGCCCGACGACACTCCCCCGCCCGTGCTCACTGATCCAGGCCGCGCGGAGCGCTCTCATGGTCGTGGTTTTGCCAGCCCCGGCCGGTCCGACCAGGAGGTCGACCTGGCGCCCTGAGCGACAGATGCTTTCCACCGCGCCGCGCTGCTGATCGGTCATTGAGACCTTGCCATTGCCGCACGCTCGCCCAGCGACGCCGACGGACACCGTTGGCGCGGTCACCTTCTCGGCGCGTGCCAACAGCCGCCCCTCGGCCTCGAGCACTGCGATGGAGGAGTACTTCTCACCATGCCGTGGGCGGAACCGGCTCGTACCGTCCTCACGCTGGAACCGGACTGGGCTGACTGCGAGCTCCGGCGGAGTGAGGACGACGCAGCGCGCCTGGGCAGCGTCCACGACGAGGCCGAGGACGGCCTCGCGGTCTTCGGTCGTCGCGAACCTCAGATCCATCGTCTGCTTCGCCGCCTCGGCCATCAGGTTCCAGTGCGTCCACACAGCCCGCTTCACGGCCACCGCCGCGACCACCTCGGCGCCGATCGCCTCGATGGCAGCCAGTGGCACGTCCTCCGCTGTCAGGAGGTCGCCGACTCGGCCGATCACCTTCTGCGACCAGCCCGTGGGCTCGGCGCCCAACCAATTGGCGGCTCGTTGCCGCCAGCCCGCGGTGAGATCGGCGAGCGACCGGACCTGCTTCGGCGAGCGCGTGGCGAGCGTGGCTTGGGCCCGGAGCTCGACGATCGTCCTCGCCGATGGCATCCGCCCGTGGCGAGCGACGTACTGCGCGATGAGCTCGTCCTTCTTGAGCTCGATCTCGCGGGTGCGGCTGGAGAACTCGGTGATCAGGTCGTCAGTGACGCCGGCGATCTCCCATCGGGGATTCCTGTCGGGTCCGCGCTGTCGCAGCTCCCACTCGATGCCGAGGTCACGCGACAGCCGGTCCGCCAGGAGCGCGTCGTAGTGCGCAGACAAGCCGGTGCGCGACGCGAAGACCGGGCGCCCGTCGAGGCTTCGCCAGCGGCCGTCCATGACGGTGAGGACCTTGTTTGCGACGACGACGTGCGTGTGGAGCTGCGGATCGCCGACGCGGGAGTCGAAGTGGTCGTAAGCGACGGCCGCAACACCCGCCACGTCGACCTGGGCGACGGCGCCGTCAGCGTCGGAGATGCCCGCACGGGTAGCGGCGACCTCGCGTTCGAACAGCGCAACGACGTCTGCGACCGCCGCATGATGGGCCGCGACGATTCGCTCCTGGGTGACGGCGTCGGCGACACCCCAGAGCACGGAGACCGACTTCGGGACGCTGAAGGTGAGGTCGAACCCTGCCACCGCTCGCCGCATCCCGGCCGCGGTCTCCTCGGCCTCGATCCGCCTCGTCTCGGCGGCGCAGTCGTCCTGAGTCATCTCCGGATCGAGAGCGGCGACGCGCTCGTCAATTCGGTCCGAGAGCTTCTTGTACGACGGATAAGCCCGGCCGAGTTGCTCTCCCGTGATCGGGTCTCGGCCCATGCCGACAAGCAGGGCGAGCTGCTCCTCACTCACCTGCATGCCCTGGCGGAGTTGGCCGGTGCCGAATGCGCCGACACCGGAACCAAGCCAGCGGCCGGGCGGCGTACCGACCTCGGAGTAGTAGCGGGTCAGCGTCGTCGACAGGACGCGGTTGCCGTCGCCAGCCGCGACGCTGCGCAGCAGGTACTGATAGCCGCTGCCCGCGGACATCCGGCGCACCGAGACCGTCACGGCCGTTTCCGTCCCACAGCGCTCAGGTGTGCGTCCTTCTCCACAACCCCCTCGATCTGCACACCGTGTGAAGGCAAGAAGGGGCTGGGGTGTAGGAGACGGGTCGTGGAGGCGGAACGGCGGAGTTGAGCGAAGAGCGAGGCAGGCTGCGGAGATCCAGTGGAGACAAGCAGCGGATGGGGAAGGCCTTGAAGTCGGGAGGGCTGGAGGAGGGAGAGCACCTGAGCGACAACCCGGGACGGCGAAAGTGACCGGGTGCGAAACCGGAAATCGGGCTTACGATGAGGCTTAGACGATGCACGCACCGCCCGCGGGGTGTCGCCTGTGCCTCAAGCCGATTGGCGAGAGGAAGCAGGACCAGCGCTTATGAAGATTCGACTCGGGATGATCTCCTGGGCGACCGGCACACTGATGTTGGCCGCGGTCTCCGCCTGTGGCGGCGACGACACCGATCCCCCGGCGACCGCCGAGCCGTCGTCAACAACGTCGAGCTCAGCGCCGACGAGCGCCTCGCCGAGCTCCCCCTCGGACGAGGCGAGCGCCGGTGCAAGCGACGCGGTTCGAAGCTACTTCACGGTGGTCGACCAGCTCCGCAGCGATCCTGCGGCCGACCTCAAGAAGCTGAAGTCCGTCGCGACCAGCGCGCAACTCAACGCCATCATGACCCACATCGACCGGTCGCGCGACGAGGGCCAGCGGCAGACCGGCGCGACAGCCATCAACGAGCTGCAGGTCCAGTCGGTCAATCTCGACAACTCCGACCCGAAGGCCGGCAAGGTGCCGACCGTCGTCATCGACGTCTGCTGGGACGTCAGCAGGGTCGACGTCCTCGACAAGACTGGCGAGTCCATCGTCTCCCCCGACCGCCCGGACACCGGGTGGACGCGTTACACCATCGCGAACTACAAGTACGCCGCCGACCCGACCCTCGGCTGGCGGGTGGCGACGGGCCAGGACCTCAAGCAGACGCCATGTGCCGCATCCTGACCCGCCTCCTCCTGGCTGCGCTGACCGCCGCTGGCCTCTCCGTCCTCGTCCACGCTCCGTCATACGCGGACACGGTGTGTTCGCAGACCGACCCGGCCACGGGCGAGTGCCTCATCTGGATCGAGGTCCCGGGCACGCCGGGGACGCCAGGTGAGCCCGGTGACGACGGGCCACAGGACACCGGCAGCGGAGCCGCCTGCTACTGGGACGGCACCAGCCAAGGCATCACAAAGCCTCCGCCAGGGCCGGTGCCCTGTTCATCGCCCGCGGGCTACTGGTCGAACAACTATCACTGCTACATCAGTCCAGTCGAGCCCCAACCGCCCGCTGGCGACCCCAGCCGGCAGGGTCACGAACCCGGAGACGGTGCGGTCTACAACTGCTACCAGCCGCAGACCGGCCTGCTCATCACGATCTGGTCGCAGGAACCGCCGCCGAACTCCGGCACCGGACCAACTCCGCGCGAGGTGGCGCAGATCGCGATCGAGGAGATGCATCTGTCCGCCATCAACATCGGCATCGCGCCCGAGCCGGCTCCGAACAGCGTCGGCCTTGTAGGGATGCCCGTCTGGATGTGGGCCAAGGACCCGAACGCCCACACCGTCGGCCCCATCACTGAGAGCGCCTCCGCCGGCGGCATCACAGTCACAGCCACCGCGAAGGTCCTCCACATCACCTGGGACATGAGCGACGGAACCGAGGTCGTCTGCGATACGGCGGGCTCGCCGTACAAGCCGGAATTCGGGCGGAAGGACTCCCCCGACTGCGGCCACACCTACAAGAAGTCGAGCGCGGGGCACACGTACGATGCGTACACCGTCACCGCAACCTCGAGTTGGGTCATCACCTGGTTGGGCGCGGGCCAGACCGGGACGATCCGCCTCGACGGCCTCAACCGCTCGACCCAGATCCGGATCGGCGAAGCGCAGGTGCTCGTGAACTGACGAGCGCTGCGTGGGGAGGGACGAAGTGACCACGACTGCCCGAGAGGACCGGAAGCCCGGCCCACACCGCACTGCGCCCGGCGCCGGCCCGCCGGTCACTCCCCCGCCGAAGCTTCGCAGGCGCCCCGGTCTCGTCGTGGCCGCCGTCGTCGTCACCGCCCTTGGCTGCCTGCTCGGTGCGTGGGCATGGAACGCGACGACCAGCACCGAGGAGGTCCTCGCCGCGACGAACACGATTCATCGAGGCGAGGTCATCACCGCCGACGACATCCGGCGCATCCGGATCAGCGGCGACCCGGCTCTGGAGCCACTCCCGGCGTCGGCGTACGACGAGATCGTCGGCCAGCGCGCCGCGCTCGACATCTCTGCCGGCGGGCTGATCACGACGGAGTCGACGACCGATGCGCCGATGCCACCGGAGGGCCAGTCGATCGTCGGCATCTCGCTGACTCCGGCCCAGGTTCCAGCGCTCCCGATGCACGGCGGCGATAAGGTCCGCATCATCGTCACCCCTGCTGCGAACGGCGATGCCCCGAACGGCGCGCCCCAGTTCACCGCTGCCGAGGTCGTCGACACGGCGATCGACGAGACAACCGGCAACACCGTCGTCAACGTCCTGGTGCCGTACGCCGACGCGAGCGTCCTCGCGGCCCGCGCTGCCACCGGCAACGTCGCGCTGATCCTCGACTCGGGAGCCCAGTGATGGCGGTCGTGTGCCTGACCTCGGCCTCCGGTTCGCCCGGCGTCACCACCACAGCAGTGGGCATGGCCTTCAGCTGGCCACGGCCCGTGCTCCTCGTCGAAGCCGACCCGACCGGCGGATCCGGCGTCCTCGCCGGGTTCCTCCGCGGCACCACGCCGTACGACGCCGGGCTGATCGAGCTCGCCCTCTCACCCCTCGGCACAGCAGACGCGCTGCGGGACGTCGTACGGCCCTTGAGCCCGAACGTCTCGCTCGTCGCCGGCATCCGATCGCACGCTCAGGCCTCGGCGCTCCGTGACATCTGGGAGCCGTTGGCGGCCGCACTTCGCGAACTGGATGACAACGGCCAGGACGTCATCGTCGACGCCGGCAGGCTCGGCCTCATGGGCTCGCCGACCCCGCTGCTGGACGCCGCCGACGCAGCGCTCCTGGTCACCAGAGCCACCCTGCCGGCGATCTCGGCAGCTCGATCGTGGGCGGAGACCGTCCGGCAGCCCGCCACCGGATGGCGTCACCCCTGCTTGCTTCTCATCGCCGAGGGCCGGCCTTATCGAGCCACCGAGGTCGCCAAGGTTCTCGGCATGCCCGTCGTCGCCGACCTGCCGGACGATCCGGCAGCCGCGGCCGTGTATCACCGCGGCGCGGCGCCTCCGAAGCACTTCGAGACCGGCCCCTACATCCGCGCGCTCCAGGCCACGGTCCAATCGGTCCAGGCGCACATCGCCCGTGGTCGGTTCGCGCTGGTCGAGGAGGCGCGGCCATGACCGAGACCTACCGATTCTCGAACGAGGACGGCGACCTGACGCGCCTGCCGCTCTTCAGCCAGACGACCAACGGCGTCCCCCACGAGGTGCCGAGCGGTCTCGACACGACCGTTGCATCGCCGCCCCCGGCCACCTCCGATGTCGACTGGGCGCTCGTCTCGACACTGCGCGCCCAGGCCTCCGAGCAGCTGAGCCAGGCCGTGCAGTCCGGGCGTGCCCGTCTCGGCAAGGAGGCACAGCAGGAGCTGGGCCGATCGATCGTGCTGGACCTGATCGAGTCTGCGATGGCAGAGGCCGTCGACGCCGGGCTCGGGTCGTGGAGTCCCGCGAAGCAGCAGGCGACCGCGCAGGCCGTGTTCGACTCACTCTTCCGCCTGGGCCGCCTGCAGCCCTTGGTGGATGACGATCGGATCGAGAACATCGTCATCGTCGGCCACGACAACGTGCAGCTCGAGCTGATCGACGGGACGCTCGTTCCCGGGCCGTCGGTGGCCGATTCCGATCAGGAGCTGATCGACTTCCTCGTCTTCCTTGCCTCTCGCAGCGAGGTGAATGCGCGGTCCTTCTCCGAGGCGCAACCGAGTCTCCACATGAGGCTGGACGGCGGCTCCCGGCTGGCGGCCGTGGCGTGGGTAACCACCCGGCCGTCCGTCGTGATCCGTCGGCACCGGCTGATGCGGGTGACCCTGGACGACCTCGTCAAGCGCGACATGATGACGCCCGTCGTCGCCTCATTTCTGAGGGCCGCGGTGCGGGCTCGGTGCTCGATCGTGGTCGCCGGGGCGCAGGGGGCGGGTAAGACCACGCTGGTCCGCGCCCTCTGCGCCGAGATCGACGAGCTCGAGGCCATCGGCACCTTCGAGACCGAGTACGAACTGCACCTCCACGAGCTCGGTCGGCACAAGGTGGTCATTCCATGGGAGGCCCGGCCGGGATCGGGTGAACGCGGTCCCGAAGGGCGACAGTCGGGTGAGTTCACGCTCGACGAGGCACTGGTCGACTCCTTCCGCTTCAACCTGTCGCGGCAGATCGTCGGAGAGGTCCGCGGCAAGGAGATCTGGGCGATGATCAAGGCGATGGAGTCCGGCACCGGATCCATCTCCACAACGCATGCAGCCGATGCGGTGGCCGCAGTACGCAAGCTCGTGACCTGCGCGATGGAAGCCGGGCCGCACGTCACACAGGGTCTGGCCACCAGCAAGCTCGCCGCGACCGTCGACCTGATCGTCCAGTTGAGCCTGGAGACCAAGGTCGCGCCGGGCGGGGCTCAGCGGGCGAGGCGGGTCGCGGAGGTCATCGCGCTGGCCCCGGGCGAGAAGGAGCCCGGCTACGCGACCACGCACGTGTTCCGCGCCGATGCCACGGGAGTCGCAGTCCCCGACGTCCTCCCTGACGAGTACCGACGGCTCGCGCAGCACGGCTTCGACCTCCCGGCGTACCTCGCGAGTCAACCGCTGGGAGCCCGGACATGACCACGATCCTTCCCGCACTCGCGGGTGGACTCGTCGCCTCGGGGCTCCTCGGGGTGGTCGTCGGCCTTCGCCCGACCGCGATTCCGCCGCGGGAACCCACGGCAGCCCATCGGCGCCGCGGCCTCAACCGGCGAACCCGAGTCCTGCTTCTTGCCGGTGGCGCGCTCGGCCTCGTCGGATGGCTCATCACCGGCTGGGTCCTGGCGCTCGTCATCGCGCCGGTCGCAGTCATCGGGCTGCCCATCCTGCTCAGCGCGCCGCCGGCCGCAACGCAGATCGCACGCCTGGAAGCGATGGAGGAATGGACTCGATCGCTCTCCGGAGTCCTCACCGTCGGAATCGGCCTGGAACAAGCGCTGGTCGCGACTCTGCGGTCGACACCTGCTCCGATCGCCGATGAGGTCCACCGACTGGTGACCCGGCTGCGGGCACGGTGGGACACCGAGAAGGCTCTGCGAGCATTCGCCGACGAACTCGACGACGCGACCGGCGACCTGATCGCAGCGAACCTGATCCTGGGCGCCCGTCGACGCGGCGCCGGGCTCGCGAGTGTGCTCGAAGGGCTCGCCGAGTCGGTCGGCGCCGACGTGCGTGCTCGGCGCCAGGTCGAGGCAGACCGAGCCAAGCCGCGAGCGACCGCGCGGTGGGTCACGTTGATCAGCGCCAGCGTGCTCGTCGTACTTGCGCTGTCCGGGACGTACGTCGAGCCGTACCGCACCCCGGTGGGCCAGGTGCTCCTCGTGCTTCTCCTGTCGGCGTACGTCGCGACCCTGGTCTGGATGCGACGCATGGCCGCAGGCAAGCCTCTCCCCCGGTTCCTGGCGACCCGCGCAGTCGCGGAGGCGCCGCGATGATCACCGGGCTGCAGTTGGCGATCCTTGCCGGGGGCCTCGTCGGCCTCGGCCTCGTGCTTCTCGTCGCCCGCCTCCTGCCCGCGGAGCCCGACCTCGCCGATGCGCTCGAGCGTGTCTCCTCGTCTCGTCCGCGTTCAACCGCCTCCGATCCCGCGCGGTCGAGCAAGGAGCGGCTCGGCCTGTGGGGCCTGCGTGTCCTGCCGCCCGGGCTCTGGGTTCGTACGCCGACTCGCGAACTCGCGCTCCTGCGGATCCCGGTCGCGCAGTTCTACGGCGAGAAGCTGATATTCGCTGGGCTCGGCCTCGTCATCCCGCCGGTCCTCGTCACGCTCTTCAACGCCTTCGGGCTGAGCATCCCGTTCCAACTTCCGGCGGTCGCATCGCTCGCGCTGGCCGCCGTCATGTTCTTCATCCCGAACTACAACGCCCTCGACGACGCGAAGAAGGCGCGGACCGAGTTCGCCCGAGCGCTCGGCGCCTACATCGACCTCGTGGCTTTGGAGCGGAACAACGGCATCGGCCACCGGCAGGCGATGGAGGCTGCGGCTGAGGTCGGCGACTCGTGGGTGTTCACGCGGCTGTCCGAGGAGCTCACCCGGTCGCGGTGGTCGGGACTGCCGCCCTGGGACGCGCTGCACACCTTGGCAGAGGAGCTCGGACTGCCCGAGCTCGACGACTTCGCCGACATCATGCGCCTCTCGGGCGAGGAAGGAGCCGGCGTGTACGCGACCCTGCGCGCCCGGTCCGCCGCCATGCGCACGGCGATGCTCAACGACGAGCTCGCACAGGCCAACGCCGTCGGTGAGCGCATGTCGATGCCCGGCTCGCTGCTGGGCGTGATCTTCATGGCGCTGCTCGTCGCGCCCTCGTTGCTTCGCATGTTCACGAACTCGTGAAACGGAAGGACACATCCACAGGAGGAAACACATGTTGAAGGTTCTGGTCCTGCTGCAGATCGCAGCACTCAGCAAGTACGACGACCTGCGAGCATCCCGCCGCGGTGAACGCGGGTCGGTGACGATGGAGCACGTCCTCTGGGCCGTCGCAGTCATCGGCATCGTCGGGATCGTGGTCCTCGCGGTCACGAACTATGTCACCTCAGAAGCGGGCAAGATCAAGTAGTCGCCGCCAGCCACGCGGCGAACGGGGCTCGGTCTCGATCGAGCTCGTCGTTCTGCTGCCCGCACTCTTCGCGGTCATGTTCCTGGGCATGCAGGCTGCGCTCTACTACCACGCGAAGACCGTCGCCATCGCCGCAGCGCAGCAGGGCGCCAGAGCCGCTGGGGCCGAGCAGGGCCGGGAGTCCGACGGCGTCGGCGCCGCCAACGACTTCCTCGCCGAAGCCGGCGGCGATGACGTCCTCACCTCGACCTCGACGAGCGCGAACCGGACCGCCACCACCGCCACCGTGACAGTCAGCGGCTTTTCCCTGAGCGTCATTCCGGGGTGGAAGGTCCGCATCACACAGAGCTCGAGCGTGCCGGTCGAGAGGGTGTCGGCACCGTGATCCGCCGGGACGAACGAGGTTCAGCAGCACTCGAGGCGGCGCTCGGCGTACCCGCCTTCGCGCTCTTCGTCGGCCTGGTCATCTTCGGAGGCCGTACGGCAACCACCCATCAGGCGCTTCAGTCCGCTGCCGCCGATGCCGCCCGGTCAGCCTCGCTCGCGCGCAACGCGGATGTCGCCCGAGCCGATGCTCGCGAGGCAGCGACATCGAGCATCGCCAACCAGAAGATCGGCTGCTCGTCCATCGACGTCGCCGTCGACACGAGTGACTTCGGCAAGCAACCGGGCGTTCCTGGGTCGGCGAGCGTGACTGTCTCATGCCGACTCGACCTGTCGGATCTCGCTGTTCCGGGAGTCCCTGGGTCCCGCGTGATGCGGGCAACCATGTCCAGCCCGCTTGATACGTGGAGGGAACGATGAGCCGCCAGGACGAGCGCGGCTCCGTCACGATATGGCTGGCTCTGTCCAGCTTCGTGATGATCTTCCTCGTCGGTCTGGCGGTCGACCTCGGAGGCCAGGTTCACGCCCATGAGCGAGCCCACGACGTTGCCGCGCAGGCCGCACGGGCCGGTGGGGAGGAGGTCGAGGGAAGCTCCGCAATCCAGGGCCACGACCTCGCGATCTCCCCCGCCGCCGCGCGCGCCGCCGCGCAGCGCTATCTCGACGCGGCCGGAGTAAGCGGAACGGTCGCGATCACAGACGGGACCACGATCACCGTGACCGTGACGGACTCCTACGACCCCCAGTTCCTCGGTCTCATCGGCATCAACCGTCTCGGCGTCACCGGCACCGCGACCGCGCGACTCGTCCGCACCCTCGGAGGTAGCGAGCAATGAACAGGACCGACTCCAGGCTGCGCGGCCTCCTGGCCACTCTCACGCTCGTCGGGTTCATGGTCGGCGTGCCGGTCGTGCTCATCGTCATCGATGCTCTGCCCGATCCCAGCGCGTTCACATGGTCCAGGCTGACGGCGCAGGACGACGGCACGCTCGCTCTGCAGGTCATCACCGCGGTCTGCTGGGTCGCGTGGGCCGTCTTCACGTGCCAGCTCCTTGCGTCGATCGTGTCGCAGGCTCGCGGAATCCGTACGCCGCGCCTTCCAGGTCTCACCGTTCCTCAGCTCGCCGCCGACCGCCTGGTAGCGGCCGCGGCGCTGTTGTTCGTCGCAGTCCCGACCGTGAGCGCCGCGCTTCCCCAACCGCGCGCACATGCTGCGGTCGCAGAACCCATGCCGCAGGAACCGCGGGCAGCAGTCGCCGTGGGGGCGCCCGTGGAGACTCAAGCAGAAGTCCAGGTGCAGGCTGTGCAGCCGGAAACCGAGCGCTACACGGTCAAGCGCGGCGACAGCCTCTGGAAGATCGCAGAGGAACGCCTCGGTGACGGCACGCGGTATGTCGAGCTCGTCGCCCTCAACCAGGCTGTCCTCGACGGGCGTCCCGACTTCCTCCTGCCCGGAACCGTGCTCAAGGTCCCCCTCGCAGACGACTCTTCCGAAGGTTCATACGTCGTCCGGCCGGGCGACACCCTCTCCGAGATCTCCGAGGACAAGCTCGGCGACGCCGACGAGTACCCGTCGATCTTCCGAGCATCGCGCGACACTGTTCAGCCGAACGGCGCCCACCTCTCCGACCCGGACCTCATCCTCCCCGGCTGGAAGCTCACCATCCCGGGAGAGCCGGGCCCCGCTGACCCGCAGAGGCCGAAGCGCGCACAGGAGCCACCTGTCGACGAGACGACTCCTCCGACCGACGGCGCGACTCCCCCCGCTCCCGAAGTAGCTGGTTCGGCCCCCGAGCACGCTGCCCCCGAATCTGCCGAGGACGAGATCACCCCGACCTGGCTGCTCCCCGGACTCGCTGGCGCCGGCGCACTCCTTGCTGGGTCGCTCTGGCTGGTGCTCCGGCAGCACCGGCGTACACAGCTGCGCTATCGCCAGCCCGGCAGGATCATCGCGCCACCGCCAGACGAGCTGCTCGCGGTCGAGAAGTCGGTGCAGGTGTCGGGATCCGTCACCGCCCACCCGATCGAAGAACTCGATGCAGCCCTCCGGGGCCTCGACCCTGCACCTCGCCTGCTCTCCGTCCGTCTCTCGACGAGCCGGATCGTCATGACGCTCGCGGAGCCGGCCGACCTCCCCCAGCCATGGACCGGAGAAGGCGCTGCGTGGCAGCTCTCGGTCGACGTGGGGAGGACTCCACCGTCGGATGCACTGTCGCCGTACCCGATGCTGGTCAGCGTCGGCCAGGCAGAGGACGGAGCGCTCGTCCTGCTCAATCTCGAAGAGCTTCGTGCACTGGCGCTGGGCGGCGACGGCGATCGCAGCGCGGCACTGGCTCGCCATCTCATGGCTGAACTGGTCGTCAATCCGTGGGCCTCACCGGTGCACATCGAAGCGCTGGGAATCGGCGGAGAGCTCGCCGCGATCAACCGCGACTTCGTCCACGTCCACGACTCCGGAGACGACGCGTTCCTTGGGGCCATGGCCGACGAGCTCGCGACTGCCAGTCCGGCTGCCGAGCCGGACGAGTTCCGCGCGGCGATCATCGCGGGCGGCGACAGCGGTCCGGATCTGGTGCGCTTGGCTCGCGCTCTCGTCGGCTTCCCGGGACGCGCCGGCGTGACGCTGGTGACCGTTGGAGGAGAACCGTCCCCGGCGTACGTCGACGTCCACCTGAGTGCCGAAGGCCGACTGCGGATCCCCTCCCTCAACCTCGACCTCGCTGCCTCGGGGCTCACGGCCGCCGAGGCAGAGGCATGCGCCGCGCTCATCGACCTCACCACGGAGGCCCAGGTGGTGCCAGTACCTCGTTCCGCCGGCGAAGGGACGGTGACGGACTGCGCTGGGGCGCTCGTCGACGAGCTGACCGAACCGCGGCCAACGGAGGAACCGGCGGGTACCTCGTCGCTCCTGCCGTTCGATGCCCATGTGTACGCCGACCGGGCGGCCACGACAGTCGATGACGTCGAGACTCTCGCCCCCAACGCAACTCCGGCAGCCGCGTCGGCTGTGCAGGGCGTCGACCCAGACCTGGACGAGGAGCTCGCCCGATGGGACTCCCCGGTTCCCGTCGCACCGAAGATCACCCTGCTTGGTCCGGTCACCGTCAGGACCCTCGGTGACGCCACAGCCACGGCCCACCGACGGCCCTACTACGCCGAGTTCCTCGCCTACCTCGCACTCCACCCGAACGGAGTCACCGCCGAAAAGCTTGCCGAGGACCTCTGCATCCGTCCCCAGAAGGCGCGCTCGGATCTGAGCATCATCCGGAAATGGCTCGGGCAGAGCCGGGCTGGCAATCCCTACCTCCCGCGCGCGCAGCAGACACATCAGGACGGCGTCCCCGCGACGTATGCCCTTGAAGGGGTGCTCTGCGATCTCGATCTGTTCCGGCGGCTGCGGGCTCGCGGCCAGAGTCGCGGCGCCGAGGGGATGGCCGACCTCATCTCCGCGCTGCACCTCGTCACCGGCGAACCGTTCACCGACCTTCGCAAGGACGGCTGGGGCTGGCTCCTCGAAGGCGACCGACTCGACCACATCATGACCGCGGCGATCGTCGACGTCGGGCATATCGTCACCACCCACGCCCTCGCCACCGGTGACCTCGAGTTGGCCGACTTCGCGTCGAACGTCGCCCTCGCCGCGTCGCCGTACGACGAAGTTGCGAACCTCGACCGCGTCGCGGTCGACCGAGCCATCGGCAACGTCAACGAAGCCGACGCGCGGATGCGCAACGCAGTCTCCAACCGGAGCGATGACGATTACGGACCGATCCAGATGCCTCCTCGGACGACAGAGGTCGTGGAGGGGGAGAGCGATCGTAGGGCGGGCCGACGCCGCACGGGTTGAGTCACCGGCGAGCGAGTACGCGGATCCGAATGCTCGATAGCAACCGCGTCCGCGGACCGATCCGACGGCGACTCGGCGTAGCCCTGGCACCAGGGCGGCCGACCTCAGTTCGCGAACTGCCTCCAGGCCGTCGCTGTCTCCTGGCTGGCCCTCATCACGGAACGCCCAGCCTTCGACACAGCCTTCGTAGCCGTTCCGAGTGCTCTTGCTGCGCTCGTGCAGTCAGTTGCTGCTTGCTGCCATGAACTCTGCACAGCGGACTGCTGCCCTACGTGCAGGGCCAGCATCCCCAGCCCCAACACTGAGGTGACGGCGATAACGGGGCGCATGGCACCGCCCCGCTGGACTGGCTCACTACTTGAGCGGTCTGGAACCTGATTCTGGGTCATCGTGCTTCCTCTTTCCCGGCGCATTGAGTACTAGTTGAGTACCCATCTGGTACGCAGAGTGTGCCCGACCGAAGTGGTACCGCACAAGTACCAAGCTGGTACTAGAGTGTCCATATGGACGACCAGAGGCGCGCGAGCATCGGCGCTACAGTTCGGACCCTTCGTGAGGCGCAAGGCCAGGCCCGCCAAGACCTAGCCAGCGCAGCCAAGATCAGCGTCGAGATGCTCGCGAAGATCGAACAAGGCCGGAAGGCGCCCTCAGCGGCAAGCTTGGCCGCCCTCGCATCCGGCCTCGGGATCGATCCCCCAGATCTCGCCCACCGAGCCAGCGCTTGGGAAGCATTCGCATCAGCGGGGGCGAGCATGGCGACACTGCGTGCCGGCACGATCGCGGGCACCTTGGGAATCCGTGGAGGGCCTGTCGTGTCGAGCCTCGCGGCCCCGGTCGGCCTCGCCGCAGCCGTGGGAGTGGCCATGCATCACGAGTCGCGGAAACGACGCCAACTTGAAGCCCTACTGCGCTCAAGCCTGGAGAAGTTGACGGACGAGGACCTACAGGAGGTGGACCTTGACGAGATCGCTGACCGTCTTGGCGTCGAGATCCCCGACGAGCCGGAGGACTAAGCCAGAGGCGGCCGGTCGGAACTGTCGGCCCTAGCGCCACGGCCCGTCGTTCCAGACGTTGATGTCGCTCCGTGCAGGGCGCAACACGGAGAGTGGCAGCCAAGCCTGCCGCACCCCCTCCCGCAGACTGCCATTGTCGATCCAGATCACCCAGGCGAACCACTGCCCACGCTCGCACCGCCAGTCAAGGATCAACCCCGGTGCGGGCGGCGGGTAGTTCCGGCGGTCGAAGCGAACCCAGCAGTGCCGCCAACGCCTGGGCTGCGGCCAGGCGTCGTTCTTCGGCGGATTCGCGGACACAACTCCATCTTGACCGACGTTCGCACATATGTTCGACTCTGGGTGTGGCGACGAGTGGGGAGCAGCAGTACGTGGCGGGCTACAACGCCGGCCGGACAAGCGCACTGACGACCGGCTCGGTCGATGCCGGGCGGCGCTGGCTCGCGGAGCAGCGCGGGGCCGACAGTGCGTACGTCGCCGGGTACGAGTGGGCCCTGTGGGACTACGACGATGCCAACGGCCTGAGCCACCACCGAGACGCCGACACGGCGACGGGGTGACGGAGATGGCCCCGTCAACGGGCTGATCGCAACGACTTAGGGATACCTGCTGACCTGCGCAAACGCAGGTATCCCCCTCTCGAATCCGGGCAGGTGTCCCGAAATCGTGGATACCTGACGGCGCATCGTCGGGGGCATGTTCGACCCCAACAACCGGATCCCGACGTGGTCGGTCTCGACGATGCAGCGAGTCGCCCAGGAACCCACCCTTGCGGCCGCGGCACTCCGCTACGCCAACCTCGGCATCCCAGTGTTCCCGTGCGCGCCCGGCGGGAAGCAACCGTTGACACCGAACGGCTTCCACGACGCGACGTCGGTCGCCCGTGTCGTCCACGCGTGGTGGCAGCGCACCCCTGACGCGAACATCGGACTCCCCACCGGCGGTCCCACCGGAGTGCTCGTGGTCGACGTCGACATCCACTCCTCGGCCAGCGGCTTCGCTGCTTTCGAGCGAGCACGCAGCGAGGGCTTCGGAGACGCGTGGGCATGGCTGGTGCGTACGCCGTCGGGCGGTCTTCACGCCTACTGCCCGAACGTCCGCGGCCAAGAGCAGCGCAGCTGGCAGGTGCCCGCCGCGCACGTCGACTTCCGGGGCGATGGCGGCTACGTCATCGCTCCCCCGTCCCGGATCGCGGTCGAGGGATCAGCGCGGTCGTACGAGGTCATCGCCGTCGCCACCCATGCCCCGAAGCCCATCGATGCAGTCGGACTTCGCCGATTCCTGGAGCCACCCCGCCCAGCGCCGCAGCGGCCGCCCGTCGGCATGCTGGCGACCGGGTGCCGGCCCAAGGCCCTCGCCAGAACCGTCGCACTGACCCCGGAGGGTGGCCGCAACCACGCCCTGTTCTGGGCGTCGTGCCGCATGGCCGAGAACGGGCTCAGCCACGCCGACGCCCTGAGCTGGCTCATGCCGGCCGCCCAGTACGCCGGGCTCCCGGACCGCGAGATCGAGACCACCGTCAACTCCGCGTTCCGCATCGCCTCTCGGCTCGGCCCCGGGAGCCGCCCGGGCCCTACCCCAGCGAGTGAAGGGATCCACCTATGAACACGCACGCCGAGTACCGCCGCCACAGCTACTGCCCGCCGGAGCAGCCCGCCGTCCCGGAGGGCGGCGCGGCCGGCGGCGACGAGCTCGCACGGCATCGCGACCCCTCACTCCACTCGACCCGGCCGTCACAGGCGCAGACGCAGAGGCGAGTCGCGTGGGTCCGCCCCACCGAGCTGGGTTCGTACCTCGGACCGATGGTCGGCCGCGGGATCGACCTCCAGGCCGAGCTCGTACGACGAGCACGCCGTACGCCGACTGCGACGACCCGAACGCTTCGCCACAGCGGACCGGAGCGGTCGACGACGCCCACCGTGAGCCAGGAAGGACTGGGACTGTGAGTGCCTCGTTCGCCACCCCTGATGGACTCCGCGCACTCCTCCAACGCCTCCACGACCGAGACAGCGTCGGCTACTGGGCATGGCGCCACGACCCTGAGGCGGAGCGGCTCATGCAGTTCACGATCCGCAAGTACCGATCGCTCGCGCGCACCCACGACTGCGAACCGGAGGACTCGGCGTACGCCGCCTTTGAGGCCATGCGCACGCGCGCAGTCAGATGCGCCGATGACCCGTGGGCGGTCATCACCCGCGCCGTGCAGGTCAGCCTGATCGCCGAGGAACGTGCAGCTGGGCTGCTCTGCTCAACGGCTCAGGCGCGCCGTCGCGAGGTCATGCGACACCACGACGCACGCCGCTTCGGCGAGGACGAGACGGGCTTCCTCGAACTCCTCGCCGAGAGCCGCGGCCCTTCGACCGTCGATCCGGCCCCGGCCGCGCCGAGGCGGAAGCCCGGTGAGACGGCCCCGACAACGGCGTTCGGGGCGCTCAACCTGGTGATCAGCATGTTCGTCGCCTTGGGATGGCCCGCCAACAGCGCGACCTGCACGCTCGACTACATCGCAACAAGGCTGATGGAGGCGGGCAACAGGCACGTCGCCCACGCCTATCTCCGACGCGACCAGGCCGGCCGTGCCGCGCTCGACCTGGACCGCGACTCCTGGGCCACGGTCCTCCGGATCGTGCTCGGCAACCCCGACAAGGCGACGGCCGCCACGCGTGCCGGCGTCGGCGCGCTCGCCATGCTCGTCTGCGACTGGAAGGTCGTCGACCTGCTCGCCGACGACGGGGTCGTGGTGGAGATCCGCGACTCGGCTCCGAAGGTCGCGAGGAGGATCGATGTCTGACAAGGGCCACATCGAGCTTGAGCGCCAGATCGACTCGATCATCGTCGGGGTACGCCATCGGCGCGACCTCGGCGATATGAGCGCCCTGATGCGGTCGATCGAGGAGGTCGGCCTCCTCCAGCCCGTCACCGTCACCCCCGACGGTGTCCTCGTATGCGGCTGGCGCCGCCTCGAGGCGCTGCGTCGGCTCGGCCGGCGCACCTTGAGCGTGTGGGTCCGCTCGGGCATCTCCGACCAACTCTCGCACCTGCTGGCTCAACAGGACGAGAACGAGCAGCGCAAGCCGCTCTCGCCCATCGAGGCCGCACGCCTGTACGACGAGATCAAGGTCTTGGAGAAGGAAGACTCGCAGCGGCGACAGGCAGCGACGTGGTTCGGCCGCACCGGCAGTGATGGCGAAGCCACCGGTGGTGATGAGTCATCACCACCGCACGGAAAGTCCCGCTCGATCGCCGCGCACATCGTGACAGGGACCAACGCGTCCCAGCGCCTTGAGCGGATCAACTGGATCAGATCTGTCTCCGAGGACAACAGCCTCGGCGAGTCCGTCCGCGAGTTGGCCGCCAACATGCTGCGCGAGATCGACAACGACGCGCCGGTCGCTCCGGCGTACAAGCGCGTGAAGGCCGCCGTCGAACTGGCGAGCCAGTCGCCCTCCCCGTCACAGCAGGAGCAGGACGAGGTCGCACGGCTCGCTGGCGAGGCACTGAAACGCGTCCAGGAGGAAGAGAACGCCAAGCGCCTCCGCGCTCTGCGGAGCAAGGCGAAACGCGCGCCGAAGCACCACAGTCCGCGGTCGTTCGTGCTGATGTGGTCCGAGCTCGAGGGATGGACCGAGTTGTACGACGTCAGCGAACTCGCAGGTGCACTCAAGGACGAGGAATGGACGCGCTTCGAGCGGGTCGTCGCCGAGACGATCGAGCTGCGTGACCAGCTCCGCGAAGCACGCACGGCAGCCGCGTCGGCCTGATCGGCGTACCTCCCGAGTGTCCGCCACCTCGACCTCGGAGCCTCGATGCGCAACCTCACCTGGCGCCAGATCGCCGTCATCCTCGGCGCTGTCCTCGCCTTCGCCACCTTCGCCGTCGGCATCTACGGACTCGTCCGAGGCCCGGCCCCCACAGTGCCGACACCGGGCCCTCAGTCGGGTGGAGCGGCCGAAGCGATCCCGGAAGCGGCGGCACCTGTCGTCACGCTCGAGGACCGTGCCCTCCCCCGGACGAGCGATCCTGTCACCTACGCCCGAGCTGTCGCGACCGCGCTGTTCGACTGGGACACCAGCCTCGGCTTCCTGCCTACCGATTACACCGCCGCGGTGCTGGCCGACGCGGATCCATCGGGCGAGGAGACCCCGGGCTTGATCTCCGACGTCGCAACCTACCTCCCCACTATCGAGCAGTGGCTCGATCTCGGAGCCATGGAAGTGCGACAGACCGTCGCGATCGAGGACGCCTACGTTCCTGAGACCTGGACTGCCGCCGTCGACCAGGCCCACGGCCATCTGCGTCCGGGAACGACAGCCGTGACTATTACCGGCATCCGACACCGGACCGGCGTGTGGAACGGCGAGACCGCCGAGTCGTCGTACCCGGTCTCCTTCACCGTCTTCGTCGCCTGCGAGCCGTCGCTCGACCGCTGCCACGTCCTGCGGCTCTCACAGCTCGACAAGCCGCTCAGGTGACGCGGCCATGGGCGCCAAGATGCTCGCCGTCGGGGCGGCGACCGCGGTCCTCCTCGCACCCGGGGCAGCTGTCCTCGGCGTCGCGACGCTGATCAGCCCGGCGGCCGCGGGCTCCGGCAGCTGCATGTGGGACGGCCAGGCGACCGAGAGCCTCGGCGTCAACGGCCCGGTCCCCGACAACCTCAGTGCCACCAAGACCAACGGCGAGACCGTCACGCTCAGCCGCCAGCAGCTCACCCGCGCCGCCAGCATCATCGCCACCGGGAAGAGCGAGAACATCCCCGCCCGCGGCCAGATGATCGCGATCATGACCGCACTGACCGAGTCGACCCTGCGAGTGCTGTCCAACACCGGCGCCTACCCGGGGTCGGCAGACATCCCGAACGACGGGGACGGCAGCGACCACGACTCGGTCGGCCTCTTCCAGCAACGCCCCGCCGCGGGATGGGGCAGCGTCGAGAATCTGATGGACCCCGTCTGGTCATCCCGTGCCTTCTACGGCGGGACCAGCGGCCCGAACCACGGCTCGCCGCGGGGCCTGCTCGACATCGATGGATGGGCATCGATGGACCCCGGAGCCGCGGCCCAGGCCGTACAGGTCTCCGCCTATCCCGACCGGTACGCCGTGAACCAGTCGATCGCGGAGAAGGTCCTAGCGACGCTGAGTGGCGTCTCGCTCTCGAGCGAGCTCGCGTGTGCTCAGCCGGCAGGCGATGTGCCGCTGAACCTCCCGCCCGGGATCGCCGGCGGCTCCATCAAGGCCGCCGCGTCACAGCTCGGCAAGCCTTACGTCTGGGGCGGTGGCAACTTCGAGGGGCCGACAGGCGGCGGTTTCGACTGCTCGGGCCTTGTCCTATACGCGGCCTACCAAGCCTCCGGTGGACGCATCCGACTCCCCCACTACTCCGGCGACCAGATCCACGCAGGCCAAGGCGTCGCCTGGGCCGACAAGCGGCCCGGCGATCTCATCTTCTTCAGCTACCCGGGTGCCGGCGGCCCCCACCACGTCGCGATCTATGTCGGCGGCAGCAGGATCCTGCACGCGCCGCGGACTGGTGACGTTGTCCGCTACGGGACGATCGGCGAGTTCTCGGGCGAGGTCATGACGGTGCGGAGACTCGGCTGAGGCGAACGCACAAACCGAAAAGAGATTGCCCTGGCCCTAGGCCTTGATCGCGACCACCTTGTAGTTGTCTGACTTACCGTCGAATGTGCTCCCCTCGATCCGAAGACCCGCCCGCTGCAAGTCCGCCGCAAGGTCGTCGTATCGGTACGGCCAGCACGAAAGAAGCTCCGAGCGGGCAACTACCGACCCAGGCGTATCAACCTGGGCGATCGCAATCTCGATGCGATGCTCATCTTCCCAGGCCGGAGCAATCTCCCACCGATAGACCACGACCGCATCACGCCCGTTGCGTCGAACGAGCCGGTCCCAGATATCGAGCCGGGAACCTCGAGCTCTTACGACTTCCCAAGTGCGGGAGGTGAGGACCAGATGCCCACCCGGACGTAGGACCCGCGCCATCGACTCCAGTGCATCCGCCCTGCCTTCAGCTCCCACGGCGTGGTGCAACGAGTTGCCGACGCAGAACACCATGTCGAAGGTCCCGTCGTCGAAGTGTTCGGGAAGTGCTTCCCAGGCTGCCTGCAGTGTCCGGACTGAGACCGCGAACTCTCCAGCCAGTTCTGTCGTCCTGCGCGCCATCGCGGCGCTCGCATCGGTTGCTGCAACCCGCATGCCGCGAGCCGCGAGGCCAACCGCCAGTTGTCCGGTTCCACACGAGCAGTCGAGGACGTCGGCGTTCGGGGGCAGGAGGCTGAGGTCGTCATCGAAGGTCGCAGCGAACTCAGCCGGACCAAGTTTTTCATCGGAGATGAGCCATTCATACACCTCGCCGGGCACGTCATGGGCGGTCACAGCGACTCCTCCGTCGTCGGAACTCAGGATCGGCCGTCAGAAGATCAACGGAGCACGGGAGCTTGCCAACGGTTTTCGCGAGTGATACGGGCCGTGCCGCTGCTGTGCGGCCGCTCAGCGGCTTGCATCAGCGACATCGGCAGGGCGCCAGGGCGCATCGGGGTCGCCGAGGGTCTCGAGCATGAGTTGGCACCAGACCTGCGCAGCGCCGACCACGAGCCTGGCGTGACGCGGACGGACCCATGTCGGCACACTCTCGGCCCCGTGATCGACGCCGACCTTGTTGCGAATCTCGGTCACGTTCTGCGCCAAGGTGGCGAGTGACCCCAGCACGCGCCTGAGCGATTGATCCTCGCCACTCACTCCCTTGGCCGCGAGCCCGAGGGCCTGCTGGGATCGGGCGACCAACTGAGTGACGTCGTCTGACTTCGTGTACGCGACTCCGCGAGCCGACAGCACGCACTTCGCGGTGGACTCGATCAGCGCCTTGGCCGTGCTGACCGCCAGTCGGGGATCCGACTCCACCGTGTCGCCTAAGCGTCCCAGGTGGTCGTGAGCACCGGCCTCAGTCACCCTTGACGTTGACCACCTGGATCACTGCCGGATCAGATAGAGCCGCGAGGGCCTCCGCAGAGAACCTGATTGAGATCGCCGGGCGCGAACGGTCGGTCACGACGAACGACCATGGATCCACTTCAAAGCCGGCGCCGGCAAGCGTGTTCAGCCATCTGGTCTTCAGCGGCATCAGGTCGTAGTAGTCGCCGCCGTGTTTGGCCCGCTCGCCGATGTCCTGCATCACATCGCTGTAGACGGCGACCAGCTTCGCGTGGTCTCCGGGATTGCTGAGGTCCAGCGTCGCCAGGTACCGACGCATCCTCTCGCGGCGCTCGCTCGGGTCGCTCGGGTCTGGCTGTTCTGGTCCAAGTCGGATGTCGTTGTCTCCGAACAGCGCGTCAATGTCTCGGATCACAACGTCGGCCAAGTACACCGACAGGAGGCGGAGAACCTTGGGGGTGAACCTAGCCACGAGCAGACGCTAACTGCCTGAACGTAGCCAGACGCGTCAACCGCTCAGGGTGTTGAAGGACAGGCGTCTGGAGAGTCCTGGTGGATGAGCGCTGCGGGATGCGGCCGAGTACCTAGTCGCCATGGCCCCTCTTCAAAGCTCGGAGCCCATGGTCGGTCCAGACTTCGGCGCCGTCGGCGGTTCAGGTGATCTCCGCGCCATCGTCGGTGCTCTGCTGACCTACGGACTGATCGTCGCTGTGCTCATGCTCGTCATCTCGGCCACGACCTGGGCGGTCGCGTCGGGCTCGGGCAGTTGGCACACGGCTCAGAAGGCCAAGCTCGGCTGCTTCGTCGCAATCGGAGGAGCGGCACTGACGGGGGCCGCGCTCACCTGGGCCAACTGGCTGCTGGACATCGGCCCACACCTCTAAGACGTCCGCCCGTTCGACGTCAGGAGCCTCTCCGATGGACCTTCTCACAGCCGTGCTGCTGCTTCCCCTCGACATCGAGATCGATCCCAACTCCAACGGCCTGCCTGGGATCGGCCAACTTAAGAAGATCGTCGGCGCCTCGATGACGGTTGGGTTGGTGCTCGCCGTCCTCGCGCTGATCATCTCGGCCATCGTGTGGGCGCTCGGCGCCAACTCGTCGAACCCGCACCTGGCGGGCCGGGGCAAGCTCGGCGTACTCGTCGCGCTCGGCGCGGCCATCGTCTGCGGCGCCTCGGTGACGCTCGTGAACTTCTTCTGGAACGTCGGCCAGCAGGTCTGAGGCGGCCAGTCATGGGTGTCTGCGATGTACCGGTGATCCACGAGGTCTGCAACGCCGCTGGCGACGCCGCTGGGGCTGTTGTGACCGCGCCGTTCGACTGGCTCGCTCAGGGCATGGGCGGCGCGGCGGAGTGGATGTTCGAGTCCGTCTGGAAGGTCATCGACACCACGACCTTCGTCGACGTGACCAGCGTCGAGTACACGAAGGTCTACAACATCATGTTCGGGGTCGGCGTCTTCGTGATGCTCGGGTTCTTCATGCTCCAGGTCATCGGCGGCATGATCCGCCGCGAACCTGCAGCTCTGTCCAGAGCCGCGTTGGGGCTGGCCAAGTCGATTCTCGGATCCTTCGTCGCCCTCGCGCTATTGGCGACCGCGCTCGAGATCACCGACCAGCTGTGCGTCGGCATCGTCAACGCCGCCGGCACCAACATGAACGAGATGGGTGACAAGGTCGCCGTACTCGCCGCCGGCCTTGGTGCCATCAACTTGAGCGCTCCGGGCGCGGGCGCGATCCTGACGATCTTCCTGGCCAGCCTTGCCATCATCGGCGCGATGGTCGTCTGGATCAGCCTGCTGATCCGCAAGGCGCTGCTTCTGATCGCCATCGTGTTCGCGCCGATCGCGCTCGCGGGCGCCAGCTGGGACCACACCCGCACGTGGGTGAGCCGCTGGGCGACCTTCGTGATCGCGATGATCTTGTCCAAGGTCGTCCTCGTGGTGATCTTCCTGCTCGCGACTGCGCAGGTGTCGGCCCCGATCGACGCCGACCTGGAGTCCGTCAGCCAGCCGATGGCCGGCGTCGTCCTCATGCTCATGGCCGGGTTCGCGCCGTACCTGACCTACAAGGCGATCGCCTTCATGGGCTTCGACATGTACCACGCGATGTCGGCCGAGCAGGAGGCCAAGGCATCGCTCAACCGGCCGATGCCGATCCCGCTGTCGCGCCGCACCGGGAGCGAGCCGGCCAAGGTCCTCGGCGAGGGTAGCGGTGGCGGTGGGGGCGGCGGTACGACGTCCGGCGGCTCGCCCGCGACCGCGGGACCGTCCACTGGCGGACCGTCGAGCGGAGCTGGCGGCGGCAGCGCCGGGTCCGGCGCTGCCGCAGGAGGAGCTGCGGCTGCCGGCGGCGCAGTTGCTGCCGGGGTCGTGGTCGCGAAGGAGGCGGCAGCGGCCGGTCCCCGGCTCGGCAACTTCGTCGCCGCCCAGGCGACCGGACACGCACAGGCGCATGAGTCCGCCGCTCCTGCGTCCGTCCCGCCGCCAGTCGCGGACTCGACGCTGGTCGACACCGCCGGGAAGAAGTGATCGGCGGTGGCCACCACGACCGGCGAGCCGGAGCTGACCCCGATCAAGTTCTCTCGCCTGACCCGGCGCGGCGTCCTGCTCGGACTTTCCGGCCCCCAACTCGCGATGGCGAGCCTGGCGTCGGGCACGTTGATCATCGGTCTGTACGTCGGCGCCGTGGTGATGACCTTTCCGATCATCCTGTTCTTCGTCGCGCTTGCGTTCCTTGGCGTCGGCGGACGCAAGCTCATCGAGTGGGCGCCGATCGGTGCCCGGTGGCTATGGCGATCTGCGGGCGGACAACTGCTGTATCGCCGGCGGATCGTGAAGCCGCGGCCAGCCGGAACGCTGGCACTGCCCGGCGATGCGGCTCGACTGCGCCAATGGGTCGACCCCGAGACCGACGCCGTCATGGTCCACGACCCGCACACCGCGACCCTGACCGTAGTCATCAGTGTCTCCCACCCCGCGTTCGTCCTGCTCGACCCAGCTGAGCAGCAGCGCCGGGTCGCTTCGTGGGGCCGTGTCCTCGCGACCGCATGCCGCTCCGGGCGAATCGCCTCGGTCCAGGTGATGGAGCGGACGCTGCCCGACTCCGGCAAGGGCCTGGCGGACTGGTGGGAGCAGCATGGCGACCGATCCGGCTCCTGGGCGTCGACGACGTACGGCGAGCTCGTCGACCGCGCCGGCCCGGCGGGCGAGCGCCATGCGTCGACCGTCTCGATCTCGTTGGACATGAAGGTGGCCGGGCGAGCGATCCGGGCTGCCGGCGGAGGCAAACGAGGGGCAGCCGCCGTACTCCGGCAGGAGATGGCGACCATGCTCGCGGCCCTCCGGTCCGCCGACCTCTCCCCCGGCGAGTGGCTCAATCCGGGCGACCTTGCGCTGATCCTGCGGTCGGCGTACGACCCCGCTGTCGCGGGTGCACTTGAGCGCCAAGGCGACATCGGCCGGGATCTCGCGACGGCCGGCCCGGTGGCGGTCACCGAATCGTGGGGCTCCTTGCGCAGCGACTCCGCGCACCACTGCGTGCTCTGGATCAGTGAGTGGCCGCGATCCCTCGTGTACCCCGGGTTCCTTGCGCCTCTGTTGCTGTCCTCGGGGATCCGGCGGACCTTCACTCTGCTCTACACGCCCATGCGTACCGACCGCGCCGCCCGCGACATCCGCAAGAAGAAGACGGAGTACATCTCCGACGCCGCCCAGCGGCAGAAGATCGGCCAGATCGAGGACGCCCAGCAGACCGCCGAGTACCAGGACGTCCTCCAGCAGGAAGCCGACCTCACCGCCGGGCACGGCGTCCTGCGAGCGACTGGGTTCGTCGCGGTCAGCGCCGGTGATCCCGACGAACTCGAGCGCGCTGTCGCAGCGATCGAGCAGGCCGCCATCCAGGCGTCGTGTGAGACCCGCCGGCTGTGGGGTCAGCAGGCCCAAGGATTCGCCGCCGCGGCACTTCCCGTCAGTCGTCAGCTCTGACGCATCGGCCTCGAACCGCGGCCATTCGACCCGACAAGAAGGAGACAGGCATGGCCCTGGAAGATCTGCCCGACGATGTCTGCTCATCATTCCTCGACGGATACTGCTGGGCCGACCCGCCCGAGGACGAGCGTGAGGATCTCGCGACAGCACTCGCTCGTCAGCCAAACTGCCGAGCCTTTCAGCATGGACTTGAACTCGACTACGTGAGCACCGAGTGGTCGGCGGCGGTCACACAAGACGAGTTCGACGATTGGTCACAGGCTGCGGAGGAAGTCGTCCGTTACGTCAACGCCGAATATGGTCGCATCGCCACATTCGACGAGGAGAGCGGAACGGCTCGGCTGGTCTACACGAACGACGACCCCGGCTAGCCGCAACCGCGACGGGCATTGAGCGCCAGCGGTGCGGATTTCACGATTCTCGAGACAGCAGCGCTCAGGCGCTGCGAGATCTAGTTCAGATCCCGCAGGAGACCCGAGACTCCTGCGGGATCTTCATTTGCGTGGTCAATGTCGGACCCGCGTCGTACTCTCAGCGTCATGCGAGCCGAGGCCATCCCACCCCGCCCTCCGTGGCGGGTGTTGGTCGCGGATCGGAGCCACTGTGGCTCATTCACCTCACCGGCAGCACAAGGGCTGTCGGCTCTGTAAGCCTCACAAGAACCGCCGCAACGGCCGCGCTGCGCGTGAGCCCTGGGCGGTCCTCCGCACGGTCGGCAAGAAGCGCCGGGTTCGGCGCCGCGACCTCGGTGACGCCGCTGACGAGTAGGCCGACTCAGTTGCAGGGGGCGCCTTCGCAGCACGGGCGGATGTAGCCGCATCCGTCGCATCGCTCGTGGGAGGTCTCCCACCGCATCAGCGTGCTGCAGTTCGGACAGGGCTCCGTCAGATCGGCCATGTCCCAAGCCTAGGTCTGGGGCCACAGGGATTCCGTCGACACGACGGGGCGCCCCGCGCACCTTCCCGATGAGCACCCACTCATCGAGGAGGACCCGATGCCGACCTTCAACGATGCCGTCGCAGACGCGGACGAACTTCGCGAGGCGGTACGCGGCCTCGCGCACGCCACGCGCTCGATCGAGGATCCCACCTCGGTCTACCCCGTCTTGGGCGCCGTCAGCTCGGCACTCGCGTCACTCAGCCAGTCGCTGCATCAGTTGGGCGAATTCCACGACGGGCCGACCCGCAAGCAGGCGTGGATGAACGGCGATCCGAACGCGGGCCGTGCCGCGTCGTACAGGGTCTCGTGGGAGCTTCACCGAGCGGCCGAGATGATCCACCAGGTCGCGGAGTGCGTCGACAGGGCTCACGAGATCGAGGCGAGCATCGCCTACGACATCGCGGACTACCCGTCCCTCGCCCCGGTGCCGCGCCCGAGGCCGGAGGGCGGGCTGTCGCTGTGACCGGCTGGCAGGACGGCCGCCTCCATTCAGCGGTGCTCGTCTCCCCCGGGCTAGAGCGGCGCAGGGACCGGAAGCTGCGCAAGGCCGCCGCGCGCGCACGGATGTCGGAAAACCGCGAGGCCCGACGCACCGAAGCAAAGTGCAAGGCGGACGCCCTCAACGCGGAGAAACGGTCCACCGTCACGCTCCCGCGGGCCGGCGAGCCTGGACCAGCTGCTCTCCGCACGCCCGGCAGGTTCAGGCTCCCGCGGCATCAAGACACCTCCGCAACCCTTGCCGGCGCCTACCCGTTCCTCGCCGAAGGCGGCCTCGGCAGCGAAGGCGTCTTCGTCGGCCAGGACCTCTACTCCGGCAGCTCCTTCGTCTACGACCCGTGGATCCTCTACGCCCGTGGCCTCATCACGGCGCCGAACCTCGTCCTCGCCGGCATCGTCGGGTCCGGCAAGTCCTGCCTCGCCAAGAGCCTCTACACCCGCTCGATCCCGTTCGGCCGACGCGTCTACGTCCCCGGCGACCCCAAGGGCGAGCACACCGCCGTGGCCGAGGCGGTGGGCGGCCGCGCCATCGCACTGGGCCACGGCATGCCCAACCGGCTCAACCCTCTCGATGAGGGCCATCGCCCCTCTGGATACGACGACGCTCAGTGGGCCAGCCAGATCGCATCCCGTCGGCGTGACCTCGTCGGAGCGCTGGCCGAGACCGTGCTCGAACGCCGCCTTACTCCGCTCGAGCACACCGCCGTCGACATCGCCATCGATCGCACCGTCCGCAGTGCCGACGTACCAGTCCTCCCGATGGTCGTCGACCGGCTCCTCGCCCCGGACCCGGCCGACGATCCCGACGCCCGGCTCGCCGAGGACGGACGACTGGTCGGTCATGCCCTGCGACGCCTCGTCGCGGGTGACCTCGCGGGGCTCTTCGACGGACCCTCCACAGTCGCGTTCGACCCGAGCCTGCCGATGATCTCCCTCGACCTGTCCCGCGTCACCGAGAACGCCACCCTCATCTCGGTCCTGATGACCTGCGCCTCGGCGTGGATGGAGTCGGCACTCCTCGACCCCAACGGGGGCCAGCGCTGGGTCGTGTACGACGAGGCCTGGCGGCTCATGTCCCACCCCGCATTGCTGCGGCGGATGGACGCCCACTGGCGCCTCGCGCGGCACTACGGCATCGCGAACATGCTGATCTTCCACAAGCTCACCGACCTCGACAACGTCGGCGACTCCGGCTCCGCCATGCGGGCGCTCGCCTCGTCACTGCTCGCGAACGCCGAGACCCGGATCGTCTACCGCCAGGAAGCCGACCAACTCGGCGCGACCTCGGCCGCGCTCGGCCTCACCGGCACCGAGCAGTCACTGATCCCCACCCTCGGCACCGGCCAGGGACTGTGGCGGATCAAGAGCCGCTCCTTCGTCGTCCAGCACCAGATGCACCCCGCCGAGCTCGAACTCTTCGACACCACCGGACGCATGACAGGAGCAGGTTAGAAGTTCGCATGAAAATTGACGGTTTTGAAGCGAACCTGAGCATGCAGGGTGCGTTGAGCGCATCTGGCTACTCAGGTTGGAGGAACCTGT
>NZ_JOJN01000012.1 GCF_000720335.1 Nocardioides aequoreus | reverse complement strand
CCGGAACTCCGGCGGATAGGGACGAGGCATGGCTCTCAGCCTTTCGTGAAGGCCGTCAGTTAGCCACCAAATCTGGAACCCAGGACGTAGGTCAGGTCACGGTGTCACCTGTTTGTGCAGCAGATCCCCCGCTTGCCCACCGACTCGCGGCCTTCGGCCATGCCCTGACTGCCGAACGTTCGGCGGGACATGGGCCGACGCTTGGGGCCGCTACGGAGTGGAGCGCCGCGCACGGCCCGTCCGGACGGAGTTGCGGGAAGGGGGGAGCAGCTCTGTGGCTACCTCAAAAGGATCGGGGCGGGCGCCCCGGATCCTCGCCGACGTCGGTCACGTGACAAGGTTCGCCGATCGCAACCGGTTCGCCTCATGGGCCGGGATCCGTCGCTGGACGCCTTATCGGGGGAGCGGATTCGTCATCGCCTCTCTCGCTCCGGCAACCGCAAGGTCAACCACATGCTGCACGTGGCCGCGCTCAGCCAGGAACAGCGGGTCCAGGTGCTCACCGCGTTCCGTGGACACGACAAGCACCGCGAGCGGTCGCATGCATGAGGCGCGCCCCAGGTGGAGCACATCCTGGCGTGGCATCGACGATCGCAGGCGAACCTGGGGTGCTCATCCTCGGGTCCCAGTCGATTCTGGGAGCTTGAGTGAGGAAGAACTGCTGGAGAAGGCCCACGCTCGGTCCACGAGCCACTCCGATTTCGACCGCGGCACCGCGGCACCGCGGCACCACGAGCAGGACGTCTGCCGCCGCCAGCGTCTCCTCGCGGCACCGCTTGCCTGTCGACGCGCGGGGTCTCAGCATGGTGGGCAAGCGGACGGAGGGCCGCCGGTGGCCGGCCGCCGGAGGGAGAGCTGTGGCCAGAACGACGTACGTCCTAGGCACCGGATTGTCGCACGACGGCTCGGCCTGTCTGCTCGCGGACGGCGTGGTGGTCGCGGCGATCGAGAAGGAGCGATTGACCCGCGTCAAGCACGACGGCGGGAACGACGCGGCGGCGGCGCAGTACGTGCTCGACGTCGCCGGCATCAAGATGAAGGACGTCGACCTGGTCGTCCAGAACGAGAACTTTGGGATGTTCAGGAGCGGCAACGAGAGCTATCGCGGCGAGCCGCGTCAAGTGGCGGCGGCCGGTGCGGTCGTGTCGATCTCTCACCACCTCGCGCACGCGTACAGCGCCTTCGCTCCGAGCCCGTTCGACGCCTGCACCGTTCTCGTGGTCGACGGGTGCGGCAACGCATTCGAGGACTGCCTCGACACCTCAGCATCTTCGACGCTGGAGGAGGTGCCGGCCGGGCTCGAGCACCTGTACTTCGAGAAGGACAGCTGCTACGCCGCCGCGGACGGAGGTCTGTGCACGGTCGCCAAGGACTTTTCCCCGTGGGGGGCCAAGGGCTGGCCGCTCAGTCCGCCGGGGACCCTGCACTCCCTGGGCGGTCTGTACCGCGCGTTCAGCGAGTACGTCTTCGGCGCCTTCGACGACGCCGGGAAGCTGATGGGGCTCGCGCCCTACGGCCGGCGCGGGCCGTTCGAATTGCCCCTCTTCGACCTGCGCGACGGTCGTGCGTTCGTACGGCGCGAGATCCTCTCGGGGTTCACCTCGCCCGCACAGACCCGAGCCGACCTGACAGCGCGCTTCCAGCACTTCGCGGACCTTGCCCGCTGGGTGCAGGACGAGGTCGAGCGCGCCTTGCTGTACGTGTTCGAGGACCGGGTGGCGCGGGCCGGCTCGCGCGACGTGGCATACGCCGGCGGGGTGGCACTGAACGCCGTTGCCAACGCCCGGCTGCTCCGGGAGTGCGTGGTCGACCGGCTCTACGTGCAGCCCGCCGCGGGCGACAACGGGTTGGCCGTGGGCTGTGCTCACTACGGCTGGCTCGAGGTATGCGGCGGCCCGCGACGAGAGCAGCCGCGCTCGGTGCAGCTCGGGCGCAAGTACACACCCGACCAAGTGCGTACGGCGGTCCTGGATCACCGGCGCGGTTCCGAGGATTTCGAGGTTGTCGCGACCGGCGCCGACGCCGTGGTGGACGTCGCGGTCGGCCTGCTCGCCGCCGGAAAGGTCGTTGGGTGGTTCCACGGTGGTTCCGAGCTCGGGCCCCGCGCGCTTGGCCACCGCAGCATCCTCGCCCACCCCGGCTACCCGGGGCTGCGCGACCACATCAACCGCGCGATCAAGTTCCGCGAGGACTTCCGGCCCTTCGCCCCGTCGGTGCTGGCCGAGCGGGCCGCGGAGTACTTCGAGGACGGCGGGATCGAGAGTCCCTACATGCTCCTGGTGTTCCAGGTGCGAAGCGAGCATGTCGGCGCGCTGCGCAATGTCGTGCACGCAGACCGGAGCGCCCGTGTGCAGACGGTGGATCGCGAGGACGAGCCGTGCTACCACCGGCTCGTCAGTGCCTTCGCGGAACGGACCGGTCTCCCGGTCCTCCTGAACACCTCCCTGAACAAGCGGGGCATGCCGATCGTCGAGACCCCGGAGGAGGCGATCGCGCTGTTCCGAGAGAGTGCGCTGGACGCTCTGGTGCTGGACGACGTGGTGCTGGTCAAGACGACGGCCGACGCCGGGTCGGCTCGGCGGGTGCGCGGGCCACTGGCGGCGCCGGGTCCGGCCGACGTCCCGCTGCTGGGCGCGCGCATCAGCGAGGTCGCCCTGGTCCACGACGTCAGCCGTGGCCAGGAGAGGGGGGTCGCCGGTGCCGAGACGTCGGTCGTGCTCCGCTTCAACGACGCCCCGGCCCCGCTGGACGTGGCGCCGGACGTCTACCGTTTCCTGTCGCGGTGCGACGGGCGCAGCACGTACGCCGAGATCGCGGCCGCCCTCGGGACCGAGGTCGACACCGTCCTTGAGCTGGCGCGCGCGCTTAGCGGCTCCGGGCTGCTCGATCACGTCCATCGCGCCCACGACGGAGCAGCCCCGCAACCCCTGGCGAGCGGCTCGGCGCAGGGCTAGTCTCGAGTCGGCGTTCCGCACGAGGGAGGCGGTTCCGATGCTGAATGCAAGCACGAGTGAAGCACCGTCGATGGGCCTGGACGAGGTGGTCGTCGTCGACGAGGTCGTGACCATCGCCGAGCGTGCGAGGCTGGTCGAGTGGGCCACCGAGCAGGGCGCCGCCGGGCTGCTCCAGCAGAACCCGGTCGACCCGCTCAGCCGAACGACGCCGTTCTTCGCGGCGGCCGACCGGGGGCGCTCTGTCCTTACCCGCGACGAGGGCACCGAGCCCGACTCCACGGACCTGGTGTGGATCCCTCGCGAGAAGGGTGAGGTGTTCCTGCCCGAGGAGTTCTGGGCGGTGCGTACTCGAGTGGTCTCGCGGCTCGGCCTCGAGGCCCTGCCGGACGATCCCTACAAGGGCTCGTTCCTCACGTGCGTCTCGCCGGGAGGCGACGTGCACACCCACAAAGACGCCCGGCTGCCGCTGGACGGTAGCCCGCCGCTGCCGCTGCTGCGTTGCAACGTGCTCGTCCAGCGCCCCGAGGGGGGCGGCCTCCCGGTCATCTCGGAGACACTGATTGAGGTGCCCGAGCGTGGCGTGTGGGCACTGCACCCGACGGAGCTGATGCACGGCGCGACACCGGTGGTCGGGGCGCGGGAGCGGATCACCCTCTCGTTCGGTTTCGTGGTCGATCCTGAGCCGCTGTGGGGCGTCGCGATCGGCGTCGCTGACGACCTCGCGCCGCTGGTCCTCGACGGGGTCCGCGCGAGTCTGCGGGACGCCGGGATCGACCCGGCCAGGGCCGCGGTGTACGACGCGCTCCTCGAGCCTGGAGCCCACACCGTGCGCGAGCTTGCCGACCGGCTTAGTGTGCGCGCCGAGCAGATCTGGGCCGAGGCGCACCGGCTGCTCCGCCTGGGCATCCTGCGCAGGCCCGTCGCCCCGCCGTCCGCCGACCTGCGCCGCTACTCGCTCTAGGGGTCGAGGTGACCACTTCCATGTACGGCGCTGCGCTGGATGTGTTGGACGAGCGCTACCACGACGTCCTCGCTTTGGCGCCCGAGGGCGTCCGGTTGGCCGGTCTTCCGGAGCTACCGCAGTTCGCCGCCCGCTTCGGCGAGGTCGGCTACGTCCGGCTTCCGGGCGTGCTCGACGAGGCCGCCACGCAGGAGCTCGTGGCCGCTCTGTGGCCGCTCCTCACCGCGGTCGCCTTCCCGGTGGTGGTCCCGCACCGGCCGGCCGAGACCGGGCTCTCGTCGGGAGGTCGGTTGCGCCGGGTCGACAGCCGGTCGCTGGACGGGGCTCAGGGCGATGCACTGGACCAGGTCCTGGTGGCCATCGGGTTTGTGGACTTCGCCCGGCGCCTGGCCGAGGTGATCGACCCGATCGTCGCCGCGGTGACGGGCGGGTTGGTCTATGAGCGGGCGTTCGCCAACCTCTACGAAGAGGGCGACTACCTGACCCCGCACGACGACGCGCACATGGGTTCGCGCTATGACGTGAACCTCTCGGTCACGCTTGGGGGCGACGGCGGCCTGCGGGTGCTCGAGGGTGCCCTGCTCGCGATGCAGTACGACGGGGGCGGCTCCGTCGGGATCCTCGGCCCCGGTACCTGGCACGAGGTGCCGGTCCTCCTCCGCAGAGCCGGCGGGCCAGCGCCGCGGCGGATGACGATCACCTTGCGCTACTGGCCACCGTCGTGACGGCACCCGGCGGGAGCAGACCGTGGCGGACCGAGATCTCGGTCAGCAGCGCACGCTCGGCGAGCACGGTGCGGTAGACCCACCCGTAGTGGTGCTCGGAAATCCGACCGATCACCGCCGCCGCCACCTTCGGCCCGCGCAGGCACTCCAGGCCTAGGTGTTCCCAGTGGCAGACGAGCAGGTGCAGCCGGGTGGACTCCTCGCTCCCGGCACCTCCCGGGCGCTGCGTCGGTACGTCGGGCCACCGCACCCTGGTCGCCTCGATTGCGGCGTCCGTCCGGTCGGCGTGCGCGTCCTCGAACCAGTGGAGCTGCTCGTGAAGGATCGCCGCGAGGAGCAGCTCGTCGTCCTCGACGGCGTCGATCGTGAGCACCGGGTGGCTGTGCGGCTGCGCGGTCGCGTCCACGAGGACCTCGGAGGCGAACGTCCAGGGAGCGAGGTCCAGCTGCGACTGCAGCCGCAGGACGCGGTCGCGGGTCGCCTGCTCCTCGGGCCGGTTCGCGGCCGTGCGGACTACCATCACCGGAGCGGACCTCCGTCGTCGACGAGGAGGCCCGAGCGCAGCGCCCTGTCTCGGAGCGCGTGGGGCATCGGGCCACCCCGGCGCAGGCTGTCGACCTCGTCCCGGGTCCAGGTGCCGGGCAGCCCGATGCGGTCGCCCGGCAGCACCAGCTGCAGCGGCCCCGCGCCGCCGTCGCCGGGCTCGACCACGAGGGTGTGCGGAGGCAGCCCGACGGCGGCCTCGACCCCGTTGCGGGCGGCGCTCACCCCGCGTAGAAGCCGCCACAGCGATGCCGCTCCGATGCTGTCCCACAGGTAGCCGCGCACCGGGATGGTCTCCGTCCAGCCGGCGCCGTCCGTGGTGCGCTCGAAGACCGCCACGGCCGGCCGGATCCCGGTGATCCCCAGCGCGTCGAGGTGGGTCCGCATCCGTTCCGCGACCGCGTCGAACGGCTCCTCGGAGTCGCGAAGCCAGGGGAGTGCGTGCCGGGTGGCATACACGTCCGGGTCGGTCGGGGAGCCGACCAGGCGAAGAGCGCGCAGGCGGGGGTCCGGCTCCAGGGACGTCCAGGGATCGAGGTCGGCGTCGCCTGCCAGCGGCGCCTCGTACACGATCACGGCGCGCCCGGTGGGGGTCAGGTGGCGCGAGACCGCGGGAAACAGGCGGCGCAACAGCTCGCCCCCGCTCGCGCCGCCGTACAGGTACGTCGCTCCGGCGGACTCCGCGGGCTGCGGCACGAACGGCGGCTGGGCGGTGATCAGGTCGAAGCATTGGTCACCCAGGGGCGTCAGCAGGTCACCGGCTCTCAGCTCGAGGTTGTCGAGCCCGTTGACGGCGGCGTTGATCCGGGCAAGGACCAGAGCCCTGGGGTTGACGTCGGTCGCCACCACCTGCCGGGCGTGCCGAGCGGCGACGAGGGCGACCGCGCCGGCCCCGCAGCCGATCTCGGCCACGGTCGTGGCCGGCCAGCGCTCGCTGATCGCACCCCTGAACGCGGAGTTGCCCTCACCCAGCCCGAATACGGCGTCGCCGCCGGCCTCCAGCCGGTCGCACAGCAGGAACATCGAGTCCAGGATCCGCAGGTCGAGCACTGAGACCAGGGCGTCACCGACGGCCGGCACGAGGACGCCGGCCCGCGCGAGTACGTCGGCCAAACCCGCTCCGAGCGCGCCGCGGACCGTCGCCACCGGTTCGGCGGCGCCGAGGCAGAAGAGCCGGAACACGGCGGCCGCTGCGGTGTCGGTCCGCTGCGCCCGCCACACGGTCATGGGCCGGTGCAGCCACGGGTAGGCGTCTGCGGCGCCGGTCCACAGCCCGGCGCAGAACCGGGTGGTGAACCCGATGGTGGCCAAGCGTTCGCCGAACGCCCGCCAGGACGCCTCGTCGACAACGGCCGCCCCGGCGAGATCGGGGAGATCAGCGAGCGGTTTGGATCCGGTGGCCGGCGCGGCGACGACCGTCACCGGCGCGACCTCGGTCGGCGCGTCTTGCAGTCGGCAGCTCCGGTGGAACACTTCGAGCGCCATGCACCGCAGCAGGAGGTCGGTCAGTGCGGGGGACGCATCCGGTCGTGCGGTGTACTCGTGGATCTCGGCGAGGCGGTCCTCGTCGAACAGGGGGTCCGGCGCGCGCAGGTAGCGTTCGCGGAACTCGGGAAACGCGCAGTCGGCCAGCCTCCTCATCAGGGCCGCGACCGAGGCGCCCGGAGCCCGTGTGTCGTACAGCGGGGTCTTGGGTCGTTCGGCGATCGCAAGGGGGAGGAGCCGCGCCGCCGTCCAGCGCAGGATCCGCTTGTCGCTGAGCAGGTCGGCGTGCAGCGAGGCCGGGATCGTGCACAACAGCTCGACGAGGCGGTGGTCTAGGTATGGGACCCGGTTCTCCCGCCCGGACGCGGCCGCGGTGCGGTCCTCGTGCCACAGGCTGTGGGCGACGAGGTCGCCGAGCCGCGCGGTCTGCCAGGCGGCACGACCCGGGGGCGGCCCGGGCGCGACCGCGTCCACGTATGAGTCCGACACCAGGGGCGCCAGCACGTCCGGCACCCCGGCGTCTCGCGCCCGAGCTCGCCGGAGCGCGACCTCCTCGCGGCGGGCGAACTCCGCCCAACTCGGGGGGAGTAGAGAGGAGTAGCCGCCGGCGAACTCGTCGGCGCCCTGACCGATGAGCACGACCTTCGTGTGCGGGCGCTGCGTGGCGACATACCGGTGCAGTTGCCGCTTGAAGATGATCTCGGGGTCGACGACGGGGAAGTCCATCATCGAGACCAGCTCCTCGAGCGCCGGCAGACCCAGTCCGAGGGACTCCTCGATGGTCGCCGCGTCGACCGCCACCTGGTGCAACGGCAGCCCGAGGTGGCGCGCGACCTCCCGGGCCGCGCCGGGGTCACCGGCCGCGTCGACGGCCGGCTCCACCAGGGTGAAGGCCTCCAGCTCGGCTCCCGCCCCGACGGCCATCGCGGCGACGGTGGCGGAGTCGACCCCGCCGCTCAAGGCGACGCCGATCGGTACGTCGCTCATCAGCTGCAGCCTGACGCTGTCGGCGAGCAACTCGCCGTACTCCTCGACGTACGACGTGGCCGGACGGCCGGTGGCGTCGGCCGCGGGGGGCTCCCAGTACCTGGTGGTCGAGGGTGCGCGGCCAGGTCGACACACCACGAAGGTGCCCGGCTCGACGAACGAGACCCCGGCGACGCCTGTGCTGACCACCTGGCTGCTGGGGCGCTGGTAGGGGTACTCGTGCGTCGGGAGGTCCCGGAACGCCGGCCAGTCCAGGTTGCGCTCAGGAGCCACCCGAAGGTCGACCAGGAGCGCGCGCAGCTCCGAGGCGAAGCTCAGCCCGGTCCCGTTAGGCGCGGTGTAGAGCGGCTTGATGCCGAGTCTGTCGCGGGCGAGCACGAGCACCCGCTCGTGCGCGTCCCACACGGCGATCGCGAACATGCCATTCAGCCGGGAGAACGTGGCCGTCCCGTGCTGCTGAAAGAGGTGAAGTACGACCTCGCAGTCCGACCCGCTGGCCAGCTGCACGGAGGGTGGGAGCTGCCGGGCGAGGTCGCGGTGGTTGTAGATCTCGCCGTTCACAGCGACGGTGAAGCGGCCGTCAGGCGTGCGGAACGGTTGGGCGCCACCCTCGATGTCGTTGACAGCGAGCCGGCGGAACACCAAGTGCAGGCTGCGGTCGACCGTGACGGTCTCGTCGTCGGGGCCGCGGGCAGCCAGCACGGCTCCCATCTGGTGCAGCCGGGTCAGGTCGGCCTCGGCAGAGGTGCCCGGTCCGACCCACCCGGCGAAGCCGCACATTCTTCAGTCCACCAGGCCTACGCGCTCCGGCTCTGCGTGTCGCAGGTGGGGGAGCGCGGATAGGTCCGACCGCTGGCCCCGGTGCCAGCCCCACACCGGGTCGCGCCGGCCGAGCACGAGGACGTCGAGACGGTGCAGCTCGGCCACCGCGGAGACCACGAGGTCCTCAAGCGCGGTCCGGTCGGTGGGGTCGGGGGGATTGGGTGCGAGCGCGTCGGTCAGCTCCTCGACCAGCTCGTTGAGGGTGCGCTGTCCGTCGCAGTGCTGGAGCAGGTCCACGGTCAGTGCGTTCACCGCGAGTTCGCGGGGTTCCAGGTTCGGGGTCTTCTGGAACAGGACGTACGTCGGCCCGTCCACTGCGCGCTGGAGCGGGTCGTCCGGGTAGGCGCCGTCGAACGCGCTGAGGAACACCGACCCGACATCGTGGGCGAAGACCTCCACCCGTACGTGGTTCCCGCGGACCGGGTAGAGGTGGCCAGCCGTCCTTCGGGTCAGCGTGGCGCCGCCCAGGGCATCGACCACCGCGAACGGCGGCAGATCGTCCGGGCTGTCGTACGACGCGCGCACGCGCGCCCTGAGGTGGCACACCGCGTCGTCGAGCAGCGCGCCCCGGCCACTGCCAACCCTGCTCGGCAGGACGTCGCGCAGCGCGTCGCAAAGCTCCAGCGCGACGTCGGGGAGCGCGGCGGTCCGCTCCGAGGCGAGGAAGGTCGCCACCACGTCGGGAGCGTGCCGCTCCGCGTACACGAGGAGGGCCGGGACCGAGTGCTCCAGGGCCGAGCGCCGGGCGCTCGCCCCATCCGGTGGGTCGAGCGAGACCGGCTGCGTGACCCGGCGCAGGACTGCCTCCCAGCCGGCCGCGACCTCGCCGCGCTCGTCGCGCGCGGCCAGCGAGGCGGCACCCGCCGCGCCCATCCGCCGGGTGGCGGCCCGGTCGGTCAGGACCGTGGCCAACGTGTCGGCGAGGCTGACCACGTCCCGGGGGTCGTCGACGAGGTGGAGGTTGACGCCGCTGACCATGTCGCCGCGGTTGAGCTGCTTGTCCGCGATCTCGCCGGAGAGCACCAGACAGGTCCCGCAGGCGAGGACCTCGCGCGCGACCATCGGGCCGTGGATCGAGACCGGGAAGTCCCGCTCGAGGAAGCAGACCGCGTCGCAGGCACGGATGAACTCCGGCACCCGCCAGTGCGGGAGGTACGGCAGGACGAGGGTGCGGGACGCGATCCCGGCCGCATCGAGGCGGGGCTGCAGGAGCTCGCCGAACTCCGCACCGACCATCATCGCGAACTGGAACGGCAGCGCTCGATCCGCCACCAGCCCGAGCGCGTTGATGAGGTCCAGCGTCCCCTTGGTCACCCCGATCTTGCCGTAGACACCGATCGTGGGTACGTCGTGCGACGCGGCGGCGTCGGCTCCTCGCCATACGGCGGCCGCGTCGAGGTCGAGGCGCGGCCCCTCGGCCGTGAAGAGCTCCGGGTCTAGCGGTTGGGCGGGGCTGTCGACGATCCGCTCGGGCGCGACGCCCATGCCGAGAAACCGGCCGCCGAGCGCCTTGCGGGTCACCACTGCCGCGGCGTCGCGCAGGATCTGCTTGTAGGCCACGGCAAGGTCGGGGCGGCGCGCCAACCGGTCCAGGTCGCTCCCGGCGTGGTGCAGTACGAGGGGCGATCCGGTGGCCGTCGCCGCGAACCAACCGGCCACGCCGTACGGCTCGAAGTAGTACGCCAGCACGACCTCGCAGCCGTACCGGCGCAAGACGTCGGTGGCTAGGGAGGCCGTACGGCTCACGTAGGGGTTGGACACGGGGATGTGCGACATGGTCCGTTCGTCGAACGGCTCGACGTGGTGCACGCGAACCGAGCCTCCGCCTTCGAACCGCGCCTGCAGCATCTGGGCGTCGGCGGCCTCGAGGCGGATGCGGTAGCGCGGCTCGACCTCGTCGGCGTTGGTGACCACGTGCACCTCGTGGCCCCGGGCGGCCAGCCCGCGGGCGATCCAATAGGTCGTGGTGCTCACCCCACCCTCGATCGGCGGGTACTTCCCGACCAGGCATACCCGCATCCGGCCCGGCACGGAGCTCACCGCCGGGCCGCTGCGGCGATGACGCTTCGGGAGCGGTCCACATCGGCCAGGATCGGGGTGATCTGGTCGGGGAAGTTCGCGTCCTGTTCCAGGATGCTGACCCGGATCGGCACCCGGTCCGCCAGCTCGCTGAGGAGCTCCCACGTCGGGCCATTGACCGGCTCGGAGTGGGCGTCGATGTAGACGTCGTCGGCCCAGTAGCCGCCGGCAAGATGGATCTGAACGACGGCGTGCAGCGGCATGGCGTCCAGGAACGCCACGGGGTCGAAGCTGTGGTTCTGCGCGTTGATGTGGACGTTGGCGACGTCGAGCAGCACCCCGCAGCCGGTCGCCTCGACCATGCGGCCAAAGAACTCGTCCTGCGGCATGGTCGCGCCGGGCACCGAGAGCAGGTAGGAAATGTTCTCGAGCACCAACGGCTTGCCCAGGAAGCTCTGGACCGCGTCCACGTTGTGGATCGTCGTGCGCAGCGCCTCCTCCGTGAACCACAACGGCGCAAGGTGGCCGATGTCGATCCCCGGCGCCCGGGTAATTGCCAAGTGCTCGCTGTAGTACGGCGACCCGGTCCGCTCCGAGACGCGCCGGACCTGGTGCAGGTACTCCCAGTCGAGCGCGCCCGCCGTACCGATAGACAGGCCCACCCCGTGAGGGATGACCGGCCACAAGGCCACGAGCTCCTCGAGCTCCTGATCGCCCCCGAAGAACTGCTCGGTCACGATCTCGAGCACGTCGATCCGGTCGCGGGAGGCGAAGATCTGCTCGCGCAGCTCGCGGCGGTAGCCCATCCCCGAGCCCAGGGTCGGGATCGCATCCAGGTGGCTCGAGGCGAGTTTGGTCATCGGGGGGTCTCCGTTCGAGTCGGTAGGTTGATGCGCAGGATGCCGAGCTCCGCCAGCTGCGCCACGCCGGCCAGGACCGCGTCCCTCAGGTCCTCGGCCCCGAGCTCCTGCGCGACCTGTCGGACGACGTCGCCGGCCGAGCACGCCGGCTGGCAGCTGCGCACGATGGTCGCGGTCGGGCCGTTCAGCCGCAGCAACCGTTGGCCGCCATCGTCGCGGCCCGGCCGGAAGGCGATCCACGACGTCAGCGCGGCCACGTCCTGGGTTGCGCCGTCGGAGCGCAGCGCCTCGTCCAAGGCGATCACGTCGTGGCGGAACTTTTCGACGACCACCCCGGGCGCCACGGCGACGACATCGTCGTCCTCGAGCGGTCGGCCGAGGGGACCAGGTCGTTGCACCGGTGGCTCCCGGGTGAACATCGCCTCGTACGACGACCGCTCGAACCGCACCAGCTCCGCGGCCGCATCGGGGAACCGTTCGAGGTCGGAGAGGGCCTGCTCGGCGAAGTGGCCGAAGGCCACGGTCTCGTGGTGCACGGTCGGCTGTGGCCGCGAACCCTGCAGCTCCAGGAACCGGTGGAACAGCCGGTCGAGCGCCGGACCGTGCCACGCGTACGACGACCCGTAGGCACGGTGTGCCCGCCGCGCCCGCTTGGCTACGAGGGTCGCCGCGAAGACGTTGATCATCTTGGGGTCAAGGGACCGTAACGACTCGGCCTCGTGCGGCGAGAGGTCGTAACCGTCCAGCGCCTCGTCCGGCTCGCGCAGGTACAGCATGCGGAACACCTCGCTGGTGTATAGCCGGGCCAGACACGACTGCAGCTCCATCAGGCTCATGCGTACGCGTCCTCCTGCTCGTCGAGGAAGGACCGAATCGTGCCGACGCTCGCCAGGTCGCCGCGGTGGCGCAGGAATAGGTCGCAGAAGAACTCGAACATGAGCAGCTGGCGCTTGGTGGTGAAGGCAGCACCAAGCTCGTGCCGCTCCAGATAGTCGACCGGCAGCCGCCGCTCGCACTCCTCGTCGAACGACGCGAGCAACCGGGCGCCAGCAGTCGGCGCCCCGAGCTTCTCGCGGAGCACGATGTCGAGCAGGCCCGCGCCGTACCGCTCGCCGAACACGCGCAGCGCGAGCCGACGCAGGAGGTACTTGCCGACGCCGAGGTCGGCGCGGACCAGGTGGCGCACCGGCACCCGCCCCACCACCGAGACGAGCTCGTCGTCCAGGTATGGCACACGCATCTCCAGGCCGACGGACATGGCGCTGCGGTCCACACCGTCGAGGTGCAGCCGCTGCAGCGGGTCGCCAAGGTTGACCGCGAAGACCGCCTCGGTGTGCTCGGCCAGCGTGCCTGCCGAGGACAGGGCGAGCATGGTCTCGACGGCGGCGTCGCTAGGCATGAGGCCTAGCTGCCGCAGCCGCGAAAGGTTCCGCTCGAAGGACCGCCGCCGGTGGTGTGAGGAGAGGTACTCGACGTACCCGCCGAAGACCTCGTCGGCCCCTTCTCCGTGCAGGCACGACTTCACGTCGCGGGCCACCCGCTCGCAGAGCAGGTGGAAGGAGACTCCGAACAGGCTGGCCGGCGCCTCCGCCGCGCGGGCCGCCCGCGGCACGCCATCCAGCCACGTCTTCGAATCCAGGATCACGGTGGTGTGCCGGCTCCCGATCAGGTCCGCGACTACCTCCGCGTGGCGGACGTCGGGATGCCCGTCGTGGTCGGCGACCGTGAACGTCCGCAGCGGGTGCTCGGACTTGTCGGCGGCGAAGAGGGCGAGCAGCGTGGAGTCGATCCCGCCGGACAGCGTGAGGGCGACCTCCACGTCGGCTTCCAGGTGGCTTCGTACGGCGTCCTCCAGCGCGGCCAGCACCAGGTCCTCCGCTTCGCCATAGCCGAGCTCCTCCTCGCGCAGACGCGGCGCTACGTAGGACACCGGTGCTGCCGGGCCGGCTCCTGCCGCGGCATCGACGCGCATCGTCGTACCGGCCGGGAGACAGTGGATCCCGACGAACATCGTGGCGTCCCCCACGGTGTGCCCAAGCGCCACGTGGTCGGCGAACGCCTGCAGGTCCAGGCTGGGCGACGCGGGGAGCACGCACAGCAGCGCCGTGACCTCGGAGGCGAAGAGGAAGGTCGAGGTAGCCGGGTCGACAGTCCAGTACAGCGGCTTGATGCCGAGTCGGTCTCGCGCGAGCACAACGCCCGTCTTGCTCGCCACGGCGAACGCGAACATGCCGCGCAGCCGAGACACACACGCCTCTCCGAGCTCCTCGAAGAGGTGGACGACGACCTCGCTGTCGGTCTCCGAGACGAACCGGTGGCCGCGACCTCGCAGCTCGTCGCGCAACTCACGGTGGTTGTAGATCTCCCCGCTGAAGACCAGGCAGAGCGTCCCGCTCTCGTCGAGGAAGACCTGCTGCTCGGCTCCGGGGTCGATGATTGCGAGCCGGGTTACGCCGACGTGCACGACGCCGGCGTGCCACACGTCCGAACCGTCGGGGCCGCGGTGCCACAGCCCCGACGTCAACTTTTCGACGGTCGCCTCCTCGGGCGACCCCACGTGCCCCGCGATGCCGCACACAGGAGGCGCGTCGTCAGCTACATCGAGCAGCCCATGCAGCCGTTGCAGCCGCCGCAGCTCGAGAGCAGGTCTCCTTCCGGGACCAGCCGACGGACCAGGTCCTGGATCCGGAACTCGACCGAGATCCGCTCTGAGTCGCTGAGGGCGACGACGGCGTCGTCGATCTGGGAGTGCCGCAGGGTCCTCGGTGCGCCGAGCTCTGCCTTCTCGCTGTCTGTCATCGGGTCACCTCGTTCGAGATCTCTACCGCCGCGCTGCAGGTGTTGCAGCCGTTGCAGGAGGCGATGGGACGCAGGCCGTCGACGCCAATTTGGCGAATGAGGTCATCGATCAGAAACTCGACTTTGATGCGGTCGCGGTCGACGAGTCGGAACTTGGGTGCATCGGAGCTGTCACCAGCAGTCATCTTGGACTCCCTCCCTGTTGGGGATTCCCGCTGATAGTGCACGGCCGCACTGTTACCGGCCGTTTGTCAAGATAGTGTCCACCGATTTTCAAAGTCAAGGCTCGACATAACACGGCTCCCGCGACAGAGTCAACTCGTGGCGATCAGCGGTCGGTTGCGGCCTCTCCGGGTGGGTCTCTCCCGGCACAGGGGGACCGAGAGCAGAGCCTCGGGCGCCTCCCCGGGGACCGAGCTGCTGTTCACCACGCTCGACCCCGCGCTGCGCCGTCGATGCGAGGTCTGGCCCCTTCCGCCCTACTACTACGGTGCTCCGGCCAGCGTCTCGGTCGGCATCGCGGAGGAGCTACTCGCCGAGGTCGACGCCCTCGTCTGGGCAGTCCCTCCGCACCCGGCCGACGTGGAGGCACTCGCGCTGGTGCGGCAACGGCTGAAGCGGCGGGTGCCGCTGGTGTACCTACCGCTGGGCGAGTTCCCACGCGGGGCGGTCGCCTACCGCCGGCTACAGCAATACCTCGAGCCCGGGGACGTCCTGGCCTTCTCCTCGACTGCCGACCTCGCTGTCCACGACCGACTGGTCAGGACGACTCCCGCGACGACGTGCGTGCTGCCGTTCGGGATCGACCCGGCGCCCTTCCTGGCCGCGGCCGGCACCCGGGACCGCACCCGCAGCCGCCTCGGCCTCGGCGAGGACCTCGTGCTCATCGTGCACGGACGCACAGACGAGTCCAAGAACGTGCACGGCGCGGCGGCGGTGCTCCGCGAGGTCGTCCGGCAGGTCCCGAAGGCACGGCTGTGGATCCTCGGCGACGTGCCTGAGCGAGGACCGGGGATCCCATCTCCGGTCCCGCTGTCCCTGCTCGGAGACGGTCCGTTCGTTGCGCGGCTGCGGCGCAGCCTGGGCGACCTCGACCCGGCCTCGGTCACCTGCTGGGGTGACGTACCGCGCCACCTGCTGCCCGAGCTGCTCGCGGCCGCCGACGTCTCGGTGAACCTGACGCTGAACCTCGACGAGAACTTCGGGTTCGGTGCCGTCGAGGCCATGGCCGCGGGGCTACCCGTCGTCGGATCCGACTGGGGCGGGCTGCGCGACACGGTCGACGACGGCGTGACGGGGTTCCGGGTGGACACGGTCCTGACCCCGCGCGGCGCGGCCGTCGACGTTCCTCGGGCCGCGGACCACGTGGTCGCGCTCGCGGGTGACAGGCGAGCCCGAGCCGCGATGGGCGCCGCCGCGAGGGCGCGGGTCGAGCGGCTCTACACCCTCGACCATTTCGCCCAGGCGCTCGAGCGCCTCGTGCGCAGCGCGCTCGCTGACGTCCCAGAACGCCCGACGCACGACTGGAGCGACCTCGGCGCACGGCTGGACTCGACGTACTCCGTGCCGCTCGCGGGTGCCCGCCGGGGCACGTTCCCCCTCCCGTTCCCGGTCCACGGCACCGCTGCCGACTGGGCGCTGCAGTGCGAGGTGGCGCGGCCGTACGCCTTGCGCGTGCAGGAGTCCGAGCCGGTGGCCGGCGCGCTGTACGCCGCGAGCCGGCCAGGCGAGTGTGCGGCGGTTCCGGGGCCCCCGGTCCGGGCCGCCGGGGCCCCCTACGTGCTGGCGAGGCTCGAGTCCGGGCCTGCCACCACCGCTGAACTGGAGAGGCTGGACGGGGGAGGGGCGCTCAGCGAGCTAGTCCGCGCCGGGGAGGTCGTCCGCACCGCCCGGCCCACCGACTGGTCGCCGCAGGTGATCGAGGGAGCTCCGCATGTGGGTCTTGGGCATCGCGGGTAGCCACAACTCAGCCGCGGCCCTCGTCCACGACGGGCGGGTGGTGGTGGCGGTGCAGACCGAACGGCTGACGCGGATCAAGCGGCACCCCATCGTGCTGCCGCGGATGTCGATGGAGACCGCCAAGGTCATCGAGTACTGCCTGCGCACGGCGGGTATCGATCTTCCCGACGTCGATGTGATCGCCACCTGCTCGCCGTACGACGTCGAGGCGGGCTTCGTTGGGCGGGACGCCCCGGTCGACCACCGGGAGCTGGCGCCCTTTGTCTCGGTCCCCCATCACCTAGCGCACGCGGAGTACGTACTCCACTACGCACAGGACCGGCCGGCCCTGGTCCTGGTGGCCGACGGGAGCGGGACGCCCGAAGCGGTGCGCCACCGCCTCGACGTGCAGGAGGTCGTCGCTCCCCACGCGGTGTGCTTCACGCCGCCCGACGGCAAGGAGTCGCTCTCGGCGTACGTCTTCGACGGCCGTGACCTCCGGCTCGTGCACCGCGTGGCGCGAGGGCTGGCTCCGCTCCCGGCCTACGCGGAGGCGTTCGACCAGCCGCACACCCGGCTGCTCCACAGCCTCGGGCACCTCTGGCAGTGGGCGGCGTACTACTGCCACGGCAGCACGAGCGAGGCGGGCAAGGTGATGGGGCTCGCGCCGTACGGCGACCCCGAGCGGCACGCGGACCTCGCGTCCGTCCGGATGGCCGCTGGCGGCGACCTGGTGCTCGACTTCCCGGCCCTGTTTGCCCGGGCCCGCGAGCCCAACTCCGCGGGTCTCGACGTCACCGGCAACTCGCACTTCGAGGACGTCGCCGCCCACGTGCAGCGCGAGACCAACACGTTCCTGGCCGAGCTCGTTGGCCACCTGCTGCACCGGCACCGGCTGGATCGGGTCTGCTATAGCGGCGGCGTCGCGCTCAACGGCATCAGCAACGAGCACCTGGTCCGCACGCTCGGCATCGACCTGCAGATGAACGGCTCGTGCGAGGACAACGGGACCGCGATCGGCGCCGCGCTGGCGGTGCACCACCAGCGCATCGGCGTCCGGGTCGCCGAGCCGGTCACCGACACCTACGGTCGGGCCTACGCCGACCCGGAGGTGGACCACGCGCTCGACGCAGCGGGCGTCGTCGTGGAGCGGGCTACCCCGCGGGAGGTGGCCCGCCGTACGGCGCGTGCGTTGGCCGGCGGCGAGGTGGTCGCTTGGTTTCAGGGCCGCAGCGAGTTCGGTCCGCGGGCTCTGGGCAACCGCAGCATCCTCGCCGACCCCCGCGACCCGGACATGCCGCGTCGGCTCAACGCCGAGGTCAAGCACCGCGAGGCGTTCCGGCCGTTCGCCCCCGCCGTGCTCGCCGAGCGGGCATCGGAGTACTTCGACCTCGACGGCCCGTCCCCGATGATGCTGCGGGTGGTGCCCGTGCGAAGCTCGCGACTCCCGGCCGTGACGCACGTCGACGGGAGCGCTCGGGTCCAGACCGTGGCCAGGGACGACAACCCAGTTCTCCACGGACTGCTCACCGAGTTCGCCGGGCTGACCGGCGTCCCGGTCCTGCTCAACACCTCGCTCAACGTGGCCGGCGAGCCGATCGTGGAGTCTCCGGAGGATGCCTTACGCAGCCTCGCCGCCGGCGGGCTCGACCTGCTGGTGATCGGCGGCCGGTTGGTCCGACCGGCCTGCGGGCACCGCCGTCGCGAGTAGATTCCGCAGTGAATCGCGGTTTCGTGGAGGCTCGGGTCCTCCCGCCGCGGTAAAGCTCCACCATGGACTCTCGCGTAATCGTGGACTGGATCTCAGCGGCCGCTGTCGTCACGGTCACAGCAATCTTCGTCAGCTGGCGTGCCCAATTCTTCTCATGCTCAAGAGGACGCCACGTACACGCCGGACATCGAGATTCGCCGGCCGCAAGTGCCGGGAACGAAGCCGCAGCGCTCGGCCCGTTCATTCCTGTGGAGCCCGCATCCAGGCTGGTCGTCGACGATCTCTCTGTGCTCGGAGTGGCCAGGTCTACGCCGTCTTGACGGGTGAGGTCTTCCACCCCATCAACTGCTAGGTGGTTATGGGTGGATGGGACGACTCGCCGCGCCGTGGAGGTCATCGATGAGTCCACGATCGGGTCGCGCCAGACCTGCGGGATCTGCGCTCAAGCGGCCGTCTGGGAACCCACCTCCAGATCGACCCCGGGACGCCAACGGCCGGTTGAGTCTCGGCAGTCCGACCACTGTGTCGAGTCACTCTGGGCGTTGCCCTATTGCGTCGAGCCTGCTCGGTTGTCCGGCGGTACCCCTGTATCCCAGTGTGGTGGGCATGCGTGGCCGCCGCACCGGTGCCTCGGGGCCGTGCCCCCGGCGTACCCCCGATCTGCAACGTGTGCGGTTTCTGGCGTTGCAGGCCTGGCAGTTCAGGCGTTGGGAGGCACGGGAGGTCGTTCCGGGGCCGTTCGCAATGAGAAGGTCAGGGGTTCGAATCCCCTCAGCTCCACCAACAAACCGGGTCTGACCTGCGGAAACGCAGTCCAGACCCGGTTTCGCCGTGTGACACGTGTGCCCCCTGCGTGCCCCCGCAACCCAGGCAAGCAGCAGTGAGAAGGTCACTATCCGGGGGAGTGGAACCCACGTCAGTTGCATAGCGCCCTCGTCCACGCTGACGTTGCGATGGCACCACGGACAACTGCTCACGGGTCGTGAGAGGGTCAGCGCCGCCTGAGGGGTGTCATCTTTCTGTGCAGCGAACCCAGAGGCACGCCCCCGTCGTGGTTGCGTCGCGGGCTGGGCGCCGTGGTGGGGCGGCGCGTAGGGAACCGACCGCAGGCCGTGGCCGTCATCTGTGTGCGACGACAACCTCTGTCCTCGTCACACTGCATTGGTGCTGAGGGCAATGCCTCTGCCGCGGGTGCCCACGGCGGCTTCCTGGCCCGCCCCCTACATCAAGAGCGACGCAGCGCTGCCGTCACGGTGCCGGTGAAGAGTCCCGCCACAGCTGGGCCGGCTCGGCTGCACTACACCGACATCGGCGACTACCCCAGCAGCGAGGAAATGCTCGCAGAGTTGAGAGCCGCCGAGACCTTGGGGAGCGGTACCGAGCGGACGCCGCCCCGACCCCGAAAAGGGTCCTGCTCCTCAACGACGAGAGGCCCCTGCAGTCACCCCAGTCAGGCGGAGCCTTGATCGAGGCGCCGCCTTCCGGAAACGCATGACCCGGGTCCCCACTCGTTGGGGGAAGCCGGGGATGACCCGGCACGCGACAACCACCCGTTGGGGCTTTGGCATCGGCACGCATCCGCAGTGATCGTTGAGCGATACAACTCACATGTTCTCGGGGGACTGGATGCGATTGAAGGTCATCATGAGCGCGGCGCTCACCGCGCTTGTCAGCGGAGGGCTGTTCATGCAGGCAGCTGTTGCTGCCGAAGCGGATTTCGAGTGCGGCCCAGAGGCCGGTGTGATCACGACCGACAACCTTGACGAAGGCACCGACGTCGTTGAATGCGACCTAGTGGGGGAGGCCCTCAAGAGCCCCGACACCGGCCTCGCCTTGGAGATCCCCGAGCCTGGTGTGACTGTTGAGGCCGAAGCGCTCCTGCCCGACGCGGCAGCAGAGACCTTCAGTGTTGCGATCGGAGTGGACGGCGTCATCAGCTTTGAGGAGAGCGCGCCTTCGGACACCGACCCCGACAGCGACGCCCCAGACGAAGGTGAGACGGGTGACCGGCTGGCGCGCGACACCTACGGTTGCGACAATCGCGAGTACGCCGCACAAGACACACGGCGCCGCGCCACCTGGCAGTTCTACATGGGTGACGGCTCCAACCCTGCCGGGCTAACCGACGCCCAGTTCCGAGAGATTCTCGGCCTGTCGGCACGCACCTGGCGCGACTCGACCAACCCATGCGGCGCCCCGGACATCACCGACTTCGACTATAGCTACCAAGGCACAACCACGCGCGAGACAGACATGCAGGTCTCTGGCGGAGTCTCTCGCTGCGCCGACCGGGACGGGTACAGCGTCATCGATGCGAGCAATCTCGACCGCAACAGAAAGCCGCCGCTGGCGATCAACTGCACATGGTCGACCCACGATTCCAGCCAGGGCCCCGGGTACACCGGGCCCAATCAAGATCGAGAACGACATCAGGTTCAACATCGAGGACTTCGACTTCACCACGAACCCTACGTCGTCTGGCTGCAGCGAGAAGCACGACGTGCAGTTCGTCACCACCCACGAGATGGGCCACTCGTATGGGCTCGCCAACATCGACACCAGTGCCAGTCACTACCAGACCATGAACGGCAGCATCCCACCGTGCAAGCTATTCGGACGTAACCTCGGAAGAGGCGACGTGCGAGGGCTGAACGCCGTCCCCCCTCCTTAACAGGCACCAGAGAGGAGTTCGGTATGTCGAGGACTGCATTCATCACTGTCAAGATCGGCCCGGCTCTGGTGCTGGCTCTGTTGCTTTTCACCGGCTGCTCCAGCGCCCGGACGGGCAACGCCGAACCCGAAGGAAGCTGTCCTGAAGCCGTCGAACTTGAGGGCCGCTACTACCGACAAGTCGCCATACCCGGTGACAGGACTAGCATCACCCCAACTGCGACGACGGCCCTGGCGCAGGACAGCCTCTGTGGGGACCTCACCGGTGAGAGCATCAGGTTGAGCCACATTCGCGGCGTGGAGCCCACTGATGCGCTGTACGACCCCAACGCAGAGCCACCAACCCTCTACATCGCCAAGGGACACGACGTGCAAGACATCCTCAGGCGGGCTTCGAGTCAATGAGAGCCCCTCGCTTGGACTCTCTTGTACAAGTCACCGCTGCTCTGGCACTCGCTGCGACCGCATTCGCCGCCACCACCGCCGTCGGTCAGCGCGCAGCACCACTTCGCCCAGTTCACGCCGGTGAAGAATGCAATTCCCGTGTTCGGCGCTAGAGTCTACGAGTACCAATGACTAAGAAAACAACTGCGCGCCTAGCGCTAATCCTATTTGTTCCGATTGCTGCATGCGGATTATTCTGGTTTCTTTCTGACTCAGACCCCGAAGTAGCAAACGGCGAAGAGGGCACACTGTTGGTAGCTGCTGGCGACCGGCTACTCGCGCCTCAGGACTACACGGGTTACGCGGCCGCAGGTGCAGTCGTAAACCGCCTCGAATCTGGTTGTATCGGCCTTCAGTATGAGTCCGGCAGACAGACTGTCGCTTTGTGGCCAGCAGGCACGGAGCTCTCCGGAAACACCATCTCGTTTCGGGGGCGCGAGCTACGCCTCGGGCAGCGACTACCCGAGGATGTCGGACTCCTCGAAGGAGGCAAGGTTGCGGATCTTGAGTGGGCAAGAGAGAAGGTAGATACGAGGTGCAGCGCGATCAACGTTGAGATCATCGTCGCCGAGCCGAAGTAGTGCTGCCGCAAGGCCGCGGTCAAAGACTTCGCGTGCGCGTGTGAGAGCGGGCGCGTCCGCCGCCCGAAGCCCGTAGATCAGCACGCCCACCGGCTGGAGCCGCACCCCTGACGCAGGCCTGAGACTCCGGCGCTACACGCACCACATGTACCTCTGCCGGCGAACCGTCGTGATCTCGGGCCACGGAGAGGTCCAGGGGACGTCCTCGGGCTGGCCGCCCGTCACGAGGCGATTCCGAAGAACCCGGTCCGAGAGGCGAAGCGGATGAAGAAGCCGCCGTCTGAGGCGGTCTCGCTCACGCACGACCAGGTCGAGGCGATTCGGGGGGCAGCCCGGGCCTGGCGTTGTGACCCCGGTGTTCCGGGCCCGCCGCCTGATGGTCAGCTCGAGCAGATCATCGAAGTCATGCTCGGCACGTCCGCCCGCATCGGTGAAGGGCTCGCCATCCGGAAGTGCGATGTCGACGTCACTCGCACCCCTTCGACGGTCCTCATCTGCGGCACCATCGTCTCTCCGAAGGGACGGCCGATCGTGCGCCAGCCGCACCCCGAAGACGACGTCGTCGACCAGGCTGGTGTTGATCCCGAGCTTCACGGCGGCTGTTCTGCGGGAGCGGCTGGGATCAAGCTGAGCGCGGCTGTTGACCCTGTGCCACTCGCGTCGACGTGCCCTTCGCGTGGAGCCTGTTCGGCTGTTCGGCGGTCAGGCGGCGCCCTTGTACTCCACTGTGGTCGGCATGCGTGGCCGCCGCGAGGGTGTCTCGGGGCCGTGCCACCGGCGTACCCCCAATCTGCAACGTGTGCGGTTTCTGGCGTTGCAGGACTGGCAGGTCAGGCGTTGGGAGTCACGGGAGGTCGTTCCGGGGCCGTTCGCAATGAGAAGGTCAGGGGTTCGAATCCCCTCAGCTCCACCATCAAGCCGGGTCTGACCTGCGGAAACGCAGACGAGGCCCGGTTTCGCCATGTGACGCGTGTGCCCCCTGCGTGCCCCCGCAACCGATGCAATCAGCAGTGAGACGGTCACTGTGAGAGGGAGTGGGAGCCACCGCAGCTGCACCGCGCCCTCGGGCGCGCTGAGGTTGCATGGGCACCACGGGTAACTGCTCACAGGTTGTGAGAAGTTCAGCGCCTCCTGAGCCGGCAACACCAGTCCGTGCAGCAGACCCCCGCTATCTGCTCATGCGTGGTGGCGCTGTCTTTCCCAGCAGATCGTTGAGCAGGGCTCGGGTGTGCGGTGAGTCCTCCCGATCGCACTCAGAAGGACCCACCGCAGACCGGGCTGGCTCGGTCGGTCGGTCGTGTCAGGACAGCAGGTTCTTCATGGTGTCGATCTCGGTGGTCTGGGACGTCGCGATGGTGTCGGCGAGATCAATGGCGGGCTGGTACTCGCCTGCCTCGATCTGGGTCCGTGCCATCTCTACGGCCCCCTCGTGATGCTCGATCATCATCGAGAGCCACATGTCCTGGAACTCTGCGTCGGAGGCGGACTCCAGGGCTGACATGTCCTCGGCGGTCATCATCCCGGCCATGCCTCCCTCCATGTCGCCGCCCATGGAGTGCCCGGCGTCATTATCGGAGGCTTCAGGTGCGTCCTCGCCCCAGGTGTCGAGCCACTGGGTGAAGGTGTCGATCTCTGGTCCCTGCGCGGCTTCGATCTGTCCTGCGAGGTCCTGAACCTCTGGATCGAGGTCGCGGCCCTTCGTCATGTCGACCATCTCGATGGCTTGGGTGTGGTGCAGCAGCATGTTCTGGGCGAAGGTGACGTCGGCCTTGTTGTGCTCGCCCTGGGTCTCTGTCTGTGACTCGGCGGTGGCCGAGCTGCTCGGCGAGTCGTCGCTGTCGCTGCCGCAGGCTGCGCTGGAGAGGCCGAGGGTCAGCGCCAGGGCGGTGCCCATCACCGCCCGGGAAAGTCGGCGGCCGGGCTGACGGGCGAGCAGGTGGTTGTGCAGGGTCGTACGCATGGTGGGTGTCCTTCTGTCTCAGCTGCGTGAGTCGGGTTTGCGGGCGTGCGCCGGTCCCGCGAGCACCGAGTGGTGCCGCGTCCCGGTGCGCTGCTCAGCACCTGATGACGGAGAACTGCCAGGCCGGCGGGGGTCCAGTGCCGAGTCTGAGGTGGCGTGTCGGCAGACGGGCGCCGGTGGGTCGGGGTAGGCGTAGGGAGCCGGTGTCCAGGGCGCGCAGGAGGGGCCAGAGCAGGGACAGGGCGACCGCGAGAACGGCTAGGCACATCATCAGCATCGAGCCTGGCGAGTGGCTCCCGTGACCGCCTGTGTCCTCGGCCGGGGCGCTCCTCGCCGCGGCGCCCGCGTTCGTCTCCCCAGTGCTGGTGGCATGGCCGCCGATGGTGGCGTGGCTGCCGTTGGCTGTCCCGTCGTGCGTGGCAGCGGGAGCCGCGAGTCCCGCAGCCGGGGCGGTGTCGTGGCTGATGCTCGGGGCGGTGAGTGCGTGCATGCCCAGCAGGCCCATCAGCACGCCGACGACCGTGACCAGGAGGCGAGCATCGAGTGCTCGCCTCGGGGTCACGGTGGTGGGGTGCATGGTCCTCACAGGTTCCAGTGTGCGGGTGCATCAAGACCCGTGGATCGAGGCCGGATGGCTGTCGGGGTGGGTCAGGCGAGCTTCTGGGTGCGCAGGCGCAGGGCGTTGGTGATGACGCTGAAGGAGGACAGTGCCATGGCGGCGGCCGCGATCATCGGGGACAGCAGCGTTCCGGTGAGGGGGTAGAGCACTCCGGCGGCCACAGGGATCCCTGCGGCGTTGTACACGAACGCGAACACCAGGTTCTGGCGGATGTTGCGCATGGTCTTCTGCGAGAGACGGCGGGCCTTGACGATGCCGTTGAGGTCGCCGTGGAGCAGCGTGACTCCGGCGGACTCCATGGCCACGTCGGTGCCGCTGGACATCGCGAGCCCGACGTCGGCGGCAGCGAGGGCGGGGGCGTCGTTGACGCCGTCACCAGCCATGGCGACGACCTTGCCCTCGTCCTTGAGCCGGTTGACGACATCAGCCTTGCGATCGGGCATGACCTCGGCCTCGACCCGGTCGATCCCGAGACGGTTCGCGACGGCTCGGGCAGTGACCTGGTTGTCGCCGGTGAGCATGACGACCTCGATGCCGTCGGCGCGCAGCGCGGCCAACGCCTCGGGGGTGGTGTCCTTGACCGGGTCGGCGATAGCGATGACGCCCGCCACCACGTCGTCGACGCCGACGAAGACGACGGTGGCGCCCTCGCTGCGCAGGTCGTTTGCTGTCTGAGCCCACACGGTGGGGTCGAGGTCGCGGCTGGTCAGGAACCCGGCGGAGCCGACGGCCACCACGTGTCCCTCGACGATGCCGGTGACGCCCTTGCCGACGGGGGCGTCGAAGTCCTCGACCTCCGGCACCGTGATGCCACGCTCGGCGGCGGCACCCACCACCGCCTGCGCGAGCGGGTGCTCGGAGGCCCGCTCGACCGCAGCAGCGAGCCGCAGCAGGTCCTTCTCACTCCACCCGACGCTGCCCGAGGCGCCCCCGGAGGCGCTGCGGCTGTGGGTAGCGACGTGGGTGACGGAGGGACGGCCCTGGGTGAGGGTGCCGGTCTTGTCGAGCACCACGGTGTCGACCTTCTCCATGCGCTCCAACGCCTCGGCGTTCTTGATGAGCACGCCGTTGCTGGCACCGCGGCCCACGCCGACCATGATCGAGACCGGGGTCGCGAGCCCCAGAGCACAAGGGCAGGCGATGATCAGGACCGAAACGGCGACCACGAGCGCGTGGGCCAGCGCGGGGTCGGGTCCGACAAGCGCCCAGGTCACGAACGCCACCAACGCGACGGCGATGACGACAGGCACGAACACGGCCGAGACCCGGTCCGCAGTGCGCTGGATGGGCGCGCGAGAGCGTTGAGCCTCGGCGACCATGGTGACGATCCTGGAGAGCACCGTGTCGCGCCCCACGCTGTCGGCGGCCATGACCAGGCCTCCGGTCTGGTTCAGAGTCCCGCCGATGACCCGGTCGCCGGTCTTCTTGGAGACCGGCATGGACTCGCCGGTCACGAGCGACTCATCGAGGCTTGACCGGCCCTCTTCGACGGTGCCGTCGACGGGGACCTTCTCGCCGGGGCGCACCCGCAGGCGGTCGCCTACCTCCACCTCGTCGAGGCTGACCTCCTCGTCGGTGGCGTCGTCACGGACGCGGCGGGCGGTCTTCGGGGCGAGGTTCAGCAGCGCCTTGATGGCCCCGGAGGTCTGCTCACGGGCCCGCAGCTCGAGGACCTGGCCGAGCAGCACGAGCACGGTGATGACGGCAGCGGCCTCGAAGTACACGTCGACCGACCCGATCCCCCCACCCCTGTCCATGCCGCTCATGCCGTCGGTGCCGGACATGTTGGTGTCGCGGAACTGGGGCGGGAAGATGCCGGGTGCGAACGTCGCGATGGTCGAGTAGGTCCACGCGGTGCCCACGCCCATCGCGATCAGGGTGAACATGTTCAGGTTGCGGGTCTTGAGCGAGGCCCAGCCACGCACGAAGAACGGCCAGCCTGCCCACAGCACCACCGGGGTCGCCAGCGCGAACTGCGTCAACGCGGAGACCGAGGCCGGGACGGCGTCGTGGATGGTGTCGAAGAGGTGGGAGCCCATCTCCAGCACGAAGACCGGCAACGTCAGCACCGCACCGATCCAGAACCGCCGCGTCATGTCGCGCAGTTCCTCGGACGGTCCGGTGTCCGCGGTCACGGTGACCGGCTCCAGCGCCATGCCGCAGATCGGGCACGGCCCGGGACCGATCTGACGGATCTCCGGGTGCATGGGGCAGGTGAACTCGACCTCCGCCATCCCCGCACCGTCACCGGGGTACGAGCCCCCATGCGACCCGTGCGGGTCAGGGCCTTCGTAGGACGCGGGGTCGGTCAGGTACCTGCTGCGGCAGTGCGCGGAGCAGAAGTGCCGGACCCGGCCATCGTGGGTAGCGGTGTGCTCGCTGGTCGCCGGGTCGACCTGCATGCCACACACCGGGTCGGTGACCTCGCCCTCGTCCTGCCCCGCGGGGTGGCCCGTGTGATGGGCTTCGTGATGGCTTTCGGCGTGGCCCTTGGCGGTGTGCGGGTGCTCATGGCCAGCGCGGTTCATAGCCACCAAGGTACCCCCAGGGGGTATCAAGTCAAGCCAGGACCCGTGCGGACCATCTGCCACGCTGCTGGCCTCGAGGCCGTCTCTTTCCGGGGCTTCCCTCTCAACCGCCACTACCAGAACCTGCCGCGCCGGATCCTCAGCGTCATCCGTGCCAACGGCATTCCGAAGACCGAGGGCGACCTCACCGGCTCGACCGAGCGGTCAAGGGGATGACCAAGCAGGAGCGCAAGATCCTCACGAAGCAGATGGGCAAACGCCCGCCACGAAGCGCAAGATCCTCGCGAACCTCAAGAAGATCAACAACGCCGACCCGAAGCCCGTGGCCAAGCTGACCGACCAGAGCTCAAGGAAGATCCCCGGCTTCCCGAACCGGATCCACAGCCTCACCGGCAAGACTGTGACCGTCACTACGGTGCACCGCTCGGTGAAGGTCAACGCCGCCGGCGAGTTCCACCCGGCGACACCTTCCGTCGGACCCCCGGTGACATCCGCGACGGCCACCGCCCCGAGTTCGTCCGCGTCCGTGGCGCCGAGGAGCGTCGCTGTCTGGAGCCGGAGACGCAGGGCGAGTCCTACGTCCCGCACGCCAACGACCGGCGCCGCCCCGGCGCGCGGCGCGTGATGGAGCAGGCCGCCACGATCCTCGGCTGCGAAGTGCAGTGGTAGACCGGCGGCGTGATCCCCGGCAGCGTCGGCGTCAGCGGCAGCGACCGGATCGTGAACGTTCGGCCCAGCCTGATCGGCGTCTTGGTCCGCGGCGTGCTGCAGACCCCCTTCGGGCCAGCAGTCCCGAGGACGGGCGCGGACGCTCTGCGGCGGAGCGTGTAACCGGCTCGCGGCCAGATGCCCTTTGGTGTCGAGTCTGCTCGGCGGTCCCGCGTACCCTCATATCCCCCTCAGCTCCACAACGAGAGAAGCGCCCCTCACCAGCACCAGTGCTGATGAGGGGCGCCTCGCCGTTTCCCGGGTGGTCGAGGAGGTCGCGCAGCGACCGTCTCGAGACCTCGTACGCCGCCTGCTCACCGGGTCCCCGGGTGGTCGAGGAGGTTGCGCAGCAACCGTCTCGAGACCTCGTATGCCGCCTGCTCACCGGGTCTCGAGACAGGCGCTGCGCGCCTTCCTCGACCACCCGGCGGCCTGGTCACCGGGTCTCGAGACAGGCGCTGCGCGCCTTCCTCGACCACCCGGGGTCGGGCTGCGCGCCTTCCTCGACCACCCGGGGTCGGGCTGCGCGCCTTCCTCGACCACCCGGGACCGCGCTGCGCGCCTTCCTCGACCGCCCGGACCGCGCCGCGCGCCTTCCTCGACCACCCGGGGGCACGTCTGCGCGCCTGGCGCGACCGCCCGTGGGTAGGGCGGAGGAGGCTGACCGTTTCGGGGGTGCTGGACACTTCAACCCATGCCCCGCCCCGTGGTGCGCCGCCTCGCGGCGACCCGTCGTACCCGCGTGCTCCTCGCGGTCGCCGTGGCCCTGGTCCTGGTGACCGCGGGGGTGGCCTGGGCACTGGTCGGGACCGCGCGCGACGACGCCGGGGTGAGCGAGCAGGCGAGGACGGTCCGGGTGGGCGAGGAGGCCGACGGCAGTCGCGTGAGCCTGGACGCCTCGGTCTTCACCCCGTCGGCCGACGCCCCCGGCGCGGACGCCGACGGTCGTCGCGCCGCCGTGCTGCTCGCCCACGGCTTCGGCGGCGACAAGACCGACCTGGTGGAGCAGGCCCGCGACACGGCGGCCGAGGGGTACGTCGTGCTGACCTGGACCGCACGGGGCTTCGGCGAGTCCGGCGGGCTGATCCACCTCGACGACCCCGACTACGAGGTCGCCGACGCGAGCGTGCTGCTCGACCTGCTGGCCGCGCGCGACGACGTCCGGCTGGACGCCGAGGGCGACCCCCGCGTGGGCGTCGCCGGGGCGTCGTACGGCGGCGCGCTGGCGCTGCTGCTCGCCGCGGCCGACGACCGCGTCGACGCGATCGTGCCCGCCATCACGTGGAACGACCTCGGCGGGGCCTTCTTCCCGCAGGACGCCGAGAGCCTCGGCGGCGGGGAGACGCCGGCCGCGGGGGTCTTCAAGCAGGGCTGGGCCTCGCGCTTCGTCTCGACCACGGTGGCCCAGGGCGGGGACGAGGTGCGGGAGGCGGCAGGCTCGGTGCTCTCGGGTGGGGAGGTCTGCGGCAGGCTCGCCCCCGACCTGTGCCGGCTCTTCGCCGACGCCGCCGAGGACGGACGCCCCAGACCGGGCGGGCTGGAGCGGCTGCGCCGGTCGTCGCCGGACCCCGTGCTCTCGCGCATCCAGGCCCCGACCCTGCTGGTGCAGGGGGCGCAGGACTCGCTCTTCGGGCTCGACCAGTCCGACGCCAACGCACGCGGCATCGCCGCGGCCGGGACCGAGGTCGCCGTGCGCTGGATCGACGGGGGCCACGACGCGGGCGGTCCCGAGCTGGCGGGGGAGCTGACGACCCCCGCGCTCGCCTGGTTCGACCACCAGCTGCGCGACGGGCCGGCACCCGAGCCCGGCTTCGAGCTCGCGCTCCCGGCGGCCCCGCTGGGGGACGACGGCCCGACGCGGCTCCGCGCGGCGGCGTACGGCGAGACCGAGACCGTCACCCTCGGGTTGCGCGGTGAGCCGCAGCCCGTGCTGTCGCCGGCGGGCGGCCAGCCGGCCGCGCTCACGAGCCTGCCCGGGGCCGGTGGCTTGCTGGGCGAGGCCGTGACGGCGAGCGGGGCCGCCTTCGGCCTGGCCGCGCTGCCGGGCCAGACCGCGGTCTTCACCAGCGAGCCGGCCACGCGCACCGTCACGGTCGCCGGGTCGCCGCGGGTGCGCCTGTCGGTGACCTCGAGCGTCCCCGACGCCACCCTCTTCGCCTCCGGGTGGATCGTCTCCGCCGAGGGCACGGCCCGGCTGCCCCGCCAGCTGGTCTCGCCCTTCCGCCTCACCGGCCTGACCCCCGGCACCCCCGCCGAGGTGGAGGTGCGGCTGCCGGCCTCGGCGTACCAGCTCCAGGCCGGTCAGCGACTGCGCGTCGTCGTCACCAGCACCGACTCCGCCTTCGCCGGGCCCGACGACCAGCGGTTGTACGCCGTCGCCCTCGCCGGCGACGAGGTGGAGCTGCCGACCGTCGAGACCACCCGCGTCGGCAGCACGACGCTGGCTCCCTGGCCGCTCGTCGTGGCCGTGGCGGCGCTGCTGCTCCTCGCCGCGGCGTGGGCCGGGCTCGCGCGGTGGCGCCGCCGGTCGGCGGCGGTGGCGCACGACGCGGCGCTGGCCGAGGTGCCCCTGACCGTCCGGGGACTGGTCAAGGAGTACGCCGACGGCTTCCGCGCCGTCGACGCCGTGTCGTGGCGGGCCGAGCGCGGCCAGGTGGTCGGGCTGCTCGGACCCAACGGCGCCGGCAAGACCACCACGATGCGGATGCTGGTCGGCCTGATCCACGCCGACGCCGGCGACGTGCACGTGCTGGGGGAGCGCATCGGGCCCGGGTCGCCCGTGCTCGCCCGGGTGGGTGCGCTGATCGAGGGTCCCGGCTTCCTGCCCCACCTGAGCGGTCGGCAGAACCTGGACGCCTGGTGGGCGGCGACGGGACGACCCGCGGCCGAGTCGCGCGTCGAGGAGGTGATGGACGTCGCCGACCTGGGCGTCGCGATCGACCGGCCGGTGCGCTCCTACAGCCAGGGCATGCGGCAGCGCCTCGGCATCGCCCAGGCGATGCTCGGCCTGCCCGAGGTGCTGCTGCTCGACGAGCCGACCAACGGCCTGGACCCGCCCCAGATCCGCCGGCTCCGCGGCGTCCTGGCCCGGTACGCCGCCGCCGGCCGCACCGTGGTCGTCTCGAGCCACCTGCTCGCCGAGGTCGAGCAGACGTGCAGCCACGTCGTGGTGATGCACCGCGGCCGCGTCGTGCTGGAGGGTGCGGTGCCGGAGCTGCTCGCCGTCCCGGTCGCCGTGCTCGTCGAGGTCGACGGCGACACCGAGCTGGCGGCCCGGGTGGTCTCCGACGTCGCCGGCGTCCGTCAGGTCACCGCGCAGGACGGCCGGCTCCGCGTCGAGGGGGGTGAGCGTCGCGACGTGGTGGCGGCGCTCGTCCGCGCGGACATCGGCGTGACCTCGGTCGACGGCCGCCGCCACCTCGAGGAGGTCTTCATGGGACTCGTGGGCGACGACTCGGCCGCCCAGCGCGCCGCCGGGGCGGAGGCCCGGTGAGCGCCCCGCTGCCGCTGCGGGCCGAGCTGGGCCGCCAGCTCGGGCGGCGGCGTACCCGCGTGGCGGCCGCGCTGCTGCTGGCACTGCCGCTCCTCCTCGTGGGCGCCTTCGCCCTCGGCGACGACGACGACGGCCGGGGCCAGGCGCCGTCCTTCGTCGACCTCGCCCAGGTCGGCGCCGCGAACTTCACCATCTTCACGCTCTTCGCCTCGACCGGCTTCCTGCTGGTGGTGCTCTTCGCGCTCTTCGCGGGCGACGCCGTGCCGTCCGAGGCGAGCTGGGCGACGCTGCGCTACCTGCTGACCGCGCCGGTCCCGAGGTCACGCCTGCTCGCCGTCAAGCTCGCCGTCGCCCTGCTCACCAGCCTCGGCGCCCTGGTGCTGCTCGTCGGGTGGTCGCTGCTCGTGGGGCTCGTGGCGTACGGCGCCACCGGCTACCGCTCGCCGACGGGGGAGCAGCTCACCTGGGGCGACCTCGCCCCGCGGCTGCTGCTGGTGGTCGCCTCGCTCTTCGTGGTGCTGCTCTTCGTCAGCGCGCTGGCCTTCCTCGTCGGGGTGCTCACCGACGCCCCGCTCGGCGCGGTCGGGGCCGCCGTCATGGTCGCGATCGTCTCGACCATCCTCGACAGCATCGACGCCCTCGGCGTCGTCCGGGAGGGCCTGCCCACCCACCGGCAGTTCGCCTGGGCCGGGGCGCTGCAGCAGGAGGTCGCGTGGGGCGACATCGTCACCGGCGGACTGTGGGCGGTGGCGTACGCCGTGGTGCTCCTCGGCGCCGCCTTCGCCCTGTTCTCCCGCAAGGACGTCCTGAGCTGACGGGCGCGTAGGTCGCCGGCTCGACCGGTGACCTGTCGGTCGAGCTCGTCGAGACCCCGGACGTGAGGACCCCGCCGGGAGCGCGGGGGGCGGACTCGACCGGCGGGGCTGGGCTGGGGGTACCCCGCCGGACCGGGCCTCGCACCACACGGCGGGCGGGAATGGCCAAGGGTCGCTGCCCGTGCGGGGAGCGCGCCCAGGCAGCCCCTAGCATCGGGGGCGTGGACCAGTATCAGTACCTGATGCTGATGGCCGCGTGCCTCCTGCTCACGCTCCCGCTGGAGCTGGTGATCGGAGCCAGGGTCTGGCGCCGTCCGCGCCGGCTGCTGGGTGCCGTGGCGGTCGTGGTCGCGATCTTCGGCGTCTGGGACGTCGTGGGCATCGTGCGGGGGCACTGGACCTACAGCGAGCGCTACACCACCGGCGTGCTGCTGCCCTTCGAGATGCCGCTGGAGGAGCTGGTCTTCTTCGTGGTCATCCCGATCTGCGGCCTGCTCACCTACGAGGCCGTCGGCACCCTCTGGGGGCGGCTGCTGGCCTGGCGCCGTCCGGCGTCGTCGTCGGAAGAGGCCCGCTGATGCCGGAGTACACCGCGCTGGCGGTGCTCTCGGTCGTGCTGGTGCTGGCCGCCGAGCGCTGGTGGCTGCGCACGGGCCTGCTGCGCGAGCCGCAGTACTGGGTGGCGATGGGCATCGTGCTCGCCTTCCAGGTGCCGGTCGACGGCTGGCTGACCAAGCTCTCCGCCCCGATCGTGCTCTACGACGACGCCCAGACCATCGGCGTCCGCGTGCCGTGGGACATCCCCGTCGAGGACTTCCTCTTCGGCTTCAGCATGGTCACCACGGCGCTGCTGTGCTGGGTGAGCGCACGGCGGCGCGAGCAGCGCCGCGCCGAGACCGCACGAGAGGGCCGAGGATGACCCAGACCGCCAGCAGGACCGAGCAGGTGCCGGCGCTCTTCGACGAGGTGGCGTCGACCTACGACCTCATGGTCGCGCTCAACCCCGGCTACCAGCGCCAGCTGCAGGCCTCGGCGCGCGTGCTGGTCGAGCAGCTGCGCGAGACGGCGCCGTCGCGCCCGGTGCGCCCGGTGCGTGTCGTCGACCTGGGCTGCGGCTCGGGCGCCTCGACGCGGGCGCTGGAGACCGAGCTGCGCCGCGCCGGCCTGCCCCACGAGCTCGTCGGCGTCGACGGCTCGGCCGGGATGCTGGAGCAGGCCCGTCGCAAGCGCTGGGCCGGCGACGTGCGCTTCGTGCAGGCCGACGCGGAGCGGCTGGCCGAGGGGCGCTGGGACGTCGAGGGCCTGCCCGCCGCGGGCGAGGTCGACGCGGTCTTCGCGGCGTACCTCGTGCGCAACGTGAGCCGGCGCGACGAGCTGCTCGCCCAGCTGCGCACGTGGCTGCGCCCGGGCGGGGCGCTGGTGCTCCACGAGTACAGCGTCCGCGACAGCCGGCGGGCCCGGGCCGTGTGGACCGCGGTCACCTGGGGGGTGGTGGTGCCCCTCGGCCTGCTCACCGCGCCGCGCAGCCCGATCTACCGCTACCTGTGGCGCAGCGTCGTCGACTTCGACGGCGCCTCCCGGCTGCGCGGGCGGATGGTCGGCGCCGGGTACGCCGACGTGCGCAGCCGCAGCTTCACCGGCTGGCAGCGCGGCGTCCTGCACACCTTCGTGGGCCGTGCTCCGGCGTGAGGGACTGGACCCCCGGCCGTGACCCGCGCGCCGTGTGGCACCCGCCGGAGGGCGGCCGGGCCGACGACGCCGCCGGGCACCACGTCGTCGTCGTCGGCGGTGGCATCGCCGGGCTGAGCGCGGCCACCGGGCTGGCGGAGCGCGGCGTCCGCGTGACGCTGCTGGAGCGGGAGCCGCAGCTGGGCGGCAGGGTCGCGGCCTGGCCGGTCGACACCCCCGACGGCCCCGTGACCATGAGCCGCGGCTTCCACGCCTTCTTCCGGCAGTACTACAACCTGCGCGCCCTGCTGCGCCGCGCCGACCCGGCCCTGTCGCGCCTGCGCGCGGTGGCCGACTACCCGCTGCAGCTCAAGGACGGGCCCGAGGACAGCTTCGCCGGGCTGGCCACGCGACCGCCGTGGAACGTCGTCGACTTCATGCGCCGCTCGCCCACCTTCTCGCTGCGCGACCTGCGCGACGTCGACGTCGCCGCGGCCACCGAGCTGGTCGACGTCGACTTCCCCGCCACCTTCGCGCGCTACGACGGCGTGAGCGCGGCCGACTTCCTCGACCGGCTGCGCTTCCCCGACCAGGCCCGCCACCTCGCGCTCGAGGTCTTCGCCCGCAGCTTCTTCGCCGACCCCGCGGACTTCTCGGCCGGCGAGCTCGTCGCGATGTTCCACACCTACTTCCTCGGCTCGGCCGAGGGGCTGCTCTTCGACGTGCCCGACGACGACTTCGACACCGCGCTGTGGCAGCCGCTCGCGCGACACCTCGACCGCGCGGGCGTGGACCTGCGCACCGGCACCAGCGCACAGGCGGTCGACACCTCGGGCCCGGGGGTCGTGGTGGCCACCGACGACGGCGACCTGGCCGCCGACGCCGTCGTGCTGGCCGGCGACCGCGGGGCGCTGCAGCGGCTGGTCGCGGCCTCCGACGACATGGGCACGGAGCCGTGGCGCTCCCGCCTTGGCGAGCAGCGGGTCGCGCCGCCCTTCGTGGTCTGGCGGCGCTGGCTCGACACGACGGTCTCGCCCTCGGCCCCCGGCTTCCGGGCCACCAGCGGCTTCGGCCCGCTCGACAACGTCTCGGTGCTGGAGCGACTCGAGCACGGCGCCGCGGCGTGGACCAGGCAGCACGGCGGCTCGGTCGTCGAGGTGCACGCGTACGCCGTCTCGACCGGGCCGTCGGAGGAGCAGGCGCTCCGGGACCGGCTCTGGGCGGAGACCACGGCGCTGCACCCGGAGCTGGTAGGAGCCCGGACGGTGCACGAGGAGTGGCTCTGGCGGCAGGACTGCCCGCTCGTCGGCACCGACCCGTGGCAGGAGCGCCCCGGCGTCGCCACGCCTGACCCTCGCGTGGTGCTCGCCGGCGACGGCGTCCGCTGCGACCTCCCCGTGGCGCTGATGGAGCGCGCGGCGACCACCGGCTGGCTCGCCGCCGACCGGCTGCTCGCGGGCTGGGGAGTTGCCGGCCACGGCGTGTGGAGCGTGCCCGTCAGGGCGCGGTGGCGCGGCGTACCCGCGCTCGCCCGGGCCGCCGCGCTGCTGCCCTGAGCGCGGGCTGGGTCTTTCCGCGGGGAAAGCACCTCGACGACGGTTTCCGCCCGATCGGATCGTCGTACGTCGGCGTGTCGGGTGCCTTCGGCGCGGAAACGCGGGCGTGGGGTCTTTCCCCGCGGAAAGGCCGGCAGCAGGGGCCCGCCCACTCCCTCAGACGCCGTAGTCCTCGCCCCGCGACCGGAGCAGCCAGGTGCGCTCGGCGTAGGCGAGGTCGTCGACCCACAGTCGTCGCGCGACGGCGCGCATGGGCGGCCGCAGCAGCGGGGCGGCGCGCCTGGCGAGCAGGAAGCCCGTCCGGTCGGACGTCGCGATGGTCGCCTCGGTCATCCGGGTGCGCGGTCGGCCGTGCTCGTCGGGGCCGAGCGGGGTGGCGTGCGTCTCCACGACGCTGCCGGCGCCCTCGCCCTCCACGATGGTCATGACGATGGTGCGGGCGTCGGGGCAGGCGAACTCGGCACGCACCGGGACGCCCCAGCTGCGGGAGACGCGGAAGGTCACGTCGACGGTCAGGACGTGCTCGTCGCTGAGGGGCTCGACCACCTGCAGGTGGCTGAAGGAGTAGGGGTGGAACCACGCGCCGTGCCACGGGTCCAGCCGGTTGGCGATGACGTCGCGCGGCTCGCAGGTGCCGTCGACCTCGATCACGGCGGCGACCGACGACGCGGGGTCGGGCCGGGCGGTGATCGTCGGGGCCGGCTGCTCCTGCTCGCCCAGCGTCGGGATGCGCACCCAGAGCAGCACGCCGTCGTCGAGGGCGTCGTACGGCGACCAGCCCGGCGCGCCGTCGGGCGCCAGGGCCATGCCGTGCCAGCGGCAGTGCAGCTGGTCGCGGATGACCTCGCAGTCCTCGAGCAGGGCGCCGAGGTGGGGGCAGCTGCCGGGCCCGGCCGCCACGCCGGTCGAGGTGCGCCACAGCGTGACCTCGAGTCCGGAGACGTGCCGCACGATCGACCTCCGGCCGAGGTCGCTGCTCGGGGCCACGACGTACCAGCCGCCGGGGTCGCGCTGCTGCGCGGCCCCGAGCGACTCGTGCAGCCGCCGCGGCGAGGCGTCGCGCCAGCTGGGCGCGAGCTGGTCGCGCGGCGGCATCCGTCGCCACTGCAGGGGCACCCGCGGGCGCGCCGCCGTGGCCGGACGCTCGCGCGCCTCGACGGGAGCCGGACGCCGTGGCGGCCGCACCGTGGTGCGTGCGGCCGTGCCGGCCTTGCGCCAGGTCGGCACCCGGGCGCGGCTGCTGAAGACGTCGTAGTCGGCCTGCTCGATCTGGTCGAGGATCGCGGAGTAGAGCCGCCGTGCGGTGTGCACGCAGCGGTGCGCGGCGCCCTCGAGGTAGGCCAGGCCCTCGTCGGCCTGCCGGTAGAGCTCGCGGTTGCGCTCGATCTCGAAGCGCATCAGCTCCCGCCAGCCGGGGGTGAGCTCGCGGCGGGCGAGGTCGACGTCGTAGCGCTCGAGGTCGTCCTGCGGCAGGTAGACGCGGCCGCGGTCGAGGTCCTCGCCGACGTCGCGCAGGAAGTTGGTCAGCTGGAAGGCGAGCCCGAGCGCCCGGGCCGGCTCCACTGCGGCCGGGCTGCTCGCGCGGAGCACCGGCAGCATCATCTCCCCGATGGCGGCCGCCGACCCGTCCATGTAGCCGAGCAGGTCGTCCCAGGTCTGGTAGCGCGAGGTGTCGAGGTCCTGGGCCATGGCGGAGAAGAAGCGCCGGAAGATGTCGGGGTCGATGTCGCAGGTGAGCACCGTGTGGCTGCCGGCGGCCAGCACCGGGTCGTCGCTGGAGCCGGCGAGCAGCGAGGCCTCGAAGGCGGCACGGAAGGCGTCGAGCTCGTGGCGCACCTGGTCGGGGGAGGCGCCGCGCGCCGCCGCGTCGTCGACGATGTCGTCGGCGAGCCGGCACAGGGCGTAGACGGCGTGCACGTGGCGTCGCTGCTCGCGGGGGAGCAGCGCGGCGCCCCAGTAGTAGGTCGTGGCGTGCTTGCGGGTGAGCTCGGCGGCACGTCGGTAGCCCTGCTCGCGGGTCTGGTCGAGGATCGGGTCGGCCAGGGTCATGACTGCCTCGCTCGGTGGGGGGAGGGGAGGTAGGACTGGACGCGTCGTGCCGCCAGCCTGCCCGAGACGAGCACCATCGGCACCCCCACGCCGGGCACGGTGCCGGAGCCGGCGAAGAAGAGGCCGGGCACGCGCCTCTCGACGTTGCCGGGGCGGAAGGGGCCGGTCTGCAGGAAGGTGTGCGACAGCGCGAAGGGCGTGCCCTGCTCCATCCCCATGGCCTGCCAGTCGCGGGGGTCGACCAGCTCCTCGGCCACGATGTCGGTCGGGTAGCCCTGCTCCTCGAGGAAGCGGTGCAGGCCGTCGCGCACCCGGTCCCGCTCCTGCGACCAGTCGACACGGCCGGCGAGGTTGGGCACGGGCTCGAGCACGTAGAGCGTGGAGTCCCCCTCGGGGGCCAGCGACGGATCGCTGACCGTGGGCACGGTGACCAGCCGCGACGGGTCGGGCATCAGCCGGCCCTCGCCGATGAGGGCGTCGAAAGAGGAGTCCCAGGCCTCGCCGAAGTGGATGTTGTGGTGGTGCGTCCCGGCCGGTACGCCGCCGCGGGCGCCGACGTGCCAGACCACGGCGGAGGGGGAGTACTTCCCCCGCCGGAGCACCCGCGGGGGTGCGAGGTCGGCGAGCAGGGTCCGGTAGGCGACCGGCAGGTCGAGGGTGCACACCACGGCGTCGGCCGCCACCTGCTCGCCGCCGTCGACCTCGACGCCGGCGACCGCACCGTCGCGGCGGCGCAGCAGCCGGGTGACCGAGGCGCCGTACCGCACGGTGATCCCGGCCCGGGCGAGCGCGCGCTCGAGCGCCTTCGGCACCTCGCCCATGCCGCCCTCGGGGAAGGTGACGCCCTCGATGCAGTCCATGTAGGTGATGACGGCGTAGATGGAGAGCGCGGTGCGCGGCGGGAGGCCGGCGTACATCGCCTGGAAGGTGAAGAGCCGCTGCAGCCGCGGGTCGGAGAAGCGCCGCGCCACCCCGGGACCGAGCCGGCCGAAGGCGCCCATGCGCAGCAGCGTCCAGGCGGCCGAGGGCGAGGAGACCAGGTCGAGGGGGGAGTCGAAGTTGCGGTCGATGAAGTGCGGCATCTCGACCTCGTAGAGCCGGCGCAGCCACACCACGAAGTCGTCGAAGGCGGCGGCGTCGCTCGCGCCGCAGGTCGCCGCGATCTCGGCGCGCATCGCCTCGTGGCCGTGCCGCACCAGGATCTCGGAGCCGTCGTGGAAGCGGGCGCGGTAGGCGGGGTCGAGCTGGCGCAGCGTGATGACGTCCTCGAGCGCGCTGCCCGCCGCCTCGGTGGCGTCGGCCAGCAGCCCCGGCATGGTCATCACGGTGGGGCCGGTGTCGAAGGTGAAGCCGTCACGGTGCAGCCGGCCGGCGCGACCGCCCGGGATCGACTCCCGCTCGACGAGCTCGACCTCGTGCCCGGAGCGCGCCAGGTGGCAGGCGGTGGCCAGCCCGGCGAGCCCGGCGCCGATGACGACGACCCGGCTCACCGCGGCACCCCCGTGACCAGCTCGACGACCTCGCCGAGGTCCCGCACGCCCTCGGGGTCGAGATCGCGGGAGCGGAGCAGGTCGTGCGCCCCGACGACCCGGGTGGTGACCATCTCCTCGGCGTCGGCGCGCACCCCGTGGCGCAGCATCGCCTCCGAGACCGTCGCCACGTCGGCCTCGTCGTGGGTCTGCGCGAGCAGCCGGCGCAGGGCGGCGGCCTCGCCGCCGACGAGCCGCTCCCCGGCCAGGGCGACGAGGACGGTCGCCTTGCCCTGCCGCAGGTCGTCCCCGACGGGCTTGCCGGTCAGGGCGGGGTCGCCCCAGGCGCCCGCGATCTCGTCGCGCAGGGCGAAGGCCTCGCCGAGCAGCCGCCCGACCTGGCTCAGTCGCAGCTGGGTCGCCCGGGGGGCGTGCGCGAGCAGCCCACCGAGCTCGAGCGGCCGCTGCACCGTGTAGGCCCCGGACTTCGCCCGCGCCACCTCCCACGCTCGGTCGAGGTCGACCCGGTCGCCGGCGCAGGCGGCGAAGGAGAGGTCGCGGGTCTGCCCGCGCACCAGCTCCAGGCACAGCCCGTGCCAGGCGCGGCGCACCGGCTCGGGCAGCTCGGCGACGAGGTCGGCCGCCTCGGCGTGGGCGAGGTCGCCCGCGAGCACGGCCACGCTCTCGCCGTACCGCTCCGCGTCGCCGGTGCCGGCGGCCAGGTGGTGCAGCTCGGCCACCCGCCGGTGCACCGCGGGCGACCCGCGCCGGGTCTCCGAGAGGTCCATGACGTCGTCCTGGATCAGTCCGAACGCGTGCAGCAGCTCCAGCGCCGCGCCCAGCGTGACCACCTCGCCGTACGACGACGCGTCCCGGCCGCCGGCGAGCGACCAGCCGGCGTGCACGAAGAGCGGCCGCAGCCGCTTGCCACCGCCGAGCGCGAGGTCGCTCAGCAGCCGCGGCACGTCGGCGTCGCCGAGCACGGGGTCGCGGCCCCCGGCGTCGGTGCCCCAGAGCTCCGCCACCCGGGCGAGGCGGGCGACGAGCAGCGACTCGACGTCGCCGCGCGTGTCGGCGAGGCGGGGCCGGCGTGTGCCGACGTCGTCGACGGGCGAGGTCATCGCGCTCCTCCCGGCAGCTCGGCCCAGTCCTGCGGGAGCCGGTGCCACTGCTGGGTGGCCCAGGGGCTCAGCAGCACGGGGGCGCGCCGCGCCGTCGAGACGACGTCGGCCCACGGCACCCAGGCGGTCTCGCAGACCTCCCGCGGGTCGGGGTCGAGCGGCGTGCCCGACGCGACGGAGGCCACGAAGACCGGGCATTGCTCGTGCTCCACCACGCCCGAGGCGTCGACGGCGCGGTAGGCGAAGTCGGGCAGCACGAGCTCGACTTGCCCCACCTCGAGCCCCAGCTCCTCGTGGGTACGCCGCCGTACGGCGTCGGCGAGGTCCTCCCCGGGCCGCGGGTGGCCGCAGCAGCTGTTGGTCCACACACCCGGCCAGGTGCGCTTGTCCAGCGCCCGCCGGGTGAGCAGGGTGCGGCCGACCTCGTCGAGCACGTGCAGCGAGAAGGCGAGGTGCAGCGGGGTGTCCGCGCCGTGCACCGTGTCGCGCGCCGCGGTGCCGCAGGGCCGGCCCTCGTCGTCGAGCAGCACGACGAGGTCCTCCGCCTCCTGGGTGGTCGCGCGATCCGTCGGTCGCCCCCGGTCCTCGGTCATGGTCCTCCTCGCTCGCCGCACGGTGGTGATGGCGGGTTACCCAGTGGTGGTGGCTCGTCGCAGGCGCGCGAGGTCCAGGCTCACCAGCTGAGCCCGACTCTAAACAGTTACCTCAACGTCGTGTGCAGGTTGAGGCACCAGGAGGACGCCGGGCGCCGGTGGGTGGAGTCGCGCGTCACACCCGAACTTCAACAATGCGTGTAGATCCTTGTTGAAGTTCTGCGGTCGGAGCCGTAGCGTCGACACCGTGACGACGACGAGGAAGGCCCGGGAGACGCACCGGTCGGGGCGACGCGGCGCGCGGCGTACCACGGAGGCGGTCCCCGTGCGCATCACGACCGCACCGCAGAGCGCCGCCGTCGACCTCGCGCGCCGACGGCGACAGTACGTCGTGTCGATGACGGCCCGCTCGGTCTGCTTCCTCGGCGCCGTGCTGGCGGGACCGGGCGTGCTGCGCTGGGTCCTCATCGCCGCCGCCGTGCTGCTGCCCTCCTTCGCGGTGATCGCCGCCAACGCCGCCATGCCCCGCAAGCCGGGCTCCGACCTCCAGCCCGGTGCCTCCGACCGGCGCGAGCTGGCCTCCTAGCGACCCGCCGGCGGCTGCCCGAAGGCCGTCCAGCTGCCCTCCGAGACGACCTCGACCTCCCCGTCGACGACCTGCAGGGCGGTCTGCTCGTCGATGGCGTACGCCGGTCCGCCCACCTCGGTCGCCCACCGCTGCGCCGCCTCCGGGGAGCTGCCGGCGAAGGCGCCCAGGTGGGGGAAGATCGAGAAGTCGACGACGCCGAGGGTGCGGTCGTCGTCCGCCCCGGCCCACTCGACGAAGTGGGAGCCGATCCGTGGGGTCATCACCATGCTCCCGGCGCTGACACCGACCCAGACCGTGTCGGCGAGCGAGGGCATCAGGTCGGCCAGCCCGGACTCCCGCACCCAGTGGCACAGGTAGGTCGCGTCGCCGCCGTCGACGAGGAGCACGTCGGCCTCCCGCACCCACGGCACCCACCGCTCCGCGCCGATGCTGGGGAGCGCGGTCAGCTCCAGCACGCCGAGGGAGGCCCACCCGAGCCCGGGGAGGTGGCGGAAGTCGGGCTCGGCCGCGACCAGCCCACGCACGGAGGCCGGCCCGCACAGGGGATGACCCCACTGGGCCGTGGGGACGACGAGGGCGCGGGCCTGCTCGACCGGCATGCCGAGGAGCCGCACGAGCGCAGCGCGGATGCTGGGGTTGGTGACGCCGCCCGAGGTGAGCAGGAGCTTCACGGTGGGACCTCCGGGTCGTGGGGGTGCTGGTCGTCCTGGGTCGACCCTCCCCGACGCGGCGACTCATCGCCGCGCCGCCCGGCCACCCCTGCGGAGCGGCTCCCTCAGGTCGCCTGCCAGCCGTCGTCGGTGAGGGTGGCCAGGCCCAGCGCCGCGAAGTCACGCAGCCAGCCCTCCATGGGCCACCGGCCCCAGCGCTCGTGGTAGGTCCGGGCGTTGCGGAGGATCGCGTGCAGGTGCTGCACCGGCGGGCTGGCCGTCGGGTGGTGCTGGTGGTGGGCGCGGGCGCTCCCGACCCAGGCGTGCTCCAGGCCGCGGCCGGTGGCCTGGACGGCGAAGTCGGTGTCCTCCGCGCCGTAGCCGGCGTACTGCTCGCAGAAGCCGCCGGCGGCCTGCCAGCCCTCGCGGTGCACCGCGAAGGACAGCGACCAGAAGAGCACCGGGTCTGCCCCGCGCAGCTCCTCGCCCGGTCCGGGGCTCGGACGTGCCGGGTGCGGGCGGTCGTGGGCGTCGGGGTCCCGCAGGGCGTCCTCCGCCTCGCCGGGCTCGAGGTAGGTGACGGGTCCGGACCACAGCGTGGCCCGGTCGCGCTCCGCCACCTCGGTGTACGCCGCCACGAGGTCGGGCGCGGCCAGGCAGTCGACGTCGAGGAAGACGAGCACGTCGGCCCCGCGGCGTACGGCGGCTCGCGCACCGGCGTTGCGCGCGGCCGCCAGCGGCAGGCACGAAGGGTCCGCCGGCAGCGAGATCACCTCGGCCCCGTCGTCGAGGACGCCGGCCACCTGCTCGTCGCCCATGGCGACGACCACGTGGTGGTCCGGGAGGCGCGAGCCCCTCAGCAGCGAGCGGCGGTGGCGCCGCAGGTGGTCGTGCCGGCCGTGCACGATCGTCACGACCGCGGTCGTCGTCACGGCAGTTCCACGACGAGGCCCGCGGCTGGCTCGACCGGCGGCACGGCGACGCCGTCGAGGACGTGCGCGAAGCGACGGCCCGCCTGGCCGTCGACCCATGCGCTCCAGCGGTCGCCGTCGAGCGCGGCCGCCTGCTCGAGCAGCTCGGGCCAGCCGTGCTCGGGCAGCCGCGGGCGCACCACGGCCGGCCAGTCGCCACGGGCGAGCGCGGCCGCGGTGCTGACCTGCTCCTCGAAGGGCCGCTCCGCGGGGACGACGACGGCGGGCGCGCGGGACGCGGCGACGTCCGCGATGGCGCCCTGGCCTGCGTGCGTCACGACGACGTCGGCGTCGGCGAGCACCGCGGCCGGGTCGTCGACCCAGGTGCCGTGCTCGCCGCCGAGGAAGGTCCAGCGCCACTGCGGCGTCTGGTCGGCCAGCCGCCGCTGCTCCGACGGCGGCGCGCCGGGGTCGCCCTTGCCCTGCAGCAGGACGACCCGACGCAGCCCGTCGCTCCGGGAGCGGCGTGCATCGACCGGGGGGAGCCGCGAGACGCCGCCCAGGGGGTGGATCCGCGCCAGCTGGTCGGGTGCCAGGCCGGGCGTCATGCCGCTCGCCTCGCGCGGCCAGGCCGCGACCAGCTCGCTGGAGAGCCGGAAGCCCAGCTCGTGGGCGGGGTCGTCGCGTCGTCCCGGCTGCACCACCGTGACGACGGGGACGCCGTGGAGCCGTGCGAGCACCGCGGCCTCGACCGAGACGTCGACGACCAGCAGGCGCGGCCGGGCTTGCTCGAGCCACGCGGAGATCGCGCTCGCGCGTGAGCGCACGCCGGGGTCGTGCAGCGGCACCCAGTGCAGCGCGCCGCCGGCGGTGACGTCGTACGGCGCCGAGGCCCCGTCGTCGGGGGGCAGCTGCACCCACGCCCCTTGCCACGACGCCGGGCGCGGGAGGGAGGAGAGCCCGGTGACCGGCTCCCCGAGGGAGGCGCAGAGCGTGACGGCGCGGTGCACGTGCCCCCGGCCGTGGTGGTGCACGTAGTAGCCGATCACGCGGCGGCTCGTCGTCGCACCCGGTGGTAGACGGTCTCGTACTCCGCGACCATGCGCGTGATGGAGAAGTGCTCCACCGCGTGCTGCCGCGCCGGACGCCGGTCGAGCTCGCTCGCCCGTCGTGCGGCCTGGGCCAGCGCGTCGACGTCGCCGGCGGTGGCGAGGACGCCGGTGCCCTCGGCCACCAGCTCGGGCAGGGCGCCGCGGGCGTACGCCGCCACCGGCGTGCCGCACGACATCGCCTCGGCCGCCACCAGGCCGAAGGGCTCGTCCCAGGCGGGCGTCACGAGCGCGGCGGCGGCGTGCTGGAGGAGCTCGCGGACCTGGCGGGCCGACGCGTGGCCGAGGTAGCGCCGCCGGTCGTCGAGGAGCGGCCGGACCTCGCGCTCGAAGTACGCCGCGTCGTGCAACGGACCGACGAGCGCCAGGTCCATGTCGGCTCGACGGGCGGCGAGCACGGCCTCGTGTGGTGCCTTCTCGGGCACCAGGCGCCCCGTCCACACCAGCGTGCGCCCGCCCGGACCCTCCGCCCAGAAGTCGGTGTCGACGCCGTTGCGCACGACGGCGGCGCTCACGGAGTCGCGCCACGCGTCGGCGAGGTAGTGGCTGACCGCGACGAAGTGCACGTGGCCGTCGTCGAGCACCGCCGCCGACTCCAGCCACGGGACCGGGGGCGTGTGCAGCGTGCTCACGACCGGCACGTCGAGCGAGCGGCTCATCGCCACCGGCAGATGGTGGAGGCTGTTGTCGTGCACCACGTCGAAGGGGCCGTGCCGGCCGTCGGCGAGGCCGAGCATGAGGTCGAGGTAGGCGTGGTGCTCCTGCATCCACTGCGCGGGCGGGGCGCCGACGTCGCGCCGTGCCACCGGACTCGGGGCGTAGGTCGCCACGGGCAGCTCGTGCACCCCGAGCTCGGGGTCGGACCCCGGGGCGGCGAAGAGCGTGACCTCGTGGCCGTGGTTGCGCAGCGAGGTGGCCAGCGCGTGGGTCTGCGCCTCGAGCCCGCCCATGAAGGGCTCGCGGACCGGGAAGCGTGCGGAGGCGACCAGGCAGACGCGCAGCGACGCGCTCACGTCAGTCCTCGGTAGACGTCGGCGTGGGCGGCGGCGACCTCGGCCCGCTGGCGGCGGCGTACGTCGACGCCAAGCGGGGCCACCGGGCCGGCCGCGTGCGCCTCGAGCACGGCGCGCACCAGGCTCGCGGGGTCGAAGTCGTCCTCGTCGAGGGTGAAGCCGTGCACCGGGCCCTGCTCGGCGTAGTAGCCGCAGCTCGGGGCGACCACCGCGGTGCCGAGGTCGCGGCACGCCTCCAGCCACCCCGAGTGGGTGCCGAAGCGGTAGGGGAGGACCGAGACCGACAGCGACGACAGGTAGTCCCACAGGTCGGTGTCGCTGAGGAAGTCGTGGACGCGGAGGTCGACGTCGCCCCGCCGGGCGGCGTCGTGCAGCCAGCGTGCCAGCTCGGGCTCGTGGCGCGCGCCGGCCGGGCTCAGCACGTCGGTGTGGCCGTTGACCTGCAGCACGCCCCCGGGCACCTGCCTGACCGCCTCGAGCAGCGAGGGCAGCAGTGCGAGCGGGTCCATGCTGGCCCGCAGGCTCTTGACGTGGAGACCCACCCGGAAGTCCGGCCGGGGCGGGGGCGGAGCCGTCTCCCGCTGCGCCATGGTGGCGAGGTCGACGACGTGCGGGTGGGGGAGCACTGCCGGACGCCGGCCCCACCGCCGCAGCACCTCGTCGGCGGCGCCGTCGGTCAGGGTGAGCAGCGCGTCCGCGCGGCGTACGAGCACCTCGAGCTGCGCGTCGTGCAGCTCGCGGGTGCGGTGGTGCGGGTTGCGCAGGTCGTGGACGGTGTAGACGAGCGCGCGCCCCTCGCCGTGCACCGCGTCGACGACCGACTCGAGGTAGTCGGGCTCCCACGCGTCGAAGCCGAACTGCACGTGCATGACGTCGAAGTCGTGGCCGCGCACCCACTCCGGGTGGAGCATCGCCGGCGGCCACCACTGACCGGGGGCGGCGTCCGCCGTCGTGGCGGGCGGAGGGTCGGGCAGGCGGCGCACGCCGTCGTCGTGCTCGGCGCTGATGTGCCTCACGTAGACGTGGGAGCCCGGCACGGAGGCGACGGTGGTCGCCGTGCGCGTGCTGGTGCCCCCCGTGGTGGCTGGTCTGAGTACGTCCACGGCAGCGGGTTACCCCCGTCCCCACCGGTCATTCGCGCGACGTGCGCGCGAGGCACCACATACGCCGTCGGGTCACCGGGTCTCGAGACAGGCGCTGCGCGCCTTAGCCGACCACCCGTACCTCGGGTGGTCGAGGAGGTCGCGCAGCGAGCGTCTCGAGACCCCCGCCACCCGACCAGAGAAGTTCTCCACAGATCATAGAACACACGTTTGATTGTCAGCGAGACGCCGTAGAATCAGCCTATGGAGCCGCACCCCCACCTCCCGAAGCGACAGGTCCTCGACGTCCTCGTCGCGGCCCGTGCGGAGGAGCACGAGGTGCAGGTCCGGCAGCTCCGGCTCGCCCTGGAGTGGGCACTCATGCACCCCGCCGCCGAGGGGGCGGCGTACGCCGGCTGGGGTGACGACGGGCTCGTCCTCGGCGACGACGTCGGTGGACCGGTCCCGCTGGCCGGTGACGGCGCACCCCTGGTCGCTGCGGCCGCGCCCCTGGAGCTGGCTGCCGCACTGGGCCGTCCGGCCGAGCACGCCCAACAGCTCCTCGGTGACACGCTGGAGCTCGCGTTCCGGCTGCCGCGGTTGTGGGAGCTGATGTGCGCGGGTCGGATCGCGGTGTGGCGCGCGAGGGCGATCTCGCGGGAGACCCGCGACCTGTCGCTCGACGCCGCGCTGCACGCGGACCGGCTGCTCTGCGCCGTCCCGGACCGGCTCGACCAGCTCAGTGCCGCTGGCGCGGCCCGACTGGTCCACGAAGCCCGGCTCCACGCCGACCCCGACCGCGCCCACGCCGACGAAGAAACCGCTGCCGCGCGTCGTGGGGCGTGGCTGCAGCGAGACGGCCGCGCCCCGGGCGTCACGGACGTCCACCTGACCCTGGACACCCCGGATGCGCTGGCGTTCGACGCCACCGTCGGACGGCTCGCCGCGGACTTGAAGGAGCTGGGTGACACCGACGTCCTCGACGTGCGCCGCGCCAAGGCCGTCGGTGTCCTCGCCGACCCGCAGCACGCGCTGGACCTGATGGCCGGAGAGACCGCTGATGTCCGGCCGCGAACGGCGGGCACCCTGGACCTGACCGTTCATCTCACTGCTGGTGACCTGGCCGACGACGGCGTGGCCGTCGTCGAGCGACTCGGTGCGCTGTCGACCGACCTCTTCGCCGGCTGGCTGGCTCGACACGCCCTGGACGGCGTCGCGGTCCGAGTCCGACCTGTCGTCGACCTCGCCGCCGATGCCTTGGTCGACCGCCACGACCCGCCACCGGCGATGCGCGAGCAGGTGATCCTGCGCGACGCGCACTGCGTCTTCCCCGGCTGCGCCCGCGACTCGCGCTCCTGCGACCTCGACCACCTCGAGGCGTACGACCCCGAAGGACCGCCCGGCCAGACGCGACCTTCCAACCTCGCGCCGCTCTGCAGACGCCACCACCGCGCCAAGACCCACGCCGGCTGGACCTACGTCCGCCGCCGCGACGGCACCTACGACTGGTCGAGCCCGCAGGGCAAGACCTACACGGTCGTCCCCACCAGCCGCGCACCGTTGGCCGCCCACCGCTGACCACCCAGGCCGGAGCGCTGTCGGTCGAGCTTGTCGAGACCCCGCGCGCCTGCGCGCGCCTCACCGGGTCTCGAGACAGGCGCTGCGCGCCTTCCTCGACCACCCGCCCCCTGTCGGTCGAGCTTGTCGAGACCCTCGTAGGCCGCCTGGCTCACCGGGTCTCGAGACAGGCGCTGCGCGCCTTCCTCGACCACCCGGGACCCGGGTTGGTCGAGGAGGTTGCGCAGCAACCGTCTCGAGACCCCGTACGCCGCTCGACGCGCACCGCATGAAGTGGGGGGAGGGGGTAACACCGCGCGGCATGACCTCGTTGTGGCTCGACCGTGCCTCCGACACGACCAGCGACAGGCTGCCGGCCGAGGCGTCGTACGACGACGTGGTCGTCGGCGCGGGGCTGACGGGGCTGACGACGGCCCTGCTGCTGGCACGGTCGGGGCGCCGGGTGGCGGTGGTGGAGGCACGCCACGTGGGGGCGGTGGCGACGGGCAACACCACGGCCAAGCTCTCGCTGCTGCAGGGCACCCACCTCTCGCGCGTCGCGCGGCACCAGTCGCGGCGGGTGGCTCGGGCGTACGTCGACGCCAACCGCGAGGGCATGGAGTGGCTGCTGCGCTTCTGCGAGGACCACGGCGTCGACGTGCAGCGCCGTCCGGCCGTGACGTACGCCGCGGACGCGAGCGAGCGTGCCGCGGTGGAGCAGGAGCTCGCGGCGGCGCGCGGCCTGGGCCTGCCGGTGCGCTGGGAGGAGCGGCTCGACACGCCCTTCCCCAACGCCGGCGGCGTGGTGCTCGACGACCAGGCGCAGTTCGACCCCATGGACGTGCTGACCGCCCTGGTCGCCGAGGTACGACGCCACGGCGGCACCGTGACGGAGGGGCGACGGGTGCGGCGGGTGTCGCTGCGCGGCCGGCCCCGGCTGCACCTCGAGGGCGACGTCGAGCTGTCGGCGGAGCACGTGGTCCTGGCCACGGGCGTGCCGGTCCTCGACCGCGGTCTCTACTTCGCCAAGGTGGAGCCGCAGCGGTCCTACGCGCTAGCCTTCGCCGACGTCGCGGCCCCGGAGGGCATGTACCTCTCGGCCGGCTCCGACAGCCGCTCGGTGCGAGACGCTCCCCGCAGCGACGGCACCGCGCTGCTGGTCGGGGGCAGCGGTCACGTGGTCGGTCGCACCGATTCGGAGCTCGCGCACCTCGACCGGCTCCGGGAGTGGACGGCGACCTACTTCCCGGGCGCCCGCGAGACCCACCACTGGTCGGCGCAGGACTACGCGTCCCACGACGGGGTGCCCTACGTCGGGTCCCTGCCTCGGGGCGGCGGTCGCATCCACCTGGCCACCGGCTACGAGAAGTGGGGGATGTCCAACGCCGTCGGGGCGGCACGGATGCTCTCCGGGGCGATCCTCGGTCAGCAGCCCTCGTGGGCCGGTCCGCTCAACCACCGGGTCACCGGCCCACGGGGCGCGGCCGAGGTCGCGAAGGTCAACGCGGGCGTGGCGCTCGCGCTCGCCGGCGGCGTCGCCCGCGCGGCCCTGCGCCACGTGCCCAAGCGTCACGACGACGCGGCCCCCCGTCCCTGCGAGGTCGTCGGCGTGTGCACCCACCTCGGCGGCGTGCTGCGGTGGAACGACGCCGAGGAGTCGTGGGACTGCCCGCTGCACGGCTCCCGCTTCAGCCCCACCGGCGAGGTGCTCGAGGGCCCCGCCACCAGGCCGCTGCTCCGCCGGGGCTGAGCGCACCGACACACCCGACCGGAGGCCGGCGCTCGGGGACGGGCGGCCTCCTCTCTCGATCGTCACCCCGTGACGGGCGGACCGCCAGGGACCAAGGACCCTCTCGGACCTCGCGGGCGCCCGAGCAGGGTGAGGGCCGTCGCCCCTGGACCAGCGTCCGACCGAGGCAGAGGATCGAGGTGCAGCGACGGAGGAGGAGACGATGACGACCAGCAGCCGCGTGAGAGACGTGCCGGCCGTGTCACGAGAGACAGTCAGCCGGTCCGAGCCGACGCGATCGGGCCTGCACGACCTGACCACCTCGGTGGAGTTCTTCGTGCGCGACTACCTGCGACGCCTCGGCATGGAGACCGACGGGCTGGCCGTCACGGCCTCCGAGCAGGTGCCGGACCGCCCTGAGGTGTCGGGCGAGGTCGTCGTGCTCGAGGTTCACCTGCCGGCCCACCTCCCACGGACGGCCTGAGCGGTCCCCGCGGCACGAGGTGCTTCAGAGCACGACCCCGTGCGCGGCCAGTGCCCGCACCGGGTCGATGGCGCCGCCGCCGGCGGTGTGCACCTCCAGGTGCAGGTGGGGGCCGGTGACGTTGCCGGTCGCCCCCACCGAGCCGATCGGGGCACCGGCCTGGACGACGGCCCCCTCCGCGACGTCGAGTCGGGAGAGGTGGGCGTACCAGGTCTCGCTGCCGTCGGCGTGGGTGATCTCGACCTTCAGGCCGTAGGCCCCGGCGTGACCGGCGTGCGTGACGGTGCCGGCGCCGACCGCGGCGACGGGCGTGCCGGTCGGCGAGGCCAGGTCGACGCCGGTGTGGTCCTTGCTCCAGAGTCGGCCGGCCTGGCCGAAGCGTGCCGTGATCCGGTACGCCGCCTGCAGCGGCTTGACCCACGCCGTCCCCACCGCGGCGACCGCCGCCGGCGCTCCCGGGGTGAGCATCGTCGCCGGGGCGGTGGGATCCGCTGCGAGGGCGGGGCCCATCAGCCGGCCCGCCAGCCGGGCCGCCTCCTGGGCCTTCTTCTGGGCCTTCCTCTGGTCCGCCACGGCGGCGACGAAGGCCGCGAGGTCACGGTCGGCGCGCTCCTGGCGCAGCCTGCGCTGCCGCGCCTCCTCGCGCTCGGCCCGCGCGGCGCGCTCGCGCTCGGCCCGCGCCTCGGCCCGCCGGTAGCGGTCGGTCGAGGAGTAGCCAGACGGCGCCCCCGCGTCGGCGGCGTCGGTGGCGTCGGTGGTCGCGGCGCGGGAGATGACGACGTCGGCGCGCTCGGCGGCCGACGCCGTGGGTGCGGGCGCCATCGCCGGCGGCGCGGTGCTCGCCCAGCCGACGACGAGGAGCACGACGACCAGCGCGGCGCCGACGACCTGCCCGAGCACCCACGGCTCCGCCGGCGCCGGTGCGGTCGCCGGCTCCGGGCGCGTCGCGACGGGCGGGGGGCACACGGGCATGACGGGGCGGCATCCAAGTCTGGGGGTGGCGCGCCAGTCCGTCGGCCAGGGGAGAGCGATCCGTGCTCGCCCTCCAGGTCGGCAGCCGCGGCCCCGACCTGAGCAGAATCCTCGCGGGGATCCGGGTCGCTCAGCCCCCGACGACCGCCGCGAGCTGGTCGAGGCCCCAGCCCAGGTCCTCCTCGCTGACGACCAGCGGGGGAGCGAGCCGGATCGTGGAGCCGTGGGTGTCCTTGGCCAGCACACCGCGCGCCATCAGGGCCTCGCACACGTCGCGGCCCGTGCCGACGGTCGGGTCGATGTCGACGCCCGCCCACAGCCCGCGCACCCGGACGTCGAGCACGCCGTGGCCCACCATCGCCTCGAGGCGCTCCCGCAGCACGACGCCCAGCTCGGTGGCGCGTCGCTGCGGCTCGCCGGTGCCGAGCAGCTGCACGACCGCGGCGCCGACGGCGCAGGCGAGCGGGTTGCCGCCGAAGGTCGACCCGTGCTGGCCGGGTCGCAGCACGCTGAGCACGTCACGGTCGGCCACCACGGCCGAGACGGGGATGATGCCGCCGCCGAGCGCCTTGCCGAGCACGTAGACGTCGGGGACGACGTCGCTGTGGTCGCAGGCGAAGGTGCGGCCGGTGCGGCCGAGCCCCGACTGGATCTCGTCGGCCACCATGAGCACGTCGTGCCGGGTGCATAGCTCTCGGACGCCGGGCAGGAAGTCGTCGGGCGGGATCACCACGCCCCCCTCGCCCTGGATCGGCTCGAGCAGCACCGCGACGGTGTCCTCGTCGATCGCGGCCTCCACCGCGGCGAGGTCGCCGTAGGTCACGGCCTGGAAGCCCGGCGTGAAGGGCCCGAAGCCGTTGTGCGCGTCGGGGTCGTCGGAGAAGCCGACCACGGTGGTGGTGCGGCCGTGGAAGTTGCCGGTCATCACGAGGATCTTGGCCCGCCCCGGGGGCACGCCCTTGACCTCGTAGCCCCACTTGCGGGCCACCTTGATGGCGGTCTCGACAGCCTCGGCGCCGGTGTTCATCGGCAGCACCAGGTCCTTGCCGCACAGGTCGCCCAGCGCGGCGCAGAAGTCGGCGAAGCGGTCGTGCACGAAGGCGCGGCTGGTCAGCGTCAGCTGCTCCAGCTGCTCGCGGGCCACCCGTGTGAGCTCGGGGTGGCCGTGGCCGAAGTTGAGCGCCGAGTAGCCGGCGAGCAGGTCGAGGTAGCGGGTGCCGGCGACGTCGGTCATCCAGGCCCCCTCGGCGTGCTGCACCACGACGGGGAGTGGGTGGTAGTTGTGCGCCGTGCGCTCCTCGGCCCGCTGGAACTCGGTGCGGGCGTCGGTCTCGGTCGGGGTCATGCCGCCATCTCCATGAGGCCGAGGGTGCCAGACGGGGTGTCGGTACGCCGCCCTCGGGCGGACCCGCGCGTCAGGACGCCGGGGCGGGCGCGGCCGGTGGGTGGGCGCGTCGGTACTCCCGGACCGGCAGCCAGCGGTCGTGCATCGTCGTCAGCAGGCTCAGCATGAAGAGGAAGAAGACCGTGGTGAGGGTCGGGAGGGTGCGCCCGCCGAGCAGCAGCTCGAGCAGCACCACGAGGCCGACGTTGACGGCCATCCGGACGGCGAAGGCCGCGCCCAGGGAGGCGTAGGAGACCGAGCGGCGCGACCCGGCGAGGCTGAGCGCGGCGTTGACCACGACGAGCACGCTGATGGCCACGAAGAGCTCGACGTTGCTCATCCTGACCCCGGGCAGCGTCTGGGCGAAGACCACCGAGAGCAGGCTGACGAGCAGCACCTTCTCCAGCGTGGGTCGCGACCACACGCGTGAGTGCGCGGCGTGCCAGGCGGCGACCTCGCGTCCCTCGTCGACGGCGTCGGGCAGCGGGTCGGCCTCGAGGCGCCACGGCCAGTCGGGCCGCCGTGTCCGGGGGAGGACGACGAAGCGGGCGAGCAGCGCCAGCGCGAGCAGCCCGACCACCAGCACCCACCGCGTCCGGGGGTACGCCGCGAGCGTGTCGGTGACGTCGAGCTGCGCCACGTGGATCCAGTACTCCTGCGGCAGCTTGACCACCACCCAGATCACGCCGGCGACCGTCACCCAGCCCGCGAGCAGCAGCCGCAGCGGGTCCCACCGGCTGCGGATCGCCTCGTAGGCGATGAAGAAGTACTCGAAGGTGTTGGGGAAGAGGAGCAGCAGCGCGCGCGTCTGCAGCAGCTCGAAGAGCACCACCCCCACCAGCCGGTAGAAGTAGAGGAAGCGCCCCACCACGAAGGCCGCGGCACTGCTCCAGTTGCGCAGCGTCGCGAGGTAGGCGACGGCGAGGTAGTAGACGTCCATCGCCTTGTCGTAGCTCTGGTAGCCGGGAGGGTCGTGACCGAAGGCCTGGAAGATCGTCTGGTCGACGCCGTCGAGCACCAGGCAGGCCACGATCGCCGGCAGCGGGCACCGGGGGATGAGCAGCGGCAGCAGCAGCCGGCCGCCCACCACGGCGACGAAGACGGCGACCACGAGCCGAGTATCCGCGCCCGCAGCCGCGGTGGCGAGCGTCCGGCCCGTGGCGTCGTGGCGGGGTGCCGGCCACTACGATGGAGGCGTGAGCGACCCGCCGCCGGTGCGCCGTGCCCGGCACCTGCTCGACCCCGACAACCCGCGTCCGCGGCCCCAGCCGACGCGAGGCTCGATGTCGCTCGACACCGTGCAGAAGTGGGTCCTCTCCACCGCCGCCTGCTTCACGATCATGCACCTGGCGATCTTCGCGGCGGGCACGGCGTACTTCGTCGAGGACGACCGTCTCGACGCCCGCATCGGGCTCAACGTGATGGCGGCCCTGATCGGGGTGGTCGCGATGGCGGCCGCGCGCCTGATCCACCGGGCCAACCCGCTCTCGTGGTGGCTCCTCGTCGGCCTGGTGCCCGGCGTGGTCGGCGCCTACTTCACCTTCTGGTTCTGAGGCGGCTCGCTCCGAGACGGCGGTGGCCTGACGTCGTAGGCTCGGGGCCCATGAGTGCCATCGAGGTCGTGCACGAGCCCGAGCAGCAGCGCTACGCCGTGAGCGTCGACGGCCGGCCCGCCGGCTTCGCGGCCTACGTCCCGGCGGAGGGGATGCTCGTCTTCACCCACACCGAGGTCGACCCGGCCTTCGAGGGTCAGGGCGTCGGGTCGGCGCTGGCGCGGGAGGCGCTCGACGACGTGCGCCGCCAGGGCACCAAGGTGATGCCGCTGTGCCCCTTCATCCTGGGCTACATCCAGCGCCACCCGGAGTACGGCGACCTGGCCTTCAACGCGCCGAGGTCGACGGCGACCGACTGAGCCGATGAGCTGGCAGATGGGCGCCGTCGGCCTGCTGATGCGGGTCACCCGCAAGCGCCGCTACGCCGACCCCGACGGGGCCGGGCACCTGCTCGGTCGGCCCAAGGGTCCCTCGGGCCCGCCCGACGAGGTCACCCGCCGCGTCGACGTCTCCACCGAGCAGGTCGCGGGCTTCGACGTGCACTCCGTGCGCCGCCCCGGGACGCCGCGCGGCGCCCGGCCCGTCGTGGTGCACCTGCACGGCGGGGCCTACGTCAACGAGATCGTCGCGCAGCACTGGACCTTCGTCGCCGACCTGGCGCTCGAGCTCGACGTCGAGGTGCTGGTGCCGATCTACGGGCTGGCGCCGCAGCACACCGCCGCGGAGGCGCGGGCGCTTTGCGAGGCGGTGCTCGACGGTGTGGGCGAGCGGCCCTGCTGGCTGTCGGGGGACTCCTCGGGCGCCGGCCTGGCGCTCGTCGCGACCCAGGCGCGGGTACGTCGGGGCGCCCCGGCCCTGCGGGGGCTCACGCTGCTGGCGCCGTGGCTCGACCTGGCCATGGGCAACCCCGAGCTCGACGCCGCCGAGGCGCGGGACCCGTGGCTGGCCCGCGCGGCGCTGCGCGAGGTCGCCCGGGTGTGGGCCGACGGCACACCGCTCGACGACGGTCTGGTCAGCCCGCTCTTCGGCGAGATGGCCGGGCTGCCGCCGGTCGACCTGTGGGTCGGCACCCGCGACCTGACCCACCCCGACACCGTGCTGCTGGCGGAGCGGCTGCGCGCGGCCGGCGTCGACGTCACGCTGCACGAGGCGCGCGGCGCGATCCACGTCTTCCCGCTGCTGCCCGTGCCCGAAGGGCGCGCCGCGGCCCGGGCGATCCGCTCCCGCATCGCCGACGGGCTCGGCACCGCGGGCTGAGCCGCGGCGTACTGTCCGGTCATGGCCGACGTGCTCGCGCTCCGCTACTCGCGCACCTTCCCCGCCGAGGTGGGGCGTGCCTACGACGAGACGCTCGCGGCGCCCCTGCCCGGCATCTTCGACCGCCGCTACCTGCTGATCTCGCCGATCACCGAGGTGCGCGACCAGCCCGAGCCGTGGGGGAGCGTCGGCCAGACCCGCACGATCGTGCAGGCCGACGGCGGCACCATGCACGAGCAGCTGACGGAGGTGGTGCCGGGCCGCCACTTCGGCTACCACCTCGACCGGGTCACCGGACCACTCGCGGCGCTGGTCGACCACGTCGACGGCCGGTGGGCCTTCGAGCGCGCCGGCACCGGCGTCCGGGTCACCTGGACCTGGGAGGTGGCCCTGCGCGGCCCGCAGGCCGCCGTCGTCGCGCCGGTGCTCCGGCCGCTGTGGCGCGGCTTCGCCCGCCAGGGCTTCGAGCGGCTCGAGCAGCTGCTGGTGCCTCCGGCGTGAGCCGGGTACCCCCGCTGGCATGACCGCCTCCCGCACGACGGCCCTGCGCCACGGTGTCCTGGCCGCCCTCCCGGGCGTGGCCCTCATGGTGGCCGGCTTCTTCCACCCCGAGAGCCTGACCGAGCACACCGCCCACCGGTGGTGGACGCTGCACGTCCCGGGAATGGTGGCGTTCCCGCTCGTCGGGGTGGCCCTGATGTCGCTCTACCGGCACCGCTGGCCGCGGCGCGACGACCCGGTCGCGTGGCTGGTCGTGCTGGCCGCCGCGGGCTACGCGATCTTCTACAACGCCCTCGACATCCTGAGCGGGATCGGCGCGGGCTTCGTCACCTCGCGGCTACCCGCCGGTGCGCAGCGCCCTGACGAGGTGCGCTCGATCTTCGCCATCGGCGGTCCGCTCGGCGAGATCGGGTCGTGGTGCCTGATCGTCGCGGCCGTGCTCGTGGCGCTCGACCTCGTACGCCGCTGGGGCGTCGCCGGCGCCCCGGCGGTCCTGCTGGTGCCGGGCGCGGTGCTGGTGCACGTCGACCACATCTTCTGGCCCGGGGGCGCCCTCGGCATGGGGCTGGTCGGATTGGCGACCGGCTACCTGGCCGCGCGTCTCGTTATGTCCCCGCCGCGCGCGATGTCAACTCCGAGTGCCTGAAACGACCACGTGATCTAGTCCAGAATAACTATGTCCGCTTTCTCCGGCGTGGCGTAGCGTCCTTCGTGACGGGTCCCACAGGACGTGAGGCCCGAGCGCCTGGGGAGGACGCCACATGACCGCCATCGCACCGCTCTCGATCCTGCTCGTCGGTCTCCTCGGCGTGCTCGTCGTGCTCGGCGCCGTGGCACGCATCGTAGTGCTCGAGCGCAAGGTGGTCCGGCCCGTCGCGGTGCCGACCTCGCTCACCCCCCCGGCGCCGTACGCCGGCTCCGGCCTCGCCGCCTGAGCGCGGCCCCGGCTTCCCGCCCGGTCCCGCAGGTCGCCCCACCCGCTAGATCCAGCGGGTGAACCACATCCGCTGCAGCCACTCGTCGCGGGTGATCAGCTGGTCGGTCCAGATCGGCCAGAACCACGCGAAGGCCAGGATCGTCAGGCCCAGCAGCGTGCCTGCCACCACCGTGGCGGCCAGTCGTCGCCTGCGCGAGGCGTCCGGCCCGCCCGCGAGCTGACCCACCAGCAGCGTCAGCGCCAGCACCAGGAAGGGCAGCGAGAGCGAGGCGTAGTAGCTGAAGATCGGGCGGTCGGCGTAGCGGAACCACGGCAGCCAGGTGGCTGCGACCCCGACGAGGACCAGCAGGTGACGCCAGTCGCGGCGGGTGACGCCGGCGACGAGTGACCAGAGCAGTGCGAGCGACCCCGCCCACCACACCACCGGGTTGCCCAGCATCACGACCTGCCGCAGGCAGGTGGAGCCCTCGGCCGCGGCGCAGCCCTGCTCGCCCGGCGGGATGTCGAGCTCGACCGCGATGCCGACCGGCCGGTTGAGCACGAACCAGCCCCAGGGGCTGGACTGGTAGCTGTGGGTGCTGTCGTTGAGGAAGTTGGTGTGGAAGGAGTAGACGTCGTGGTGGTAGTGCCCCAGTGAGCGCAGCGACTGCCAGAGCTCGGGCAGGAAGCCGGTGGCGTCGGTCTCCAGGTAGCTGCCCCAGTAGGGCCCGTACTGGGTGTCGGAGAGCGCCTGCTCGTAGACCTCCGCGTGCAGCAGCCAGCCGGTCCAGCTGAGCACGTAGAGGAGCAGCGGCAGCAGCACGACGTAGCCCAGTGCGGGCAGCGCGTCGATCACCGCCGACTTGGCCACCGCCCAGCGCACCCCGAAGCTGCGCCGCGCCCCGGCGTCCCAGAGCCACAGCAGCAGGCCGAAGGCGGCCAGGGCGAAGAGCGCCGTCCACTTGGTCGAGATCGCGGCGCCCCACATCACGCCCGCGGCGAGCCGCCAGGGCCGCCACCACAGCCGGGGCCCCCACGAGCGCGGGTCGAGCGGCGTGTCGCCGACCGCGAGGGCCATCCGGGCCCGGGTCCAGTCGCGGTCGGCCACGTGGCAGCTCACGGCGGCCAGCACGAAGAGCGCCAGGAAGATGTCGAGCAGCGCCAGCCGCGAGAGCACCAGGTGCTGGCCCTCGAAGGTGAGCAGCAGGCCGGCGAAGAGGCCGAGCGCCGTCGACCGGGTGACGCGGCGCGCGAGCCGGACCATCACGAGCACCATCAGCGCGCCGGCGACCGCGGAGGCGACCCGCCAGCCGAAGGGGTCCATCCCGAAGGCCCGCTCGCCGAGCGCGATCAGCCACTTGCCGAGCTCGGGGTGCACCACCATCGAGGGGTCGCCGCTCCACAGCCCGTCGGTGCGACCGCCGAGGATCTGCTCGTCGGCACCGTCGACGTAGCCCTGGACGTAGCCGAAGTGCAGCAGCGACCACGCGTCCTTGGCGTAGTAGGTCTCGTCGAAGGCGAAGGAGCGCGGCCGGCCGAGGTCGTGCAGCCGGAGCAGCAGCGCCAGCAGGGTCACCGCGGCGGTGCCCGCCCAGGCCGCGAGCACGTCGGAGCGCGGCGGGTGCCAGCCCGCCCGCTCCCGCGCCGGGGGCACGGCCGCGCCGGCGTGGTCACGGCGTACCGGCGCGCGGCGCAGCGTGGTCGTCGGCACCACCCCAGCCTAGGTGGAGTCACCAGGCACCCCTGACATGATCGGCGCATGACGGAGGGCGTGCTCGTGCTGGCCGGCACACCCATCGGCCGCCCCGACGACGCCTCGCCGCGGCTCGCGCAGGAGCTCGCCGCCGCCGACCTCGTCGCCGCCGAGGACACCCGCCGGCTGCGGCGCCTGGTCGACGACCTCGGCGTCACGCTCTCGGGGAGGGTGCAGTCGTACTTCGAGGGCAACGAGCACCTGCGCACCGAGGCGATCGTGACCGCCCTCGAGTCCGGGCAGCGCGTCGTCCTGGTGACCGACGCCGGCATGCCGAGCGTCTCCGACCCCGGCTTCCGGCTGGTCAGCGCGGCGGTGGCGCGCGGCGTCCGGGTGACCTGCCTGCCGGGCCCCTCGGCGGTGCTCGCCGCGCTCGCCGTCTCCGGCCTGCCGGTCGACCGCTTCTGCTTCGAGGGCTTCCTGCCCCGCAAGGGCGGCGAGCGGCGGCGCCGGCTGGCCGAGCTCGCCGAGGAGCCACGCACGCTGGTGCTCTTCGAGGCGCCGCACCGCACGGCCGCGACGCTCCACGACCTCGCCGCGACCTTCGGCGCCGACCGTGCCGGCGCGGTCTGTCGCGAGCTGACCAAGACCCACGAGGAGGTACGCCGCGGCCCGCTCGGCGAGCTCGCCACCTGGGCCGACGCCGGCGTCCGCGGGGAGGTCACGGTCGTCGTGGCCGGGGCGCCACCGGTCGAGGCGGTCACCGACCCGGAGACCCTGGCCGCCCTCGTCGCACGGGAGGAGGCGGCCGGCGTGCCGCGCAAGCAGGCGATCCCCGAGGTCGCCCGGCGCGCGGGGGTGCCCAAGCGCGTGGTCTACGACGCGGTGCACAAGCCGTGACCCGCCCCGCCCTGCCCGACCCGCTGCCGCACCCCGTGGTCGACAACCACTGCCACCTCGACGTCGCGCGCGGCGACGAGACCGCCCTTCCCGTCGAGGAGGCGCTCTCGCTGGCCGCCTCCGTCGGGGTGCCGCGCGTGGTGCAGATCGGCTGCGACCTGGAGGGGGCCCGCTGGGCCGTCGCCACGGCCGAGGAGCACACGCAGGTGGTGGCCGGGGTGGCGCTGCACCCCAACGAGGCGCCCCGCCACGCCGAGCAGGGCGACCTCGACGAGGCGCTCGCGGAGATCCGCCGGCTCGCCGCCCACCCGCAGGTGCGCGCGGTGGGGGAGACGGGCCTCGACTACTTCCGCACCGGTCCGGAGGGACGCGAGGCCCAGGACGCGTCGTTCCGCGCGCACGTCCGGCTCGCCCGGGAGCTCGACCGCACCCTGGTGATCCACGACCGCGACGCCCACGACGACGTGCTGCGGGTGCTCGACGACGTCGGCGCCCCCGACCGCTGGGTGATGCACTGCTTCTCCGGCGACGCCCGCTTCGCCCGCGAGTGCCTCGACCGCGGCGCCCACCTCTCCTTCGCCGGCACGATCACCTTCAAGAACGCCGAGGCGCTCCGAGGGGCGCTGCGCGTCGCCCCCCTCGACCGGCTGCTGGTCGAGACCGACGCGCCGTACCTCACGCCCGTGCCGCACCGCGGCCGCACCAACGCGTCGTACCTCGTGCCGCTGACGGTGCGCGCCGCGGCCGAGGTCCGCGGCGACGACCTCGCCGAGGTCTGCCGCGCGCTCGAGGCCAACACATTCGTCGCCTTCGGCGGGGCCTGGGGCTGACCCGGCTCCCGGTCGGGCCCCCGCCGTACGCCGCCAGCACCCGCCGCGTGGCCCCTGGGACACCTGTGACACATGGGGCAAAGCCGGCACCGCTGGTTTGCCAGGGCCGTACGCCGGTGCCTATGGTCGGTCGCTGTTGGCCGGGAGCGGGTGCGCGTGTGCGCGCACGAAGCACCGGTGAGCGCCTGGGGGGAGCCGGTCGTGCAGTGACGCGCGACGAGGCTGGTGCCGCTGGACCCGTGGCCCGGGACCACGTACCCACTGGAGAACCGTGCGCGTCAGACTGTCGCAGCTCAGCAAGTCCAAGATCCTCGCCCTCGGCCTCGCGGCCGTCCTCGTCCTCGCCGTCGCCGGCACCTCGGCGTACGCCGCGATGACCCGCACCGTGACCCTGCTGGTCGACGGTGAGCCGACGGAGGTCCGCACCATGGCCGGCACCGTCGGCGAGGTGCTCGAGGGAGAGGGCATCGAGACCGGCGAGCGCGACCAGGTCGTGCCCGGTCCCGCCACCGAGGTGAGCGACGGCGCCGAGATCTCGGTGCGGCTGGCCCGGCCGCTGGCGCTGACCATCGACGGCCAGGAGCGCACCTTCTGGACGACGGGCACCGACGTCACCGCCGCGCTCTCCGACCTCGGGATGCGCTTCGCCGGAGCCGCGCTGTCGGTGAGCCGCAGCGCCGAGATCGACCGGTCCGGCATGGCCATCGACGTCGTCACCCCCAAGAAGATCACGCTCAAGTACGGCGCCCAGGACCAGCGCGCCGTGACCGAGCCCGTGCTCACCGTCGACGACCTGCTCGAGGAGGCCGGCGTCGAGGTCGACCGCGACGACCAGGTGCGCCCCTCCCGGAGCGCCGAGCTCGAGGACGGCGACCGCGTCGTGGTCACCAAGATCCGCAAGGAGACCCAGCGCGTCGCGCAGGAGCCGATCCAGGCCGGCACCGTCGAGCGCGACAACGACGAGCTGCCCGAGGGCGAGACCCGCACCGTGCGCGAGAGCCGCGACGGCGTCCGCGACGTCACCTACCGCCACCACGTGGTCAACGGCGAGCGCGTCAAGACCCGGGTCGTGCGCTCCTTGGTGGTCCGCGCGCCGGTCGAGGGCCTCGTCGAGGTCGGCACCAAGCCCGCCGCGCCGGCGACCCCGTCGTCGTCGGCCAACGGTGGGGTCTGGGACGCCATCGCTGCCTGCGAGTCCGGCGGCAACTGGGCGGCCAACACCGGCAACGGCTACTACGGCGGGCTGCAGTTCCTGCCCTCCACCTGGCGCGCCTACGGCGGCCAGGGGATGCCCCACCAGAACTCGCGCGAGCAGCAGATCGCGGTCGCCAACCGCGTCGCCGCCGCCGAGGGCGGCTACGGCGCCTGGCCGCACTGCGGAGCGCAGTTCGGCTGACGCATACCCTTCACGGCGTGACCTCCGCCGACGCCGCTCCCAGCCTGCTGGGGGCGGCGTCGGTGCGTCAGCTGGCCGCCGCCCTCGACCTGCGCCCGACCAAGCAGCGCGGGCAGAACTTCGTCATCGACGCCAACACGGTGCGGCGGATCGTGCGCGACGCCGAGGTCGGCCCCGACGACGTCGTCGTCGAGGTCGGCCCGGGCCTCGGGTCGCTGACGCTCGCCCTGCTGGAGGTCGTGCGCCGCGTGGTCGCCGTCGAGGTCGACCCCGTGCTCGCCGCCGCCCTGCCGGCCACGATCGCCGAGCGGGCGCCGGCCCAGGCCGACCGCTGCGAGGTGGTGCTGGCCGACGCCCTGCGCGTCACCGAGCTGCCCGGGGAGCCGCCCACGGCCCTGGTGGCCAACCTGCCCTACAACGTCTCGGTCCCGGTGCTGCTGCACCTGCTGGGCCTGCTGCCCTCGCTGGAGCGCGGCATGGTGATGGTGCAGCTCGAGGTGGCCGACCGGCTGGCGGCCGCCCCCGGCTCCAAGGTCTACGGCGTCCCGTCGGTCAAGGCGGCCTGGTACGCCGAGCTGCGCCGTGCGGGCACCGTCGGCCGCTCGGTCTTCTGGCCCGCGCCCCACGTCGACTCCGGGCTGGTCGCCTGGGTCCGCCGCGACCCGCCTGAGACGACGGCGAGCCGCGAGCAGGTCTTCGCGGTGGTCGACGCGGCCTTCGCGCAGCGCCGCAAGGTGCTCCGGCAGGCGCTGCGCGGCGTCGCCGGCTCGGTCGAGCGCGCCGAGGCGGCCGTGGCCGCCGCCGGGCTGGAGCCGATGGCCCGCGGCGAGCAGCTCGCACTCGCCGACTTCGTGCGCCTGGCGGAGGCGCTTCGATGACGCTGACCGTGCGTGCCGCGGCGAAGGTCAACCTCGCCCTCGGCGTCGGAGGCCCGCGTCCCGACGGCTTCCACGACCTCGACACCGTCTACCAGGCGATCGGCCTCTACGACGACGTCACCGTCGCCGACGCCGCGGCCTGGGGCGTCGAGGTCCGCCCCGTCGGCGAGGTCGACTGCTCCGGCGTGCCGCTCGACGATGACAACCTCGCGGTGCGTGCCGGCAGGCTGCTCGCCGAGCACCACGGCGTACGCCGCGCCGCGCACCTCGTGGTCGACAAGGGCATCCCGGTCGCCGGCGGCCTGGCCGGCGGCAGCGCCGACGCGGCCGCGGCCCTCGTCGCGCTCGACCGGCTGTGGGAGCTGCACACCACCGACGAGGACCTGCTCGCCCTGGCGGCCCGGCTCGGCAGCGACGTGCCCTTCGCGCTGCTGGGCGGCACCGTGCGCGGCACGGGCCGCGGCGAGGTGGTGGAGGTGCTGCCCGCCACGGCCTCGTGCTGGTGGGTCGTGGTGCCGTCGGGGGAGGGTCTCTCGACCCCCGCCGTCTACCGCGAGCTCGACCGGCTGCGTCCCGACGCCGGACCTCCCGCGCCGCCCACCGCGCTCGTGGCGGCCCTGGCGGCCGGTGACGTGACCCGGGTGGGGGAGCTGCTCGCCAACGACCTGCAGCCCGCCGCGCTGTCGCTGCGGCCCGAGCTGGCCGCGGAGGCCGACCGGCTACGCGACGTGCACGCGGGCCCGGTCCTGCTGTCGGGCTCCGGCCCCACCCTGCTGGCGTACGCCGCCTCTCACGCCGACGCGACCGCGACGCGCCTGGGGCTCGCCGAGGCCGGCGTCAGCGCCCTCGTCGCTCCCGGACCGGTGGCCGGGGTGCACGTCGTGGAGCCGGTCCGGTGAGCGCCAACCTGGTCAACCTCGAGCGCGTCACCAAGTCCTACGGCGTGCGGATCCTGCTCGACGAGGTCAGCCTCGGCGTGGCGCAGGGCGACCGCATCGGCATCGTCGGGCGCAACGGCGACGGCAAGACCACGCTGCTCGACCTCCTCGCCGGTCGCGCCGAGCCCGACTCCGGCCGGGTCTCGCGCACCGGCGACCTCGGCGTCGGCTACCTCGCCCAGCGCGACGACCTCGACCCCACGGCCACGGTGCGGGAGGCGGTGCTCGGAGGCCGGCAGGACCACGAGTGGGCGGGCGACGCCACGACCCGCGAGGTGGTCGCCGAGCTGCTCGTGGGCATCGACCTCGAGCGCCACGTCGAGGGCCTCTCGGGCGGCGAGCGGCGGCGGTGCTCCCTGGCCGAGCTGCTGCTGCACGACCACCTCGGCGGCCACGACCTGCTGCTGCTCGACGAGCCGACCAACCACCTCGACGTCGAGGCGGTCGACTGGCTCGCCCGCTTCCTGCGCGGGCGCGCCGCGGCGCGGCGTACCTCCGCGCTCGTGGTGGTCACCCACGACCGCTGGTTCCTCGACGAGGTCTGCGAGCTCACCTGGGAGGTGCACCCGGCCGGCAACGGCGCCGGCGTCGTCGACGCCTACGAGGGCGGGTACGCCGCCTTCGTGCTGGCGCGCGCCGAGCGGCAGCGCCAGGCCGCCGCCTCCGAGCAGCGTCGCCAGAACCTCGCCCGCAAGGAGCTCGCCTGGCTGCGCCGCGGCCCGCCGGCGCGCACCTCGAAGCCGAAGTTCCGCATCGAGGCCGCCAACGAGCTCATCGAGGACGTGCCGCCCCCGCGCGACCGGCTCGAGCTGCAGCGCTTCGCCACCCAGCGGCTCGGCAAGGACGTCGTCGACCTCGAGGACGTCGACCTCGTGCGCGGCGACCGCACCCTGCTCCACCACGCGACGTGGCGGCTCGGTCCCGGCGACCGGGTCGGCCTGATCGGCGTCAACGGCGCGGGCAAGAGCTCGGTCCTCGGCCTGCTCGCCGGCGAGGTCGAGCCCGACGCGGGGCGGCTGCGCACCGGGCGCACCGTCGCGCTCGCGCACCTGACCCAGCAGATCCCCGACGTCGACCCCGCCGCGCGGGTGCTCGACACGGTCGAGGGGCTGCGGCGCATCACCCGCACGGCCGACGGCCGCGACGTGACGGCGTCGTCGCTGCTGGAGCGCTTCGGCTTCACCGGCGACAAGCTGACCGCCCGGCTCGGGGACCTCTCCGGTGGCGAGCGCCGTCGCTTCCAGCTGTTGCGCCTGCTGCTCGACGAGCCCAACGTGCTGCTGCTCGACGAGCCCACCAACGACCTCGACATCGAGACCCTCAACGTGCTCGAGGACTTCCTCGACTCCTGGCCCGGCACGCTCGTGGTCGTCTCGCACGACCGCTACTTCCTCGAGCGCACCACCGACACCGTGTGGGCGCTGCTCGGCGACGGTCGCGTCTCGATGCTCCCCGGCGGCGTCGAGGAGTACCTGGAGCGTCGCCGTCACGCCGATCCGCCCCAGATGCTCGCCGACCCGCCTGAGATGCTCGCCGACCCGCCTGAGATGCCGTCATCCGAGGCGGATCGGCGCGCCGCCCGCAAGACCGTCGAGCGCGTCGAGCGTCAGCTGGCCCGGCTGCAGCAGCAGGAGGCGGCGCTGCACGAGACGATGGCCGGCGCCGCGAGCGACCACGCCCGGCTCACCGAGCTGACGGCCGAGCTCGCCGAGCTCTCCGGCCGCAAGGAGGAGCTCGAGCTGGAGTGGCTGGAGGCCGCGGAGCTGCTCGGCTGACGCCCGGGGCTCAGGCCAGCGGCCCCATCAGCCCCTTGAGCAGCCCGGCGAGCCGGTCGCGCTCGTCCTGCGACAGGCCGGCGAGCAGGTCGCGCTCGCGGGCCACCAGCGACTCGAAGGCGCCGTCGACCCGCTGCCGCCCGGTGTCGGTGAGCCGCACCAGGATCCCGCGCCGGTCGCGCGGGTCGGGCAGCCGCTCCACGAGCCCCCGGGCCACGAGGCGGTCGACGCGGTTGGTCATGGTGCCGCTGGTGACCATCGTCTGGCGCAGCAGCGCTCCCGGCGAGAGCTGGTAGGGCGCCCCGGCGCGGCGCAGCGCGGCCAGCACGTCGAACTCCCACGGCTCGACGTCGTGCGCGGCGAAGGCCTGGCGGCGTACGCCGTCGAGCAGGCGCGCGAGCCGGGTCAGCCGGCTGAAGACCTCGACGGGCGCGAGGTCGAGGTCGGCACGCTCGCGCCGCCACGCCTCGACGATCTCGTCGACCTCGTCCTGCTCCACCCGAGGAGTGTAGCCAGCAAAGATTCTCGACATCGAGATAATCTGGCCGGCGTGACGCACACCTGGGACCCCGACCGCTACCTGAGCTACGCCGACGAGCGCGGCCGCCCGTTCGTCGACCTGCTGGCCCGCGTCCCGGTCGAGGCACCGCGCACGGTGGTCGACCTCGGCTGCGGGCCGGGCAACCTGACCCGGCTGCTCGCCGCGCGGTGGCCCGAGGCCGACGTGCTCGGCGTCGACGCGAGCGAGGAGATGATCGCCCGGGCGCGCTCCGAGGAGGGGCCGCGGCTGCGCTTCGAGGTCGGCGACGTGCGGGAGTGGACGCCGCCCGCCCCGGTCGACGTCGTCGTCTCCAACGCCACGCTGCAGTGGGTGCCGGGCCACCTCGACCTGCTGCCCCGACTCGTCGACCGGGTCGCGCCCGGCGGCCACCTGGCCTTCCAGGTGCCGGGCAACTTCGAGGAGCCCAGCCACGTCGCGCTGCGCGACCTCGCGGCCGAGGCGCCGTACGCCGACCACGTGCGCGACGTGGCCGCCCCCAGCAGCCACGACGCCGTCGACTACCTGCGGGCGCTCCAGGACCTGGGCTGCGAGGTCGACGCCTGGGAGACGACCTACGTCCACGTGCTCGACGCGGAGCGCGACCCCGACCCCGTCTTCACCTGGGTGAGCGCCACCGGCGCGCGGCCCACGCTGCAGGCGCTGCCCGACGACCTGCGGCCCGGCTTCGAGCAGGAGTACAGGCGGCGCCTGCGCGAGGCCTACCCGCCTCGCGCAGGCGCCGTCGTGCTGCCCTTCCGCCGCGTCTTCGTGGTGGCGCAGCGGTCGGCCTGACCGGCGCGGTCAGGCCGCGCGCTTGCCCGTCGTCCGTTGCCAGGCGTCGCGGGCGCCGACGCCGATGTCGGGGTTGTCGGTGAAGAAGCCGTCGATCCCGGTGTCGAGGAAGGCCCGCACCTCGGCCCGCATGTTGCCGGGAGCGTTGGGGTCGGTGCCCTGCCAGAAGTCCCTGGCCATGAACTGGTTCTCACGGCGCAGCGTGAAGACGTGCACGTCGAGCCCGGCACGGTGCGCGTCGCGCACGAGCGCGCTGGGGGAGGTCAGGAAGCCGTCGGCGCCCACGGGCAGCACGAGCGTCTTGTTGGGCCCGATGCCGTCGGCGTACCGCGAGATCTTGCGCAGCTCGCGCGGCTTGGTCAGGTCGGCGTAGGTGCGCGGGTCGCCCCGGTCGACCAGGTCGTACGGCGCCCCGGCGGCGTCCATCAGCTGGATGATCGGCAGCTTGGTGCGCTTGGCCAGCCACTGCAGGTTGGTGGTCTCGAAGCTCTGCAGGTAGACCTTCGCGTTCTTGCGGTCGAGGCCGGCCTCGCGCAGGTCGCGCAGCAGCGGCCGCTCCAGGGCGAGCCCGATCGACTGGAAGTAGGTCGGGTGCTTGGTCTCGGGGTAGACGCCGATGTCGTGGCGGGTGCCCTTGCGCTTGCGGTTGGTCTTGTTGACCAGGTCGAGCACCTGGTCGAAGGTCGGCACCTCGAAGCGGCCGTCGTAGCGGGTGTTGTTGGGCCGCACGTCGGGCAGCCGCTCCACCGCGCGCAGGGTCTTGAGCTCGGCGAGGGTGAAGTCCTCGGTGAACCAGCCGGTCACCTGGCGCCCGTCGATGGTCTTGGTCTGCCTGCGTGAGGCGAACTCCGGGCGGTCGGCGACGTCGGTGGTGCCGCCGATCTCGTTCTCGTGGCGCGCGACCAGCACGCCGTCCTTGGTGGGCACGAGGTCCGGCTCGATGTAGTCGGCGCCCTGCCGGATCGCGAGGCGGTACGACGCGAGCGTGTGCTCCGGTCGGTAGCCGGAGGCGCCGCGGTGGCCGATCACCAGCGGCTCCGCGGCCGGCCCGGAGGCACGGTCGGGGGCCGCGTGGGCGGCGGCCAGGCCCGGCATGGTGAGCACCAGGGCGAGGGTGAGGGTCGTCAGCACGGCGCGGGCGAGGGCCCGCGATCTCCCGAGAGTGGTCATGCCTGACACCTCAACCCGCCCAGGTGACCGCTGGCAACCCCCGAGGTGAACGCTCGGCGATCCCTCGGTGCTCGCCCGGGCGGTCGAGGAAGGCGCGCCGCCCACCCCACGTGGGTCGGGTGGTCGAGGTGACCACCCACGTGGGTCGGGTGGTCGAGGTGTGAGGCGCGCCAGCGCCGAGCCTCGAGACCCGGTGACCCGGGCCGGGTGCTCGGGGACGGCCGCCACGTGGCGCACGGGGTCTCGAGACGGTCGCTGCGCGACCTCCTCGACCACCCGGGCGTCAGGAACGCCGGTGCTTGCCGCCCGCTGTCGGCGGATCCGCACGACGGTGGCGGGCGGCTCCGGTCTGGTCGTCCCGGCTGAAACGATACGGTCTCGGTCTGCGATCCCCGGTTGGTCTGTCGGCAGGGCCCGCCTGACTTTGAATCAGGACAAGCGACGTAGGTTCGACTCCTACCCGGGGAGCTCTCCGGCCTCGCTGCGCCGATGTCGCCAGGACGCGAGCGGCGGCCACGGCGCCGCCGATGGCGAGCGCCGCACAGGCCAGCACCAGCACCACGAAGGGCGCGTTCGGCTGGTCGGCGGTGACGGAGTTCTGACCCTCGTTGAGCATGGCCACGAGCGTGCCGACGCCGAGGGTCGCGCCGTACGTCGCCCCGACGAGCGCGAGCGCACCGCCGAGGCCGCGCGCGGCGCCGTACCGCATGCCGGCGGAGAGGACCGGCCAGGTGATGCCGGCCGCGACCAGCGCCAGCACCAGGCTGAGCACGAGGAAGACGACGTGCATGAAGGTCGTGACCTGCTCGGCGAAGCCGTAGGCGATGAGGAAGGCCACCGGCAGGCCGATGAAGGCGCTGCCGGCGGCGACCACGACCCCGATCAGGGCGGCGGCCCACCGCGGTCCCGGCGGGGCGGCAGCGTCCCCGACAACGTCCTCGGCGGCGTCCATGGGGGCATCGTGCCCCGGTAGCGTGCCGTCGGTGAGCGAGCAACGCCGTGCGCTGATGCGGTGTCCCTGCTGCCGCCTGCGGTCCGGCTGTCTCACCTCGTGGGCACAGGTGGTCTCGACCACCCTTCAGCGCCTGTTCTCGCGCCTCCCTCGGGCGGCTAGCGTCGTGCCCACCTGACCCGGGGGGACCTATGAACGTGCGTGCTGCCGCTGTCCGACTCACCGTGGCGGCACTGCTGTCGTCCGTGCTCCCGTGGGTGACCACGGCCGCTGCCACGGCTGCCGTCTCCCCGAGCGGGGTGTGGACGTGGGGGGTCAACTCCGACGGCCAGCTCGGTGACGGCACCTTCGTCGATCGCCTCTCGCCGGGAGCCGTCCCCGGCCTCGACGGCATCGTCGACATCCATGGTGGCAGGGAGCACGTGGCTGCGCTCGACCAGGACGGTCAGGTGTGGACGTGGGGCAGCAATGCGGAGGGGCAGCTCGGCATCGGAGGCTCGGCCGACAGTCCCCGCCCGGTGGCCGTGCCTGGCCTCTCGGACGTGGTCGCGGTCGAGACCGGTCACAACTACCTCGTGGCGCTCAAGAGCAACGGCACCGTGTGGGCCAGCGGACTCAACTCCGACGGCCAGCTGGGTGACGGCACCACCACCATGCGCCGGACTCCGGTCCAGGTATCCGGCCTCGTCGACGCCGTCGCGATCGCTGCAGGACGCGACATGACCTACGCCGTGCGCGCCAACGGTCAGCTCGTCGGGTGGGGTCGCAACGCGGAGGGTCAGCTCGGTGACGGCTCGACCACGGCGCGACGCACGCCGGTCAGGGTCGGTCAGCTGGCTGACGTGCGCCGTGTGGCGGGCGGACGCGACCACGGACTTGCCGTGCTCGGCGACGGAAGTGTCTGGGCATGGGGCGACAACGCCTTCGGCCAGGTGGGCGACGGGACGCTGACCAATCGGGTCGCACCCGTGCGGGTGCTCGTGAGTGGTGGGGCCGACGTCGCGGCTGGCGCGCACCACAGCTTCGCGCTGCGCGGCGACGGATCGGTCGCCTCCTGGGGGCGCAACTACCGCAGCGCGCTCGGCGACGGTACCGGCACCCAGCGGACCCGACCGGTCAGCGTGGTGGGCGTGAGCGAGGCCGTGTCCATCGGAGCGGGACGTGACACCGGCGTGGTCACCCTGTCCGACGGTCGCGTGCAGGTCTGGGGCCACAACGCCTACGGCCAGCTGGGCGACGGGACGATGACAGACCGGAGATCGGCGGTGTACCTCCCCGGCCTGAGCAACGCTGTCAAGGCAGGAGGGGGCGGATCCGGCTTCCAGGTCGTTCTCGTGGGGGAGTCGGTCGAGCCCAGCCCCAACGTCGCGCCGGTCGCGAGGATCGGGGAGCCCCAGTGCGAGGGACTCGTCTGCGACTTCTCCGGCGAGGGGTCGAGCGACCCCGACGGACAGGTCACGGGGTGGGAGTGGGTCGTCGGCGGACAGGCCTCGTCCGGCGTCACCACGCGCGTGAGGCTCCCCGCCGCCGGACAGTACGAGGTCGTGCTGACCGTCTCCGACGACGACGGGGCGACGGGTACCACGTCGACGACTGTCACGGTCAAGGAGCCACCGACCACCCCCGAGCCGCCTGTCCTCACGGGCGCGAGTAGCGCCAACGCCAACGCGACAGCCGTGTCGGTCGGGGTGCCGGCCGGCGTCTCGGAGGGCGACCGACTCGTCCTGGTGGTCTCCCTCAACGGCTCGGCCGAGGTGAGTCCGGGTACGGGGTGGAGCCGGCTTGCCGCTGCCTCCGACGGCACCGAGGTGACCTCGTCGGTCTGGCAGCGGTCGGCTCCGCCCGGGGCCACGGGCGCCACCGTGCGGGTCACGCTCAGTCGTCAGGTCAAGGCGACGGTCACCCTCGCCGGCTACGCGGGCGCGGCCCCGCTCGACGTCGCGGTGGCGGGTGTCACGGGCTCGACGAGCACTGTCGACCACGTGGCGCCCGCGCTGACCGTGCCAGGGGACGGGTCGGTGCTCCTGCGGGCGTGGGCCGACAAGGCCAGCGCCGACCGGACGTGGTCGGCGCCCACCGGCACCCAGGTGCTCGGGACGAGCTACGGCAGTGGAGGTGGCTCGGTGGCCGCTCTCGTGGCGCAGCAGGCCGTCGACCGCGGGGTGGTGGCGGCGGGTGTCGCCCGGTCGACCGTGGCGAGCAGCAAGGCCGTGACGTGGTCCGTCGTGATCCCGCCGCAGTGACCTCGCGCTGACGGGCCAGCCGGGGACGTGCAAGGTCTCCCGGGAGGCGCGTGCGCGCCCCTGACGCACCCGCAACCGGTTTCAATGTGCCGATATCGGTACCGATCGGCTAGGGTCGGGTCCGCAATTCGCGGGCGTCCGGGTTGGGGGTAGGTCCAGTCGCCTGCATCCTTTGTCCCCAACCCGAAGTAGAGCGATGCGACTACGTCGAATGATGTCCCCTGCCCTTGTCGTCGGAGCGGTCATGGCGCTCCTTGCGCCACAGCTCGTCGAGAGCAAGCCGAATACCGCACAGGCCGCTGCTGCCAGTGCCCGGTCGATGACCAACGACTGCGGGGTCACCGCCCGCGGCATCCCGAGCTGTGGAGCGTTCGCCGGCGGTGCCTACGGCAGCAACAGCGACGTCGGCCCGTGGGAGAAGTCCATGGGCGGCAAGATCGGAGTCCGCCGGACCTACTGGGGCGCGAGCCAGGTCGCAGGTGCCGTGCGCACCGCAAAGGCAGACGCCGCCGCCGGACGCGTCCCGTGGATGAGCTTCAAGACTCCGTACTCCTGGACGGACATGGCCGCCGGTCGGGGTGACGCTTGGGCACGTGACCTCGCTACCAAGATGCGGTCCGCAGGCGGACCCGTGTGGGTGGCGGTCCACCACGAGCCGGAGGGTGACGGCGACGTCCTCGCGTGGAAGCGGATGCAGGAGCGCCTCGCGCCCATCATGCGCCGCGCAGCCTCCAACCTGGGCTACAGCGTGATCCTGATGGGTTACCACCAGTTCGGGACCACGTCGTCGACGTACTCGATGGACCGGATCTGGCCGGATACGAAGGTCGACGTCGCAGGGTTCGACATCTACGAGCTCTACGGCGAGAAGAAGAGCGGCAAGCCGATGGACACGCGGTGGAAGGACTTCATCGGCAACTACTTCACCAAGATCGAGAAGTGGGTCGCGGCCAACGACGTCAAGGCGTGGGGCCTGGCCGAGACCGGCTACAGCGACCCCGCTGCCGAGAAGAAGCCGAACTGGCCGAGCCTCACCTACCAGGCGATGGTCGATCACGGGGGGGTTGCCTTCGCCTACTTCAACACCGGGCTGCACAACAAGGTGGCCAACTGGCAGCTGAACACCTCCGCGAAGAAGAACGGGTTCGCCACCCTCGTGCGGTCCGCACCGCGACTGCGCTGACCCCCGACCCGCCGCGCCCGGTCTTCTGACGGGGCGCGGCGGGTCCTCGGCGTGATACTCGTCGCGTGAGGCACCGGCAGGCTCTTGTCCGCCGCCCGTCTCGGCGACTGGCCGAAGGCCTGGTGACGCACCTCGAGCGGACGCCGGTCGACGTCGAGCTCGCGCGCCGGCAGTGGCAGGGGTACGTCGACGCGCTGCACGGCGAGGGCTGGGAGACCGTCGAGGTGCCGGAGGCGCCCGACTGCCCCGACAGCGTCTTCGTCGAGGACACCGTCGTGATGTACGGCGACCTCGCCGTCGTCACCCGCCCGGGGGCCGACCAGCGCCGGCCCGAGACCGCCGGCACCGAGCAGGTGCTCCGCGAGCTCGGCTACCGGATCGCTCACATCGAGGCTCCCGGCACCCTCGACGGCGGTGACGTCCTGAAGCACGACGGCACCGTCTGGGTCGGGCTCAACGAGGGGCCGGGCGGGCGGACCGACCGGTCGGGCATCGAGCAGCTGAGCGCGCACCTGACCCCGCTCGGAGCCGACGTCGTCACGGTGCCGCTCTCCAGGGCGCTGCACCTGAAGTCGGCGGTCACCGCCCTCCCCGACGGCACGGTCGTGGGCTGGGACCCGGTCGTCGACGACCCGGGGGTCTGGGCCCGCTACGAGTCCGTGCCCGAGGAGCCCGGTGCCCACGTGGTGCTGCTCGACGCGCACACCGTGCTGATGTCGGCCGCGGCACCTCGCACGCGGGCGGCGTACGAGGCCCGGGGGCTGCGGTGCGTGAGCGTCGACATCTCCGAGCTCGAGAAGCTCGAGGGCTGCGTCACCTGCCTCTCGGTGCGGCTGCGGCAGGCACCGAGAGGCAGGTCGTGAGGGCTCAGAAGGGGTAGTGACGCTCGCCGGTCTGCACGGTGATCCAGCGCAGGTCGGTGAACTCGTGCACCCCGGCCAGCCCGCCGAAGCGACCCCACCCGGAGTCCTTCACGCCGCCGAAAGGCATCTGTGCCTCGTCGTGCACCGTCGGCCCGTTGACGTGGCAGATGCCCGACTCGATGCGGTGGGCCACGTCGAGGGCGCGGGCCGCGTCGCCGCCGAAGACGGCAGCCGACAGACCGAAGTCGGTGTCGTTGGCCGCCGCGACCGCCTCCTCGACGCCACGCACGCGCATGATCGGCTTGACCGGGCCGAAGGACTCCTCGCGCCAGATCCGCATCTCGCGCGTGACCCCGTCGAGCAGGGTGGCCGGCATCAGCGTCGACTCGGCGCGCCCGCCCGAGACGACCGTGGCGCCGCGCTGCACCGCGTCGTCGAGCAGCTCGTGGCAGCGGTCGACCGTGTCCTGGTCGACGACGGAGCCCAGCACGACGTGCCCCGACGGGTCGCCCACCGGGAGCGAGGACACCTTCGACGCGAGCCGCGCGACGAAGTCGTCGGCGACGGCCTCGTCGACGATGATCCGCTCCGTCGACATGCAGATCTGACCGGAGTTGGCGAAGGCGCCGAAGGCCGCCGCCTCCACGGCCGCCGCCACGTCGGCGTCGTCGAGCACCACGAAGGGCGCCTTGCCGCCGAGCTCGAGGACGCAGGGGGTCAGGTGCTCGCCGCAGAGGCGGCCGATGATGCGGCCCACCGGGGTGGAGCCCGTGAAGTTGACGCGGCGCACCGCGGGGTGGGCGATCATCGCCTCCACCACCTCGGCGGCGTCGTCGGGGGCGTGGCTGACGAAGTTGACGACGCCCTCGGGCAGCCCCGCCTCGAGGAGGGCCTCGACGATCAGGCGGTGCACCCGCGGGCACTTCTCGCTCGCCTTGAAGACCACGGTGTTGCCCACTGCGAGCGGGGTGGCCAGTGCCCGGACGCCGAGGATGACCGGGGCGTTCCAGGGCGCCATGCCGAGGACCACGCCGGCGGGCTGACGCACGGCCATGGCCAGGCTGCCCGGCACGTCGGAGGGCAGCGTCTCGCCACACACCTGCGTCGTGAGCGCGGCCGCCTCGGTCAGCACGCCGGCGGCCAGGCCCACGTTGAAGCCGCCCCAGGCGCCGGTCGCGCCGGTCTCGGCGGTGACCGCGGCGACGATGTCGTCGGTGCGGCCGCGTAGGGCGTCCGCCGCCCGCAGCAGCAGCGCGCGCCGCTCGGCCGGGGAGGTCGCCGCCCACGCCGGGAACGCCGCGGCGGCGGCCTCGACGGCGGCGACCGCGTCGTCCACCGAGCCCGCCGCGGCCTCCGTCACGACCTCGCCGCTGACGGGGCTGCGGCGTACGAAGGTGGCGCCGGACGTCGCCGGCCGGTCGCTCCCGCCGACGGACAGGTGCACCTGGTGGCTCATCGAGGGCTCGCTCTCTGCAGGAGGTGGGGACGCGCTGCCGGTACCCCGTGGCGGGGTGGCCGACCCCATCGTGCCCGGGCCTAGGGTGCTGCCCATGTCCGACCTGACCGTCATCGTCCTCGCCGCCGGCGGGGGCACGCGCATGAAGAGCGCGACCGCGAAGGTGCTGCACCGCGTCGGCGGCCGCAGCATGGTGGGCCACGTGCTGGCCGCGGTGCGCTCGCTGGAGCCGCGCCGCGTGGTCGTGGTCGTGGGCCACGGCCGTGACCAGGTGGTGCCGCACGTGCAGCAGCTGCTGCCCGAGGCCACCATCGCGGTGCAGGAGACCCAGGAGGGCACCGGTCACGCCGTCATGGTGGGGTACGCCGCCGTGCCCGACGCCGAGCGCCGCGGCACCGTCGTCGTGGCCTCGGCCGACACGCCGCTGCTGCGGGGCGAGAGCCTGCAGGCCCTCGTGGCCGACCACGAGGCCGGTGAGCGCGCGGTCAGCATCCTGTCGGGCGTCGTCCCCGACCCGACCGGCTACGGCCGGGTGCTGCGCGACGCGACGGGCGCGGTCACGGGCATCGTGGAGCAAAAGGACGCCACGGAGGAGCAGTGCGCGGTGGCCGAGATCAACAGCGGCATCCTGGCGATGGACGCGGCCTGGCTCGGCGGTGCGCTGCCCCGGCTCTCCAACGACAACGCCGCCGGTGAGTACTACCTGACCGACACGGTGGCGCTGGCCCGCGGCGACGGCCTGGCCGTGGGGGCCCACGTGCTCGACGACGTGATCCAGACCGAGGGCGCCAACGACCGGGTCCAGCTGGCCGCGCTCGCCCGGGTGATGAACCAGCGGGTGCTGGAGCGCTGGATGCGCGAGGGCGTGAGCGTGCTCGACCCCGAGACCACCTGGGTCGAGTCCGACGTGGTGCTGGCGCGCGACGTGACGCTGCTGCCCGGCACCCAGCTGCTCGGGGCGACGGTCGTGGGGGAGGGGGCCGTGGTCGGCCCCGACACCACGCTGGAGGACGTCGAGGTCGGCGCCGGGGCGCGCGTCGTCCGCACCCACGGACAGCTCTCCGTCGTGGGGGAGGGCGCACAGGTGGGTCCCTTCGCCTACCTGCGGCCGGGCACGGAGCTGGGCGCCGGCGGCAAGATCGGCACCTTCGTGGAGACCAAGAACGCCCGCATCAGGGCGGGCGCCAAGGTGCCCCACCTCTCCTACGTCGGCGACGCCGAGATCGGCGAGGGCAGCAACATCGGCGCCAGCACCGTCTTCGCCAACTACGACGGCGTGGCCAAGCACCGCACCACGATCGGGCGCCATGTGCGCACGGGCAGCAAGAACACCTTCGTCGCGCCGGTCGCGGTGGGCGACGGGGCGGCGACCGGAGCCGGTGCCGTGATCCGCGAGGACGTCCCGCCGGGGGCGCTCGGACTCAGCGCCGGACCGCAGCGCAACCTGCTCGGCTGGGTGCTGCGCAAGCGGGACGGGACGGCCCAGGCCGACGCCGCCCGGGACGCGGGGGCGACCGAGGGGTGACCCCCCTTCGCACGTCGGGCCTCGGTGGGTCAGAATCGGTCGGACCGGCCGGCCGCCAGCACGAGGAGTGCCGCACGTGAGCGGAATGAAGCGCACGACCGAGAAGAACTTGATGGTCTTCAGCGGACGCGCACACCCCGAGCTCGCCGAGGAGGTGGCTCGGGACCTCGGCACGGGGCTGGTGCCCAGCTCTATGTACGAGTTCGCGAACTCCGAGATCTACGTGCGCTACGAGGAGTCGGCGCGCGGGTCCGACGCCTTCGTGATCCAGAGCCACACGGCTCCGGTCAACGAGTGGATCATGGAGCACCTGATCATGGTCGACGCCCTCAAGCGCGCCTCGGCCAAGCGCATCACCGTGGTGCTGCCGTTCTACGGCTACGCCCGGCAGGACAAGAAGCACCGCGGCCGCGAGCCCATCTCGGCACGGCTCATGGCCGACCTCTTCAAGACGGCGGGCGCCGACCGGCTGATCACCGTCGACCTGCACTCCGACCAGATCCAGGGCTTCTTCGACGGGCCGGTCGACCACCTGATGGCGATGCCGATCCTGGCCGAGCACGTCAAGCAGAAGTACGGCGACCAGCGGCTCGCCGTGGTCTCGCCCGACGCCGGCCGGATCAAGGTCGCCGAGCGCTGGTCCGCCCGTCTCGGCGGCGCGCCGCTGGCCTTCATCCACAAGACCCGCCGCGAGGACCGTCCCAACGAGACGGTGGCCAACAGGGTGGTCGGCAAGGTCGACGGCCGCATCTGCATCCTGACCGACGACATGATCGACACCGGCGGCACCATCGTGAAGGCCGCCGAGGCGCTGATGGCCGACGGCGCCGCGGGCGTCGTCATCGCCGCCACCCACGCGATCCTCTCCGACCCCGCCGTCGACCGGCTCAAGAACTCCCCGGCGACCGAGATCGTGGTCACCAACACCCTCCCGATCCCCGAGGACCGGCACTTCGACAAGCTCACCGTGCTCTCGATCGCGCCGCTGATCTCGCGGGCGATCAAGGAGGTCTTCGAGGACGGCTCGGTGACCTCGATGTTCGACGGCCACGCCTGAGCGCCACGTCACGTTCCCGGTCGGGAGGAGGATTTCACCTCCGGGCCGCCCGTTCGTTAGGATCGGGCAGTTGCCTCGGCGAGGGAGCACCGGTCGAGACACCGGCTCCGTGATCGACGCGGTCCGGTCCTGACATGCACCGTGCCCACGTCGGCGCGCGGTGCATGTGTCGTCTCCGGACCGCTCTCCGCCACGCGACCACCACGAACTCAGACCCGAACTGCAATGACGCACGCGCGAGGAGCGATCAGACATGGCTGACAAGACCGACGACAAGATCAAGGCCGAGGCCCGCACCGAGTTCGGCAAGGGCGCTGCCCGCCGGATCCGTCGTGCCGACAAGGTCCCCGCCGTCATCTACGGCCACGGCAACGAGCCCATCCACATCGCGCTGCCCGGCCACGACGCGATGATGGCGCTCAAGCACGGCGGCACCAACGCGCTGCTGCACGTCGAGCTCGACGGCAAGACCTACCTGGCGCTGACCAAGCAGGTGCAGTCCGACCCGATCAAGGGCTTCCTGGAGCACATCGACTTCGTCGAGGTGAAGAAGGGCGAGAAGGTCACCGTCGAGGTCGGCGTCCACGTCGAGGGCGAGGTCAAGTCCGACGCGATGGTCGTCACCGAGCTCAACACCGTCAGCGTCGAGGCCGAGGCCACCAACATCCCCGAGTGGGTCACGATCGACGTCGAGGACGCCGAGGCCGGCTTCCAGGTCTTCGCCCGCGACCTCTCGCTGCCCGCCGGCTCGGTCGTCCTCACCGACGACGATGCCCTCGTGGTCAACGTCATCCACGCGCCCACCGCCGAGGAGCTGGAGGCCGAGCTGGAGGAGGCCGAGGCCGAGGCCGGCATCGAGCGCGACGAGTCCGACGAGGAGGCCGCCGAGGCCGCCGCGGAGGAGTCGGGCGACGGCGACGCTGCCGAGGGCGAGTCCTCCGACGAGGACTGAGCCCCGCATGGGTGAGGTCTGGCTGGTCGTCGGGCTGGGCAACCCCGGCCCGACGTACGCCGCCACCCGGCACAACATCGGCTACCTCGTGGCCGACGAGCTGGTACGCCGCACCGGCGGCAGCTGGCGCAAGCACAAGTCCGGGCGCGCCGAGGTGGTCGAGGGCCGCCTCGGCGCCCCCGGCACCGACTCGCCGCGCGTCGTCCTAGCACGCCCCGCGAGCTACATGAACGAGGTCGGGGGACCGGTCAAGGCCCTCGCCTCGTTCTACGGCGTCGAGGTCGAGCAGGTCGTGGCGATCCACGACGAGCTCGACATCCCCTTCGCCACCCTGCGCAGCAAGCGCGGCGGCGGCGACAACGGCCACAACGGCCTGCGCTCGCTGCGCTCGTCCTTCGGCAGCGGCGACTTCTGCCGCACCCGGGTCGGCATCGGTCGCCCGCCGGGACGTCAGGACCCCGCGGACTTCGTGCTCTCCGCCTGGTCCAAGGCCGAGCGCGCCGAGCTGCCCTTCCTCGTCGACACGGCCGCCGACGCCGTCGAGACACTCGTGCGCGACGGTCTCGAGGCCACGCAGCAGCGCTTCAACTCCTGACGCCTCACAGGTGCGGACTGTCGCGGAGCACCGTCGTGAAGGCGGCCTCCTTCTCCTCGTCGAGCCGCCAGCTGGCGGTGCTGTTCAGGACAGAGTTGAAGTAGGCGACGACGACACCGCCGTGCTCCCTGACTCCGTCGTAGGTACGGCGCACGAAGTCGGGTAGGTCGGGGACAGCCTCGTCCGCATAGCCGGTCTCGCCGAGCCCCCAGGCGGTGTCGTGCTCCTCCGCGAACTTCTCGAAGGCGGGGAAGTACACGTCCTCGAAGGGTGTCTCCTGGACCACCTGACTGCCGTCGCGGATGGTGCCGTAGCGCTCGTAGACGTCGAACCCGACGAGGTCGATGGTCGTGTCCGGCCAAAGCCGGTCGAAGGCGAACTCTTCACGCCCGAACACCTGGTGGTAGCCCGTCAGGATGACGGTGTAGGCGACGTTGGGCGCTCCGGCCCGCACGATCGGCGCGAGCCGCTCCTGCATGGCCGTCCAGTTCTCGATGTTGCCGTCGTTCTCGGGCTCGTGGTGGATCGCCAGCCAGACCGGGCCATCGATGAGTGCGAGTCGTCGCGTGATGTCGGCGATCCACTCGTCGCCGGCTCCTTCGGCCATCTCGCCCCACGAGTAGGGCGTCTTGAAGCTGATCCACGGAACGCGGCCTACCGTCAGGTCTGCCCTGGCGACGTGGGCGGCGTAGGCGGCGTCCTCCGGGCCGTAGTAGGTGCGACGGACGCCGAGCTGCTGACCCATGCGGCGCTCCCAGGCGCTGGGGTCCTGGTTGCCGCCGTACGCCGCTCCGAGGAGCACTCCGCACGCGGGGATGCCGCGCTGGTCGTACTCGCAGCCGTCGGTGAGCTCGCGTCGGTCGCGTCGCTCGCGGTCGTCGGGTGAGAGGCCGCGCAGCGTCGGGACCTCATGGGGGGGGTCGGGCGCACTCCGGGAGTCGCCTCCGCACCCCGTCACGAGCAGCACCAGGAGGATGAGGCTGAGGACGGATCGGGTCCCGGGGAGCACGGCCAACCGGCTCAGCGGGTGCCGGCGATCTTCACGTACACGTTGTCGACGACACCGTTGAACTGGTCGGAGTCCCCCCGCACCGCAATCCCACGTGCCGTGACCTTGCCGCCCACGGCGAGCCTTGCCGTAGGCGGAGGCGCCACGCGACCCGTGCGGATGCTGCGCTGGGCGCGGATCGGGGTGCCGTCGGGCTTGGTGACGGTGAGTCGGACCAGACGGGCATGGCGGGCGCACCGCGCTCGATGCCACGAGCCGGGAGTGATCTGGACGCGCGCCGTGACCACTGCCTCGCCTCCTCGGCCAAGGACACGACAGGAGACTTGGCCACGGTCGACCTGCAGCTTGTACTGCCCCTGGTCTCCCCAGAGCCCTCGTTGAACCAAGTTGTTGCCGTCATCGAGCCGATGTCCGTCGGAACGGCTGTCGATCTTGAAGCGCGCACCGAAGACGAACCTGCGGTCGCGCGGCGTCAGCGAGGTGGGTGACGAGGTCGCCACGGTGGCGACGGCGCGACCCGTGCCCAGAGGGGGCAGCCGCAGAGCGCGTCCGCCGCGCCCGTCGGCTACCGAGGACACCCGGGTGCTGACCTTCGCCAGGTGCGCCCGCGCCGAGCGGTCGCCGCTCACCGCGAGGGGGATCCGCGCACGGTGAGCGGTCGCCCTCGCCTTCGCCGGGGTGTAGTCGTCGAACCTCAGCCGCACGAGAGACGGGGCAGAGCCGCTCGAGGCGAGGCGGACGTGCTCGGAGACGGTCGAGTGAGCGAGGTCTCGCGGCGGGGGAGAGGCCCGCTGCGACTCGACGGCCAGGCTGACGACGACCACGAAGGCGCAGAGGATCGCGGGGCGGATCCCGGAGTGCGCGCTCACGCGACCACGGCCCGAGCACGGCGGATCGTCGTCTGGGCGGCCAGCACCATGCAGCTCATCACTCCTCGAACGTACCGGGGGCCCAGGCGCCGGGGCGCCTGCGCAACGCGTGCGATCCACTCCAGTCCGGAGCGACGCAGCAGAGTCGGCGCTCGACGCTCGTCGCCGACGAGGTGGCCGAACCACCCGCCGCACGTCAGGATGAGCGCCGGCGGCAGCTCCGCTCGGTGACTCTCGCACCAGGTCATCTCGCGGGGTGCGCCGAGGCCCACCACCACGACGTCCGGGTCGGTCGCGCGGACGCGCGCGAGCACGCCCGACCAGTCATCGTGGAAGCCGTGCTCGACCGCGACGACCTGGGTGTCGCCGCCCTCCTCGAGGACGGTCGCCGCGCGTGCCGCAAGACCCTCGGGGCCGCCCACCAGCGCGACACGGACCGTCCGCCCACGGCGTCGTGCGATGCCCGCGAGCACGTCCCAGCCGATGTCGGTCGTCGGGGCGCGCTCGAGGTGCTTGGCTCCGGCGAGCCTGCCGAGCCAGACGGTGGAGCCGCCATCGGCGTACACGAGATCCGCGGCGCGCATCGCCTCGACGAAGTCTCGCTTCCGTCGGTCGTTGAGACCGCCGACGTGCAGGGCGTAGACGCATGCGGCCGAAGCGCGGTCGTCGGTCGCGAGGGCCACCGCCCGATCGCACACGGCGCGACGATCCAGGTCGGGAAGCACGAAGGGACCGATCGCGACCGAATCCGTGTGACGTTCTGGCACGTGCCCCCCTCGGCTCCCGGGTCGAACCATGCTCGAGGGTAGGCCTCGGGGCGTCGCGCCCGCGCGAGGGGGTGTGCGGCTCATCGGTGGACGACGAGCTCCACATCGTCGACAGCCCCGTTGAACTGGTCCGATGCACCTTCGACCGGTATGCCCTCCGGGGTCGTCTTGCCGCCGATGACCAGCGGGGTGTCGTCGCGGAAGGACAGGTCGCCGGTGGGGCCCTCGACCTCGGACGCGGCCGACGAGCCGTCGGGCCCGTCCAGGTGGAGGGTGAGTCGGTCCTGGGAGCGGACGCACCTGGCTGTGAACCAGGCCCCGGGGACGACGGCCTCCGCACCCTTGACGATGACCTCACCTCTGTCGCCGGCTACCCGACAGCTCACGATGCCATCGTCGACCTGGATCTTGTATTGAGCAGCCTCGCCCCAGAGCCCGCGTTGGACCAGGTTGTTGCCGTTGTCGAGACCTCCCTCGGACTCGGCATCCAGGTTGAAGGACGCCGTCAGCTCGAAGTCGTGCCCGTCGGGCTGCAGCAGAGCCGGTGGGGCGGCAACGGTGACGACGGCTCGCGCCGTCGCAGTGTCGTCGTAGGGAGGCAGTCGGAGGGCCTGCCCGCCCCGAGGGTGAGGCTCCAGGGAGACGCGCCCCGCCCCCACCGTCCGCACCCGGACCTCGGCCCCGTGCTGCGCGGGTGCCAGCTCCACGTCGGCGGCCACCTCTCCGGGAGGAAGGTCGTCGAAGTCGAGCAGGAGCCGATCGGACGACGGCGCACCCGCCTCCACCTCGGTCGAAGCGACCGGTCCCGGCTCGGCCGGCGTGGTGCCGGCCCCGCCGCCTCCGGGACCGCACGCGACGAGGGCGACGGTGGCGCAGGCCGTGGCGAGGCACCGCGCGAGCTGGCGCGCGCCCGTCACCACGGGTGGCCTCCGGCCCGGGGTGCGGACGTGGTCATCGGAGGGACGGGCGCACCAGGAAACGCTCACCCATCGGACTCACGCGGGTGCGATGACGAGGGAGAAGTGGACGCTGCGTCCGACCGAGGCGCTGGTGGTGGCGGTCGCGCCGGGGCGGTTGCCGCTGGTGACGCCGCTGTTGGTGTCGGCGAGCAGGGCGCTGGTCTTGCCCGAGCCGCTGCCGGACCCGGTGGTCCTGGAGGTGCTGCCGGCAGCGGACCAGGTGACGTCCTCGGAGGACTTCTCCGACCAGTAGGTCGCCACCCACGAGCCCGCGTCGGCAACGGGCACCGCGGGTGCGGTGTGGGAGGTGGCCGGGCTGTCGGTGCCACCGACGGCGGAGGCGCTGATGGTGGCGGCACCGCTCTGGCTGCGGTAGCCCGCGACGGTGAGCGTGGACTTGGTCAGGGCGCTGCTGGTCACCGACACGGTGCTGCCGGCGAGGCCGGCCGTGGCGGTGCGGCCCCAGACGACGCCTCGGATGCCGTTGCCCTGTCGGGTCTCGACCTGGGTCCAGCCCGCTGGGGTGGCCACCGTGGTGGTGGAGCTGTTGGTGGTGATGAACAAGAGCAGCTGGTCGCCGGCTTGGACCCCGGCGGGGATCTGCACCGAGTGCGTGGAGCGGTTGCCCGAGGTGGTCGCGGCGTCGACGAAGGAGATGCCGGGGTTGGTGGTCTCGGAGACCGCGACCTGGCGGGTCGCCTGCGACTGCAGCTGTCCGTCGCTGACGGTGAGGGTGACGGTGCGGGTCCCCGCGGTGGCGTAGCTGTGCTGGGTGGTCTCACCCGCGCCGGTGGCGGAGTCACCGAAGTTCCAGCTGTAGGTCAGGTCGTCGCCGTCAGGGTCCGAGGACCCCGAGGCGTCGAAATCACAGTCGAGCTGGTCACAGCTGGCGTCGAACGCTGCCACCGGCTGCCCGTTGACACGCTGCACGGAGACCTCGCGGGTGGTCGTGGCCTGCCGGCCGTCCGCGGTGCGGATCGTCAGGGTCACGGTCCGTGTCCCGGAGGAGGCATAGGTGTGGCTGGGGTTGCTTGCCGCGGACGTGTTGCCGTCGCCGAAGTCCCAGGTCCGCTGAGTGATCGTCGTCCCCGGTGAGGTCGAGCCGGAGGAGTTGAACTGGCAGGTCAAGCCGGCGCAGGAGTAGGCGATGTCGGCCACCGGCGGTTGTCCCGCGGCTTCGCCGTTGGGGTTCTGGAAGAGGAAGAGACCTCGGGAGCTCCAGTTGTAGCCGTCGATCGTCGTGCCCGAGACCTGGGTCGCGGTGCCGCCCACGGGTCGGTCGGACTGGTCGCCCTCGGCCCAGTCGAGCCTGTTGAGGCTGCCGTCGGGCTTGGCCCAGTAGAGGTGGTCCCCGGTCGTGAACATGCCTCGCACCTGGGCGAAGTCGATGCCCGCGACGTTTCCCCCCACGACCAGCTGCTTGGCGCCGACGACGTCGCTCTCCGGCGTGAAGTAGCGGTAGTAGAGCTGGTTCGACCCGGTCATCGTGTAGTAGATCCGGCCTGAGTCGAAGAACATGCCCGTGACCCGGGCGATGTCGCTGCGCCAGTTCTGGAGGACGGTGAGCTGGTCCGAGGTGTCGACCGCCACCGGAGCGCCGTACTCAGTGCCGTTGAAGGAGCGCCGGTCGAAGGTCCCGTCGCCATGAGCCAGGTAGAGCTGGCCGCGCAGCATGAAGGCCCCACGGACGGCGTTCCAGTCGATACCGCCCGCCTCGACGGGAGTGCGTGCCCCGAAGGTCGCGCCGTCGTGGGTGTACTTCGCGATGGGGGAGGTGGTGTTCGGCGGCAGGTCGGTCCGCAGGATCTCGATGCCGTTGATGAGCGGGTTCTCGGTGACGTGCAGCAGGTCGATGTCGACGTTGCCGTCGGAGGTGATGTCGAAGCTGCGCATCGTGCCGACGTTGTGTCCGACAGCAGCAGAGATGTCGAAGTCGTCCAGGACTCGGACGCCGTCGACGTCCACGTCGAACTGCCGCTGTCCGGCGCTCTGCGTGCAGGTGCACCGGTTGGAGAAGTAGAGCCTCACCTCGAGCGGCGTGCCGGCCGGGACTGCGAAGTCCCATGCCTGCTCCGGGGCCGAGGCGGGATCCCAGAGCTCGGACTCGAAGAGTGCGCGCGGCGTGCTCGCCGGGACGGTGCCGTCGACGGTGGGCACGGGAGCATAGGTGGCGCGGTTGCCGACGCCGTTGTGCTGAGGACTCGGGGCACCCGCCAGGTCTGCTGCCCAGTCGATTCCTCCGGAGGCGGGCAGCGAGGGTCCACCGGCGTTCACCCGGTACAGGAATCGGGGGTCGCTCTCGGCGCCGAAGCCACCGAAGGCGTAGGCGTCGTTGGGCAGGGTTGGCGTCGTGTTGGCAGGGATCACCGTCCCGGCGAGGGGCAGCAGGGCGATCCGGCCCTTGTAGCGGTTGGCACCGATGCGCTCGGTGTCGGAGCCGACCCAGAGTCCACGAGACGTCACCAGGAAGTCGAAGACGCCGACGCCTCGCGAGCGTGTGGGGTTCCACGAGAGGGGAAGTCCGTTGAGCGGGTCGAGTGCCGCGATGCCGGGGCGGTCGACGGCTCCCTGACCAGGGGTGTCGCCGGCGAAGGGGTTGTTCTGCCAGCGCGCGTGCCCTCCGGTGTAGACGGCGCTGTCGGTGATCTCCACCGCGTAGGTCGTGTCGCCGCCGGTGTAGTCGACCCAGGAGGGCTGGACGTCCGCTCCGCTGGCGTAGGTCTCGAACCTGGCGGAGGTGTCACAGGGACCGGTGGACCCGCCGTAGGCACCGGTCGTGGTGATCACGAAGAAGCGGCCGTCGGGTGAGAAGTCCAGGTCGCGCATGTAGCTGTCGAAGGACTGCGCACGGCACGTGGGCACGTAGAAGTTGGTGCTGAACGACGAGGCCTGTGCGCTCGTGCCCGAGATGTCGAGCATGAAGAGCTGCCGCGCGGCCACCCCGTCGAGGGCGTCGAAGTTGCCGATGGCCAGCAGCCGGTCACCTTGGGGGTTGACGTCGATCTTGACGACGCCTGTGGTGCCACCGTTGTGGACCCCTGAGATGACGCGGCTCATGTAGGTGTCGAAGGCGCCCGTCGTCGGGTTCACGGTCGCCAGTGATCGCTGCGCCCTGCCACCGACGTGGGTGAAGCTGCCCGCGATCCAGAGGCGGCCTCCGGCGAGGCGCAGGTCCCGGACGCGCCCGGTGATGGAGCCGGCGTTGAAGGTCTGCACCACGGCGCCGTCAGAGACGCGGATGCGAGCGAGGTTGGAGCGAGCGACGCCGCCGATGCTCGAGAACGCGCCCGCCACGAAGACCGTGCTGCCGTCGCCCGTGGGCAGGACGGTGGTGATCTCGCCGTTCGGGTTCGGGAGGAACGTGGTGCTGATCTGCCCGCTGGTCTCGTCGAAGGCGACCAGGTTGGACCGGGGGATCTGGGTGGTGCTGGCATCGTTGCGCGTCTGGGCGAAGGAGCCGCCGAGCACGATCGAGTTACCGATCTTGGCGATGCTGTTGACGCGTCCGTCCAGCACGTGCGGGGTGCCGTTGGCCGGCTGGTCGGCCACGAGACGGCCCTGCGCCGAGTTTGCCGCCCGGGCGACCTCTGGAGTGAGCACCAGCATCACGGCCAGGAGCGTGGAGCAGAGTAGCGAGAAGCGACGAGACGGCATGGTGTTCCCCCGGTTGCGGCGGACCTCCCCGTGTGGCCCACCTTGAAAGATGCTGCTGTGGCACCTTGCCCGCAGCCGGGCGTCTTGTGCCACGACGCCCGTCATGTGGTCTATACGTCCGATGCTCGGCGAGGCCAGCATGCGGACGCCGCGGTGGTGCGGACCCGTCCGCACCACCGCGGCCGTGCGCGGTCAGCGACCCTCGGGGGCCAGCACCACCGACAGCACACCGGAGCGAGAGACGCTGCCGCCGGCCTCCACCTGCAGCCCACCCACGGTGCCGGCAGCCACCTCGCCGTTGCTGTCCGACAGCGCCGCGAAGATCGCTCCGCTGCCCGTGCCCTCGGAGCCGGTGCGGCGGGACTGTCCGTCGGGAGTGCCGAGGGTGAGCAGGCTGGAGGACTTCGCTCCGTAGTACGTCACGAGCCAGGATCCGTCCGGCGCCTCGAGCATCGGCGAGGTGAGGGTCGTCGTGGCGGACGCCGTCGTCGCCGCCGCCGCGTTCCTCACCTCCACGGGGTGCGCCCCCGTGGAGCGGTACGCCGCCACGGTGAGGTTGGACTTCGCCGCCGCCGAGGTCGCCACGGTGACGACCGTGCCCGCGTGGCCGGACGTGGCCGGACGGGTCCAGAGCCGCGTGCGCAGTCCGTCCACGTCGGCGGTGCTCGCCTCGGTCCATCCCGCGGGCGCGGTGACGGTCGCGGTGCTCGAGTTCGTGCTGAGCAGGAGCAGCAGCCGGTCACCGGCCCGCACGTCCGCCGGGACGGTCACGGAGTGGTTCGTCCGGTTGCCGTTGGTGCTGGCCGACGCGACGAAGGCGACCTTCGACTCCGTGACCTGGACGGGCACCGTGCGTGTGCCCGTGCCACCCTCGTTGTCGGTGACCTTGAGCGTCACCTGGTAGGTGCCTGCGGCGGGGAAGGAGTGGCTGGTCGAGGCGCCGCTCCCCGTGGTGCCGTCACCGAAGTCCCAGGCGTAGCCAGTCACGGTTCCGTCGGGATCCGTCGAGCCGGAGGCGTCGAAGGTGCACGCGGTGTCGTCACAGCTGCTCGTCCAGGAGGCGGTGGGCAGCTGGTTGGTACGGGTCGGCGTCACCGTCCTGGTCGTGGAGGCCGTCAGGCCCTTGGTCGTCGTCACCGTCAAGCTGACCGTCCGCGACCCGGAGCTGGGGTAGGTGCGCTGGGCCAGCTCGCCCGTCCCCGTGGTCCCGTCGCCGAAGTCCCACTCGTAGCCGGCGATCGAGGCGTTGGTCGCGCTCGACGCACTGGCGTCGAAGCGGCAGGTGAGGCTGTCGCAGCTGGCGGTGAAGCTCGCCGTGGGTGCGATCGCCGGACCGTCGCCCTCGGCGTCCTGGTACAGGAACATGGCCACGGTGTTGGCCCAGCTGGACGAGCTCACCACGGTGGCGCTGCCCGCACCCGGCCCGGCACCCTTGGCCGTGCGGACCCAGGGGAGGGAGCGCAGCTGACCGCTCTGCTGCCAGTACAGGGTGTTGCCGGCGAGGAACGCGCCGCGCACCTGGGAGAAGCTGATCCCGGTGGTCCCGTTGCTCGCGGTCAGTCGCTGTGCGCCGACGACGTCGCTCTCGGGGGTGAAGTAGCGGTAGCTCAGCGAGGTCTGTCCGGACCGGGTGAAGTAGATGCGCCCCTCGTCGTAGAACATGCCGGTCATCGCCCGCACGTCGGCGTCCCAGTCCGTCATCGCGGCGAGCTCGTCGCCGGTGTCGACGGGCTCGGACGGACCGTAGGTGGTGCCGTCGAAGGTGCGCTTGTCGAAGCTGCCGTCGGACCATGCGACGTACAGCCAGCCGTTGAGCATGAAGGCGCCCTTGATGTTGCGGGTGGCCATGCCGCCGCTGGGCACGCTCGCGAGGTTGCTGAACGCGGTGCCGTCGCTGGTGCTGCGCCGGTCGAAGGTCGCGCTCGTGGTCGTGCTGCGCGTCTGGTAGACGTCGTTGGGCAAGGCAGGGGTGCGCACGCCCTTCCACGTGGCACCGCCCGCGGTCGGCAGCAGGGCGATCCGCTGTCGCAGGTAGTCGGCCCCGATCCGCGTGGTGTCGCTGCCGACGTAGAGTCCGGCGTCGGTCGAGAGCAGGTCGAAGACGCCCACGCCGCGGGTGCGGGTCGGGTTCCACGAGAGCGGCAGGCCGTTGATCGGGTCGAGCGCCGCGATGCCGGGCCGCGACACGGCCCCCTGGCCGGGGGTGTCGGCGCGGAACGGGTTGTTCTGCCAGCGGGCGTGGCCGCCTGTGTAGACGACGCCCTCGGTGATCTCGACCGCGTACGTCGTGTCGCCCCCGGTGTTGTTGACCCACGTCGGTGCCGCGCCGGCGCCGTCCGCACGCTCGAAGCGAGCCGTGCTGTCGCAGGCCGCGCCAGCACCTCCGTAGGCGCCGGTCGTCGAGACCACGAAGAAGGTCCCGTCGGGCGAGAAGTCGAGGTCGCGCATGTAGCTGTCGAAGGACCGGCTGCACGCGGTCTCGTAGTAGCTCGTGCGGAACGGCGCCAGCGTCGCGGCGCTGCCGGAGATGTCCATCATCGCGATCTGGTGGCTCTTGACACCGTTCACGGTGTCGAAGTTGCCGATCGCGACGAGGCGAGTCCCCTGGCTGTCGACGTCGATCTTCTGCACTCCCGTCGTCCCGCCGTTGTGGGTGCCGGCGAACACGGGCCGCATGAAGGCGGGGTCGAACTTGCCCGTGGTGGGGTTGATCGATGCCAGGGCCTTCTGAGCGCTGCCGCCGATGTGGGTGAACATGCCGGCGACGTACAGACGGCCGTTCGAGAGTCGCAGGTCCTTGACCTGTCCGGCGACCTTGCCTGCGTCGAAGCCGGTCATGACCGCCCCGTCGGAGACACGCACGCGTACCAGGTTGCTCCGGGTCACCCCACCGATCGAGGAGAAGGAACCGCCGACGTAGACGCTCTGGCCGTCGCCCGTGGGAAGGACCACGTTGACCGAGCCGTTGGGGTTCGGGGCGAAGGTCGAGGTGAGGGCTCCCGTGGAGGCGTCGAAAGCCAGCAAGTTGGTGCGAGACTGGACGACGTCGCTGCCGTAGTCGGTGGCCTGGGTGAACTCGCCGCCGAGCACGATCGTGCCGCCCACCCGCGCGATCGAGAGCACGCGTCCGTCGAGGATCTGCGGGGTCGTCCGCGTCGGCACCGTGTTGACCGTGCTGCTCGGGCCGTAGCCGAGTGCGGACGCTGCCGCACCGGTGGAGGAGAGGAGCACTAGAGCGATGACGATCGAGAGCAGTGCGCGTGCGGTCCGTTGCATGGTGAAGAGCCCCTTGGCGAAGTGAAGTGGCCAACCCCCCGTGGTTGAGCCTCCAAGACCATAGGTCGCGATGCCCGAATTGCCGTCGCGTCGGTGTCACTCGGTCTAGCCCACGGGCGGGTGGACGACACCCAGCACGGAGACCGGCCATTCGCGGCGATCTTGTCGATTGGGGACGCTCCGGACTAGACCCCCTGTCGCTGCCGGTGTCGGGACCGATCCCCCCGGCCCCATCATGTGCTCGCCGCGACTCTCGACGCGGCCTTCCACTGAGGGGCTCTTCTCGCATGCTCGCTTCCGGCACCAGGCCGTCCGTACGTTCCACCACGTTCCTCACCGCCGTGGTGGCGCTGCTGATCTCGCTCACCGGCTTGGCCGTGCCGGCCCAGGCGGCAGCACCTCAGCTGAGCTTCGTCGGCTCGGCGGCGACCTCGGGCAACCGAACCGCGCACACGGCGACGGTCCCGGCCGCCGTCCGCGGTGGCGACACCCTCGTCGCCTTCCTGACGAGCAACGCCACCTCCAGCACCGTGGCCGACCCCGCCGGATGGCGCCTCATCGGGACCCGAGACGGGTCGAGCTCACGTGCCAGGGCTTGGACGCGTCAGGCCGTGCAGGCCGATGCCGGCTCGACGCTGACCGTCCGCACCAGCGCGGCTGCCAAGTCCTCGCTCGTGGTCCTGGCATACCGGAGCAGCGGCACGACCGCCTCGGTGACCGCCTCGGCCACGTCCGGCGCCAACGCCGGCACCACCACCCACACCGCGCCGGCAGCGGCTGTGGCGGACCCCGGCTCGTGGGCGGTCCGCTCGTGGTCGGGCAAGGCGTCGGTCGAGCCCACCTGGACGGTCCCCGGAACGCGTCGTGCGGCAACCTCCTCGACGGGCTCGGGGCTCACCAGCGCCGTCGTGAGCGACGCGCCGGTCTCGGGCTCGGCCACCGGCACAGCTGCGGCCCAGAGCAGCGCCGCCGTCGGCAACACCCACCAGTTCACGGTCGTGGTCAGCCCCGGGGTGGCCGCGCAGAACGCGACACCGGTGCCGAGCTTCACCCAGGCGTGCACGGGGCTGCGCTGCGCCTTCGACGCGCGCGGCACCACCGATGTCGACGGCGACGCGCTCACCTACCGCTGGGACTTCGGTGACGGGACCACGGGCACCGGAGCCACGGTGTCGCGCACCTACGCCTCGGGCGGTGTCAAGCAGGTCACGCTGACCGTCTCCGACGGCACGGCCGAGGCGTCGACCAGCCGCAGCCTGAGCCTGCGATCGGCGCTGCCCCCGCCCGGGCACACGGCGGTGGCCCCCGAGAAGCCCCGCCTCGACCTGCCGAAGATCACCACCGGCGACGTCGTCGACATCGAGGTCATCGGCAACCGCGTCTTCGTCGCCGGCACGTTCACGTCCATCGCCAACAACACCTCCGGCAGCACGACCTCCTACGCCCAGGCCCGCCTCGCGGCCTACGACCTGGACACCGGGCTCGTCGACACGTCCTTCCGTCCGGTCGTGAACAACGAGGTGAGCGCGGTGGAGGCCTCGCCGGACGGCAAGCGGCTCTACATCGGCGGTCGCTTCAGCACGGTCAACGGCGTCGCCCGCAACGGCCTCGCCCAGGTCGACCTCACGACCGGCGCCCCCGTGGCCGGCTTCGTCGCCAACACCGATTCGCGGGTCAACGCCCTGGCGGTGTCCGACGACAAGGTCTACGCCGGCGGTCGTTTCACGCGCGTCAACGGCGTGCGACGCATCTCCCTCGCCTCCGTCGACGCCACGACGGGCGCGGTCGACACGGGCTTCGTGAACGACCTGAGCGTGGGCATCGGCTCCGATGGCGTCATCAACGTGCAGGAGCTGGTGCTGACCCACGACCTCTCGCGGCTCATGGTCGTCCACACCGCCCGACGCATCGCCGGGGAGGAGCGCGTGGGCGTCGGCTTCGTCGACACCGCGACGAAGGCCGTGACGGCTTGGCGAACCACCCTGTGGGAGGACAACCTGCAGTTCGTCGGGGGGATCCAGCGCGTCGTCTCGGGCGACATCGCACCCGACGACTCCTACTTCGCCGTGACCAGCGGATTCGGTGGTGACCGTCCTCCGCTCAACGACACCATCATGGCCTTCCCCGTGGAGGGCGGGGCGGACGTCAAGCCGCTGTGGATCACGCGGGCCTTCGACAGCGTCCTCTCGGTGGCGATATCCGAGAAGGCGGTCTACGTGGGTGGACACATGAGCTGGGTCGAGTCGCCGTCGAGCCCCGACCCCTGGCCCGGGCGCGACGACGTCGGCTACGGCACCGGCCAGGGACTGTCGGGCTACGGACTCGGCGACGCCGTCGTGAACCGCTCGCACCTCGCCGCGCTCAACCCCGTCGACGGCAAGGCCGTCGAGTGGAACCCCTACTCCAACTCCCGTGTGGGCAACTCCGCGATGGAGGTCACGCCGCGTGGCGTCATCACCGGCGGTGACGCGACCACCCAGGGTGGCTACAACGTCGGACGCGTCGCCTTCTTCGACTTCCAGGACCGTCCCGCGGCGAACGGTGTCGAGACCACCATCGACTCGCCCATCACCGGACGCGTCCTCCCCAGCGCCCGTGAGTTCGTGCTCGAGGGCAGGGCCTCGGCGACCTCCGGGGTCCGCAGCGTCGCCGTGGAGCTGCAGGACACCGAGACGCGTCGCTACCTCCAGGACGACCTCACGACCTGGGCGTCCACCTGGAACTCCATCAACGCCGAGCTCGGGTCGGCCGGTCAGCCGACGTCGGGGTGGAGCCTGCGCCTGACCGTGCCTGGCAACGTCAAGATGCAGGCTCTGGTCCGCACGGTCGGCGTCGACGGACGCACGACGCCGGCGAAGGCACAGAAGCGGTTCGAGACCTTCGGGCTCGACGACACGACCCCGACGGCGAGCATCGGGTCGCCGGCGGCCGGCCTCCTGACGTCGACGACCTTCATCCTCGCCGGCACCGCCGCGGACGACATGGGTGTGCAGTCCCTGACCGTGCTGGCGCGCGACAAGGCCGGCCGCTACCTCCAGGCCGACGGCACCGCCGACTCGACCTACCACACGTTCCGGGTCGCACCCGACGTTGTCGGTGCCACGAGCACCACATGGTCCCAGGAGCTGACAGTGCCCACCGAGGGGGAGTGGCTGGTCGAGGTGACGCCGTACGACACCGCGGGTCAGAGCGCGCTCGACAGCACGCAGCGCACGTTCAACGTCTACGCCAACGGGCAGGTGCCGACCATCTCGCTGAGCTCGCCGGCCGTGATGGTGCCGCCGACCTCCTCGGCGCCGATCACCGTCGAGCCGGGCAAGCCGGTCACCTTCGCGGGCTCGGCGACCGACGACGGCACCCTGTATGCCATCGACGTGCACCTCCAGAACAACTCCACGGGGGAGACCACCGGCAACGACGGCACCTTCGGGCCGAACAAGGGGAGCAACTACTACCGGATCCGCTCGAACATCAACGCGAGCAGCGTGAACTGGTCGTGGACCACACCCTTCGACCTCGGGCCCGGCAGCTACACCTTCCGGGCACGGGCGCTCGACACGAGCGAGCTGAGCACGCCCACCTCGCAGCTGGTCAACTACAGCTTCAACGTGCAGGTGGCGGGTGACGCCCCGCCCAAGGCGACGCTGGCGGTGACCGGGACCCAGCCGGCCTCCGGTCAGGTCGATCTCGACCTCAAGGGCAACGCCACCGACGACAAGGGCGTCACGGAGGTCCGTGTGGCCCTGCGCGACCTCGACACCTCGAGGTACCTCACCGCGACGGGTGCTACGTCGGCGGCCTACACGACGCTGCCGGCGGCCCTGGCCTCGCCCGGAGCCACGTCCACCGCGTGGGCCCTCCCGGTGACGCTGCCGTCGAAGGGGGACTGGTCGGTGACCGCCTTCGCGATCGACTCCGCGGGGCAGCGCGACTTCTCCAACACCGGTGGCACGGCGCGCTACCCCGTGTACCCGGGGGACACCCCGCCCGTCATCACCGACTCGCTGCTCAGCCCCACGGAGGGGGCGGTGTTCGATGCCGGTCGCATCTACGTGAGCGGGCGGGCGGAGGACAACGAGTCGATGCAGCGGGTCGAGGTCGGCATCGTGAGCTCCACGGGACGTTGGCTCAACTCCGGCGGGACCTTCCAGACGGGGGAGACCTGGCGGACCTCGTTCCTCACCAGCCCCGGCACCCCCGGTTCGAACTTCGCCTACACCACCCCGGTCCTCCCCGCAGGCAGCTATGCCGTGCGGGTGCGGGGCGTGGACCAGAACGACCTCGTCACCGCACAGCCGCTGGTCCGCAACGTCTCGGTCACCATCCCGGCCGACAACCTCAAGCCGGTCGCGGTGATCGCCCCGCCCAGCTGCACCGACAACGTGTGCACCTTCGACGCTCGTCGGTCCACTGACGAGAACCCGTCGGCGCTGACCTACAGCTGGAACTTCGGCAACGGGACGGGCACGGGACCGGTGGCGACTCGCACCTACACCCAGGCGCGGAGCTACACCGTCACGCTGACCGCGCGCGACGAGTGGGGGATCAGCTCGGACCCGGTGTCGGTCAACGTGACCATCGCGGAGCCGGCGGGCAACCTCGCGCCGACGCCGAAGCTCAACCCGCCCTCGTGCGCCGGTTTGACCTGCAACTTCTCGGCAGTGGGCACGGTCGACCCGAACCCGGGTGACGCGATCACGTACGCCTGGACCTTCGGCGACCCGGACTCCGGCGCGGCCAACGCGTCGAGCTCGTCGGCGGTGGCCCACGCCTTCACGCGGCCCGGCATCTACGCCGTGACCCTCACCGCCCGGGACGGCTGGGGGAAGGCGCAGACGGTCACCCGCCAAGTGGTGGTGAGCGCTCCGTAGTCACGTGGCGGGCGGGGCCGTCGGCGAGGAGTCGCAGGCGGCCCGCCCGCGTCACCCTCGCAGGAGTGCGTTCTCGCCCAGCCCCGCGGCCTGGAGCCAGTCGTTGCCGGCCTGCTGCGTCGCGCTGTAGAGGTCGTAGTCCGGGGCGTCGCCCGACTTCGCGTCGAGCCGGGCCACGTCCTTGGCGAAGGCGTCGAACTGCTTCGACCCCTCGCACTGCGCGGCCTTGTCAGCGAGCCCGTCGAGACGGTCGACCAGCCCCGAGGTGTACCGGCCGTGGTCACCGCGACCGACGGTGTCCTGGACCCGGGTCCAGTCCCGCACCACGAGGTCGACGTCGGTCCTGCCCAAGGTGCACTCCTCCGACCCGACCTGGCCGGGGGAGGGCGAGGCCGTCTCGTCGCTGTCGGCGTCACTGCTCGTCGCTTCGGGGGAGGGTGTCGAGGAGCCTGGTGCGGGCTGCGGCTCGGGCTCGTCGCCGCCACATCCCTGGAGCAGGACGACTGCCGCGAGGATGCCCGTGATCGTCGCCCGGACTCGGGGTGGTGAGGCCATGCCAGCATGCTACGTCCGTCACAGCGGGTTCTCGGCGCGATCGTCGAGCCCGGCGACTACCGTTGGCGTGACTGCGGTGACGACGAGGGACCAGGACATGACGACGACGCTCGAGCGCGGGCGGACCGCCTTGTCCGCGACCCCGGAGCGTCGCAGGTGGTGGCGTTGGTCCGAGCGCCCCGCCCACTGGCCTCTGACGCTGGCCCTGCTGCCGTTCCCGTTGTGGTGGGCGCTGGGCCTGCGGACCCTCGTCCCGATGCTGCTCACGCTCGTCATGGCCGACCAGCTGTTGCGGGCACGCCGTCGGGTGGTGCTCGGTCGCGGCACCGCGCTGTGGGTGCTGTTCCTCGTCTTCGTCGTCCTGGGCGCCTTCGTGCTCTGGGTGCAGGCGCCGGCGACGGAGGCAGGAGGCGGGCCTCAGCGACTCCTCGTCTGGGCCTACCGGCTGGCCTGGTACCTCGCCGCGACGACGACGCTGCTGTGGGTCGCCAACCTGCGTGAGAGCGAGCTGCCCACTCGCTGGGTCTACCAGCTGCTGGGCGTGATGTTCGTGTGGACGACGGTCGGCGGGTTGGCCGGTGTGCTCGCCCCGGGGATCGACTTCAACTCGCCCCTGGAGCTCCTCATGCCCGGCGGCCTGCGGAGCAACAGCCTCGTCCAGTCGATCGTGCACCCCGCCGTCGCCGACATCCAGACCGTCCTGGGTCGTCCCGAGGCGCGGCCGAAGGCGCCCTTCGCGTTCGCGAACTCGTGGGGCAGCGCCATGGCTCTGTTCCTGCCGTTCTTCCTCGTGGCGTGGTTCCGCGACGGCCGCACCTGGCAGCGGGTGCTGGGGCCGATCGTCCTCGTGGCGTCCGCGGTGCCGATCATCTACAGCCTCAACCGCGGTCTGTGGATCTGCCTGGTGATCGGGGCCGCCGGCTTCGTGGTCCTCCAGCTCCGTCAGGGCCGGCCGTGGCAGATCCTCGTGACGATCGGACTGCTGGTCGCGGCCGCCGTCGTCTTCCTCTTCAGCCCCTTGAGCACCGTCCTGGACGAGCGCCTGGCCAACCAGCACAGCAACGACCGGCGCTCGCAGCTGCTCGAGCAGACGGTCGTCAGCACCTGGCAGGGTTCGCCGGTGGTGGGCTTCGGCAGCACTCGCGACCTGCAGGGTGGCTTCGCCTCGATCGCCAGTGGGGCCACGCCCGACTGCCCCGCGTGCGCCGTGCCCCCCCTGGGAACCCAGGGTCACCTGTGGCTGGTGATCTTCTCCCAGGGCTTCGTCGGGGCGTTCCTCTTCCTGGGGTTCTTCGCGATCGCCCTGTGGCAGTGCTGGCGATGCCGGACCACCAACGAGATCCTGTGCACCTTCGTCCTGGTCTTCCTGGGGATGCAGCTGCTGATCTACGACACCCTCGGCATCCCTCTCATGACGGTGATGATCGCCATCGGCCTGGTGACCAGGGAACAGGCGACGCACCGGCTGCGGAATGCCGACCAGCTGGTCCGCATCGCCTGGAGACGCCTGCGTGGGGCGTGGCCCGTGGTCACCATCGCAGTCGGGCTCGGTGCGATCATCGGCGGTGTCGTCATCGCGCTGACACCCCCGGTGTACTCCACGAAGGCGTCGATCCTGCTCACCAACCCGCCGGTCTACCTGGCGACGGGCGGCGGTGCCGGCGACGGCGAGGCACAGGTCGTGGACAGCGAGACGGTCACGATCGACACCGAGGCCGTCCTGCTGCTCTCGGAGCAGTCGCTGAGCCGCACCGAGGACGGTGAGTCGCTGCGCGACCGGGTGAGCGTGACGGCTCCGGCCAACACTCGTGTGATGGTGGTCGAGGTGCGCGACGAGGATCCATGGCAGTCGGCCCGGGACGCGGACGAGCTTGCGGAGTCCTATCTCCTGACGCGCGAGAACTTTCTCGCTGAGCGACGAGACTTGACGCTGCGCCAGCTTCGTAGCCGTATCGATGAGCTCGGTCAGGAGGGGACCGAGGCTGATGGTGGCCTGGAGAGCGCGGCCCAGGCGCGTGCCTCGCTGGAGCAGGCCGTGACGTCGGTGCTGCTGACCCCGACGACGGCCGGAGAGGTGATCCGCTTCTCGGACACGACGGTCGTACGACGTCAGTGGGAGCTCCCCGTCGTGACGGGAGCCGCGCTCGGTGTGATCGCCGTTGCTGTCGGCATGAGTGCGTCCCGGCGCTGGCCGTGGGGCCGCCCCGGCGTGTAGTCGCCGCGTCGCGGGCGTGGCGGACCCGTAGCATGTCCCGACCGTCCCACCTCCACGAGCGTCGAGAGCGAGCGTCCACCGCATATGGCGAGCCCCGAGCCCACGACGCCCCGGCTTCCGGCGGTCGACGTCGTGGTCGCGACCAGGAACCGCCCGGAGCTGCTGCGGGAGGCGCTGGAGTCGATCCGTGCGCAGACCTACCGCGGCGACATCACGGTCCACGTCGTGTTCGACCAGTCGCCGATCGACCCGGCGGTGCTGCTGGACGAGCCGGGGCGGCGCGTCGTCGCGCTCGACAACGACCGCAGCCCCGGGCTGGCCGGTGCCCGCAACGCGGGGATCCTGCACGGCGACGCGGAGCTGGTCGCCTTCTGCGACGATGACGATGCGTGGCGCCCGACGAAGGTGGAGAAGCAGGTCTCTGCCCTGGTGGGGTCCACGGCCCTCACTGCGGTGACGGGTATCACCGTCCTCTACGCCGATTCTGCGGTCGATCGGGTCCCGGATCCCAGCGACATGACGCTCGAGCAGCTGGTGCGGGACAGGGTGATGGAGGCCCACCCCTCGACCGTGATGGTGCGGCGAGACGCACTGCTCGGCGAGATCGGGCTGGTGGACGAGGTGCTTCCCGGCAGCTACGGGGAAGATTTCGACTGGATCATCCGCGCGGCCCAGGCCGGCACCTTCGCTGTCGTCGCCGAACCTCTCGTCCTCGTGAGGTGGGGGCAATCAATGTTCTCCCAGCGGTGGCGCACCATCGTCGACGCGATCGACTACATGATCGACAAGCACTCCGTCTTCGCGGAGGATCCCCGTGCGATGGCCCGCTTGCTCGGACGCAGTGGCTTCGCGCTCGCCGCGCTGGGTGAGCGACGTGAGGCTGTCCGTCGCGCGTGGCGCGCCATACGGCTGAACCCGCGAGAGCGGCGCGCGCTCCTGGTGCTGGCGGTCGCCACGCGTGCCGTCTCTGCCGAGCGACTGATGCGGATCGCCCACAAGCGGGGCCACGGGATCTGATCTCACCGGGCTAGAGCGGTCGCACCCCATCAGGCCCCCCTCGGACACGGCAGCGGGTAGCCTAGGGCACCGGGGGATGACGCCACGGGCGTCGCGCAGCGCAGCGCCGCGGTCCTGAGAGCCATGACCGTGGCAGTGGCGTGCGGTGGACCGGAGGAGCGGTGTGAGCAGGATCGGCATCATGTCGATGCAGAGGATCTTCAACTATGGCTCCTCGCTGCAGGCCTACGGTTTGCGCCGCCTCCTCGAGGCAGCCGACCCAGAGGCCCAGGTGTCCTTCGTCGACTACGAACCGGGGCGTCCGCTCGTGCAGGACGGCGGATCGGCGCCGCGCTCGTCGTTCGCGCGCGCGGCGCAGAAGGTGCGCGAGGTGGTCGAGGTCGACGCGTCCTGGAGGGACCGCCTGCGCTTCGTCGACCACAAGCGACGGTACGGCGAGCGCTACTTCGGCCAGATCGGGATCACGCCCGAGCCGAACCGAGACCTGGACCTGGACCTCCAGGTGGTCGGCAGCGACGAGGTCTTCAACTGCGTTCAGGCCAACACGAGGGTGGGCTACTCGCGCGACCTCTTCGGGCACGGGTCGCCGGCGCGAGGCGTGGTCTCGTACGCCGCGTCCTTCGGCAACACCTCGCTCGAGAAGCTCCAACGCTTCGGGATCGCCGAGGAGGTCGGGACCGACCTAGCACGCTTCGACGCGCTGTCCGTGCGTGACGACAACTCCGCCAGCATCGTCGAGGCGCTCCTGGGCACCCGTCCGCCGGTGCACGTCGATCCGGTGCTCGCCCACCCCTTCATGGAGACCGAGCAGGCGATCCCCGCGGGTCGGCTCCACGAGCGCCCCTACGTCATCGTCTACGGCTACTCGGGTCGCCTCGGTCGCGCGGAGAACGCCGCAGTGCGGGAGCAGGCTGCTCGCCACCGGGCCGACGTGCTGAGCTTCGGGGGGGTCCAGGAGAGCGCCGACCGCTTCGTCGAGTGCAGTCCTTTCGAGCTCCTCGCGTACTTCCGCGACGCCGAGGCGGTGGTCACCGACACCTTCCACGGCACGATCTTCTCGATGCTCAACCGTCGGCCCTTCGCCACCATCGTGCGTCCGAGCAGGGGGCACGCCTACGGCAACGAGGAGAAGCTGATGTACCTGCTGCGCACCTTCGGTCTCACCGCACAGCGATGGGACCAGGGAAGCGACCTGCAGGGCGTCCTGGAGGGCGATGTCGACTACGACACCGTGCACCGCCTGGTCGATGACGAGCGCGGACGCACGCTCGAATACCTCCGTGCGGTCACCGGGAAGGTGGGGTGCGTCGAGTGAAGATGAACACCTCCCGGAGGAAGCAGGTCCTGAAGAAGCAGCTGCAGAAGGTGCGTCTGCGCTACCTCGCGGTCAAGGACGTCGGTCGCTTCTCCCGCACGGCGTCCTTCTCGGTCTTCGACGACGGCTACGAGCAAGTCGTCTCCCGGATCATGTACAACGTGCATGCGCTGGAGAAGGGCTTGGCGCGCAACCGCGACGTTCGGCTCGGCTTCGGCCGCAAGGCCCTGAGCAACCTCAACGATGCGTTGGTGATGTATCGGATGCGCGGTTACGACACCGCGGACTACGCGTACGTCCAGGGACTCTCGGTCATCCAGCACTACCGCGAGCTCCACGACAAGGCCGACCACGAGGTGGACTTCCTCGAGCAGGTGCTGGACGCCGAGTTCCTCGAGGCAGAGGTCCGTGAGCGAGCCGCCGGCACCAAGCTGGTGCGTCGCAAGGAGAAGCAGGAGAACAGGTCCAAGGACTTCTACCGCCTGGCGCAAGGGCGCAGCAGCGTTCGAGAGTTCTCCGGCGCCGCGATCGAGACCGAGGCCGTCATGCGGGCTCTGCGCAACGCCGAGCGAACACCTTCGGTCTGCAACCGGCAGGGCTGGAAGGTCTACTGGGTCGAGGACAAGGACTTGGCCCGGCAGGTGCTGGAGCACCAGCGTGGGTTCGGATACGCCGAGATGCCCGAGGTGCTGCTCTGCGTGACGGTGTCGAACAATGCGTTCCTGAGCCCCGTCGAGCGCAACCAGGCGTTCGTGGACGGCGGCCTGTTCTCGATGTCGGTCATGTACGGGCTGGAGCACGAAGGGCTGGCCGCGGTCCCGCTCAACGCGATGATGTACCACCGCGATCAGCTCGCTGTGCGTGAGCTGCTCCGGATCGACGACGCCGAGATGATCATCATGTTCCTGGCTGTCGGTGACTTTCCCGACGAGGTCGTGGTTCCGATCTCGGACAGGAAGACCGCGGAGTCGTTCGTGCGCCGACGCTGACCGGAAGGCGGTGTCAGGCGGCACGTTCCTTGGACACCGATACGCACGCATCCCCAGGCGCCACCGCCTACACTCGTCGTGGACGCCGCAGGCCGAGGAGGGCAACACAGCTCATGGTTGGTCCCCGCATGGGCTCCCGACGGGCCGCCCTCACCGGTCATCTCCGCCGGCGCCTGGTGTTGCTCCTGTTGCTGGTGATGACGGGTGCTGCCTTGGGCGCTGCCCTGGGGCTCTCGCAGGCACGTACGGCCACGGCTGAGGCGAGGGTGCTCATCTCCCCGCTCGACGGCAACGCCTTCTCGCCCGAGAGCGACGACTTGATCAATCTCGAGACCGAGGCGCAGCTGGTGCGCTCCGACGCGGTCGCTCGCGCGGTCGCGGACGCCACCGACGTCTCCCAGGACGGGCTGCTGTCCGGCCTCTCCGTGTCGGTGCTCCCCAACACCCAAGTCGTCTCCATCGAGTACGGCGCGCCCTCGCGCGTGGCCGCTCGGGACCTCGCGCAGACGTTCGCCGAGGAGTTCCTCGACTACCGCACCGAGCGATCGGAGCGCGTGGTCGACAGTCGTTCCGACCGAATCCAAGCTCAGATCGATGCCCAGAACGACAACCTGAGCGACTTGGTCAGCCAGCTCGACGACACCACCGACAGCTCGCGTGCCCGCGTGCTGCGCGAGCAGATCAGTGGTGTCAACTCGCAGATCGCCCAGCTGCGGACCCAGTTGGACGAGGTCCGAACTGGGGCCGACGACCCGGGTGAGGTCACCACCCCCGCCTTCGTCACGAGCCCCTCACCGATGGTGATGGTGGGCGCGGCGACCATCGCGGGCGGTGTCCTCGGCCTGCTCGCGGCTCTCGCGCTGGTGATCGTGCGCGTCCGCTCGGAGAACCGCGTGCACCTGACCGACGACGTCGAGGCCGTCGGTCTCGAGCTCCTCGGCGACGTCAGGGAGAGCGACCTCGACCTCATGGTGCGCAACCTCGTCGAGGATCGCGAGGAGGGCGAGATCACCGCACCCCTCCGTGCGCTGCGCGCCGCCGTCTTCTCGCGCGAGCGCCGTCGGCCCGTGCGCATCCTCATGGGCTCCTCGGTGCCGGGGGAGACCGGTCCTCGCTCGGCGGTCGGCCTCGCCTACGCCGCGGCTGCCTCCGGATACCGCACCGTCCTGATCGACGCCACCTCGGACGGCCGCGCGGTGACTCGGCGCCTCGAGCTCGCCGGGCAGCCCGGGCTGACCGACGTGCTGCGCGGCGAGATCTCGCTCGAGGACGGTCTCGTCACCCTCACGGCACACCTCCAGGTGCTGCCGTGCGGTGCGACGGACCCGCGCAACGACGACCGACTGGGCGGGCCCCACGTCGCCACGCTCTTCGAGCGCGTCTCGGACGTCGCCGACATCGCGGTGGTGGCGACCGGGCCGCTGCTCGAGGCTCGGAGCCAGGCGCTGGCGCTGGTCAACGACACCTGCCTGGTCGAGGCCGTGCAGGGCGTGTCCAGCATCGACGAGCTGGTCGAGATCACCAACGACCTGAACCCGGTCAACGTGCTCGGTGTCGTGTTCGTGCGTCCGGCCCGTGGGTCGGGCCAGGGGCAGCGGGAGCTGCCTGCCGGTGACCGACGGGCCGCCCGTCAGACGCGCCGTCGGGCCGCCGTCGACGCGAACGCATGACGGAGCAGGACCTCAGCCCGCGCGACGACACCGACCGGCACCTGCGGCAGGTCGCACGCGGCGGTGCGTTCGGACTGGTGGGTGCCGGGGTCTCGGCCGTGTCGGGCTTCCTGCTCGTCGTGGCGGTCACCAACGGCTACGACGCCGAGGCGGCTGGCACCTTCTTCTCGCTGACCTCGGCCTTCCTCCTGCTCACCGCGTTCACCTCGCTCGGCGCCGACACCGGGATGGCGCGCTTCATGCTGCGCTACGAGACCCAGGGTCGTCGCGGCGACATCCTGCCGACCCTGCGTGCCGCGATGTGGCCCACGATGGCCCTCTCGCTGCTGGTGGCCCTGGGGGTCGTGCTGGGAGCGGCGCCCCTGCTCGGGGCGCTCGGGCTCGAGGGAGACGAGGCCACCGAGGCCCTGGTCGTGCTGGCCGCACTGGTCCCGTTCGCGACGTACAACACCCTGGCGCTCGCCGCGACCCGTGCCTTCGGGCGGATCCGCCCGACCGTCATGATCGACAAGATCCTACGTCCGGCTGCGCAGCCCGCCCTGATCGCCCTCATCGCGCTGTCGGGGTCGGGGCTCCTGCTGCTGACGGTCGCATGGTCGGTGCCCTACGCGATCGCCGCGGTGGCCTCCTTGGTGCTCCTGAGACGCTTCCTCGACCGACGTGATGTGCGCGGACACGAGGCGACGACCGACACGCGAGCCCTCGCCTCGGACTTCTGGCGCTTCACCTGGCCGCGGAGCATCGCCCGTATCTCCCAGATGGCCATCCAGCGTGCGGACATCCTCATCATCGCGGCGCTGCGGTCACCTGCGGAGGCGGCTCTGTACACGGCCGCCACCCGCTTCGTCGCACTCGGGCAGTTCGGCACACAGGCGACGCAACAGGTGCTGCAGCCGAAGTTCACCGCGCTGATCGCGGCCGACGACCACGAGAACCTGCGCTCGGTGCACCAGGTGTCGACGGCCTGGAACATCATCCTCGCCTGGCCGCTCTACCTCGCTGTGGCTGCGGGCCCGCTGGCCTACCTGGGTCTCTTTGGCGAGGGGTATGCCACGAGCGATGCGACCCTGGTGGTGCTGCTGATGTCGCTGGGCATGCTGTTCTCCGTGGCGACCGGTCCGGTGGACACCTTGCTGCTCATGTCGGGCCGCAGCACGCTCAGCCTGGTGAACTCGTTGGTCGCACTCGCCATCGATCTCGTGCTGTGCTTCGTCCTCATTCCCGACCTGGGCATCGTCGGCGCGGCGATCGGGTGGGCCGTCGCGGTGACCGTGCGGTCCGCCCTGGCCGTGGTGCAGACGCGCTCGGCGCTAGGGATCGCCAGCTTCGGGCCAGCCGTGCGCATCGCCATCGCAGCCAACGTGCTGTGCTTCGGTCTGCCGCTGGCCGTCTTGAGCGCGCTGCTGACGCCGGGGTTGCTGGGCATGGGGCTCCTCGTCCTCGCGGTGCTGCCCCTCTACGCGCTCGCGCTCTGGTGGGGTCGCGAGGCGCTGATGCTCTCGACCCTGGGTGGTCTGCTGCGCACGCGGGCGCGAGGTCCCTCGTGAGGCGGCGAGCGAAGCCGACGATCATGTTCGAGAGCTGGCGCGGCTCCTACGCCGACAGTCCGCGGGCCGTCTCGGAGGTACTGGGACAGCGAGCGCGCCGTGTCTGGGTGGGTGCGGATGCGGCCGCATTCCCAGACGACGTCAGGACCGTGCGTCGCCACAGCCCGGCGTACTTCGCGCACCTCTACGGCTCCCGAGCCCTGGTGGCCAACGACATCATCACCAAGCACCTCGTCAAGGGTCCCCGGCTGTTCTACGTGCAGGCGTGGCACGGCACCCCCCTGAAGCTGTTGGGTCACGACGAGCGGTCACCGGCCTACGGGGTGGAGGAGCACGTGCGACGCATGGACCGCGACGTCGCGAAGTGGGACGCCCTCATCTCCTCCTCGCCCGACTGCACCGCCCTGCTCCGCAGTGCCTTCCGCTACGACGGCGAGGTATGGGAGACCGGTTACCCGCGCAACGACGTGTTGCGCTCGGCGGGAGCGCCCAGCATCCGGACGCGTGTCAGGGATGCCCTCGGGCTCCGGGAGGACGACTTCGTGCTGCTGCACGCGCCGACGTGGAGAGACGACCAGCGCGACGATACCGGGGGTTTCGCGCCTGCCGTCGGCATCCGCACCCAGGGCCTGCGTGACGTGGGCCGGCGGATCGTGGTGCTCGATCGCCAGCACCACAACGTGAGACGGGCACGGGTGGCAGGCGACGGCGTCATCGACGTCAGCCGGCACCCCGAGGTCGCGGAGCTCTACCTGGCAGCGGACGCCCTCGTGACCGACTACTCCTCGGCGGTCTTCGACTTCGTCGTCACGGGCAAGCCGGTGCTCTTCTTCGTGCCCGACCTGGCGGCGTACGAAGAGGTACGAGGCTTCTACTTCGACTACCACGAGTGGGCTCCGGGGCCGGTGGTCACGGGGCAGGACGAGCTCGCGGCTGCCGTGGAGCAGCTCGTCGTGCGGGGTGTCTCCGCGAGCGACCAGACACGCTACGACCAGTTCGTTGCGCGTTGGTGCCCGTGTGAGGACGGCCACGCGGGGGATCGTGTGGTGGAGCGGCTCTGCTCGGTGCTCGACTGCTGAGCGGTGCCCCGGGGTGACCTACGCGTTGCCGCGTGGCGAGGTGCGCCGCCACCGAGGAGTGCGACCCATCTGCTGCGCAAGCCTCTCGTCGTAGGGAGCGAACTCCTCGTCCAGGCGCCGTCTCACGTCGGGGTCCAGAGGGGATCCGGGTCGGGCGTTCCACCGCTCGACCGACTCCGGCTGCCAGGGCGTCAGTCCGAGGAAGCGCTCGATGCGGGCGAACTCGCCGACGGGGTCGACGAAGAACTCGTCGGCATCGGCGACGTGCACGCGGTCCGCTCCGAGAGCCTCCCGGTACCGCTCGATCTGCTCGCTGTACCGGCTGCGACCTCGGTAGGCGTGGTGGCGGTGGTGGAAGCTCTCGTAGGTAGGCTCCGCCACGATCCTGTCGACCTCGCCGGCCAGACGCTCGTCCTCGAGCTCGAGCGCCGTGGCGAAGTCCTCGGTCTCGAATCCCCGCGCGTGCTCGTGCTTGTAGGCCGAGTAGGCGCGCTCGACGGGATCGCGGACCATGACGATGACCCGCACGTCCGGCAGCTCGTGGGCGATGCGGCCGGGCGCGAGGGGGTGGAAGAGGTAGTAGCCGCTGCTGTCGAAGGTGATGACGCCGGGACCGTGGCGGCGCCGAGCCAGTGCGGTCACCGGGAAGTGAGCGCGGTACCAGCGAGCCCCACGGTGGTGGTTCACGTCGAAGTAGCCGATGCCCTTGGCCGCCGTCGGCCGGGCCACCTGCGGGTGAGCGTTGAGCACACGGAAGAGCGTCGTGGTCCCGGCTCGTTGAGCTCCGACCACCAGCACCGCGGGCTGCATCCGCCACCGAGCCGTGAGCATGCCCCAGGCGTGTACGGCGCGGCGGATGGCGCCCAGCACCGGCGCCGGAGCGTGCCGGCGCACGAGGGCAGCGAGTCGACGTACGGGATGCTGCCTGGTCATGGTTCCCCCTGGGTGTGCTGCTCGGCGACGTGGGCCTCGAGGACGTCGAGCACGACCCGGCTGGCCGGGGCGATCGCGCGGCCGCGCGCGTCGAGCGTGCCGGCAAGGTACCGGCTCCCGATGGCGGCGAGATAGAGCGAGGGGGCGATGCCCAGTCCTCTGGGGGCGTCCTCGACGGCGAGGCGGAGCCCGGCGAGCACCGAGGCGACGCTGAACCCGTCACGCCGACAGATGGCGTTCACTCCGTAGTGGCAGGCGTCGAGCCCCTCCGGGACGCCTGTCTCGAACCGCTCCCAGTCCCACAGCTGGACCCTGCCACGGCGTCGACTCATGTTCCACGGGGTCCAGTCGCCGTGCCAGGCGCCGGGCGTCGTGGTCTGCTGCCGTGCCGTGGTTTCGAGGCGGGCAACGGCATCCCTCAGCCGGTCCGCCCCGGGCGCAGACCCGAGGGCGTCGACCTGCTGGAGCAGCCGCTCCCAGAAGGGCGTGTCGGTGACGCTGCAGGTCTCGCCCGCGAACGCCTGGTGCAGCGCACGCATGCTGTCGTGGGGGACCTGGAACTGGTGACTCGGACGTTGGCGGACCGAGTTGGGGAGGGCGGACATGACCAGCAGCGAGTGACCGCGCCACTCGCCGTCGTGGAGCAGGCGGGGGACCTCGAGCCCCGGGGGCAGCCCGGCGGACTCCAGGTGCCGCAGCGATGCCGCCTCCCCTCGGACCAGCGCGCGGGTCGAGGACGACTCACCGAGCTTCGCGAAGGCGATGCTCCTGCCTCGTCTGTCGAAGACCTGGAGCACCGGCTTGCGGTTGACCCGTGCCGTGCCCAGCCCGAGGCTCACGTCGACCGGCTGACCGAGGATGTCGCCGAGGTGCGAGCGCAATGATGCCGGCGACTCGCGGACGCGGATCCTGTCCGGGAAGGCCTGGCCACCGGCGGTCCGCAGCAGGGCCGCCACTCCCAGGCGCTGCACGATCTCCCGGACCGAGAGCGCTGCACTGAAGCGGAACATGGCGCGCGCGGCGGCGGGTCGGTTGCCGGCCGGCACGAGGAGTCGGGGGTGGCTCGACCGAGGCAGGACGAGAAGGTCCAACGCGCTCTCGTCGGCGTGGTCGCTCGTCCCCCTCGTGTGGTGCAGCCGAGGCTGCTGGGCGTCGGGCCACAGCTCGTGGCTGCTGGTGAGGTACGCGTCGATCGCTTGCGTGGCGTCGGCGTCATCCGTCTCGTGCGACACCCACCGACCCTAACGTCGACCATCCCGACCCGTGCACCGTCTCCGACTCCGTTCGGAGCCGGTCACAGGTGACCGGCTCCGAACGGCGGCGCTCTGCTACTTCATTCGCAGGCTCGGGCTGTTGCGCAGGACCGCAGCGAAGAGGTCCTGCTTGTGCTGGGTGGTGATGACCCAGGACGCCGTGCTGTTGAGCGAGGTGTTGAAGTAGGTGAAGGCCTTGCCGTTGTACTGCTTCACGGCGTCGTAGGTCTGCTGGATCCACTGGGGGTAGTCGACCGAGGCCTTGTCGGTGAAGCCGGTCTCGGCGATCCCCCACGGAACGCCGTTGGCCGTTGACCAGGCGTCCATCTTCTTGAAGTACTGGTTGACCATGTCGGTGGGGGCGGTGAACTCCTTGCCGTCCTTGATCGCGCCGTAGAAGTTGTAGGGGTCGTAGCCGACCAGATCGATCTTGGTGTTCTTGGGCCACAGCGAGTCCAACGAGTACTGCGAGGGACCGTAGAACTGGTTCCACCCGGTCAGGATGATGGTGTACGCGACGTTGGGCGCGTTGTCGCGGACGATCGGGGCCAGTCGCTGCTGCATCGACGTCCACTTCGTGATGTCGTCGTCGCCCTCGGGCTCGTGGTGGAGCGCGAGCCAGACCGGGCCGTCGACCTTGCTCAGCTTGACCGCGAGGTCCTTGGTCCAGGCGTCGCCCGCGCCGGTCGACATGTCGGCCCAGCTGTGGGGAAGCTTGAAGCTGATCCAGGGGATGCGGCCCTTCGCCAGGTCGGCCTTCACGGTCGTCACGGCCCGGTCGACCTGCGCGCCGTTGTAGTAGGTGCGCCTCACACCGAGGTTGCGCCCCATGGACTGCTCCCAGGTGCCCGGCTCGGCATTGCCGCCGTACGCCGCACCGAAGAGGGCGCCACAGGTCGGGATGCCTCGGTCACTGAGATCGCAGTCATTCGTCAGGGACCACTTCGCTGCGGGCGGTGCCGGGGGCGTGGGGGTCGGGGTGGGGTCCGGGGT
>NZ_JOJN01000011.1 GCF_000720335.1 Nocardioides aequoreus | reverse complement strand
TGGCTCGAGCACTACAACACTCAACGTCGCCACAGCGCACTCGCAGGACTCCCACCCATCAGCCGACTGTGACCAACCTGGTGGCCGAGTACATCTAGCGCTCGGGGCCGTGGGTCCGCAGCCAGATCGCGGCGTCGTCGGCGGCGATGCGGTCGAGGGCGTGGTCGGGCAGGGGGGAGGCGACGTCGGTGACGACGTACCCCATCTCGCCGCGGGTCGAGAGGTACTGCGCGGTGACGTTGGCCTCGAGGTCGGCGAGCACCTGGTTGACCCCGGCGAGCACGCCGGGCACGTTGCGGTGGAGCAGGGCCACCCGTGACCCGCTCGCCAGCGGCGGGGCGGCCACCTCGGGCAGGTTGACCGAGAGCTCGGTGCTCGAGCCCTGCAGGAAGCGCGAGAGCTTGGTGGAGACGAAGTAGCCGATCTCCTCCTGCGCCTCCTGCGTGGAGCCGCCGACGTGGGGGGTGAGGATGACGTTGGGCAGCCCGCGCAGCGCGGACTCGAAGGGGTCGCCCTGCGCCTTGGGCTCGACCGGGAAGACGTCGAGCGCGGCCCCCGCGATGTGGCCCGAGAGGATCGCCTCGCGCAGCGCGACGTCGTCGACGATCATGCCGCGGGCGGCGTTGATGAAGAGCGAGCGCGGCTTCATCAGCGCGAACTGCTCGGCGCCGAAGAAGCCGGCGTTGCCCGGCCGTCCGTCGACGTGCAGCGAGACGACGTCGGACTCGGCCAGCAGCGCCTCCAGGGTCGGCATCCGGCGGGCGTTGCCGTGGGCGAGCCGGTCGGCGACGTCGTAGAAGACGACCCGGAGCCCCATCGACTCCGCGAGGTTGGACAGCTGCGTGCCGATGTTGCCGTAGCCGACGATCCCGAGCGTGCGGCCGCGGATCTCGTGGCTGCCCTGGGCCGACTTGTCCCAGACACCGTCGTGCATCTTGCTGGTCTTCTCGGTGAGCCGGCGCGCCAGCGCGATGATCTCGGCGATCACCAGCTCGACCACGCTGCGGGTGTTGGAGTACGGCGCGTTGAAGACCGCCACGCCGCGCGCGCTGGCCGCCGCGAGGTCGATCTGGTTGGTGCCGATGCAGAAGGCGCCGACCGCCTTGAGCTCCGCCGCGGCGTCCAGCACCCGCTCGGTGAGGTAGGTGTTGGAGCGCAGCCCCAGGAGCGTCATGCCCTTGACGGCCTCGACGAGGTCGTCCTCGGAGAGCGACGTCGAGCGGGTGTGCACGATGACGTCGTGACGCTCGAACACCTCCGTCGCGGCGGGATGGATGTTCTCCAGCAGCAGGACCTCGGGCTTGCTCACTCGCTCCATGCTACGGCGGTTGCGTCCTGCGCATCGAGGGGTCCAGGGTGTGGGCGTCACGGTGCGCGCAGCGGTGGTCGACGACGCTGCGGAGATCGGCCGGGTCCAGGTCGAGGTGTGGCGGCAGGCGTACGACGGGCTGATGCGGGCCGAGCGGCTGGCGGCGATGGACCCGGTGCGCATCGGCGGGCTCTGGGGCGAGCGGCTCGCCGCCCCGCCGCCTGGCCAGCGCACCTGGATCGCCCTCGAGGGTGAGGAGCTCGTCGGCTTCGCCACCGCCGGTCCGAGCGGGGAGCAGCCGCCCGCGCCCGACCAGCGCCTCTACGCGATCAACCTGCTGGCCCGCTCCCACCGCAGCGGCCTGGCCGACGCCCTGCTGCACGCTGTCGTTGAGCCGGGCCCGTGCTCCCTGTGGGTAATCGAGGGCAACGCCCGCGCCATCGCCTTCTACGAGCGCCACGGCTTCGTCGCCCACGGCACGACCCAGGACGACGAGGCGCTCGGCGTCACCGAGCGGCGGATGGTGCGGGCCGGCTGAGCTCGCAGACGCGCGGGCGGAAGTCCGCGCGCGACCGGGACGAAGCGGGGTGTTCCGGGCGGGTACGCCGACTTGTGCCCGCGCGTCTGCGTACCGACGGCCGGCGATCACCCGCCCGCCGCTACAGGTCGGCGGCGTCGACGATCCTGTAGGCGTAGCCCTGCTCGGCGAGGAAGCGCTGCCTGTTCTGCGCGAAGTCGGCGTCGACGGTGTCGCGCGAGACCACGGTGTAGAAGCGGGCGGTGGTGCCGTCGGCCTTGGGGCGCAGCAGCCGGCCCAGGCGCTGGGCCTCCTCCTGCCGCGAGCCGAAGGAGCCGCTGACCTGGATGGCGACGGCCGCCTCGGGCAGGTCGACGGAGAAGTTGGCCACCTTGCTGACGACCAGCAGGTCGATCTCGCCGGTGCGGAAGGCCTCGAAGAGCCGCTCGCGCTCCTTGACCGTGGTCTTGCCCTGGATGACGGGGGCGTCGAGGTGCTCGGCCAGCTCGTCGAGCTGCTCGAGGTACTGCCCGATCACCAGCGTCGGCTCGCCCCGGTGCTGGGCGACCAGGCGCTCGGTGATCCGGGTCTTCTCGTGGGTGCACGACGCGAGCCGGTAGCGCTCCTCGGGCTCGGCGGTGGCGTAGGCGATCCGCTCGCCCTCCGGCAGCGTCACCCGCACCTCGACGCAGTCGGCGGGCGCGATGTAGCCCTGCTGCTCGATGTCCTTCCACGGGGCGTCGTAGCGCTTGGGTCCGATCAGGCTGAAGACGTCGCCCTCGCGCCCGTCCTCGCGCACCAGGGTGGCGGTCAGGCCGATCCGCCGGCGCGCCTGGAGGTCGGCGGTCATCCGGAAGATGGGGGCGGGCAGCAGGTGCACCTCGTCGTACACGATGAGGCCCCAGTCGCGGGCGTCGAGCAGCTCCAGGTGCGGGTAGACGCCCTTGCGGCGCGTCGTCAGCACCTGGTACGTCGCGATGGTGACGGGCCGGACCTCCTTGCGGGAGCCGGAGTACTCGCCGATCTCGTCCTCGGTCAGCGAGGTCCGCTTGACCAGCTCGTGCTTCCACTGGCGCGCCGAGACGGTGTTGGTCACCAGGATCAGCGTGGTCGCCCCGGCCTCGGACATGGCGGCCGCGCCGACCAGGGTCTTGCCGGCGCCGCAGGGCAGCACCACGACGCCGGAGCCGCCGTGCCAGAAGCTCTCGGCGGCCTCCTTCTGGTAGGGCCGCAGCGACCAGCCGGTCTCGTCGAGCTCGATCGGGTGGGCCTCGCCGTCGACGTAGCCCGCGTGGTCCTCGGCGGGCCAGCCGAGCTTGAGCAGCGCCTGCTTGAGGTTGCCCCGCTCGCTGGCGTGGACGGCGACGGACTCGGGCCCGAGCCGCTCGCCGAGCATGCCGGCGACGCGCTTGCTGCGCAGCACCTCCTCGAAGACCGCCCGGTCGGTGGCGGTGAGCACGAGGCCGTGGGCGGGGTCCTTGTCGAGGCGGAGCCGGCCGTAGCGGTCCATGGTCTCGGCGACGTCGACGAGCAGCGCGTGCGGGACGGCGTACCGGCTGAAGGTGAGGAGCACGTCGACGACCTGCTCCGCGTCGTGGCCGGCGGCTCGCGCGTTCCACAGTCCGAGGGGCGTGAGGCGGTAGGTGTGGATGTGCTCGGGGCTGCGCTCGAGCTCGGCGAAGGGGGCGATCGCCGCCCGCGCGGCCCGTGCCTGCTCGTGGTCGACCTCGAGCAGGAGGGTCTTGTCCGACTGGACGATCAGGGGGCCATCGCTCACAACCGGCAAGCCTAGGCGGGCCGCCAACCCGGGTCGCGGCCGGCGAGCCCCAGCACCCGGTGGAAGTACGGCGCCCCGTCGGCCACCGGCACGACGGGACCGAAGAGGTCGCCGCGGTCGGAGCCGTCGGGCACCTCCTCGCTCGGGCTCACGATGGGCAGCACGGCGTCGCACTCCGCGTCGCCCACGTCGTACGCCGCCCCGCTCGCGGCGGCGAGGTCCCAGCCGTGCACCAGCACCTCGTCGAGCGCCACGAGCCCGCACACCTCTCCGGGCAGCTCGACGCCGCCGGCGCGGGTCATGCCCTCCCAGGCGCCCGGGTCGCGCCACGCGGCGGCCAGCGCGTCGAGCCGGTCGGTCAGGTCGGCACGCCAGTCGGCCGGCAGCGGCTCGTGGCTGGGCCCGGGGGGCGTGCGGGTGGTCGTCCCGTCGAGCTTGGCCGCGGCGTCGCGGAAGGCGAGGCAGAGGCCGAGCAGGTGCTGGAGCACCTCGCGGGCCGGCACCTGCATCGGGGTCGTGACGTCGAGCTGGTCGTCGGTGAGCGCGGTCGCGACCGCCGCCGTACGGCGGCAGGCGGTGTCCATCTCCTTCATGCACCTGCCGACCCGTCCCGGCGTCCGAACTCATCGACCCGGCGCACAGGTGCGCCGGGTCGGCGGTCAGGGAGTGACGTCTCGGCGGTCAGGGAGTGACGTGTCGGCGGTCAGGGAGTGACGTGTCGGCGGTCAGGGAGTGACGTGTCGGCGGTCAGGGAGTGACGGGTCAGCGGGGGACGGCGCGGAAGGGGAGGCCGGAGCGACCGACGTCGGTGCGGAGCCAGCGGGCGAGGGGGACGCGCTCGCGCTCGGCGTACCCCTGCGGGAGCAGCACGGCGCCGCGGGCGGTCTGGTAGTAGACCTGCCAGTGGTGGTAGCCGACGTACGCCGTGGGCCGGCGCTTGATGATCTCGGCGAGGAGGGTGACGCCACGCACGTAGGTGCGGGCGTTGTTGTAGGCGTAGAGCGCGTCGGCGCGGCGCCCGGGCTCGGTGAAGCCGCGGGCGGAGAGGTAGCGCGCGGCGGCCATGATCGCGTCGCGCGGGTCGTCGATGTCGCCGCGGCCGTAGCGGGCCCAGGTCTCGGGGATGAACTGCATCGGCCCGCGGGCGCCGGCGCTGGAGTAGCCCCGGATGCGGCCCATGCCGGTCTCGACGAGGTTGATGGCGGCGAGGTACTCCCACTCCACGCCGAAGCGCCGCTCCGCCGCCCGGTAGTGGTCGCGCAGCTCCGCCGGCGGGGCGGGCTCGACGATACGCCAGGCGGGCAGCTCACGCAGCCGGGCGTTGCCGTGGAGCCGCAGGAACTCCCGCCGCGACGCCACGTTCTCGGCGACCACGCGGTGCAGCGAGGCCGGCAGCAGCTCCCGGACCCGGTCGTCCCAGCCGGGCCGGGGACCCAGCTCGAGGTAGGCGACCTGCTGGAGGTGGCCGGCGGCAGCCAGCTCCTCGGGGGTGGCCCCCGGGCGGGCCAGGGTGGTCTCGGCCACCCGCAGCTGCCGGGCCACCTGGCGCGGGGTCTCGGCGACGGCGGGCGTGCCGGCGAGGGCGCGGCGCAGCTCGCGCGGGGGCTCGGCGGTGCGCTCCTCCTCCGGCTGCGCCGTCGGGGTCGGGGACTCCGACGGCAGCTCCTCGCCGGCCAGCGATCCGGCGTCGGTCTCGCCGGCCTCGGAGTCGGCCGCGCGCGGCTGGGTCGCGCACCCCAGGAGCAGGCACGAGACCAGGAGCAGCAGCAGCGGTCGCATCCTTCGTGCCTACCAGGCGGCGCCCAACCGCCTCACGATCTCGGTGAGCCGCTCGGGCGAGGTGGCCAGGTTGAGCCGCACGTGGCCGGCCAGCCCCGGGTGGTAGTGGTGCCCGGGTGCCAGCCGTACGCCGTGGGCCAGCGCCTCGGCCGCCGGGTCGTCGTGGCCGCTGGCGCGCACGTCGAGCCAGGCCAGGTAGGTGGCCTCGAGCGGCCGCATCCGCACGTGCGGCAGGTGGGTCGCGAGCTGCTCGCCGAGCAGCGCGCGCAGGCCGTCGAGCCGCTCGAGCAGCGCCGCGAGCCACGCGTCGCCGTCGCGGTAGGCCGCCACGGCGGCCACCTCGCCCAGTGGCGACCACGAGTCGTTGCGCGCCATGGGGACCTCGCGCAGGGTGCGCGCGGTGGCGTCGTCGCCCGTGACGATCTGGGCGCAGCGCAGCCCCGCGGTGTTGAAGGCCTTGGAGGCGGCCACCACGGCCACGGCGTGGTCGGCGGTGCCCTCGAGGGAGAGGTAGGGCACGTGCTCGGCGCCCGGCAGCACCAGCGGGGCGTGGATCTCGTCGCTGACCACGCGCGCGCCGTGGCGCAGCACGACGTCGCGCACGCCCTCGAGCTCGGCGCGGCTGAAGACGCGGCCCCACGGGTTGTGCGGCTGGGTGAGCAGCAGCGTGCGCGCGCCCCCTGCGAGCAGCGCGTCGAGCCGGTCGAGGTCGAGCTCGGCCCGGGCGGCGTCGGCGTCGAGCACGAGGTCGGCGCGCTCGCGGCCGGTGAGCCCCACGACGTCGAGCTGGGGGTGGTAGGCGGGGACCGGCAGCACGACCGGCCCCGGGTCGCTGAGCACGTCGAGCGCCACCCGGATGCCGGCCGTGACGTCGGAGGTGGGTCGCACGCGGTGCGGTGCCACCTCCCAGCCGAAGTGACGGTGGGCGAAGCCGGCGTACGCCTCGCCCAGCTCGGGCTGGTCGTCGTAGACCGGGTAGCCGGTGACGCCGTCGGCGACCGCTCGCGCCAGCGCCTCGTGCACGACGGGCGCGAGGGCGTAGTCCATCTCCGCCACCCACGCCGGGATCACCCCCGCTGCGGTCGTGCCCCACTTGAGCACCAGCGCCCGACGGCACTCCTCGTCGGTCAGGTCCCGGATCCGCGCCGTCATGGCCCCAGCGTGTCAGGAGGTGCGCGTGGCCGCGGTGATGCGGTGGATCGCGAAGGAGCGCTCGACCTCGCTGCGCTCGTCGTACGCCGTGAGCCGGCCGCCCTCGACGCGACGTGGCCGGACGACGCGCTCGCCCACGGTGCCGTCGTCGCCGACGTAGCCGATGACCACGCGGGCGGCGTCGTCGCTGCTCTCGGCGCACTCGCGCAGCAGCGCGATCACCTCGGTCGGGCCGACCGCGGCCTGCGTGCGGGCGCGGCGCGTGGTCGCGGCGTGGTCGCCGGCCCGGACGGCGGCGACGACCGCGCTGGTGCGGGCCGTGGTGCGCAGGCCGACCGGGGCGCGGTGGCGCGGAGTGCGCGACCGGAAGACGTCGGGTCGGGCGACCCGCACGGTGCCGTCGACCGCCTCGACCACCGGGGCGACGCCGAGCTCGCGCAGCCGCGGCAGCAGCGTGCCCAGCGGCACGTCGGAGACGACCACGGTGGGCGCGATGCGGCGCAGCCGCAGCGACGCGGCGGCGGGGGAGTGCACCAGCTCCGCCAGCGCGGTCTCGTCGTCGCTGCGCAGGAAGGACTCGGCGTGCCCGGCGCGCACCGTGCCGAAGCGGCGGGCGACGTCGTCGACGAGGTAGCTGAGCGCCTGGGGGACCGGCGTCCGGGAGACCTCGGTGAGGAAGTCGTGGACCTCGGCGGTCGCCCACCCGGCGTCGAAGGCGCGCCGCACCGAGCCGGCGTCGAAGCGGTAGACGGTGGCGCCGCCGCGGGACTCCACGTCGGCCACCATCGCCAGCCGCCGTGCGACCTCGTGCTCGAGCGGGCCGGGGGCCACGGCGGTGAGGTCGGCCTGCACCAGCACGTGGTCGACCGGGCGCGGCAGCAGCGGGGCAAGCCCCGCCGCCGGGTCGCCGTCGTCGAGGTCGCGGGCGTACGACGCCACCCCGCCGAGCGCCGTGAGGCCCAGCTGGGCGGCCTGCGCGAGCAGCGGCTCGACCTGGTCCCAGCGCGAGGCCGGACGCCGGGGGCGGTGCCAGCGCAGCCGCTGCACGACCGACGCCGTGCCGGTGCCGGCGGCCAGCACCTCGCCCGGCGGCAGCGAGGCGACGGTGGCCACGACGTCGTGCCGCAGGTCGCGCAGCCACGCGCGCTCGAGATCGGGGGAGAGCGCGTTGACCGGCTTGTCGGCGACGCGGCCTCCCACCGCCGAGACCAGCCTGGAGCCGTCGAGCCAGGCGCGGGCGAGCGTCAGCCACCGCTCGGCGACGCCGTGGGACTGCCAGGCGTCGAAGCCGTCGGTGGGCAGCCACGCGGCGTCGAGGTCGTCGGTCATGCCGGTGCCGAGCAGGCCGGCCGCCGCGGCGGTCTCGATGACGAGCGCCGCCTCGTCGGGCTCCAGGTGCAGCAGGGTCGCGGCCGACCGGAGGTCGCGGACACCGAGCCCGCCCGCCTTGAGCGCGGTCGGGGGGTGGCTGCCCCACAGGTCGAGCAGCAGCTCGGTGCGGCGCACCAGCTCGAACGCCGCCCCGGCAGCGGCGCGGTCGACCATCGCCTGGTCGCGGGCCGAGGTCGCGAGCTCGGGGGCCCGGTCGAGCGGGGTGCCGGCCCAGGCCGCGAGCCGCACCGACCAGGGCATGGTCACGTGCTGGGCGTCGGTGCGCACCAGCAGCCCGGCCGCCACCAGGTCGGCTGTGGGCCCGGCACGGCCGCCCCAGCGGCCGTCGGCGCCCTCGGCGACGAGCGTGTCCACGACGGCGCGCGCCGCGGGTGGCAGCGCGTCGAGGTCGGGCTCGGCGGGTCCGTCGGGCAGCCGCAGCAGCTCGGCCACCGCGGTCACGGGGCGCGGCGGCGTACCCCAGGCCAGGGCGAGGTCGGTCACGGTCACCAGGGCGTCGTCGACCGCGCGCTTGCCCGCCGGCAGGTCGTGCGGCTCGGTGCCCTGCACCAGCGCCTGGAGCACCGCGAGCTCGAGCACGTCGAGCCGGTCGAGCGCGCGCAGCACGGAGGCGCGGACGACGACCCGCGCCGCGAGCTGCGAGGAGTCGTGGGGTGCCGGGGTCGCCAGGTCGGGACGGGCCGCCAGCAGCCGGGCCAGCCGCTCGTCGGGCCAGCCACGCAGCTGGTCGGCGAGCGACCGGGGCGACGACGTGGACATCCGCGCAAGTCTAGGGTCACGCTCATGGAGGCCCGGGTGCTCGAGCTGCTGCTGGCCGGCGCCGGACGCGAGCAGCTCGACGCGGCGCTGCGCGGCGCGGGGGAGCGGGAGCGCGTGCTCGCGCACCGGATCCGCGAGCAGCGGGAGCTCCAGCACAGCCGCGAGGCCGAGCTGACGGCGCTCTACGAGACCGCCCGCGACCTGACCGCGATCCGCGACCTCGACGACATCCTGACCGCGATCGTGCGCCGGGCACGACAGCTGCTGGGCGCCGACATGACCTACCTCTCCCTCAACGACGAGGAGGAGGGGGCGTCGTACATGAAGGTGACCGACGGCGCCCTCACCGCGGAGTTCCGACGGCTGCGGCTGCCGCTAGGCACCGGCCTGCTGGGGCTGGTGGCGCAGGCGGGAGCGCCGTACTTCACCGAGGACTACCAGTCCGACGAGCGCTTCGTGCACCGCGACTACATCGACGACGCGGTGGCCGGCGAGCAGATCCGGGCGATCCTGGGCGTGCCGCTGGTCGTCGAGGGCGTGGTCATCGGGGCCCTGCTGGCCGTGCACCGCCGGGTGCGGCCCTTCCCGGCCGGGGAGGTGGCGCTGCTGACCTCCTTCGCGGCCCACGCCGCCGTGGCGCTGGAGAACGCCCGGCTCTTCGAGCGCACCCGCGCCGCCGTGGCCGCCGCCGACGAGGCCAACGCCGCCCTGCGCAGCCGGAGCGAGGCGACGGAGCGCGCGGCGCACGCGCACGACCTGCTCACCGACGTGCTGCTGCACCGCGGTGGCGTGGCCGAGGTCGCCGGGGTGCTGGGCGAGGTGCTGGGCGGCTCGGTCGCGGTCTACGACGAGACGGGGGCGCCGCTGGCGGGCGCTCGACCCGGCCCCGACGGCCCCGACGGCCCCGACGGCCCCGACGGCACCGACCCGGTCGTCGCCACCGCACTGCGCACCGGGCGCTGCGCGGTCACCGACGACGGCGTCTGGGTCGCGGCCGCGGCGGCGGCCGACGACCACCTCGGCACCCTCGTGCTGCGCACCGACGGACCGATGGGCCTGCCCGAGCGTCGCACCCTGGAGCGCGGCGCGCTGGTGACCGCGATGGTGCTGCTCTTCGAGCGCAGCGCCGCCGAGGCCGAGGGCCGGGTGCGCGGCGAGCTGCTCGTCGACCTCGTCACCGGGCGGACCCCCGACCAGCTGCGGCTGCGTGAGCGGGTCCGGCAGCAGGGGGCCCGGCTCGACGGCGAGCTGGCGCTGGCCGTCTCGCGCCACACCGCGGAGCGCCCGCCGGCCCGGCTGGTCGCCGCACTGGCCGCGGAGCTGCAGGGTCTGGGCGTCGTCCACGAGGGCCTGAGCGTGCTGCTGGCCCAGAGCACGGCCCCCGAGCTGGGCCACGCGCTCTCCGAGCGGCTGGGCGGCACCACCGCCGGCACCGTGGCGGTCGCCGACGGCCTCGACGGCGTGGCGGCGGCGTACGCCGAGGCGACGGGCACGCTGCGCACGCTCGAGCGGCTCGGCCGCACGGGCGAGGTCGCCGAGCCCGCCGGTCTCGGGCTCGCGCGGCTGCTGCTCGGCCGCCACGGGCCGGCCGAGCTCGAGGAGTTCGTGCACGGCACCCTCGGCCCCGTGCTGGCGTACGACGCCGCGCGCGGCACCAGCCTGGTGGAGACGCTGCAGGCGTGGTGCGACGCCGGTGGGGCCCTGCGGGACACGGCCGAGCTGCTGCACGTGCACCCCAACACGGTCACCCAGCGCCTCGACCGGGTCGGGTCGCTGCTGGGTGAGGGCTGGCGCGACCCCGCGCACCGGCTCGACGTGCAGCTCGCGCTGCAGCTGGTGCGCCTGCGCCGCTGAGCATGTGCTCGCCCCACACTTCCGGCTCCGGAGCATGGGTTCGCGGAACATGGTGCCGGTCACAGTGTCCGCGTAGCGTCACGCGCCATGACCTCGATCACACCCGCGCTGGCCGGGCGTACCGCCCTGGTGACCGGCGCCGCCAGCGGCATCGGCCGCGCCGTCGCCGAGCGGCTCGCCGCCGAGGGCGCCGCGCTGCTGCTGCTCGACCTCGACGAGGCCGGCGTCAAGGACGCGGCCGCCGAGCTCGGCGGCGAGGGACTGGCGGTCGACCTCGGGGACCCCCGGGCCGTCGCCGAGCTGGGCCTGGGCGAGCGGGGCGTCGACGTGCTGGTCAACAACGCCGGCCTGCAGCACGTCGCACCCGTGCAGGACTTCGACCCCGACCGCTTCGCGCTGATCCACCGCGTGATGCTGCAGGCGCCCTTCCTGCTCGCCCGCGAGCTGCTGCCCGGCATGTACGAGCGCGGCTGGGGCCGCCTGGTGCACGTCAGCTCCGTGCACGGCCACCGCGCCTCGGCGTACAAGGCGGCCTACGTGAGCGCCAAGCACGGCCTGGAGGGCCTGAGCAAGGTGATCGCGCTCGAGGCCGCCGGCACCGGCGTCACCAGCAACACCGTGGCCCCCGGCTACGTCCGCACCCCGCTCGTGGAGGGCCAGGTCGCCGACCAGGCCCGCAGCCACGGCATCAGCGAGGACGAGGTGCTCGACGAGGTCCTCCTGGCCCGCCAGCCCGTCAAGCGCCTCGTCGAGCCCGCCGAGGTGGCCGGCGTCGTCGCCTTCCTCTGCGGCCCCGGCACCGACTCGCTCACCGGCTCCAGCTACCGCCTCGACGGTGGCTGGACCGCCGCCTGAGCACCCGACCCACGCACCACCGCCCACGAAGGAGAAGCACCATGTCCACCACCGCCGAGCAACGGCCGCCCTCGGAGCAGGGCGAGGACAAGCCCCACATCGTCAAGGTCGTCTTCGCCAGCCTCATCGGCACCGCCGTCGAGTGGTACGACTTCTTCCTCTACGGCTCCGCCGCCGCGCTGGTCTTCGGTGCCCTCTTCTTCCCCGAGGGCGACCCCGTCACCGCGACCCTGCTGGCCTTCGGCACCTACGCCCTCGGCTTCGTGGCCCGCCCCCTGGGCGGGGTCGTCTTCGGGCACTTCGGCGACCGCCTGGGCCGCAAGAAGATGCTCGTCACCTCGCTGATGCTCATGGGTGCGGCCACCTTCGCGATCGGCCTGCTGCCCACCTACGCCACCATCGGCGTCGCGGCGCCGATCCTGCTGCTGGTCTGCCGCCTGCTGCAGGGCTTCGCCGTCGGCGGCGAGTGGGGCGGCGCGGTGCTCATGGTCGCCGAGCACGGCGACGACGCGCGCCGAGGCTTCTGGAGCTCCTGGCCGCAGGCCGGCGTGGCGCTGGGCAACCTGCTCGCGACCGCCGTGCTGTGGGTGCTCGCCCTGGTGCAGAGCGAGGAGACCTTCCAGGCCTGGGGCTGGCGGATCCCCTTCCTGCTCTCGGCCGTGCTGGTGCTCATCGGTCTCTACATCCGGCTCTCCATCGAGGACTCGCCCGTCTTCAAGGAGGCGCAGGCCGAGATCGAGGCCAAGAAGTCGGAGAAGAGCCACATCCCGATCGTCGAGGTCTTCCGGCGCTACCCCAAGGAGGTCTTCTGCGCCATGGGCATGCGCCTGGCGGAGAACACCTCGTACTACATCTTCACCATCATCGTCATCACCTACGTCACGACGTACGACGGCCAGGGTCGCGGGCCGATCCTCCAGGCGCTGCTGATCGGCTCGGCGGTGCACTTCGTGTGGATCCCGCTCGTCTCGCTGCTCTCCGACAAGGTCGGCCGCAAGCCGCTCTACATCGCCGGCGCGATCGGGGTCGGCGCCTGGACCTTCGCCTTCTTCCCCCTGGTCGAGCGCGGCACCGCCGGGTCGCTGACCCTCGCGGTCGTGGTGGGCCTGATGCTCCACGCGCTGATGTACGGCCCCCAGGCGGCCTTCTTCTCCGAGCTCTTCGGCACCTCGGTGCGCTACACGGGCGCCTCGGTGGGCTACCAGCTGGCCTCCATCCTCGCGGGCGCCATCGCCCCGCTGGTCGCCCTGCGCCTGCTCGGCAACGACACCAGCGACCCCAACACCGCGGCCGTCGGCTGGTACATCGTCGTGACGTCGGTGCTGACGATCATCGCGGTGCTCGCGGTCAAGGAGACCCGCAACACCTCGCTGCGCCACGACCGCGTGGTGCACGGCGCGCACGACTGAGCTCGGCGTCAGGGCCGGGGGCGTGAGCCTTCGGCCGTGCGCTCCGCGACCCGGGAGACCCTCGTCTCCCGGGTCGCGGCGCGCTTGGCCTGCACCAGCCAGGTGAGCGCCTCCTTGCGGGCGCTCGGGGAGAGGGCGTCCCAGGTCGATCGGGCGCCGCGCTCGTCGAGGGCCGCCGCCAGGTCGTCGGGGACGACGAGGTCCTCGACGTCGTCGAGCAGCGTCCAGCTGCCGTCGGCACGGGCGCGCTCGACCGCCGCGAGGCCGGCCGGTCGCATCCGCCCCTCGGCCAGCAGCCGCTCGAGCCGCTGCTTGTTGGGCCGCGACCACCCGCTCCCGGCACGCCGGGGCGAGAACCACATCGAGGTGCGCTCGTCGTCGAGGCCCTTGGAGGTCGCGTCGATCCAGCCCACCGCGAGCGCCTCGCAGACGAGGTCGTCGTCGTCGGGCGCAGGCCTCCCGGTCGACCGCTTCCACCACACCACCCAGCAGCCACCGCCGGCCGCGTGGTGCTCGGCGAGCCAGGCGTGCCACTGCTCGGGAGTCTCCACGTGCACCCGGGGCGCGTCGGCCTGCGACATGGCGCGACGCTAGCGTCGTCCACCGACATGAGCACCCTGGTCTGGTACGTCAGCTACGGCTCCAACATGTCCCGGGCGCGCCTGCTCAGCTACCTCGAGGGCGGGACGCCCGTCGGGGGCAGCCGGCGCAACCCCGGCGCCCGCGACCGCACCCTCCCGAGCCGCGACGCCGCAGTCGACCTGCCGGGGGCGCTCTACTTCGCGGGCGAGTCGCAGCAGTGGGGTGGCGGCGTCGCCTTCTACGACCACGAGGCGGTCGACCGTGGTCCGACCCACGCCCGCGCCTACCTGGTGACGGTCGAGCAGTTCGCCGACATCGCGGCGCAGGAGATGTACCGCGAGCCCGGGCCCGGCGACCCCGTCGAGCAGGTCCTGCTCGACGGGTTCGCCGATCGCCACGAGGTCGGCCCGGGGCGCTACGAGACGCTCGTCGAGGTCGGCCGGCTCGACGGTCACCCCATGCTCGTCTTCACCGCCCCGGGCGGCATCGACGCCGTGCCCCACCGCCCACCCGCACCGGCGTACGCCGACACGCTCGCCGCCGGCCTGCGCGAGTCGCGCGGGTGGGACGACGAGCGCGTCGCGGCGTACCTGCGACGGGTCAGCGGGTCGGGAAGGCCAGGTCGCTGACCGGGAGCCGCTTCGGGAAGGCGCCGCGGCGGGCGACGTCGCCGGAGAGCAGGTCGACGGAGACCAGCTGCTGCCGGCCGCCGATCTGCAGCGACGCCCAGCCGTGGTTGCGCCGGTCGATGTCGAATCCGGCGTCGGACCCGGCGGCCACGCCCAGCTTGCCGGTCGGCGCCAGGGTGCCGTTGTTGGCGGGCGACTGCAGCGCCACCTGGTCGAGCGCGGTGTCGACGACGAAGAGCGAGGTGCCGGTGTCGGCGTCGAGGTCGTTGTTGGTGTACGCCGCCGCGGTGACGCCGGCGACCGGTGCGGTGGCCGGGGGATAGGTCAGCGTCACGTCCGCGATGGTCGCGCCACCGGGGTTGACGTCGTGGCGCAGGTTCTGGCCGGTGTCGCTGACCACCCGGAGCCGGTCGGCGGCGGGGTTGAAGTCGACGCCGAACTCGCTGCCCTCGAGGGCCACCGTCAGCTGGCTCACCTTGCGGGCCTTGCCGCTCCCCTTGAGCACGTAGACGCCGCCGGCGTCGCCGACGGCGTACAGCCTGTTGTCCTGCACCCGGTAGTCGATGCCGACCAGGGTGCTGTCGCCCTGCAGGCCGGAGATGCGGCCGAGCACGCGGACCCGGTCGGGACGGTTGGTGCTGAAGCGCACCAGGGTGTCGCCGTCGACGAGGCCGACCGCGACCTTGCCGTACTTCGACGGTGACCAGCTCTTCGCGGTGGCGGCCGACGAGCCGGCGGGCAGGAAGGGGACGGCGAGCGTGGCGCTGAGCGCGCCGGCGACGAGGGCGGTGCGGGTGCGGGACATGGCGGGACCTCTTCTCGGGAGGCAGCGGTGCTGCTGCACGAGGGGGTACGCCGTGCGCGGCCGCCGCGTTCACCGTCGCGACCCCGGGGCGCGCCGGGCGCCGCGGTGGAGACGCGACGCCGCTGCGGGTGAGACCATCGGGTGACGGTGCCGAGCGCGTCGGGGGAACCCCGTCGGGGGCGACCGCGTCCCAGTCTCGGAAGGGTCTGGTGGTGGACGGATGAAGCGCAGCTGGTGGGCGGTCCTGGCGGCCGTCGTCGCGGTCGCGGTCGTGCTGCTCGCGCAGCCCTGGCGGCTGCTGGGTCCTGCCTCCGACGGCGGTGCCGCCGACGACCCGGGCGACACGGACCCGACGTCCGCGCCGGCCCTGCCGACGACCGGCGCGTGGACCGCGTCGCCCGATGGAGCCGGCGAGATCCTCGAGGCCGAGGTGGCCTCCGCCGACGGCGTCCGCCTCGCCGTGGACCCCGACGCGACGAAGCAGGTCTGGCGAGGCGTCGGCGGCGCGCTGACCGACGCGTCGGTCGAGCTGCTGCAGCAGGCTCCCGAGGAGACCTGGGGCGAGCTGCTCGGCCCGGTCTCCTGGGTGCGGCTGCCGCTGACCTCCACCGACTTCTCCACCGAGGACTGGACCTGGGACTGGGACGGCGAGCGCGCCACGCCCCACCCCCGCGCCGAGGCCGCGGTCGCGGTGGTCCGGCAGCTGGCCGAGCAGCGCCCCGACCTCCAGGTGGTCGTGACGCCGTGGAGCGCGCCGGCGTCGATGAAGACCAGCGACTCGCTGCGCGGCGGCGCGCTGCGTGGCGACGTCCTCGACGACTACGCCGCGATGCTGAGCTCGCAGGTCGACGAGCTGATCGCCGCCGGGGTGCCGGTCGCCGCCGTGACGCTGGGCAACGAGCCGACCGTCAGCCACGACTACGCCTCCATGACGATGACCTCCGACCAGCAGGCCGAGCTGGGCGAGCTGGTACGCGACCGGCTCCCGGTCGAGGTCGACCTCTGGGCCGGGGACGACAACTGGGGCGACCGTGACGTCTTCGACCAGGTGCTCAGCGGGGCGCCCTTCGCCTCCTTCGACGGCGCCGCCTTCCACTGCTACGAGGGCGAGCCCGCCGCGATGCGGCCGCTCCCCGTGCCCGCGATCGTCTCCGAGTGCACGGGCACGACCGGTGCCTGGGACAAGACCTTCGCCTGGGACCTGCGGCACCTCGTCGTCGACAGCGTGGCGGCCGGGTCGACCGGGCTGATGATGTGGAACCTCGCGCTCGACCCCGACCACGGCCCCCGCGACACGCAGTCCGCGCAGGGCTGTGCCGACTGCCGCGGGCTGCTCACCGTCGACGGCGACCAGGTCGCGCCCGAGCCCGAGCTGACGGTCCTGACGATGCTCGACCGCGCCGCCCCGAAGGGCTCCCGTGTGGTGGGGTCCCGGGTCGACGGCGACGGCGTCGACCAGGTCGCCTTCGTCGCTCCCGACGGCAGCGTGGGCGTGCTCGTGCGCAACGCGGCCGACGCCCCGACCACGGTGAGCATCTCCGTGGGCGACGAGGCATGGCCGTCGTACACCGTGGCGCCCGGGGCGCTGCTCGCCGTACGCCGCTGACCTCCCGGCAAATCCTGGCGCGCGGCCAGCCTGCCTCCTAGGGTCCGAGGATGGAGTCCTACGCCGCTGGAGAGACCGAGCCGCCGCTGCTCGAGGGCACGATCGGGCAGACCTTCGAGGCCACGGTCGCGCGCCACCCCGACCGGGAGGCGCTGGTCGAGTACGCCACCGGGCGCCGCTGGACCTGGGCCGAGCTCGACCGCGACGTCGACGCGCTGGCCGTCGGGCTGCGCCGGGCGGGCATCGGCAAGGGCGACCGGGTCGGCATCTGGGCGCCCAACTGCGCCGAGTGGACGATCGTCCAGGTCGCGACGGCCAAGATCGGCGCGATCCTGGTCAACATCAACCCCGCCTACCGCACCCACGAGCTCGCCTACGCGCTGAACCAGTCGGGCGTGCGGCTGCTGATCTCGGCGGAGAGCTTCAAGACCAGCGACTATCGCGCCATGGTCGAGGAGGTCGTCGGCGACACCCCGGTGGAGCAGGTGCTCTACCTCGGCAGCGAGGAGTGGGCGGCGGCCACCGTCTCCGACCCCGGCGTCACCCTCGCGGAGCTGCTCGACGAGAAGCTCTCGCCGCTCGACCCGATCAACATCCAGTACACCAGCGGCACCACGGGCTACCCCAAGGGCGCGACGCTGAGCCACCGCAACATCCTCAACAACGGCTTCTTCACCACCGAGCTGATCCGCTTCACCGAGGAGGACCGGCTCTGCATCCCGGTGCCCTTCTACCATTGCTTCGGCATGGTGATGGGCAACCTCGGCTGCATCTCCCACGGCGCCACGATGGTGATCCCGGCACCCGGCTTCGACCCCGAGACCACGCTGCGGTGCGTGGCCGAGGAGCGCTGCACCGGGCTCTACGGCGTCCCGACCATGTTCATCGCGATGCAGCACCACCCGACCTTCGCCGAGCACGACCTCTCCAGCCTGCGCACCGGCGTCATGGCCGGCTCGATCTGCCCGGTCGAGGTGATGCGGCGCTGCGTCGACGACATGCACATGGCCGAGGTCTCGATCGCCTACGGCATGACCGAGACCTCCCCGGTCTCCTGCCAGACCCGCGACGACGACGACCTGGAGCGGCGTACGGCGACGATCGGGCGGGTGCACCCCCACGTCGAGATCAAGGTGGTCGACCCGGCGACCGGCGAGACCGTGCCCCGCGGCACGGCGGGCGAGCTCTGCACCCGGGGCTACTCGGTGATGCTGGGCTACTGGGACGACCCCGACAAGACCGCCGAGGCGGTCGACCCGGACGGCTGGATGCACACCGGCGACCTCGCCGAGATGCGCGAGGACGGCTACTGCAACATCGTCGGCCGGATCAAGGACATGGTGATCCGGGGCGGGGAGAACATCTACCCCCGCGAGATCGAGGAGTTCCTCTACACCCACCCCGACGTCGAGGACGTGCAGGTGATCGGCGTCCCCGACGAGCGGTACGGCGAGGAGCTCGCCGCCTGGGTCAAGCTGCGCGAGGGCGCGGAGCCGCTCGACGCCGAGGGCGTGCGGGCCTTCGCCACCGGCCGGCTGGCGCACTACAAGATCCCGCGCTACGTGCTGGTCGTCGAGGAGTTCCCGATGACGGTGACCGGCAAGATCCGCAAGGTGCAGATGCGCGAGGAGACCACGCGGCAGCTGGGGCTGGAGGGCGTCGGCCACGGCGCGGAGTCGCGTGCATAGGTTGGGGCACGTGACCAGCGACGCGACCGAGACCATCGACCAGCTCGCCGAGGACTACTGGCAGCACCACCTCCGCGCCCACCCGACGAGCGCCCACCTGCTGGGGGAGTACGCCGACGTCGGGCGCTTCGAGGAGGGCTCGCGGGCCGCGGAGGACGCCGAGATCGCCGCGGCCCGCGACTTCGCCCGCCGCGCCGAGGCGGTCGACCCCGACGGGCTGACCGACGAGCAGCGCACCACCCGGGCCGTGCTCGTCGCCGACGCGCGCGCCCGGGCCGACCTCGCCGAGACGCGGCTCGCGGAGCTCGCCGCCGACCCGATCTTCGGGCTGCAGGTCTCGCTGGGGATCGTCGTGCCGATGCTCTCGCTGCCGACGGCGGAGGTGGCCGAGGCCATGGTCGCGAAGTACCGCGGCATCGGTCGTCACTTCACCGAGATGGCCGAGCGGGCCCGCGAGGGCGTGGCCGCCGGACGGGTGCCCGCGGCCTTCGCGGTGGCCGACACGATCGCCCAGCTCGACGCCGTGCTGCAGACGCCCGTGGCCGACGCGGCCCTGATGCGCACGGCGTCCCCGCCCGACGGGCTCGACGTCGACGGCTGGAAGGCGCGGCTGCGCGACGCCGTCGCCGACGACGTCCGGCCGGGGATCGCGGCGTACCGCTCGGTGCTGCGCGACGAGGTGCTGGCTCTCGGTCGTCCCGACGACCGCGCCGGGCTCGCCCACCTGCCCGACGGGGAGGCGACCTACGCCGCGGCGCTGCGCTACTACACGACCACCGACGAGACCGCCCAGGAGATCCACGAGATCGGGCTGGCCCAGGTCGACAAGCTCGCGGAGGAGTACCGCGCCCTTGGGCCGGAGGTCGTCGGCACCGACGACCTGCAGCAGATCTTCACCGCGATGCGCACCGACCCCGCGCTGCACTACCAGCGCGGCGAGCAGCTGGTCGAGGACTCCGAGGTCGCCATGGCGCGCGCGTGGGAGGCGATGCCGGAGTGGTTCGAGGTGCTGCCGCAGGCCCCCTGCGCGGTGCGGTCGACGACCACGGGCGCCAAGGCCTTCTACTACCCGCCGGCGCCCGACGGCAGCCGTGGCGGCACCTTCTTCGTCAACGTCGACGACGTCCCCTCCTGGGGCACCTTCGAGCTGGAGGCGATGGCCTTCCACGAGGGCATCCCCGGGCACCACCTGCAGATCGCGATCGCCTCCGAGCTCGACGACGTGCCCGCCTTCCGCAAGCACCTGCGCAACTCGGCGTACGCCGAGGGGTGGGGGCTCTACACCGAGCGGCTCTCCGACGAGATGGGGCTCTACTCGGGACCGGTCGACCGGCTCGGCATGTACGCCGCCGACTCGATGCGCGCCTGCCGGCTCGTCGTCGACACCGGCGTGCACGCGCTCGGCTGGAGCCGCGAGCAGGCGGTGCGCTACATGGTCGACAACTCGCCGCTGACCGAGGGCGTCGTCCGCCCGGAGATCGACCGCTACCTCGTGACGCCCGGCCAGGCCTGCTCCTACATGGTCGGCCGCCTGGAGATCCAGCGGATGCGGGCCGAGGCCGAGCAGCGCCAGGGCGCCGACTTCTCGGTCAAGGCCTTCCACAGCGCGGTGCTCGACTCCGGCGCGCTGCCGCTCGGCGTGCTCGACGACGTCGTCCGCGCCCGCCTGCCCTGAGGCGGGACACGCCCGGTGCACACCCGCACCGTGACAAGGGTGGACGAACCGGTCAGGCTCCGGCCATGACGAGTGTGCGGGTCCTCTCCTCCGCCGTGCGCGACTTCTACGACCGGGTGCTCGCCGACCCCACGCTGGCGCCGTACTTCGACGGCGTCGACCTCGCCCAGCTGCAGCGTCACCAGACCGACTTCCTGCTGATCGTGCTGCAGCTGGGACCCGAGCGCGACACCTCCGACGCCGAGCTCGGCCACCGACTCACCCGCGCCCACGCGGGCCTCGACATCTCGGGCCCGGAGTACGACCGGATCGTCGAGTACCTGACGCAGGCGCTGGAGGCGACCGGCTTCGCCGAGGTCGAGCTCCTCCAGGTGGTCGCTCGCGTCAAGGCCCTGCGCGGCCACGTCGTCGGCGTCTGACCCCGACCCGTTCCGCCTGCGCGCCGACCCGGCGGGTGCGCGCACACGCGCGGCTGGTCGCAGGTCTCGCCGATCCGCCTGAGATGCCGTCATCTGAGGCGGGTCGGCGTGCATCTGGGGCGGGTCGAGGGGGATGTGACGGTTGACACACGTCACTAAACCGGTTTAGGTGGCGCCATGGCCCGCCCCACGATCACCGATGTCGCCCGCGCCGCGGGCGTCTCCAAGGGGGCGGTGTCCTTCGCGCTCAACGACCGGCCCGGCATCTCCAGCGACACCCGGCGGCGCATCCTCGACGTGGCCGCCTCGATGGGTTGGACGCCGAGCGCGGGGGCGCGGGCGCTCTCGACGAGCCGGGCGCTCGCCGTGGGCCTGGTGCTCGCCCGGGCGCCGGAGGTGCTGCGCGCCGACGCCTTCTTCCCCTCCTTCATCGCCGGCCTCGAGACCGTGCTCTCGGAGCGCGGCCACGCCCTGCTGCTGCAGGTGGCCGAGCGCGACGACCACGCGGCGTACCGCCGGCTGGTCGCGGAGGGGCGGGTCGACGGCGTGCTCGTCACCGACCTGCACGTCGACGACACCCGCCCGGCGCTGCTCGCCGAGCTCGACCTGCCCGCGGTGCTCGTGGGGCCCGACCTCGGCGAGAGCTGGGGGCCCCGCCAGGTCGCGTGCGGGGCGGACGACGCCCCCGCCGTGCGCGAGACCGTGCAGCACCTCCTCGACCTCGGCCACACCCGGATCGCCCACGTGGCCGGCCCGCAGCAGCTGGTGCACGGTCGCTCGCGACGCGGTGCCTGGGAGCAGGTGCTGCGCGAGGCCGGCGTCGCCGTCGGGCCGGTCGTCGAGGCCGACTTCAGCGCCGAGTCCGGCGCCCGCGCCACCGCGCAGCTGCTCGACCTCGCCGAGCGACCCACCGCGATCGTCTACGCCAACGACCTGATGGCCACCGCCGGTCTCGGCGTCGCCCACGAGCGCGGCGTCGACGTGCCCACCGAGCTCTCGATCACCGGCTTCGACGACACCGAGATCGCCGCCCACCTGCGGCCGGCCCTCACCACGGTGCGCACCGACGTCGTCGCCTGGGGGCGTGCCGCCGCCCGACGACTGCTGCAGCTCGTCGACGGGGTCTCGACCGACTCGACCGGCGAGACCGGCGAGACCGGCGAGACCGGCGAGAACGGCGGGACCGGCGAGACCGACGTCCCTCCGGCGCGCCTCGTGGTGCGCGCCTCCACCGCACCTGCACCGACCCTCACCCACCAAGGAGACCGCCCATGAACCGCCGCCTCGTGACCGGCACCGCCCTCGCCCTGACCCTGGGCCTCACCGCCGCCTGCGGTGGTGGGGGAGACGCCGAGGAGGCGCGTGGCGCCACCGGCCCCATCAAGATCTGGCTCTCCAACAACCCCGAGGAGATCGCCTGGGGCGAGCAGATGGTCGAGGCGTGGAACGACGCCAACCCCGACCAGGAGGTCACCGCCCAGGAGATCCCCGCCGGCAAGACCTCCGAGGAGGTCATCGGTGCTGCGATCACCGCCGGCAACGCGCCGTGCCTGGTCTTCAACACCAGCCCCGCCGCCGTGCCGCAGTTCCAGAAGCAGGGCGGCCTGGTCGCGCTCGACGACTTCGAGGACGGCGCGGCGTACGTCGAGGAGCGCAGCGGCGACCTCGCCACCCAGTACCGGTCGCCGGACGAGAAGTACTACCAGATCCCGTGGAAGCAGAACCCGGTGATGATCTTCTACAACAAGGCGCTCTTCGAGAAGGCCGGCATCGACGCCGAGAACCCCCCGCTGTCGACGTACGACGAGTTCGTGGCGACGAGCAAGAAGCTCGTCGACGCGGGTGTCTCCAAGGCGGCGATCTACCCGGCGCCGACCAGCGAGTTCTTCCAGTCCTGGTTCGACTTCTACCCGCTCTACGCCGCCGAGTCCGGCGGCAGCCAGACCATCGAGGACGGCACCGCCACCTTCGACGACGAGGCCGGCACGGCCGTGTGGGACTTCTGGGCGCAGCTGTACGCCGAGGGCCTGAGCCCCAAGGAGAAGTACGACGGCGACTCCTTCGCCGACGGCGTCGCCGCCATGTCGGTGGTCGGCCCGTGGGCGGTCAAGGTCTACGGCGAGAGCGTCGACTGGGGCGTGGTGCCGGTGCCGACCAGCCAGGGCACCCCGGCCGAGGAGACCTACACCTTCTCCGACGCCAAGAACGTCGCGCTCTACTCGGCGTGCGACAACCAGGAGACCGCCTGGGAGGTGCTGAAGTTCGCCACCAGCGAGGAGCAGGACGGCCAGCTGCTCGAGCTGACCGGCCAGATGCCGATCCGCGACGACCTGACCGGCACCTACCCCGACTACTTCGAGGCCAACCCGGCCTACGAGACCTTCGCCGACCAGGCCTCCCGCACCGTCGAGGTGCCCAACGTGCCCAACTCGGTGGAGATCTGGCAGGAGATCCGCGACAACTACTCCCGCTCCGTCATCTTCGGCGAGGCGCCCGTGGCGGACTCGCTGACGGCCGCGGCCGACAAGGCCACCGAGCTCGCCGGCCAGGAGTAGGACGAGTCCCGTGCTCCAGAAGGTCTTCGGCCGTCAGCCCCTGGGGGCGGTGTTCGCGGCGCCGTACGCAGTGTTCCTGGTGCTCGTCTTCGCCTACCCCCTCGGGCTGGCGGTGTGGATCAGCTTCCACGACTACTTCTTCGCCGCGCCCGGTGCCGTGGTGGAGCGACCGTTCGTGGGGCTGGCCAACTACCGCACGGTGCTGGGCGACCCCGACGTACGGCGCTCCTTCGTCAACGTCGCCATCTTCCTGGTCATCAACGTCCCGCTGACCGTGGGCCTCTCGATCGTGCTGGCGACGGCGCTGAACTCGGTGGCCCGGCTGCGCACCTTCCTCCGGGTCTCCTACTACGTGCCCTACGTGACGGCGAGCGTCGCGCTGGTGGCCGTGTGGCTCTTCCTCTTCTCCTCCGGCGGCCTGGTCAACCAGGTCCTCGGCCCGCTGGCACCCGACCCCTCGTGGCTGGTCAACGCCGGCCTGGCGATGCCCGTGATCGCGGTCTTCGTGACCTGGAAGAGCCTCGGCTTCTTCATCCTGCTCTACCTGGCCGCCCTCCAGGGCGTGTCGGGCGACCTGTACGACGCCGCGTCGGTCGACGGGGCGAGCCCCGTGCGCCGCTTCTGGCACGTCACCGTGCCGGGGGTGCGCAGCGCCACGACGCTGGTGGTGATCCTCGCGACGATCACCGGCGCCAACCTCTTCACCGAGCCCTACCTGCTGACCAACGGCGGCGGCCCCGACGGGGCATCGACCTCGCCGGTCTTCGTGATGTACCAGAAGGGCATCGAGCAGGGGAACCCCGACGTCGCCTCCGCCATCGGCGTGGTCCTGGTGCTGCTCGTGCTCACGATCTCGCTGGTCAACCGCAAGCTCCTGGAGCGTGACTGATGCGTCGCTACCTGAGCATGACCGCGCTGCTGGTCGGCGCCCTTGTCTTCCTCTTCCCCTTCTACTACATGGTGGTCGGCTCGCTGCAGGAGTCGCCGGACACCACGGTCAGGGGTGCGCTGCCGCTCGGCGGCTGGACCCTGGACAACTACGCCGCCATCAACGGCCGCGTCGACCTGGTGCGGTCGCTGCTGAACTCCGCGATCTTCACCGGCGGCGTCATGCTCGGCACCGTCGTCTTCGGCGTGCTCGCGGGCTACGCGCTGGCGCGGCTGCACTTCCGCGGCCGGGGCACGCTCTTCGCGGTGATGCTGCTGGTGCAGATCGTGCCCTTCCAGCTGCTCATCATCCCGATCTACGTGATGGTCGTGCGCTACTACGGACTGGCCGACTCCTACCTCGGGATGATCGCGCCCTTCGCGATCAACTCGACCGCCGTCTTCATCTTCCGGCAGTTCTTCCTGCAGCTGCCCGACGACCTCTTCGCCGCCGCCCAGCTCGACGGCGCCAGCGAGCTGCGCATCCTCTGGTCGATCGCGCTGCCGCTGGTGCGGCCCGCGCTCCTCACGGCGATGCTGCTGACCTTCATCGGCCCGTGGAACGAGTTCCTCTGGCCCTTCCTGGTCACCAAGGACACCGAGCTGCAGCCGCTCGCGGTCACGCTCGCCAACTACATCAGCAACATCGCCGGCCGGGCCGCCAACCCGTTCGGCGCGATCCTCGCCGGCGCCGTCGTGCTCGCCGCACCCGCGGTCGCGCTCTTCGTGGCGTTCCAGCGCCGGTTCACCGACCTCAACCTCGGAAGTGGAGTCAAGGGATGACCAGGACAACCACCAGCGGCCTTCGCCGGTCGGGCGGCCTTCGCCGGTCGAGCCTGTCGAGACCCGCCGCCCTCGTCGCCACCCTCGGCCTCGCGGTCAGCGGGCTCGTGGTCTCGACAGGCTCGACCGACGGGGCGGTGGCCGCGCCGTCCCCGGAGGCGCCGCTGACCAACCTCGACCACCTCGACTTCCTGGGCGACACGGCCACCCCGAGGGCGACGGCGCGGCACACGACGTACCGCCTCGCCCGGGAGCCCGAGGTCGGCATGCTCTGGACCTACGCCGACAAGCGCGACGAGGGGTTCGAGCGGATCGGCGGCGGCACCGAGGACCCGGAGACGGGGGACTGGACCCAGGGCGCCTACAACGCCGACGACATCTCCCGCGCGGCCATCGTCTACGTGCGCCACTTCGAGCAGACCGGCGACCAGGACAGCCTCGAGAAGGCCTACCAGCTGCTCCGCGGTCTGACCTACATGCAGGTCACACGGGGCAAGGACCGCGGCAACGTGGTGCTGTGGATGCAGCCCGACGGCTCGCTCAACCGCAGTGCCGAGCCGGTCGAGCTGCCCGACCCCAGCGACAGCGACGCGTCCTACTGGCTGGCCCGCACGGTCTGGGCGCTGGGCGAGGCGGTGCCGGCCTTCCGCGACGAGGACCCGCGCTTCGCGCGCTTCCTGGAGCGCCGGCTCGCGCTGTCGTTGGGCGCGGTCGAGCGCCAGGTCCTCGACCAGTACGGCGAGTACTACCGCGCCGACGGCCGGCGTACGCCCGCGTGGCTGATCGTCGACGGCGCCGACGCGACCGCCGAGGCCGTCATCGGCCTCGCGGCCCTCAACCGCGACGGCGGCACCAAGCAGAGCCGCCGTGTGATGCGCCAGCTGGCGGAGGGCGTCGCCGGGCTCTCGGGCGGCGACGCCCGCCGCTGGCCCTTCGGCGGCGTGCTGCCCTGGGGGCTCTCGCGCTCCATCTGGCACGGCTGGGCCTCCCAGATGGGCGGCGCGCTCGCCGCGGCGAGCCAGGTCTCGACCGGCTCGACCAGCAAGGTGGCCCGACGCGACGCCTTCACCTTCGACCCCTGGCTGATCACCTCCGGCGGCCCCGACAACGGCCGCCAGCCGACCCGCGCCGACCAGGTGCAGATCGCCTACGGCGCCGACTCGCGGGTGCAGAACCTGCTCGCCCACGGCACCCGGGCCGGCGACGAGCTCGCCGGCGTGCACGCCGCATGGTTCTTCGGCGCCAACAACGCCGGCGTCCCGACCTACGACCCCGCCACCGGGGTCACCATCGACGGCGTCGAGGCCGACGGGCGGGTCAACCAGAACTCCGGCGCGGAGTCGACGATCCACGGCCTGCTCACGATGCTGCAGCTCGACGCGCACCCCCGCGTCGCCGAGATCGCCCGCACCGCCGAGATCGGCGACGGGGTCGGCGTGACCGAGCTGCAGGCCGAGGAGGCCACGCTCGCCGGCGGCGCCCGCGCCGTCACGCCGGAGAGCCGCTGGACCGGGGAGTCGCAGTACGGCGGCACCGGCTTCGCCCGGCTGCCTGTCGGTGGCCGCGCCACCTTCGCCGTGCCGGCCGACCAGCCGGCGTCGCTGGTGATGCCGGTGACCGACTACCGGCCGCGCTCGCGGGCGGTCACGACCTACACCGCGGCGGGCGAGCGCGTGGGCGCTGTCCGCTCCGGCGCGATCGGTGCGCAGGGCCGCTCCGAGGCGCCGGGTGCGCTGCTCCCGCAGACGCTGCGCGTGCTCCCCGACGGCGCGACCTCGCTGGTCGCCCGCACCCGGGGCGGCGCCGCCCGCGTCGACGCCGTCGTGCTGCAGCCGCTCGTCACCTCGCACGTGCTCGGCGGCGACGGCCACGGCACCGCCGTGCTCCGCAACGCCGCCGCCCGGCCGCAGCGCACCGAGGTCACCGTGCCGGGCGACGGCACCGCCCGGGTGCACGTCTACGACGGCCTGGGCCGTCCCGTCCGCTCCACCACGACGCAGGCGGCCGACGTGCCGGTGCGGCTGCCCGCAGGCGGCTTCGCCGTCGTACGCCGCTGACCCACCCCGGGTGGTCGAGGAGGTCGCGCAGCGACCGTCTCGAGACCCGGTGACCCGACAGACGACCCGAGAGGACCTCGATGACTTCCCCCCGCGCCCAGTTCCCGCTGGGACCCTTCACGCCGTACGACGCCAACCCGATCCTGCAGCCGCAGGGTGACGGGTGGGAGTCGGGCAGCATCTACAACCCCGCCGCGGTGGTCAAGGACGGCCAGGTGGTGCTGCTCTACCGCGCCCACGCCGACGACATCGTCAGCCACGTGGGCTACGCGGTCAGCGACGACGGCATCAACTTCGTGCGCGACCCCGAGCCGGTGCTGAGCCCGAGCGAGGACCACGAGCGCTTCGGCTGCGAGGACCCGCGCGTCACCGAGATCGACGGCACCTACTACCTGACCTACACCGCCTGGGACCGCACCAACGCCCAGCTGTGCCTGGCGACCTCGACCGACCTGCGCACCTGGGAGAAGCACGGGCCGCTCTTCCCCGACTTCAACACCTTCGAGCCGCGCGCCGAGGGCGTGCCGACCCCGTGGAGCAAGGCCGGCGCCATCGTCGACCGCCAGGTGGGCGGCCGCTGGCTGATGTACTTCGGGGAGGGCTCGATCTACCACGCGTGGTCCGACGACCTGATCCACTGGGAGCCGGCGCCGCAGGACCAGCCGCTGATGCTCCCCACGCCGGAGGGCACCTTCGGGGAGTTCCTGGTCGAGGTGGGCCCGCAGCCGATCTGGACCGACAACGGGCTGATCCTGCTGCTCCACAACGCGGCGGTGAAGTACGCCGACGGCACCGTGCGCTACACCTGTGGTCAGCTCCTCTTCGACCCCGCACGCCCGACCGAGGTGATGGCGCAGATGAACTACCCCTGGCTGGAGCCCTCGACGTACGAGGACACCCACGGCCTGGTCTCCAACGTGACCTTCGTGGAGGGACTGGTGCACTTCAAGGACACCTGGTTCGCCTACTACGGCCAGAGCGACTCCACGCTCGGCGTCGCGACCTTCACCCCGGGCACCCCGTGGTCGTGAGCGCGGCGCTGACCCCGGACGCCGCCTGGCTGCGCGGCGAGCTCGACCGGCTGCTCGCCTTCGGTCGCCACGGTGCGCTGCCCGAGGGCGGCTTCGGCTACCTCGACGACGAGGGCCGGCCCGTCCCGGACCGGCCCTCGGAGCTGTGGATCACCTGCCGGATGACGCACGTCTACGCGCTGGCGCACCTGGTCTCGACAGGCTCGACTGACGAGTCGCACGCCGAGACGTACGCCGCGCTCGCCGACCACGGCGTCGCCTCCCTGACCGGGCGCTTCCACGACGACAAGCACGGTGGCTGGTGGGCCCGGGTCGACGCCGACGGCCCGACCACGACGGCGAAGACGGCCTACGAGCACGCCTTCGTGGTGCTCGCTGCGGCCAGCGCCACCGCGGCCGGCCGACCGGGGGCGCGCGACCTGCTGGTCGACGCCGTCGCCGTGCTGCTCGCGCACTTCTGGGACGACGAGGTCGGCATGGTCGTCGAGGAGTGGGACGCCGCCTGGACGACGCTCGACCCCTACCGCGGCGTCAACGCCAACATGCACTCCGTCGAGGCCCTGCTCGCCGCGGCCGACGTGCTCGACGACCCCTCGCTGCGCGACCGGGCGCTGCGCGTGACCGAGCGCGTCGTGCGCGACCTCGCGCCGGCGTACGACTGGCGGATCCCGGAGCACTTCGACCCCGACTGGCAGCCGCTGCTCGACTACAACAGCGACAAGCCGGCCGACCCCTTCCGCCCTGCCGGCGCCACGATCGGCCACTGGCTGGAGTGGGCCCGGCTCGCGCTGCACCTGCGCGCGGCGCTGGGGGACCAGGCTCCGGACTGGCTGCTCGAGCACGCGGTCGCCCTCGTCGACGCCGCGGTGGTCGAGGGCTGGGCGGTCGACGGCGCCGACGGCTTCGTCTACACCGTGGGCTTCGACGGCCGGCCGCTGGTGCGCCAGCGGATGCACTGGGTCCTCGCCGAGGGCGTCGCCGTCGCCGCCGCGCTGCTGCGGGCCACGGGGGAGCGGCGCTGGGCCGACCTGCACGCGCAGTGGTGGGCGTATGCCGAGCGCTGCCTGCTCGACCGCGAGCGCGGCTCGTGGCACCACGAGCTCGCCCCCGACAACACCCCCGACGGCCGCACCTGGCCGGGCAAGCCCGACCTCTACCACGCCGTCGGCGCCTGCCTGGTGCCGCTGCTCCCGCTCACCCCCACGATGTCGGTGGCGCTGCGCGAGGGGCTGCTCGAGGGCTGAGGGGGCGCTGTCGGCGAGCCCCCGTCAGCCCCGGAGCATCAGCGACGGCTCAGGCGTCGTACGACGAGGGCACCGAGCGCGGCGACGAGGACCTCCTGCGGCATCCGGCGCTGCGACTCGCGCTGGATAGCAGCGTGGAAGCGGTCGACGGCCTCGGGGAAGGGCGAGACGCCGAAGAAGACCGTGGCCGGCTTGTCGGCGTCGGGGAGGCAGGCTCCAGCCATGCCGGCGAAGACCCGCTGGCGACGCGCGCGGGGCGTCACCCGCAGCACCCAGGCCATCGCGCCGAGACCGACCAGCCCGTCGGCCACGGCGACGTGCATCACCTCGTCGAGCGGCTTGTCACCCCAGTGGGGGAGCGAGTCGGCCGCCACGTGCGACGCGACGCCGAGCACGAAGGCCGAGACCGGGCCGGGGGCCAGCGTGCCGACCACCGCTCCCTGCAGGACGTGGTTGGTGATGAGCACGCTCCCGAGACTAGGGACCGCGCATGACGGGCAGGTGTCGCGACGTAGCGTGGCGCTCGTGGGTGAGCAGCTGGTGGTCGGGTTCGACCTCGACATGACGCTGATCGACACGGTCGGCGGCTTCGTGGCCACCCTCGACGCGCTCGCCGCCGAGCTGGGGGTCGCGCTGCCCTCGCGCGAGCTCAGCAGCAACCTCGGGCCGCCGCTCGACCACCTGCTGGCGCCGTACGTCGCGCCGCCCGAGATGGCCGCGGCGGTCGCACGCTTCCGCGAGCTCTACCCCGACACTGCCGTCGAGCCCACGCCCGCCCTGCCCGGCGCGGTCGAGGCGCTGGCCGCCGTACGCCGCCACGGTGGGCGGGTCGTGCTGGTGACGGGCAAGTACACCCCCAACGCGCAGCGCCACGTCGACCACCTGGGCCTCGACGTCGACGTGGTCGAAGGCCAGGTCTGGGGTGGCGGCAAGGGCGAGGTGCTGCGACGCCACGGCGCCCAGCTCTACGTCGGCGACCACGTGCACGACGTGGAGGGGGCTCGCGAGGCCGGGGTGCCGAGCGTCTCGGTCGTGAGCGGGGGCTCCACCGCCGCCGAGCTCGAGGCCGCCGGCACCGACGTGGTGCTGCCCGACCTGCACGCCTTCCCCGCCTGGCTCGACGACTGGGTGCTCGAGCGACGGCTGGCCGACCTCGAGCAGCGGCTGCGCGCCCACGGGCGGGTGCTGGTGGCCTTCAGCGGCGGGGCCGACAGCGCCTTCCTGCTGGCGGCGGCCGTGCGCGCCCTCGGGCCGGACGCGGTGGCCGCGGCGACGGCGTACTCCGGGGCCCTGCCGGAGAGCGAGCGCGACCCGGGCGCTGCGCTCGCCGAGGCCCTCGGCGTACCGCTGCTGACCCCGCAGACCCACGAGCTCGACCGCGACGGCTACCGCCGCAACGACGGCGACCGCTGCGCCTTCTGCAAGAGCGAGCTGCTCGAGGTGCTCGGCCCGCTCGCTCGGGAGCACGGCTACGACGTGGTGGCGACCGGCACCAACGCCGACGACGCCCGCGCCGGCTTCCGCCCCGGCATCGCGGCGGCTGCGGAGCGGGGTGCGGTGACCCCGCTGCTCGACGCCGGGCTGACCAAGGAGCAGGTGCGTGCGGCGTCCCGGGCCTGGAGGCTGCCCACCTGGGACAAGCCGGCCGCCGCCTGCCTGAGCTCGCGGATCGCCTACGGCGTGGAGATCAGCCGCGACCGGCTCGCGCGGGTCGAGCGCGCCGAGGCGGGGCTGCGCGCCGCGCTGGAGGCCGCCGGTCACGACGTGCACGACCTGCGGGTGCGCGACCTCGGCGACGCCGCCCGCGTCGAGGTCGACCGGGAGCTCGTCGACCTCGTCGCCAAGCACCTCGGGGCGGTGCGCGACGCGGGCTTCGCGACCGTGGAGGTCGACCCGCTCGGCTTCCGGTCGGGGTCGATGAACGCGCTGCTGGCGGACCCTGATCGCTGGCGGTGAACTCCCTCGCGGGGCGACCGCGCCACCGCGTAGGGTCTGACTCGCGCTGCGGACCCGCAGCGCACGCGGCAGAGCGAGCAGAGAGGCCGGCACGGTGCCCACGGGAAAGGTCAAGTGGTACGACGGCGAGAAGGGCTTCGGCTTCCTCTCGCGCGAGGACGGTGACGACGTCTACGTCCGCTCCTCCGCGCTCCCCGACGGCGTCGAGACGCTGAAGGCCGGGACCCGCGTCGAGTTCGGCATCCTGGCCGGCCGCAAGGGCGACCAGGCCCACCAGCTGCGGCTGCTCGAGGCGCCGCCCTCGGTCACCCGCGCGCAGGCCAAGCAGCAGCGCCGCAAGCCCGAGGAGATGGCGACCATCACCGAGGACCTCATCCGGCTGCTCGAGGGCGTCGGCGAGGCCTACCGCCACGGCCGTCACCCCGACGCCAAGACCGCCAAGCCCACGGCCAAGCTGCTCCGCGCCCTCGCCGACGAGCTCGACCTGTAGCCGCCCGGGCCTGGTGGGGCCAGAAGCACCTGCCGCCCGGCCTCAGCCCGGCGGCTGCGGCAGCGCGGCGGCGTAGGTCTCCTTGACGAACTCCAGGTGGGCCCAGCTCTCCACCTCGCGCACGCCGGGCAGCGCGCGCAGCGTGTCGAGCAGGCCGGCGAGCTGGCCGGTGGTCGTGGCGTTGGCGGTGAGCACGGCGTCGTAGCGCCCGACGCTGCGCGCCGCGAAGGTGAGCTGGGGGAGCGTGGCCACCTCGGGCAGCGGGTCGGGTCCGGGGCCGAGGCACAGGCCGATGCCGAGCGCGCTGCGCAGGTCGCGCCCGCTGTGGCGGAGCACGGCCCCCACGCGGACGGCGCGACCCTCGAGCAGCCGGAGCACGCGACGACGCGCCCCCGGCGCGGAGAGCCCGACCGCCTCGCCGAGAGCGACGTACGACGCCCGCCCGTCGCCCTGCAGCACCCGCAGCAGCGCGAGGTCGACGGCGTCGGGGGCGGCGGTGAGCTCGCCCACCGGGCCGGCCACGTCGCGCAGTACCTCGGTGTAGAGCACGGTGTCGAGGCCGTCGACGCCCGGCGTCGCCCGCAGCCCGGCCAGCGCCCGGTCGATCGCCCCGGGGTCGGCGGCCCGCAGCTCGACCACCACGCTGTGGTGGCCGGCGACGACCGAGACGAAGGCGGTGTCGGGACGGGCCGCGGCGGCCTCGGCGACCGGCAGCGCGGGACCCCGCACGCGCAGCGAGACGTGGGCGAGCGAGGCCCGGCCGAGCACGGCCGGGTGGACGACGCCCCGCACGGCGATGTGCCCCTCGCCGAGCAGGCGCTGCACCCGCGCCGCGACGGCCGAGCGCGACAGCCCGACGGCGGCCGCGAGGTCGCGGTGGCTCTGGCGGCCGTCGTCCTCCAGCAGCCGCACGAGCGCATCGTCGAGCTCGTCGAGGACGCCGTCCGTCCACGGTGCGGTCACGATCTTCCTCTCGGATGTGCTGTCACTTGTCGATGGCCTCACGGTGGTCGTCGTGCACGATCATGGCCGAGATGTCGTGACTGACAGGCACATCGTAAGCACAGACCGGATGCGGCGAATGCATGTGCTTGCGCCCCGGATGTGCGCGTTCCTAGGGTGACGCGGACCACACAGGAGGGAGCCCACCGATGAGCCAGCCCGTCGGACCCGTCGATGCCTCACGGACGCCGCGCTTCGCCGGACCCGCCACCTTCGCCCGGCTGCCCCGCCTCGACCAGGTGCCGGCCGCCGATGTCGCGGTCGTGGGGGTGCCCTTCGACAGCGGGGTCTCCTACCGCCCCGGCGCCCGCTTCGGGCCAGCCCACGTGCGGGAGTCCTCCCGGCTGCTGCGGCCCTACCACCCCGCGCTCGACGTCTCCCCCTTCGAGGTGGCGCAGGTGGTCGACGCCGGCGACGTCGCGGTCAACCCCTTCGACATCGGCGAGGCGATCGACACCCTCCAGGCCGCCGCGCTGGAGCTCACTGCCGGCGGCACCCGGCTCGTCACGGTCGGCGGCGACCACACCATCGCCCTCCCGCTGCTGCGCGCCGCGGTCGAGCGGCACGGCCCGGTGGCGCTGGTGCACTTCGACGCGCACCTCGACACCTGGGACACCTACTTCGGCGCGGAGTACACCCACGGCACGCCCTTCCGCCGCGCGGTGGAGGAGGGACTGCTCGACACCGAGGCGCTCAGCCACGTCGGCACCCGCGGCCCGCTCTACGGCAAGAAGGACCTCGAGGACGACCGCCGCTTCGGCTTCGGCATCGTGACCTCCGCCGACGTCTACCGCCAGGGGATCGACGAGGTGGTCGAGGCCCTCCGCGCGCGGGTCGCCGACCGCCCGGTCTACGTCTCTGTCGACATCGACGTGCTCGACCCCGCCCACGCGCCCGGCACCGGCACCCCCGAGGCCGGCGGGATGACGAGCCGTGAGCTGCTCGAGATCCTGCGCGGCTTCGCCGGGCTCGACGTGGTGGGCGCCGACGTCGTCGAGGTCGCACCGGCCTACGACCACGCCGAGATCACCGGGGTGGCCGCCGCCCACGTCGCCTACGACCTGGTCTCGCTGCTCGCGATGGGCCACCGCGACCGTGGCTGAGGTCCGCACGGGCGGCGACGTCGTCGTCGAGTCCCTCACCGCGCTCGGCGCCACCACCGTCTTCGGCATCCCGGGGCAGCACGCCCTGGCGATGTACGACGCGGTGCGCCGCAGCCCGCTGCGCCACGTCGGCTCGCGGGTCGAGCACAACGCCGTCTTCGCGGCCGACGGCCACGCGAGGGCCACCGGCGAGGTCGGCGTCGTGCTGCTCTCGACCGGGCCGGGGGCGCTGCTCTCGCTGGGCGCGCTGCAGGAGGCGTACGCCGCGTGCGTGCCGCTCGTGGTCGTCACCAGCCAGGTGCCGCGGCGGGGCCTCGGCGGCGTCCGGACCGGTCACCTGCACCAGCTCGACGACCAGCAGGCGAGCGCACGCAACGTCACCAAGAGCACCACCCTGGTCCGCGACGCGGCCGCGATCCCCGGCGCGCTGGCCCGGGCCTGGGCGCTGGCGCAGCAGGCGCCCGCGGGCCCGACCTGGGTCGAGGTGCCCGAGGACGTGCTGCGCGGACCGGCGGGCACGCCACGCGTCACGACCCTCGACGCCGACCCGGGCTTGCCGCTCGCGCCCCGCCCCGAGGTCACCGCCGAGGCGGCCTCGCTGCTCGCCTCGGCCGAGCGCCCGGTGCTGCTCGCCGGGGGCGGCGTACGCCGCTCGCCCGGGGGGCCGCAGGCCCTGGTGCGCCTCGCCGAGCTCCTGGACGCCCCGGTCGTGAGCAGCGTCGGCGGCAAGGGCGCGATCGGCTTCGACCACCCGCTCTCGGCCGCCTCCTGGATCGAGGACCGGCACACCACCGACCTGCTCGCCGACGCCGACGTCCTGCTCGCGGTCGGGACCTCGCTCGGGGAGGTCACCAGCAACTACGAGACGCTGCGCCCGCAGGGCCGGGTCGTGCAGGTCGACGCCGAGCCGCGCGTGCTCGGCTCCAACCACAACGTGCTGGGCGTGCCCGCCGACGCGGCCGCGGCGCTGACGGCACTCGCCGAGGCGCTGGCCGACGCGCCCCGGCCGCCAGGACGTCGTCCGGGCGCCGAGGTCGCCGCCCGGCTGCGCCGCGAGGTCGAGGCCCGGCTCGCCGCCCAGGACCTCGGGACCGAGCAGCGGCTCCTCGCCGACCTGCGCGAGGCCGTGCCCGACCCTGCCGACACCTTCTGGGACATGACGATCGCCGGCTACTGGGCCTGGTCGGCCTGGGACCCGCGCGGGGGCGGCTGGCACACCGCCGAGGCCTCGGGCGGGCTCGGCCTGGCCCTCCCCGCCGCCGTCGGCGCCGCGCTCGGCACCGGCCGTCGCACGCTCGCCGTCAGCGGTGACGGCGGGGCGATGTACGGCGTCAGCGAGCTCGCGGCCGCCCGGCAGCACGACGCCGACGTCACCTGGCTCGTCGTCGACGACGGCGGCTACGGGATCCTGCGCGAGTACATGGACGACGCCTTCGGCGCCGCGTCGTCGACCGAGCTGCACCGCCCCGACTTCCGCGCCCTGGCCGAGAGCTTCGGCGTGCCGGCGTACGACGCGACGCTCGAGACCGTGGGCGACCTGATCGCCCGGACCTTCGACCCGACCTCCGGGCTGCGCGGCCCGGTCGTGGTGGTGCTGCCGGCACTGCTGCGCATGTTCGCGCCCACGCACCTCACGACCCCCGAGGAGGCCTGATGGACATCGCCATCATCGTCGTCTACCTGGTCGCCATGCTGGCCTTCGGCTGGTGGGGCAAGACCCGCACCGTCGACTCCGCCGACTTCCTCGTCGCCGGGCGCCGCCTGGGTCCCGTGCTCTACACCGGCACCATGGCGGCCGTCGTGCTCGGCGGCGCCTCCACCGTCGGCGGCGTCGGGCTCGGCTACACCTACGGCCTCTCCGGCATGTGGCTGGTGGTGGCCATCGCCGTCGGCGTGCTCGCGCTGAGCCTCGGCTTCGCCGGGCGGATCCAGCGGCTGCGCGTCTACACCGTCGCGCAGATGCTCCGGCTGCGGTACGGCGTCGACGCCACCGCCGCCTCCGGCCTGGTGATGGCGGCGTACACGCTGATGCTCTCGGTCACCTCGACCATCGCCTACGCCACCGTCTTCAACGTGCTCTTCGGCACCGGTCGCACGCTCTCGGTGGTCATCGGGGGCGTCACCGTGATGGCCTACTCGGCGATCGGCGGCATGTGGTCGATCACGCTGACCGACATGGTGCAGTTCGTGCTCAAGACGATCGGCGTCTTCGCCCTGCTGCTGCCCTTCACCTGGGTCGAGGCCGGGGGGTACGACGGCATCCGCGAGCGCGCCGGCGACGCGGCCTTCGACCTCGGGGCGATCGGCACCGGCACGATCATCACCTTCTTCGTCGTCTACACCCTCGGGATGCTCATCGGCCAGGACATCTGGCAGCGGGTCTTCACCGCCCGGTCGCCCGAGGTCGCCCGGTGGGGCGGCACCGCGGCCGGGATCTACTGCCTGCTCTACGGCGTCGCCGGGGCGCTGATCGGGACCGCAGCCTCGACCTTCCTCGAGGTGGAGGTCAGCGACGACGTCTACGCCCAGATCGCCGAGAGCATCCTGCCGGTCGGCGTCAGCGGCCTGGTGCTGGCGGCGGCCGTCGCCGCGATGATGTCCACCGCCTCCGGGGCGCTGATCGCCACCGCGACGGTCGCCCGCGCCGACGTCCGCCCGCTGCTCGCGGGGCTGGTGGGCCGCTCGGCCCCGGACGGCGCGGAGGTCGACCCGGAGCGAGACGTGCAGGCCAACCGGGCCTACGTCGTCGTGCTCGGCGTCGCCGTGATCGTGATCGCCTCGCTGCTCGACGACGTGGTGGCCGCCCTGACCATCGCCTACGACATCCTCGTCGGCGGCCTGCTCGTCGCCATCCTCGGCGGCTTCCTGTGGCGGCGCGCCACCGGCGCGGGGGCGCTGTGGTCGATGGGCGTGGGCACCTCGGTCACGCTCGGCACCATGGCGGTCGTCGGCGACGTGCTGGCCAACGAGCCGATCTACTACGGCCTGGCCTCCAGCCTGGTCGTCTACGTGGTCGTCAGCCTGCTCACGCGACCGACGCAGCCGGAGGTGCTGGAGGAGTGGGAGACGCGCCTGGCCGGCGGAGCAGCACGTACGCCGTCCAGCTGACCAGCAGGGCGGCCAGCACGCCGAGCCCCAGCCGGGGGATCAGCGGCAGCGCGATCCCGATGAAGCCGCCCAGCACCCACGACAGCTGCAGCAGCGTCTCGGAGCGGGCGAAGGCCGACGTGCGGTGACGCTCGGCCACGGAGTCCTGGATCGTGGAGTCGAGCGAGACCTTGCCCAGCGCCTGCGCCACCCCGGCGGTCAGGCCGAGGAGCACGGCGGCCGCCAGGCTGTAGGCGACCGCGGCCACCACCACGATGACGGCGTCGGCGACCAGGGCGACGACCACGGTGATCGAGGGCGTGACGCGCTTGAGCAGGGAGCCGAGGCTGATGCCGATCGTGTTGCCCAGTCCGGCGGCCCCGATCACCAGCCCCATCAGCAGGGTGGTCTGCTGCTCGAAGCCCGCGAAGGGCTGGGCCCGCAGCAGGAAGGCCATGTAGATGGTGAGGAAGCCCGAGAGCACCCGCAGCCCGAGGTTGCAGCGCAGCGCGAAGGCGACGTCGGTCGGCATCCGGAAGCGCCGGCCCGTGCCCGCCTCCAGGCTCTCCTCGCCGACGGTGGCGTCGGCCCGCGCCGGGAGCAGGATCGAGAGGATCGTCGCCCCGGCGAAGACCACGAAGGCGTAGCGCAGCGACCACTGCGAGCCGAAGTACGACGCCCCCACGGCCAGCGGTGCCGAGATGGCGGCGCCCACGACGCCCGCGAGCGAGATCCGGCTGTTGGCCTTGACCAGGGTGAGTCCCGGCGGCTGGAGGCGGGGCACGGTCGCCGCGCGGGCCACGCCGTACGCCTTGGAGGAGACCAGCACGCCGAGGGCCGTCGGGTACATCAGCAGCGACTGCGAGGCGACGGCGTCGGCCATCAGCCAGCACAGGAAGGCGCGGATGGCCATGGTGCCGCCGATGGCCCACCGCCGGCCGTGGCTGAAGCGGTCGAGGAAGGGGCCCAGCAGTGGCGCCACGACCGCGAAGGGCAGCATCGTGAGGCCCAGGAAGAGCGCGATGGGGCCCCGGGCCTCGCCCGGCTGGGCGAAGAAGAGAGTGCCGGCGAGCGAGATCGCCACCGCGGCGTCGCCCGCGGCGTTGAAGGCGTGCAGCTCGATGAGCCGGTAGAGCCCGGAGTCGCCCGCGCCCTCGGCGTGCGAGGCCCGCCGGGCCTGCCGGAAGGTGTAGCTCGCCCCGCGGCCGGTCGCCCCACCGGCACGCTTGAGGCCGCGTCCGGTGGCGCCGGCCAGACGGCGTCCGGCCCCCGACGCGGGCGCCGGCTGCTCGGCGCCCCCCGCGTCGTCCGTGCCCGTCATGGCCTCATCCTGCCAAGGTCGGCGGCCCGGGCAGACACGACCCGGCCCGATGGGGGACAATCCGCGTCGTGATGTCGACAGCCCACCCCGAGACCGGGGGCGCCGCCCTGGAGGCGGTGGCCGCCGCCCGCGCCAGCCTGGTCGAGCAGGTCGGCGCCGACGTCGTCGGCGAGCACCTCGGCGCCATCCAGGAGGAGGCGCCCGAGGTCGCGACGCACCGCTTCGGCTGCCTCAAGGCCGGCTACCGCGGCTGGGCCTGGGCGGTCACGGTCGCCCTGCCCGAGGGCCAGGAGACGCCCACGGTCGACGAGGCGGTGCTGCTCCCCGGCGACGAGGCGATCGTCGCCCCCGCGTGGGTGCCCTACCGCGAGCGGATCCGGCCGGGCGACCTGTCGCCGGGCGACCTGCTCCCCACCGACGAGGACGACCCCCGCCTGGTGCCCACGTGGCTGGCCGGCGACGCGCCCGATCCCGTCGCCGAGGCGGTCGTCGAGGAGGTCGGCCTCGGCCGCGCCCGCGTGCTCTCCCTGGAGGGCCGCGACGGCACCGCCCAGCGCTGGTACGCCGGCGACAGCGGCCCCGACGCCCCGATCGCCGCCGCGGCCCCGGCGCGCTGCGGGAGCTGCGGCTTCCTGGTGCGGCTGGCCGGCCCGCTCTCCACGATGTTCGGCGTCTGCGCCAACGAGCAGGCCAACGACGACGGCCGCGCCGTCGCGCTCGACCACGGTTGCGGCGCCCACTCCGAGGCCCAGCTCCGCAAGAAGCAGCTGCCCCAGCCGCTGCCCGAGCCGGTCTACGACACCCTGGCCGAGGACGAGCTCGAGACCTTCTGAGGTCGTCCGTGCCGTCGGTTTCCCACGTTAACTGGGGAAACCGGCACTGACCTCCCGAAACTTCGGTGGGGGAGTGCTGGTTTCACACGTTGACTGGTGAAACCAGCCGAGGGCCGCGCACGGCGTACCGCGCCACGACGAAGTCGCCGCTGCGCTCGACGTCGAGCAGCGCGAGGTCGTGGCGGCGGGGGAGCAGCGGCCGGCCCGCGCCGAGCACGACGGGGGCGATCGAGACCAGCACCTCGTCGAGCCGGCCGAGGTCGGCGAGCTGGCCGGCCAGGTCTCCGCCGCCCACCACCCAGACGTCCTTGCCGCTCGCCGAGGCGACGATGTCCTCGAGGTGGTCGGCCACGGGACCGCGCACGACGCGCACCGCGTCGTTGCGCGGCGGCAGGTCGCGGTGGCTGAAGACCCACAGCGGCTGCCCGGGGGAGGGGTCCCAGTCGGGCTCGTGCTCGCAGACCCACTCGTAGGTCGTCGCGCCCATGACCTGGGCGCCGATGCCGGCCGAGAAGGCGTCGAAGTCGCCGAGCCCGCCGGGCTCGCCCTGCTGCTGCTCGAAGAGCCAGTCCAGCGAGTCGTGCTCGTCGGCGAGGAAGCCGTCGAGGGTCGTGGCGGTGTAGTAGCGCACCCGGGTCACGACGCCCCCTGACCGCCGCTGCGGCGCACCTGCCAGTCGAGCGGGTCGCCGCTGCCGCCGTCGTGGCCGAGCATCCGCAGCATCGTGCGGGCGAGCAGCCGGCGGTGCGCGGCGAAGGTGAGCACGTGCTGCACCACGCCGCCAACCACGAAGCTCTGCGGCGGCTCGCACAGCGCGTCGACCAGCCGGTCCCGCCAGGCGTCGCGTCGCTCGACGTCGCGGACCACGGCCAGCCACGCGGCCGAGGCGCGCTCGTGCCTCCCGGGCAGGGTCGCGAGGTCGGGGCGCGGCCGGTCGGGCATCTCGGCCCCGGTCATGGCGGCGACCCACACCTCCTTGGTCCAGACCGTCGCGTCGAGCACGGCCAGCAACGACTCCTCGGCGCCCTCCCACGCCAGCGTCACGTGGCCCGGCAGCAGCGGGCGGCGTACGTCGTCCTCGGGCAGGGTGGCGGCGAGCGCCAGCACCTCGCGGGTGTCCTCGACGTCGTGCAGCACCGCCTCGCCGAGCACGCGACCGCCCCCGGACCCGCCGGCGGGCCGCTCCTCGACCCACAGCGAGGTCGGCGGGTGGAAGTGGATGCCGTTGGGCGCGGGGAGCCAGTGACCCGCGCCGGAGTCCGCGACGCGGCTCGGCGGGTGCCCGTAGGAGCGGGCGAAGGCGCGCGAGAAGCCCTCGACGCTCTCGTAGCCGGCCTCGACGGCGACCTCGGTCACCGTCGCCCCGCCGCGGAGCCTCCAGGCGGCGCGCTCGAGCAGCACCCGGCGCCGCATGGAGACGGGCGGCTCGCCGGCGTGCCGCGTGAGCTGCCGGCTGAAGTGGTACGCCGACGCGTGGGCGCCGCCGGCCATCTCCTCCAGGTCGCCGTGCTCCTCCGCGAGCACGGCCTCGAGCAGCTCGCGCAGGCGGTCTCGACCTCGTGGCGGCGGGGTCGTCGTCGTCATGTCCTCACTGTGCGCCACGGGGGCCGGGTCGCGCCCGACCGATCTTGCTCAGTCGGCGAGGTCGCCCTCGTCGCCCTGCTCGACGCGGCGGCGGCGCAGCCGCCGGCAGTGGTCCCAGCCGACCAGGCCCAGCCCGAAGCCGGCCACGCAGACCCACAGCCACCACGTCGCGTCGCGCGCCTCGAGCTCTCCGCGGAAGGGGAGGAGCAGCAGCAGCGCGACGGCCCACAGCGCCGTACCGACCTGCATCGTGCGCACGCCGTCGAGGTCGAGCGGCTCGACGTCGGCCACCAGGTAGGTCCGGTTGCCGATCTCGTGCACCATCGGCTGCTCGTCGGACATGCGGTCATGAAACCACGGCGGCCGCACCGGCGACCCGGCCGTGAGTCACGGCGTGGTTGGATGCCGCCTCGTGGACCAGTTCTTCAAGATCAGCGAGCGCGGCTCGACCGTCGGCCGCGAGGTGCGCGGCGGCATCGTCACCTTCTTCACGATGGCCTACATCATCGTGCTCAACCCGCTCATCCTCGGCAACGCCACCGACGTCGACGGCAACTACCTCGGCGGTGGCACGGCCGGCCCCAACATCGCGATGATCGCGGCCGGCACGGCGCTGGTCGCCGGCGTGCTCACCCTCGCGATGGGCCTGGTCGCCAACTACCCCCTCGCCCTGGCGACGGGCCTGGGGCTCAACGCCTTCGTCGCCTTCGCGCTGGCCTCGCAGATGACCTGGGCCGACGCCATGGGCCTGGTCGTGCTCGAGGGCCTGATCATCCTGGTCCTGGTGCTCACCGGCTTCCGCGAGGCGGTCTTCCACGCCGTGCCGGCCCAGCTCAAGATCGCGATCTCGGTCGGCATCGGTCTCTTCATCGCCCTGATCGGCTTTGTCGACGCGGGCTTCGTGACCCGCATCCCCGACGCCGCCAACACCACGGTCCCGCTGCAGCTCGGTGCGTCCGGTCAGCTCTCCGGCTGGCCCGTGCTCGTCTTCGCCGTCGGCCTCGCCCTCGTGGTGGCGCTGTGGGTGCTGCGGGTCAAGGGCGCCATCCTGATCTCGATCGCGGTCACCACCGTGCTCGCGATCGTGGTCGAGGCCGTGGGCGGGCTCGGCCCGGCGGTCGAGAACGCCGGTGGTTGGAGCCTCACCGTGCCGTCGCTGCCGAGCAAGGTGCTCGAGCTGCCCGACTTCGCGACGCTGGGGGAGTTCAACCTCTTCGGCTCCGTCGACCGGATCGGCGTCGTCGCCGTCGCGCTGCTCGTCTTCACCCTGATGCTGGCCGACTTCTTCGACACCATGGGCACGATGACCGCCATCGGCGCCGAGGCCGGGCTGCTCGACGAGACCGGCACCCCGCCCCACACCCGCCGCATCCTGGTGGTCGACTCGGTCGCCGCGGCCGCGGGCGGTGCGGCCGGGGTGTCGTCCAACACCTCCTACATCGAGTCCGCCGCGGGTGTCGGTGAGGGCGCGCGCACCGGCCTGGCCTCCGTGGTCACCGGCGTCTGCTTCCTGCTGTCGGTCTTCCTCTCCCCGCTGGTGGCCGTCATCCCGCTCGAGGCGGCGGTGCCGGCCCTGGTCCTCGTCGGCTTCCTGATGATGCAGCAGGTCAAGGGCATCGACTGGGACGACGTCGACATCGCCATCCCCGCCTTCCTGACCATCGTGCTGATGCCCTTCACCTACTCGATCACCGTCGGCATCGGCGCCGGCTTCCTGGCGTGGGTGCTGATCAAGGTGGTGCGCGGCCGCCTCGGCGCCATCCACCCCCTGATGTGGGTCATCGCCCTCCTCTTCGTCGCCTACTTCGCGATCGACCCCCTCACCCGCCTGCTCACCTGACCCGCCGACCCGCCTCACCTGCACGCCCATCCGCCTCAGATGCACACCCATCCGCCTCAGATGCCTGCATGTGAGGCGGGTCGGCGTGCATATGGGGCGGGTCGGCGTGCATTCGGGGCGGGTCGGCGTGGGTCGGGGGCGGGCCGGGGTGGGTCCCTCGCGGGGTCTCGAGGCTTCGGCACCGGCCCTCGTTCCTCGGGCCGGTGTCTCGCACCTCGACCTCCCGGCCTGTTCGGAGGGTTCGCCAGCTCACCCTCCGGGCCGTGAGAAATAGTTAGCAGGGGTAATGAGTTACAGTAAACAACCATGACTCCCACCGTGCAGGCTGCCTCGCGCACCGACACCGGGCTCGCCTCCGAGCTCCGGCTCTCGGTGATGCGGCTGTCGCGACGGCTGCGCAGCGAGCGCGAGCCCGGCAACCCGCTCAGCGTCGCGGCGCTGAGCGCGCTCGGGATCCTCTTCCGCGAGGGCGACTGCACCGTGGGTGCGCTCGCCGCGCACGAGCGGGTGCAGCCGCCGTCGATGACCCGCACGGTCAACGGCCTGGTCGAAGAGGGGTACGCCGTGCGCCGCCCCCACGAGACCGACGGCCGGGTGGTCGTGGTGTCGCTGACCGAGAAGGGCCGCGAGGTCCTCCTCGCCGACCGCCGCCGGCGCGACGCCTGGCTGGCCCGCCGGCTGCGCGCCTTCACCCCCGACGAGCGCGAGCTGCTGCGGCAGGCCGCACCCCTGATCCACCGACTGGCGACCGACGACTGAGAGCCGGCCACCGAGAAAGGCACGATTGAGTCCCACCTTCCGCTCCCTGCGGATCCGCAACTACCGCCTGTACGCCGCAGGCGGCGTCGTCTCCAACACCGGCACCTGGATGCAGCGCGTCGCGCAGGACTGGCTCGTGGTCGTCCTCGCCACCGGCGCCGGCGGCATCGGTGTCGGCACCGCGCTCGGTGTCACGACCGGGCTGCAGTTCCTGCCCGCCCTGCTGCTCTCGCCGTACGCCGGCCTGGTCGCCGACCGGATGAGCAAGCTGCGACTGCTGCAGATCACCCAGGCCGTCATGGGCGTCACCGCGCTCGTGCTGGCGGCGCTCGCCATCTCCGGCGCCGCGCAGGTCTGGCACGTGTGGGTGATCGCCTTCGTCTTCGGCATCGGCTCGGCCTTCGACGCCCCGGCGCGCCAGAGCTTCGTCAGCGAGATGGTCGGCGCCGACGACCTGACCAACGCGGTGGGGCTGAACTCCGCGTCCTTCAACGCCGCTCGCCTGCTCGGCCCGGCCATCGCCGGCCTGCTGATCGCGGCCTTCGGTGGCGGCGCCCAGGCCGCCGGCTGGGTGATCCTGCTCAACGGCGTCAGCTACGCCGCGGTGATCCTGGCGCTGCGGGCGATGTCGCCCGACCAGCTCAACCGTGCGCCCGTCGAGCCGCGCCACAAGGGGCAGATCCGCGACGCGATGCGCTACCTGCGCGGTCGTCCCGACCTGATGCTCGTGCTGGGCGTCATCGGCGTCACCGGCGCCTTCGGCCTGAACTTCCAGATGACCTCGGCGATGATGACCACCCAGGTCTTCGGCCTCGGCGCCACGGAGTACGGCATCCTCGGCTCGATCCTCGCGGTCGGCTCGCTGACCGGCGCGCTGATGGCCGCGCGCCGCACCCGGGTGCGGCTGCGGCTGGTGGTCGGCTCGGCGCTGGCCTTCTCCGCAGTCGAGATCGCCGCGGGCCTGAGCCCGACCTTCCTGGTCTACGCGCTGCTCGCGCCGTTCCTCGGCTTCTTCGCGCTCACGATGATCACGGCGGCCAACACCACGATCCAGCTCGCCACGGCCCCGCAGCTGCGGGGGCGGGTGATGGCGATCTACGTGATGGTGCTGATGGGCGGCACGCCGCTCGGCTCGCCCTTCATCGGCTGGCTCGGTGAGGTCATGGGCGCTCGCTGGACGCTGCTCGGGGGCGGCCTGCTGACCCTCACGGGCGTGCTGGTCTCGATGGCCCTCTTCGCCCGCGGTGCCGCGCTCGACCGCGACGTCGAGGTGCGCCGCGGCCTGCCCGACGAGGCCGCCGACCCAGTCGGGGCCCGGTGAATAGACTCGCCCCCATGCACCCCCGCTACCGCCGGCTGGTCATCCCTGTCGCGCTCGGGGGGCTGATCCTCATCGTGGTCGTCGCCGCCTTGACCAAGTGATCCCGCGCGCGGGAGGGTCGCCGCGATGACCGGGTCGCTGGAGGACGCCCTCGCGCTGCTGCGCGAGCAGGTCCTCGACGACGAGCACCTGGTGCGGGCGCTGGCCGGCGGACGTCGCAAGGGGCGCCCCGCGCCGCTGCGGTCCCGCGTCGAGCTGCGCTGGGTCGACCTCAAGGCCGGGCGACGGCTGCAGGTGACGGCCTACGACGAGACCCAGGCCCACACCACCAACCACGCCGACGCCGCCGCAGCCCTCGACGAGCTGCTGGCCGAGCCCTACGCCAACTGGCACGTCGAGACCACGACGCGCACCCACCAGCTGCGCGTCACCAAGAAGGGGCAGGCGCTCCTGCACTCGCGCGACGAGGTCCGCGAGGCGGCGCGGCGACGCGAGCACGACCGGTCGAAGGAGCGCCTCCTCGACCCGGCCAGCCCGGTGCTGCGGGAGCTCGGCATCACCGACGCGCAGGGTCGCACCAAGCCGTCGCGGCAGGCCAAGCTCCGCCAGGTCGAGCAGCTGGTGCGCGAGCTGGCCGCGGCGCTCTCCGACGCGCAGGCCACCGGCGCGGTGCGCACGCCCACGCCCGAGGACCCGCTGCGCGTCGTCGACCTCGGCTGCGGCAACGCCTACCTGACCTTCGCCGCGCACGCGTGGCTGGCCGACCAGCTGCCCGTGCGCCTCACCGGGGTCGACGTCAAGGAGCAGTCACGCCGCCACAACACCGACCTGGCCGAGCGCCTGGGGGTGGCCGGCGAGGTCGACTTCGTGCAGGCCGGCATCGGCGACGCCGAGCTGCCGCAGCCGCCCGACGTGGTGCTCGCGCTGCACGCCTGCGACACCGCCACCGACGACGCCCTGGCGCGCGCGGTCTCCTGGCGGGCCGGTCTCGTGCTCGCCGCGCCCTGCTGCCACCACGACGTCTCCGCGCAGCTGCGCGCCGCACGACCGCCCACGGCGTACGCCGCCCTGGTGCGCGACGGCATCCTGCGCGAGCGCTTCGCCGACACCCTGACCGACGCGCTGCGGGCCTCGCTGCTGCGGCGGCACGGCTACCGGGTCGACGTCGTGGAGTTCGTGGAGAGCACCCACACGCCCCGCAACACCCTGCTCCGGGCGGTGCGCACCGGCGCGCCCGAGCGCGACGACGACCGGGCGGCGTACGACGAGCTCGTGGACGCCTGGGGTCTCCGGCCGGCCCTCGCGGAGCGGCTGGACCCGTGAGCGCGGCCGGCACGGCGGTGCTGGTGCTCGCGCTGGCGCTGCCGGCGGCAGCGGCGGACGCCGAGCGCGCCTACCGCTGGCAGGACGAGCGGATCGCGGAGAGCAGCGGGCTGGTCGTGGTCGGCGACACCCTCGTCACCGCCAACGACAGCGGCGACGCCGCCCGGCTCTTCGTCGTCGACCGCCGGGGGCGGACCCTGCGGACGGTGGCCTACGACGCGCCGGTGCGCGACGTCGAGGCGCTCGCCCCCGCCGGCCCCGACCACGTCTGGGTCGCCGACGTCGGCGACAACGCCCGCGCCCGCAGCGACCTCGCGCTGCACCGCGTCCGCCTCTCCGACGGCGCGACGCAGACCTACCCGGTGGCCTACGCCGACGGGCGCGCCCGCGACGCGGAGTCGCTGGTGGCGCTGCCCTCGGGCCGGCTGGCGGTGGTCGAGAAGGGCCTGCTGGGCGGTCAGGTCTTCCGGTCCGCGCCCTCGCTGGTCGAGGGCGAGGTCAACGTGCTCTCGCCGGTCGGCCGGGTGCGCGAGGTCGCGACCGACGCGGCGTACGACCCGGGCTCGGGCCGGGTGCTGGTGCGCGGCTACGCCTCGATGGGCGCCTACGACCTGCCGGACTGGGACGACGTGGCCTCCGTCGCGCTGCCCGAGCAGCCCCAGGGCGAGGCGCTCGCGGTGGACGGCGACGGCGTGCTGCTGGGCAGCGAAGGGGTCGGCACGACGGTGTGGCGGCTGCCGGTCCCCGAGCCGGCCCCCTCGTCACCCCCTCCGGCGGCCGACGCGCCGGGGGAGACGAGCGTGACGGGCTACGCGATCGACGTACGACCTCTGGGCGCGGCGGCCGGGGTGGGCCTGCTCGCGCTGGGTACGGCGCTCGTGCTGCGCCGACGCGCGGCCCGACGACGGGAGCGGCGATGAGGCTCGAGGTGGTGCGCGGCGACATCACCGCGCAGGAGACCGACGCGGTGGTCAACGCGGCCAACCGCGCGATGCGCGGCGGCGGAGGCGTCGACGGCGCGATCCACCGGGCGGGCGGACCCGCCGTCCTGGAGGACTGCGTGCGCCGCTTCCCCCACGGCCTGGCCACGGGCGAGGCCGGCTGGACGACCGGCGGCGACCTGCCCGCCCGCTGGGTGATCCACGTGGTGGGCCCCAACCACGCCGCCGGCCAGCGCGACCGCCGCCTGCTGACCTCGTGCTACGCCCGCGCTCTCGCCGTCGCCGACGAGCTCGGCGCCCGCTCGGTCGCCTTCCCGCTCGTCTCGGCCGGGATCTACGGCTGGCCCCTCGACGACGCCGCCCTGGCCGCGGTCGAGACCCTGCTCGGCACCCGCACCCAGGTCGAGGAGTCCCGCCTGGTCGCCTTCGACGGCACGATCGAGGCGCTGCTGCGGGAGACCGTGGCCCGGGCTGCGCTGGAGTGACGAATTCACCGGCCGGCCGGTGACTTTGCCACTGGCGTGACGATATTTCGGCGCGCCAGTGGCAGTTTCACCGGCCGGCCGGTGAATTTGGTCAGCTCCGGTGACGCGTGAGGTGGCCGACGACGTCGTCGATGCACGCGGTCAGGGCCTCGACGTCGGAGGTCTCGACGGCGGGGAAGGTCGCGATGCGCAGCTGGTTGCGGCCGAGCTTGCGGTAGGGCTCGACGTCGACGACGCCGTTGGCGCGCAGCACGGCCGCCACCTCGGCGGCGTCGACGCCCTCGAGGTCGACGGTCGTGACCACCAGGCTGCGGGCCTCCGGGTCGGCGACGAAGGGGGTGGCGTACGGCGTGCGGGCCACCCAGTCGTGCACCACGCCGGACGACGCCGTGGTGCGGCGGACCATCGCCTCCAACCCGCCCTCGGCGAGCATCCAGTCGACCTGCTCGGCGAGCAGGAAGAGCGTCGCGACGGCCGGGGTGTTGAGGGTCTGGTCCTTGCGGGAGTTGTCGATCGCCTGCACCAGGTCGACCGAGGGCGGCACCCAGCGCTCGCGGGACAGCCGCTCGGCACGCTCGATCGCGGCGGGGGAGAGCACGGCGACCCAGAGGCCGCCGTCGGAGGCGAAGCACTTCTGCGGCGCGAAGTAGTAGGCGTCGGTCTCGGCGACGTCGACCGGGAGGCCCCCGGCGCCCGAGGTGGCGTCGACGAGGACCAGCGCGCCGCCGTCGCCGACACGGCCCACGGACGACATCACGCCGGTGGAGGTCTCGTTGTGCACGTAGGCGTAGGTGTCGACGCCCTCCTCGGCCTCGGGCAGCACCAGGCCGCCGGGCTCCGCGCGGCGTACGGACGGCTCGGCGAGGAACGGCGCGGCGGCCACCGCGTCGGCGAGCTTGCCACCGAACTCGCCGAGCACCACGTGCTGCGCCCGCGACTCCACCAGCGCGAGCACCGCGGCGTCCCAGAAGGCGTGCGTGCCGCCGTTGCCGAGCACCACCTCGTGGCCGTCGGGCAGGGCGAGCAGCTCGCCGAGCCCCTCGCGCACGCGGCGCACGAGCGCCTTGACCGGGGCCTGGCGGTGCGAGGTGCCCATCAGTGCGCTGCCGGTGGCGGCCAGGGCCTCGAGCCGGCTCGTCGGCACCTTCGAGGGGCCGGAGCCGAAGCGTCCGTCACGGGGGAGGGTGTCCTGCGAGATGACGTAGTCGGGCACGGCCCTAGTCTCGCAGTCGTGCCCGAGGTCCCCACGTGGCGTGTCGTACGCCGGTCACTCGACCACCCCGATGCCGCTGCCCTGGTCGAGGAGGTGCAGCTGGAGTACGTCGCCCGCTACGGCAGCCGCGACGAGACCCCGATCGACCCGGCCTACTTCGAGCCCCCCGACGGCGCCTTCTTCGTCGGCTACCTCGACGGCGAGCCGGTGGCGACGGGGGCGTGGCGGCGTACGGACGTGACCGTCGACGGCGTCGCGTCGGTGGTCGAGGTCAAGCGGATGTACGTCGCCCCGCGGGCCCAGCGCCGTGGCCTGGCGCGGCTGCTGCTCGGGCACCTCGAGCGCACCGCCGCGGTGGCGGGTGCGGGGGCGGTGGTGCTCGAGACCGGCATGCGCCAGCCCGAGGCGATCGCGCTCTACACCTCCAGCGGCTACGAGGAGGTGCCGAAGTTCGGCTACTACCGCGACTCGCCGCTCTCGCGGTGCTTCGGCAAGCGGCTCGTGGACTTGCCGGAACTGCGGACAAATCGGACGGCATCGACGTAGCGTGTCGGGGATCCCGGAGGTCTCCCGTGCTTCGTCGTCTCGTCCCGCTGCTCGTCCTCGCCCTGCTCGCCGGCTCGTTGGGACTGCTGCCGACCGCGGCCGCGGCCGACGACGGCGCGACGCGGGTGGAGGGCTACGCCCCCTACGACGGCCAGACCCGCTGCTCGCCGAAGGCCAAGCCGGGGGCGGTCGCGATGCGCGCCTGGACCGTCGACCGCTTCGGCGGCCGTGCCGGCGGCATCTCGCGCGCCTGCAGCAAGGGCGTCTCGGAGCACAAGGAGGGCCGCGCCTTCGACTGGACCGTCACCGCGAAGAAGAAGAAGGACCGGCTGCGGGTGCGCAAGCTGCTCCGCACCCTCTTCGCCGAGGGGCCGAGCGGGGAGGCACACGAGCTCGCGCGCCGCATGGGCGTCATGTACGTCATCTGGGACGACCGCATGTGGGCGTCGTACCGCGGCTTCGAGCCCAGCCCCTACGTCTCGAGCGGCTGCAACGCCAAGAAGCTGCGGAAGTGCTCGGCCACGCTGCGCCACCGCGACCACGTGCACGTCTCGCTCTCCCGCAAGGGCGGCCGCGCCAAGACCAGCTGGTACGCCACGCCCGAGGGCCGCAGCTACCGCTGAGCCTCCCCGTCAGGCCGACCAGTCGGCCGTCCAGCCGTCGACGGAGTCGGCGGGGCGCTCGCTGGGGCCGGCGTAGACGGCGGAGGGGCGGATCAGTCGGCCGGTCTGCTTCTGCTCCAGGATGTGGGCCGACCAGCCGCCGGTGCGCGCGCAGGTGAACATCGAGGTGAACATGCGGGCCGGGACCTCGGCGAAGTCGAGCACGATCGCGGCCCAGAACTCCACGTTGGTCTCGAGCACGCGGTCCGGACGGCGCTCGCGCAGCTCGGCCAGCGCCGCCTTCTCCAGCCGCTCGGCGACCTCGTAGCGCGGGGCGTCGAGCTCGCGGGCGGTACGCCGCAGCACGCGGGCGCGCGGGTCCTCGGCGCGGTAGACGCGGTGACCGAAGCCCATCAGCCGCTCGCCGCGGTCGAGCAGGCCCTTGACGTAGCCCTCGGCGTCGCCGGAGCGCTCGACCTCCTCGATCATGCCGAGCACCCGCGAGGGGGCCCCGCCGTGCAGCGGCCCGCTCATCGCGCCGATCGCGCCGGAGAAGGCCGCGGCGACGTCGGCGCCGGTCGAGGTGATCACGCGCGCGGTGAAGGTCGAGGCGTTCATGCCGTGCTCGGCCGCCGAGCTCCAGTAGGCGTCGATCGCCTTGACGTGCCCCGGGTCGGCCTCGCCCTTCCAGCGGATCAGGAAGCGCTCGGCGAGGCTGCGCCCCTCGTCGACCTCGCGCTGGGGCACGATCGGCTGGCCGATGCCGCGCGCGGACTGCGCGGCGTACGACAGCACCATCACGGCGATGCGCGACAGGTCGGTGCGCGCCTGCTCGTCGGAGATGTCGTAGGTCTGCCCCATGCCGAGCATCGGCGCGAGCATCGCCACGCCGGCCTGCACGTCGGCGCGCACGTCGCCGGTGTGGATGGGCAGGTTGTAGGGCTCGGCGGGCGGCAGCCCCGGGTCGTAGGCGCCGTCGATCAGCAGGCCCCAGACCTTCTCGAAGGGGACCCGCCCCACCAGCTCCTCGATGTCCACGCCGCGGTAGCGCAGCGCCGACCCTTCCTTGTCGGGCTCGGCGATCTGCGTCTCGAAGGCGACGACGCCCTCGAGCCCGTGGTGCACCTCGGTCATGGGGACTCCCTCGTGTGGGCGGTCGGGTGATGGTCGTCACGCGTCTGCGCATTGTGCACCGACCCGCGCCGTCACGGCAGGGGAGTGGCCCGCGCGCTGCTGGTGACCGTGAGGACATGGGTGACATCTCCGCGCGGAGGAGTGGCCCGCGCGCTGCTGGATACCGTGAGGACATGGGTGACACCTCCGCGCGGCTCGCCGCGCTGCGACGGGAGTACGGCGACGCCGGGCTCGACGTGGGCGACGTGGGCGAGGACCCGGTCGCGGCCTTCGAGGGCTGGCTGCAGCAGGCGATCGACTCGGGGCTCCACGAGCCCAACGCGATGGTGGTGAGCACGGTGACGCCGGACGGCCGACCCGACTCGCGCATGGTGCTGCTCAAGGGCGTCGACGCGCGCGGCTTCGTCTTCTACACCAACTACGGCTCGGCCAAGGGCGAGCAGCTGGCGGCGACCCCGTACGCGGCGCTGCTCTTCCCCTGGCACGACCTGCAGCGCCAGGTGCGGGTCCAGGGACCCGTGGCGCGGGTCACCCGCGAGGAGACCGAGGCCTACTGGGCCCAGCGGCCGCGCGGCTCGCAGCTGGGCGCGGTGGCCTCGCCGCAGTCACGCGAGGTCGCCTCGCGCGCGGAGCTCGACGCGCTGCAGCGGGAGGCCGAGGAGCGCCACGGAGACGCGGACGCCGAGGGTGACGTGCCGGTGCCCGAGCACTGGGGCGGCTACCGGGTCGCTCCCGAGACCGTCGAGCTCTGGCAGGGGCGCAAGGGCCGGATGCACGACCGCCTGGTCTTCCGCCGCGACGGCGAGGGCTGGCGGGTCGTGCGGCTGGCGCCATAGCCCCACGGGGTCACCCGACCGGGTCCGTGAACTCGAGCCGTGACCTGGGTCACGCTCGCGCGTTGCACCAGGTGTCCGCGGCGCGGGGGCCGGGGACCGACCGCGAGGGCGCGGGCCCCGGACCAGCTCCCCGGCTCAGCTCGCGTCGCCGCCGGAGCCGTAGTCGGCCTGGTCGGCGTCGAGCGGAGCCGTCTCGGGCCCGCCCTCGCGGTCCTGACCGATGGCGTCGTCCTCGTCGCCGGTCTGCTCCGGGTGCCGGGCCAGCGGGTTGTCCTCGCTCGGCTGCAGGTCCTTGGGCAGCTGGTCGTCGCCGACCTCGCCCACCGCCCCGGTCTCCTCGGAGTCGTGTGCCTGCTCGCGCTCGCTCTCGCTCATGCACGCGTCGTACCCCGTCGACGGCTCCCGCATAACCCGTTGTCCGAGACGTCGTGGCGACCTACCGTGGTGGGACACGGGAAAGGAGGTGGTCCGAGTAATGAGTTGCTCCAGGACGCGTGAGGTGGCTGCCCACTAGCAGCGACCATCCAGCGTGATCGCGCTGGTGAAACCACAGCAGTCACCCGACCCGCAGGCGCGCCGGGACCGTCCCCCGGTCAGGTCCACCCGGACCACGCCTGCGGGTCGCTGCGTCCCACGACCCGGCGCGGCGCTGGCGACGTGGCGGCGGTGTATAGGGTCACCGCCATGGTCGAGAGCAGCACCATCCTCGCGCTGGAGCACGAGATGAGCGTGCTCGTCCGCCGGTTGCGACGCCGCATCGCCGAGCGCGCCCGGCTGGTCCACCCCGACCTGTCACCGGTCGGCTACTCGATGCTGATGGCGCTGCACGACGCCGGGCCGCAGCGTGCCAGCGCCCTGGTCGACCTCTTCGGCATCGACAAGGGCGCGGTGAGCCGACAGGTGCAGCTGCTCATCGAGCTCGGCATGATCGAACGCAAGCCCGACCTCGCCGACGGCCGCGCGCAGATCCTCACCATCAGCGAGCTCGGCCGCGAGCGCCTCGACGCCGTGGCCGCGGCCCGGCGGGTCGAGCTCACCGAGAAGCTCGGTGGCTGGAGCGATGCCGACCTCGGCGACTTCGTGGCGATGCTGGCGCGCTACAACGCCTCCGCCGCGGCAGCCGCCGAGGCCGACGCCGGCTGAGCCCTCCCCGAGCGAGGCTCAGCCGGCGGTCAGCGGAAGGCGCTGTGACCGGTGAGCGCCTGGCCGATGACGAGCTGGTGCACCTCGCTGGTGCCCTCGTAGGTGAGCACCGACTCCAGGTTGTTGGCGTGCCGCATCATCGGATACTCCTGCGTGATCCCGGCGGCCCCCAGCACCGTGCGGCACTCGCGGGCGACCGCCAGGGCCTCGCGCACGTTGTTGAGCTTGCCCAGCGAGACCTGCTCGGGCCGCAGCCGCCCGGCGTCCTTGAGCCGCCCGAGGTGCAGCGCCAGCAGCATCCCCTTGCCCAGCTCCAGGGAGCAGTCGGCCAGCTTGGCCTGGGTGAGCTGGTAGGCCGAGAGCGAGCGCCCGAAGACCTGGCGCTCCTCGGCGTAGGCCAGCGCCACCTCGAGGCAGTCGCGGGCCGCCCCGAGGGCACCGAAGACGATCCCGAAGCGGGCCTCCCCGAGGCACGACAGCGGGCCGGCGAGCCCATCGGCCTCGGGCAGCATCGCCGAGGCGGGGAGGCGGGCGCCGTCGAGCACGAGCTCGGAGGTCACCGACGCCCGCAGCGACATCTTGCGGGTGATCTCGGGGGCGCTGAAGCCCGGCGTGTCGGTCGGGACGACGAAGCCGCGCACGCGGTCGCGCCCGTCGACCTCGGTCTGGGCCCAGACCACGGCGACGTCGGCCACCGAGCCGTTGGTGATCCACATCTTCGTGCCCGAGAGCACCCAGTCGTCGCCGTCGCGGCGGGCGCGGGTGCGCATGCTGCCGGGGTCGGAGCCGGCGTCGGGCTCGGTCAGGCCGAAGCACCCGATGGCCTCGCCCGCCGCCATCCGCGGCAGCCACTCCTGCTTGTGCTCCTCGCTGCCCCAGCGGTGCAGGGCGTACATCGCGAGCGAGCCCTGCACCGAGACCAGCGAGCGCAGGCCGGAGTCGCCGGCCTCGAGCTCCAGGCAGGCCAGGCCGTACGCCGTCGCGCTGGTGCCGGCGCAGCCGTAGCCCTCCAGGTGCATGCCGAGCACGCCCAGGTCGCCGAGCTCGGTGGCCAGCTCGCGCACCGGGAGCGACGCAGCCTCGTACCAGCCGCCGACCTCGGGCCGGACCCGCTCGTCGACGAAGCGGCGTACGGCGTCGCGCATCGCGCGCTCCTCGTCGTCGAGGAGCGTGTCGACCGCGAAGAGCTCGAAGGGGGAGCGCCCCGTCACCGGAGGTCCTCGAAGGCACGCTCGGAGCCGGGGTGCAGCGGGATCGGGTCGGTCTCGGCGCCGTCCTCGACGGTGATGTCGGCGACGGCGGGGTGCACGTCGGCGAGCTTGTCGGTCTCGCCGAAGGTGAGCGAGGTCAGGGCGCACGCCACGTTGTCGCGCATGTCGTCGCGCACCAGCAGGTGGTTGGCCGTGAGGATCGCTGGGGCGTCCTCGGGCAGGTCGTAGGTGTCGGCCGGCACCGTGGCCTCCTCGTAGACGGGGCTGATTTCCTGGAGATTCTCCAGCTCCGAGGTCGGGTCGACGAAGCGCACCTTGTCGCCGAGCGAGGTGAAGAGGTCGGTGAGCGCCGGCGTGGGCAGGCCGCCGGACCAGACGAGCGCGTCGATGCTGCCGTCCTTCATGCCCTCGACGGTCTTGGTGAGGTCGAGGCGCTGTGCGCGGACGTCGTCCATGCTCATGCCGGCGGACTCGATCAGGCGGGTGGCGATCACCTCGGTGCCCGACTGCGGCGAGCCGGTCGAGATGGTCTTGCCCTCGAAGTCGGCGATCGACTCGATGCCGCTGTCGGCGCGGGCGACGACCTGCGTGTAGTTGGGGTAGATCCGGCCGAGGGACGCGATGTCCTGCGCCCCGTCGAAGTCGCCCTCGCCGTTGACGGCGTCGGCCGCGGTGTCGGCCAGCGAGAAGGCGATGTCGTAGTCGCCCGCGACGAGCTGCTGGATGTTCTGCACCGAGGCGCCCGTCTCCGCGGAGCTGGCCTGGATGTCGGTCTCGTCGTTGATCAGCTGCGCCAGCCCACCGCCGACGACGAAGTAGACGCCGGTGGAGTTGCCGGTGGCGATGTTGAGCCGGCCGCTGCCGGCCTCGCAGCTGTCCTCCTCGACGTCGGCGCCGGCGTCGCCCCCACCCTGCTGTCCGCCGCAGGCGGCGAGCAGGGTGCCGGCGAGCAGCGTGGCGGTCGCGAGGGCGGGCTTGCGGGTCCAGCGGTCGAGCTTCATGCGACGGTCTCCTTCGAGGGGGTGGGCGAGGTGGGTGCGGGATCGGCGGGTGGACGGAGCAGGTGGGAGGCGACGGCGACGGCGAGGAGGGCGAGGCCGATCCCCACGGCGACGGGCTCGAGGTAGAGCAGCAGCCCGGCCGCGGGCAGGCACAGCCAGCGCTCGTGCACCCGCGCGGGCCGCACCATCCAGCCGGTGGTGACCACGGCGAGCGCGACGACCGCGAGGCCGCAGACGAGGGCGGCGAGGAGCACCTGCGGCAGGTCGCCGCGTGCCAGCAGGAGCGAGCCGTTGTCGGTCACGACGAAGGCCATCGGGGCGAGGAAGGCCGGCAGGGTGTACTTGCAGGCCTGCATCATCGTGGGGATCACCCGGCCGCCGGTGATGGCGGCCGAGGCCACGGCCGCGAGCGCCGTCGGCGGCGAGACCTCCGAGAGCACGGCGTAGTAGAAGATGAACATCGCGACCTCGGGGCCACCCACGCCCATGGCGATCAGCGCCGGACCGATGACGACCCAGCTGAGGATGAAGGACGCCGTCACCGGCACCGCGAGCCCGAGCACCAGGATCGCCAGCGCCGAGAAGAGCGCGGTGAGCACCAGGGCGGTCGCGGCGTTGGGGGCGAGCGCCTCCGCGGCGTTGACCAGCGCGTCGGCGAGCACCTGGCCCAGGCCGGTCTTGGCGATCACCGAGGTGATCACGCCGGCGCTGGCGCAGACGGCGATCACCGGGATGGCCGAGCGGATGCCGCCGGAGAGGGCGTCGTAGAGGCGGGCGACGTAGGCCCGCAGCGAGTCGGGGAGCGGCAGCGGCCGGCGCGACTCGTCGTCGGCGGCGACGACCTCCTCCTCCAGCGTGGTGACCACGGGGCGCCGCGAGAGCACCGCCTCGGCGAGGCCGAAGAGCGCGGCGACGCCGGTGGCGTAGACGACCGCCTTGAAGGGCGGGATGTCGACGGCGAGGAAGAAGACGATGACGGCCAGGGAGAGGAAGTGGTAGCCGCCGCGCAGCAGCAGCCGCAGCGGGCTGCCGACGGCCAGCTCGACCCGCTTGGCGCCGAAGCGGCGGGCGTCGATCTCGACCGCCACGAAGATGCCGAGGTAGTAGAGGAAGGTCGGCACCAGCGCCCAGCCGAGCACCGAGAGGTAGGAGACGCCCAGGTACTCCGCGATGATGAAGGCCGCCGCACCGAGCGTCGGCGGCGACAGGATCGCCCCGATGCCGCTCGCCGCGAGCATGCCGCCGGCCGACTCGCGCGGGTAGCCCGCCTTCTGCAGGATCGGCCACGAGAAGGAGCCGAGCGTCACCGCGGTGGCGGTGCCGGAGCCGGAGACCGTGCCGAGCAGGAAGCCCGAGGTCGCGACGGTGCGCCCGGGAGCGGTGCGCGACTTGCGGAAGAGCGAGAAGGCGAACTCCACGAAGAAGCGCCCCGCGCCCATCCGCTCGAGCACCGCGCCGTAGATCGTGAAGAGCACGATGTAGGTCGCCGCCACGTCGAGCGGGACGCCGAAGAAGCCGCTCGCCTCGTTGTAGAGGCTGTTGACGATTTGCGAGATGTCCATGCCGATGTGGCTGATCGACCAGTCGACCGGCAGGTAGCCGCCGTAGAAGGCGTAGCAGAAGAAGAGGACGCAGACCGCCGGCAGCACCAGGCCGGTCGTGCGCCGCGCCGCCTCGAGCACCAGGACGGTGAGGACCAGCCCCATGGCGACGTCGAGGCTGGTCAGGGTGCCCTGCCGGTCGAGGAAGCCGGTGTAGCCACCGAAGCCCAGGTCCGACGGCGGCAGGGGGAGCACCGGGTAGAGCCCGACCACCAGCGCGGCCAGTGCCAGCAGGTAGTCCAGCGGCCCAGGGTCATCGCCGGGGTCGTTCTTCTCGGCGTCGGCGGGGCGCTTGCGGGCCCGCGCCCGGTAGCAGACGAAGGCGAGCGGCAGCGTCACCGCGAGGAAGAGCACCAGGTAGTACTGGCTGCCTTGGCGCGCCGGGAAGAAGACCTGGCGCAGCACGAAGAGCGCGACCAGGAAGCACCAGGCGCCGACCAGCATCTCCAGCCGCGGCGAGAGCCGGCGTCCCGGTCGCTCCTCGTCATCGTACGCGGCGAGCTGCGGTGTGTCCGGGGCGCCGCGGTCGTCGGGGACCTCGGTGGCGGTGCGGGTGGGCATGACTCGTGAACCTAGGGACGTGACGACGGTCACAGGCAGGGTCAGGGGCGCAGATTTAACACAGTCTTGACATTGCCGCCGACCACCAGTGGGGTCGCGCCATGCGCATCCTGCTCGTCGAGGACGACGACCGCGTCGTCGCGGCGCTCACCCCGGCGCTGCGGCGCGCGAGCCTCTACGTCGAGCGCGCCGCCACCGCGGCCGAGGCGCTCCCGCTCGTGGAGGACGCCGACCTGGTGCTGCTCGACATGGGGCTCCCGGACCGGGACGGGATCGCGCTGGCCACGCAGATCCGCGAGGTCAGCGCGGTGCCGATCATCGCCGTGACGGCGCGGCGCGAGGAGTCGAGCGTGGTCGCGGCGCTGCGCGCCGGGGTCGACGACTACGTCGTGAAGCCCTACCGCCTGGCCGAGCTGATGGCCCGGATGGAGGCGGTGCTGCGCCGCAGCGGCCGGCAGCCGGCGGGACCGGTGACCGAGCACGGCGGGCTGCGCGTCGACCTGGAGGCACGGGAGGCCTACGTCGACGACGCGGCGGTGCCGCTGGCCCCCAAGGAGCTCGAGCTGCTGGCGCTGCTGGTGCGCAACGGCGGCGGCGTGGTGACCCGCGCCGAGATCATGGAGTCGATCTGGCAGACCTCGTGGGTCGGCTCGTCGCGCACGGTCGACGTGCACGTGGCGCACCTGCGCGCCAAGCTCGGCCGACCCGAGCTCATCACCACGGTGCGGGGCGTGGGCTACCGGCTGGCCGCGGTCGCCGTGGGAGAGCCGTGCGCCGACGGCTGACGATCGTCGCGGGAGCATTGCTGGCGCTGCTCCTGGTGACGCTGATGGCGCCGCTGCTGGCGGCGTACGCCGAGGAGCGCACGCAGGACGCCTTCGTCACGCGGCTGACCGACGTCAACCGCTTCGCCGTGCTCGCCCAGGACGCGCTGGAGGAGGACGCCGACACGGGGCTGGAGTCGGACCTGGTGCGCTACGCGGAGGTCTACGGCGGCACCGTGGTGGTGACCGACGCCGACCGCCGGGTGGCGGCGCGCTCGGGCGACCTGACGCTCGACGACGCCCGCGTCGCGGAGGCGGTCGACCTGGCCCTCGACGGCACGGCCACGCCGGCGCCGGGCACGGTGTGGCCCTGGGGCCGGTCGAGCTTCGTGGTCGCCTCCCCGGCGGGCCGCGACGCCCAGGTGCTCGGCGCGGTCGTGCTGGTGGCCCCGACCGACCAGGTGCGCCGCGACGTGGGCGTCCGGATGGCGTGGCTGGTGCTCGCCGGGCTCGCGCTGCTGGCCGTGGTCGTGCTCGCCTCGGTCGGCCGCTTCGTCGGCTGGATCCTGCGCCCGGTGCACGACCTCGACGCCGCCGCGCTGCGGCTGGCGGAGGGGGAGGTCGGCACCCGCGTGCCCGCGACGACCGGGCCGCCGGAGCTGCGCCACCTGGCGCGGTCCTTCAACGAGATGGCCGACCACGTGGAGACCTCCCAGCGGCAGCAGCGCGAGCTGATCGCCGACGCCTCGCACCAGCTCGGCAACCCGCTGACCGCACTGCGGCTGCGGGTGGAGAACCTGCGCTCGGAGCCCGACCCGGAGGAGGCCGACCGGGCGCTGGAGGAGGCCGACCGGCTGAGCTCGATCGTCGACTCGCTGCTCGACCTCAGCCAGGTCGGCGCGGAGGCGGCCGTGCCCGCGCCCGTCGAGGTCGTCGCCCAGGCCCGTCGCCGGGTCGAGCTGTGGGAGCCCGCGCTGCACGCGGTCGAGCTGCACGCCCCCGATCGGCTGCACGCGCTGGCCACCCCCGACCTGGTCGACCTGGTGCTCGACGCGCTGCTCGACAACGCCGCGAAGTTCGCCCCCGGCGAGCGGGTCGAGGTCTCGCTGGTCGCCCGGGCCGACGAGGCGGTGCTCACGGTGCGCGACCACGGCCCGGGCCTGCGGGCCGACGACGTGGGCAAGGTGGGGGCCCGCTTCTTCCGCGGCCGCGACCACCAGAACGTCGCGGGCACCGGCCTCGGCCTGGCGATCGTGCGGGCGCGGGTCGAGGACTCCGGCGGCTCCTTCGCCGTCGCGAGCCCGCCCGACGGCGGGCTCGCGGTGACGGTCCGGCTCCCGCTCGCGCCCGTGGCGGCCCACGGGATCGCTCAGTCGCGCAGCCCGCGGAAGTAGCGCAGCGCGCCCGGGTGCAGCGCGAGCGGGTTGGTGAAGATGCCGGCGGCGACCGTGGGCTGGCGGATCTCCGGGGCGAGCCGCTGCACGGCGTCCTGGGCCTCGAAGAGCACGCGCGTCACGGCGTACGCCGCGTCGTCGCCGAGGTCGCGCCGGGCGACCAGGTAGTTCTTCACGCTGAGGGTGTCGACGCCGTCGGCGAGGTCGTAGGTGGAGGCGGGGATCGGCCCGGCGACGTACTCCGGCCCGTGCGCGGTCACCATCGGCACCACCAGGTCGCGCAGCGAGAGCAGCCGCACCGGCGTCCCGGCGGCGAGGTCGTCGATGGTGGCGTTGGGGAGGCCGCTGACGAAGAAGAAGGCGTCGAGCCCGCCCGCCGCCAGCGCCTCGGCGTCGTCGCGCAGGCTGGCGTCGGTCGGGGTGACCGCGTCCGCCGGGACGCCCGCGGCGGCCAGCAGCCGCTGCGCGACCACCCGGGTGCCCGACGCCGGCCCGCCGAGCCCCACGCGGCGTCCGCGCAGGTCGCCCAGGGCCCGCACCGGGGACGCGGCGGGCACCACCACGTGCACGAAGCTGTCGTAGGTGCGGGTCAGGGCGACCACGTCGACCGGGGCGTCGAAGGCCCCGTCGCCTCGGCTCGCGTCGGCGGCGGTGTCGCCCAGGGAGAAGCCGAGGTCGGCGTCGCCCGCCGAGACCAGCCGGAGGTTCTCCACCGACGCGTCGGTGGCGCGGGTGAGCACCCGGACGCCGTCGAGCCGCTGCTCGAGCACTCGTGCCAGCGCCCCGCCGTACGCGTCGAAGACGCCGCCGGGGTTGCCGGTCGCGAGCACCAGCTCGGTGCCGCCCAGCTCGGCCCACTCCTGGGTGCCGCAGCCCGGCAGCAGCACCGCGCCGGCCGCGGCGCCGAGGACGGCGCGACGGGAGACGGCCTGTCGGGACCCCGCGCGGAGCGAGCCACGGGGGGACAGGGGGCTGGGCATGGCCTCACCTTGGCGGCCCGTCAGGGGCATGGGCAAGAATGGGGCGGTGAGCGACCTCATCGACACCACGGAGATGTACCTCCGCACGATCTACGAGCTGTCGGAGGAGGGCATCGTCCCGCTCCGCGCCCGCATCGCCGAGCGGCTCCACCAGAGCGGTCCGACCGTGAGCCAGACCGTCGCCCGCATGGAGCGGGACGGCCTGCTGACCGTCGAGGGTGACCGCCACCTCGAGCTCACCGTCGAGGGCCGGGCGCTGGCCACCCGCGTGATGCGCAAGCACCGCCTCGCCGAGCGACTGCTCACCGACGTGATCGGGCTCGACTGGGAGCTGGTGCACGCCGAGGCCTGTCGCTGGGAGCACGTGATGAGCGAGACCGTGGAGCGCCGCCTCCTCGAGCTGCTCGACCACCCCACCGAGTCGCCCTACGGCAACCCGATCCCCGGGCTCGGCGAGCTGGGCGCTGCCGACGAGGCCGAGGAGTTCCGCACCGGCGTCGAGGCGCTCTCGGGTGTCGTGGGCACCGAGTCGCGCCGGGTGCGGGTGCGCCGGATCAGCGAGGAGATGCAGAAGGACGAGGTGCTGATGGGGGCGCTACGCCGCGCGGGCGCCATGCCGGGCACCACGATCGCCGCCCAGGCGACGCCGGAGGGCGTGCTGCTCGGCAGCTCAGGCGAGACGGCCGAGATCGTCACCGAGGCCGCCGAGCACATCTTCGTCTCGCCCGCATAGGGCGCGCAGCCACTCGCTGGTGCCGGCCTCGACCTTGTGGGTCGCCAGGTCGTCGCCCCGCGTCGGCCCGCGGTTGACGATCACGACCGGGAGCCCGGCCTTCGCGGCGTACCGGACGAAGCGCAGGCCCGACATCACCGCGAGCGACGACCCCGCGACCAGCAGCGCGTCGGCGTCGTCGAGCGCGTCGTAGCAGCGCTGCACCCGGTCCTTGGGCACGCTCTCGCCGAAGAAGACCACGTCGGGCTTGAGCCGCCCGCCGCAGCCCTCGCAGGCCGGCACCCGGAAGTCCGAGGTGTCGTCGAGCTCGACGTCGCCGTCGGGGCGCGCGGTGGCCTCGTGGTGGGCCGCCAGCCAGCCGGGGTTGAGCTCGCCCAGCCGGCGCTGCATCGTCGAGCGGGGGGAGCGGCGGCGGCAGTCGAGGCACACCACCTCGCTGATCCGCCCGTGCAGCGCGACGACCTGGGCGCTGCCCGCGGCCTCGTGCAGCCCGTCGACGTTCTGCGTGATCAGCAGCCGCAGCCGCCCCTCCGCCTCCAGCCCGGCGAGGGCGCGGTGGCCGTCGTTGGGGTGGGCGGTGCCCATGCGGGACCAGCCGACGTGGGCCCGGGCCCAGTAGCGCTGCTGCGCCTCGGGCGCGGCGACGAACTCCTGGTAGGTCATCGGCGTGCGCACGGGCTTGCCCGGCCCCCGGTAGTCGGGGATGCCGGAGTCGGTGGAGAGACCGGCGCCGGTCAGCGCCACCAGCCGGGGGCCGAGCAGCCCCCTGAGATCGGGGTCGAGCGTGAGCACGGGCGGGTCGGTGGGCTCAGCCACGGGCGTAGCGCAGCTCCGCCCGGGCGCGCGCCTTGGCGGCCTCGACGTCGCGGTCCTTGGGTGGCGCCGTGGTGGTCAGGTCGTCGAGCAGCTGCCGGGTGATCGCCGTGATCTCGGCGACGGCGGTGTCGAAGACCTCCTGGTTGGCCTTCGACGGGCGGGTGCTGCCGCTGACCTTGCGGACGTACTGCAGCGCGGCGGCGTGCACCTCGTCCTTGGTGGCGGGGGGCTCGAAGTTGTGCAGGGTGCGGATGTTGCGGCACATGCCGTCGAGGGTACGCCCGGGCGTGAGACAGGATGGGTCCTCCGATCCCGACGAGGAGGGCACGTGCCCGCTGCAGAGCGTGACTACGACGTGGTGGTGCTCGGCGCCACCGGCTTCACCGGTGAGCTGACGGCGGCGTACCTCGCCGAGCACGCTCCCGACGGCCTGCGGTGGGCGATCGCCGGCCGCAACCCCGACAAGCTCGAGGCCGTCCGCGCCCGGCTGGCCTCCGAGCACGGGGTCGAGGTGCCGACGGTGGTCGCCGACAGCGCCGACGACGCGTCCCTGCACGCCCTGGCCGCCTCGACCCGCGTCGTCGTCACCACCGTGGGTCCCTACCTGCTCCACGGCGAGCCACTGGTCGCCGCCTGCGCCAAGGAGGGCACCGACTACGTCGACCTCACCGGCGAGCCGGAGTTCGTCGACCGGATGTACCTCCAGCACCACGCGCAGGCGGTCGAGACGGGCGCCCGGCTGGTGCACGCCTGCGGCTTCGACTCGATCCCGCACGACCTGGGCGCCTACTTCACCGTGCAGCAGCTGGGCTCCACCGAGCCGATCACGCTGCGCGGCGTGGTGCGCTCCAACGCGACCTTCTCCGGCGGCACCTTCCACTCCTTCCTCGGCGCCGCGTCGCGGGCCAAGCAGATGAGGGCAGCGATGAAGGAGCGCCGGGCCGCCGAGCCGCGCCCCGAGGGACGCCGCTCGCGCGCCGTCGCGGGCAAGCCGCATCGCGACTCCCGCACGCGGCTGTGGCTGCTGCCGCTCCCGACCATCGACCCCTTCGTGGTGGCGCGCTCCGGCGCCGCGCTGGCGGCGTACGGCCCGGACTTCCGCTACAGCCACTACGCCGGCCTCAAGACGCTGCGCTACACCGCGGGGGCCGTGGCCGGCGCGGGCACGCTGAGCCTGGCCGCGCAGGTGCCGCCGGTGCGCAAGTTCCTCGGGGCCCGGGTGCCGCAGGGTCAGGGGCCCTCGGAGCAGCGCCGGCAGAAGAGCTGGTTCACCGTCGACTTCGAGGGCCGCGCCGGCGACCGCGTCGTCCGCACCCGCGTCAGCGGCGGCGACCCCGGCTACACCGAGACCGCCAAGATGCTCGCGGAGTCGGCCCTGTGCCTGGCCCTCGACGACAACCCCACGACGTCCGGCCAGGTCACCACGGCCGTCGCCATGGGCGACGCCCTGCTCGCCCGGCTGCAGGCCGCCGGCCTGCGCTTCGAGGTCGTCGACTGATCGGTGGGACCGTCGGGGGGCGCTTTTCGCACGAAACGAATCCGCCGGGTCGTTTCCGCGAGACCTGCAGGTCGGCGTACGGCGTGTCGCTTGCGGATCTCGCGAAATGCGCGGGCGCGGGCCGACCCACCTGCGTTTCGCACGAAAAGCGTGGCGGTGGGGGAGGAGCGACCCGCTACATCTCCTCGTGGGTCTCCGGGTCGCCGCCGAAGAGGCGGCCGTCGGGCTCGGCGAGGGCGCTGATGGCGGCGACCTCGGCGTCGGTGAGCTCGAAGGAGAAGACGTCGAGGTTCTGCGCCTGGCGCTCGCGGCTGCTCGACTTGGGGATCGGGAGCGAGCCGAGCTGCACGTGCCAGCGCAGGATCACCTGCCCCGGGGTGACGCCGAGGCGGGACGCCGCCTCGGTCACCGCCGGCTCGTCGAGCGGCGCGCGGCGCTTGCCCATCGGGCTCCACGCCTCGGTCAGGACGCCGAGGCGGGCGTGCTCGGCGCGCAGCTCCTCCTGCGGGAAGCGCGGGTGCAGCTCGACCTGGTTGACCACCGGCGTGACGCCCGTGTCGGCGATGATCTCGGCGAGCAGGGCGGGGGTGAAGTTGGAGACGCCGACCGAGCGCACCCAGCCGCGCTCGCGGGCCTCCACCAGCGCCCGCCAGGCCTCGGCGTACCGCCCGACGCCGGGGTTGGGCCAGTGGATCAGGTGCAGGTCGAGGTGGTCGAGGCGGAGCCGCTCCAGCGAGCCCTCGATCGAGGTCAGTGCGTCGTCGTAGGCGTGGTGGCGTCCGGGCAGCTTGCTGGTGACGAAGAGCTCCTCGCGCGGGACGCCGCACTGCCGCACGACCTCGCCGACCTCGGTCTCGTTCTCGTAGTTGACCGCGGTGTCGAGCAGCCGGTAGCCGACGTCGACGGCGCCGAGCATCATCTCGACGCCCTCGGCCCCCTTCAGCGGGTAGGTGCCGAAGCCGATCGCCGGGATCTCGCGGCCGTCGTTGAGGGTGTGGGTCGGGACGCTCATGGGACCACCCTGCCAGTCAGGTGAAGAGCGTCTCGCCGACCCACCCGGTCGGCGAGGTGACGCCGGGCGGCACCGCCCAGAGACCCGAGCCGGTGTGCTCGAGGTACTCCATCAGCCCGTCGTCGCGCGAGAGCGTGGTCTGCATCGGCACGTAGTGGCGCAGCGGGTCGCGCACGAAGGCGATGAAGAAGAGGCCCGCGTCGAGGCGGCCGAGGCGGTCGGTGCCGTCGGCGAAGTTGTAACCGCGCCGCAGCAGCCGCACGCCGTCGTTGAAGTCGGGATGGGCCAGCCTGACGTGCGAGCCCATCGGGATCAGCGGGCCGTCGCGGCCCTGGATCTCGAAGTCGGGCTCGGTGTGCTCGGCGCCGCCAGAGAGCGGAGCGCCCTCGACGCGGTCGCGGCCCACCAGCGCCTCCTGCTCGCGCAGCGAGGTCCGGTCCCACGGCTCGATGGCCATGCTGATCCGGCGGGCGACGAGGTAGCTGCCGCCCGCGAGCCAGTCGCCGCCGTCGTCGTCGGGAGCGACCCAGCTGAAGTCGCGCAGCGCACGGGTCTCCTCGGCCTTGAGGTTGGCCGTGCCGTCCTTGAAGCCGAAGAGGTTGCGCGGGGTGGCCTGCGCCTGCGTGGTCGACGACGTGCGGCCGAAGCCCAGCTGGGCCCACCGCATCGCGACGGTGCCGAAGCCGATCCGGGCGAGGTTGCGGATCGCGTGCACCGCCACCTGCGGGTCGTCGGCGCAGGCCTGCACGCACAGGTCGCCGTCGCTGCGGGCCGGGTCGAGCCGGTCGGCGGGGAAGTGCGGCAGCCGCTGCAGCGACGCCGGACGACGTGCGGCTAGCCCGAAGCGGTCGTCGAAGAGCGACGGCCCCAGACCGAAGGTCAGCGTGAGCCTGGACGCCGGGAGGCCCAGCGCCTCGCCGGTGTCGCGGGGCGGGGCGTCGTACGACGTCGCGGCGCCACCGCCCACCGCCTCGCCGCGCACCATCTCGCGGGCCGCGGCGCTCCAGGCCCGCAGCAGGGTCACCAGCGCGTCGCGGGAGTCGGTCGTGACGTCGAAGGAGGCGAAGTGGAGCCGGTCCTGCGCCGGGGTGACGATGCCGGCCTGGTGCTCGCCCTCGAAGGGGTGGTGGGTGGCGGCGGCGGGCTCGACGGGCTGTCCGTGGCCCCAGGCGTAGCCGGCCGCGCCCGTGCCGGCGGCCAGCGCGCCCGCGCCGGCCGCGCCGAGCAGCCGGCGGCGGGAGAGGTGGGACGGACCGGTCACAGGGTGATGGCCGCCGTCATCTGCGAGAGCGGCTCGGCGAGGGTGTTGACCGCGTCGGAGAGGCGCTTGCGCTCCGGCTCGGTCACGGTGTCGTAGGAGACGAAGCCGTCGCCCTGCCGGTGCTCGTCGAGCTCGGCCTGCAGCGCCTCGAAGGCCGAGGAGATCTGCTGCGACAGGCCGGCGTCCTTGACCTCCAGCAGCGGCTTGAGCCCCTCGTAGGCGACCCTTGCGCCGTCGACGTTGGCCTGGAAGTCGTAGAGGTCGGTGTGGCTCCAGATGTCCTCCTCGCCGGTGATCTTGCCGGTGGCGACCTCGTCGAGCAGGCCCTTGGAGCCGTTGGAGATCTGGTCGACGGTGACCTCGAGGTCCTGCACCCGCTCGTCGAGGGTGCGGGTGTTGGCGAGCAGGTCCTCGGCGTACGTCGTGCGCTTCTCGGGGGTGAGGGCGGCGTACCCGCTCGCCGGCGGCCAGAGGTCCTTCTCGATCCGGTGCCACCCGGTCCACTCCTGCCCGGGCTCGAGGTCGGCCTCGCGAAGGTCCATCTTGGGGTCGAGGTCGCCGAAGGACTCCGCGACGGTCTCGATGCGCTCCCAGTAGCCGCGCGCCTGCGGGTAGAGCGCCCGCGCCCGGTCGTCGTCGCCTGCCCGGTACGCCGCGAGGAAGGCCTCGGTCTCGCCGACGAGGGTGCGCGCCTGGTCGCGCACGTAGGCGGCGTACGCGTCGGTCGCGGCGTCGATGGTCTCCTGGTCGACGCCCTCGATGCCGGCGTCCTCGCCCGAGTCGGTGACGGTGAAGTCGGCCCGGATGCCCTCGCCCTTCATGCCCGGCTTGCAGGCGGTGACGTAGCTGCCGGGCTCGGCCCGCACGACGAGGTCGCGGGTGAGGCCGGGGCCGACGTTCTCCACCTCGCCCACGATGCGCAGTCCGTCGTCGCCGTAGAGGTAGAACTCCGTGACCTCGTCGCCGGCGTTGGTGACCTCGAAGACGACGTTGCCCGACGGTGCCTCGGTCGTCGTGAGCTCGCAGCCGTCGGCGGTCGACTCGACGGCGATCGTGCCGTCGCCGTCCTGCGCGGTCGGGGTGTTGGACTCGGTGAGGCCGGAGCACGCGCCGAGCGTGAGCAGGGCCGCGGCCGCGGTGACGGCCAGGGGAAGTCGTGACACGGGTGTGCCTTTCAGGGGGTCGGTGCGCCCGAGCGCGTGGGGGAGGACGTGGCCGGTCGGGCCGGTCGGGTGCGGCGCCAGAAGAGCACCGAGGTCGGGACGACGTACGCGACCCAGGCGGCGGCCTCGAGCCAGGTCGTGGCGGGGGAGAAGTTGAAGACGCCCTTGAGCAGGGTGCCGAGCAGCGAGCCGGGCGGCACCTGCTCGCTGACGTCGAAGGCCAGGCTGTCGAGGCCGGGCAGGATGCCCGCCTCCTGGAGGTCGTGCACGCCGTACGCCAGGACGCCGGCGGCGACCAGGATCAGCAGCGCGCCGGTCCAGGTGAAGAACCGCTGCAGGTCGATGCGCAGCACCCCGCGGTAGAAGGCGAAGCCCATCGCCACCGCCGTCGCGATGCCGAGGAGCGCCCCGACGAGCGGGGCGACCGTCGAGCCGCCGTCGCGCGTGGCTGCCTGCGTGGCCGACCAGATGAAGAGCGCGGTCTCGAGCCCCTCGCGCCCGACCGCGAGGAAGGCGACCACGACCATCGACCCCCAGCCCGCCTCGGCGGCGGCGTCGACGCGGCCGCGCAGCTCGCCGGAGAGGTCGCGCGCGTGCCGCGCCATCCAGAAGATCATCCAGGTGACGAAGCCGACCGCGACGATTGAGAGCGTGCCGCCGATCGCCTCCTGCGCCTCGAAGGTCAGGCGGCGCGGGCCGAAGGTGAGCAGCGCCCCGAAGCCGACGGAGAGCGCGACCGCCAGGCCCACGCCCGCCCAGATGCGGGGCAGCAGGTCGCCGCGGCCCGAGCGCACCAGGTAGGCGACGAGGATGACCACGACGAGGCTGGCCTCGAGCCCCTCACGGAGTCCGATGAGGTAGTTGCCGAGCGGGAAGGCGTCCATGTGGTGGCGTCCTGGGCATGAGGTAAGGCTTGCCTTCGTACGCTAGACCCCGGTCGTTGTCCGTGGCAACGAGGGTGCCCCGTGTCGCGCCGGTGGTGCGGTCCACGGCGTAGGCCCCGAGGCGTGCCGTCGACGGGCCGGGGCCGCACGAGGGCGTCGAGCTCGACCCCGTCCGCGCTCATGAGAGCCGGTGTGAGCCTCCGAGGTGCCCCAGGCAGGAGTCGAACCTGCGACCTTTCGCTTAGGAGGCGGCTGCTCTATCCGCTGAGCTACTGGGGCCGCTCCGGCCGGGCGGGAGACCGCCGGCCGCAGGGCACATCTTGTCAGCCCGCGCGCGCGGGCTGACAAGAGACCGGGGAGCGTCACTCGCGTCGGTGGAAGCGGACGCGGCCCTCGGGGGTGGTGTCGTGGCGGTAGCCGGGGTGGGTGAGGCGTTGGTGAAGAGCCGCTGGGTGGCGCCGAGGTCGAGGACCTGACCGGCCCCGCCGAGCACGGCGGGGATGAGCCGGTGGCGGGCCGCGAGCCGGCGGGCCAGGCGCGCGGAGATCCGGGTGCCGGTGTCGAGGGTCGCGACCCCGGCCGCATCGAGGCGCTGCTCGAGGTCGTGGAGGCTCATGGTGACCACGACGGTCGCGTCACCCCCGCCGGTGGCGGGCAGGTCCTCGGCACGGAGCCGCTCGAGCAGCTCGCAGAACGCCTGTCCCCGCCGGACGGGCGCCGGGGTGGTCTCGACAGGCTCGACCATCTGGTTGTCGGTCGAGCTTGTCGAGACCCCGGCGGGCTCGGCGGCCGGGTTGTCGGTCTCGACATGCTCGACCGGCTCTGGTGTCGAGACCCGGGTCGGGTTGGTCAGCGCTTGCAGGGCCTTCTTCAGCATCTGCCCGTGGAGCTGGGGGATGCGGAAGCGGCCGTGGCAGGTGCCCTGGTGGTCCTGCCACATCTCCAAGGTCGTCTTGCGGGCGGCGCGGGCCTCCTCGGCCTCGAGCAGGGTGCCCTCGTAGGCATCCACTGCCTCGGGACAGATGACCGCGTAGATGCGACGGCCGAGCTGCTCGAGCGCGGTGGCGTCGAAGTCACCGGCCAGGCCGACCAGGTGCGCCTCGGCGGTCGACCGTTGCTCGGCGGTGGTGGCGAAGCGTCCGCTCACCGGCAGCAGGTCCAGCGCCCGGCTGATCGCCCGAGCCTGCGCCAGGTTCACCCCACCGGCCGCCATCCCCGCGGCCAGGACAGGGCGGTCGGTCTCCAGTGTGCGGGCGAGCTTGAGCTCCGCGCGCGCGGCCGGCTTGGTCTGCCGGGTCTGCCGGGCGACCCAGTCCGCGACGGTGCGGTCGCCGGGGTCGGTGACGTCGGGGTCGCGGTCGGCCTCGGCCAGGACCTGGAGCCGCAGCGCGTCGAGCTGCGCCTGGGCGACGGCGAGGTCGAGCAGGGTCTGGACCTTCTCGTCGGTGCTCATCGCCCACACCGGCACGGGGCTGGTGGTGAGGTCCTCGAGCCGGCGGCGCAGCCGGGCGGCGAGGTCCGCGACCGGGTGGACGGCAGGCGCCAGCGAGCCGTCTCCGGTGCCGTCCCCGACCTGCTCGCTCATGGGTCCATTGAACCTGCGACCACCGACAGTCCAGGCCGCTGACCTGCGGTTTCGTCCACCATCCGGACGATGTCGGGAAGTCTCTCCAGGGGTCTCGAGACGGTCGCTGCGCGACCTCCTCGACCACCCGAAGGGGTGCGGTGGGCGGGCGGCTTGCAGGGGTCTCGAGACGGTCGCTGCGCGACCTCCTCGACCACCCGGGGTGTGGTGAGGGGGCGGCGTACGGGGGTCTCGAGACGGTCGCTGCGCGACCTCCTCGACCACCCGAGGGTGCCGAGGCGGCGATGAGTCCGCACGGGGAGCGTGATCAGGATGGCGTCAGGAAGTCACAGGAGGAGAAAAGATGCCGACGTTCGTCACGATCGGGTACGGCGACCGCGAAGGATACGAGCGCACCAGTCCCCAGGTACGGGCGGCCGCGCACGAGCACGACCGACACCTCGTGCACACCGGGGCCGTGTCGCTGGTCGGAGTCGCTGGAGAGCCCGTGCAGGTGCGCAACCACGACGCCGCGGGCGTGAGCACCTCGGAGGGTGCCTTCTTGCGATCGGCACTGCCGGTGGCGGGCTTTGCCGTCGTCGAGGCGACTGACGCCGAAGAGGCGGCGCGGCTGGTGTCGGGGACGCCCTGCGCCGTGGCACATGGCGTGGTCGAGGTGTGGCCCCTCGCGGAGACTCCCTGAGGAGGCATTCGGCTCAAGGGTCTCGCGACGGTGGCTGCGCGACCCCCCGACCACCCGAGGGGGTACGGCGGGCGGGCAGCGTACGGGCCCTTCGAGGCTCGCTGCGCTCGCACCTCAGGGACCGAGAGTCCTGCGCGACCGGCCGGGCCGGCGCGGGTGTTCGTCTGACCTGCATGGATGGGCGTGGAAGAATGGCGCGGCCCCTGGATGTGCAGGTCATGATGGGGTGCGACCACCCCCCGAGACGAGGTACGCCAGGTGTCCGACGTAGACACGCGCCCGGAGACGGATCAGCCGTCCCGCCGTCGTCGGATCCTCAAGCGCATCGCCGTCGGGGTCGCGGTGCTCGTCGTGGTGATCGCGACCGGTCTCGTGGTGACCTACCAGAAGCTCGAGGGCAACATCACCGCGATCGACCCGCCGCTGGGCGACGACCGCCCGCCCGAGATCGAGGAGACCGGGCCCACGGAGTCGCTCACGGTGCTGGTGATGGGCTCCGACTCCCGTGAGGGCACCAACATCGGCGGCGACACCCCGGGGGTCTCCGACACCACGATGCTGCTGCACATCTCGGCCGACCGGGAGCGCGCCTTCGGCGTCAGCATCCCGCGCGACCTGATGGTCGAGCGGCCCGAGTGCGAGAAGGACGGCGAGACCGTCCCGGGCGGGCTGACGCAGTTCAACGCGGCGTACGCCGTGGGCGGGCCCGCCTGCACGGTGCGCACCGTCGAGGCGATGTCGGACGTGCGCGTCGACCACTTCGTGGTCATCGACTTCGCCGGCTTCAAGGACATGGTCGACGCCGTCGACGGCGTCACCGTCTGCGTGCCCAACGAGGTCAACGACGACATCGGCAAGATCTACCTGCCCGAGGGCACCTACACCGTCACCGGCAACCAGGCCCTCGACTACGTGCGCGTGCGGCACGGCCTCGGGGTGGAGAACGGCGACATCGGCCGGATGAAGCGGCAGCAGGCCTTCATCGCCTCGATGGTCCAGAAGGTGATGTCGGCGGGCACGCTGACCAACCCGGTGCGGCTCTTCAACTTCCTCGACGCCGCCACCAAGTCGCTGACCACCGACCGCGAGTTCGCCAACCTCAAGCAGCTGGCGTCGCTGGGCGCCTCGCTGCAGGGCATCGGCCTCGACAACGTCAACTTCCTCACCGTGCCCAACGAGGCCTACGCGCCCGACCCCAACCGGCTGCAGCTCACCGCCGACGCCGACCGGCTGTGGAAGGTGATCCGCAACGACAAGCCGCTGGGCGCCTTCGCCGCCGAGGCGCTCTCCCCGGGGGAGGACTCCTCCGGCACGCCGTCGGCGTCCCCCTCGCCCCCGGAGTCGCCGTCGCCGTCGGAGTCACCGTCGGGGCCCTCGGAGTCCGCGTCGCCGTCGGAGTCCGCCTCACCCGGGGCCACCGAGGCGGCCGCGGCCGAGAAGCGCCGCAAGGCGGCCGAGGAGGCCGGGCTCTGCGTCTGAGCCCGAGCGCGGCCGGGGCTGACAAAATCCTCTCTTTACCCCGCGACGACGCGCTGCGACACGCCCGGAGGTTGCCGTCACCGATTCGTTATCGGAGTATGGCGGGCGTGAAGGTCGTGCTGACTGGGGGGACCGGAGTGCTCGGTCGTGCCGCTGTGCGCTCCTTGCGAGCCGCCGGCCACGACGTCGCCGTGGTCGCCCACACGTCCCGCTCCAAGGGCATCGCCGAGCGTCTGGGCGTGCCCGCCGTGCCCGGTGACGTGCTCCGTCCCGGCACGCTCGCGCACGCCTTCGAGGACGCCGACGCGGTGGTCAACCTCGCCAGCGCGATGCCCGTCGGGCTCGGTCTCCACGTGCCGGGGGCCTGGCGCCGGCACGACCAGCTGCGCACCGAGGGCGTCCGCAACGTCGTCGAGGCGGCCCGGGCGGTCGGCTGCCGGCGCGTGGTGCAGGAGAGCGTGAGCTTCCTGTACGCCGACCAGGGCGACGAGTGGATCACCGAGAGGGCGCCCCTCGAGATCACCGCCTCCACCGAGCCGGCCGCCGTCGGCGAGTCGCTGGTGCAGGACTTCACCTGCGGCTCGCGCACCGGCGTGGTGCTGCGCTTCGGCCGCATCGTCGGCGACGACCCCGGCACCCGCCACCAGCTGCGCGCGGCGCTGCACGGCCGCCGCATCGGGCTCGGCCACCCCTCCGACTGGTCGCACGTCGTGCACACCGACGACGTCGGCGAGGCCGTCGTGGCCGCGCTGCACGCTCCCAGCGGGGTCTACAACGTCGGCGCCGAGCCGGTGCAGCGCCACGACCTGGCGCAGGGGTACGCCGACGCCGCCGGCGTCGACACCGCGACCTTCCGCACCGGCCCCTCGCGCTGGTGGGACGGCGCGCGGCACGAGCCGCTGACGCGCTCGCTGCGGGTGTGCTCCGACCACTTCGCCTCGCAGACCGGCTGGCGCCCGCTGCGCCCGAAGTTCGACGTCGGCTGGTTCGACGCCGTGCTCCCGCGGCAGTCGCTGACCCCGTGAGCGAGCAGCCCCTCACGCCCGCCGAGCGCGCGCGGCGACGGCGACGTCTCGCCGAGGTCTTCGGCGAGGTGCTGCCCGAGCAGACCCGTGACGACGCCGACGAGCCGGGTGCGCGAGACGCCGCCGGCGAGGAGCGGCTGCGGCGCGAGGTCCCGCCCCACCACGGTTCCTGAGGAGCCGAGGGCCGGTCGACCCCTAGGGTGCCGAGCATGCGGGTGCGCGTGCGCAGGGCCGAGCCCGACGACCTCGGGGCGGTCGTCGCCTTCGGGTCGGCCGTGGTCCCGCCCCACTACGCCCCGATCCTCGGGCACCGGGGCGCGCAGGCCCAGCTGGGCTGGTGGACCGCCGAGCAGCTCGCCCCCGCCCTGGCAGCGGGCCGGGTCCATCTCGCCGAGACCGAGACCGGGACCGGGACCGAGCTGGTCGGCGTGTGCCAGACCGGTGAGCTGGACGGGCAGCAGGTGATCTGGAAGCTGTACGTCGCCCCGGACCACCGGGGCCGCTCTCTCGGGGTGGAGCTGCTGCAGCAGGCGGTCGCCGCGCTCCCGCAGGGCGCGGAGAGCGTCCACGTCGAGCACTTCGCGGGCAACGCCGGCGCCGCTCGCTTCTACGAGCGCGAGGGCTTCGAGGTGGTGCGGACGGACCCGCCCTCCCCGGGTGGCTCGCCGGGCAGCGCGGTCGTCTGGCGTCGCCGGCGGCTGCGGTAGCGCTGCGGCGCCACCTCAGATCGAGCTGGTGCCCTCGGGCGGGTTGGCCACGCCGGTCGTGCCGGTGTTCTGCGCCGCGATCAGGTCGCGGATCTCCTCCAGCAGCGCCACGTCGGCGGGCGTGCCGGCGGGCTCCGCGGGGAAGTACTTCTCCTTGGCCCGCGTGTAGGGCATCACCACGAAGAAGTAGACGATCGCGGCGAGCAGCACGAAGCTGATGGTGGCGTTGAGGAACGCCCCGAAGGTGTTGGCCTCGTTGGCGAAGTACTCGGTGGCGGTGTCGGGCATCTGCGCGGTCAGCCAGTTGGTGAAGGTCGTGACCACGGCGCCGAAGGCGGTGCCGATGATGACCGCGACGGCGAGGTCGATGAGGTTGCCGCGCAGCAGGAAGTTCTTGAAGCCGGACATGCGTGCTCCTTGACCTGTCGGTGCTCCGGGTCGCCCGTCGACCCGGGGGAGACGCTAGTCGCTCCAGACGGGGATGAGAAGGCTGGTGGCGGTGGCGGCCGCCACGTCGGACGACGCCTCGTCGGGCACCGCGAGCACCACGAGCCGTCCGGGGGAGCCCGGTCCGGCGGCCGTGTTGCCCGCCTCCGGCACGGCGACCACGGCGACGTCGGTGACCAGCACCCGGGCCTGCCCGCCGCGCCCGTCGGCGGGCGCCGACACCACGTCGACACGGTCGCCGGGACGCAGCAGGTCGACGACCTCGGCGTCGGCGAAGCGCACCGGCACCGCCGTGCTCCCGGGGTACGCCGCCGACAGTCCCGGTCCGAGCACGCGCAGGTCGGTGAGCAGCTCGCCCTCGGTGACCGGTGCCGCGAGGGGGCGGCCGACGACGACGCCGGGGTCGCGCACCGCGCCCTCCGGCACCAGGGCCGGCGGCACCCGCACCGGGTGCACCGACGAGCCGGTCAGCAGCGCCCCGCCCGGCAGCGACCGGGCGGCGGCCCAGACGGTGACGGTCGGCGCGGGCGCGGGCGACGTGGCCTGCACCACGAGCAGCACCGCTCCGGCCGCCGCGAGCGCCGCCAGCGGACGTCGGTGCAGCAGCACCCGTCGGCGCAGGCGGCGTACGGCGTGGGTCAGCGCCGCGAGCGGGGCGCGGGAGGTGCCGGGCATGCCGGCGAACCTAGGCGTCCGCGCGCGCCCGTGCCGGCGTCGTCCACAGGCCTGGCGCCGGGCACGTGGTCAGGCAGACTTCGGGGTCGTGGAGCTGCTGCTGGAGCCGGAGTCCTTCGCGGGGGTGGCGGGCTTGGCGTCGGCGGCCGGCTTCTTCTCGCCGCCGGACTTCTCGGTCGAGCCCGAGGAGCTCGAGGAGTCGGCGGCGGAGTCCTTGCCGCGGCTGTCGGTGCGGTAGAAGCCGGAGCCCTTGAAGACCACGCCGACCGCGCCGAAGACCTTGCGCAGCCGTCCGCCGCACTCGGGGCACTCGGTCAGGGAGTCGTCGGTGAACGCCTGCACGACCTCCAGGAAGTGGCCGCACTCGGTGCAGGAGTACTGGTAGGTAGGCACGGCGGGATGCTACGGCACAATGCCTCGCGTGAGCGTGGCGAGCGGGTGGGAGCGGTTCCGCGGCTGGCCCGGCTGGGCCCGCGCGAGCGTCTACGTCGCCGCCGGGCTCGCGCTGCTGCTCGTGGTCGGGGTCCTGGCCGGCGTGGTGCTCGTGCGCCGTCCGCTCCCGCAGACCTCGGGCACGCTGGCCGTGCCCGGCCTGGGAGCCGACGTCGAGGTCTTCCGCGACGCCCAGGGGGTGCCGCAGGTCTACGCCGACGACGCGAGCGACCTCTTCTTCGCGCAGGGCTACGTGCAGGCGCAGGACCGCTTCTTCGAGATGGACGTGCGCCGCCACATCACGGCGGGCCGGCTGGCCGAGCTGCTGGGGGAGCCGGCGGTCGAGACCGATCTCGTGGTGCGCACGATGGGCTGGCGCCGGGTGGCCGAGCAGGAGCTCGACCTGCTCTCGCCGCAGACGGTCTCCTACCTGGAGTCCTACAGCGCGGGCGTCAACGCCTGGCTCGAGGAGCGCGACCTGACCGAGCTGGGAGCCGAGTACACGCTGCTCGCCCTGGGGGGCCTGGGCTACCAGCCCGAGCAGTGGACGCCCGTCGACTCGCTGGCCTGGCTCAAGGCGATGGCGTGGGACCTGCGCGGCAACATGCAGGACGAGGTCGAGCGCACCCGGCTGGCGGTGCGGCGCACGCCGGAGCAGGTCGACCAGCTCTACCCCCGCTACCCCTACCAGCGGCACGCGCCGATCGTGCCGGACGCCGCCGGCGCCGCGCCGGTGGCCGGACGGGCCGCGCCGGGCGGCGAGGCGGGGGCGTCGTACGGGCAGGAGCAGCAGGAGGCCGTCGAGCGCGCCGCGGCCGCCGCCGACGTCGTCCCCGACCTGCTGGGCAGCGGCGAGGGCATCGGCTCCAACAGCTGGGTGGTCTCGGGGGAGCACACCGTCTCGGGCAAGCCGCTGCTCGCCAACGACCCGCACCTGGGCGTCTCGCAGCCCGGGATCTGGTACCAGATGGGGCTGCACTGCCGCTCCGTCGGCGAGGACTGCCCCTTCGACGTCGCCGGCTTCACCTTCGCCGGCGTGCCCGGCGTCGTGATCGGCCACAACCGCGACATCGCGTGGGGCCTGACCAACCTCGACCCGGACGTCACCGACCTCTACCTCGAGCAGGTCGAGGGGCGCACCTACCTCTACGACGGCGAGCGGCTGCCGCTGGAGCAGCGCGACGAGGAGATCAGGGTCGCCGGCGGCGAGACGCGCACCATCTCGGTGCGCTCCACGCGCCACGGACCGCTGCTCTCCGACGTCTCCTCCGAGCTCTCCAGCGTGGGGGCCAACGCCGAGGTCGCCCCCGACGCCCCGGAGCGCGACAACGGCTACGCCGTGGCGCTGGCCTGGACGGCGCTCGAGCCGCGGCCGACGATCGAGGCGCTCTTCGGCTTCAACCGCGCCGCCGGGTGGGAGGACTTCCGCGAGGCCGCGCGCAGCTTCGCCGTGCCGAGCCAGAACCTGGTGTACGCCGACGCCGACGGCAACATCGGCTACCAGGCGCCGGGGGCGATCCCGGTGCGCCAGGGCGGGCGCGACGGTCGCTACCCCGCCTCCGGCTGGGACCCCGCCGACGACTGGGCCGAGCGCACGGTGCCCTTCGACCAGCTCCCGAGCGTGCTCAACCCCGCCGAGGGCTTCGTCGTCACGGCCAACCAGGCGGTCACCGGTCCCGACTACCCCCACCTGCTGACGGCCGACCCTGACCTCGGCTACCGCAGCCAGCGCATCCGGCGGCTGCTCGCCGACCGCATCGCCAGCGGCTCCCGCCTCGACGTCGCCGACATGGAGGAGATCCAGGGCGACACCCGCAGCCCTGCCGCGGCCGTGCTGGTGCCGTACCTGATGCGCCAGCTGATGACCTCGGAGTACTACGCCGACGGCCAGCGGCTGCTCGTCGACTGGGACGGCTCCCAGCCGGCGGACTCCGCCGCGGCGGCCTACTTCAACGCGGTGTGGCGCAACGTGCTCGCGCTGACCTTCCACGACGAGATGGCCGAGGAGCTGTGGCCCGACGGTGGTGCGCGGTGGGTCGCGGTGCTCGACAACCTGCTGCGCGATCCCGACAACCCCTGGTGGGACGACGCGACGACCGAGGGCGTGATCGAGGATCGCGACACCGTGCTCACCGCCGCGATGCAGCGGGCCCGCGACGACCTCACCCGCACGCTCGGCGTCAGCCCGAAGACCTGGTCGTGGGGTCGCCTGCACCAGCTCCGCCTCGAGCACGCCACGGTCGGGCAGAGCGAGCTCGCGCCGGTGCGGGCGCTGCTCAACCGGGGTCCCTTCGAGGTGGGTGGCGGGTCGGCGACCGTCGACGCCACCGCCTGGTACGCCCCCGAGGGCTACACCGTCGACTCCGCGCCGTCGATGCGCATGGTGGTCGATCTCGACGACCTCGACCGCTCCCGCTGGGTCAACCTCACCGGCAGCTCCGGCCACCCCGCCTCGCCGCACTACCGCGACCAGGTCGAGACCTGGGCGGCCGGCCGCAGCTATCCCTGGCCCTTCGGCCCCGACGCCGTCCGCGCCGCCACCCAGGACCGGCTGCTGCTCCGCCCCGCCGACTGACCGCCGACCGACCGTCGACTGGCCGACCTGCGTCAGAAGCGGACGAGACCCTCAGGGGTGGCGGCGGCGAGCACGGGGCGGTCGTGCGGCTCGCGGGGCACGGCGTCGAGCAGCTCGCCCGGGTGCAGCAGCACGCAGGTGAGGGTGCCGACGGGCACGCGGGCCAGCGCGCGGTCGTAGCAGCCGCCGCCCTGCCCGAGCCGGCTGCCGTCGGCCCCCACGGCGAGGCCGGGCAGCAGCACCACGTCGGCTGTCGCCACGGCGTCGGTGCCGCGCCGCTCGCCCACCGGCTGCAGCAGTCCCCTGGGGCCGGGCGCCAGGTCGCGGTCGCCGGCGTACGCCGCCCAGTCGAGGTCGAGGTCGGGGAGCACGACCGGGAGCAGCACGTGCACCCCTCGGGCGGTGAGCGCGTCGAGCAGGGGACCGGTGCCGGGCTCGCTGCCCACCGAGACGTACGCCGCCACGGTGGCGGCGCGGCGTACCTCCGGGACGGCGAGCACGACGTCGGCCAGCGCGCGGGCGTGCTCCCCGAGGAGGGCCGGGCCGAGGCCGCGTCGCGCGGCGCGGAGCTGGTCGCGCAGCGCCAGCTTGCTCGCCCGCTCGCGGGTACCGCTGTGGTCGGCCACGACCTGAGCCTACGATCGAGTCATGAAGTCGAAGGGACTCACCAAGGCCCGCGACAAGATGTCGGACGCGGGCGTCGACCCGGTCGCGATCGAGGTCTTCTCGCACTACTACCGCCAGCTCGAGCACGGCGAGACCGGGATGATCTCGGAGTCGTCGATCGAGCCGGTGCAGATCGACGCGCTCGACGACGTCGAGGTGCCCGCGGAGACCGCCGCGGAGGCGATCGGGGCCACCGTCGTCATCAAGCTCAACGGCGGCCTCGGCACGTCGATGGGCATGGACCGCGCCAAGTCGCTGCTGTGCGTCGGGCGCGGCCTGTCCTTCCTCGACGTCATCGCCCGGCAGGTGCTCCACCTGCGCCGCCAGTACGGCGCCACGCTCCCGCTGCTCTTCATGAACAGCTTCCGCACGTCCGAGGACACCCTCGCGGCCCTGGGCCGCTACGACGACCTCGCCGTCGACGGCCTGCCGCTGGACTTCCTGCAGAACAAGGAGCCCAAGCTCCTCGCCAAGGACCTCACCCCGGTCTCGTGGGCCAAGGACCCCTCCCTGGAGTGGTGTCCGCCCGGCCACGGCGACCTCTACACCGCGCTGCTGGGCAGCGGCATGCTCGACCGGCTGATCGAGGCCGGCTACCGCTACGCCTTCGTCTCCAACTCCGACAACCTCGGCGCCGTCCCCGACGCGCGCGTGGCCGGCTGGTTCGCCTCGACCGGCGCGCCCTTCGCGATCGAGGCCGTGCGGCGTACGCCGTCGGACCGCAAGGGCGGCCACTTCGCCCGCCGCAAGGAGGACGGCCGGATCGTGCTGCGCGAGACCGCGCAGACGCCCAAGGCCGACCAGGAGGCGCTGCAGGACCTCTCGCGGCACCGCTACTGCTCCACCAACAACCTGTGGTTCGACCTCGCGCGGATGCGCGAGGAGCTGCGGCGCCGCGACGGCGTGCTCGGGCTGCCGATGATCCGCAACGAGAAGACCGTCGACCCCAGCGACTCCAGCAGCCCGAAGGTGATCCAGATCGAGACCGCCATGGGTGCGGCCATCGAGGTCTTCGACGACTCCCGGCTGATCGAGGTCGGCCGCGACCGCTTCGTGCCCGTCAAGACCACCAACGACCTGCTGGTGCTGCGCTCCGACGCCTACGACATCGGCTCCGACTTCGTGCTCGACCAGGTGCCTGCCGAGATCCCGTTCGTCGACCTCGACGACGACCACTACAAGCGCGTGCAGGACTTCGACCACCGCTTCCAGAACGGCGCACCGTCGCTCAAGGACGCCGAGTCGCTGGTGGTCAAGGGCGACTGGAGCTTCGGCCCGGGCGTCGTGGTCAAGGGCACCGCCACGCTCGAGGGCGACCACGGCCGGGTCGAGGCGCGCAGCGTCATCGGCGACGGGGCCTGACCCCGATGCCGATCCGCTCGGTCGACGAGCACCTCGAGGCGGTGCTGGCGCAGGTCGAGCCGCTCCCGCCCATCGAGCACCCGCTGCTCGACGCCATCGGGCTCGCGGTCGCCGACGACGTGCACGCCGACGTCGCGCTGCCGCGCTTCGACAACTCCGCGATGGACGGCTACGCCGTGCTCTTCCGCGACGTCGCCGAGGCGGGGGAGCGACCCGTGCACCTGCCGGTCGTCGGCGAGATCGCGGCGGGGCAGACCACGATCCACTCGCTGGCCCCGGGCACCGCGGTGCGCATCATGACCGGAGCCCCGGTCCCGGCGGGGGCGACCGCGATCGTGCCCTTCGAGTGGACCGAGGAGCGCGACGGCGAGGTGGTCGTCTCGCAGGCCCCCTCGGAGGGCCAGCACGTGCGCAGCGCCGGCGAGGAGGTCGCCGAGGGCGACCTGCTGCTGCGCTCCGGCGAGGTGATCGGCACCCGTCAGGTCGGGCTGCTGGCGGCACTGGGGCGCGGCCGCGTGCTGACCTCGCCCCGCCCGCGCGTGGTGGTGATGTCGACCGGCGCCGAGCTGGTCGAGCCCGGCCGTCCGCTCGCGGGCGACCAGATCTACGACTCCAACAGCTACCTGCTGGCCGCCGCGGTCCGCGCGCACGGCGGCATCCCGCTGCGCGCCCGCGCCACCAGCGACGAGCCGGAGGCCTTCGCGGCCGCGCTCGAGGACCAGCTGCTGCGCGCCGACCTGGTGGTCACCAGCGGCGGCGTCAGCAAGGGCACCCACGACGTGGTCAAGGAGGTGCTGCTCGACGGCAGCCGCTTCAAGGAGCGGCTGCGCGGGCACGTCGACTTCGTGGAGGTCGCGATGCAGCCGGGCAAGCCCCAGGGCTTCGGCGTGCTCGGTCCCGACGCGACCCCCGTCTTCACGCTCCCCGGCAACCCGGTCTCGTCGTACGTCTCCTTCGAGGTCTTCGTGGTGCCGGTGCTGCGGCGCCTGGCCGGTCGGCCCGCGGCGGGTCGCCGGCTGGTGCCGGGCCGGCTGACCGAGTCGGTGCGCTCGCTGCGCGGCCGGCAGCAGCTGCTGCGCGCCGAGGCGTCGTACGACGGGGGCACGCTGCGCGTCACCCCCGTGGGCGGGGCCGGCTCCCACCTGATCGCGGGGCTGGCGTCCGCCGACGCGCTGGTGGTGCTCGACGCCGACGTCACCCACGCCGAGCGCGACGACCTGGTGCCGGTGATGCTGCTCGACCCCCAGGGCGGAGGCGTGTCGTGACCACCGAGGAGCCCTCGCGGCTGACCCACGTCGACGAGTCCGGCGCCGCCCGCATGGTCGACGTCGGCGAGAAGTCCGTGACCCAGCGCACCGCCACGGCGAGCGGGCGCGTGCTGGTCTCGCCGCGGGTCGTCGAGCTGCTGCGCGGCGACGGCGTGCCCAAGGGCGACGCGCTCGGCGTGGCCAGGGTCGCCGGGATCATGGCGGCCAAGCGCACCCCCGACCTGGTGCCGCTGTGCCACCCGCTCGCGATCTCCGGCGTCACCGTCGACCTGGTCGTCGACGACGACGCCGTCGCGATCACCGCCACCGTGCGCACCACCGACCGCACCGGCGTCGAGATGGAGGCCCTGACGGCGGTCTCGGTCGCGGGCCTCACCGTCGTCGACATGGTCAAGGCGGTCGACAAGGGCGCGGTCATCACCGACGTCCGGGTCGAGACCAAGACCGGTGGCAGGTCGGGGGACTGGCGCCGTGGCTGAGCAGCCGGCCGACCGGCCGCCCCTGCGCGCCGAGGTGGTCGTGGCGTCCAACCGGGCCGCGGCCGGGATCTACGACGACACCACCGGCCCCCTCATCGTCGAGGCGCTGCGCGCCGACGGCTGGACCGTCGAGAGCCCCGTGGTCGTGCCCGACGGCGCCCCGGTGGGGGAGGCGATCCGCGCGGCCGTCGACGGCGGCGCCCGCGCCGTGCTGACCACCGGCGGCACCGGCCTGACGCCGACCGACCGCACGCCCGAGGTCACCCGCGCCCTGCTCGACGCCGAGGTGCCCGGCATCGCCGAGGCGATCCGCGCCCAGGGCACGGCCAAGGGCGTCGCGACGGCGGCGCTCTCGCGCGGCGTCGCCGGCGTGGTCGGCCAGGCCCTCGTGGTCAACCTGCCCGGCTCCCGCGGCGGGGTGAAGGACGGCCTGGCGGTCGTCGTACCGCTGCTGCGGCACGCCGTGGAGCAGATCGTCGGGAGCGACCACTGAGCCGCGCCGCCGGCTCGCCGCCCGGGTGGCCCGCCGTGCTGGAGGCGCGACTGCCCTCGGGCCAGGTGCGGCTGCGGCCGCTCACCCAGGCCGACCGGCACGTCTGGCGCCGGCTGCGGCAGGCCAACGCCGACTGGCTGGCGCCGTGGGACGCCACCCCGCCGGCCGACTCCCACGCGCAGCCGCGCAGCTTCCCCGCCATGGTGCGCGCGATGCGACGCGACGCCCGCGCGGGTCGCCAGCTGCCCTTCGTGGTCGAGCACGAGGGCGACTTCGTCGGGCAGCTCAGCGTCAACAACGTGGTGCGCGGGTCGGCGCAGTTCGCCTCCATCGGCTACTGGGTCGACCGGGAGCACGCCGGGCTCGGGATCATCCCCGCAGCCCTGGCGATGGCCGTCGACCACTGCTTCGGCCCGGTCGGGCTGCACCGCGTCGAGGTGGCGATCCGGCCGGAGAACGCCAACTCGCTGCGGGTGGTGGAGAAGCTCGGCTTCGTGGAGGTGGGCTACGCCCCCGGCTACCTGCACATCGACGGGGCGTGGCGCGACCACCGGATCTTCGCGCTCACCCGCGAGCAGGTCGTGGGCCGGCTGCAGGACCGGCTGGAGCGGAGCGAGCCACACGCGTCACAGGAGTGATCTGGCGACACACCGCCCCGCGTCCGGAGCCGGGTAATCACACGCTTGTAATTTTCTCCCCGTGGACCTCTCAGCCCTCATCTTCGTGGTGCTCGCCCTCGCGTGGGCCGTCTACCTGATCCCCAAGGCGCTGCAGCACCACGACGAGGTGGCGGGGGAGCGGCTCGACGAGAGCCACTCCGAGCGTGCCCGCGTGCTGTCGCGGCGGCGTACGACGGGTGTCGCGGAGCGGTCCGGGAGCTCGTCAGCATCGACCGACGCGGTGGAGTCGCCGGTCGAGCCCGACGCCGTGGCCGAGGTCGCGCCCCGCCGGGTGCGGCGGAGCTCCAAGCCCCGTCCCGAGCTCAGCGCCGCCGGTCGCGCGGCCCGCAACCGCCGCCGGGTTCTCGCCCTGCTGCTGGCCACGCTCGCCACCGTGTGGGCGCTGACCTGGTTCGCCTACCTCCCCGCCATCACCCCGCTGTGGCCCTCGCTCGCGGTCGTCGGCTGGCTGGTCGTCGCGCGCCTCTCCGTGGTGCAGATGCAGCGTGCCCGGCGTGCGCGCCCGCTCGCGCCGGCGTCCGACGACGAGGCCGCCGCCCCTGTGGCGGGGCCTGTCCGGGAGCCCGTGCAGGTCGCCGCGCCGACGCCCGCCGCCCCCGCCGAGCCGCTCGACTCCCGCCCCGAGGTCGTCGCCGAGCAGCAGGCCCTCGCCGACGACGGCGCCCTGTGGGACCCGCTGCCGCTGACCCTCCCGACGTACGTCGGCAAGGCCACCGCCCGGCGTACGGTGCGGACCATCGAGCTCACCGGCATGACCAGCTCGGGCCACGACGCCGCCGACTCCGCCCTGGCCCGCGAGGCCGAGGCCACCCGCACGGCGGCGACCACCGCCGAGCAGCGCCGGGCCGCCGGCGCCTGACCTCCCGGGGACGGCGGATGACCGTGGGTCATCGGGTCTGTGTGGAGCTCGACCCGTTGCTGACGCCCCTCGGCTTCGCCCCCGGCCAGGGAAGTGACTCCGACGGGCCGCTCAGCGTGGTCTTCTGCGCAGCCCCGGAGGATCTCGCGGCGACGCTCCCTTGGCTCGCCGAGCTCCTGGCCGGGGACATCGTCGAGGTCGGCACCATCCCGTGCTGGGACATGGTGGTCGAGGCTGACGACGCCGGGCTCGCACGCGTCGACATCGAGGGCCTCACCCTCGTCGAGATCCTCCGCGGGCTCGACCTGCGCAGCGACGCCGACGCGATCGCGGCGCAGATGGGACGCTCCGTCGATGCCGCGCTGCCCGTGCTCGCTGAGGTCCTGCGGCGTCTCTTCGCAGCACCGGGTGATCGGGGAGGATCCCGCGCACCAGGTGCAGTCGATCCTCCCCGTTGACCCGATTGGGGCGAGATGCAGCGGCGGTGGTAACTTCTTCCTCGCGCTCGACGGGTCCACCACGCGGGCGCTCCGGGGCTGTGGCGCAGTTGGTAGCGCGTCTCGTTCGCAATGAGAAGGTCAGGGGTTCGAATCCCCTCAGCTCCACCAACAAACCGGGTCTGACCTGCGGAAACGCAGTCCAGGCCCGGTTTCGCCGTGTGACACGTGTGCCCCCTGCGTGCCCCCGCAACCCATGCAAGCAGCAGTGAGAAGGTCACTGTGCGGGGGAGTAGAAACCATTTCAGTTGCACAGCGCCCTCGTCCGCGCTGACGTTGCGATGGCACCACGGGTAACTGCTCACAGGTCGTGAGAAGTTCAGCGCCTCCTGAGCCGGCGTCACTAGTCCGTGCAGCAGACCCCTACGGATGGAAGCAGCGGTGAGAAGGTCACTGGCCGGGGGAGTGGCAGCCACGTCAGTTGCGCGGCGCCCTCGTCCGCGCTGACTTTGCAATGGCACCACGGGTAACTGCTCACGGGTGGTGAGATGGTCAGTGCCCCGCCTGAGCCGGTGACCTGACCTACCGTTTGGGCTCCATCCGCGGTGGCTAACTGACAGCGGGGATGGGTTCGTTTTCGGAGCGTAGTTCGTACTCGATCGGGGTGCGATA
>NZ_JOJN01000010.1 GCF_000720335.1 Nocardioides aequoreus | reverse complement strand
CCAGACGGTGGGTTGGTGTGGTAACCCCCCTCCGTACTGGAGGTCCTCGCTATCCGTCTACCGTCCCGCGTTCACAACCTCTGTGGGAACTACAGCTAGCCGACGCGCTGCTGGAAGGCCCGGCGGTAGGACTGGGGGCTCACCCCGCGGGAGCGCTGGAACTGGTGGCGCAGCGTCGCGGCGCCCGTCATCCCCACGGCGTGGGCGACCTGCTCGACCGAGAGGTCGCTGGTCTCCAGCAGCCGCTCGGCCTCGCGCAGCCGCTGGGAGGTCACCCAGGCGTGCGGCGTCGTGCCGGTCTCCTCGCGGAAGCGCCGCGCGAAGGTGCGCGGCGAGAGGTGGGCCTGCTGCGCCAGCGCCTCGACGCCGAGGTCGTCGGCCAGGTGCTCGGACGCCCAGGCCAGCAGCGGGGCGAGCGTGTCGGCCTCGCAGTCGACGACCGGGCGCGCGACGTACTGGGCCTGGCCGCCCTCGCGCTGGGGCGGCACCACCATCCGCCGCGCCACGGCCGCCGCCACCGCGGCGCCGTACTCCTGGCGCCAGACGTGCAGGCAGGCGTCGAGGCCGGCCGCGGTGCCGGCGCTGGTGACGACCTGGTCGGCGTCGACGTAGAGCACCTCGGGCACCACCTGGGCCAGGGGGAAGCGCTCGGAGAGCTGGCGGGTGTGCCTCCAGTGCGTGGTGCAGGCGACGCCGTCGAGCAGCCCGGCCTGCCCGAGCACGAAGGCCCCGGAGCAGACGGTGAGGATCCGCGCCCCCCGGGCGTGGGCGGCGCGCACGGTCGCCACGACCTCCTCGGTGATGCTGCCGACGCCGTCGATGGTGCCGTCGACCGCGGGGACCGCGACCAGGTCGGCCTCCGCCACCCGGTCGAGCCCGTGGTCGGCGGTCAGCGAGAAGCCGCCCGAGGTGCGCACGCGGCGGTCGCCGGGGGCGCAGACGGCGAAGTCGAGGAGCGGCACGCCGTCGTCGCTGCGATCGACGCCGAAGGCCTCGCAGACGACTCCGAGCTCGAAGGGGGCGACACCGTCGAAGACGACCACGGCCACGTTGGTCAGCACCTCACCATGGTGCCACACCGATTGGCAGGAGATCGACGCAGTGTGGCAAACCTGCCACTGGTGGCAGTCGATCAACGGGCGCAGCATTACTGCCATGACCGTACTCGTGATCCTCGCCCTCGTCTCCACCGTCCTGCTGACCTACGGCGTCGTGCACGCGCTGCGCCACGACCCCCGCCGACCCGACCTGACGCCGCCGCGCAGCCACCACCACGACGCCCCGCCCGAACCCTGGTACGACCACACCACCGCGGCCTGACGCCCGGCCTCGTCGCGCGTCAGCCGGCGAGGAACCGGATCCGCACCCCGGCGCGCACCACGACCTCGCGGGGTGCCACCGGCACCGGCGCCCCGTCGTCGGCGTCCCGGGCGGCGAAGGAGGCCGGCTCGACCGCCTCCCAGTCGTCGTCCCTCGACGACGCGTCGTCGGAGAGGGACACCGCCCGCACCTCACCGAGGGCGAGCGCGTCGGCGTAGTCCTGGGCCTGACGCACCGCCGCGGCGACGGCCGCGACCCTGGCGTCACGCTCCAAGGCGGCGCGGCGCTCGGCGGTGAGGTCCCAGGTGACCTGGTCGACCTCGAACCCCTCGACCGCGGCGCTCTGGGTCAGCCAGCGCCCGAGCGCCTCGTGGTCGGAGAAGGTCGCCACGATCGTCGCTCGCGCGTGCTGGGCGGGCTTGCGGAGACGCTCGCCGTAGTCGTCGTACCGCTCGAGCCAGGTGTGCACCTGGTCCCCGGACCAGCCGACGACAGGTCCGGCGACGGGGTCGTGCTGCGCCTCCAGCGACAGGTGTCGCCCTCGGGCCGCGTCGGCGACCGCCGCCATGGCCTCGTCGGCGGCCGCCCGCCACAGGTGCACGCTCGCGCGCACGGTGCCGCGCTCGGCGGGGGCGGCCACCTCGTGCGCGCCACGGACGGTGATCTCGACGGACATGTGCGCAACCTAGCCGCCCAGCCGGTCGTCGACCGCGGCGCGACGCGACGAGGCCCGCCCCCGCAGAGCGGGGACGGGCCTCGGGTGACGCTGGTGGTGACTGCTACTGCTGGCCGCCGGTGAGCTTCTCGCGCAGCGCCTGCAGCGCCTCGTCGCTCGCGAGCGAGCCGCCCTCCTCGTCGCCGCGCTCCGCGTCGGCGTCGGAGCCGCCGCTGGAGTACGACGTCGCCTGGCCGGCCTCGATCTCGGCCTGCTTGGCCTCGGCCTGCTGCTTGCCGTGGGCCTCCCAGCGGGCGCGTGCCTGGGCGTACTCGTCCTCCCAGACGCGACGCTGCTCCTCGAAGCCCTCGAGCCACTCGCCGGTCTCGGGGTCGAAGCCCTCGGGGTAGATGTAGTTGCCCTGCTCGTCGTAGGTGGCGCTCATGCCGTAGAGCGTCGGGTCGAAGTCCTCCGCGTCGGTCGACACGGCGGTCTCGTTGGCCTGCTTCAGCGACAGCGAGATCCGGCGACGCTCGAGGTCGATGTCAATGATCTTGACCATGACGTCGTCGTTGACCTGGACGACCTGCTCGGGGATCTCGACGTGGCGCTCGGCCAGCTCGGAGATGTGCACCAGGCCCTCGATGCCCTCCTCGACCCGCACGAACGAGCCGAAGGGCACCAGCTTGGTGACCTTGCCCGGCACGATCTGGCCGATCTGGTGGGTCCGGGCGAAGTGCTGCCAGGGGTCCTCCTGCGTCGCCTTGAGCGACAGCGAGACCCGCTCGCGCTCCATGTCGACGTCGAGCACCTCGACGGTGACCTCGTCGCCCACGGTGACGACCTCGCTCGGGTGGTCGATGTGCTTCCACGAGAGCTCGGAGACGTGCACCAGGCCGTCGACGCCGCCGAGGTCGACGAACGCGCCGAAGTTGACGATCGAGGAGACGACGCCCTTGCGGATCTGACCCTTCTGCAGCTGGGTCAGGAAGCCGTGGCGGACCTCGGACTGGGTCTGCTCGAGCCAGGCACGACGCGAGAGCACGACGTTGTTGCGGTTCTTGTCGAGCTCGATGATCTTCGCCTCGAGCGTCTGGCCGACGTACGGCTGCAGGTCGCGCACGCGGCGCATCTCGACCAGCGAGGCGGGCAGGAAGCCGCGCAGGCCGATGTCGAGGATCAGGCCGCCCTTGACGACCTCGATGACGGTGCCCTCGACGACGCCGTCCTCCTCCTTGACCTGCTCGATCGTGCCCCAGGCGCGCTCGTACTGGGCGCGCTTCTTGGACAGGATCAGCCGACCCTCCTTGTCCTCCTTCTGGAGGACGAGCGCCTCGACCTTGTCGCCGACGGCGACGACCTCGTTGGGGTCGACGTCGTGCTTGATCGACAGCTCGCGCGAGGGGATGACGCCCTCGGTCTTGTAGCCGATGTCGAGGAGGACCTCGTCGCGGTCGACCTTGACGATCGTGCCGTCGACGATGTCGCCGTCGTTGAAGTACTTGATGGTCAGGTCGACAGCGGCGAGGAAGTCTGCCTCGGAGCCGATGTCGTTGACCGCGACCTGCGGAGCGGAGTCGTAGGAGAGGGTGCTCGTCATGGAGTGGATAGAACCTTCGGATGGGTGGAGTCGTGCGGGCACGCGCCAAGGCCGGTTTCACCATCACGAGACGACCACGGGCCGATGACGACCTGAGCCACGAGCAACAGCGAGCGAGAGCCTGCTCGGTACGAGACGCACGCAGACCTCTGGCGCAGTCTGCGAGTCTACGCGCCCCTGCCCGGCGCGGTCCAACCCAGGAGCCGCTCCCGCGCCAGGCGCACCGGCGGCGTGTCCTCGCGGCGGGCGGCGAGCTCCACCAGCGAGGCCAGGTCGGACGCCCGGGCACGCTCCCGGACGTCGTCGGGCACGCCCGGCACCAGCGCGGCGTACGCCGCCAGCACGGCGTCGGCGAGCACCTCGCCCCGCTCGCCGTCCGGCACGTGGCGCAGCAGGTTGCCGAGGTCCTCCCAGGGGCCGCCGGCGTGCGCGAACTCCCAGTCGAGCACCGCGGTGACCTCGAGCGTGGCGGGGTCGACGAGCACGTTCTTCGGGTTCAGGTCGCCGTGCACCAGCACCCGGCGTCGGTCCTCGGCCAGCAGGTCCTGCGCGGCCTCCGCCGCCTCCCGGAGCCCCGGGACGAGCGCGGCCGGAAGCCGCTCGAGGTGCCCGGCGACCCACTCCCCGAGCTGGGGGAGGTCCTCCTCCACGACCAGGTCTGGCGTCGCGAAGAGACCGGCGCGCACCTGGAGCACGAGCCCCAGCCGCCCCAGCAGGGTGCCGAGCGCGCTGCCCACCGCGTGCAGACCCGACTCGTCGAGGCCGGGGAGCAGCAGGTCGAGCCGCTCCCCCGGCTCCAGGCTGCACACGAGCAGACCGGGCACGTCCCGCTCCGGGTCGCCGGGTCGCACCTCCAGCACCCGCGGCACCGGCACGACCGGGGCGACGAGGTGCAGCACCGCGGCGTCGACCTCCGGTGCCCGTGGTCCGCGCCGGAGTGACCGCCCGCCGTAGATGCGGACGACGCTGCGCTCCTCGCCGGCGTGCGCGAGGAAGGTCTCGCCGCTCCAGCCGCCGTCGAGCGGCTCCAGTCCGGCGGCGAGGTCCACCCCACCACCCTGCCACTAGGGTCACCGGGGTGAGCGGGGTCAGTCCGGAGCGCCGTCCCGTCTCGGAGCAGGAGTCGGTGCGTGCCAACGCCGCCGACTGGGACGCCTACGCCGACGAGTACCAGTCGACCCACGGCGCGTTCCTCGGTGACGCGGGCTTCCTCTGGGGCCCGGAGGGCGAGCGCGAGGACGAGGTCGGGGCGCTCGGTGACGTCGCCGGCCGCGACGTGCTCGAGATCGGCTCCGGCGCGGGCCAGTGCTCGCGCTGGGTGCTGCAGCGCGGCGGCCGGCCGGTGGCCATCGACGTGTCGCGGCGACAGCTGCAGCACCACCGTCGCATCGATGCCGAGCTCGGCGTGCACGTGCCCGCGGTGCTCGCCTCGGGCGCGGCGCTGCCCTTCCGCGACCGCGCCTTCGACGTCGTCTTCTCCGCCTTCGGGGCGCTGCAGTTCCTCGCCGACGCGCCCGCGCTGGTCGCCGACGTGGCGCGGGTGCTGCGACCGGGTGGGCGCTTCGCCTTCTCGGTGACCCACCCGACGCGGTGGTGCTTCCCCGACGACCCCGGCGAGGAGGGGCTGACCGCGACCCAGTCGTACTGGGACCGCACCCCCTACGTCGAGGTCGACGACGAGACCGGGGAGACCCGCTATGTCGAGCACCACCGCACCCTCGGCGACTGGGTCGGCACGTTGTCGCGCCACGGCTTCTGCCTGCTCGACCTGCTCGAGCCCGAGTGGCCCAGCGAGCACGACTACGTCTGGGGCGGCTGGAGCCGGACGCGAGGGGTCCTCACGCCCGGCACCGCGATCTTCGTGGCCGAGCTGCGCTGAGCCACCGCCCCCGGCGTACGCGGAACTGGGTTGAGGCGGGGTGAGCGGTGCCCGTTTCCCAGGTGAACCTGGGAATCTGGCTCTTCACACGCGTTGCAACGTGTGTGAGGAGCGGGTTTCCCAGGTGAACCTGGGAAACCTGTGACTCAGCCCGTCTTTCCGGCCGGCGGGTCAGACGGGCTGCGGGTCCCGGGCGTGGGTGGTGGAGCCGGTCGGCGGCTGCTGGCGGTTGGCGCGCACCAGACCGACCAGGCCGGCCAGGAGCAGCAGCACGCCGCCACCGATGCCGATGACCGGGATCCACACCGTCACCAGGCGCAGGCTGCCGATGTTGTCCTTGGCGTCGGCGACGTTGGCCGCGACCTGCTCGTCGGTGAAGGAGAGCTGCAGGTCGAAGGCCTGGGTGCCGTCCTCGAGGAAGCGCTGCTGGTCGTCGATCTGGTGGATCAGCGCGCCGGTGACCTGGTCGACCCAGATCTCCTTGCTGTCGTCGTAGGTGCCGGGGGTGCCCTCGGCGATCTCGATGGGGGCGTCGCTGACCTCGACCTTGTAGACGTTGACCTCGAGCCCGTCGACGGTCTCGGTGCGGTCGAAGTCGGCGTCGACGGCCGTGCCGGCGGTGCCGTCCCAGTAGGAGTAGGTCTTCTCCTCGGGGTCGAAGGGCCACTTGTTGACCAGGCCCTCGTGCGGCTCGGCGTCGGCGGGCAGGCCGTCGACGTCGTTGACCGCCTCGGCGGTGACGCGGTCGGTGGCGAAGACGTCGGTGCTCGCGTTGACCAGCCGCTCGTCGCTGCCGTCGACGCAGTCGCCGGGCTCGCCCTCGTCGACCACGAGGCACTGGGTGCTGGTCATGACGACGTAGGAGTCGGTCGAGGCGTCGGTGTCGGACTTGGTGATGCTGGTGGCCACCACGGGCAGGGCCTCGCCCAGCTCACCGGTGGTGGTGTCGATGCGGGCGGCCTCGCCGGACAGCCGGGTCACGCTGTCGACCTCGAGCGGGGTCTTCTTCACCACGCCCGGCGCCCACAGCAGGGCCACCAGGCCCGCCACCAGCAGAAATGCTCCGAGTCCGAGCAGTACAGGCGCGATCTTGCGCATCTTTCGTCCCTCCCACAGGCGTGCGTTCGCGGCACGGTAACCCACCGGTAACTTCCGCGCCATCTCGCGACGCCCCGGGTCCTCGCACTGGTACGTACCAGTGCTCCTCCGGGACCCACTGGCGACCCCGGGGCGGCCCCGGGACCGTGCGACACTTCCGCGCGTGCCGATCCCGGGAGAGTCTCGGAGCGCCCCGGCGACGTGGCGCGACCTCCGCGTGCCAGTGACGCTGGTGGCGCTCGCGCTCGTTGTCGTGCAGCTGCTGACCCGCGGGCTCGCGGTGGGCTCCGGCTGGTTCTACGGCGATGATCTCGAGCTCCTGACCGACGCCTCCGAGCAGCCACTCACGTGGGCCTTCCTGACGAGCCCTCACGACAGCCAGCTGATGCCCGGGGGGCTCCTGGTGTCGGCCATGGTCGAGAGCGCAGGTGTGTTGCCCTGGGGTGCCGCTGCGGCCAGCATCGTGGTGCTGCAAGCCTTCGCGAGCCTTGCCTGCTGGGCGATGCTGTCCGAGATCCTGGGAGCGCGTCGGCGCGCCCTGGTGCCGCTGGCCTTCTACCTCTTCACCCCGATGACCCTGCCCGGTCTCTCCTGGTGGGCCTCGGCCCTCAACCAGGTGCCGGTGCAGCTGGCCTTCTTCCTCGTCGTGCTGTGGCACGTGCGCTACCTGCGCTCGGGTCGGCGGCTCCACGCCGTGCTGGCGGTGGCCTCGCTGGTGCTGGGGCTCGCCTGCTACGTCAAGGCGGTGCTCATCGTGCTGCCGGTCCTCGCGCTGAGCCTGCTGTGGTGGTCGCCCGTCGAGACGCCCGACGGCAGCTGGACGCGTCGGTCCGGGAGACACCTGCGCAGGCACCTCGGCCTGTGGGCGGCGTACGCGGCGGCGGTCGTCGCCTACGTCGCCTACTACATCGCAGCCGTCCCCAACCCGATCGACACCGGTGAGACCACCCCGTACCTGAGCCTGGCCGACACCGTCCTCCGACGAGCGCTCGGGCCGGCGCTGCTCGGCGGGCCCTGGACGTGGGACGACCGGAACCCCCCGCTGGCGACGGTGGCGACGTCCTCCGCTCTCGCGACCCTGTCGTGCGTGGGCGTCGTCGTCCTGCTGGGCTGGCTGTGGCGTCGCACCGAGGCCGGGATCGCTCCCCTGCTCGTCGCACTTCCCTACCTCGCGGTGTCGATCGTGCTCGTGGCCCGGGGTCGAGCCAGCCTGATCGGCTCCGACTCCGGGCTGGAGCTGCGCTACCTCGCCGACCTCGCGCCGGTGCTCACGCTGGCGCTGGCGCTGGTGCTCCGTGGTCCGGGAACTCTCGCCGAGCCGCCCGCCGCTGGGCCCAGGCTGCCGCGGCGCGAGCGAGTCATCGTCGCAGCGGTGCTGCTCGCCGTCGTGGGTGGCGCCGTCGTCTCCAGCGTCCGCTACACCGAGCACTGGCACGAGTTCCCGACGCGGACCTTCGTGCAGCGAGTGGCCGCGGAGAGCCAGGAACGGCGGCTCCGGGTCCTCGACGAGCCCGTGCCGGCCGAGGTGGTGCCCGGCACGAGCTTCCCGGACAACCTGCCCGGAAGACTCTTCGCCACGCTGGACACCGACCGTGTCGAGGCGTTCGAGGCCGGCACCGACCTGGAGCTGCTTGCTGACGACGGCGCGCCCTCGGCCGTCGCCGTCGAAGGGGCCACCTCGACCGGGCGACCCGCCGACGACTGCGGCTTCCTGGTGCGTGACGAGCCGGTGGTCGTACCGATGACCGGTGAGCCAGGAGAGTTCTTCTGGTGGTTGGAGATCGCCTACCTGGCCGGGGAGGATGGCGCGATGACCATCACCGTCGGCGGCCTCGACCTCGAGGGTGAGGTGCGCCAGGGGCTGCACCGCTACTTCGTGCGCGGCGAAGGCCGGGTCGACGAGGTCACGCTGCGCACCGACTCCCCCGCCACCGTGCTGTGCGTCGACAGGGTCAGCGCGGGGTCTGTCGAGCCGGTTCCCGTCTCGTGAACCGGCTGCCCGCGCTCGACACCCTGCGCGCCGTGGGTGCGCTTGCCGTGCTGACCACCCACGCGGCGTTCTGGGCCGGGGCCTACACCGGTCACGGCCTGTGGGGCACGGTGCTGGCGCGGCTCGACGTGGGCGTCGCGATCTTCTTCGCCCTCTCGGGCTTCCTGCTGGCCCGGCCGTGGCTGGCCGCGGCGCAGGAGGGACGGCCGTCGCCGCGGGCCGGGCGCTACCTGTGGCACCGCTTCCTGCGGATCATGCCGCTGTACGCCGTCACGGTGGTGCTCGCGCTGAGCCTGATCAGCGCCAACGCCGACCGCGACGCCGGCGACTGGGTGGTGACGCTGCTGCTGCTCGACACCTTCGTGCACCCGTCGCTGCCCGACGGGCTCACCCAGATGTGGAGCCTGGCGGTCGAGGTCACCTTCTACCTGGTGCTCCCCCTGCTCATGGTGGCGGTCGTCGGCCGGCCGGGCCGGCCGCGCCTGGGGCGGGTGCGACTGGCCGGCGTGCTGGCGGCGATGGTCGTGCTCGGTGCGGTCTGGCACGTCGTCGCGGTGCCCCGCCTCGAGGGCGTCGTCGGCGGGCAGCCGGCGCAGTGGCTCCCGGGCTACCTGAGCTGGTTCGCGGTCGGCATCGGCATCGCCGCCGCCAGCGTGCGCCACGACCACGGCAGCACCTCGCGGACCGTGTCGACGCTCGTCACGCTGGGCCGGCAGCCGGGAGCCTGCTGGGTCGCGGCGCTGGGCCTGCTGCTCCTGACCGCCACCCCGCTCGCCGGGCCGACGATGCTGGCCGCCCCCACCACCGGGGAGGCGGTCTTCAAGCACCTCGTGTACGCCGGCGTCGGCGCGCTGCTGCTGCTGCCCGCCGTCTTCGCCGGCCCTGGCGGCTTCCGCACGGTCTTCGAGGCCCGGCCGCTGCGACGCCTCGGGCAGATCTCCTACGGCGTCTTCTGCCTGCACCTGCCGCTGCTCCACCTCGTGATGTGGACGACCGGGTGGGAGCTCTTCGACGGTCGGCTCGCGCAGATCTGGCTGCTGACCGTCGTCGCCAGCCTGGTCGCCGCCGAGCTGGGCTACCGGCTCGTGGAGCTGCCCGCCATGCGCTGGCGCGGCCTGGGCTCGTCACGGTCGTCGAGCAGCGCCAGCGCGAGCGCCGCCAGGACCGGCAGCAGCGCGAGCAGCTGAGGCCAGGCGAGGTCGCCCGCCCAGCCCGACGGGTCGCCCCAGGGGCGGGCCAGGTAGGCCACGGAGGTCACGAGCACCAGCCCCGCAGGCGCCACCCGGCCCAGCGCACCGACACGGCGGCGTCCGAGCACCAGGCCACCCACGACGACGGCCACCAGCACGCCCGGGAGGCCGGCCAGCAGCGCACCGCCGAGCAGCGCGGCCACCCCTCCCCACCACGACGAGGGACGCCCCCCGGCCAGCGGCGGCGGCTGGCCGGCGGCGGCCTCGCGGCCACGACGCCACGTCGTCGTCGCGACGAGCGCCACCAGGCCGAGCAGGGCGACCGCGCCCACCAGCAGGCCGGCGCGGTAGACGCCCTGCGGGGCGAAGCGCGGCGCGAGCGGCGCCGCCGAGCCGACCTCCCAGCCCTGCCGCCACCCGTCGACGACCTGTGACCTGGCGCCGGCGACTCCCGACGTCCACCCCGGGTTGGAGTTGTGGCGCAACGCCCGGAGGCCGGCGTCGGGCTCCGCGGACTCACCGGCCGCGGGGAGGGCGTCGGCGCCGCCGCGGGTCAGCACGAGCGACTCCAGCTCGAAGGCCGCCGAGGGCCGTGACGCGACGTCGACGATCCCCGGGCCGAGGTCGAGCCGGGTGCGGGTGCTCCCCTCGGCGTCGCAGAGCCGGGCCGGCAGGCTGTCGCCGGCGACCAGCTGCGCGTCGGAGGCGACGAGCGCGGTGCGCAGGCGCTCGCCCGCGACGTCGACGTCGGGGCCGGTGCCGCACGGACGCGCGACGGCGCGCGTCGAGGGTGGCTGCGGGAGGAGGTCGGCCCCCCTGAGGTCGAGCTCGGCGACACCCGCGGGGAGCTCGCTGCCCGCGGCGGCGAAGTCGAGGTCGACGGCCTGCTCGACGCCGGTCACCTCCACGCGGAGCTGGTCGGTCCGGATCGCCGGGAAGCGCGCCCGGCCCTGCTCCAGCGTCACCTCGCGCGACCCCTGGGGCCACACCAGCCGGAGCGAGGTGGGTCGCGCCACCGGGCTGCTGTCGGGCACCTGCAGCGAGACCCCGGTCAGCCGCTGGGGCTCCAGCCACGCGAGCGAGAGCGCGGGTGCGGGGTCGTCGGCGTCGGCGACCCACGCCGTGCCCGGGTCGCCGTCGACAGCGGCGAGCGCGGAGCCGCGGACGTCGGGCACCCCCGCGCTCGACGAGCTCACCCCGAGCAGCCGCGACTCCGCGAGCAGCTCGGCCAGGCCCGGGCCGGGGCGCGGGCGCACCCGCAGGTCCGCGGCGTACGACGCGCCCTCAGCGACCACGAAGCGTCGCGCCATCCCGGCCGCCTCCTCGCTGTGACGGATCGCGGCCGCGGTGCAGGGCACCGCGTCCCCGACCTCGGTGCAACCGGCGCGGGGGTCGAGGTCGGCCCGCAGCACCACGGCGTCGGGCGCGCCCCACGAGCGCGGGAGCCGGGGCAGGTCGAGCCGACGCTGCACCTCCACCCCGGGCACCTCGACCTCGGCCAGGGCGAGCGGGACGCGGCCCGACCCCACCTGCACCACCTCGAGGGCAGCCGTGGCCGGGGCGTCGACCTCGACCGTGACCTGCTCCCCCGGCCCGAGCGCCACCGGGTCGCTGCGCCAGCGGGCCGTGACGACCCGCACCTCCTGGGAGTCCGCCGCCGCGTCGCCACCGGTGAGCGTCACCTGGCCCACGTCGCGCACCCTGCTCAGCCCGAGCCGCCAGAGGTCCGGACCCGGGTCGGCGGGATCCGCGCTCCACTGGGTGGCGGGGTCGCCGTCGACCGCGGCGTACGGCAGCCGACCCCGGTCGCTGCCCGTGGTGGCGGTGGCGTCGGACGCCGAGGAGCTGGCACCCACCTCGGCAGCGCCGAGCAGCGTCGCCGTGGTCTGCCACGCGGCCCGGCCTGGCGCCAGGTAGTCCGAGCGCGGGTTGCCGGTACGCCGCTCGTCGCCCGCCGTCGTGACGGGGGCGTAGCCGTCGTGCACGCGGGCGAAGTTGCGCTCTCGCTCGCGCAGGCCGTCGGTCAGCACGACCGGGGCGTCGCGCAGGGCGCCGGTCAGCTCGCCGTCGGGCACGTCAGGCGACAGCACCGTCGCCGCGTCGCCGATCACGCCGAGGTCCTCGAGGTCGAGCAGGTCCTCCGGACCGCCCGCGACCACGGTCGGGCGAGCGGTGGTGGTCTGCGCGGGGCGTGGCAGCGAGACCTCCCAGACCTCCACCGCCGGCTGGGTCCGCTGCCGGGCGCCGTTGACCACGACCCGGGTGTCCCCGTCGTACAGGAAGGGCTCTCCCCCCACGTCGGGGCCGAAGCCGCGCACCGGCGCCAGCCCGGGCGAGCCCGCCAGCGCCTGTCGCACCACTGCGGGGTCCGGCACGTCGCTGGTGGGCTGCAGGTCACCCCGGACGACGAGCCACCGCACCCCGGCCCGACGCAGCGACTGCGTCAGCGCGCGGGAGCCCTCGCCCTCCGCGAAGGCCCGCTCGATGCGGTCGAGCAGCCGGATGTTGCCGGGGGGCGTCAGCGGGATCTGGTTGCGCACCGCCCAGCTCGACCGCGCCAGCGCCTGCATCGGCTCGTCGTGCGGGTCGCCCCAGACGTACTCCCCGAAGGGCGACCCCGGCACCAGCAGGGCGGTGCCCGGCGCGGCGTTGCGCTCCAGCCAGCCGGCGGTCTCGCGCCAGTAGTCGGGCACGTCGAGGAAGGCGCCCGACGGCGCCAGCCGGGTCAGCAGCGCCGGCGAGGCTGCCACGGTGACCGCGACCAGCACGACGCCGACCGCGACGCCACGGTCGAGGCGACCCAGGCCACGCACCCGCGCCCGGAGCAGCCGCTCGAGCGTCCACGCCAGCCCGACCACCAGGGGCAGGCGGACGACCGGGTCGAACTTGTGCACGTTGCGCAGCGGAGCGAGCGCGCCGTCGAGCGCCTCGGCCAACCCACCGGCGAGGAGCCCCTGGACGGCGCCCTGGTGACCGGCGGTGACCATGAGCAGCCCGACGAGCAGCGAGAGCGAGAGGAACCAGCGGTGCGGCTGCCGGCGGTCGAGCAGGCCGACGAGGCCGCCGGCGACGAGGACGGCGCCCATCACGGCCAGGTAGCCCTGCGTCACCAGGTCGTTGCCCGCCCGCGAGCCCGTGCTGACGTAGGGCACCCAGTTGGACGTGCCGCGCAGGGCGTCGAAGAGCGTCGTCGGGTAGGTCGTGATCGACGCGCTCTCGATGAAGTCCAGGAAGGGCGGGCTGTAGGCGCCCAGGGTGAAGAGCGGCACCAGCCACCACAGCGTGCCGAGCAGGGTGAGGGCGGGCCACCACAGCATCAGGGCCCGGCGGCGCGGGCCGCGCTCGCGGGTGAGCAGCCAGACCGCGCCGAGCGGGACCACCGCGAAGGTCGCGGCGGCGTTGACGCCGCCCACCATGGCGATCGCCAGCGCCGAGAGGGCGGCGTACCTCCGGGGGGAGCCGCGCTCGGCGCCGAGGACGAGCGGCAGCAGCACCCAGGGGGCCAGCGCGCTGGGCCACGCCTCCACCGAGATCGGCCCGAGCACGGTCAGCACCCGCGGTGACAGCGTGTAGGCGAAGGCCGCCGTGAGCACCGCGAGGTCGCTGCGGACGCCGAGGGCCCGGACCACCTTGGCCGTGCCGACGAAGGCGGTGCACAGCAGCAGCGCCCACCAGAGCCGCTGCACCACCCAGCCGGGGAGGTCGAGCAGCGCCCCGAGCCAGAAGAAGGGGCCCATCGGCCACAGGTAGCCGTAGGCCTGGTTCTGCAGCTGGCCGAAGGCGCTGGCGGGGTCCCAGAGGTCGGTGGCGCGGGCCAGGAAGCGACCGGGGTCGAGCACCAGGTCGAGCTTGGTGTCGGCGAGGACCAGGCCCGGGTCCTGCACGAAGGCCACCGCCGTGAGCAGCACGCAGCAGGCGAGCAGCCGCACGCGGATGGTGCTCGCGGTGGCTGCCCGGTCGGCGGGGACGGGGGGGCTCAGCGCTTCCGGAGCACGATGACGAGGTTCCACGTCACCACCTCCCGGAGCAGGGGCACGCGCAGCAGCCACCAGGTCCAGCGAGGGTTGTAGCGCGGCAGCAGCGCGACGACGTCGGCCTGCTGCTGGGCGCGGGCCCAGCGCAGGCCCTCGCCGACGGTGACCGCGAAGAGCGACTCGCCGTACCTGTTCTTGGGCTCCCGCCCGTGCCGGCGGCGGTAGCGGCGACGCGCCCGCAGCCCGCCCAGGTAGTGCCAGGGGGCGGTCTCGTGCCCGCCCCAGGGGCCGTACCAGACCGTCCAGCTGAGGAAGACCGTGCCGCCGGGCCGGGTGACCCGCACCATCTCCTCGGCCATCCGCCAGGGGTCGGGCACGTGCTCGAGCACGTTGCTGGAGTAGCAGACGTCGACGGCGTCGTCGCGGAAGGGCAGCTCCATGCCGCTGCCGACCACCGTGCCGCGGGCGATCTCGCCGAGGCCCGCCAGCTCACCCGCGTCGGCGTCGAGGGCGAGGTACGAAGCCCCGCGGGCCTCGAAGGCGGCGCGGAAGTAGCCGGGGCCACCGCCGACGTCGAGCATCAGCCGACCGTCGAGGTCGACGAAGTGGGCGAGCTGGGCGGCGGAGTCGGCGGCGAGCGCGCCGTAGAAGCGGTCGGGGTCGGGCTGCTCGTAGCGGAAGTCGCGCAGCAGCCGCACGGAGCGACGCAGCGTCGGGCGCCAGGAGGTCACGCCTCAGGGTCCTCGACAGGATCCTGGGCGGCGACCCGGCGACCCGCGAGCACCTCGCGCAGCACCACGGCGAAGGACTCCTGGGCGTGAGCCCAGGTGAAGGTGTGGCTGACCCGGACGGCGCCGTCGGCGAGCTTGGCGCGTCGCTCGTCGTCGTCGAGCAGGGCCGCCACCGCGGCCCGGAAGGCGGGCTCGGAGTCGACCAGGAGCCCGGAGACGTCGTGCTCGATCGACTCGCGGGTGCCCCCGGCGTCGGCGTAGGCGACGGTCGGGGTGCCGTGCATGCCGGCCTCGCCGACGACCAGGCCCCAGCCCTCCTTGAGGGAGGGCAGCAGCTGCAGCCACGCCTCGGCGTAGACGTCGTGCTTGCGCTGCTCGTCGACCTGGCCCTCGAAGACCACCACCTCGCCGGCCGGGTCGGCCGCCGCGGCGTGGGCCCGCAGCTCCTGCTCCCACCAGCCGCTGCCGACCACCCGCAGCTGCAGACCGGGGTGGGTGGCGCGCAGGGCGACGGCCGCGTCGATCGCGTGCTCGACCTGCTTGTGCGGCACCAGCCGCCCGACGGTGGTGAGCAGCGGGGTGGCCGAGCGGCGCTGCGCGGTCGGCAGCGCCGGGTCGGTGCCGTTGTGCACCACGGCGACCCGGTCGCCCGTGACGCCCAGGTCGCGCAGCTCGCCCCGGGTGGCCCGCGAGACCGCGACGTACTGCTCGCGACGGTAGAGCCACGGCGCCAGCCGCCGCTCGACCCACCAGCCGATGCGTCCGGTCACGCCCGGGTAGACCACCGGCCACTGCTCGCGGTGCACGTGGTGGACCAGGACGACGACGGGCGCGCGGGTCGCCAGCCGCGAGAAGAAGGGCAGGCCGTTCTGGACGTCGACGACGAGGTCGGGTCGGCCCAGGTCGCCGCGCCGCAGGGCGCGCAGGGCCTGGAGGTAGACCGAGAGCTTGCCGCCGCGACGGACGAAGTGGATGCCGTCGACGACCTCTTCGGTGGGGGCCGCCGCGTGCGCGGCGCAGAAGACGGTGACCTTCGCCCCCCGGGCGACCAGGCCGGCGGCCATCTGCTCGAGGTAGCGCTCGGCGCCGCCGCCCTCGGGGTTGCGGGTGTCACGCCAGCTCAGGAAGACGATCTCGGCGCCGGCGAGGGTGTCGCCGCCGGCCGAGTGGTCGGCTGGCACGGGTGAGTCGTGCATGGTGCTCGCAGGACGCGGGAGGGCAGGGCCCTCCATACGTCAGTTGGAGCCGTAGTCGATGACGACCGGCTGGTTGGCGTTGGTCGGCGACTGCGACGGTGCGCTCGTCTGCGAGCTGACCAGGCCGACCACGCCCACGGCGGCGATGGCGCTCCCGGCGATGAGACTGGCGATGGTGGTGAGAATCGACGTGGTCGTCACTGGTGTCCCTCCCTGAGATCCGGGGGAACGTTACCACCGAGTACGCACGGCACCGGAATCTCGCGACCGGTGGTCCTCAGCCGGGTGCCAGTGGTCTAGCTCTCCGCCGCAGGGCCAGCCCCGTCGCCACGAGCGGGGCGCCCACGAAGCCGGCCCAGGCCACCGCCATCACGGCGCGCCAGGTCCGCGGCACCGCGACCGGCGCGACGTCCGCCAGGCCCTGCACCACGAGCTCGGTGCCGCGGTGCCAGGGCTCCCCTGCGACGGCCACGGATGCCCCCGCACCGAGCTCGAGCACGACCGCGCCGACCCCGAGCGCCGCGAGGTCCTCGGCGCGCGAGCGCGGGTTGCCACCGGCGAGCACCTCGCGCACCTGCGCGGCGCGGGGGTCCTCGCCGGGCAGCAATCGACCCGAGACGGCGAGGGTGTCGTCCTGCACCACGTCGACGCCGAGGTAGCGACCGGTCGGGTCGAGCACCTTGCGGCCGCCGTTCCACGCCGGTGCCCGGTAGCTGCTGAAGGGCAGGAGCACCGTGTCGCCCTCGGGTCGCTGCTGCTGCACGGCCGCGCGGGCCGCGGCGTGGTCGGCCGGGTAGTCGACCGCGCGCAGCGCGCCGCCGGCGCCCCACGCGACGCCCGGCAGCAGCGCCAGGGGCAGCGCGAGCAGCCCCAGGGCCGCGCCGACCCGCGCGGGCTCGGGGACCCGCTCGAGCAGCCGTCCGGCACCGGCACCGAGCGCCAGGCACAGCAGGGGGGCGCAGAGCACCAGCAGCCGCGCCCCATCGCGCAGCACCCCGCCACCCGGGACCACCGCGGCCACCGCGCCGACCGCGCCGGGCGCCAGCCAGGTGAGGCACGCGCCGAGCCAGCCGACGGTCCAGCACGCCACCAGGCCCCACCAGGTGCGCTCCCCCAGCTGGGCGCGCAGCCGCCCGACGCCCGCGGCCGCGAGCGGCACCAGCACCACCGCGGCCAGCCAGCCGAGCGCGCCGCTGCGGGAGGCCGGCACCACCTCGGCGTTCCAGATCCCGCCGAGCGTCAGCGCCGCGAGGGGCGCGGGCACCGAGCCCTCGGCGTGCAGCCCGAAGCGGGCCGCGGCCGACGCCGTCGAGGTCGCGCTGCCGGCGTGCAGCAGCCCCGCCGCCAGCCACGGCAGGTTGGCCAGGAGCAGCAGCGCACCGAGCTGTGCCCAGCGGCGTACCTCCCGGCGCGCGGTGAGCACGACGAGGAGCAGCCCCGTGACCAGTCCCGTGCTGGCGCTGAGGCTGCCGAGCGGGACGAGCCACCACAGCGCGACCGGCACCGCGGCCGAGCGCTGCCACCGGCGCGCCGCCAGCACCACCCACGGCGCGACGGCGTACCCGAGCAGCAGTGGCCAGTGGCCGATCACCAGGCGCTCCACGACCAGCGGGTTCCACACGTACGCCGCCCCGGCCACCAGACGCGGCACGACGGCGTCGGGCGGGAGCAGCCGCACCACCCCCAGGGCGCCGCCGACCACGGCGCCGAGCAGCACCGCCTTCTGCAGCACCACCGCGGGCACCAGCTCGTCGAGCACCGCGACCACGGCGTCGGAGGGCACCGCCCGCGGGAGGCCGCTGCCGAGCCCGAGGGCGTCACGGGTCAGCGCGAGGTCCGGCACCCAGACCATGTCGTAGCTGAGCACGTAGCCCGGCGCCAGCGCGGGACCGAGCAGGAGCAGCCCGAGGAGGCAGACCCACGCGGTCTCCAGCCGCCCCGGCCGGGCGACCTGTGCCCGCACGCGCCGTCTCACGGGGACATGGTGCCCCCGTACCCTCGCCTCCGTGGAGCAGCGCACGCCGTGGCACCGGTCCGGCGCCGTTATGGCGGTCGCGATGGCGGTGATGAACGTCGCCACCTACGGCTACACCATGGTGGCGGCGCGGCTGCTCGGACCGGGCAGCTACAGCGCCTTCGCCGCTGTCATGGGGCTGCTGCTGGTGCTCAGCGTGCTGCAGCTCGGTCTGCAGACCACCGGAGCGCGCCGCGTCGCCTCGCACCCGGAGGCGGTGGCCGAGGTGGAGCGCCGGCTGCTGCGGGTCTCGCTCGCGGTCTCCGCCGGGCTCGCCGCAGCGTGCTTGGCGCTGGCGCCGGCGATCAACGCGCTGCTCAACCTCGACAGCCTCGCCACCGCGCTGCTCGTGGGCCTCACGGCCTTCCCGATGACCCTGATGGGCGCGCAGGCGGGCGTGCTGCAGGGCGAGCGGCGCTGGCTCGCCCTGGCCGCGCTCTACGCCACCGCCGGGGTCTCCCGGCTCGTGGTGGGCACCGGGCTGCTGCTGTGGCGGCCCGAGGAGCAGGTGGCGGTCGCCGCGGTGCTGGTGACCTTCTTCGCCCCCGTCGCGATCGGCTGGTGGGCGCTGCGCCGCTCGGCTCCCGGTCGCGTCGAGGTGACCACCGACGACGACCACAGCGCGCGCAGCATCCTGCGCGAGATCGGGCGCAACTCGCACGCGCTGCTGGCCTTCCTGGCCCTCTCCAACGCCGACGTCATCGTGGCGCGCGACGTGCTCGACGCCCACGACGCCGGGCTGTACGCCGGGGGGCTGATCCTGGTCAAGGCGGTGCTCTTCCTGCCGCAGTTCGTGGTGATCGTCGCGTTCCCCTCGATGTCCGACACCGACGTGCGCCGCCGCGCCCTGACCCAGAGCCTGTGGCTGGTCCTGGTGCTGGGCGGGCTCGCCGTGGTGGCCGCGTGGGTGCTCAGCGGGCTCGCACTCGTCTTCGTCGGCGGCCCGCAGTACGCCGAGATCCAGGACCAGCTGTGGCTCTTCGCGATCCTCGGCACGGTGCTCTCGCTGCTGCAGCTCGTCGTCTACAGCGTCGTGGCCCGGCAGGCGCGCCGGTCGGTCTACGCCCTGTGGGCCGGACTGCTGGCGCTGGTCGTGCTCAGCCGCAGCGCCGACGGCGTGACCACGCTGCTGCTCAGCGTGCTGGCCGTCGACGCCGGGGTGCTGGCGCTGCTGCTGCTCACCAGCCTGCAGCGCCTCGGTCCGGCCTCGAGGAGCGCCTCGGGCGCCGGCGACCCGCCAGCGGGCGGCGGTCCGGGGACCGGGTCAGTGGGCGGCGTCGTGCCAGGAAGCCCCGGTGCCGACGGAGACGTCGAGCGGCACGGTGAGCTCGGCCGCTGAGGCCATCTCGGCGCGCACCAGCGCCTCGAGCGCCTCGCGCTCCCCCGTCGCCACCTCCAGCACGAGCTCGTCGTGCACCTGGAGCAGCATCCGGGAGGCGAGCTGCTGCTCGCGCAGCGCCGCGTCGACCCGGAGCATCGCGACCTTGATGATGTCGGCCGCCGAGCCCTGGATCGGGGCGTTGAGCGCCATCCGCTCGGCCATCTCGCGCCGCTGCCGGTTGTCGCTGGTGAGGTCGGGCAGGTAGCGCCGCCGTCCGAAGATGGTCTCGGTGAAGCCGGAGCGGCGAGCCTCGTCGACCACGCCGGCCAGGTAGTCGCGCACCCCGCCGAAGGTCTCGAAGTACTCGTCCATCAGCGCGCGCGCCTCGCTGGTGTCGATGCGCAGCTGCTGGGAGAGGCCGTAGGCGGAGAGGCCGTAGGCCAGCCCGTAGTTCATCGCCTTGATCTTGGCGCGCATCTCGCTGGTGACCGCCGTGGGGTCGACGTCGAAGACGCGGGCGGCGGTCACGGAGTGGAAGTCGTGGCCGGAGCGGAAGGCCTCGGTGATGCCGGCGTCCTCGGAGAGGTGCGCCATGATCCGCATCTCGATCTGGGAGTAGTCGGCCGTCATCAGCTCCTCGAAGCCGTCGCCGACCACGAAGCCCTCGCGGATGCGGCGCCCGGCCTCGGTGCGCACCGGGATGTTCTGCAGGTTGGGGTCGGTCGAGGAGAGCCTGCCGGTGGCCGCGATGGTCTGGTTGAAGGTGGTGTGGATGCGGCCGTCGCCGGCCACGGACTTCAGCAGCCCCTCGACGGTCTGGCGCAGCCGGATCTGGTCGCGGTGGCGCAGCAGGTGCTGCAGGAAGGGGTTCTCGGTCTGCGCGTAGAGGGTGGCCAGCGCGTCGGCGTCGGTGGTGTAGCCCGTCTTGGTGCGCTTGGTCTTCGGCATGCCGAGCTCGTCGAAGAGCACCACCTGCAGCTGCTTGGGCGAGCCGAGGTTGATCTCGCGCCCGATCACCTCGTAGGCGTCGGCGGCGGCCTCGCGGACGGCGTCGCCGAACTGCGACGCCAGGCCCTCGAGGAAGTCGGTGTCGACCGCGATGCCGGTGCGCTCCAGGGTCGCGAGCACGCCCACCAGGGGCAGCTCGATGTCGGCGAGCAGCCGCTCGCCGCCCCGCTCGGCCAGGTCGCCCTCGAGCACCACCGCCAGGTCGAGCACCGCCCGGGCGTGCAGCATCGCCGCCTCGGCGACCTCGTCGCCGGTCTCGAAGAGCGCGTCCTGCTCGGCGACGCCCTCCTGCTTGAGCTCGCGACGGAGGTGGCGCATGGTCAGGTCGGCCAGCGCGTAGGCACGCTGGTCGGGAGCCACCAGGTAGGCCATCAGGGCGGTGTCGGTGGCGAGACCACGCAGCTCCCAGCCGTGGGCGCCGAGCGCGAGCAGCGGGCCGTTGGCGTCGTGCACGATCTTGGGCCGCTCGGGGTCGGCCAGCCAGCCGGCCAGCGCGGCGTCGTCGTCGGGCGAGAGCGTGCTCGCGTCGACGTACGCCGCCGGACCCTCGGCCTGGGCGAAGGCCAGGCCCTCGACGCGGCCGGACCCGGCGCCCCACGCGCCGCGCACGTGCAGCCCGACCGGGTCGGTGCCGAGACCGTCGAGGTAGCCCGCCAGCTCGCCCGGGGCGATGGTGCTGCCCTCCAGCGAGAAGCCCCCCTCGGCCTCCGGCTCCTGCTCGGGGGCGAGCGTGTCGAGGATGCGCTGGCGCAGCTCGCCACGGAACTCCAGCTCGTCGAGCAGCTCGAGGGCGCCCTGGCGGTCCCACTCCCCCAGGCCGAGCCCGGAGGGCTGGACGTCGAGGGCGAGGTCGCGCACCAGCGCGTTGAGGCGCCGGTTGCGGATCACGTCGTCGAGGTGGGCGCGCAGGTTGTCGCCGGCCTTGCCCTTGACCTCGTCGGCGCGGGCCACGACGTTGTCGAGGCCGTCGTAGGTGGCGATCCACTTGGCGGCGGTCTTGGGACCGACCCCCGGGATGCCCGGGAGGTTGTCGGAGTCCTCCCCGACCAGCGCGGCGAGCTCGGGGTAGCGGTGCGGCGGGACGCCGTACTTGGCCTCGACCGCGTCGGGGGTCATGCGGGCGAGCTCGGAGACGCCCCGCATCGGGTAGAGCACCGTGGAGTCGGGGGTGACCAGCTGCAGCGAGTCGCGGTCGCCGGTGAGGATCATCACCTCGAAGCCGTCGGCCAGGCCCTGGGTGGTGAGCGTCGCGATGATGTCGTCGGCCTCGAAGCCGGCGTGCGTCAGGTGGGTGATCCGGAAGGTGTCGAGCAGCTGCTGGATGAGCGGCAGCTGGCTGCTGAACTCGTCGGGCGTCTTGTTGCGCTTGGCCTTGTACTCGGGGTACTCCTCGAGCCGGAAGGTCTGGCGCGACTTGTCGAAGGCCACCGCCATGTGGGTCGGCTGCTCGTCGCGCAGCACGTTGGTCAGCATCGAGGTGAAGCCGTAGACGGCGTTGGTGTGCTGCCCCGTCGCAGTGGTGAAGTTCTCCACCGGCAGCGCGAAGAACGCGCGGTAGGCCAGCGAGTGCCCGTCGAGGAGCAGCAGGCGCGGACGGGTCTGATCAGCAGTCTCCTCGGCCACGCAGCGACCCTAACGCGGGCTTCCGACAGCCTCCCAGGAGGCGTCCGGGACCGGTCAGCCCGCCGCCTGGCGCCGCCGCGCGTGGCGGCGCGCCGCGAGCACCTCGACGAGGTGCCGGTTGCCGGGTCGGCTGGTCGCCGCCCGCTCGCTGGTGAGCCGCTTGCGCAACGCCGCGGTCGAGGTGAGCCGCACCGTCGCCACGGTGGCCAGGCCCAGCCGGGCCAGGAAGCGGTTGTTCTCGCGGTGCCCGTCGGTCACGGCGGTGACCTGGGCGACGTCCTTCTCCTCGGCCCACGTGACGGCGGCGTCCATCAGCAGGTGGCCGTAGCCCTGGCGGCGGCACTCCGGCTGCACCAGCAGGTAGGAGGTGTGCACCGCCGGCTCCAGCGACAGCGGGGTGATCGGGCCGCGCTGCAGGTGCAGCGCCGCCACCACGCGGCCGTCGTCCTCGACGACCAGCAGCCGCTCGTCGGGCTCGGCGGCGAGGTTGGCCAGCGCGCGCTCGGCCTCGGCGGTGGCCCGCTCCCCGGTCTCGGTGCCGGGGGCCACGCTCGCCCACAGGAGCAGCAGCTCGGCTGCGTCGCTGGGATCGGCCTCGCGGACCACGGACGCCTGGCGCGCCATACGACCTCCTGAGCGGACGTCCGCCAGGATGTCGACAGGGCTGACGGACGAAGGACACGGGGCCCGCACTAGTTGCAGGCTCAAGGAGTTGGATTGTTCCCGGGCATCGGCACGGCCGTCAACGTGACGACGGTCCTGGTGGGCAGCACCATCGGCGTCCTGGCCGGCGACCGGCTCCCCGAGCGCACCCGGACGGTGGTCACCGACGGTCTCGGACTGGTGACGCTGCTCATCGCCGCGTCGTCCGCGACGGCCGTCGCCTCGCCCGCGCTGGCGGCCGCCGTCGGCTCCTCGGCACCGATGCTCATCGTGCTCGGCGCGGTGCTCGGCGGCGGCATCGTCGGCTCGCTGCTGCGGCTCGAGGACCGCCTCGAGGCCTTCGGCGGAGTGCTGCAGCGCACGCTGGTGCGGCGTACCTCCCACCGGGCTGCAGGCGACCACGCCGACGCCGACGCGGTGGAGGCCCAGCGGGTGCGCTTCGTGCAGGGCTTCGTGGTGTCCTCGCTGGTCTTCTGCGTCGGCCCGCTCACCATCCTCGGCTCCATCGGCGAGGGCCTGGGCGACGGACCCGACCAGCTGCTGCTGAAGTCGGCCCTCGACGGCTTCGCCTCGATCGCCTTCGCGGCGGCCTTCGGCTGGGGCGTCGCGGCCTCGGTGGTGGCCCTGGTCGTGGTGCAGGGTGGGCTCACCGCCCTGGGCGTGGTCCTGGGCGACGTCGTCCCCGCGGCCCACCTCGACGCCATCACCGCGACCGGCGGCCTGCTGCTGGTGGGGGTGGCGCTGCGACTGCTCGACCTCAAGCAGGTGAAGGTGGCCGACCTGCTGCCGGCACTCGTCGTCGCCCCCCTGCTCACCGCCGCGGTCGTCGCCGTGCGTGCGGCGGGCGGCTGAGCCGTTCGACGCCCCACTGGGCTAGGCCGCTTCCGCCTCATTCGTCACCTGCGTAACGGTTCGCTAACGACCGCGGGTGGGGCGGCGGCGCCGCCGACACGCAGACCTACGGTTCTCTCGCGGTCGACGGCCCACCGGGACCGGCCAACCGCGGCACCCTTCCGCACCGCCGGTTAGCAAAGAGAAAGGTTCACCACGTGAATCGACGCAGAATGACCTCCTGGGGCAGGGTCGTGGCCGGCTCCGCCGCGCTCGTCCTGGCACTCTCCGCCTGTGGCGGGTCCGACGACTCGGACTCCGGCGACAGCGGCTCCTCGGGCGAGTCCGAGGCTCCCGCCGCCGCCGAGGGCGACGGCACCCTGACCATCGGCTCCCTGCTGCCCCAGACCGGCAGCCTGGCCTTCCTCGGCCCGCCGGAGTTCGCCGGCGTCGACCTGGCCGTCGAGGAGATCAACGAGGCGGGCGGCGTGCTCGGCGAGGACGTCGTGCACGTGCGCGCCGACTCCGGCGACACCGACTCGGGCATCGCCCCCGCCGAGACCGACAAGCTGCTCGACGCCGACGCCGACGTGATCGTCGGTGCCGCGTCGTCCGGTGTCTCGCTGACGGTGATCGACAAGATCCTCGCCGCGGGCGTCGTGATGTTCTCCCCGGCCAACACCTCCACCGCCTTCGACGAGGGTGACTACGCCGAGCCGGACCTGTACTTCCGCACGGCGCCCTCCGACATCCTGCAGGGCGCCGTGATGGCCAACCTGCTGCTGCAGGACGAGCGCTCCAACGTGGCGATCCTGGCCCGCCAGGACGCCTACGGCGAGACGCTCGCCCAGGAGGTCACCACCAACCTGGAGAACGCCGGCGCCACCGTCGCCGACACCGTCTTCTACGGCGAGCGCGCCCCGTCCTACGACTCCCAGGTCGCGGAGATCGCCGGTGCCGGTGCCGACTCGCTGGTGCTGATCGGCTTCGAGGAGACCGCCTCGATCGTGCCGCAGCTGATCCAGGCCGGCGCCGGTCCGCAGGACCTGCCGACCTACTTCGTCGACGGCAACACCGCCGACTACTCGGCCGACTCCGACACCCCGCTGCCTCCTGGCACGCTGGCCGGCACCAAGGGCACCATCCCCGGCGCCGACGCGGGCGACGACTTCCGCAACCGGCTGCTCGAGGTCGACCCCGACCTCAACAGCTTCGCCTACGCCGCGGAGTCCTACGACGCCGTGATCGTCTCGGCGCTGGCCGCGGTCGCCGCCGAGAACGACTCCGGTGAGGCCGTCGGTGGAGGCATCGTCGACGTCACCACCGGTGGCGAGAAGTGCACCACCTTCGCGGACTGCCTGGAGCTGGTCGAGGCCGGCGAGGACATCGACTACGACGGTGCCTCCGGTCCGATCGAGCTCGGTGAGACCGGCAGCCCCACCGCCGCGTCCATCGGCATCTACGAGTACCAGGACGACAACACCAACGAGGCCATCGAGTACATCGAGGGCGAGATCTGATCAGGGTCACTCGCTGACACGCCAAGGGCCCCGGGAGCTTCGGCTCCCGGGGCCCTTCGGCTTGTCCGGCGACGCGAGTGCCACACCAGCGTCGCCCTCGCCCGCCCATGACGACGCTCACGCCGCACTCGGCGGCTCCACCGGCTGGCCGGTGTGAAGCTGCCGAGTGCGGCGTGAGGGTCGGTCAGTCGGCCTTCTTGCCGAGCGTGCCGAGGTAGAGCTCGATGACGCGGGGGTCGTCGGCCAGCGACCGGCCGGTGCCGGTGTAGGCGCTGCGGCCCTGGTCGAGCACGTAGCCCCGGTCGCAGATCTGCAGGCAGCGACGGGCGTTCTGCTCGACCATGACGACCGAGACGCCGGCCTGGTTGATGTTGCGCGTCTGGACGAAGACCTCGTCCTGCATGACCGGGGAGAGGCCGGCCGACGGCTCGTCGAGCAGCAGCACGGAGGGCTCCATCATCAGGGCGCGCCCCATCGCCACCATCTGGCGCTCGCCGCCCGACAGGGACCCCGCGCGCTGCTTGCGGCGGGTGCCCAGCGCGGGGAAGATCCCCGTCACGAAGTCGAAGCGCTGGGAGAACTTGCCCGGCTCCTGGTAGCAGCCCATCTCGAGGTTCTCCTCGATGGTGAGGCTGGGGAAGACGTTGTTGCTCTGCGGCACGAAGCCGATGCCCTTGGAGACGAGCTGGTCGGCGCGCTGGTTGGTGATCTCCTGGCCCTTGAGCTCGACCGTGCCGCTGTGGACCGTGACCAGGCCGAACATCGCCTTCAGCAGCGTCGACTTGCCGGCGCCGTTGGGGCCGATGATGCCCACCAGCTCACCGGGGTGGCAGTAGAGGTCGGCGCCGTTGAGGATGTTGACCCCGGGCAGGTAGCCAGCGATGAGGTTGTCCGCGCGCAGCACGGCTCCCTCCGCGGCGGCGAGGTGGGCCTCGCGCTCCGGTGAGGTGGTGCTCTGCTCGCTCACGGCTTGTCCTTCCCCTCGAGCTCGGCCATCGCCTCGGCCTCGATCTTCTCCTCGTCGAGCTCGCTGAGGTCGGTGTCGTGGTGGGCGCCCAGGTAGGCGTCGATGACGCGGGGGTCGGCCATGACCGCGTCGGGGGTGCCCTCCGCGACGATGCTGCCCTGCGCCATGACGATGACCCAGTCGGAGATGTCGCGGACCATGTCCATGTCGTGCTCGACGAAGAGCACCGTGCGGCCCTCGTCGCGCAGCGACTTCACGTGCCCGAGCAGCGACTGCTTCAGCGCGGGGTTCACACCCGCCATGGGCTCGTCGAGCATGATCATCTCGGGGTCGACCATCAGCGCGCGGGCCATCTCGAGCAGCTTGCGCTGGCCACCGGAGAGCGAGCCGGCGAAGTCCTCGCGCTTCTTGGCGAGCAGGAAGCGGTCGAGCAGCGCGTCGGCGCGCACGGTGTTCTCGTCCTCCTGCTTGCGCCAGATCGAGGGGAAGACCGCCGACCAGAAGCGCTCGCCCTTCTGCCCCGTGGCGCCCAGGCGCATGTTCTCGATCACGGTCAGCTTGGCCAGCACCTTGGTGAGCTGGAAGGTGCGCACCATGCCCATCCGGGCGACCTTGTAGGAGGCCACCTTGCGCAGCGAGCTGCCGTTGAAGGACCAGTCGCCCTCGTCGGGCTCGTCGAAGCCGGTGAGCAGGTTGAACAGCGTGGTCTTGCCCGCGCCGTTGGGCCCGATCAGGGCGGTGATGACGCCGCGCTGGATCTCGATGTGCCCCACGTCGACGGCCTTGAGGCCGCCGAAGCGGCGTACCAGCCCGCTGCCGACGAGGATGGGGTCGGGCTTGGGCGCGCCCGGGTCGTTGGGAACCTCGCGCAGCGCGGCCCGGGCGGCGCCGACGTCGACGGCCCCCGTGCTCCCGGGTGTGGTCCCGGTCGTGTTCTCAGCGGCCATCGATCGCGATCTCCCTACGGTCGCCGAAGATCCCCTGCGGTCGGAAGATCATCAGCAGCATGAGCGCCAGGCCGACCAGGATGAAGCGGACCAGGCTGGCCTGTTGGTTGGACATGATCACCTCGGGGATCAACGGGTTCGCCCCGCTGGTGGCCTGGCTGAAGAGCGCCCCCAGGCCGGACAGCAGGAACCAGAAGATGATGGCACCGACGACCGGGCCGAGCACCCGGGCGGCGCCGCCGATCAGCAGCGCGGTGTAGGCGAAGAAGGTGATGTTGGTGCCGTAGTCGCTGGGCACCACCGAGGCCTGCCGCAACGCCAGGAAGAGGCCGGCCAGACCACCGAAGACACCACCGAGGACGAGCGCCTGCATCTTGTAGGCGAAGACGTTCTTGCCCAGGGAGCGCACGGCCTGCTCGTCCTCGCGGATCGAGCGCAGCACGCGCCCCCACGGGCTGCGCATCAGGGCCCACACCAGCAGGCTGCACAGCGCCACCAGGATCCAGCCGACGGTGGCCGCCCACAGGTCGTTGCGGCTGAGCGCGAAGATGCCGAGGTCGATGCCGGAGCCGTAGGGGTTGAGGTCCTGGAAGGGGCGGGCGTAGCCGGTGAGGCCGTTGGAGCCGCCGAAGATGTCGCGCATCTCGACCGACCCGAAGACCAGCCGCAGGATCTCGGCCGTCGCGATCGTCGCGATGGCGAGGTAGTCGGCCCGCAGCCGCAGCGTCGGGAAGCCCAGGACCACCGCCAGCACGACCGGCATGAGCAGCGCCATCACCAGGCCGGCCACGAAGGGCAGGTCCATGATCACGATCGGCACCGCGAGGCCGTACGCCGCGACCGACATGAAGCCGGCCTGGCCGAAGTTGAGCAGCCCGGTGTAGCCGAAGTGCACGTTGAGCCCGATGGCGGCCAGGGCGAGCACGATGGCCTGGGGGCCGAGCGCCTGCGACAGCGCGGCGCGGAGGATCTCGAACAAGTCCATGACGTAACCCCCTCTACCCGACGCGCTGACGACGGCCCAGGATGCCCTGGGGACGGATGAGCAGGACCAGGATCAGCACCACGAGGGCGCCCACCTCCTTGATCGAGGACGGCACCCCGAAGAGCGGCCCGACCTCGACCATGAAGCCGATCACCATCGACCCGAGCAGCGCGCCCCAGATCGTGCCGAGACCGCCCAGCGTCACCGCGGCGAAGACGAGCAGCAACAGCTTGAAGCCCATCAGGAAGTTGACCTGCGAGTTGACCGCGAGCAGCGCGCCGGCCAGGCCGGAGAGCGCCGTACCGAGGATCCACGCCGCGGCGACGACGCCGTCGACGCGCATGCCGGAGCTCGCGGCCAGCGGCGGGTTGTCGGAGACCGCGCGCATCGCCTTGCCCAGGCGCGTCTTCATCAGCGCGATGCAGGTCACGGCGATCACGACGATCCCGACCAGGATGATCACGATCTCCTTGTCGGCGATCGCGATCGGCCCGTAGGTCTGCCGCTGCTGGGTCGTGTACTGGCTCAGCGACTTGGTCTGCGGGCCGAAGAAGTACTGGAAGAGGTAGCGCAGGAAGAGCGCGAAGCCGATCGAGACGATCATCATCGCGATCAGGCCCGTGCCGCGTTTGCGCAGAGGTCGCCACAGGCCGCGCTCCTGGACCCAGCCGAAGCCCGCCGCGAAGACCATGGCCAGCAGCCCGGCCACGATCACCGGGAGCCCGAAGGAGACGTTGAAGACCCACGTCATGAGGCCGCCGAAGGTGATCAGCTCGCCGTGGGAGAAGTTCGTCAGGCCGGTGGTGCCGAAGATCAGCGACAGTCCGAGCGCGGCCAGCGCCGTGATCAGGCCGAACTTCAGTCCCGAGACCAGCGCCGCGGAGAGCTGGAAGCCGAAGCCGGCGGTGTCGGCCGCCTGGGTGCCGATGTTGTAGACGACGATGTTGGGCCCGTTGAGGGGGGCCCTGACCTCGCGGGTGTTGCCCGTCTCGTCGTCGAGGGCGATGCCGTCGGGCAGCGTCTCCTCGTCGAGCTCGACGGTGTAGGTGCCGCTGCCCGGGATCTCGATGATGGCGATGCCGTTGTCGGCCGTCTCGGCGGAGCCGAGCTCACCGCCGTCGGCGTCGGTCGCGCTGATCGTCACGCCGGGCACGGGCTCACCCTCGTCGAGCAGGCGCACCGAGAGGTACGGCCCGTCGGGGACGGTCGGCGCGGCGCTCTCGGACTCGGTCGGAGAGGGCTCGTCGGTGGGCTCGGCCGCGACGGGGGTGCCCGCCGCGGTGGTGCGTCCCTCGGCCACGGCCTGGGCGGCCGTGGGGAGCAGGAGGAACACGAGCAGCACCGCCAGTGCCACTAGTCGTCTCGCCACGCAGGATCTCCTCGTCGGCTTGCCTGGGCAGTGGGTCCGGGGCAGTTTAGGAGCAAGACGGCCCGAGCCGTGCCCTCGAGGCGCGATCTGGTGGCTGCCGTTGCCGAACGGTGACCTTCGGGTCTAGCCCGGCTGCTCCGGCGGCGCCGTGTCGCCCGGGCCGTGCTCGACCACGCCCTCGGCCACCTGGCGCATCGAGAGCCGCAGGTCCATGGCCGTCTTCTGGATCCAGCGGAAGGACTCGGGCTCCGAGAGCCCCAGCTGCTGCTGCAGCACCCCCTTGGCCCGGTCGAGCGCCTTGCGGGTCTCGAGCCGGTCGCTCAGGTCGGCCACCTCGGCCTCGAGCTGGGTCAGCTCGGCGTACCGGCTCACCGCCATCTCGATGGCAGGCACCAGGTCGGCCTGGGTGAAGGGCTTGACGAGGTACGCCATGGCTCCCGCGTCGCGCGCCCGCTCGACCAGCTCGCGCTGGGAGAAGGCGGTCAGCATGACCACGGGGGCGATCCGCGCGCGGGCGATCCGCTCCGCGGCGGCGATGCCGTCGAGCCTCGGCATCCGCACGTCCATCAGCACCAGGTCCGGCCGCAGCTCCTCGACCAGCTCGACGGCCCGCTCGCCGTCGGCGGCCTCGCCGACCACGGCGTACCCCAGCTCGACCAGCATCTCGGCCAGGTCCATCCGGATCAGCCCCTCGTCGTCGGCGATGACGACGCGGCGGGCCGTGCTCGTGGTGCTCGGGTCGGCGGTCACGGGCAGCAGCGTAGTGGCCGTGGGATAGCGTGGCGCCGCCCGGTGAGACGACGTCCGTCCCGGAGCCCCGGTATCCCAACGGCAGAGGAAGCGGTCTCAAACACCGTCCAGTGTGGGTTCGAGTCCCACCCGGGGCACGTGCGCCTCAGCGTCGGTACGCCGGGGCCACCTCGTTGATGGCGTCGCCCATCTTGTGGATCCGCAGCGCGTTGGTCGAGCCGGGGATGCCGGGGGGGCTGCCGGCGATGATGACGACGAGGTCGCCCTCGGCGACCCGGCCGCTCTGGAGGAGCTGCTCGTCGACCTGGCGGACCATCTCGTCGGTGTGCTCCACCGCGGCGGTCTTGAAGGTCTCGACGCCCCAGGTCATCGAGAGCTGGGAGCGCACCTTGGCCTCGGGGGTGAAGGCCAGCACCGGGACGGCGCCGCGGTAGCGCGCCAGCCGCCGCGCGGAGTCACCGCTCTGGCTGAAGGCGACGAGGTACGACGCGCCGACGCGCTCGGCGACCTCGGCGGCGGCCTTGGCGATGATGCCGCCCTTGGTGCGCGGCTGCCAGTCGATGGCCGCCATGTCGTGCAGCGCGTGGTCCTCGGTGGAGGCGATGATCCGGGCCATCGTCTCGACGGTCTCGATGGGGTACTCCCCCACGCTGGTCTCGCCGGAGAGCATCACCGCGTCGGCGCCGTCGAGCACGGCGTTGGCGACGTCGGAGGCCTCGGCCCGGGTCGGGGCGGGCGCGCTGATCATCGACTCCAGCATCTGGGTCGCCACGATCACCGGCTTGGCGTTGCGGCGGGCCTTCTCGATCACCCGCTTCTGCAGGAAGGGCACGTCCTCGAGCGGGCACTCCACGCCGAGGTCACCGCGCGCCACCATGAAGCCGTCGAAGGCCTTGACGACCTCGTTGAGGTTGTCGATGGCCTGCGGCTTCTCGATCTTGGCGATGACGGGCACCATGACGCCCTCCTCGCGCATCACCGCGCGGACGTCCTCGGCGTCCTGGGCGTTGCGCACGAAGGAGAGCGCGACGAAGTCGACGCCGAGGCGCAGGCCCCAGCGCAGGTCGGCGACGTCCTTCTCCGACATCGCCGGCACGCTGACCGGCACCCCGGGCAGGTTGATGCCCTTGTGGTTGCTGATCCGGCCGCCGACGACGACGGTGGTGTGCACGTCGGTGCCGGAGACCTCGGTGACGCGCAGGCGCACCTTGCCGTCGTCGATCAGGATCTGGTCGCCGGGGCCCACGTCGCCGGGGAGGCCGTCGTACGTCGTGCCCGCGATCTCGTTGTTGCCCGGCACCTCGCGGGTGGTGATGGTGAAGGACTGGCCCGCGTGGATGCGCGCGGAGCCCTCGGCGAAGGTGGCCAGCCGGATCTTCGGGCCCTGGAGGTCGACGAAGATGCCCACCCCGTGCCCCGACTCGTCGGAGGCCTGCCGCACGTGGCGGTAGACGGCCTCGTGGTCCTCGTGGCTCCCGTGGGAGAGGTTCATCCGGGCGACGTCCATGCCGGCGGCCACCAGCTCTCGGACCCGCTCGAGGCTCGAGGTCGCCGGGCCGAGGGTGCAGACGATCTTGGCTCTACGCACGGTTCACCACCCTAGCCGCCCCTGGAACGATCCAAGGAATCACGCGGTGAGAGGCCGCTCCGTGGGCGGGATCGGGGCGGGCAGGTTGGTCGACCCGGAGAGGTAGGCGTCGACGGCCGCGGCGGCGGCCCGGCCCTCGGCGATGGCCCACACGATCAGCGACTGCCCGCGACCCACGTCGCCGGCGGCGAAGACGCCCTCGACGGAGGTCTGGTAGCCGCTGTCGCGGGCGACGTTGCCGCGGTCGTCGAGCTCCACGCCGAGCTGCTCGACGAGCCCCTGCTGCTCGGGGCCCACGAAGCCCATCGCGAAGAGCACCAGCTGCGCGGGGATCTCGTGCTCGGTGCCCTCCAGCTCGTGCAGCTTGCCGTCGCGGAACTCGACCTCGACCAGGCGCAGCGCGCGGACCCGGCCGTCGTCGTCGCCGAGGAACTCCTGGGTCGAGACGGCGTAGACCCGCTCGCCACCCTCCTCGTGGGCCGAGGCGACGCGGTAGACCATCGGGTAGGTCGGCCAGGGCTGGTTGGACGGGCGGTCGTCGCCGGGGCGCGCCATGATCTCGAGCTGGGTGATCGACCTGGCGTCCTGGCGGATCGCGGTGCCGAGGCAGTCGGCGCCGGTGTCGCCGCCGCCGATGATGACCACGTCGAGCCCGTCGGCGCGGATCTGCCCGTCCACCTCCTCGCCCAGCGAGGCGCGGTTGGACTGCGGCAGGTACTCCATGGCCTGGTGGATGCCGGCGAGGTCGCGGCCCGGCACCTGCAGCTCGCGGGCGGCGGTGGCGCCCATCGCGAGCACGACGGCGTCGTAGCGCTCGCGCAGCTGGTCGCCGGTCAGCGTGTCGCCGACCTGGACGCCGGCGCGGAAGACGGTGCCCTCGCGACGCATCTGGTCGAGGCGACGGTCGAGGACCTTCTTCTCCATCTTGAACTCGGGGATGCCGTAGCGCAGCAGGCCGCCGATCTTGTCGGCCCGCTCGTAGACCGCGACGGTGTGGCCGGCGCGGGTCAGCTGCTGGGCGGCCGCGAGACCGGCGGGCCCGGAGCCCACCACCGCGACGGTCCTGCCGGTGAGCCACTCGGGCGGCGCGGGGCGCACGGCACCGGACTCCCAGGCGCGGTCGATGATCGAGACCTCGACGTTCTTGATCGTCACCGGGTCCTGGTTGATGCCGAGGACGCACGAGGTCTCGCACGGCGCCGGGCACAACCGCCCGGTGAACTCCGGGAAGTTGTTGGTCGCGTGCAGCCGCTCGATCGCGCCGTCCCAGTCGTCGCGCCAGACCAGGTCGTTCCACTCCGGGATCAGGTTGCCCAGCGGGCAGCCCTGGTGGCAGAAGGGGATGCCGCAGTCCATGCAGCGCCCCGCCTGGGTGGTGATGATCGGCAGCAGCGCCCGCCCCGGCCCGCCGGGGTAGACCTCGTTCCAGTCCTCGACACGCTCGTCGACCGGACGCCGCTCGGCGACCTGGCGGTCGTGCTTGAGGAATCCCTTGGGATCAGCCATGGAGCGCCTCCATCATCTTCTCGGCGACCTGCTTCTCGTCGAGCCCGTCGGCCTCGGCCTTGGCCTTGGCCTCCATCACGATGCGGAAGTCGCGCGGGATGATCTCGGTGAAGCGGGTCAGTGCGGTCTCCCAGTCCTCCAGCAGCCCGGCGGCGACCTCCGAGCCGGTCTCCTCGTGGTGGGCGCGCACCAGGGCCTCGAGCTCGACGGCCGCGTCGTCGGTGACGGGACCGAGCTCGACCAGGTCCTTGTTGACCCGGAAGTCCTTCAGGTCCAGCACCCACGCGACGCCGCCGCTCATGCCGGCGGCGAAGTTGCGCCCGGTCTTGCCCAGCACCACCACCCGGCCGCCGGTCATGTACTCGCAGCCGTGGTCGCCCACGCCCTCGGTCACCAGGTGGGCGCCGGAGTTGCGGACGGCGCACCGCTCGCCGACGCCGCCGCGCACGAAGATCTCGCCCGACGTGGCGCCGTAGGCCAGGGTGTTGCCCGCGATGATGTGCTCGTGGGCGGCGAAGGTGGCCGCCCGGTCCGGGCGCACCACGAGCCGACCGCCGGAGAGGCCCTTGCCGACGTAGTCGTTGGCGTCGCCCTCCAGGCGCAGCGTCACGCCGGGCGGCAGGAAGGCGCCGAAGGACTGCCCCGCCGAGCCGGTGAAGGTGAGGTCGATCGTGCCGGGGGGCAGCCCCTCGGCCCGGTAGCGCTTGGTGACTTCGTGGCCCAGCATCGTGCCGACGGTGCGGTTGACGTTGCGGATCGCCAGCTGCGCCCGCACCGGCTCCCCGCGCTCGAGCGCGTCGGCGCTGAGCTCGATCAGCTCGTTGTCGAGCGCGTGCTCGAGTCCGTGGTCCTGGGCGTGCACCTGGTGGCGCGCGGAGTCCTCGTGCAGCTCGGGCACGTGGAAGATCGGCGCGATGTCGAGACCCGCGGCCTTCCAGTGGTTGACCGCCTCGGTGGCGTCGAGCACGTCGGCGTGGCCGATCGCCTCGTCGAGGCTGCGGAAGCCGAGCTGTGCGAGCAGCTCGCGCACCTCCTCGGCGATGTAGGTGAAGAAGTTGACGACGTACTCCGCCTTGCCGCTGTAGCGCTCCCGCAGGACGGGGTTCTGCGTCGCGACCCCGACCGGACAGGTGTCGAGGTGGCAGACCCGCATCATGATGCAGCCCGAGACCACCAGCGGCGCGGTGGAGAAGCCGTACTCCTCGGCCCCGAGCAGCGCGGCGACGACCACGTCGCGGCCGGTCTTGAGCTGGCCGTCGGTCTGCACCACGATCCGGTCGCGCAGGCCGTTGAGCAGCAGCGTCTGCTGGGTCTCGGCCAGGCCGAGCTCCCACGGACCGCCGGCGTGCTTGAGCGAGGTCAGCGGGGAGGCCCCGGTGCCGCCGTCGTGACCGGAGATGAGCACCACGTCGGCGTGCGCCTTGCTCACGCCCGCCGCGACGGTGCCGACCCCGACCTCGGCGACGAGCTTGACGTGCACCCGCGCCGAGGGGTTGGCGTTCTTGAGGTCGTGGATCAGCTGGGCGAGGTCCTCGATGGAGTAGATGTCGTGGTGGGGCGGCGGCGAGATGAGGCCGACGCCCGGCGTGCTGTGGCGGGTCTTGGCCACCCACGGGTAGACCTTGTGGCCGGGCAGCTGGCCGCCCTCGCCGGGCTTCGCGCCCTGCGCCATCTTGATCTGGATGTCGTCGGCGTTGGTGAGGTACTCGGAGGTGACGCCGAAGCGGCCGGAGGCGACCTGCTTGATCGCGCTGCGCCGCTCCGGGTCGTGCAGCCGGTCGGCGTCCTCGCCGCCCTCGCCGGTGTTGGACTTCGCGCCGAGGCGGTTCATCGCGATGGCGAGCGTCTCGTGGCTCTCCTTGGAGATCGAGCCGTAGGACATCGCGCCGGTGGAGAAGCGCTTGACGATCGCCTCGACCGGCTCGACCTCGTCGACGTCGATCGGCTCGCGCCCGGTGACCGAGCCGTCCTTGAAGCGGAAGAGCCCGCGCAGGGTCATCAGCCGCTCGGATTGCTCGTTGACGCGCGACGTGTACTGCTTGAAGACGTCGTACTTGCCCTGCCGGGTCGCGTGCTGGAGCCGGAAGACGGTCTCGGGGTCGAAGAGGTGCGGCTCGCCCTCGCGGCGCCACTGGTACTCGCCGCCCACCTCGAGCGAGCGGTGCGCCGGCGCGACCCCGCTGACGGGGTACGCCGTGCGGTGGCGCATGGCGACCTCCTGGGCGATCACGTCGAGCCCGATGCCGCCGAGCTTGGAGGTGGTGCCCGTGAAGTACTTGTCGACCAGCTCCTGGGAGAGCCCGAGCGCCTCGAAGATCTGCGCGCCGGTGTAGGACGCCACGGTGCTGACGCCCATCTTGGACATCACCTTCAGCACGCCCTTGCCGAGCGAGCGCACCAGGTTGGCGACGGCCTTCTCGGGCTCCGCCTTGACGTAGTAGGCGTCGCGGGCGAGGTCCTCGACGGTCTCCATGGCCAGGTAGGGGTTGACCGCGGCGGCGCCGTAGCCGATGAGCAGCGCGACGTGGTGGACCTCGCGCACGTCGCCGGCCTCGATGACGAGACCGACCTGGGTGCGGGTCTTCTCGCGCACCAGGTGGTGGTGCACGGCCGCGGTCAGCAGCAACGACGGGATCGGCGCCTTGGTGGCGTCGGAGTGCCGGTCGGAGAGCACGATGACGCGGGCGCCGTCGCGGATGGCGTCGCTGACCTCGCGGCAGATCTCGTCGAGGCGCTCGGCGAGGGCCTCGCCGCCGCCGCTCACGTCGAAGAGGCCGCGCGAGACGTGGGCGATGAAGCCCGGCATGTCGCCGTCACGGTTGATGTGGCGGATCTTGACCAGCTCGTCGTTGGTGATGACCGGGAAGGGCAGCACCACCTGGCGGCACGAGGCCGGCGAGGGGTCGAGCAGGTTGGACTCCGGCCCGATCGCGCCGGCGAGGCTGGTGACCAGCTCCTCGCGGATCGCGTCGAGCGGCGGGTTGGTCACCTGCGCGAAGAGCTGGGCGAAGTAGTCGAAGAGCAGCCGCGGCCGCGAGCTCAGCACGGCCACCGGGGTGTCGGTGCCCATCGAGCCGATCGGCTCGGCGCCGGTGTTGGCCATCGGGGTCAGCAGGACCCGCAGCTCCTCCTCGGTGTAGCCGAAGATCTGCTGGCGCCGGGTGACCGAGGCGTGGGAGTGGATGACGTGCTCACGGTCGGGCAGGTCGGGCAGGTCGATCAGCCCGGCGTGCAGCCACTCGTCGTAGGGGTGCTCGGTGGCGAGGGCGGTCTTGATCTCCTCGTCCTCGATGATGCGGTGCTCCTCGGTGTCGACGAGGAACATCCGGCCCGGCTGCAGCCGGCCCTTGCGCACGATCCGGTCCTGCGGGATGTCGAGCACCCCGACCTCGCTGGCCAGCACGACCAGGCCGTCGTCGGTGACCCAGTAGCGCGACGGCCGCAGGCCGTTGCGGTCGAGCACGGCACCGACCTGGGTGCCGTCGGTGAAGACGACGCAGGCGGGGCCGTCCCACGGCTCCATCATCGAGGAGTGGAAGCGGTAGAAGGCGCGCCGCTTGGCGTCCATCTCGCCGTGGTTCTCCCAGGCCTCCGGGATCATCATCAGCACCGAGTGCGGGAGGCTGCGGCCGCCGATGTGCAGCAGCTCGAGCACCTCGTCGAAGGACGCCGAGTCGCTGGCGCCGGGCGTGCAGATCGGGAAGAGCCGCTCCAGGTCGCCCGGGATCAGGTCGGACCGGAGCAGCGCCTCGCGGGCGCGCATCCAGTTGCGGTTGCCCATCACGGTGTTGATCTCGCCGTTGTGGGCGATGAAGCGGAAGGGGTGCGAGAGCGGCCAGCTCGGGAAGGTGTTGGTCGAGAAGCGCGAGTGCACCACCGCGACCGCCGACTCCACCCGCTCGTCGACCAGGTCGGGGAAGACGTGGTCGAGCTGGTCGGTGGTGAGCATGCCCTTGTAGGCGATGGTGCGGCTCGAGAGCGACGGGAAGTAGGCGTCGGTGTCGTGCTCGGCGCGCTTGCGCAGGCAGAAGGCCAGGCGCTCCAGCGCCATGCCGACGAGCCGGCTGCCGCGGGCGGCGACGAAGAGCTGGCTGAAGGTGGGCATGCAGTCGAGCGCCGTGCGGCCCAGCGACGACGGGTCGGTGGGCACCTCGCGCCAGCCGAGCACGGAGAGGCCCTCCTCCTCGGCGATCTCCTCGATCCGGCGGCGGGTCTTCGCGACCTGCTCCTCGTCGCCCGGGACGAAGGCGGTGCCGACGGCGTAGCCGTGGCGGGAGGGCAGGTCGAAGTCGACGACCTCGCGGAAGAAGCGGTCGGGGACCTGCATCAGGATGCCGGCGCCGTCGCCGGAGTTGGGCTCCGCGCCTGCGGCACCGCGGTGCTCGAGGTTGCGGAGCGCGGTGAGGGCCTGCGCGACGATCGCGTGGCTGGGCTCCCCGGTCATGGTGGCCACGAAGGCGACGCCGCAGGCGTCGTGCTCGTGGAGACCGTCGTACAGACCCTGGGCTGGCGGGAATGCCTGCACGTGCGTCCTCCCAACGTGTTACTCGCGTGGTGCTCTGAGCATGCTGGTGCTGGGACGACGTTGGCCCATGCAGAAGGTGCAGCGTAACTCAGCAGACCCTCCAGAGCCTCTTCCGTCCCGGGGGCGGACATCGCGTGACACCGGTCACGCTCGCTTTACAGACGGAGGCTGTTTGTCAAAGGCTGGGGCGCATGAGGATCCTGCTCGACGAGTCCGCCTGCACCTCCATCGGCATGTGCGAGTCACTGGCCCCCGACGTCTTCGAGCTCGACGACGACGGCCTGCTGCTCGTGCACGACGAGGAGCCCGAGGAGGCCCGGCGGGCCGAGGTCGTGGCGGCCTGCGAGGCCTGCCCGAACTCCGCCCTGACGGTCGAGGGCTGATGCCGCACCTGGTGGTGGTGGGGGGCTCGCTGGCCGGGCTGCGGGCCGCGGAGGCGGCCCGGGCCGCCGGTCACGAGGGCCCGGTCACGCTGGTGGGCGCCGAGGAGCACCTCCCCTACGACCGGCCGCCCCTGTCGAAGCAGCTCCTCGCGCCCGGGGGCACCACCGAGCACGCCCCCCTCCGCACCGAGGAGCAGCTCGACGCGCTGGGCGTGACCCTGCGGCTCGGCGCCGCGGCGACCGCCCTCGACACCGCCGCGCGGCAGGTCGTCGTCGGCGACGCCGGGCTGTCGTACGACGCCCTCGTGGTGGCCACCGGCGCCACGCCCCGCACCCTGCCCTGCGCGCTGTCGCGGCCGCGCGGCGTGCAGGTGCTGCGCACCCGGGACGACGCGCTCGCGCTGCGCCGCGCCCTCGACGCCGGCGCCCGCACCGTGGTGGTCGGTGCCGGGCTGGTCGGCCTCGAGGTGGCCACCGCCGTGCGCGACCGAGGGGCGCCGGTGACCGTGGTGGAGCTCACCGAGCAGCCGCTCGCCCGGGTGGCGGGCCCGGCAGCCGGACTGCTGGTCGGCCTGGTGCGCTCCGCCGGCATCGACCTGCGGGTGGGCACGGGCGTGCGGGCGCTGGAGCAGCACCACGGCACCCTCACCGGCGTACGCCTCGACGACGGCAGCCGGCTGCCCGCCGACCTGCTGGTGGTCGGCATCGGCGCCGCGCCGGCCACCGCCTGGCTGGCCGGCAGCGGCGTCGAGGTCGACGACGGCGTGCTCTGCGACGCGACCCTGAGCACGTCGGCCCCCGGGGTGTGGGCCGCCGGCGACGTGGCCCGGGTCGGGCGGCGCACCGAGCACTGGACGGCGGCCCACGAGCAGGGTCGGCTCGCCGGCGCCAACGCCGCGGCCTGGCTGCGCGGCGAGCCGCAGGGCGAGCTGGACGGGACGCCGTACGTCTGGTCGGACCTGTGCGGGAGCAAGGTGCAGCTGCTGGGCGAGACCGACGGGGCCGACGCCTTCGAGGTGGTCGACGGACCCGACGGCACCGACGGTCCCTGGCTCGCGCTGCACGGGCGCGAGGGACGGCTCGTGGGCGTGCTCGCCCGCGACCTGCCCGGCCGGGTGATGAAGTTCCGCCGGCTGCTCGGCACCGCCACGCTCGAGGAGGCGCGGGCGCTCGCGACCAGCCGGCCGCTGCCCCGCGCGCGAGCTCACTCCGCCTGAGCGGGCTCCTCGGTGGTCTGTCCGTGGCCCTCGCGGTGGACCGAGGCCTCGCGGCTGTCGTCGCCGCGGTGGCGGCGTCCGACGACCACGAAGTACGCCGCGGCGGCAACCCCGAGCACGATCGAGGTCCACACGTTGAAGCGCAGGCCGCCGACGTCGGCCAGCTCGACCGGGTCGATCCGCAGCATCTCGATCCACCCGCGGCCCAGCGTGTAGAGCAGCACGTAGAGCGCGAAGACGCGGCCGTGGCCGAGCCGGAGCCGGCGGTCGAGCAGCACCAGCACGGCGGCTGCCGCCAGGTTCCAGAGCAGCTCGTAGAGGAAGGTCGGGTGGAAGGTGGCGAACTGCTCGTAGCCCAGCGGCCGGTTGGCCGGGTCGATCTCCAGGCCCCAGGGCAGCGTGGTCGGCCCGCCGAAGAGCTCCTGGTTGAAGTAGTTGCCCAGCCGGCCGATCGCCTGGGCGACGATCAGGCCGGGCGCCAGCGCGTCGGCGAAGGGGCGGATCCGGATGCCGTGGCGCCAGCAGTAGAACCACGCGCCGAGGAAGCCGCCGGAGATGGCGCCCCAGATGCCGAGGCCGCCGTTCCAGACCTGCAGCGCGCCCCACGGGTCGCCCCCGGGTCCGAAGTAGAGCTGGTGGTCGGTGGCCACGTGGTAGAGACGCGCGCCGATGACGCCCGCGGGCACCGCCCACAGCGCCACGTCGGCGACCTCGCCCGGGCGGCCGCCGCGAGCCACCCACCGCCGGTCGCCGATCCACACCGCGGCGAAGACGCCCACGATGATGCCGAGCGCGTAGGCCCGGATCGGGACGGGTCCGAGCTGCCAGACTCCTTGCGAGGGGCTCGGGATCGAGCCGGGGACGAGCAGCAGGTCGGCGATCATGGGTCCTCCCGCAGGATCCGCTCGAGGTCGTCCGCCATCGCGGCGGGGGTGGTGGAGTGGCTCCACAGCAGGTCGGCGCGACCGTCGGCCACCGAGACCGCCACGGTGCCGCGGCCGTCGTCGAGGCGCACCTGGAGCGCGTCCGCCAGCGCGGCGACGTCGTCGGTGGAGCCCCGGACGCCGCGGAAGGCGGGGTCGAAGCGGTCGAGGTGGCGGCGCAGCACCGCGGCCGTGTCGTACGCCGGGTCGGTCGTCACGAAGAGCACCTCGACCTGCCCCCGCTGCGCCTCGGGGAGCAGCGCGACGGCGCGGGCCAGCGTGCTCAGCACGACCGGGCAGATGGTGGTGCACCGGGTGAAGCCGAAGAAGACCACGGCCCGCCCGGGCTCCGTGGCCAGGTCGACCGGCTCCCCGTCGGTGTCGCTGAGCGCGACGGCCGGGACCGGCTGGCGGTCGCCCTCCGCGAGCAGCGCCCCGCGGTAGCCGTCGTCGTCGGCGCCGCCGAGGTCGCTCACGGCGGCCGTCTCGCCGGTCCAGCCGCAGCCGCCGAGGGCGACGAGCGCCACGAGCGCCGTCAGCCACGCCACCGCCACGCGGGGGCGGTCAACGAGCACGGACGCCCTCGGCGAGGTCCTCGGTGAGGGCGGCGAGCCGCCGGTGTGCCTCCACGCCCTCGTGGTCGAGCAGCGCCCGCACGAAGGCCGAGCCCACGATGACCGCGTCGGCGTACGCCGCCACCTCGGCGGCCTGGGCGCCGGTGCCGACGCCGAGGCCGACGCCGATCGGCAGGTCGGTGACCGCGCGGGTGCGGGCCACGAGCGGCCCGGCCAGGTCGGAGCTGGTGGTGCGGGCGCCGGTGACGCCCATGACGGCGGTGGCGTAGACGAAGCCACGGCACTCGGCGGTCGTCGAGGCCAGCCGCTCGTCGGTCGAGGAGGGCGCGACGAGGAAGACCTTGTCGAGGTCGTGCTCGTCGGCGGCCGCGATCCAGCGCCCGGCCGACTCGGGCGTCAGGTCGGGGGTGATCAGCCCCGCTCCCCCGGCCGCGGCCAGGTCGGCGGCGAAGCGCTCCACCCCGCTGTGGTGGCCGCTGTCGCCCTCGGACCGGCCGTACTGCTCCACGGGGTTCCAGTAGGTCATCACCAGGGTCGGGACGCCGAGCGCCGCGACCGCCTCGACGGTGCGGATCACGTCGGTGGTGCGGGTGCCGTGCTCGAGGGCGCGCTGGGCGGCCGCCTGGATCGTCGGCCCGTCCATCACGGGGTCGCTGTAGGGCAGCCCGATCTCGATGACGTCGCAGCCGTGGTCGACCATCACCTTGATGGCCTCCACCGAGCCGGCGGCGTCGGGGAAGCCGGCCGGCAGGTAGCCGACCAGAGCGGCGCGCTGATCGGCGCGCGCCTTCTCGAAGGCGACCGAGGTGCTCACTTCGCGCCCTCCGCGACCTGCTGGTCGTCGGCCTGCCGCGGCGTGCCGTCGGCCGCGGCCTGGCCGAGGCCGAACCACTCGATCGCGGTGCCCATGTCCTTGTCGCCGCGCCCGGAGAGGTTGACCAGCAGCGTCGCGCCCGGTCGCTCGGCGGCGAGCCGCTGCGCCCCGGCGAGCGCGTGCGCGGTCTCGATCGCCGGGATGATGCCCTCGGTGCGGGCGAGCAGCGCCATCGCGTCCATCGCCTCGGCGTCGGTCGCCGAGACGTACGTCGCCCGCCCGGTGTCGGCGAGGTGAGCGTGCTGCGGCCCGACGCCGGGGTAGTCGAGCCCGGCGGAGATGGAGTGCGACTCCTTGGTCTGGCCGTCGGCGTCCTGCAGCACGTAGGTGCGCGCGCCGTGGAGCACGCCCGGCGTGCCGCCGCCGATCGTCGCCGCGTGCCGCGGCGTCTCGACGCCGTCGCCGCCGGCCTCGACACCGACCAGGTCGACGCCCTCGTCGCCGAGGAAGGCGGTGAAGATGCCGATGGCGTTGGAGCCGCCGCCCACGCACGCCACGACGGCGTCGGGCAGGCCGCCGGTCAGCTCCAGGCACTGCGCCCGCGCCTCGTCGCCGATGCCGCGGCAGAAGTCGCGCACCAGCGCGGGGAAGGGGTGGGGTCCCGCGGCGGTGCCGAAGCAGTAGGCCGTGTGGTCGACGGTGCTGACCCAGTCGCGGATGGCCTCGTTGATGGCGTCCTTGAGGGTCCGCGAGCCGGAGGTGACCGGGACCACCTCGGCCCCGAGCAGCTGCATCCGGGCGACGTTGAGCGCCTGGCGCTCGGTGTCGACCTCGCCCATGTAGACGGTGCAGTCGAGGCCCAGGTAGGCCGCCGCCGTCGCGGTGGCGACGCCGTGCTGGCCCGCGCCGGTCTCGGCGATGACCCGGGTCTTGCCCATCCGCTTGGTCAGCAGCGCCTGGCCCAGCACGTTGCGGATCTTGTGGGCGCCGGTGTGGTTGAGGTCCTCGCGCTTGAGCAGCACCCGCGCGCCGAGGCGCTCGGAGAGCTTGGTGGCGTCGTAGAGCAGGCTCGGGGTGCCGGCGTACTCGCGCAGCATCCGCTCGAACTCGCCGGTGAAGGCCGGGTCGGCCATCGCCTCGCGCCAGGCCACGGTGAGCTCGTCGAGCGCCGCCATCAGCGCCTCGGGCATGAAGCGGCCGCCGAAGTCACCGAAGTGCCCGGTCTCGTCGGGGCCGATCCCGGTGTCGCCGATGGGGCCGGTCTGGCCGGTCTGGGTCGTCGTCATCTGCTTCCTCCTGCGGCACGCATCGCCGCGACCGCGGCACGCGGGTCGCCGTCCTTGACCAGGGCCTCGCCCACCAGCACCACCCGCGCGCCCTGCTCGGCGTACGCCGCGGCGTCGTCGGGTCCGGCGATGCCGGACTCCGCCACCGCGACCACCTCGGCGGGCAGCAGCCGGGCGAGCCGGGCGAAGGTCTCGGGGTGCACCTGCAGCGTCTTGAGGTTGCGGGCGTTGACCCCGACGAGACGGGCGCCGACGGCGAGCGCCCGCTCGACCTCGGCCTCGTCGTGCACCTCGGTGAGCGCCGTGAGGCCGAGCTCGGCGGCCTGCTGGTGCAGGTCGTGCAGCAGCGGGTCGTCGAGCGCGGCGACGATGAGCAGCACCAGGTCGGCGCCGGCGGCCCGGGCCTCGAGCAGCTGGTAGCCCTCGACCACGAAGTCCTTGCGCAGCAGCGGCGTCGGCACGGCCGCGCGCACCGTGCGCAGGTCGTGCAGGCTGCCGCCGAAGCGGCGCTCCTCGGTGAGCACCGAGATCGCGTCGGCGCCGCCCGCGGCGTACGCCGCCGCGAGCGCCGCGGGGTCGGGGATGTCGGCGAGCGCGCCCTTGCTGGGCGAGCGGCGCTTGACCTCGGCGATCACCGAGAGGCCGGGCGCGGCGAAGGCGGGCATGGGGTCGAGGGGCGCGGGCTGCGCCGCGGCGGCGGCGCTGAGATCGGCCTCCGGGAGCGCCGTACGTCGTGCGGCGAGGTCCTCTCGCACCCCGGCGACGATGTCGTCGAGCACGGACATGCGGGGACCTCTTCGAGAAGGACGGGAGCAGCACTTGCGGCGACTCGTGGGGCGCCCTCAAGGCTCTCACACGCGCGGGCAGATAGATTCCGGGCATCCATGACGCCCATCTCGGAAAGGCCGAGCCATGAGCAACCCGAACCCCCCGTCCGGACCGGGCGAACCCGAGCCCGGCCAGACGCCGGGTCAGTCACAGCCCTCCCAGCCGTCGTACGGCGAGCCCTACGGCCAGTCGGGACAGCCCGGGCAGTACGGCCAGGAGCAGTACGGCCAGGGCCAGTACGGCCAGGGCCAGCCGCCCCCGCCCCCCGGGCAGTACGGCGCCCCCGGCGGCTACCAGCAGCCGCAGAAGAGCTCGCCGCTGGCGATCACCTCGCTCGTGACCGGCATCGTCGGCGTGGTCCTGTGCTTCTGCTGGTCGATCCCGATCTTCGCGATCGCGGCGCTGATCACCGGCATCCTGGGCAAGAACCAGATCAAGGCGGCCCCGCAGCAGTACAAGGGCGGCGGCATGGCCACGGCCGGCATCATCCTGGGCGCCATCGGCGTGGTCATCGCCGTGGCCTACTGGATCGCCTTCGCCACCGGCGCCTTCGACCAGTTCCTCGACTACAGCTTCGACGTCCAGAGCTGAGCCGTCAGCTGTGCAGCCAGGCCCCCGCGGGCAGGTTGCGCAGCACCGTGAAGGCCACCACCGCGACGCCTGTCACCGCCCACACCAGGGCCGGCGACAGGCGTCGCGCCGTCTCGGGACCGCTCGGCGCCCACGCCGTGGGCCCCTGCGGTGGCCGGGGGCGCCACGCGCGCCGCAGCCACACCACCCACGCCACGAGCGCGACGGGCACCGCGAGGGTCAGCATCAGGTTGCTCGAGGCCGCCGCGACCACGTCGAGGTCGGTCAGGGCGTGCACCGCGCGCAGCGAGCCGCACCCCGGGCAGTCGACGCCCAGGACCAGCGACACCGGGCAGTAGCCCCAGCTGCCCCGGGTGTTGGGGTCGCGCAGGTGCAGCGCGACGGCGCCTGCGACGGCCACCCCACCCGTGAGCAGCGGGCCGGCCAGCCGGGTGACGGCCGACCGCTGGAGCACCGGGGCGTGGGTCATGGGCGGGTCAGTGGGTGGTGGCGCGCGGCTGCGAGCCGTGACCCATCTTGCTCATCACCGCGCCGGCGATCGCACCGATCGGGGCGAGGGCGACCCCGATCCAGAAGGTCACCCAGCTGCCGACCATGAGGCCGATGCCGCCGATCACGAACGCGGCCAGCACGAGGGTCACCGCGGTCCAGGCCGCGGGGGTGTTGCCGTGGTTGTCGGACATGCGGGGGGCTCCTCGGGGGTCGGCGACGCTGCGCGGCACGGTCGTGCGGAGCAGTCTAGTGAGGCGGTGGGCTAGCGGTCGCGCTCGGGCTCGGTCGGGTCGTGCCCCTCGTCGAGCGCGCGCCACAGCTCGCGCTCCTCCATCGGCTCGCCGGTGGTGCGCGGCGGCGCCTCGGCCGCCGGCGCGTCGTACCGGCTGCCCATCTCGGGCCAGCCCGGCACCAGCCGCACGGCCAGCACGGCGGGCACGACCGCGAGCACGGCCGTCGCAGCGCCCACCCAGAACCACCCGGTCAGCGCGGGGTCGCCGTCGGGCCGGTCGGTGGCGGCCGCGACCGCCGTCGCGACCAGGCCGACACCTGCCAGCACCGCGACCACCGCGAAGACCCGGCGCACCCGACCCCGGGTGACGAGCAGCACCCCCCAGGCGGCCAGCAGCACCAGGCTGACCGCGGAGGCGGCCGGGTAGGTCTGCTCCAGGTCGGCGCCCATGCCCGGCAGCGTGGTGCCGCGGCCGACGTCGTACCAGGGGCGCGTGGCGGCGAGCGTGGCGAGACCGGCCGTCACCAGCCCCGCCAGCACGACCGGGCCGAAGCCGCTGCGCGAGCGCCGGGGCTCAGCCATGCAGCAGGTCGGCGTCGAAGCAGGTGGCGGCCCCGGTGTGGCAGGCCGGGCCGGTCTGGTCGACCTTGAGCAGCACGGTGTCGCCGTCGCAGTCGAGCCGCACCTCCACCACGCGCTGGGTGTGGCCGGAGGTCTCGCCCTTGACCCAGTACTCCTGGCGCGAGCGCGACCAGTAGGTGCCGCGGCCGGTGGTCAGCGTGCGGTGCAGCGCCTCGTCGTCCATCCACCCGAGCATCAGCACCTCGCCGGTGTCGTGCTGCTGGACGACGGCGGGCACCAGCCCGTCGGCGGTGCGCTTGAGCCGGGCGGCGACGGCAGGGTCCAGGGAGCTCACCCGACCAAGTATCACAGCGCCTGCTGCGCCACCCACGACGCGTGCAGCCGGGCGTAGACCGACGGCTCGTCGGCGTCGGTGCGCTGCTGGACCAGCGAAGCGTGGGGCCCGCGCTGCACGACCCGGCCCCGGTCGAAGACGATCACCTCGTCGGCCTGCTCGGCGGTGGAGAGCCGGTGGGCGATGGTGACGCTGGTGCGACCCGACATCAGCCGCTCCAGCGCGCGGCCGATGCGCATCTCCAGGGCGGGGTCGACCGCGCTGGTGGCCTCGTCGAGCACCAGCAGGTCGGGGTCGGCGAGGTGGGCGCGCAGCAGGGCCACCAGCTGCCGCTCCCCCGCCGAGAGCGACTCGCCGCGCTGGCCGACCGGCGTGTCGAGCCCGAGCGGCAGCCCGTCGAGCCAGTCGCCCAGCCCCAGCTCGAGCGCGGCGGCGTGCACCTGGTCGCGCGTGGCGTCGAGGTCGCCGTAGCGCGCGTTGGCCAGCAGCGTGGAGTCGAAGAGGAAGCCCTCCTGCGGCACCAGCACCACGCGGCGGCGCAGCGAGGCGAAGGAGATCTCGCGCAAGTCGAGACCGTCGAGGAGCACCCGCCCCGCCGTGGGGTCCATCAGCCGCGTGAGCAGCTTGGCGAAGGTGGTCTTGCCCGACCCGGTCTCGCCGACGACCGCGACCCGGCTGCCCGGCGCGATGCGCTCCTCGACCGAGCGGAGCACCAGTGGACCTCCCGGGTAGCCGAAGTCGACGCCCTCGAAGGCAACCTCGACCGGTCCGCGCGGCAGCTCGCGTCCGCCGGGACCGGGGTCGTCGAGGTCGGCGGGGGTCTCGAGGATGCCGAGCACGCGGCGCCAGCTGACGATGGCGTTCTGCGCGTCGGTGAGCACCTGGGTGCCCATCTGCACGGGACCGACGAAGAGAGTGACCAGGAAGGCGAAGGCGACCACCTGGCCGGCGGTGATGCCGCCGTCGAGGCCGAGCTGGATGCCGACGATGAGCACGCCGGCGTTGGCCAGGCCGCCGGAGAGGCCGCCGAGGGAGAACGAGAAGGCGGTGAGGCCCTGCGCCTGCGTGGCGGCCGCCCGGTTGGCCTCGATCGATTCGTCGATGCGTGCCTGGGTGCGCTCCTCGATGGCGTAGGTGCGCACGGTCAGCGCGCCGACGACCGGCTCGGAGACGGCCGAGAGCATGGTGCCGACCGACTGCCGCACCCGCCCGTAGGCCTCGGAGAGCCGGCGCTGGAAGTAGCGAAGCGAGATGAAGAGCGGGGCGAAGGCCAGCCACACCACGAGCGTCAGCTGCCAGCTGTAGAAGAGCATCACCACGGTGGCGACGAGCAGCTGGCCGACGCTGACGATGCCGATGATGCCGCCGAAGACCAGGAACTGGCTGACCTGGTCGACGTCGCTGGTGACCCGCGAGACCAGCGCGCCCCGACGCTCGGTGCTCTGCGTCAGGAGGGGCAGGTCGTGCACGTGCCGGAAGGCCTTGGTGCGCAGCGTGGCCAGGCCGCGCTCGGCCGCGGTGAAGAGCCGCGAGGTCATCAGGTAGGACGACAGCCCGGTGACGAGGATGGCGAGGGCGGCGAGTGCGGCCATCTGGACGACGAAGCCGCGGTCGATCGCGCCCGAGGTGTCGATCCCCCGATCGAGGGTCTGCTGCACGGCGATCGGGACGACGACGCGCCCGGCGGTGCCGAGCAGCGCCAGCAGCACCGTGGTGCGGAAGCCCTCGGCCAACTCGGGCGAGTGGCGCACCCCGCGGCGGATGGTGTCCCAGGCGCCGATCTCCTGGCCGGTGTCGACGGAGGTGCCGGACGCCGTGACGGAGGTCTCGCTCACGGGGCGACCTCCTCGGTGTCGTAGGCGTTGACCAGCACGGCGTACGCCGGGTTGCGCGCGACCAGCTCGGCGTGGGTGCCGCGGTCGACGATGCGGCCGCCCTCGAGGAAGAGCACCTCGTCGGCCAGCGCGATCGTGGCCTTGCGGTAGGCGATGAGCAGCATCGTCACCGCACGCTCGTCGGCGCGGATCGCCTCGAGGATGCGCGCCTCGACCTCGGGGTCGACCGCCGACGTGGCGTCGTCGAGCACCAGCAGGCGTGGACGGCGCAGCAGCGCGCGGGCCAGCGAGATGCGCTGCCGCTGCCCGCCGGAGAGGGAGGTGCCGCGCTCCCCGAGCTTGCTGTCGAGGCCGTGCGGCAGCGCGGCCACGAAGCCGTCGGCCTGGGCGGCCCGCAGCGCCTCCCAGACCTCGGCGTCGGGGACGTCGGACCCGAGCGTGAGGTTGCCGCGCACGGTGTCGTCGAAGAGGAAGGCGCTCTGCGGCACCAGGGCCACCTGGCGGGCGAGCTCGCCCGGGGCCAGCCCGCGGAGGTCCTCGCCGTCGAGGCGCACCGCACCCTCGGCGGGGTCGACCATGCGGGTCACCAGCGTCGTCAGCGTGCTCTTGCCGCTCGCCGTGGCCCCGACCACCGCCACCGTGCGGCCGGGCTCGAGGTCGAAGCGCAGGCCGTCGAGCACGCGGTGGGCCGGCGTGTAGCCGAAGCCGAGCGCGTCGACCTCCAGCCGGGCGCCGTCGTCGCCGCCGCGGAGCCGGCGCTCGCCGTAGGAGGTGCGGCTGGTCTCGTCGAGGACCCGGTGCACGCGGTCGTAGCCGACCACCGAGCGGGGGAACTCGCCCAGCAGCCAGCCGATCGAGCGGATCGGGAAGGCCACGATCGTGAGCAGGTAGGCGACCACGACGACGTCGCCCGCGGCCGCGTCGCCGGAGCCCACGCGGGCGACCCCGACGCCGAGCACCGCCAGCACGCCCAGGTTGGGCAGGCTCTCCAGGAGGGGGTCGAAGGCCGCGCGGATGCGCCCGGCCCGGATCGCCTCGTCGCGCAGCTCGCGAGCCTTGGCCCCGAAGCGGTCGGTCTCCTGCTGCTCGCGGCCCAGCGTCTTGACGACCATCGCGCCGTCGAAGGACTCGTGGGCGACCTCGCTGAGCTCGGCGCGCAGGGCCTGGACGCGGGTCACGATCGGCGAGGAGAGCCGCTGGAAGACCAGGTTGGCGAGCATCACCGCCGGGAAGACGAGCAGCCCGACCACGGCCATGACGACGTCGGTCAGCAGCATCTGCCCCACCGCGATGAGCATCATGGCGAGCGTGCCGACGGCCATCGGGAGCGGCGCGATCGGCGCCCAGGCGGCCTCGACGTCGGAGTTGGCGTTGGAGAGCAGCTCCCCCGTCGGGTGCCGGCCGTGCCACTCCATCGGCAGCGAGAGGTACTGCCGGGTCACCTCGCGCCGGTAGGCCGCCATCACGCGGTACTGCATGATGCCGGCGCCGAGCCGCCGGGCGACGATGCCGACCGCCCGCAGGATGGCCACGGCGACGAAGAGCGCGAAGATCGCGACCATCGCCCCGGTCGTGGTGGTGCCGGTGTCGAAGGCCGGGAGCAGCACCTCGTCGGTGGCCCAGCCCAGCACCCAGGCGTCGGCGACGGTGAGCGCGCCGAAGAGCACGCTGCCGAGCGTGGAGAGGGTGAAGACCCACGGCTCGCGCCGGATCGCCACCCCCAGCACGCGGAAGCCCGCCGTGACGCTCGAGCCGCGGGGGGTGGATGGTCGTCTCAGCACAACGACAGCAACCCTAGGCAGGTCGTCCGACATTCCGGAAACCGGTGCCGCCGGGCCGCGGCTAGTCTGCGAGCCATGGAGCCGATGTCGCGCACGGAGCGCGCCGCGCTGTGCAACTCCGCGCTCGAGGTGGGCCCCGACGCCCCCACGCTGTGCGCGGGGTGGAGCACCAAGGACCTGGTGGTGCACCTGCTCGTGCGCGAGCGCGACCCCGTCGCGTCGGTCGGCATCGTGCTACCCCCGGCGGCGGGGCTGCTGGAGCGCAAGTCGCGCAAGCTCGCCCGCCAGGACTTCACGTCGCTGGTCGAGCGCGTGCGCACGGGACCCCCGGTGTGGTCGCCCCTGCGGCCGGCGCCGGTCGACCGGCGCGTCAACACCCTGGAGCTCTTCGTGCACCACGAGGACGTCCGCCGCGCGCAGCCCGGGTGGGAGCCGCGCGAGCTCACCGACCGGGAGCAGGCCACCTTGTGGAAGGCGATCGCCGCCGCGGGCCGGGCCGTGGCCCGGGCGAGCTTCGACGGCCCGCTCGAGATCGTCTGGCCGCGCGACCACCACGGCCAGGAGCGGCGTACGACGCTGCGCGCCGGCGGCGCGGGCGACCCCGTCGCGCTGCGCGGGGAGCCGGCGGAGCTGGTGCTCGCCGTCTTCGGCCGCGACCAGCACCGCGCGGAGCGCACGAGCGGCTAGCGGCCGACCGCGCGCTCCCCCGCGGGGTCAGCCGTGGACTCAGGCGTGGACTCAGCCGACGAGCACGTGCACGTGGTCGAAGTGGTTGGCCGTGCTCGAGCCCCTGTTCTCCATGCCCCGGAAGCCCTCGCCGCCGCGCTGCGCCGACCAGATGGTCTGCGCGTAGATGATGTTGGAGAGCCCGAACTGGGAGGCGTTGGCGTAGAGGAACTGCTTGACCTGCTCGCCCCGGGCACCGGAGACCATGATGTCGATCGCCAGACCGGTGCCGTGCTCGCCGCGGCCGGCGGCGCCGCCGTAGGTCGTGATGTCGGGGAAGGCGTTGCACACGGCGTTCATCACCGTCTGCGCGCGCGGCTGCAGGCCGCCGGAGGCGACGGCGCCGTTGGCGCAGGGAGCGGTGTTGACGCCGGCCGCGGCGCCGGTCTCCGGCACCTCGGGCTCCACCTGCTTCTCCTTGCTGAGGTAGTCGGCGGTGACCCAGCGGGCCTGGCCGTCGACGACGACCTGGGCGAAGCCGTTCTTGCGCTCACCGGTCACGCCGATGCGCTCGTCGTCGGGGAAGGTGCCGCGGCTGCGGGTCTCCTCGCGGGGCTGCACCCGCAGCTTCAGCGGCGCGGTCGTCCACAGCTTCTTCTCGACCTTGGGCACCCGCGGCTCCAGCGCCGGACGGCGCACCACCGAGCGGGAGGTGCCGATGCTGCGCTCCTCGTCGGCCAGCTCGGCGACGGCGGCCGCGTCGGCCAGCGAGCCCTGGGCCTGCGGCGCCGGGCTCGACGAGGCGGGTGACGAGGCGGGCGCCGGGGCGAGGACGCCGATGCCGACGGCGGTCGCGGTCAGCGCGACCGCGCCGGTGGCGCCGGCGACGCGGGCACGGGTGGAGCTGGGCAGGGCGAGTCTCAGGGAGCGGCGGCCTCGGGGCACGGATCGGTCCTGTCGTCGGGGTCAGGGCGCGGTCGGCGGAGCCTGTCGATCCTCACCCGGAAACCCCCGAGACCGGGTGGAGGACGGCGGTCGCGCACCCACGGTGCGCGAGCGGCTCTCCGACCAGCCGTCGACTGTGCCACATCCCGGCGCGCGACGGCGACCCCGGCCCCGACCTGTGGGGAAGCCCACACGGCGCTCGACGACCCCCTGCGGGTCAGCCGCCACTGGTCTCGGACGCGTCCTCGCGCACCACGCACGCGGTGCCGTCGGTGTCGTCGAGCCATCCCTCGGGCAGCGCCACGCTGCGCCGGGGGCCACCCTGGCGACCGCGCGGCGTACCGAGCTCGACGACGGGGAAGGGCGCCGTCGGGTCGAGCTGCGCGAGCCGCTCGTCGAGCTCCGCCAGGGTGCTCACCAGCGCCAGCGCGCGCCGCAGGTCGCCCCCGGCGGGGAAGCCCTTGAGGTACCAGGTGACGTGCTTGCGGAACTCCTTGCAGCCGCGCTCCTCCCCCATGTGCTCGACCAGCAGCTCGGCGTGGCGGCGCATCATCTCGCGCACCTCGCCCAGCGTCGGCAGGGTCGCGACCTGCTCCCCGCGGAAGGCGGCCGCGAGGTCGCGGAAGAGCCAGGGACGGCCGAGGCAGCCGCGCCCGACGACCACGCCGGCGACGCCGGTCTGCTCGACCATGCGCAGCGCGTCGGCGGCCTCCCAGATGTCGCCGTTGCCGAGCACCGGGATGTCGACGTGGTCGACCAGCCGGGCGATGGCGTCCCAGTCGGCGGTGCCGGAGTAGCCCTGCAGCGCCGTGCGCCCGTGCAGCGCGATCGCGGCGCAGCCCGCCTCCTGCGCGATGCGTCCGGCGTCGAGGTAGGTCAGGTGGTCCTCGTCGATGCCCTTGCGCGTCTTCATCGTCACCGGCACGCCGTGCCGCGCGCCCGCCGTGACCGCGGCGTCGAGCACCTCGGCCAGCAGCCGGCGCTTCCACGGCAGCGCCGCACCGCCACCCTTGCGGGTGACCTTGGGGACCGGGCAGCCGAAGTTGAGGTCGACGTGCGCCACGCCGTACTCGGTGCACAGGATCTCGGTGGCCTTGCCGACGTACGCCGGGTCGGTGCCGTAGAGCTGCACGGAGCGGACCGTCTCGCGCTCGTCGAAGACGAGCATGCGGCGGGTGGTCTCGTCACCCTCGACCAGCCCGCGGCTGGTGATCATCTCGCAGACGTAGAGGCCCGCGCCCTGCTCGGCGCAGAGCCGCCGGTACGCCGCGTTGGTGATGCCGGCCATCGGTGCCAGCACCACCGGCACCGGCACCTCGAGGGAGCCCAGCTGCAACGTCACCGGCCCATTGTCACGCACGTCCGGGCACGCGCCGCGACGGCGTCAGCGAGGCGGACGGACCTCGCCGGACCACGTGATCGGCTCGAAGCTCTGCAGCGGTCGGTAGCTGAGCGCCTCGAGCGAGCCGCGGTCGGGCAGCAGGTAGACCAGGCACGTGGTGGTCTCGGCGCCGGGACCGAAGCGGCGCGGCAGCGGGCGGGAGGGGCAGCGCTCGAAGGGCGTGGTGAAGGTCGACGGCTGCACCAGGGTGTCGCGGCCGTCGACGGCGAAGAGCGGCACCGCCCGGCGCCCGAGCTGCCCGGTGCCGACGTTGGCCACCCGGACCCGCACGTAGTACGGGGTGGACCGGCGCGTGGCCCGGTCGAGCTGGTAGGCCGCGAGGTCGCGGATCCGGGCGGTCTGCGCGGCGACCACGGTGAGCTCGACGACCGACCCGGCGTCGCCGACCTGGTAGGCGACGGTGGCGGTGTCGCCGAAGTCGAGGTCGGCGCCGGCGGGGGTCAGCTCGACGTCGTCGGGCACCTCGACGTCGCCGGTGGGCAGGGCCCTGCTCGGCGAGGCCGACGCCGAGGTGTCGTCGGTCCCGTCGGCCCCGTCGGCCCCGTCAGCCCCGTCGTCGCCGCCGCAGGCGCCGAGGACGAGCAGCAGCGCGACGGCGAGGAGGGCCGCGAGCACGGAGCGGGGCGGGCGACGGGCGAGCACGCCGACATCATGCCCGTCCCGCTGCTCCTCGGTGGGGCGAAACGCGGGCTCAGCAGCCGACGAGGCGCTCCGCGAGCCAGGTGCGCAGGCCCTCGATGCTGATCCGCTCCTGGCTCATCGAGTCACGCTCGCGCACCGTGACGGCGCCGTCCTCGACGGTGTCGAAGTCGACGGTGACGCAGTACGGCGTCCCGATCTCGTCCTGGCGGCGGTAGCGGCGACCGATCGCGCCGGCGTCGTCGAACTCGACGTTCCACAGCCGGCGCAGCTCGGTGGCCAGGTCGCGGGCCTTGGGGGTGAGCGCCTCGTTGCGGGAGAGCGGCAGCACGGCGACCTTGACCGGCGCCAGGCGCGGGTCGAGCTTGAGCACGGTGCGCTTGTCGACCCCGCCCTTGGTGTTGGGCGCCTCGTCCTCGGTGTAGGCGTCGACCAGGAAGGTCATCAGGCTGCGCGAGAGGCCGGCCGCCGGCTCGATGACGTAGGGCAGGTAGCGCTCGCCGGCGGCCTGGTCGAAGTACGACAGGTCGGTGCCGGAGTGCTCGGAGTGGGTCTTGAGGTCGAAGTCGGTGCGGTTGGCGATGCCCTCGAGCTCGCCCCACTCCGACCCCGCGAACTTGAAGCGGTACTCGATGTCGACGGTGCGCTTGGAGTAGTGGGAGAGCTTCTCCTGCGGGTGCTCGAAGTGCCGCAGGTTGTCCTTGTCGATGCCGAGGTCGACGTACCAGCGGGTGCGCTCGTCGATCCAGTACTGGTGCCACTCGTCGTCCTCGCCCGGCTTGACGAAGAACTCCATCTCCATCTGCTCGAACTCGCGGGTGCGGAAGATGAAGTTGCCCGGCGTGATCTCGTTGCGGAAGCTCTTGCCGATCTGGGCGATGCCGAAGGGCGGCTTGCGGCGCGCGCTGGTCACGACGTTGGCGAAGTTCAGGAAGATGCCCTGCGCGGTCTCGGGCCGCAGGTAGTGCAGCCCCGACTCGTCCTCGACCACGCCGAGGTAGGTCTTCAGCAGCCCGGAGAACTGCCGGGGCTCGGTCCACGCGCCGCGGACGCCGCAGTTGGGGCAGGCCAGCTCGGCGAGGTCGACGTCGTCGGGGCTCGCGAGCCCCTTCTTCTCCGCGACCTCCTCCTGGAGGTGGTCGGCCCGGAAGCGCTTGTGGCACGACTGGCACTCGGTCAGCGGGTCGCTGAAGGTCGCGACGTGGCCGGAGGCCTCCCAGGTCTCGCGCGGGAGGATCACGCTGGAGTCGAGGCCGACGACGTCCTCGCGCGCCTGGACCGTCTGGCGCCACCACTGGCGCTTGATGTTGTCCTTGAGCTCGACGCCGAGCGGGCCGTAGTCCCACGCCGAGCGGGTGCCGCCGTAGATCTCACCGCACGGGAAGACGAACCCGCGCCGCTTGGCGAGGGAGACGACGTGGTCGACGGTCGAGGGAGGCGGCTTGGCCACGAGGAGGCTCCTGGGTGTCGGGTCCGTGCCCGCTGGCTGCGGACACGAGCGCCAACCCTAGCGAGCGGGCGGCCGTCGGCTCAGGTGACCCGGGGCAGGTCGCGGTTGAGGTCGCCGTCGAGCCCCTCGTAGGCCGAGGGCTCGTCGAGAGCCCGGCCGAGCAGCGGCACCGCCCGCAGCTTCACGTCGTACGACGAGAGCGCGCGCCGGTAGCTGCCGACGTCGCGCCACCAGGTGACCATCGTCCACAGCGTGGGGTCGTCGACGTTGCGCCCGACCCGCCCGTCCTCGTAGCCGCGCTGGGCGGCCAGCACCTCGTGGGCCTCGCGCAGCTCGTCGCGGAACTGCTCGGCCTCGGTCTCCGGGACGCGGTAGCGGGTCACGACGAGCACGTGCAGGACCCTAGGCCGCGGCGGTGATCGCGCCAATTTGACAACGATTCTCACCTACCTTGAGAATCGTTGTCATGCCCACCACCCGCGTCCTCGCCGCCCTGGCGACCAGCACCCTCCTGACCGTCACCAGTGGCTGCGCCGCCTTCTCCGACGACGCCGCCGGCGCCACCGAGGCCGGCGGCGACCTGCGGGTGGTCGCGTCGTTCTACCCGCTGCAGTACGTCGCGCAGCAGGTCGCGGGCGAGCGCGCCGACGTCGCCAGCCTGACCCAGCCCGGCGGCGAGCCGCACGACCTCGAGCTGGCGCCGCGCCAGACCGCCGAGATCGCCGAGGCCGACCTGCTCGTCTACGAGTCCGGCTTCCAGCCCGCCGTGGACGACAGCGTCGAGCAGAACGCCACCGGCGAGACGCTCGACGCCACCGAGGTCGTCGACCTGCGCCCCCTCGAGGACGACCACGCCGAGGACGAGCACACCGAGGACGAGCACACCGGGGAGGAGCACGCCCACGAGGACGAGCACGCCGAGGAGGAGCACGCCGACGAGGGCCACGCCGAGGACGACCACGACCACGGCGACGTCGACCCCCACTTCTGGCAGGACCCGGCCCGGATGGCCGACCTCGGCGACGCGGTCGCCGAGCGCCTCGCGGACGTCGACCCCGACCACGCCGACGAGTACGCCGCCAACGCCGCCGACCTGCGCGCGGAGCTGGAGGAGCTCGACGCGGCGTACGCCGAGACGCTGGCCTCCTGCGAGCGCGACACCGTCGTGGTCTCGCACGACGCCTTCGGCTACCTCGACAAGTACGGCCTGGAGCTCGAGGCGATCAACGGCCTCTCCCCCGGCGCCGAGCCCACGCCGTCCGACCTGGCCCGGCTGCAGGACCTGATCGAGGACGAGGGCATCACCACCGTCTTCTCCGAGCGCCTGGTCAGCGCGCGCCTCGCCGAGTCGCTCGCCTCCGACGCCGGCGTGGAGACCGCCGTGCTCGACCCGATCGAGGGCCTCAGTGACGAGACCGCGGACGAGGACTACGTTTCTCTGATGCGCGCCAACCTCGAGGCCCTCGCCCAGGCCAACGGCTGCCGATGACCGCCGCCACGTGGTCGTGAGCACCCCGGCCGTCGCGATGCGGGGCGGGTCGGTCGCCATCGGCGGCCGGCCCGTCCTGCGCGCCGTCGACGTCGCCGTCGCCCCCGGCGAGCTGGTGGCGGTGCTCGGACCCAACGGCTCGGGCAAGTCCACGATGGTCAAGGCCATGACGGGACTGCTCCCCCTCACCAGCGGCGAGGTGCACCTGCTCGGCACCCCGCTGAGCGCCTTCCACGACTGGAAGCGCGTCGGCTTCGTGCCGCAGCGGGCCAGCGCGGCGTCCGGGGTGCCCGCCTCGGTGTGGGAGGTGGTCGCCTCCGGCCGGCTCACCCGGCGCCGGCTGCTCCGGCCCCTCGGCCGCGCCGACCGGCGCGCCATCGACGACGCCCTCGACACCGTCGGCCTCGCCCACCGCCGCCACGACGGCGTCTCGCACCTCTCCGGCGGCCAGCAGCAGCGCGTGCTCATCGCGCGCGCCCTGGCGGGCGAGCCCGACCTCTTCTTCCTCGACGAGCCCACCGCCGGCGTCGACGCCGCCAACCAGCTCGCGCTCGCCGACGCCCTCGGGGTGCTGAAGCGGCGCGGCGCGACCCTGGTGCTCGTCGCCCACGAGCTCGGCCCGCTGCGGCCACTGGTCGACCGCGCCGTGGTGCTGCGCGACGGCCGCGTCGTGCACGACGGCGCGCCACCGCTCGACCTCGACCCCCAGCACGCCCACCACCACGGGCCCCACCACGAGCCGGCCGACCACCACCACGACCACACGCCCCACGTGGCCTCGCCGCTGGAGCACCCCTGAGATGGACCTCTTCTCCTACGCCTTCATGCAGCGCGCGCTCCTGGCCGCGCTCTTCACCGGGCTCGCCGCCCCGGCGATCGGCACCTTCCTCGTCCAGCGCCGCATGGCCCTGATGGGCGACGGCATCGGCCACGTCGCGGTCACCGGCGTCGCCCTCGGCCTGCTCACCGGCACCTCCCCGACCTGGACCGCCGTCGCCGTGGCGACCCTCGGCGCCGTGCTCATCGAGGTCATCCGCGAGCGCGGCCACACCAACGGCGACGTCGCGCTCGCGCTGCTCTTCTACGGCGGCCTCGCCGGTGGCGTGCTGCTCACCGGTCTCGGCGGGCAGAGCGCGTCGCGACTGCAGGAGTTCCTCTTCGGGGCCATCACGACGCTCTCGATCGGCGACGTGCTGCTGACGATGGCGCTCGCCACGGTGGTGGTGGTCTGCGCGGTCGGCCTCTCCCCCCAGCTCTTCGCGCTGGCCCACGACCAGGACTTCGCCCGGGTCGCGGGACTGCGGGTGCGGGCCTACAACGTGCTGGTCGCGGTGCTGGCCGCGGTCACGGTGACCGTGGCGATGCGCACCGTCGGCCTGCTGCTCGTCTCGGCGCTGATGGTGGTGCCGGTGGCCACGGCGCAGCAGCTGACCCGCTCCTTCCGCACCACGCTCCTCGCCGCGATGCTGCTGGGCACCGCCGCCTCCGTCGGCGGCCTCACGGCCTCGGCCCTGCTCTCCGACCGCGCGACCGTGGCCCCCGGCCCGGCGATCGTGCTGCTGGCGCTCGCCGGCTTCGCCGCCACGTGGCCGGTGGGCCTCTGGCTGCGCCACCGGGCGCGGGTGCACGCGCCCTTCCCCGACGTCGACGACGGCCCGCTGCCCGAGCACGCCGGAGAGCACCCCCATGCGCACGGTCCGGAGTGCGGCCACGCCGCCGTGCCCCACGGCGACCACGTCGACTATGTTCACGACGGCCACCGCCACGCCGTCCACGGAGAGCACTATGACGAGCACTGACCGCGTCCCTGGGTCCGTGTCCGAGCACGGACCGGGCGCAACCGCCGTCCGCCCCACCAGGCAGCGACGCGCCGTCGCCGCCGCGCTCGAGGCCTTCGACGACTTCCGCAGCGCCCAGGAGATCCACGCGCTGCTGCGCGACCGGGGTGAGTCCGTGGGCCTCTCGACGGTCTACCGGACCCTGCAGACCCTCGCCGACGCCGACGAGATCGACTCGCTGCGCACCGAGACCGGCGAGAGCATCTACCGCCGCTGCAGCGGCACCCACCACCACCACCTGGTGTGCCGCTCGTGCGGCGCGACGGTGGAGGTCGAGGGCCCCACGGTGGAGCGCTGGACCAGCGCGATCGCCGGCGAGCACGGCTACACCGACGTCTCCCACACCCTCGAGCTCTTCGGCACCTGCCGCGCCTGCGCCGGTCGCTGAGGCGCCGCGAGAACGCTGGCCGCAGGCCCGCCACGCGCCTACCCTGGAGACCTGCCAGGAGGTGCCCCATGAGCGAAGGTCGCTGGACCGTCCTCCCACCCGCCGTCGACCCGGCGACCTGCACCGCCGTGCACGCCGTACCTCCTGAGCCCTTCGCCCCCGGCCCGGAGACCCCCGAGACGACCTGGGCCCTGCTGCAGCACGACGCACAGGGCTGACCGTCCGCACGGCGGCGTCTGCGAGGTGCGCTCGGACGCTGGGCACAACATGCTGGCGTGCTCAACGGCGACGAGGCGACGCTCTATCGTGAGCCCGTCCACGAGCACGACGTCCACGAAGGCGGGGTCACCTCGGTGCGGACCGGATGGGGACCGTCCCGGCGAGTGCCGGTCGAGCGAGACGTCGAGTGAGACGAAGCGTGGCAGGAGCCGTGCTGTCGGTGGTCATGCTGACCGCGGCATGCGCGAGTGACCAGGACAACGTGGACCGTGACATCGAGCAGGTGGCCGACGAGGCGCGCAGCCTCATCGACGAGCTCGCCGCGCAGGTGGGCACCGAGCCCGAGGTGCGCCAGGACACGATCACCGACTGCGTGCCCGGAGACAGCGACTCGGGCAAGGACCTGATCTACACCGTCCGGGTGAAGGTGCCGGGCGATGCCTCGACACGACTGCGCGACGACGTGGCTCCCGCCTACGAGGCCGACGGATGGACCGTCCGGCTCCGCGGCGACACCGACCTGCAGCTGCGCCGCGACAACGTCACCATGGGGGTGACGGTCTTCCCGGACGACGGCCTGGCCGCAGTCAGCGGCACGGGTGGCTGCGTGCGGTGAGGGGCTAGCGACCCTCGGGCACGGGCATCCGGGCCACGCCGCCGAGACGCTTGTGGAAGCGCACGTGCGCAGCGTGGCCGCCGAGCAGGTCCCAGAGCACCGCGTGCGCGGCCCAGGGCAGCGGGTCCTCGCCGCGCTGCCAGGTGGGACCGAAGCCGATCCACACCGGCACCCAGTCGGCCGCGCAGTCCCACTCCCCCCGGCGCGCCAGCAGCAGCCGGCGACGGACCTGGAAGGCCACCCGCTCGCCGTCGAGGACCACCGGTGCCGTGCGGACCGGCCAGAACCTCAGGTCGAGGGCCATGCAGGCCAGCTCGAGCTCGGTGAGGACGCACGGGTCGACCAGCACGGTCGCGACGTTCTCGTGGGGCTCCCGCCTCATCTACGCGACGATAGCCGCGAGCAACGACGACCGCATCGCCCCGATCGCCGACACCTGCTCGGCGCCCGCACGGTGCACCAGACCCACGTGGCGCGTCCCGAGGGCCTCGTCGGCGTGCACCTCCACCTCCGGGTGCCGGTAGGCCGCCAGGGCCGAGGCCGGCAGCAGCGTGACGCCCAGCCCCTGCGCCACCAAGTGCTGCACCATGACGTAGTCGTCGCTCTCGTAGCGCAGCCGCGGCGCGAAGCCGGCCGCCTCGCAGCGGGCGACCAGGTGGGTGCGGCAGCGCGGGCAGCCCGCGATCCACGGCTCCTCGGACAGGGCGGCCAGCCGCGCGGGACCCCCGCGAGGCACCACCAGGTGCACCGGCTCGACGGTCAGCGGCGTCCAGGCCAGGCCGCGCAGGTCGCCGGGCGCGGCGTCGTACCCGAAGACCAGGGCGAGGTCGGCGGCGTCGGCGCGCACGGCGGCCACCGCCTCCGCCGGCTCGGCCTCGACCATCGAGACCTCGAGGCCGGGGTGCCGGCGGGTGAGCGAGGCGATGGCGCCGGGCGCGATGGTGGCGGCCGCCGAGGGAAAGGCGGCCAGCCGGACCCTTCCGGCGCGCAGCTGCGCCACGGCCGCCACCTCCTCCTCGGCGAGCCGGAGCTCGCCGGCGATGGTGTCGGCGCGCGCCAGGAGCGCGACCCCCGCGTCGGTGGGCGTGACCCCACGGGGACCGCGCACCAGGAGGGGGCAGCCGGCCTCGCGCTCGAGGCGCTGCAGCTGCTGGCTCACCGCCGGCTGCGTCCAGCCCAGCGCCGCGGCGGCAGCGGTGAGCGAGCCCGCGCGCACCACGTCACGGAAGAGCAGCACCCGTCGCGCGTCCACGACCCAAGTGTGGCTTATGCCTGGGCCAAGCAACACGGGGATTCCTTGGGTCACGGGCGTCCGGCAGGCTCGTCGCATGGCGATCCTCGGACTGGTGGGCGGGATGAGCTGGCACTCGACCGCGACGTACTACCGCGAGATCAACGAGCGGGTCGCGGGCGTGCGCGGGGGGCACGCCTCGGCCCGGCTCGTGCTCAGCTCGCTCGACTTCGAGGAGGTGCGGCGCTGCCAGCTCGACGACGACTGGGAGGCCGCCGCCGCGCTGCTGACCGACGCCGCACGGGGCTGCGTCGCCGCAGGCGCCGAGGCGGTCGCCATCTGCACCAACCTGATGCACAAGGTCGCGCCGCAGGTCGAGGCCGCCCTCGACGTGCCGCTGCTCCACATCGCCGACGCCGTCGCCGCGGAGGCCGGCCGGCTGGGTGCGACGCGGGTCGGCCTGCTCGCGTCGCGCTGGGTGATGGAGGAGCCCTTCTACGCCGAGCGGCTGGCGCCGCACGGCGTCGGCACCGTCGTCCCCGGAGCTGCCGAGCGGGTGGAGGTCGACCCCTTGGTCTTCGAGGAGCTGACCCAGGGCGTCGTGCGGGCGCCGTCGCGGGCGGCGTACGTCGCGGCGATCCAGGGCATGGCCGACCGGGGCGCCCAGGCCGTGGTGCTGGCCTGCACCGAGATCGGCCTGCTGCTGGGACCCGACGACAGCCCCCTGCCCGTCATCGACAGTGCGACCGCCCACGCGCGCGCCCTCGCGGAGGTCGCCCTGGGCGAGGTCGCCCTCGGGCGCACCCTCACGCCGAGTGCGTCTGGTCGCTGACGCGCGGGAAGGGCTCGAGGGAGAAGACCACCTCGACGGGCACGCCGAAGAAGGCGGCCAGCCGGAGCGCCAGGTGCAGCGAGGGGTTGTACTCGCCGCGCTCGAGGTAGCCGACGGTCTGGTAGTGCACGCCGAGGGCGTCGGCGAGCTCGCGCCGGCTCACGCCCTGCTCGGCGCGCAGCAGCGAGATGCGGTTGTGCACCGCCTCCGGCGTGGAGCTCACTTGACCCACTGCATCGTCGCCTCGCGCGCCGCCGCGACCTCGGAGCCGGTCTGGCGTCGCGACATCCGCCGCAGCACCACGGGGGTGACCAGCACGCCGACCACCGCCCACCCGCCGAGCACCGCCACCGTCTCCCAGGTGCGCCAGGAGCCGCCGATCTCGGCGGCCGCCGCGCCGTCGGGCAGGAAGGCCGAGCGCATGCCCAGCCCGGCCCAGTACATCGGGAAGACCTGGGCCACCACCTGCACCCAGCCCCACAGCTGCTGGATCGGGTAGAAGATCCCCGAGATGCCGGCCAGCGCCATGATGGGGAGCATCCCCCACATGCCGACCTTCTGCACGCCGGGCACCAGCGAGCCGATGACCATGCCGATGGGCATCATCGCGAGCAACGACAGCAGCACCACCCAGGCGACCGTCAGCCAGCCCGACGGCTCGGCCATCAGCCCGTCGAAGAGCAGGAAGCTGGGGACGAGCACGGCCAGCAGCTGGGGCAGCACGCTGAGGGTGTTGACCAGCAGGCAGCCGGTGACGTAGCCGACGATGCCGCCCGGGATCGCGCGGTGCCGCAGCAGCGTGCCGTCCTCGCGCTCCATCGCCAGCTGGTAGGCCGGGCCGATCACCACGCCGAAGGCGATCAGGCCACCCAGCAGGCTGGGCAGCGCGAAGGCCGCGAAGGGCAGGTCGGTGCCGGTGTCGGCGTCGCGGCGGATCCAGAGGTAGCCCACGACCAGCGCCGCGGTGAAGAGGTAGAACCACTGGTCCTGGCTGCTGCGCACGCTCTGCACGAACTCCGTCCAGCCGCGGCGCAGGCCGAGACGCACGGCGTGACCCACGGTGGCGCCGCTCATCGCGCCACCTCCGCGAACTCCACGGCGGCGGCCGCGGCGGCACCGCTCTCGTGCTGGTTGACCAGGGCCAGGTAGGCGTCCTCGAGGTTGGCCCGCCTGACCTCCAGGTCGAGCACCTCCCCGGCTCCCGCGGCCTCCTCGGCCAGGAGCGCCCGCACGAAGTCGTTGGGCTCGGCGGTGGCGTGCACGAAGCGCTCCCCGTCACGGGTCCAGGTCACCTGCGCCTCGCCGGACACACGTCGCGCGAGGGCGTCGGCGCTGTCGTCGGCCACGATGCGTCCGCCCGCCAGCACCACGACGCGGTCGGCCAGCTTCTCGGCCTCGGCCAGGTCGTGCGTCGTGAGCAGGATCGTGGTGCCGTCGAGGTCCGCGAGCCGGTGCACGATCTCGTGGAACTCTCGCCGCGCCTGCGGGTCGAAGCCCGCGGTCGGCTCGTCGAGGAAGAGCAGCTCGGGGCGTCCGACGATGCCCATCGCGACGTCGAGGCGGCGCCGCTGCCCCCCGGAGAAGGTGCTGATCCGGCGGTCGGCGATCTCGCCCAGGCCGACCAGGTCGATGAGTTCCTCGAGGTCCCACGGCCGGGTGACGGTCTCGGTGGAGTACGGCGCGTAGTAGCCGCCGAGCAGCGACAGCAGCCGCCGCGGCGTCCAGCGGGGGTGGTCGCGCCAGGACTGCAGCACCACCCCGGTGCGGGCCCGCCACGACTCCCCCGCCTGGGCGGGGTCCTCGCCCAGCACGCTGACCTCGCCCTCCGAGCGGGTGCGGAAGCCCTCGAGGATCTCGATCGTGGTCGTCTTGCCCGCCCCGTTGGGCCCGAGCAGGCAGAGCACCTCGCCCGCCCGGATGTCGAACTCCACCCCGTCGAGCACCAGGTTGTCGCCGTAGGCCATCCGCAGATCGCGGACCTGCACGACCGGTTGCGCCGCAGTCATGCGACGAATGTAGTAGGTCTGCTACATCGGCCGCAAGACTACGACGCCCCGCCGTAGCGCCGGCTGCGACCGGCGTACTCCTCGATGGCCGCCCACAGGTGCCGCCGGTCGACGTCGGGCCACAGCACGTCGGTGAAGACCAGCTCGCTGTACGCCGCCTGCCAGAGCATGAAGTTGGAGAGGCGCTGCTCCCCCGAGGTGCGCCAGACCATGTCGGCGTCGGGCAGCTCGGGCACGTAGAGGTAGCGGGCGAAGGTGCGCTCGTCGACCCTGCCCGGGCGGAGCCGGCCGTCGGCGACGTCCTGGGCCAGCGCCCGTGCGGCGTCGGCGACCTCGGCGCGCCCGCCGTAGTTGACGCACATCGTCAGCGTCAGCACGTCGTTGTCGCGCGTCAGCTCCTCGGCGACCTGCAGCTCCTTGACCACCGAGCGCCACAGCCGCGGTGCGCGACCGGCCCAGCGCACTCGGACGCCGAGCTCGTGCATCTCGTCGCGGCGGCGCCGGATCACGTCGCGGTTGAAGCCCATCAGGAAGCGCACCTCCTCGGGGCTGCGCGACCAGTTCTCGGTCGAGAAGGCGTAGGCGGAGATGGCCCTGACGCCGATCTCGATCGCCCCCTCGACCACGTCGAAGAGCGACGACTCCCCCTCGGTGTGCCCGGCGGTGCGGGGCAGGCCCCGGTCCTTGGCCCAGCGACCGTTGCCGTCCATGACGATCGCGACGTGCTCGGGCACCAGGTCGGCCGGCACCGGGGGCGGCGTCGCTCCGGAGGGGTGCGGCGTCGGCGGTCGCGGGGTGTGCGGCGGGCCGGGGACACGCGTCCGCGAGCGAGGCATGCGGGTCACCCTAGGAGGTCGCCGGACGACGCGTGCGAGCGAGCGGCGGGCTCCTGGGCGCGGCTGCGGAGTTTGACCTGGTCGCCCTGGGACACTGCGTCGCCATGGAAGCCCTCGAACCGGCGTACTCCACGCCCGTCATGCTGGTCATCGCCGCCGCCGCCGTCGCCCTGCTGCTGGTGCTGATCATGGTGGTCAGGCTGCACGCCTTCCTGGCCCTGATCGTGGTCAGCGCGGTCACCGCGGTCGCGGCCGGCATCCCGCTGGGCGACGTGCCGGCGGTGATGATCGAGTTCTTCTCCACCACGCTCGGCTCCGTCGCGCTGCTCGTCGCGCTCGGCGTGATGCTCGGTCGCCTGCTCGAGGTCACCGGCGGCGCCCAGGTGCTCGCCGACACGCTGGTCAGCCGCTTCGGCGAGCAGCGCGCGCCCTTCGCCCTCGGCGTGGCCTCACTGATCTTCGCCTTCCCGATCTTCTTCGACGCCGGCCTGGTCGTCTTCCTGCCGATCATCCTCACCGTCGCCCGCCGCTTCGGCGGCTCGGTGCTGCGCTACGCCCTGCCCTCGGCCGGCGCCTTCGCCGCCATGCACGCCATCGTCCCGCCGCACCCCGGCCCGGTGGCCGCCAGCGCCAGCCTCGGCGCCTCGATCGGCGTGGTCCTCCTCGTCGGCGTGCCGGTCGCCGCGGTGTCCTGGTACGTCGGCTCCTACCTCTTCAGCCGCGTCGTCTCGGCGCGCGTGCACGTGCCGGTGACCGACCTGCTGCTCGGGGAGGTCCGTGACCACGACGGCGGCCCCGACGGTGGCCGGCGCGCCCCGGCCTTCGGCGTCGTCCTGCTGCTGCTCCTGCTGCCGATGGTGCTGATCTCGCTCAACACCGTGGTCAGCTCGCTGATCACGGCGGGCACCCTCGAGGAGTCGGCGCTCGCCGACACCCTGCTGCTGCTCGGCAACACCCCGGTCGCCCTGCTCATCAGCGTGCTCGCCGCGATCGTGCTGCTCGGCTCCCGTGCCGGCTCCCGGTCGGAGGTGCAGGCACTGCTCGACGGCGCCCTCGGCCCGATCTGCTCGGTCATCCTGATCACCGGCGCGGGCGGCATGTTCGGCGGCGTGCTGCGCACCAGCGGCATCGGCGACGCCCTCACCACCTCGCTCGGCGGCCTCGGCCTCCCCCTGGTGCTGCAGGCCTTCCTCATCGCCACGGCGCTCCGCGTCGCGCAGGGGTCGGCGACCGTGGCGCTGACCACCACCGCCGGCCTGGTCGCCGCCTCCGCCACGGGGTTGCCCGAGCTGCAGCTCGCGGCGCTCGTCTTCGCCATCGCCGGCGGGTCGACCGTGCTCTCGCACTTCAACGACTCGGGCTTCTGGCTGGTCGGCAGGCTCTTCGACATGGACGAGAAGACGACGCTGCGCACCTGGACCGTGATGGAGACGACCCTGGGGCTGATGATGTTCGCCTGCGCCAGCGTGCTGTGGGTGCTGGCGTGACGGCGCCGCTCGTGGTGGTCGTCATGGGCACCACCTCCACCGGCAAGAGCTCGGTCGGCGAGCGCCTGGCCGAGAGTCTCGGCGCCGGCTTCGTCGAGGGCGACGACCTCCACCCCCAGGCCAACGTCGACAAGATGGCCTCCGGCACGCCGCTGACCGACGACGACCGCTGGCCGTGGCTGGAGCTGGTCGCCGAGCGCATCCGCGAGGCCGTCTCGCAGCGGCACCGCCTCGTGGTCACCTGCTCGGCGCTCAAGCGCGCCTACCGCGACGTGCTCCGCGGCGACGAGGCCACCGCCGCCGAGGTCTTCTTCTGCCACCTGGCCGGCAGCAAGGCCGTGCTCGAGGAGCGCATCGCCGGGCGACGCGGCCACTTCATGCCGACCTCGCTGCTCGACAGCCAGCTCGACACGCTCGAGGAGCTCGGCCCCGACGAGCAGGGGGCACGCGTCGACGTCGCCCCACCGCTCGACGAGGTGGTGCGGACGGCGCTCGCCGAGGTCAGCGCTCCCCGCTGACCTCGCGCGCGAGCAGGGGCATCGAGCGCAGCGCACGCTCGAGGTGCCAGGAGACGTACGCCGACACCAGGCCGCGCGCCTCGCGACGGTGGCGGTCGTGGGCGGCGTCGACCTGCTCCCAGTGGCCGGAGAGCAGCGCCCCGAGGTGCACCAGTGTCTCGGCGGCGGGGCTGGCCGAGCCCGGCACCCGGCACCGTGGGCACAGCGCGCCGCCCGCCCCCGGGCTGAAGGCGCGGTGCGGCCCCTCGAGGCCGCAGCTGGCGCAGGCCCAGCACGAGGGGGCGTAGCCGGCCACCGACATCGAGCGCAGCAGGAAGGCGTCGAGCACGTCACCGGGGCGGTGCTCCCCCGCCACCATGGTGCGCAGGGCGCCCACGAGCAGCAGGTACTGCTGCACCGAGGGCTCGCGCTCCTCCGAGACCAGCCGCTCGGCGGTCTCGAGCATCACGCTCGCCGCGGTGTAGCGCTCGTAGTCGGCCGCGATCGCCGCGCCGTACGGCGCCCGCGTCTCGGCCTGCGTGACCGTGTCGAGGTTGCGCCCGATCGCCAGCTGCAGGTCGACGTGGGTGAAGGGCTCGAGCCGCGACCCGAACTTGGAGGAGGTACGACGCACGCCGCGCGCCACCGCCCGCACGACCCCGTGCTCGCGGGTCAGCAGCGTGATGATCCGGTCGGCCTCAGCCAGCTTGTGGGTGCGCAGCACCACCGCTTCGTCGCTGTAGACCGGCATGGGGACATCCTCCCCCTCGCCGGTGACACCCCGGCGCGCGACACCGGCGAATTCACCGGCCGGCCGGTGAATTCGCCGAGTGCCACGTGAGGGTCGGTGGGGGCGTCGTACGGCGACGCTCGTGTAGCAGTCGTCCGGCGCACGGCCGGCGGAGTCACCGGGCGGTGGGAGAAGCCGTCCGCCCGGCGTCCTGCAGCGGAGCCGTCGCGAAGCAGCGGGACACGAAGTCGGCGGCCAGCGCGTGCAGCCGCTCGGGGCGGGCGCGCCACTCCAGGAGCGACTGCGCCTCGACGAACTCCCCGTGCGGCAGCTCGGCGGCGAGCATCGCGGCGTCGGCCGCGGGGTGGATCGGGTCGCTGGGGTGGCCCACCACCATGGCGGGCGCCTCGATGCGCCGCCGCGTGGCCGAGGCGGGGGCGATGCGCCCGAAGAAGATGCCGTGGATCGTCGCCGCCATCGCCGCGGGCCGCTGGTCGCAGGTGTCGAGCGCGATGCCGGCCCAGAAGGGCACCAGCCCCCGCGGCACCGCCCGGGTGACCCGGCGTACGGCGCGGACGGTGACCGGCACGAAGCGCGCCCAGAAGAGCATCGGGCCGAAGGCGAGGATCCCCGCCTCGAGCGCGTTGTCGAGCACCGGCATCTCGCACAGCAGGCCGCGCACCCGATCGGGCGCGATCGCGGCGACCTCGAGGCTGACGTTGGCCCCCAGGGAGGTGCCCCCGACCACCGCGGCGGGGGCACCGAGCTCGTCGAGCAGGGTGACGACCTGCTCGGCGAAGGCGGTGACGGAGTAGAGCCGGGGGTCGTCGGGGCGGTCGGAGCGACCGTGCCCGAGGAGGTCGAGGGTGACGACGTGCGCCCCCTGCGAAGCGAGGTGACGGGCCAGCGGCTCGTGCATGCGGCGCGGCATCAGCTGCCCGTGGAGCAGCACCACCCAGTCCTCGCCGCCGCCGTACTCGGTGTACTCCAGGCGGTGACCGTCGTGGAAGAACTGCCCGATGCGCTCGGAGACCAGGCTCATGGGCGTCACCTTGGCACACCACGGTGGCCCGAATGCCGCACCAACTCCCTGCTGTGGCGCCAGAATCGTCGCGTGAGCACCGGTTGGCTCCCCCCTCGCCCCCGCACGGCCGCCGCGCTCGTGGCTGCCGCCAGCCTGGCGACCTGGGGCGCCGTGGCCGTGGGGAGCAGCACTGACACCCTCGGCACCTGGTGGCCGGCCGCGGGACTCGGGGTGGCCGCAGCGCTGCTGGCGCCGCGCCGGCGGCTGCCGGTCGTCCTCGGCGCGCTGCTGATCTCGTTCGCGCTGGGCAACCTGGTCGCCGGGCGCGGGCCGGCCACCAGCGCGCTGCTGGGCCTGGCCGACGTGGCCGAGACGGCGGTCGTCGCCCTGCTGCTGCGGCGGCTCACCGGCGGACGGCTCGACCGGCTCGCCGACGTGCTGGCGCTCGTGGTCGCCGCCCTGGCCGGGGCCGTGGTCGGCGGGGCTGGCGTCGCCGCGACGTACGCCGCCGCGCTGGGCGCCTCCGCGACCGAGATGCTGCCGGTGCTCGTCCTGGCGCACGGCGTCTCGGTGCTCGTCCTGGCCCCACTGGTGATGGTCGAGCGGGTGCTGCCCACGAGCGGTGCGCGCGAGGCGGCAGCCCACGGCGTGCTCACCTGCCTCCTGGTCGTGCTCGCGCTCAGCGGGGCGCTCGGTGGCCTCACCGGCCTGCTGCTGCTGGCGCTGCCCTTCCCCCTGGTCGTCTGGGCGGCCGCACGTCACCAGCTGGGCGCCGTGCTGGTGCTCCTGGTCGCGCTCGCCGTGACGGTCACGGCGACGGCAGCCGCCTTCCCCCTGCGCCTCGCCGGGCCCGGCGACCCCGAGATCGTCCACGTGCAGGTGTCGCAGGTCTACCTGCTGGTCTGCGTGCTGGTCGCGCTCCCGCTCGCGATGGCGATGCACGAGCGCGAGCGCGCGGTCCGCCAGGTGCTCGAGAGCGAGGCGACCTACCGCCGGGCCTTCACCCGCTCGGGGTTGCCGGTCCTGCTGTGCACCCACGTCGACGGCCGACTGCGCATCGACCTGGCCAACCGCGAGGCCCTCGAGCTGCTGGACCGCCCGGGCCAGGAGCTGCAGGGCCAGGACCTGCTCGACGTGCTCGAGGTGCCCGAGCTCGTCGCCTCGCTGACCGCGGGACCGATCGAGGCCTTCGGGGGCTGGGCGGGACCGGTGCCGGTGCCGGGGACGCCGCTCACCCATCTCGAGGGCTACTGCTCGCTGCTCACGACCCGCGGCGGCACCCCGCTGCTCTCCCTCACGCTGGTCGACCTCACGGCACGCCACCGGCTGCAGCACCGGCTCGAGGCCGAGCGCACCTGGACGCGCGCGGTGATGGACACCGCGGCCAGCCTCATCGTCGTCACCGACGTCGCCGGCACCGTGATGGCCGTCAACGCCGCGACGGTGCGGCTGACGGGGTACGCCGCCGGCGAGCTCGTCGGTCGTCCGCTCTGGGAGGTCCTGATCCCCGACCACCTCCGCCTCTCGGTGCTCGACGCCGTGACCAACGTGCTGCCCGTGCCGCCGTCCGGGGAGATGACCGTGGTCACCAAGGCCGGCGAGAGCCGCACCCTGGAGTACGCGCACGCCGCCTTCGTGGAGGCGTCGGCCGAGACCGGCGAGCCCGTGACGACCTTGGTCTTCAGCGCCACCGACGTCACCGAGGCCCGTGAGAGCGCAGGTGTGGTGGAGCACCTGCTGCGCTCGGTCACCTCGCTCGCCTTCGTCGGGACCGACCTCCAGGGCGGCATCACGATGTTCAGCGTGGGGGCGGAGCGCCTGGTCGGGCTGTCGGCGGAGCGGGCGCGCGGACTGCCGCTGGCGACGCTGCTGCGACCACCGCCCGCCGAGTCACCCGAGATGCGTCCCGAGCCGCAGCCCTCGGGACCGCCCGACTTCGCCGACCTCGTGCGCCACGAGGGACCGGAGTCGGCACCGAGCACCACCGACTGGCTGTTGCTCCCCGACGGACGCGACCCGCTGCGGGTCTCGATGACCTGCAGCGCGGTGCGCAGCGACCAGGGCGCGGTGCACGCCTACCTCTTCGTGGTGCGCGACGTGACCGAGACCCGTCGCAACCAGGAGATCCTGGTCAACGCGCTGCGGCGCGAGCGGGAGGTCGTCACGCGGCTGCAGGAGCTCGACCGCGCCAAGGACGACTTCGTCTCGACGGTCAGCCACGAGCTCCGGACGCCGATGAGCAGCATCATCGGCAGCGCCGAGATGCTGGCCGACGGCGTGGTCGGCGAGCTCGGCACCGGGCAGCAGCGGATGGTCGAGGTGATCGCGCGCAACGGCGAGCGGCTGCTCTCCCTCGCCGACGACCTGCTGGCACTGGCGGCCTTCGACCGGGGTGGCGGCTCACCGCGCGGCGACGAGCTCGACCTGCGCGACGTCGTCGCCGAGAGCGTCCGGACGGTGCAGCCACCTGCGAGCGGGCGTCACCTGGCCTGGGAGGTCGAGCTGCCCCCGCATCCGGTGGTCGTGGTCGGCGACCCGAGCCACCTCGAGCGGGCGGTCACCAACCTGCTGACCAACGCCGTGAAGTTCACCCCCGACGGCGGGCGCATCGAGACCACCCTCAGCGCCGACCCCGGTCTGCGCACGGCGACCGTGACCGTGCGCGACACCGGGCGGGGGATCCCCTCGAGCGACCTCGACCACGTCTTCGACCGCTTCTTCCGATCCGAGGAGGCGCAGGAGCAGGCGATCCAGGGCTCCGGCCTCGGCCTGGCGATCGTGAAGTCGATCGTGGAGAGCCACGAGGGGCGGGTGGCGGTGCGCTCCACGCACGGCGAGGGCACCGCGATCTCGATCTCCATCCCGCTGGCGCGGACCCCGGCCCCCGCGCGTCTGGTCTAGCCCTGAGTGGATGGATTGTCCGAATTTGCCCGGACTGCGGGTTCCGAGACGAGAATGGCGCACGTGAGTGCCGCTTCTCGGGTCGCCGCCGTGCGCGCCGTCGTGCTGCTCGTCGTGGCGTTCGCGCTCGGCGTGACGGCGCTGGTGCTGCGCCCCGACCCGAGCGCCGTCGCGACCTGGTGGCCTGCCGCCGGCGCGACCTGCGGCGTCCTGCTGCTCTCACCGCGCCGCTGGTGGCCGGCGCTGGTGCCGGCGATCGCCGTGGTCACCTTCGCCGCCAACGGCCTGGGCGGCCGCCCGCTCGGCGTCGGCGTCGGCCTCGGCCTCACCAACGCCGCCGAGGCACTCGCCGTGGGCATGGTCCTGCACCGCCTGCACCGGCTGGACCGGCACGACCCGGACGCCCGGGTGCCCCTCCGCGACACCGACGACTACCTGCGGCTCTTCCTGGCCGCGGCCGCCGGCGCCCTCACCTTCGGCGCCGGGGCGGCGCTGACGATGGCGGTGCTCGGCCAGCCCGTGTGGGAGACCGCCCGCACCGTCACCCCGTCGCACCTGGCCGCGACCCTGGTGATCCTGCCGCTGCTGCTGATCCCCGCCTGCCGCCCGGTCGACGTACGCCGTCGCGCCGAGCTGGCCGTGCAGGCCGGCCTGGTGGCGGTGGCGCTCGGCGCCACCCTCAGCACGAGCAGCTCGCTCGCACCCCTCTTCGTCCCGCTGCCGCTGCTCGTGTGGGCGGCGGTGCGCTTCCACCCCTTCGTCGCCGCCGTGGAGGTCTTCCTGGTCGCGGCCATCGCGACGTGGGCCACCAGCCACGGCCTCGGCCCGATCGCGCTCTTCAGCGACCGTGCCGGGTCGCACCACCTGCTCGCCGGCGCCAACGTGCAGATGTACCTCATTTGCATGGCCCTGCTGACCCTGCCCACCGCCCTGGCCTCGGCGCAGCGGCTGGAGCTGCTCCGGCGCATCGACCTCGAGCGGCAGCTGAGCAGCACCACGCTCGCCACCACTGCGGCGATCATCGTCGTCTCCGACAATCGAGGCGTCGTGCAGCAGGTCAACGAGGCGCTGGAGCGGCTCACCGGCTTCAGCGCCGAGAGCGCCGTCGGCCAGCGCTTCTGGGAGCTGCCGATGGTGCCGGTGGAGCGCCGCGAGCTGGTGCGCGCCTTCTTCGGGCCGCGGGACGGGTCCGGGGTGCCCGAGCTGCGGGAGGCCGACCTGGTGCACCGCGACGGTCACCGGCTGCGCGTGGTCTGGAACAACAACGTCGTCCGCGACGCCCGCGGCGAGATGACGCACGTCGTGTGCACCGCGACCGACGTCACCAGCGAGCTGACCTCGCGCCAGCTCGTGGAGCACCTCTTCGAGGCGCCGATGGCGGCGCCCATGGTCTCCATCGACAAAGACCTGGTCGTCACGCTGGTCAACCGAGCCGGCGAGGACCTGCTCGGCGTCTCCGCGGACGACGTGGTCGGCCACCACCTCGACACGCTGCTGTCACCGAGGCTGGCCGAGACGCTGCGGCGCGACCTCGGGCAGGCCGCCCGGGCCGCCCAGCGCGACGCGCTCCCGGGCCCGCCGATCACCCGCGACTGGACCTGGAGGCGACCCGACGACGGCCGCACGCTGACGGTCTCGACCACCGTCAGCGCGGTCACCGACGGCGCCGGCGAGCACGTCGGCTACCTGGTGCTCGCCCGCGACGTCACCGCGATGCGCTCGATCCACGAGGCGCTCGTGCGCGCGCTCGACACCGAGCGCGACGCGGTCGAGCGGCTGCGTCGTGTCGACGACGCCAAGAACGAGTTCGTCTCCACCGTCAGCCACGAGCTGCGCACCCCGACGACGAGCATCGTCGGCTACACCGAGATGCTGCGCGACGGCTCCGCGGGCGAGGTGAGCGAGGAGCAGGGCGCGCTGCTCGACGTCATCGCCCGCAACGGCGAGCGGCTCATCGCCGTGGCCAACGACCTGCTCGTGCTGGCCGGCCTCGACTCCCAGGACCGCACGACGTGGGCGGAGGAGCCGGTCGACCTCGGCGAGGTCGCCCAGCAGGCGCAGCAGGCGATTGCCCCCCTGATCGCCGGCCGCAGCCTGCAGGTCTCCTTCGACCTGCCCGACCGGCCGCTGACCGTGACCGGCGACCCCAGCCACCTCGACCGCGTCCTGGTCAACCTGCTCAGCAACGCGGTGAAGTTCACCCCCGACCAGGGCAGCATCGGCTGCCGGCTCTACCGCTGCGGCACCAGGGCCGTCATCGAGGTCAGCGACACCGGCATCGGCATCCCCGAGGACGAGCAGGCCGACCTCTTCACCAAGTTCTTCCGCTCGAGCAACGCCCAGGACCGCGCGATCCCCGGCACCGGTCTCGGGCTCTCCATCATCCACCGCATCGTGACCGAGCACGGCGGCGACATCATGGTGCGCTCGGCGCCCCACGAGGGCAGCACCTTCACCGTGCGGCTGCCGCTGGCCGTGCGCGACGCGCGGCTGGCTAGCGCCGGTTGACCGCCGAGACCACGGCCTTCAGCGAGGCCGTGACGATGTTGGCGTCCAGCCCCACCCCCCACAGCACCTGGTCGCCGACGGCGCACTCGACGTACGCCGCGGCGATGGCGTCGCCGCCCGACGACAGGGCGTGCTCGGCGTAGTCGAGCACCCGCACGTCGAAGCCGTGCTCGAGGCCGTTGAGGGCGTCGACGAAGGCGGCGATCGGGCCGTTGCCCTCACCGGTCAGCGAGCGGACCTCGCCGTCGACGTGGACGCCCACGGTGAGCTGGTCGCGCTCGCCCGCCGCGGAGGAGGTGTGCACGGAGTCCAGCCGGAGCGGCGTCTCGCGGTCGAGGTACTCGCTGCGGAAGGAGTCCCAGATCGCGGCGGGTGACATCTCGCCGCCCTGGCCGTCGGCCGTCGACTCGGTGTTGGCCTGCACGGCGCGGCTGAACTCGATCTGCAGCCGGCGCGGCAGGTCGAGCTTGTGCTCCGACTTCATCACGTAGGCCACGCCGCCCTTGCCGGACTGGCTGTTGACCCGGATGACCGCCTCGTAGCTGCGGCCGACGTCCTTCGGGTCGATCGGCAGGTACGGCGCCTCCCACGCGTGCTCGGCGACGTCGTGACCGGCCTCGCGGGCCTCGGTCTCGAGCGCCTCGAGGCCCTTCTTGATCGCGTCCTGGTGGGAGCCGGAGAAGGCGGTGTAGACGAGGTCGCCGGCGTACGGGTGCCGCGGGTGCACCGGCAGCTGGGTGCAGTACTCCACCGTGCGGCGGATCTCGTCGATGTCGGAGAAGTCGATCTGGGGGTCGACGCCCTGGCTGAAGAGGTTCATGCCCAGGGTGACCAGGCAGACGTTGCCGGTGCGCTCGCCGTGGCCGAAGAGGCAGCCCTCGACGCGGTCGGCCCCCGCCATCAGCGCCAGCTCGGTGGCCGCGACGGCGGTGCCCCGGTCGTTGTGGGGGTGCAGGCTGATGGTGGTGTGCTCGCGCCGGGTCAGCTGGCGGGAGAACCACTCGATCTGGTCGGCGTAGACGTTGGGCGTCGACATCTCGACGGTCGCCGGCAGGTTGAGGATGATCTCGCGGTCGTCGTCGGGCTGCCACACGTCGGAGACCGCCTCGCAGACCTCCACGGAGAAGGGCAGCTCGGTGCCGGTGAAGATCTCCGGGGAGTACTCGTAGCCGATCACCGTCTGCGACAGGTTGGCCTCGGCGTACTTCATGAACAGCTCGGTGCCGCGCACCGCGATGTCCTTGACCTCCTGCCGGTCCGCGCGGAAGACCACGCGGCGGAAGAGCGGCGCCAGGGCGTTGTAGAGGTGGATGTTGGCGTGGTGGATGCCGACGAGCGACTCGGTCGTGCGCTCGATCAGGTCCTCGCGGGCCTGGGTCAGCACCGAGATGGTCACGTCGTCGGGCACCTTGTCGCGCTCGATCAGCTGGCGCACGAAGGAGAAGTCGGTCTCGCTCGCGCTCGGGAAGCCGACCTCGATCTCCTTGTAGCCCATCGCCACCAGCAGGTCGAACATCCGGTGCTTGCGCTCCGGGCTCATCGGGTCGATCAGCGCCTGGTTGCCGTCGCGCAGGTCGGTGGAGAGCCAGCGAGGGGCCTGGGTGATGGTCTGCTGCGGCCAGGTCCGGTCGGGCAGCTCGACCGGCGGGAAGGCGCGGTAGCGGTGGATGGGCATCCCGCTGGGGCGCTGGGCGTGGGCGTGGGGGTGCAGAATCATGGTTCCTCCGAGGTGCTGGGGAGCGTCAGGTGCCGGGCACGCGAGGCTCTCCGCAGCGGGAGGTCCGGCCGGTCAGGACCCGCTGCGGCAGCCAAGGAGGAGGCGGTCGCGGTGCACGGAGGCGACTTTAACAGGTGACGCTGGGCCAGTCGGCGGACTGGTCGGCCGGCTGGTGCCGCGGGAGCCGCAGCACGACCGTCGTGCCACACCCCTCCTCGGAGGCGACCTCGACCGTGCCGCCGTGCCACTCCACGATCGACTGCACCAGCGCGAGGCCGAGCCCGGTGCCCTGGATCTCGTCGGCGACCGAGAGGGAGGAGCGGAAGAAGCGGGAGAAGATGCGGTCGAGCTCGGCCTCGGGTATCCCGATGCCCTCGTCGGCGATGCTGGCGACCACGTCGTCCTCGTCGACGCCGAGACGCACCGTGATGGTCCCGCCCGCGCGACTGAACTTCACGGCGTTGGTGAGCACGTTGAGCAGCACCCGCTCCAGCTGCACCGGGTCACCGGTCACCGGGCTGACCTCGCCCTCGCTGACCACCACGACCTCGAGCTGCCTCGCGACGGTGGCCGGCGCCAGCATCTGGCGGCACTCGGCGACGACCGCGGCCAGGTCGACCGGCCGGAAGTCGAGGCTCACCTGCTCGGAGTCGTAGGCCGAGAGCGCGAGCAGGTCCTCGACGAGGGCGCGCAGCCGGTCGACGTTGCGCGCGATGATGCCGATGCCCTGCGACGCCTCCTCGGAGAGCGCCCCCATGCCGCCCTCGGCCATCAGCTCGAGATAGCCGACGATGCTGGTCAGCGGCGTGCGGAGCTCGTGGGAGACCGTGGAGATGAAGGCGTCCTTGGCGCGGTCGAGGTCCTCGAGGCGGCGCACGGACTCGCGCTGCTGCTCGAAGGCCTGCACCTGCACCAGCGAGGCGACCAGGTCGTGGGAGACGCCCTGGCAGATGGCCACCTCGCGCGGCTGCCAGCCCCGGGGGCGGATCGAGGAGAGCAGCAGCCACCCGACGACCTCGTCGCCGACGGCGATGGGGACCGCGAGCAGCGCGGCGATGCCGAGGGCGCGCTCGATCGCCGGACCGCCGTGGAGCCCGAGGCGGGGGTCCTCGGCGACGTGGTCGATCTGCAGCGGCTCGAGGAGCGACGCGGTCTCGAGCAGCAGCGTGGTCAGCTCCTCGGGCAGGTCGACGAAGGAGCTCGGCTGCGGCAGGGCGGCCGCGTCGGGGCCGTTGCTCCAGGTGCCGCGCACCGCGGCGTACCGCTCGGCGTCGACGAGCAGCACGTCGCAGCGGTCGACGACCGTCGCCTGGCCGACCGACTCGGCGGCGCGGTTGACCAGCTGCGCGGAGTCGAGGTCCTGGCGCAGTGCTCGGGCCAGCTCGTGGACGACCCGGGCCTGGTCGGCCCGCTCGAGCAGCTCGGCCTGGGCCGAGCGGAGCTGGCGCACGGAGTCGTAGAGGTCGGCGGTGGCCCGCTCGCCGATGCTCTCGGCCGCGAGCCGTCGCGCCTGCTCGCGGCGCAGCTGCCGGCGCAGGCGGCGTACCTCGGACGCCGGGTCGGCAGCGGCGTCCCTGGAGCCGCGGAGGAGGTCCATCGTGTGGTCAGCCTGTCTCGGGAGTCGTCGTGGACACGCCACCGATGGCGGCCCGAGCGAGCCTCCCCGCGGACGCCGTCGGCAAACGTCGGTGGGTCACGCTCGCCTCCCTGGTCGTCCGTTCTGTCGGTATGTCCGAGCGTAAGCGCGGGGCGGCCCCGATCCCTCCAACGCGCTCCTCGTCCCCTCGTGTGGTCTAGAGAGGTGCATCATCGAGGTGTGCCGCAGCTGCTCGTGGTCCACCACTCCCCCACCGCCGCGACGCGGCAGCTCACCGACGCGGTGGTCGCCGGGTGTCGCGACGACGTCGTCCACGAGGACCTCCCACCGGGCACCGAGGTCGAGGTGCGGGTGCTCGAGGCGCTGGCCTTCGCCCGCGGCGAGGCCGACCACCACGACCTGCTGGCGGCCGACGGCTACCTGCTCGGCACCACCGCCAACTTCGGCTACATGAGCGGCGCCCTCAAGCACGTCTTCGACAGCACCTTCCTGCACGTGGGCGGGGCGCTCGACGACGACGGCGCCCCGGCCGGGGGCGACGGACCCGGCGGCGCGACGGCGCGCCGTCCGTACGGCCTCTACCTGCACGGCAGGTACGACCTGACCGGCGCGGTGCGCTCGGTGCAGTCGGTGACCGGTGCGCTGGGGTGGCGGCAGGCCTTCGAGGTGGTCGGCGTCGTCGGCGAGACGACCGAGGCGGACCGTGCCCGCGCGCACGAGCTCGGCGCTACGATCGCGGCACTGCTCACCGGCTGAGGGGGAACGCTGTCCGGCACGACCCTGCGTGGGCTGACCCCTCCCCCGGCGCTGCGTCTCGCACCGGTGCTGCTCGCGCTGGCGCTGGTGCTCACGGCCTGCTCCTCGGCGCCGCTGCGCCCGGAGTCCGAGGCTCCCCCGGACCGGGTGCCGGAGCTGGGCGAGTGCTACGCAGTCACCCCCGACGACGTGGCGCAACCCAGCGTCGACGCGGCGCCCGTGCGGTGCGCCGGCGAGCACACCGCGCAGACCTTCGCCGTCGGCACGCTGCCGGAGAGGCTGGGCGACGACCGCGAGGACCCGGCCCTCGGCCGCTGGATCCACCCGCGCTGCCAGCGCGCCTTCGAGCGCTTCCTCGGCGCGGACGAGAGCCTCGCGATGCGGATCCAGCTCAGCTGGGCGTGGTTCCGCCCCGGCGAGGCCGCGTGGGACGACGGCCGCCGCTGGTACCGCTGCGACGCCGTCGGCGGCCGCGCCGACGCGACGGCGTACGAACCGCTGCCGGAGACGGTCGAGGGACTCTTCCGCGCGGAGCCGCCCCAGGAGTGGCTGACCTGCGCCCGGGGTGAGACCGTGGCCGGCTCCGAGAAGGTGCCGTGCTCGCAGGAGCACGACTGGAGGGCGGTGACGACCATCAAGCTCGGCGGTCCGGACGACCCCTATCCCGGTGACCGCGAGGTGCAGGTGCGCTCGCGGGACTTCTGCTCCGACTCGGTGGTCGCGTGGCTGAACTACCCGGTGGAGTACGAGTTCGGCTACACCTGGTTCCGCGAGGCGGAGTGGCAGGCGGGCAACCGGAGGTCGGTGTGCTGGGCGAGGCAGTGAGAGGGCGACCGATGCGCGGCACGTCGGTCCTGCTGGCGGCCCTGCTCCTCCTGCTCACGGGCTGCGCCGGCGAGCCCGAGGCCGAGTCGAGTGCCTCGGCGCCGGCCACCCCGAGCCAGGCACCCGAGCCCGACCCGCCGCCGCAGGCCGGTCAGTGCCACCGGATCAGCCTCGACGCCGCCGCCCGTCCCACCGCCGACGACGAGGCCGCCGTCGACTGTGCCCGGCGACACACCTCGGTGACGGTGGACGTCCGGCCCCTCGACCTCGTCGAGGACGGCCACCTGCTCGCCGTCGACTCCCCCGCCGCGCAGCGCCGCCTCGCCGAGACCTGCCCGCGCTCCCTGCTGGAGCGGGCCGGTGGCGACCAGCGGACGCAGCGGCTCTCACGGCTGCAGGTGGTGTGGTTCACCCCGTCCGACGAGCAGGTGCAGGCCGGCGCCGACTGGGTGCGCTGCGACGTCGTCGCGGTCGGCTCCGAGGAGCGCCTGGTCCCGCTCCCCCCACGCTTCCGCGGCATGCTCGACCGGGAGGGCGCTCTCGACACCTTCGGCACCTGCGGCACCGCCTCCCCCGCCGCCGACGACTTCCGCCGCGTCGCCTGCGCCCAGCCCCACACCTGGCGTGCCCTCGACGTCGTCGACCTCCCCCCCGACGCCCCCTTCCTCGACGAGGCCGTGACCGACCAGGCCGACAGCACCTGCCAGGACCTCGCCTCCGACGCCTCCGGCGGCTCCCTGGAGCTCACCTGGGCCTTCGAGTGGCCCACCCGCGCCCAGTGGGACGCCGGCCAGCGCTACGGCTACTGCTGGACCCCCACCTGACGCTCACCCCGCACGCGTCGTCCGCCGCGCGGGTCCCTGAGGTGCGAGCGCAACAGCCTCGAAGGGCGCATACGCGGGGCTCACCCCACCCGTGCCCTTCGGGTGGTCGAGGAGGTCGCGCAGCGACCGTCTCGAGACCCCGTACGCCGCCCGCTCACCAGGTCTCGAGACAGGCGCTGCGCGCCTTCCTCGACCACCCGGCCGCGCGGGTCCCTGAGGTGGCAGCGCAGCGAGCCTCGAAGGGCGCATACGCGGGGCTCACCCCACCTGCGCCCTTCGGGTGGTCGAGGAGGTCGCGCAGCGACCGTCTCGAGACCCCGCAACCCAGCCCGTGAAGTTATGCACAGATCCTCGAACACACGTTCTACTGTCGCATCTCAATAGTAGAATCTCCCCATGGAGCCGCACCCCCACCACCCGAAGCGCCAGGTCCTCGACGTCCTCGTCGCGGCCCGCGCCGAGGAGCACGAGGTACAGGTCCGGCAGCTGCGCCTCGCGCTGGAGTGGGCGCTGCTGCACCCCGCTGCCGAGGGTGCGGCCTACGCCGGCTGGGGCGACGACGGCCTCGTCCTCGGCAACGACGTAGGTGGCCCGATCCCGCTGGCCGGCGACGGCGCACCGCTCGTCGCCGCAGCAGCACCACTCGAGCTGGCCGGAGCCCTCAACCGCCCGGCCGAGCACGCCCAGCAGCTGCTCGGCGACACGTTGGAGCTGGCCTTCCGGCTCCCGCGGCTGTGGGAGCTGATGTGCGCGGGGCGGATCGCGGTGTGGCGCGCTAGGGCGATCTCCCGGGAGACCCGCGATCTGAGCCTGGACGCCGCGCTGCACGCGGACCGGCTGCTGTGCGCCGTGCCCGACCGGCTCGAGCAGCTCTCTGCCGCCGGTGCTGCCCGGCTGGTGCACGAGGCACGACTGCACGCCGACCCCGACCGCGCCCGGGCGGATGAGGACGAGGCGCAGGCACGTCGTGGGGTGTGGCTGCAGCGCGACGGCCGCGCACCCGCCGTCACCGACGTCCACCTGACGCTCGACACCCCGGATGCGCTGGCGTTCGACACCACCGTCGGCCGGCTCGCCGCGGACCTGAAGGAGTTGGGTGACACCGACGTCCTCGACGTCCGCCGCGCCAAGGCCGTCGGCGTCCTCGCGGACCCGCAGCACGCGTTAGACCTCATGAGCGGGGAGACCACCGACTCTGGGCCTCGCGGTGCCGGGACCCTCGACCTGAACGTCCACCTCACCCCGTCAGACCTCGCCGACGATCAGGGCGTCGTGGTGCTCGAGCGACTCGGCGCCCTCTCCGCCGACCTCTTCGCTGGCTGGCTCGCCCGTCACGCCGTCGACGGCGTCGCGGTCCGAGTGCGGCCGGTCATCGACCTGAGTGCTGATGCCTCGGTCGACCGTCACGACCCGCCACCGGCGATGCGCGAGCAGGTGATCCTGCGGGACGCGACGTGCGTCTTCCCCGGCTGCCAGCGTGACTCGCGCTCCTGCGACCTCGACCACATCCGGCCCTACGACCCCGCTGGTCCGCCCGACCAGACGCGACCTTCGAACCTCGCGCCACTCTGCAGGCGTCACCACCGCGCCAAGACCCACGCCGGCTGGACCTACGTCCGCCGCCGCGACGGCACCTACGACTGGACCAGCCCGCAGGCCAAGACCTACTCCGTCGTCCCCACCTCGCGCGCACCCCTCGCCACCCACCGCTGACCAACCTCGACCCACCCCGCCGACCGCCCGGGTGGTCGAGGAGGTTGCGCAGCAACCGTCTCGAGACCCCGCACGCTGGCTCACCGGGTCTCGAGACAGGCGCTGCGCGCCTTCCTCGACCACCCGGGCCCTGTCGGTCGAGCCTGTCGAGACCCCGCGCGCCTGCACATCTCACCGGGTCTCGAGACAGGCGCTGCGCGCCTTCCTCGACCACCCGGGCCCTGTCGGTCGAGCCTGTCGAGACCCCGCGCGCCTGCGCACGTCACCGGGTCTCGAGACAGGCGCTGCGCGCCTTCCTCGACCACCCGGGGGCCGGCGGTCGAGCTTGTCGAGACCCCACGCGCCTGCGCACGTCACCGGGTCTCGAGACAGGCGCTGCGCGCCTTCCTCGACCACCCGGGGTCGGGCTGCGCTCCTTCGACCACCCGGGGTCGGGCCGCGCGCCTTCGTCGACCACCCGCGCCGGGACCCGGTCGGGTCTAGTTGATGATCTCGGCGTCGTCGGCGGCGAGGGCGGCGAGGCGGGTGCGCCAGGCCTGGCGGGCCTCGGGGGTCAGGCGGGGCCAGTCGGTGACCTCGCCGGTCACGCGGAGGGGGTCGCGGGTGCGGTAGGAGCGGGTGGGGTTGCCGGGGAAGCGCTTGTCGGTCACGTTGGGGTCGTCCTCGTAGGGACCGGTGGGCTCCACGACATAGACCCGCGGGGCGGCGTCGTCAGCCGCGAGGTCGGCGGCGAGCTCGGCGGCGAGGCCGGCGCCGTCCTGCAGGGCGGTGAAGTAGACGTGGTTCATCACCACCTCCGGCCGGTAGTTGGACCGGTGGCCCGCCGTGAGCAGGTCGCCCACGCGGAGGTCGGCCCTCGTGCCGTGGAAGAACGGCCCCTCGTCCAGTGCCTTGGCCACGCGCACAGTCTGGCAGGGCCGCGTCGGTGCGGCCGGGGTCAGCGCACGGGGTGGCCGGCGGCGGCCAGCGACTGCTTGACCTCACCGATGCGCAGCGTGCCGAAGTGGAAGACGGTGGCGGCGAGGACGGCGTCGGCGCCCGCGTCGACGGCCGGCGCGAAGTGCTCCAGCGCGCCGGCGCCGCCGCTGGCGATCACGGGGATGCTGACCTCGCGGCGTACGGCGCGGATCAGGTCGAGGTCGAAGCCGTCGGTGGTGCCGTCGGCGTCCATGGCGTTGAGCAGGATCTCACCGGCGCCGAGCTCGGTGGCTCGGGCGGCCCAGGCGACGGCGTCGAGGCCGGCCGACTCGCGGCCACCGTGGGTGGTGACCTCGAAGCCGCTCTCGGTGCCGGGCGCCCGCCGGGCGTCGACCGAGAGCACCAGCACCTGGTTGCCGAAGCGGTCGGCGATCTCGGCGACCAGCTCCGGACGACGGATCGCGGCGGTGTTGACGGCGACCTTGTCGGCGCCCGCGCGCAGCAGCCGGTCGACGTCATCGACGCTGCCCACGCCGCCGCCGACGGTCAGGGGGATGAAGACCTGCTCGGCGGTCGCGGAGACGATCTCCATCGTGGTCGAGCGGCCCTGGTGGCTGGCGGAGATGTCGAGGAAGGTCAGCTCGTCGGCGCCCTCGGCGTCGTAGAGCTTGGCCAGCTCGACGGGGTCGCCCGCGTCGCGGAGCTCCTGGAAGTTGACGCCCTTGACGACCCGCCCCGCGTCGACGTCGAGGCAGGGGATGACGCGGACGGCGAGGCTCACAGCGCGCTCAGCGTCAGGGCGAGCGCGTCCTCGAGCGTGAAGCGGCCCTCGTAGAGCGCGGTGCCGGCGATGGCGCCCTCGACACCGATCTCGACCAGGCCCATGAGGGCCTCGATGTCGGCGAGGGTGGTGACGCCGCCGGAGGCGATCACGGGCGCCTCGGTGGCGGCGCACACGTCGCGCAGCAGGTCGAGGTTGGGGCCCTGCAGCATGCCGTCCTTGTTGACGTCGGTCACGACGTAGCGCGCGCAGCCCTCGGAGTCGAGCCGGGCGAGCACCTCGTAGAGGTCGCCGCCGTCGCGGGTCCAGCCGCGGGCCGCGAGGGTGCGGCCGCGCACGTCGAGACCGATCGCGATCCGGTCGCCGTGCTCGGCGATGACCTTGGCGCACCACTGCGGCTGCTCGAGGGCCGCGGTGCCGATGTTGACCCGGCGGCAGCCGGTGGCGAGCGCGGCCTCCAGCGACTCGTCGTCGCGGATGCCGCCGCTCATCTCGACGTCGATGTCGAGGGCGCCCACGATCTCGGCCTGGAGCTCGCGGTTGGTGCCGCGGCCGAAGGCGGCGTCGAGGTCGACCAGGTGGAGCCACTCGGCGCCCGCGTCCTGCCAGCGCCGCGCGGCGGCCACCGGGTCGCCGTAGACGCGCTCGGAGCCGGCGACGCCCTGGGCGAGCTGGACCGCACGGCCCTCGGTGATGTCGACGGCGGGCAGGAGCTGGAGGTAGGTCATCGGGTCCTCAGGAGAGCGAGTCGACCCAGTTGCGGAGCAGCTGGGCGCCGGCGTCGCCGGACTTCTCGGGGTGGAACTGGGTGGCGCTGAGCGGGCCGTTCTCGACGGCCGCGACGAAGCGGTCACCGCCGTGGGAGGCCCAGGTGACCAGGGGCGCGCGGGTGCGGTCGTTGGTCTGCAGCGTCCACTCGCGCACGCCGTAGGAGTGCACGAAGTAGAAGCGCTCCTCCTCGATGCCGGCGAAGAGGGTCGACGGGCGCTCGGCGTCGTGCGGCACCTCGACGGTGTTCCACCCCATGTGCGGTACGACGGGGGCCTGCAGCCGCTCGACCGTGCCGGGCCACTCGCCGCAGCCCTCGGTCTCGACGCCGTGCTCGACCCCGCGCTCGAAGAGCACCTGCAGGCCGACGCAGATCGCGAGCACCGGGCGACCGCCGGCGAGGCGGCGTCCGATGGTCTCGGGCCCGCGGACGGCGCGGAGCCCGGCCATGCAGGCGGCGAAGGCACCCACCCCGGGGACGACGAGCCCGTCGGCCTCGACGGCGGCCTGCCGGTCGGCGGTGAGCGTCACGTCGGCGCCCGCGCGCTCGAGGGCGCGCACGGCGGAGCGGAGGTTGCCCGACCCGTAGTCGAGCACGGTGACCGACGGCACGGCTACAGCGATCCCTTGGTCGACGGAACGCCCGTCTCGCGCGGGTCGAGCGCCACCGCGTCGCGCAGCGCGCGGGCGACGGCCTTGAACTGCGCCTCGACGATGTGGTGGGGGTCGCGACCGCCCAGCAGCCGCACGTGCATGGTGATGCCGGCGTGGTGGGCGATCGACTCCAGCACGTGCGCGGTCAGCGAGCCGGCGTACGGCACGCCGGAGCCGCCGATCAGGGCGTAGACCTGACCGTCGGGCTCGCCGGAGTGCACGAAGTAGGGCCGGCCGGAGACGTCGACGACCGCCTGCGCGAGCGCCTCGTCGAGCGGCACCAGCGCGTCGCCGTAGCGCCGGATGCCGCGCTTGTCGCCGAGCGCCTCGCGCAGCGCCTCCCCGATCACGATGGCGGTGTCCTCGACGCTGTGGTGGCCGTCGATGTGCACGTCACCCTCGGTGCGCACGGTGAGGTCGACCAGCGAGTGGCGGCCGAGCGCGTCGAGCATGTGGTCGTAGAAGCCGACGCCGGTGCTGATGTCGGTCGCACCGGTGCCGTCGAGGTCGAGCTCGACGAGCACCGAGGACTCCTTGGTCCGGCGCTCGATGCGGCTGGTGCGGCTCATGGCGCGATCTCCTGGGGGGCGGTGGCGTGGACGAGGGCGCTGCGGAAGGCCGCCATCTCCTCGGGGGTGCCGACCGAGACGCGCAGCCAGCCCTCCGGGCCGGTGACGCGGATCAGCACGCCCTGGTCGAGCAGATGCTGCCAGACCCGCTCCCGGTCGGCGAACTCCCCGAAGAGCACGAAGTTGGCGTCGCTCGGCGCCACCGAGAGGCCCCGCTCGCGCAGCCAGGCGACGAGGGCGTCGCGCTCGCCGCGGAGCTCGGCGACCTTGCCGAGCAGCTCGTCGCGGTGGCGCAGCGCCGCCAGCGCCGTGGCCTGGGTGACCGCGGAGAGGTGGTAGGGCAGCCGGACGACGCGCAGCGCGTCACAGATCTCGGGCGCCGCGGCGAGGTAGCCCAGGCGGGCTCCCGCGAGCGCGAAGGCCTTGCTCATGGTGCGCGTGACCACCAGGTTGCGGTGCGCGGGCAGCAGCTCGAGCGCCGAGGGCGTGCCGGCGCGGCGGAACTCGGCGTACGCCTCGTCGATCACGACGACCCCGCCGTCGCCGACGAGCTCGCAGAGCGTGCCGATGACCTCGTGCGGCAGCGCGGTGCCGGTGGGGTTGTTGGGCGAGGGCAGCAGCACCACGCTCGGGCGGTGCTCGGCGACCACGCGCTCGGCCTCGGCGAGGTCGAAGGAGAAGTCGGCCTCGCGACGGCCCACGACGTAGGTGGTGAGGCTGTCGCGGGCGTACTCCGGGTACATCGAGTACGTCGGCGCGAAGCTCACCGCCGTGCGTCCCGGCCCACCGAAGGCCTGCAGCAGCTGCAGCATCACCTCGTTGGAGCCGTTGGCCGCCCAGACCTGAGCAGGGTCGACCCGGACGCCGGCCTCGTGGTGCAGGTAGTCGGCGAGCGCGCCGCGCAGCTCGGTGAACTCGCGGTCGGGGTAGCGGTTGAGCGACCCCGCCACCGCCGCGACCGACGCCGCGACGTCGTCGACGACGGCCTGGGAGGGGCCGTAGGGGTTCTCGTTGACGTTGAGCTGGACCGGCGCCTGCTCGAGCGAGAGCTGCGGTGCGCCGTACGGCGCCACCCCGCGGAGCTCCTCGCGCAGCGGGGGCCAGCTCACGACGGGGTCTCGGCAGGCTCGACCGACGCGCGCACGTCGACCGCCGCCGCGTGGCCGGGGAGGTCCTCGGCGTGGGCCAGCACGGTGACGTGGCGGGCCACGTCGTCGAGCGCCTCGCGGGTGTACTCGACGAGGTGCACGGCCTTGAGGAAGGAGCGCACGGAGAGCCCCGAGGAGTGGCAGGCACAGCCGGCCGTGGGCAGCACGTGGTTGGAGCCGGCGCAGTAGTCGCCGAGCGAGACCGGGGCCCACGGACCGACGAAGACGGCGCCGGCGTTGCGCACCCGGCGGGCCACGTCGGCGGCGTCGGCGGTCTGGATCTCGGTGTGCTCGGCGGCGTAGGCGTTGACCACCGCGAGGCCCTGCTCGACGTCGTCGACCAGCACGATGCCGGACTGCTGCCCGGTCAGGGCGGTGCGCACGCGCTCGACGTGGCGGGTCGCGGCCACCTGCTTCTCGAGCTCGACCTCGACCTCGTCGGCCAGGCGCAGCGAGTCGGTGACCAGCACGCTGGCGGCCATCGGGTCGTGCTCGGCCTGCGAGACCAGGTCGGCCGCGACGTACGCCGCCTCGGCGGTGTCGTCGGCGAGCACGGCGATCTCGGTGGGACCGGCCTCGGAGTCGATGCCGACGACGCCCTTGAGCAGCCGCTTGGCCGCGACGGTGTAGATGTTGCCCGGCCCGGTGACGAGGTCGACCGGCCGGCACGGGCCGGCCCCGTGGGCGAACATCGCGATCGCCTGCGCCCCGCCGGCGGCGTAGACCTCCGTGACGCCGAGCAGCTCGCAGGCGGCCAGGATCGTCGGGTGCGGCAGACCGCCGTGCGCCTTGTTGGGCGAGCTGGCGAGGGCGATCGAGCCGACGCCGGCCACCTGGGCGGGCACGACGTTCATCACCACGCTGGAGACGAGCGGCGCGACGCCGCCGGGCACGTAGAGCCCGACCCGGTCCATCGGCACCATGCGCGCGGTGACGACCGCACCGGGGGCGACCTGGGTGACGACGTCGTCCTCGCGCTCGGCCTCGCAGGTGCGCCGCAGCCGCGCGATCGACTCCTCGAGCCCGGCGCGCACGTCGGGGTCGAGCTCGTCGAGGGCCCGGGTCAGCGCCTCGCGGGGCACCGCCACGTCGGTCAGCTCGACGCCGTCGAAGCGGGCGGAGTACTCCAGCACCGCCGCGACGCCGCGCTCGCGCACGTCGTCGCAGATCGGGCGGACGACATGCACGGCGGCCTCGACGTCGAAGTCCGCGCGCGGCACCACGGCGCGGTAGTCGTCAGGGGTCTCCCCCCGCAGGTCGATCCGGCGAATCATGCCCTCCAGTCTAGGCGTGGGCGACGCAGGTGCGGGCCGTGGGACGGGCGACGAGACGCGCCGGCGGGATCGGCTCCCCGCACACCTCGCACCGGCCGTAGCGTCCCGCGGCCAGGCGCTCGAGGGCGGCGTCGACCTCGGCCAGCCGTGCACGGGCCTGCGCCCGCAGCGCGCCGAGCTGCGAGCGCTCGTAGGCGATCGTCGCGCCCTCCGGGTCGTGCTCGTCGTCGGCGTTGGTGTCGCGGGAGGCCTGCACCACGCCGTCGAGGTCGTGGTCGAGCTCGTCGAGCCGCTGCCGGGCCTCCTCCCGGAGCTCCCGCAGCCGGGCGGCCAGGTCGTCGTCCACCCCTCCAGCCTGGCACCCCCAGCCGACACCCCCAGCCGACACCCCCGGCCGACAGCCTCGCCCGACGGCCTCAGCCCGGCAGCCGCACGACCATGAAGGCGGGGCGGTAGCGGAAGGGGTCGGCGGTGACCTTGGTGACGTCGGTGTCGTTGCGGCTGTAGGAGACCAGCACGCGGCCGGGCTCGGGGTGCAGGTCCGGGTGCGCCAGCGGCATGTAGCGCAGCTCGCCGGCGTCGACGTCGGAGGGCAGGGAGGCCACGGCGGTGCCGTCGTCCCACGGTCCCGCCGGCGACGGCGCCTGCCACACCGCCACCTCGCTGCCGAGGAACTCGTCGCGCTTGCTCAGCGCGTACCACCGCCCGTCGCGCTCGAAGACGCTCAGCGTCTGCGAGACCCCCCGCTCCGCCGGCACCAGGACCGCGGCCCGGTCGGCGCGCGGCTGCCAGCGGCGTCCGTCCCAGTAGCGCCAGGCACCCAGGTCGAGCACGTCGGTCGGTCGGACCCGGGCGACCCGCAGCGAGAAGCCGAAGACGCCCTCCCGGTCGGGGCGGGCGGTGCCGTAGAGATAGGCCCAGCCGTCGTGGACGACGGCGGCCGCGCCCCACTGCGGGCGGGCGGGGTCGGGGTCGTCGTCGCCGAGGTCGCGCTGGGCGAGCAGCCGCGGCGTACCTCCGGCGGGCACCGTGAAGACGGCGACGGAGGGGCCGAGGGACTCGAAGGCGAAGGCGCCGTCGGGCGCGTCGGTGGTGCGCACCCGTTGGGTGCCGACGGCCACGAGGTCGAAGCCGTCGTGCTCCTCGCGCGCCACCGACATCGGCCAGTAGCCGACCCGCTCGTCACGGTCGGGGACGACGGCGCCGTGGTCCTGCGGCACCACGGCCTCCGCGCAGCCGTCGCCGATCACCAGCATGGAGTTGCGCACGAAGCGCTGCCCGTCGAAGTCGGCGGCCCGGAGCGTGTCGCCGAAGACCCACAGCCGGCGCCCGTCCTGCAGCGCGACGTCGGCGCCCACGTCGGCGCCCTGGAAGGCGCCGTTGCCGCGCACCGAGCGCACGAAGCGGTTGGCGTCGTCGACCGAGCGCAGCGGCCCGGTCTCGACGCAGTCGGTGAGCCTCGCGCTGCTGTCGCCGAGCGATCCCTCGGCCCGGGGGCCCGGCGGGTCGCGCTGCACCCACCACAGCCCCGTCGCGACCGTCACCGCCAGGACCGCCACCAGCGCCAGCAGCGCCGGGCGAGCTCTCACGTGGCCAGCATGACAGCGGCCGGCTCCCGGTCGTGCTGCAGCCGGTGCCGCTTCACCACCCCGCCCGCGAGCAGGTACGCCGACCCGCCCCACGCGACGAGCACCAGCACCGCCCCCGTCACCGACCCCACCGCGCCGCCGGAGACCAGCTGGCTGGCCGCGTCGACGTACGCCGTCACCGGCAGCAGGCCGTTGAGCACCTGCACGGGGGCGGGCGCGGTCTCCAGCGGCAGCACGTTGCCCAGCGAGGCCAGCTGCACCGCGAGCAGCAGCACGCCGACCCCCACGCCGACCCAGCCGCCGGCGAGCCGCAGCGCGTAGGCCACCAGCCCGAAGCACACCGCCGCCAGCACGCTGAGCAGGCCGAAGCCCCAGGCCGAGACCATGCCGACGCGCAGCACCGCCAGGGCCAGCAGCACCGCCGCGGCCTGGGCGAGCGCCAGCCCCAGCACCGGCAGGGCCTGCACCAGGGCGAGCCGGCGCGAGGAGACCGGGGTCAGGGCGTGCCGGAGCCCGCCGAGCACGTCGACCCCCAGCGAGGCGGCGACCGCGCCGAGCCACAGCACCAGCCCGACGATCGCCGCGACCAGCCAGCCGTCGTCGTGGGCGGCGTGCTCCACCGAGCTCGACAGGACCACCGGCTGGCTCACCGTGCCGGCGAGCGCCGTCTGCTGGTCGTCGCTGTAGGTCGGCGACTCCGCGGCGCCCTTGGCCAGCCCCTGGCTGAGCTGCTCGGCGCCCGCGTCGGCCTGGCCGGCGCTGGAGCTGAGCGTCTGCGAGCCCGTGGCCAGCTCGCCGGCGGCCGTGGCGCTGGACGCCGCGCCGCCGGCGACCGAGCCGGTCGCCGCGTCGAGCTCGGTCGCGCCGTCCGCCACCGAGACCGCCCCGTCGGCGACGTGCCGGGAGCCGGCCGCCAGGCGGTCGCTCGCCGCCGCGAGGTCGCGAGCCCCGCTGGCGAGCTCGCGCTGACCGGCGGCGAGCGCGCGCGTCCTGTCGCGGACGACGCCGGTGGCGCGGCCGAGCCCGTCGACGCCTCGGTCGACGACCCGGGACCCGGCGCCCACCGCGGTGGAGCGCACGGCGAGGCGGTCGAGGTGGGCGCAGAAGGCGACGTCGGCCCCGGAGGCGCGGCAGGACGACCGCAGCGCGCGCAGGTCGGACGCCAGGCCCTGGCTGCCCTGGGCCAGCCGGTCGGTGGCGCGCCCCACGACGGCGGTGGCGCGGGCGACCTCGCCGGTCAGCCGGGCGAGGTCGCGGCCACCGGCCGCCAGCCTGCCGCTGCTGCGGGCGAGCGAGCCGGCACCGCGGGCGACGTCGGCGGAGCCGGTCGTGAGCTCACGGCTGCCGCGGGCCACCTCGTCCGCGCCGGTGCTCAGCGACGCCGCGCCCTGCTGCAGCTCCCCCGCCCCCGAGGCGAGCGCGTCGAGGCCCCCGGCGAGCTCCTCGGTGCCGTCGTCGAGCTGTACGGCGCCGTCGGCCAGCTGCGCGGTGCCGTCGGCCAGCTGCGCCGCGCTGTCGGCGGCCTGCTGGTTGGAGTCCGCGATCTGGTTGAAGCCCCCGTAGACGTTCTTCAGGTAGCCCTCGGTCGACTGCTGCCCGAGCGCGTCGGCGGCCGCGGCGACGACGGCCTGGCTCAGGTAGGGCACCGTGACGCTGGCCGCGCCGTTGCTCTCCAGGGTGAGCCGACCCGCCTGGGGCTGGTCGCCTGCGGTGGAGACCAGGGCCGCCGAGAAGTCCTCCGGGATGGTCAGCACCGCGTAGTACTCCCCCGAGCGCAGGCCCCGCGTCGCGTCGCTCGTGTCGGTCAGGGTCCACGCCAGCCGGGGGTCGGCGTCGGCGGGGTCGGTCAGCGAGGCGGTCAGCGCCCGCCCTCCGGCGACGGTGGTGGGGTCGGTGACGATCTGGTCCTCGTTGACGACCGCCACCGGGATCCGGTCGACCCGGTCGGCCCGGCCGGTGGTCGACCACACCAGTGCGGCGGCCGCCAGCCCCGGCAGCAGCAGCCCCACCAGGACCCGGCGCGACCAGGTACGCCGCCGTGACCCGCTCACGCGAAGACCTCGCCGGCGCGGGCCCCGCGCTCCTCCGGCGCCTGCTCCGTCACCGGGGTGACACCCTCGGCCACGACGACCACGGCGGCGCCCTCGTCGGCGAGGGCCTGGGCGAGCCCCTCGAGCGTCGGCTCGGCCCGGCGCGTCGGCGGCGCGACCAGCACCACCACCCGGACGCCGCTCGCCAGCGCGAGCGCGGCCTCGACCACGGCGCCGCGCCACGCGGGCGGTGGGTCCACCCGGGTCGTCAGCGACGCCGTCAGGATCGTGGCGGCGGCGGTCAGCTCGCGCCGTCGGCGCCTGGAGGAGCTCAGCAGCCTGACACGGGCGGCGACGGCCGCCGGGGTGGAGTCGTGCGGGCCCGCGATGGTGGGCTCGACGACGGTCACCAGCGGCTGCGCCGCCGCGCGCTGCTCGGGCAGCAGCAGGCCGGCCACCACCAGCTCCCCCGCCTGCTGGTGGCCCCGACCGCCGAGCACGTACGCCGTCGCGCGGCCGGCGCCCGGCGCGACGTCGAGGCGGCCCACCCGACCGGGCGGCACCGCCAGGTGCAGTGGCTCCTCGCTCCCCGGCACGACGAGACCGCGGGCGAGCAGCGCGACCGTGCCGTGCTCGTCCTGCCAGCTCTCCACCGCCACCTTGCGGTGCAGCGCCGCACCCTCGACGTCGACCTCGGGCAGCCGCCGCGCGAGCCAGCCGGGCAGCCACCACGCGCCGCGGCCGAGCAGCACGAGCACCGCCGGCACCAGCGTCATCCGCACCACGAAGGCGTCGACGAAGACCCCGACCGCGAGCCCGAGCGCGATCGGCTTGATGGTCGCGCTCCCCGCGGGGATGAAGGCCACGAAGACGCTCGTCATGATCAGGGCGGCCGCGGTCACCACGCGAGCCGAGGCCCGGAAGCCCCGCTCGACCGCCCCCCGCGGGTCGCCCGTGGCGACGTACTCCTCCCGCATCGCGGAGACCAGGAACATCTCGTAGTCCATCGCCAGTCCGAAGAGCACCCCCATGACGAAGATCGGCAGGAAGCTCACGATCGGTCCCGGCGCCTCGCCCAGCACTCCGGAGAGCCAGCCCCACTGGAAGACGGCCACCACCGCGCCGAGCGCGGCCCCGACCGAGAGCAGGTAGCCCAGCGTCGCCTTGAGCGGCACCGCGACCGAGCGGAAGACCACCGTCAGCAGCAGCAGCGAGAGCCCGATGACGATCGCGGCGAAGGGCACGAGGGCACCGCCGAGCCGCTCGGAGACGTCGATGTTGATGGCCGTCTGGCCGGTCACGAGGATCTGGCCGACGCCGAGGTCGTCCTCCCACCCGGGCGCCGCGGCGCGCAACGCGCGCACCAGGTCGCTGGTCGACGCCGCCGTCTGCCCCTCGCGCGGCACCACCTGCACCAGACCGGTGTCGCCCCCGGGGTTGGGCGTGGCCATGGTGATGTCGACGACGTCGGGCACGGCCGCGATGTCGTCGGCGAGGTCGTCGACGGCGCCGCTCGGGTCGGTGCTCGCGATCACGTCGACCGCCACCGAGAGCGGGGAGTTGTAGCCCTCGCCGAAGGTCCGCGTGATGGCGTCGTAGGTCTCGCGCGCCGAGGTGCCCGACGGCGCGGTGCTGTTGTCGGGCAGCGCCAGGCGCATGCCGGCGGCCGGCACGGCGACCAGCCCGAGCAGCACCAGCACCGCGGCCACGGTCAGCAGCGGCACCCGCGTGACCGCGCGGACCCAGGGGCCGGCCACGCCGCGCCGGGGCGATCGTGGCCGGCCCGAGCGGCGCGTGCGCTCGCGCGGGGGGCGAGGTCGCAACCGCTCCCCCAGGAGGAGCGCGAGGGAGGGGATGAGCGTGAGCGCGGCGAGCACCGCGACGCTGACCGCGCCGGCGGCCGCGAGACCCATCACGGTGAGCACGGGGATGCCGGCGACGGCGAGCCCGGCCAGCGCGATGACGACCGTCGCCCCCGCGAAGACGACCGCGCTCCCCGCCGTGGCGAGGGCGCGCGCCATCGCCTCCGTCGGCGCGAGACCCTCGCCCAGGTGGCGCCGGTAGCGGGAGAGGATGAAGAGCGCGTAGTCGATGCCCACCGCCAGGCCGAGCATCTCCGCCAGGGTGGGGGCGTTGCTCGAGACGGTCGCGACGGAGGAGACGAGCACCACCGTGCTCAGCGTCACGCCCACGCCCACCAGCGAGCTCAGGATCGGCATCCCGGCGGCGACCAGGGAGCCGAAGGTGACCGCGAGGATCAGGAACGACACCATCAGCCCGAGCAGCTCGGGCACCCGGCTCGGGTCGTTGTCAGCCTTGTAGGCGTCGCCGCCGACGTACGTCGTGAGGGGGCTGCCCGGCTTCGGCTCGGCCGCTGCCGCGACCGCGTCGAGCACTCGCGAGGAGGGCACCTGGTCGTCGAAGCGCAGCTGCGCGATCGTGGAGCGCCCGTCGTCGGAGAGCAGCGGGTCGTCGCCGTCGAGCGGGTCGCTCACCGACACGCCGTCGACGGCGTCGGTGCGCGCGACGAGGTCGGCGACGTCGGTGCGGGTCGTGGGGTCGGTGAGACGTCCCGAGCCCGTCGAGATCAGCACCTGGCCGGCCGCCCCGGTGAGGCCGAAGCGGTCGCTGAGCACGACCTGGCCCTGCTGCGACTCCGTGCCGGGGATCGCGACGGAGTCGTCGAAGTCGTCGCCGAGGGCGCCCGCCCCGCCCACCAGCAGCGCCAGCAGCAGCAGCCAGCCCGCGAGGACGAGTCCGCGCCGGCGTGCCAGGACCTCCGCGAGGTGGAACAAGGCGAGCGACACGGCCACTCCTCCGGGTCCGGCACACCGTCGAGAGAGATGTGGCAAGCATCTTGCCAATACTTCGGCCCTGGCAAGGGGCCGTGCCCGGTGGCCTAGGCCATGCCCGCCGGCTCGAGCAGCGCCCGCAGCATGGTGGCCAGCACCTCGCGGGTGCTCTCCTCCGACAGGCCGCGCTCCCGGCGGAGGGCCTCGAGCGGCTCGAACTGGCACACCGTGTCGATCGCCGCCGCCACCGCCTCGGCCCGCTCGGGGCCCAGCCGGTCGAGCTCGGGCGCGAACTGCTGCCACACCAGCGCGTGCAGCTGGCTGCGCCGGTGGTGCACCACGGCCGCGATCACCGGCAGCTGCCGCGCCGCGAGCAGCGCGACGCGCGCGGTGGGGGCGATCGCGCCGTAGAGCAGCATCCGGTGGTCGAGGAAGGCGGCGATCCGCTCCTCCGGACCGCCCTCGCCGGCCCCCTCGAGCACGAAGAGCGGCTCCGCCACGACCAGCCGTCGCTGCAGGGCCGCCAGCAGCAGCTGCTCGCGGTCGGGGAAGTAGCGGTAGACCGAGCGCAGCGAGACCCCCGAGCGACGGGCGACGTCCTCCGGGGAGGGCTCGATGTCCCCCTCGACGAAGAGCTCGTGGACGGCGTCGAGCACCGCCTCCAGGTTGCGCTGCCGCCGCGCCGCACGACCGTCGGTGCCGGCGGGCGTCGTCCCCCCGGACACGGCGTCAGGCACGGCGTCGCTCGACACGCTCACACCGTACGTCGCGGCGCGCGGAGCCGCCGCGCGCCGCCCCTGAGCGCCGGGCCGACTCGCTAGGTTGGCCCCATGACGACGGTGCCGCTGTTCCCCCTCAGCACCGTGGTCTTCCCCGGGGTCTCGCTGCCGCTGCACGTCTTCGAGGAGCGCTACCGCACCCTGATCCGTGAGCTGCTCGAGGTGGAGCAGGTCTTCGACCGCGTCTTCGGGGTCGTCGCCATCCGCGAGGGCTACGAGGTCGGCGACCACGGCGCCCAGTCGGTGCACCGGGTCGGCACCCTGGTGCAGCTGAGCGAGGTGCACCCCTACGACGACGGCCGCTTCGACATCGAGGTGATCGGTCGCGAGCGGCTGCGGGTGCTCGAGCACGACGCCAGCGGCCCCTTCCTGCGCGGCCAGGTGACGCTGCTGCCCGACGGTGAGGAGGAGGGGGCGGCCGAGGAGGCGGCGCACACGCTCGAGGTCTTCGAGACCTACCGCGCGCGGCTCTCCGACCTGCGCGGTGGACCGGTGCTGGTGGGCGAGCTGCCACGCGACCCGGCGTACCTCTCCTACGCGCTGGCGAGCACCTGCCTGCTGACGCTGCCGCAGCGACAGGAGCTGCTCGAGGCCGAGGGCGCCACCGACCGGCTGCGCGCGCTGCGGGGCCTGCTGCGCGAGGAGATGCGGGCGATGCGCGCGCTGCCGTCGCTGCCCGCGACCGAGGTCGCGCGCACCCGGTGGTCGCCCAACTGATGGCCCGGGAGCGGCGCGCCCGGAATGGCGGGACCCCGGCCACGACGGCGCTCGACCGGGCCGGCGTCGCCTACTCGGTGCACCCCTACGACCACGACCCCGCGGCGGCGTCGTACGGCGGCGAGGCGGCGGCGCTGCTCGGCCTGGAGCCCGGCGAGGTCTTCAAGACCCTCCTCGCCGACGTCGACGGGCGGCTGGTGGTGGCCGTGGTGCCGGTCAGCGGCCAGCTCGACCTCAAGGCCCTCGCGGCCGCCCTGGGGGCCAAGCGCGCGGCGATGGCCGACCCGGCGCGGGCGGAGCGGAGCACCGGCTACGTCGTCGGCGGCATCAGCCCGCTGGGGCAGCGCACCGCGCTGACCACCGTGGTCGACGCCAGCGCGCTGGAGCTCGCGCGCGTCTACGTGAGCGGCGGACGGCGCGGCCTCGACCTCGGCCTGGACCCGCGCGACCTCGTCCGGCTGCTCGAGGCGCAGGTCGCTCCCCTGGCCCGGGTGTGACCACGGGTGCCTCCGGGCACCGGCACGGCATGCAGCCCACCACCGCACGAGACCTCTCCGGCACCGTCGCCGTCGTCACCGGCGCCTCCAGCGGCATCGGGGAGGCGACCGCTCGCGCGCTGTCGGTCCTCGGCGCCACGGTGGCGCTGGTCGCGCGCCGCGCCGACCGGCTCCAGCAGCTGGCCCACGAGCTCGCCGAGGCCGGGGGGCAGGCCGACCCGGTGGAGGTCGACGTCACCGACGCCGACGCCGTGCGCGCCGCGCTCGACGGGGTCGCCGAGCGGCACGGCGCGATCGACGTGCTGGTCAACAACGCCGGCGTGGCGCGCTCGGGTCCCGCCGCGGAGGCCGACCTGGCCGACTGGCAGCTCATGGTCGAGGTCAACCTCGGCGGCGTTCTCAACGCGACGCACGCCGCGCTGCCGCACCTGCTGGCCGCGGCGTCGGGCACCCGCGGGGTGGCCGACCTTGTCACGGTGAGCTCCGCCAGCGGCCGCCGGGTGCCCAAGCCCGAGAGCAACGTCTACGCCGCCACCAAGCACGCTGTCGGTGCCTTCAGCGAGGGCCTGCGCCAGGAGCTCGGCCCCCAGGGCGTGCGCGTGGGGCTGGTCGAGCCCGGCTTCGTGGTCACCGAGCTCACGGCGGGGCGTGACTTCGGCGAGCGCGAGGCGCTGCAGGCCGAGGACGTGGCCGACGCCATCGGCTACATGGTGACGCGGCCGGCACACATGGGCGTCAACGAGCTGCTCGTGCGCGCGGTGGACCAGGTGAGCTGACCCAACCGCGCCACGGTCAGTTCAGCGACAGCCGGGCCTCGCCGCGGGCGACGTCGCCGTCGACCCAGCCGGAGATCCCGAAGGCCCGCAGCGGCGCCAGGTTGTCCTCCAGCTCGGGGTCGTCGACGGTGCTCGTGACCAGCTCGCGCCAGGAGTCGGTGAGGTGGAGGTAGAGCACGGCGGTGGCCTGCTCGCCCTCGGGCACCACGGACTCGAAGGCCTCGGAGTCCAGCAGCGAGCCCTCCCCCTCGAGCAGGCTCTCGGCGTACGCCGGCTGGAAGGACATCGCCACGGTGTCGTCGTCGGACTCGACGACCACGCCCTGCGACTCCAGCGACAGGCCGCTCGCCTGCTCGACCCGGTCGAGGATGTCCTGGATCTCGGCGGCGTCGCCCTGGACGCGGAGCCCGGCCGGGACGTCCTGCGGCCCGGTGGGCTCCGAGGCCGGGGCCTCACCGCCGACCGAGAGGCTCAGCGAGTCGCCGAGCAGCGTCAGCACGTCGTCGGGGAAGCTCAGCCCCACCGAGCCCAGCGCGCCCTCGACCTGGCCGAGCAGGTCGTCGGTGGCGCCCGGCTGGCCCGGCGCGGTGGCCTCGCGGATCCGGTCGCGGGTCTCCTCGCTGACCCCGAGCGCCAGCAGCGCCGCGGTGTCGTCGGGCAGCGTCTCGAGCTCCTGGTCGAGCGGCGCGTCACCGACGGCGCCGGCCGCGCTGCTGGCGAAGGAGAGCACGACGCCGTCGTCGAAGCGCAGCGAGGCCGCGGCTCCCTCGAAGTCCTCCAGCTGCTCCTCGAGCCCCTCGGTGTCCTGCCCGCCCTGCGCGGCCAGCTCGCCGAAGAGCTCGGCCGCCTCGGCCGCGGCGTACATCTCCACGATGCCGTCGCCGCCGGCCTCGTCGGTCCAGCGCTGGTAGGCGTCGTCGCCGCTCAGCGGGTCCTCCTGGCCGTCGGCCAGCGCCTGCTCGGCGATCTCGTCGGTCTCGGCGATCACGACGTAGTCGTCGCCGAAGGCGAGGCCGCCGGCCTGGTCACCGGTGTCGCCGCAGGCCTGCAGCGCCTCGATGCCGTCACGCGCGGCGTCGGCGTCGGTCACCTGGACCACGCCGACGGGCGTCGGCTCGTCGTCGCCCGGGAGGGCGGCCACGGCGAAGCGCTGGCCGAGCCAGGGCTTGACGTCCTCGGCGTAGTCGACGTCGGGGCAGACGTCCTCCTCGGCCTGCAGCCTCTCGAAGAGCGCCTGCACCACGTCGTCGTCGGACTCCAGGCCCACCTCCTCGCGGAAGGCGGGGAACTTGCGCAGCGTCTGGATCGCCTCGATCTTCTGGCCGCCGGAGGGGTCGAGGTCGACACTGACCACGCCGAGCGTGTCGGCGGGCAGCACGTCGGCCGGCTGCGCGCCGCCACCGGCCAGCAGCCGCCAGGCCGCGAAGCCGCCGCCGGCGAGCAGCAGCACCACCGCCCCGGAGACGAGCAGGACGACCAGGCTGCCCCGGCCGCGGCGCGAGGAGCCCGTCGGCTCCTGCGGCTCGGGCTGCACAGGCATGGAAGTGGTCTCGGACATCGGTCCCCCCGTTGGTCGTCCGCGGCGCTACGGGCAGCAGGCTACCCCGGCGCGGGACGGCCCGGCGCGATCCGCGCGGCATCGTCGGGGTGGTCGGCGGGGCCGGCGTCGGACTCCGAGGGGGTCTCTCCGGGCTCCTCGCCGTCGGCACGGCGCAGCACCAGCAGCTGCACCAGCGCCCCGGCCACCGCGGCCACCGGCCACAGCCAGGCCATGCCCGTGGCCTGCAGCGTCAGGTCGAGCGGCGCCTGGGCGCCGACGTCGGCGCCCGCGAGCACGTCGGCGGGGTCGGGCGGCCCGAGCAGGCTCCCCCCGCGCACCATCAGCACGGCTGACAGCCCGGCGCCGAGTGCCACGAGCAGCACCATCAGCTCGGGACGGCGCGAGCGCCAGGTGAGCAGCGCGAGCCCGCTGAGCAGGCCCAGGACCAGCGCGACGGCGCCGAACCAGCCGTCGATGCCGACCTGCAGCTCCAGCTGCTGGCCCTGCAGTGCCGCACCGCCCTCGGTCTGCGTGGCCACGGGAGTGGGGGCGAGCTGCGCCCAGGCGACGGCGCCGAGCACGCCGGCGGTGACGAACCACACCAGGCAGATCACGACGTCGGCGAGCGAGCCCCTGCGGTCGCTCACCCCAGGCACCCGGGACCGAGCAGCTGCTTGAGGTCGCCGTACAGCGCGGGCGAGGGAGCGACGCGGAGCCGGTCGTCGACGCGCAGCAGCTGGGTGCCGCCGCGGGTGAGCAGCCGCAGCCGGACCTCGGTGGTGCCGGGGTGGGTGCGCAGCACCTCCTTGAGCCGGTCGACGATGGGCGGCGTGCAGCGGGTGGAGGGCAGCGAGATCGTCACGGGTCCGACGGCGCGGTCGTCGAGCGAGGGGGTCGTGACGGCGCGGCCGCGGACCTCGGGCTGGTCCTTGCTCCGGTCGAGCCGGCCCTGCACCGCGACCACGGTGTCCTCGACGAGCAGCGTGGCGGCGAGCTGGTAGTCGCTGGGGAAGAAGAGCACGTCGACCGCGCCCTCGAGGTCCTCGATGGTCACGATGGCCCAGGTGTTGCCGGTCTTGGTGATCTTGCGCTGCACCTGCGTGATCAGCCCGCAGATGGTCACCTGCTGACCGTCGGGCCGGTCCTCGTCGGTGACGAGCTGGCCGATGGTGCAGTCGGCGGCGCTGGAGAGCACGTGCTCGAGGCCGGTGAGCGGGTGGTCGGAGACGTAGAGGCCGAGCATCTCGCGCTCGTGGCCGAGCAGCGTCATCTTGTCCCACTCCTCGAGGTCGGGCACGGCCACCTTCATGTCGAAGATGGGCTCGTTACCGCCCATCAGCTCGTCGAAGAGCGAGTCCTGCCCGCCGCCGGCGTCCTTCTTCATCGAGGCGTAGCGGTCGACGGCCTCCTCGTGGACGGCGACCAGCGCCCGCCGGCGGTGCTTCATGTCGTCGAAGGCGCCGGCCTTGATCAGCGACTCCAGCAGCCGCTTGTTGCAGACCTGGGCGTCGACCTTGTCCATGAAGTCGTTGAAGTCCTCGAAGCGGCCGTGCTCCTCGCGCGCGGCCACGATGCGCTCGACGACGCCCGCCCCGACGTTGCGGATGGCGGTGAGCCCGAAGCGCACGTCCTCGCCGACGGGCGTGAAGTTCTTCGACGACTCGTTGACGTCGGGCGGCAGCACCCGGATCTTCATCCGGCGGCACTCGTTGAGGTAGATCGGGCGGCGGTCCTTGTCGTCCTTGGTGCTGGTGAGCAGCGCCGCCATGTACTCCTGCGGGTAGTTGGCCTTGAGGTAGGCCGTCCAGTAGGACACCACGCCGTACGCCGCGGAGTGCGCCTTGTTGAAGGCGTAGTCGGAGAAGGGCAGCAGGATGTCCCACAGCGCGGTGATCGCCTTCTGCGAGTAGCCCCGCTCGAGCATGCCGCCCTGGAAGCCGGCGTACTGCTTGTCGAGCTCCTCCTTCTTCTTCTTGCCCATCGCGCGCCGCAGGTTGTCGGCCTGGCCCAGGCTGAAGCCCGCCAGGACCTGGGCGATCTCCATCACCTGCTCCTGGTAGACGATCAGGCCGTAGGTCTCCCCCAGCACCGGCTCCAGCGCCTCGGCGAGCTCGGGATGGATGGGGTCGATGGGCTCGCGGCCGTTCTTGCGGCGGGCGTACTTGTTGTGGGAGTCGGCGCCCATCGGGCCCGGGCGGTAGAGCGCGCCGACGGCGGAGATGTCCTCGAACTTGTCGGGGCGCATGCTGCGCAGCAGCGCGCGCATCGGGCCGCCGTCGAGCTGGAAGACGCCGAGGGTGTCGCCGCGGGCCATCAGCTCGTAGGTCGCGGGGTCGTCGAAGGGCAGGTCCTCGAGCACGACCTTCTCGCCGCGGTTGGCCTCGATGTTCTCCAGCGCGTCGTCGAGTACGGTGAGGTTGCGCAGGCCCAGGAAGTCCATCTTGACCAGCCCGAGCGCCTCGCACATCGGGTAGTCGAACTGGGTGATGATCGCGCCGTCCTGCTCGCGCTTCATGATCGGCACGACGTCGACCAGCGGCTCGCTCGACATGATCACGCCGGCGGCGTGCACGCCCCACTGGCGGATCTGGCCCTCCAGGCCGACCGCGGTCTCGTAGATCTTGCGGACGTCGGCGTCGGAGTCGTGCAGCGTGCGGAACTCCGCGGCCTCGGCGTAGCGCTTGTGCTCGCTGTTGAAGAGCTCCTTGAGCGGCACGCCCTTGCCCATCACGTCGGCGGGCAGCGCCTTGGTGATCCGGTCGGAGACGCCAAAGCCGTAGTCGAGCACGCGGGCGGCGTCCTTGATCGCCGCCTTGGCCTTGAGCCGGCCGAAGGTGGCGATGTAGGCGACCCGGTCGCTGCCGTACTTGTCGCTGACGTAGCGGATCACCTCGGCGCGTCGGCGCTCGTCGAAGTCGATGTCGAAGTCGGGCATCGAGGGGCGCTCGGGGTTGAGGAAGCGCTCGAAGATCAGGCCGTGCTGCAGCGGGCACAGGTCGGTGATGCGCAGCGCGTACGCCGCGATGGAGCCGGCGCCCGAGCCGCGGCCCGGGCCGACCCGGATGCCGTTGTCCTTGGCCCACTGGATGAAGTCGGCGACCACGAGGTAGTAGCCGCAGTAGCCCTTGGCGCCGATGACGCCGAGCTCCATCTCGACGCGGTCGCGGACGTCCTGGGTGAGCGCGTCGCCGGGGTAGCGCGACTCGATCCCGCGCCAGACCTCCTTGCGGAACCAGGAGTCCTCGGTCTCCCCCGCCGGCACGTCGGCGCGCGCCATGTAGCCGCCGGTGGACTCGCTGAACTGGACGTCGCAGCGCTCGGCGATCAGCAGCGTGTTGTCGCAGGCCTCGGGCATCTCGTGCTTGTCGGCCCACAGCGAGCGCATCTCGGCGGCCGACTTGATGTAGTAGCCGCCGCCGTCGAACTTGAGCCGGTTGGGGTCGGAGAGCCGCTTGCCGGACGCGACGCAGATCAGCGCGTCCTGCGCCCCGGCGTCCTCGGGGTTGTTGTAGTGGGAGTCGTTGGTCGCCACCGGCGGGATGCCGAGCTGCTTGCCCAGGCGGAGCAGGTCGTCGCGCACGCGCTTCTCGACGCTGATGTCGTGGTCCATCAGCTCGAGGAAGAAACTGTCCTTGCCGAAGATGTCCTGGAAGTCGCTGGCGGCCTTGACGGCCTCGTCCCACTGGCCCAGCCGGAGCCGGGTCTGGATCTCGCCCGAGGGGCAGCCGGTGGTGGCGATCAGACCCTGCGAGAGCTCGGAGAGCAGCTCGCGGTCGGCGCGGGGCTTGTAGTAGAAGCCCTCCATGCTGGAGCGGCTGGAGAGCCGGAAGAGGTTGTGCATGCCGACGGTGTCGGCCGCCCACATCGTCATGTGGGTGTAGGCGCCACCGCCCGCGACGTCGTCGCCGCCCTCCTCGGCCGCGCCGCCCCGACCCCAGCGCACCCGCCGGCGCTCGCCGCGCATCGTGCCGGGCGTCAGGTAGGCCTCCAGCCCGATGATCGGCTTGACGCCGTGCTTGCGGCCCTTGGACCAGAAGTCGTAGGCGCCGTGGAGGTTGCCGTGGTCGGTCATCGCGATGGCCGGCATGCCCAGCGACGCGGTGCGCTCGAAGAGGCCGTCGAGCAGCGACGCGCCGTCGAGCATGGAGTACTCGGTGTGCACGTGGAGGTGCACGAACCCGTCGTTGCTGCCCGGTGCCATGGAGCGCGTTCAGACCTTTCGGCTCGGAGGGCAACTGCGTGGGGGAAGGGGATTCACCCTACGTCAGCCAAGCACCCGCCCCTGACAGCGACGCGTCCTCGCGGCGAGCACCGCGGCGGCGAGCAGCGCCGTCCCCGCCAGGACCGCGACACCGGCCGCGACGCCGTCCCAGCCGGCCGTGGTCCACGCCTCGCCGAGCCAGAGCCCGAAGATGCTCGAGCCCCCGTAGTACGCCGCCACGTAGACCGCGCTGGCCCGGGTGCCGCGGCCGGGACCCGCCACCGCCGGCGCCCATCCGCTGGCGGTGCCGTGCGCCGCGAAGAAGCCCGCCGTCAGCACCACGAGACCGACCACGACGAGGACCAGCCGGTCGGGCAGCGTGAGCGCCAGGCCGGCCAGCATCACCAGCACCGAGGCGGCCAGGACGCCCGGGCGGCCCCAGCGGTCGGCGGCACGGCCGGCCGCGGCCGACGACACGCTGCCGGCGAGGTAGGCCAGGAAGACCAGGCCCAGCAGCCCGGGGGCGAGCGAGAAGGGCGGGTCGGAGAGCCGGAAGCCGAGGTAGTTGTAGACCGCCACGAAGCCCCCCATGAGGGTGAAGGGCACCACGGCCACCAGCCACACGCGGGGTGCCGGCCAGCCGGCCGCACCGGAGGCCCCCTCCCCCGGACCGCCAGTGTCGTCGGCGACGGTGTCGGGCAGCACCCGCCAGAAGACCACCGTGACCGCCGCGGCCGCCAGCGCCAGGGCGAGCACGCCCCAGCGCCAGCCGGCCAGGTCGGAGACCCCGGAGGTGACCAGCCGGCCGGAGACCCCGCCGAGGGAGTTGCCGGAGACGTAGAGCCCCATCGCGGACGCCAACCCGGCCGGGTGCACCTCGGCGCCGACGTGGCCCATCGCCACGCCCGCCACCGCGGCCAGTGCGACCCCGGTCAGGGCGCGCAGCACCACCAGGGTGGTGAAGTCGGGGGCCAGCGCCACCGCGACCGTCAGCAGCACGGCTGCCACCAGGCCGCCGCGCATCACCCGCGCCCGCCCGTAGCGCCGGGCGAGCCCCACCACGGGGATCACCGTCAGCGCGAGCGCCCCCGTGCTCGCGCTCACCGCCAGGCTCGCCAGCGTCGGCGCCACGGCGTACTCCGCGGCGAGCTGGGGCAGCACCGGCTGCGTGGCGTAGAGCAGGCCGAAGGCCGCCAGCCCCGCCAGCACCATCGCCAGGTTGAGCCGCCGGTAGCCCGCCGACCCCGGCCGGTGCAGCAGCTCCACGGGCTGGCCGCCGGACGGCCCCGAGACACTCACCCCACCACCGTGCCCCGCCGCCGCCCGGGACGACACCGGATGTGAGCCGTCAGACACGCGCCCCGGCTCGGTCCGGGTGGTCGAGGAAGGCGCAGCGCCTGTCTCGAGACGTGGTCGAGGAAGGCGCGCAGCGCCTGTCTCGAGACCCGGCGAGGTGGGCCGCTTACGGGGTCTCGAGACGGTTGCTGCGCAACCTCCTCGACCACCCGGAGTGGCTCAGGTGGTCAAGGCGCGCGGACCGACGCCGGGTGGTCGAGGAAGGCGCGCGGACCGTGGTCGAGGAAGGCGCGCAGCGCCTGTCTCGAGACCCGGCGAGGTGGGCCGCTTACGGGGTCTCGAGACGGTTGCTGCGCAACCTCCTCGACCACCCGAAGTGGCTCAGGTGGTCAAGGCGCGCGGACCGACGCCGGGTGGTCGAGGAAGGCGCGCAGCGCCTGTCTCGAGACCCGGCCGGGGGGCCGCTTACGGGGTCTCGAGACGGTTGCTGCGCAACCTCCTCGACCACCCGGAGTGGCTCAGGTGGTCGAGGTACGCGGGGCGCGGGGTCTCGACAAGCTCGACCGACGGGGCCCGGGTCAGTGGTGGGTGGCGAGGGGTGCTCGGCTGGTGGGGACGACCGTGTAGGTCTTGCCCTGCGGGCTCGACCAGTCGTAGGTGCCGTCGCGGCGGCGGACGTAGTTCCAGCCGGCGTGGGTCTTGGCGCGGTGGTGGCGCCTGCACAGCGGCGCAAGGTTCGAAGGTCGCGTCTGGCCGGGCGTGCCGTCCGGGTCGTACGCCTGGATGTGGTCGAGGTCGCAGGAGCGCGAGTCGCGGGCGCAGCCGGGGAGACGCAGGTCGCGTCCCGCAGGAGGACCTGCTCGCGCATCGCGGGTGGTGGGTCGTGTCGGTCGACGGAGGCGTCGGTGCTGAGGTCGATGACGGGCCGCACGCGGACGGCGACGCCGTCCACGGCGTGACGCGCCAACCAGCCCGCGAACAGCTCGGTGGAGAGTGCGCCGAGCCGCTCGACCACCGCCACGCCCTCGCCCTCGAGGTCTGACGGGGTGAGGTGGACGTTCAGGTCGACGGTCCCGGCATCGCGAGGCCGGGCATCGCTCGACTTCCCGGTCATGAGGTCGAGCGCGTGCTGGGGGTCGGCCAGCACACCGACGGCCTTGGCGCGGCGGACGTCGAGGACGTCGGTGTCACCCAGCTCCTTGAGCTCTCCGGCCAGCCGACCGACGGTGTGGTCGAAGGCGATCGCGTCGGGGGTGTCGAGGGTCAGGTGGAGGTCGGTGACGCCGGGTGCGTGGCCGTCGCGGTGTAGCCACACCCCACGCCGCGCGAGCGCCTCGTCCTCG
>NZ_JOJN01000009.1 GCF_000720335.1 Nocardioides aequoreus | reverse complement strand
CGAGGACGAGGCGCTCGCGCGGCGTGGGGTGTGGCTACACCGCGACGGCCACGCACCCGGCGTCACCGACCTCCACCTGACCCTCGACACCCCCGACGCCATCGCCTTCGACCACACCGTCGGACGACTCGCCGGTGAGCTCAAGGAGCTGGGCGACACCGACGTCCTCGACGTACGCCGCGCCAAGGCCGTCGGCATCCTGGCCGACCCCCAGCACGCGCTGGACCTCCTCAGCGGGGAGTCGACGGACGCGCGGCCCCGCACCGCTGGCACTCTCGACCTCAACGTCCACCTCACCCCATCCGACTTCGAGGGAGAGGGCGAGGGCGTGGCGGTCGTCGAGCGGCTCGGCGCGCTGTCGACCGAGCTCTTCGCGGGCTGGCTCAGCCGCTGCGGCATCGAGGGCGCCACCGTGAGGGTCCGACCCGTCATCGACCTCGCCGCGGACGCCTCGGTCGACCGCCACGACCCACCACCCGCGATGCGGGAGCAGGTCCTCCTCCGGGACGCGACGTGCGTCTTCCCCGGCTGCGCTCGCGACTCCCGCTCCTGCGACCTCGACCACATCGAGGCATACGACCCCGCTGGCCCACCCGGGCAGACCCGACCTTCCAACCTCGCGCCGCTCTGCAGACGCCACCACCGCGCCAAGACCCACGCCAGCTGGACCTACGTCCGCCGCCGCGACGGCACGTATGCCTGGACCAGCCCCCAGGCCAAGACCTACACCGTCGTCCCCACCACCCGCGCACCCCTCGCCACCCACCGCTGACCACCCGGGGCCCTGCCCTGCCGGTCGAGCCTGTCGAGACCCACACCGTCCTCGACCACCCGCGCCCTGTCGGTCGAGCCTGTCGAGACCCCTGCTCGCACGCACCTCACCGGGTCTCGAGACAGGCGCTGCGCGCCTTCCTCGACCACCCAGGCCCCGCCGGTCGAGCCTGTCCAGACCCCTGCACGCAGCCCACCTCACCGGGTCTCGAGACAGGCGCTGCGCGCCTTCCTCGACCACCCAGGCCCCGCCGGTCGAGCCTGTCGAGACCCTCACCCAGCCGTCTCCTCTCGGGTGGTCGAGGAGGTTGCGCAGCAACCGTCTCGAGACCCCCGCACCCAGCGCACCTCACCGGGTCTCGAGACAGGCGCTGCGCGCCTTCCTCGACCACCCGGGTCGCGACGCGTCGGCCGTCAGTCGTCCAGGTCGGCGAGGGCCTCGCTGATGGCGCGGTGCATCGTCGGGTAGGCGTAGATCATCGAGCGGAGCGTGGCGACGGGGACCTCGGCGTGCACGGCCAGCGCGAGGTGGCCGAGGATGTCGCCGGCGGTGGGGCCCACGACGGTGGCGCCCACGAGCACGTCGCGGTCGGCGTCGACGACGAGCTTGACCAGGCCGCGAGCGCGGTTGATCCAGCCGCGGGTGTTGGCGGAGAGGTCCTGGGTGCCGGTGCGTACGGTCAGGCCGGCCTGGCGGGCGCGCTCCTCGGTGAGACCGACGCCCGCGACCTCGGGGTCGGTGAAGGTGGCGTGCGGGACGGCGCGGTAGTCGGCGGGAGGTCCGTCCTGTCCGAGCACGTCGCGCACGCAGACGCCCGCCTGGTACATCGACAGGTGGGTGAAGGCGCCGTGACCGGCTACGTCGCCGATCACCCACAGCCCGTCGCCCGCGCGCATCCGCTCGTCGACCTCGACCGCGCGTGCGCCCGGGTCAAGCCCGACCGTCTCCAGCCCGAGGTCGTCGAGGTTGGGGGTGCGGCCGGCGGCGACCAGCAGCTGCTCCACGTCGAGCTCCTGGTCGTCGACCTGGAGGGTGAAGCGACCGTCGTCGTAGGTGACCCGCTTCAGCTCCGCACCCGTGAGGACGGTGATGTCCTCCTCGGCGAAGACGTCGGCGAGCAGATCGCCCGCCTCGGGCTCCTCGGGACCCAGCAGGCGCGGGCCGTGCTCGACGACGGTGACGCGGGTGCCGAAGCGACCGAAGGCCTGCGCGAGCTCCGCACCGATCGGCCCGCCACCGACGACGGCCATCGAGGCCGGCGCTGCCTCTGCGCGAAGCACCTCGCGGTTGGTCCAGTACGGCGTGTCCGCGAGGCCGTCGACCGGCAGCTCGGCCGGGCGGGTGCCGGGGTTGAGGACGACGCCGACGCGCGCCTCGTAGGTCTCCTCACCGACGGTGACGGTGCGGGGTCCGGCGAGCCGGCCGTGACCGCGGACGACGCGCGCGCCGGCGTCCTCGAGCCGTCGCACCGCGACGGTGTCGTCCCAGTCGTCGGTGGCCTCCTCGCGGATGCGCCGGGCGACGACGCCGAAGTCGGGCTGCACCTCGACCGTGCCCGCCAGGTCGGGCACCCTGCGCGCCTCGCCGAGCACGTCGGCGGCCCGGATGACCATCTTGCTGGGGATGCAGCCGTAGTAGGGACACTCGCCGCCGACCAGCCGCGACTCGACGCCCACCACGTCGAGGCCGGCCTCCGCCAGCTGCGTGGCGACCGACTCGCCACCGGGTCCGAGCCCCACCACCACCACGTCGCACGAGATCGTCATGCGCACCAGTCAACGCCGTCGGTCAAGCAGGCAGCTCGACGGTGGTGACCACCGTCGTGACCGAGGGACGCTCGGGGGTCGAGCCGAAGCCGAAGCCGGGCTCGGGGCTGACCGGCGCGAGCACGCCGAGGTCCTGACCCCTCCAGGTGCCCCGCAGCGAGGTGACGCGACGCAGGTCGGTCGCGCCGTAGTACTCCCGGCGACCGCCCCCCGCGCTCCCCCGGGTGCGTACGCCGCGCAGCACGCGCCGCGCCACGGGGTCGGTGACCCGGGTCCAGCCCGGCGCCTCGGCGAGCCGCCGGGGCACCAGCCGCAGCAGCCGGCCGAGTGCGGTGCGGCTGCCGACGGCCAGGTGCAGCGTGAGACCGGGGGCCTCGACGTCCCAACCCACCTCGGTGACGCGGGCCGTGACCGGGCCGATCCTGACGTGGTCGAAGGAGTAGGTCGAGGCGACGTACTCGGCCACCTCCTGCGAGGGCGCGAGCAGGTGACGGGTGCCGTCGGGCTCGGCCAGCATCACGTCGGTGAAGCTGCCGAGCGGACTCTGCTCCCAGCGCCCCACGACCACCCGCACGCCCGCGCTGGAGCCGGCGCCGGCGATGTGGCCGCGGAAGCGGTCGCGGGTGGCGGGACCGCTCACGCCAGCTCGCCCGCGGCGTGCTCGCGGACGCGCAGCTGCTTGAACCACGACTCGGTGACGTAGTCGGTGACCCAGCCCATCGAGGTGTAGAGCCCGTTGGCGCCGGTGGGCGAGTCGTCGTCGACCTCGAGCCCGACCCGGTCGCGGCCGCGCTCCGCGGCGTCCGCGATCACGGTGTTGAGCAGCGACTTGGCGACACCCTTGCCGCGCGCCAGGCGGTGCACCCCGATGTAGTCGATGTAGCTGCCCTCGCGCCCCGCGGCGTTCGGCGGCAGCACCGTGCTCACCAGCGCGCCCGCGGGCTCGGGCACCCCGTCGACGTCGACGAAGGCCAGCCACCAGTGGTCCCAGCGGTGCCCCGGGTCCTCGCGGAGCCGCTGCACGAACTCGGGGAAGCTCTCGCGGTAGGAGTTGAAGTGGTCCTGGAAGGACTTCTCCAGCATCTCGTGGACCGTCTGCAGGTCGGCGGCCAGCGGCAGACCGTTGTCGTGGCTCTCCACGCGACGGATCGTGACCCCCTCGCGGGGCCCGGGGAAGCTCTCGCCGGGCTCGACCGGACGCGTCATCTGCAGCCAGGTGCGCTGCTTGCCGTAGCCCGCCTCGCTGAGCCAGCCGCGCTGCTCGGTGTCGTCGGCGAAGGGACTCGCGTCGAGCCGGGTCTCGTCGATCTCGCGCAGCGCACAGATCGCGACGGCGCTCGCCTCGACGAAGCCGTACGCCGCCGCCGCGACGCTGCGGCGCACCGCGGCGTCCTCCAGCGACCGGTCGACGTAGACGTGGAGCATGGTGCGGCCCGCGGCGCGGTCGTGCACCACGACCCAGCCGCGGATCCGGCCCTCGGGGTCCAGCAGCACGACCTGGCGACGGGTCCACGACATCGCGCCCGCGACCTCCGACTCGAGCACGTCGCGGTCGACCGAGGCGGAGCCGGTCCACGGCTCCTTGTCGGCGCCGCGCAGCCGCGCGAGCTCGGGTACGTCGTCGAGCTGCGGCACCCGCGAGGTCCACCCGTCGGGCAGGCCGGGGATGCTGGTGGGGTCGGTGGCGTCGTCGGGCGGCGGCGGCTGGGTCACCCGGTCATCCTCCCGCAGGTCATCGGGCCGGGGTCACCCGGCCAGCGTCGCCCGGTCGCGCACGACCGACCCCAGGATGCCGTTGACGAAGGCCGGCGAGTCGTCGGTGGAGAGGTCCCGCACGAGCTTGAGCGCCTCGGAGACGGCGACCGCGTCGGGCACGTCGTCGACGTAGAGCACCTCGAAGACGGCCAGGCGCAGCACGTTGCGGTCGACCGCCGGCATCCGCTTGAGCGACCAGTCGCGGGCGTACTGCGTGATCACCTCGTCGATGCGGTCGCGATGCTCGCTGACGCCGCGCACCAGGTCACCGGTGTAGGCGTTGGCAGGCCCCTGCTCGCGCTGCTCCTCCCAGGCGGCCACCGGGTCGCGGTCGCGCATCTCGGAGGCGTAGATCAGGTCGAGCGCCCGCTTGCGCGCCTTGGACCGTGCGCTCATCGTGCGACCACGTCAGCTGCTGACGCGGCCGAGGTAGGACGAGTCGCGGGTGTCGACCTTGATCCGCTCGCCGTTGGTGATGAAGAGCGGCACGTTGATCGTGTGGCCGGTCTCCAGCGTCGCGGGCTTGGTGCCCCCGGTGGAGCGGTCGCCCTGGAGGCCCGGCTCGGTGTAGGTGACCTCGAGCTCGACCGAGGCCGGCAGCTCGATGTAGAGGACCCGGCCGTCGTTGGTGGCGACGATGGCCTCCTGGTTCTCCAGCAGGAAGGCGGTGGCGTCTCCGACGACGTCCGGCGGGACCTCGAGCTGGTCGAAGGTGCCGGTGTCCATGAAGACGAAGGACGTGCCGTCGTTGTAGAGGTACTGCATCGTGCGCTTGTCGACGCTGGCGACCTCCACCTTGACGTCGGCGTTGAAGGTCTTGTCGACGGTCTTGCCGCTCTCGATGTTCTTGATCTTCGTGCGGACCACGGCGCCGCCCTTGCCGGGCTTGTGGTGCTGGAACCACAGCACCTGCCACAGCTGGCCGTCGAGGCGCAGCACCATGCCGTTCTTCAGGTCGTTCGTCGTAGCCATGCGGAAGTCGTCGCGCCTTCTGGTCGAGTACGTCGGGAGTGCCCCAGGGGTGTCACCGGGCACGGCCCTCGAGTCTATCCGTCCGGCCCTGCGCTGTGGCATCGTGCTGCCATGCTGCCCCGCCCCCTCACCACCGCCGTCGCCACCGTCGCCGCCGGCGCCCTCTCGCTCACCCTGCTCTCGGCGCCGCCCGCGGCCGCCGACGACCCGCGCCCACCGGGCAACCTCGCCGCCGGCAACCCCGACTTCGCCGCCAACGTCATGGCGCCGCTGAAGATCGAGACCGAGGAGGAGTGGGCGAGCTTCCGCGCCGACCTCCGCGCGGTCGAGGACTACGGCGTCGACGCCGTCAGCGTCGACGTCTGGTGGGGCGACGTGGAGAGGCGCGACAACCGCTTCAGCTGGGCCTACTACGACCGCATCTTCGCCGAGATCACCCGCGCCGGCCTCGACCTGGCGCCGATCCTGTCCTTCCACCAGTGCGGCGGCAACGTCGGCGACGACTACACCAGCCTGCTGCCCGACTGGCTGTGGCAGAAGTACCGCGGCACCAAGGTCGACGGCACCCGGATCGGCGCCCGCGGGCTGCAGCACCGCAGCGAGCAGGGCAACTGGTCGAAGGAGACGGTCTCCGGCTGGGGCGACAGCGCCGTGGCCAACGAGTACCGCGACTTCACCCGCGCCTTCGCCAAGCGCTACGACGCCAGGTTCGGACGCCGCATCGTCGAGCTCAACGTCTCGCTCGGCCCCTCCGGCGAGCTGCGGTACCCGTCGTACAACAGCCACGACACCGGCTCGGGCTACCCCACCCGCGGTGCGCTGCAGGCCTACTCGCCGCTGGCCAAGGTCGACTTCCGGCGCTGGGCCAAGCGCGAGTACAAGACCCTGCCGCGGCTCAACCGGGCTTGGGGCCGCAGCCACACCTCGTGGGCGCAGGTGCTGCCGCCCAAGCGGGTCGACCGCTTCTTCGAGAGCGGCGCCTACAGCGACACGCGCTACGGCCGCGACTTCGTCGACTGGTACAACGGCTCGCTCGTGGCCCACGGCAAGCGGATGCTGACGACCGTCACCCGCGCCCTCGGTCGGAGCTTCCGCTACGCCGACATTGGCTACAAGGTGCCCGGCATCCACTGGCAGATGAGCGAGGGGTCGCCCTACCCCCGGGCGACCGAGGTGACCACCGGCCTGATCCAAACCAGCGTGCGCGAGCAGGACTGGCGCACCGGCCACGGCTACGCCCGCATCATCAAGCTCGCCGGCCGCGTCCCGACCAAGCGTGACGTCGTCATGCACTTCACCGCGCTGGAGATGAACGACAACGACCCGGGCGAGGAGTTCCAGGGCATGTTCCCCTACTCCCTGGCCAAGACCCTGGTCACCTGGATCGGCGACTACGCCGCCCGCGTCGGCACCCCGCTCAAGGGCGAGAACGCCCTCAACGGCGGTCTCTACTCCGACAACGGCTGGGACAACATCGAGGACGCCTTCGAGCAGTGGGGCTACGAAGGCCTGACCGTCCTCCGCATGGTCGACGTCGGTGCCGCCGACGACAAGGAGCTCCCCCGCACCCGCTACGCGCAGTTCATCGACGAGACCCGCAACCCGACCGGCTGAGCCCGCTCACCGGGTCTCGAGACAGGCGCAGCGCGCCTTCCTCGACCACCCCCGGTCCGGGTGGTCGAGGAGGTTGCGCAGCAACCGCTGCACACCTTCCTCGACCACCCGCGGTTCCGGGTGGTCAAGGAGGTTGCGCAGCAACCGTCTCGAGACCCCCGTACCGTCGCCGGCGTGACGATGCCAGCGGACCTGCTCAGCCACGCCCGTGCGGCGAAGGGGTTCATGCCGGACGACGAGGGCGCGCTGCTGCACCGGACGGCGGTAGCCCACCTCGGGGAGGGGCCGGCTCTGGAGGTGGGGACCTACTGCGGGAAGTCCGCGATCTACCTCGGGGCCGCCGCGCGCGAGGTCGGCAGCGTCGTCTTCACCCTCGACCACCACCGCGGGTCGGAGGAGAACCAGGCGGGGTGGGAGCACCACGACGCCTCGCTCGTCGACCGCCGGACCGGGCTGATGGACACGCTGCCGGTCTTCCGCGACACCCTGCACGACGCGGGGCTCGAGGACGTCGTGGTGGCGGTGGTGGGGCGCAGCAGGACCGTCGCTCGCCACTGGCGCACGCCCGTGGCGCTGCTCTTCATCGACGGGGGCCACGCCGAGGAGCACGCGCAGGGCGACTACACGGGCTTCGCCCGGTGGGTGCGGCCGGGAGGCGCGCTCGTCGTGCACGACGTCTTCGAGGACCCCGCCGAGGGCGGGCAGGCGCCATACCACGTCTGGCAGCGGGCCGTCGCGAGCGGCGCCTTCGAGCCCACCGAGACCGTGGGGTCGATGCGGGTGCTCACCCGCACCCGCGGCTCAGCCGGCGAGGAAGTCTGAGGGCACCGACGCGCAGCCGCACTCCAGCCCGATCTCGGGGAAGTCGTGCGCCAGCGTCTCGCCGCGCATGATCCCCGAGCCCGGGGTGGTCCGCGAGAGCGCGTCGACCGCCAGCACCACCGCGGCCGCCGTGTACGTCGTCTCCTCGCGCGGCCAGATCGCGTCGTCGGCGTAGACGTAGCCGGTCCAGTAGCCGCCCTCGTCGTTGCGCAGGTGCTGCACGTCGGTGAGCAGCCGCGTCGCGGCGGCGCGGTCGCCGAGCGCGTCGAGCGCCAGCACCAGCTCGCAGGTCTCGGCGCCGGTCACCCACGGGTTGGTGTCGACGCAGCGGATGCCCAGGCCCGGCACCACGAAGTCGTCCCAGCGCTGCGCGATCAGCGCGCGGCCGTCGGCACCGCGCACGGCGCCGCCGAGCACGGGGTAGTACCAGTCCATCGCGAAGGTCGGCTTGGCCAGGAAGCGGTCGCGGTGAGCCCGCAGCCCGTGACCGAGCCGGCCCCCGGCCAGCTCCCACTCGGGCTGGGGCTCGTCGAGCAGGGCCGCGAGGGCGACGCCGGCCCGCAACGCCTGGTAGATGCTCGAGGAGCCCGACAGCAGCGCCTCGTCGTAGGCCTCCCCCGGCCCACCGTCGCGCCATCCCTGCGCCCACGCGATCCCGCCGTGCGGCAGCTGGAGACCGACGACGTGGTCGAGGCCACGGCGCACGTGGGGCCACATCCGCTCCACGAAGCCGCGGTCGCCGGTCAGGAGCCAGTGGTGCCACACGCCGACGGCCGGGTAGGCGCACATGTTGGACTCGGTGCCGGGGTCGTCGACCGCGCCGAGGTGGAAGCGCATCGGCCACGAGCCGTCGGGCCGCTGGGTGCGCGCGACCCAGTCGTACGCCGCCTCGGCGGCCTCGCGCTCGCCGCCGACCGAGAGCGCCATCGCCGCCTCGACGTGGTTCCACACGTCGACCCGGTCGAGCGGGCTCCACGGGATCGCCCCGTCCGGCTCCTGGCTGCGCACGATGGTGCGGACCGTGGCGCCGACCTGCGCGGCGTCGAGGAGGCCCGTCAGCTCGGGGACGGTCATGCGGACTTGCGCAGGTAGAGCACCAGGCTCTTGCCGATGACCGGGTCCAGCAGCCGCTCCGCGCCACGGGTCAGCCGGGAGATCCCACGCGTGCGCATGATGTCCCAGACCAGCAGCTGGTGGTAGGCGCGCACGAGCGGGTGCCGGTCGTTGGTCACGCCGACGGCGCACTTGATCCACCAGTAGGGCGCGTGCAGCCCGTGCACGTGGTCGCGACCCTCGAGCACCAGTCCGGCGCGCTCGAGCTGCGCGACGAGCTCGGAGCCGCGGTAGATCCGCACGTGCCCGCCCTCGACCTCGTGGTACGCCGTCGACAGCGCCCAGCAGACCCGCTCGGGGCCGTAGCGCGGCACGGTGACCGCGATGGTGCCGCCTGGCCGCAGCACGCGCACCAGCTCGGCGATGGCGCCGGCGTCGTCGGGGATGTGCTCGAGCACCTCGGCGGCCACGACGCGGTCGAACTCGCCGTCGGCGAAGGGCAGCGACAGCGCGTCGCCCTGCTTGACGTCGGCCTCCGCGCCGTCGGGCACCTCGCCGGCCTCGCGCATCGCGGCGAAGAGCTCGGAGACGCCGTGCAGCTCGTCGGCGTCGGCGTCCAGGGCGATGACGTCGGCGCCCCGCCGGTACATCTCGAAGGCGTGGCGCCCGGCGCCGCAGCCCATGTCGATGACGCGGTCGCCGGGACGCAGCCCCAGCCGGTCGAAGTCGACGGTCAGCACGTGCTCTCCTCCTCCACGGGGCGGGCAGCAGACCTGCCCGCCACCACCTCGTCGTACGCCGCCACGGTGGCCTCGGCCACGGCACGCCAGCTGAAGCGCTCGAGCACCCGGGCGCGACCGGCCCGGCCCATGCGCGCACGGCGCTCGGGGTCGTCGAGGAGCGCGGCGAGCGCGTGCTCGAGCTGACCCACGTCGCCGGGCTCCACGAGGTCGGCGCACTCGCCGTCGGGTCCGACCACCTCGGGGATGGCACCCGCACGGCTGACCACCAGCGGGGTGGCGCACGCCATGAGCTCGGCGGTGGGCAGCGAGAAGCCCTCGTAGAGCGAGGGCACGCAGGCCACCTCGGCCGACCCCATCAGGGCGACCAGCTCGTCGTCGTCGAGGCCGTGCACGAAGCTCACGGCGTCGTGCAGCCCCAGCTCGTCGACCAGCCGCTCGGTGCGGCCTCCCGGCGTCGGCCGGCTCACCAGGACCAGGTGCACGTCGCGCTCGGTGCGCAGCTTGGCCACGGCCTCCAGGAGCGTGGCGACCCCTTTCATCGGGGCGTCGGCGCTCGCCATGGCCAGCAGGCGGCCCGGCACGCGGGGCTCGGGGGGCGGCCGGAAGGCCTCGTCGACGCCCAGCGGCACGACCTGCACGCGAGCCGGGTCGACGCGGAAGTCGCGCACGATGTCGCGCCGGCTCGACTCGGAGACCGTGAGCACGTGCCCGGCGGCGCGCGCCACCCGCGCCTGCATCCGGGTGAAGCCGTACCAGCGCCGTACGCCGAGGCGCTTGCGCAGGGTGGGCGCGGCGGCCAGGTCGGTGCGGCGGTCGACCGTGATCGGGTGGTGGATGGTGGTGACGGTGGGCAGCATCGCCTCGACGTCACGCAGCCCCCAGCCGAGGGTCTGGTTGTCGTGCACCACGTCGAAGTCGTCACGGCGCCGCGCCAGGATCCGGGCCACCCGGCGGCTGAAGGTGCGCGGCTCGGGGAAGCCGCCGGTCCACATCTCCAGCACCTCGCTGACGTCGACCAGGTCGCGCAGCTCGGAGAGGCGGGGGGTGCGGAAGGGGTCGGGCTCGCGGTAGAGGTCGAGGCTCGGCACCTTGGTCAGCCGGACCTCGGGGTCGAGGTCGGGGTAGGGCGCACCGGAGAGCACCTCGACCTCGTGACCCAGCGCGACCAGGGCCCGCGAGAGGTGCCGGACGTAGACGCCCTGGCCCCCGCAGTGCGGCTTGCTCCGGTAGGACAAGAGGGCGACGCGCACGGGGCGACAGTAACTGAACGAGTGTCAACTACCGTCACTCGAGTGGCCCGGGAAGACGTGGGCCGAGGGGTCGACGATCACGGCCGCGTTGTTGACGGCCGTCGCCACCTCACCGAAGCCCACCGCGATCAGCCGCACCTTGCCGGGATACTCCGTGATGTCGCCGGCGGCGAAGACCCGCGGCAGGTTGGTGCGCATGTGGGTGTCGACGCGCAGGTGCCGGTGGTCGAACTCCAAGCCCCACTCCTGCATCGCGCCGAGGTCGGCGACGAAGCCGAGCGCCGCGACCACGGCCTGCGCGGGACGCGTGAGCACCTCGCCGTCGGCGGTGGTGATCTCGACCGACGCGACGTGGTGCTCCCCCACCAGGCGGGTGACCTGGGCGCGCGTGATCACCTCGGTGCGACCGGCCAGCACGGCGTCGACCGTGGCCCGGTGGGCGCGGAACTGGTCGCGACGGTGCACCAGCGTGACCGAGGCCGCGATCGGCTCCAGGTGGTGCGCCCAGTCGAAGGCGCTGTCGCCACCGCCGACGATCACCACGTCGCGGCCGGCGTACTCGGCGAAGGAGGGCACGAAGAAGACGAGCCCACGGTCGTCCCAGCCCTCGCCCGCGGGCAGCGGCCGCGGGGTGAACTTGCCCATGCCCGCCGTGACGACCACGGCCCGGGCGGTGATGGTGGTGCCGTCGTCGAGCCGCAGCACGGCCCGGCCCTCAGGCTCCTCGTCGGAGGTCTCCAGGGTCGAGGCGGTGCGCCCGAGCAGGTACGTCGGCCGCGCGCTCGCCGCCTGCTCGACCAGCCGCTCGACCAGCTCGCGGCCCTTGATCGAGGGGAAGCCGGCGACGTCGAGGATCGACTTCTCGGGATACATCGCCGAGACCTGTCCGCCCAGCTCGGGCAGCGAGTCGACGACGGTGACGCGCATGCCGCGGAAGCCGGCGTAGTAGGCGCCGAAGAGGCCGGTGGGACCGGCACCGACGACGAGCAGGTCGGTGTCGATCTCCTGCGGGGGGCTGGTCGAGGTCATCAGAAGGCATCCATCCGTGAGACGCGCCACTCTCCCGCATCGGCGCGCAGCGTGACCAGCACCCGGACCTCGTCGGTGCGGCGTCCCGGCGAGCCCTCGGTCGTGCTGACCTGGTCGAGGTAGACCAGCGCCACGGCACGGTCAGGGCCGGCGGAGACCACCCCGACGTCGGTGGCTGTGGCGCGCACGGTGACCCGGTCGCGCTCGACGGCGGGGCGCAGCCGCTCCATGAGGCCGGCGTACTCCTCGGCGAAGCGGGCCGAGAGCAGCTCCTCGCGGGTCTCGGCGACCACCGCGTCGAAGCCCTGCCAGTCGTAGGAGAGCACCCGCTCGACGACCGGGCCCGCCCCCTCGAGCACCGCCTGGCGGGCCTCGACGGAGGTGACCGGCTGCGCCGGGCTCGGCCGGGTGCTGCCCGGCCGCTGGTCCCACCACACCGCGACCGACAGCCCGGCGGTCAGCGCCAGGCAGAGCAGGACCAGGACGAGGGTCGCCCCCGGCCCTGCCCACCGCAGGCCGCGCGGCAGCGCGCGGCTCCCCTCCCCCGGGCTCATCGGGTGAACCCGAGCTCGGAGACCAGCCAGGCGCCGTCCTGCCGCTCCAGCACCAGGCGCATCCGGTGCTTGCGCAGCTCCTCGTCGTCGCCGGTGTCACGGTCGCGGACGGCGCTGTCGGCCGCCACCAGCACCACGGCGCGGTCCGCGTCGAGCTCGGCGACGCCGACGACGCGCGCCGCGCTCGTCACCACCGCGCGGGCGCGCTCCACGCGCGTCACGAGCCGCTCGCGCGAGGCGGCGTACTGCTCGGCGAAGTCACCGGTCGCACCCGCGAGGACCCGCTCGGTGACCGCGTCCATGTCGCGGTGGTCGACCTCCAGGAAGGCCTCGGCCTGCTCGGTCGCCGCCGCGGTGACCTCGCGGTAGAGCGCAGCGGTGCGCTGCGCCCGGTCGTCGCCGGCGGCTGCCGGCGCGTCGCGCGTCCAGGCCAGCACCAGCGCCACGGCCAGGACGAGCGCCAGCAGCACCAGCACTGCGTCGACGACCACCCAACGACGTGCGGCGGCCTGTCCCGGGAGGTCGTCGGTTGGCACGCGGGAAGCCTAGTGGCACGCGTCACTAGACTCCCGCAGGATGAGCACTCGGGAGCGCGACGAGACGGGTCTGCAGCGCATGGGGCTGCACAAGCCCAGCGCGCTGCTCCTGCTCGCCCAGCTCGCCGCGGTGGTCGCCTACCCCTTCCTGCAGGACGGCACCGTCGGCTCGACCCTGCTCGGCGTGCTCTCGATGGTGGCCGTCGGCCTCGCGGTCGCGGTGGTGCGCTACACCCCGTCGCTCTCGGTGGTCGCCTTCGCCGTCGGCCTGCCCGCCGTGGTGCTGACGGTCTGCGAGGCGCTCTGGCCCGACAACGACGCCGTGGCGATCGCGAGCGGAGCGCTGCACGCCGTCTTCTACTTCTACGTCTCGATCAGCCTGATCCGCTACCTCTTCCACGACGACCGGGTCTCCACCGACGAGCTGTGGGCCATCGGGGCGGCCTTCACGGTGGTGGCGTGGGCCTTCGCGCACGTCTACGTCGTCGTCGCGGTCGCCGTGCCGGGGTCGATCGAGCCGCTCGGCGAGGCCGGCGCCGACCGCTTCTTCGACCTGCTCTTCTTCTCCTTCACCAACCTCACCAGCGTCGGCCTCTCCGACGTGCTGCCGGTCGGCGACCACGCCCGCTCGGTCGTGATCCTGGAGCAGGTCGCCGGGGTGCTCTACGTCGCCATGGTGATCTCGCGCCTGGTCGCGATGACGGTGCGACACCCCCGCGAGCGCTAGTCGAGGCAGAAGTCGTTGCCCTCCGGGTCGTTCATCCAGATGCACGCCTCGTCGAGACCGTCGGGCTCCTGGCGCAGCACGACGCTGGCGCCGAGCGCCACCAGCCGCGCGGCCTCCGCGTCGAGGGCGGCCAGCCGCTCGGCGCCCTTGAGGCCGGGGGCGGCGCGCACGTCGAGGTGCACCCTGTTCTTCGCGGTCTTGCCCTCCGGCACCCGCTGGAAGAACAGCCGCGGCCCGTGGCCCTCGAGCGGACGGGCGGCCGAGCGGGAGCTCCACTCCGGCTCGGGCACCCCGACACTCTCGAGGAAGGCCGGCCAGGTCGCGAAGCCCTCCGGCGGCGCCTCCACGGCGTAGCCCAGCACCTCGCACCAGAAGGCAGCGAGCGCGGCCGGGTCGCCGCAGTCGAAGGTCACCTGGATCTCTCGTGTCGTCATGCCCCAGTCTGGCCCCGAGGGCGGACAGCGCGTGTCCGCAGCGACTCAGCCGGGCAGCCCCAGCGCGGCCATCGCCTCGGGGTCGCCGAGGATCCGGGTGCGGGTGCGCCGCCGGTAGCGCCAGACCTGCACCAGCCCGAGCGCCCACAGCGGGTACTGCGTGGCCATCGCCCACACGAAGGCCCCCGACGGGTACGTCGCCGCGCCGGCCGGGGTGCGCCAGTCGAGCACCAGGCCGATCAGCACCACGAGCACCAGGCTGGCGTAGAAGCCGCCCTGGTTGATGATCCCGGTCGCGCTGGCCAGCCGGTGCGCAGGGTTGGAGGTGCGCCCGAGGTCGAAGCCGATGGCCGAGGCCGGTCCGCCGACCCCGGTGACCACGACGAGCAGCACCAGCAGCGGGTACGGCGCCTCCCCCGGCCACGCGAGCACGACGCTCCAGACCGTGACGATCGCCCCGGTGATCCCCAGGACCAGCGTCGACCGGTGCCAGGGGTGCGCGCCCACCAGGAGCCCGAGGACGGGTCCGGCGACCATGACGGCGACCACCATGAGCGAGAGCAGCACCCCCGCGGAGGTCGGGCTCTGGCCCTCGCCGCGCACCAGGAAGGGGTAGCCCCACAGCAGCGCCATCGTGGTGGAGCTGAACTGGGTCACGAAGTGCATCCAGAAGCCGAGCCGGGTGCCCGGGTGGGCCCACGACGCGGCCAGGCTCTCGCGCACCGTGCGCAGCGTGAGGCGGGCACCGCGCAGGTTGCGGCCGTCGGGGGTGTCGTGGAGGACGACGAGCAGAACGGCCGCCAGGACCAGCCCGACGGCGGCGGCCAGCAGGTAGGAGCGGGTCCACCCGAGGTGGGCCAGCGCCCAGGTCATCGGCACCGCGGCAGCCAGCGCGCCGGTCTGGCCGGTCACGGCGGTCAGCTGGGTGACCAGCGGCACCCTCCGGGCCGGGAACCAGCTCGACACCAGCCGCAGCAGGCAGATGAAGGTCATCGCGTCGCCGATGCCCACGAGCCCGCGCGCCGCCAGGCCGGCGGCGTACGACGTGGCGAGCGCGAAGCCGAGCTGCCCCAGGGTCAGCAGCGCCAGTCCCCCGGTCATCACGCTGCGGGAGCCGAAGCGGTCGACGAGCAGCCCGACCGGGACCTGCATCGCGGCGTACACCAGCAGCTGGAGCATGGTGAAGGTCGCCAGCTGGGCGGCGGTGATGTCGAAGCGCTCCGCGGCGACGAGACCGGCCACGCCGAGCGAGGAGCGGTGGAAGACGGCGAGCACGTAGACCGCGAGCCCGACTCCCCACACCAGCCAGGCACTGCGCCGTCGTGTCCGATTCACTGGTCGGATCGTACGCTTCGTGCCACCCTCGTCTCGGCCCGGTCTCGGGCCGGACCACCGACCGCGAAGGACCCTCGATGCGCACCCTGATCCGTATGGCCGCCCTCGGACTGGCCGCCGCCACCCTGACCGCCTGCGGCGGCAGCGAGAGCAGCGCCTACTGCGACCAGCTGCGCGAGAGCAAGTCGCTCTTCGAGAACTTCGACAGCAGCAGCCCCGACCCCGCCCAGCTCGACCAGGCCTTCGACCGCTTCCGCCAGCTGGCCGACGAGGCCCCCGAGGCGGTCGAGGGCGACTGGGAGACCCTCGAGACCGCGATCACCACCGTCGAGGACGCCCTCGAGGAGGCCGGCATCGAGATGTCGGACCTAGCCGGGATGCAGAACGGCGACATCCCCGAGGGCGTCGACATGGCCAAGCTCGCCGAGCTCGGCCCCAAGCTGGAGTCGCTGGGCGACGAGAAGTTCACCGAGGCGGGCGACAACATCGAGAAGCACGCCAAGGACGAGTGCGACGTCGACCTGAGCGCCTGACCCGCACTCAGCGGGTGGCCTCGATCATCTGACGCAGCTCCTTCTTCAGCTCCGAGATCTCGTCGCGCAGCCGGGCCGCGAGCTCGAACTGCAGCTCGGCGGCGGCGGTGTGCATCTGCTCGGTGAGCTGCTGGACGAGCTCGGCGAGGTCGCCCGCGGGCATCAGCTCGGCGTCGGGCGCCTTCTCGCGCGCTGCCCGGGCGCTCGCGGTGTCGAGCTTGGAGAGGCCGGGGACGGGCGCCTTGCGGCTCTTGTCACCCCGCGCGCCGGTGCCCTGCCAGGTGGCCAGCAGCTCCTGGGTGGTCTCGTCCTCGCGGGCGAGCATCTCGGTGATGTCGGCGATCTTCTTGCGCAGCGGCTGCGGGTCGAGGCCCCGCTCGGTGTTGTAGGCGACCTGCTTCTCCCGGCGACGGTTGGTCTCGTCGATCGCGAGCTCCATCGAGGGGGTGACGCGGTCGGCGTACATCACGACCTGGCCCGAGACGTTGCGGGCCGCGCGGCCGATCGTCTGGATCAGGGACTTGTCGGAGCGCAGGAAGCCCTCCTTGTCGGCGTCGAGGATGGCGACCAGCGACACCTCGGGGAGGTCGAGGCCCTCACGCAGCAGGTTGATGCCGACGAGCACGTCGTACTCCCCCAGCCGCAGGTCGCGCAGCAGCTCGATGCGCTTGAGGGTGTCGACCTCGGAGTGCAGGTAGCGGCAGCGCACGCCGTTGTCGAGCAGGTAGTCGGTGAGGTCCTCCGACATCTTCTTGGTCAGCGTGGTGACCAGGACGCGCTCGTTGCGCTCGACCCGGAGCCCGATCTCCTCCATCAGGTCGTCGATCTGGCCCTTGGTGGGCTTGACCACCACCTCGGGGTCGATCAGGCCGGTGGGGCGGATGATCTGCTCCACGACGTGGTCGAGGCCGCCGACCTTGGCCAGCTCGTAGTCGCCGGGCGTGGCCGAGAGGTAGATCGTCTGGCCGATCCGGTCGAGGAACTCCTCCCAGCGCAGCGGCCGGTTGTCCATCGCGCTCGGCAGCCGGAAGCCGTGGTCGACCAGGTTGCGCTTGCGCGACATGTCGCCCTCGTACATGCCGCCGATCTGCGGCACGGCGACGTGCGACTCGTCGACCACGAGCAGGAAGTCCTCGGGGAAGTAGTCGAGCAGGCAGTTGGGGGCGCTGCCGCGGGCGCGGCCGTCGATGTGCATCGAGTAGTTCTCGATGCCCGAGCACGACCCGACCTGCCGCATCATCTCGATGTCGTAGGAGGTGCGCATGCGCAGCCGCTGCGCCTCCAGCAGCTTGCCCTGCCGCTCGAAGAGCGCGACCTGCTCCTCCAGCTCGGCCTCGATCCCGGCGATGGCGCGCTCCATGCGGGCCGGGCCGGCGACGTAGTGGGTCGCCGGGAAGACGTAGATCTCCTGGTCCTCGGTCAGGATCTCGCCGGTCACCGCGTGCAGCGTCTGCAGCCGCTCGATCTCGTCGCCGAAGAACTCCACCCGGACCGCGTGCTCCTCGTAGACCGGGAAGATCTCGAGGGTGTCGCCGCGCACCCGGAAGGTGCCGCGGGTGAAGGACAGGTCATTGCGGGTGTACTGGATCTCGACCAGGCGGCGCAGCACCGAGTCGCGGTCCATCTCCGCGCCCACCCGCATCCGCAGCATCCGGTCGACGTACTCCTGCGGCGTGCCGAGACCGTAGATGCAGGAGACCGTGCTGACCACGATGACGTCGCGCCTCGTGAGCAGGCTGTTGGTCGCCGAGTGGCGCAGCCGCTCGACCTCCTCGTTGATCGAGGAGTCCTTCTCGATGTAGGTGTCGGTCTGAGGCACGTAGGCCTCGGGCTGGTAGTAGTCGTAGTAGGAGACGAAGTACTCGACGGCGTTGTCGGGGAAGAGCTGACGCAGCTCGTTGGCGAACTGCGCGGCGAGGGTCTTGTTGGGCTGCATCACCAGGATGGGCCGCTGCACCTGCTCGGCCACCCAGGCGACCGTCGCGGTCTTGCCGGTGCCCGTCGCGCCGAGGAGCACGACGTCCTGCTCGCCGCCGCGGAGCCGCTTGGCGATCTCGGCGATCGCCGCCGGCTGGTCGCCCGCCGGCTGGTAGTCCGACTGCACGTCGAACGGCGCCACGCGGCGCTCGAGATCGGTCACGGGGCGCATGCCGCAAGCCTACGGGCGGGGTCCGACAGCCCGGCTCTGACACCATGGCCGCGTGCAGCGCCGCGACCTTCCCCTGATCAACACCGCTCACCCGGCGTTCACGTGGGCCAAGCGCACCGTCGGCGTCGTCTTCGGCGTCCCGCTGCTGGTCGCGATCGCGATGAGCCTGGTCGACTCCTACCGTCGCCGCGGCAAGAAGCCCAAGCCCTTCCCGACGCGCACCGCCGCCGACACCCAGGTCGGCGAGGGCACCGTGACGACCTACACCTTCGGCCAGGACCTCTACGACGACATGCTGCGCGCCATCCGGGGCGCCCAGCGGCAGGTCCTGCTGGAGACCTACATCTGGAAGGCCGACGCGGTCGGGCAGAGCTTCAAGCAGGCGCTGGTCGAGGCCGCCGACCGCGGGGTCGAGGTCCGGGTCATCTACGACTCCTTCGCCAACCTGGTGGTGCGTCCCGGCTTCAAGCGCTTCCCCTCCGGGGTCAAGGTGCTGGCCTACCCGGTTTACGGCGCCGGGTGGCGCTTCTTCGACCTCTCGCGCTACGGCCGCGACCACCGCAAGATCCTGGTCGTCGACGACGAGGTGGGCTTCGTCGGCGGCTACAACCTCGGCTCGGCGTACGCCACCGAGTGGCGCGACACCCACTGCCGGATCACCGGCCCGGGCGTCGGTGACCTCACGCGGGCCTTCGCCGACTTCTGGAACCTGCACCGCGAGAAGCGGCTGCGCCGCAGCGAGCAGCCGATGCTGGTCTCCACGCCGCCGTCGTGGGAGCCGCGGATCCGGGTGCACCGCAACGTGCCGCGCCTGTGGATGTTCCCGATCCGGTCGATGTACCTGGAGGCGATCAACCGGGCGCAGAAGAACATCTGGATGACGCACGCCTACTTCATCCCCGACGAGAGCTTCGTCGAGGCCATGATGATGGCGGCGCGGCGCGGGGTCGACGTGCGGCTGCTGCTGCCGGCCAAGTCCAACCACATCGTCGCCGACTGGATCAGCCGCGGCTACTTCCGCCGCATGCTCGAGGCCGGCATCGCGATCCACCGCTTCCGCGACGCGATGGTGCACGCCAAGACCGCCACCATCGACGGCAGCTGGACCACCATCGGCACCGCCAACGTCGACCGGCTCTCGATGACGGGCAACTACGAGATCAACGTGGAGTTCTTCGACGAGTCGCTCGCCCAGGAGATGGAGCGGATCTTCCGCACCGACCTGACCAACTCCCTGCAGCTGACCCTCGACGAGTGGCAGGCCCGCGACGTCTACGCCCGCTTCACCGAGTCGATCCTGACCCCGCTGCGCCCGCTGCTCTGATCCTCGGTTGCCCCGGGAGCCCACCCGAGCGAATACTGGCGAGGTACGCCGCCGTGCACGACCGATCCCGTCGCAGGAGAGCCTCATGACCACTGAAACCGGAGGTCCAGACCTCCCCCAGGAGCGCCGACTCGTCACCGAGGTGCCCGGGCCTCGCTCCCGCGAGCTCCAGGAGCGCCGCCTCGCGGCCGTCGCGAGCGGGGTGGGCAGCGTGCTCCCGGTCTACGTCGCCGCGGCGGGCGGCGGCGTGCTCGTCGACGTCGACGGCAACTCCCTGATCGACCTGGCCAGCGGCATCGCCGTGACCAGCGTGGGCAACAGCGCCCCCGAGGTGGTGAGCCGCGTGACCGAGCAGGTCCAGGCCTTCACCCACACCTGCTTCATGGTCGCGCCGTACGAGGGCTACGTCGAGGTCTGCGAGCGCCTGGCGCAGCTGACCCCGGGCGACCACGCCAAGAAGGCCGCGCTCTTCAACTCCGGCGCCGAGGCTGTCGAGAACGCCGTCAAGATCGCGCGGCACGCCACCGGTCGCACCGGCGTCGCCGTGGTCGACCACGCCTACCACGGCCGCACCAACCTCACGATGGCCATGACGGCCAAGAACATGCCCTACAAGGACGGCTTCGGTCCCTTCGCGGGCGACGTCCACCGCGCGCCGATGTCCTACCCCTTCCGCGAGCCGGTCGAGATCACCGGCGAGCAGGCGGCGGCCCGCGCCATCGACGTGCTGGAGAAGCAGGCCGGCGCCGACAACCTCGCCTGCCTGGTGATCGAGCCGGTGCTCGGCGAGGGCGGCTTCGTGGTGCCCGCGCCCGGCTTCCTCCCGACCCTGGCCGAGTGGTGCCGTCAGCACGGCATCGTCTTCGTCGCCGACGAGATCCAGTCGGGCATGTGCCGCACGGGCGCGTGGTTCGCCTGCGAGCACGAGGGCGTCGTCCCCGACCTGGTCACGGTGGCCAAGGGCGTCGCCGGCGGCATGCCCCTGGCCGCGGTGGTGGGGCGCGCCGAGATGATGGACGCCGTCCACGGCGGCGGCCTCGGCGGCACCTACGGCGGCAACCCGGTGGCCTGCGCGGCCGCGCTCGGCGCGATCGCCACGATGGAGGAGCTCGACCTCAACGCCGCCGCCCGGCGGATCGAGCAGACGATGCGCGACCGGCTCTCCACGCTGGCCGAGAAGTTCCCCGCGCTCGGTGAGATCCGTGGCCGGGGCGCGATGCTCGCGGTCGAGGTCGTCGAGCCCGGCACCACGACCCCCGACGCGGCGACGGCGTCGGCGCTCAGCAAGGGCTGCCACGAGCGTGGCGTGCTGACGCTGACCTGCGGAACCTACGGCAACGTGCTGCGCTTCCTGCCCCCGCTCGTGATGCCCGACCACCTGCTCGACGAGGCCCTCGACGTGATCGAGGAGGTCGCGCTCGGCCTCTGAGCGCCCGCGCTGTCGGTGGCTCGCGATAGGCAGGCAGCATGAGCGACCACCCCGTGCTCGGGCAGACCGTGCTCGACACCACCGACGTACGCCGCGACGCCGAGTTCTACCGCCGGCTGCTCGGCCTGGTCTACCGACCGGGCGACGAGCCTCCGGCCGAGGGTGAGCCCGAGAAGGACTGGCTGGTGCTGCGCCGCCCCGACGGCGGCTCTGCGCTGGCCTTCCAGCAGGTCGAGCGGCTCACCCCGACGACGTGGCCGAGCCACGACGTGCCGATGCAGCTGCACCTCGACATGGTCGCGCCCGACGTGGCCGCGCTGGAGCGCCACCGGGCCGTCGCCGAGGAGCTGGGCGGCACGCTGCTGCTCGACCGCCGCGACGACCCCGACGAGCCGCTCTACGTGCTGGCCGACCCGGCGGGCCATCCTTTCTGCCTCTTCGTGGGGTGATCGTCAGCGCGGGTTGACGGGCTCCGCGATGGCCTGGATCCGCGCCGTGGCGAGCTCGATCATCAGCCGCGCCGCGGGCGAGAGGATCGCGTCGCGGCGGTGCACGATGGCGAGGGTGTCGTACTGCCGGGGCCGCAGCGACACCCAGCCCGCCTCGGGCGCGAGCCGTGGCAGCAGCTGCTCGGCCGCGCCCTTGGTGATGACCGTGTCGGCCAGCCCCATGCCGGCGAGCTCGACCGCGGTCTCCACGTCCTCGACCTCGATGCGCGTCTGCGGGTTGCGCCCGGTCTCGTGGAGCATCTGGCGCAGCAGGATGCGCACCGAGTCGACCTGCCGGAAGGTCGTCTCCGGCATCACCAGGGTCGCCAGCGACAGCCGGTGCGGGGTCACCGCCGTCGCCAGCCGGGCGGGGTCGCGACTGACGTAGACGAGCTCGTCGCGGGCGACGGGCGTCACGGTGAAGCCCTCGCTCTCCAGCTGCGGCACGGCGATCATGGCCGCCTCCAGCCGGCCGCGTCGCAGCTCCTCCTGCACCTCGGTGCTGTTGGTGCCGATGAGCTCGACCCGGACCCCCGGGTAGCGGGCGAGCACGTCGGCGACCAGGTCGGCGCCCGCGTAGAGCCGCGCGATGCCGAACATGCCGAAGCGGATCGTGCCCGTCTCCAGCCGCACCTGGCTGGCGACCGCGGCCCGCGCCTCCTCGGCGGCGGCGAGCGTGCGCTCCGCGTGGGGGCGGAACTCGTCGGCCACGGTGGTCGCCACCACGCCTCGGCCGACCCGCCGGAAGAGCGGTGCGCCGAGGGTGGCCTCCAGGTTGCGGATCTGCTCCGAGACCGACGGCTGGGCATACCCGAGCCGGTCGGCGGCCGCGGTCAGCGAGCCCTCCTCGTACGCCGCGAGGAAGCAGCGCAGCTGGTGCAGGGTGAGCACGGTCACAGCCTCCTCACGCCTCGGGCCCGGTGACCTGGCCCTATAGGCAGATCCTTCGTGTCATGCAGGAAGAGAAGGATACCGCTATCGATGGTGGAGCGTCAGACTGGAGGTCGACAGCCCGTCACCGAGAGAGAGCCAGGGAGGTTCCCCGATGTTCGTCCACACCTGCACCGCCTGCGAGCGCCGTCAGCTCATGAGCACCAGCCAGATCCACGAGCTGGTCAACACCGACCACGGCATCGAGATGCACTTCACCTGCTGGTGCGGCGCCCCTCAGGCCCTCCTCACCGGCAGCAAGGCTCCCCAGGGCGCCAAGCAGGTCCTGGCCGCCTGAGCCCTGCCAGGGCCCGCTCCTGCTCACTGCTCCCGCTGGCCCCAGGGGCTGCCGTACTCGGTGAGCAGGTCGAGGAAGGGCACGGCGTCGAAGGCCTCGGGGCCGAGCACGCCCGTGCCCGACCACTCGCCCCGCGCGAGCAGCTCGAGCGCGACGACCGGGTTGACCGCGGTCTGCCAGACCACGCACTGGTGGCCGTACTCCTGCATCGACCAGGCGTTGTCGACCACGTGGTAGAGGTACGTCGACCTCGGCTCGCCGTCCTTGCCCCGGCCGGTGACGTGGAGCCCGGCGCAGGTCTTGCCGGTCATGCGGGGCCCGACGCTCGCCGGATCGGGCAGGACCGCGGCGACGACGTCGCGCGGGGAGACGTCCACGCCCTTGACCCGGACCTTCTCGGTGCGGTCGAGGCCGAGGGTGTGGAGCACCTTGAGGATGGTGATGAACTCGTCGCCGAGGCCGTACTTGAAGGTCACGCGCTTGGCGTCGACCCAGCGCGGCATCAGCAGCACCTCCTCGTGCTCGACGTTGACGCACTCGACCGGGCCGATGCCCTCGGGGAAGTCGAAGACCTCGGGCTCGGAGAAGGGCGGCGTGGTGAACCAGCCGCGCCCCTCCTCCCAGATCACCGGGGGGTTGAGGCACTCCTCGATCGTGGTCCACATCGAGAAGGACGGCGCGAAGATCTCGTTGCCGTCGTCGTCGGTGACCACGAGGTTGGCGCCGTCGCGGGTGCCGAGCTCGTCGATCTCGGAGAAGAGGTGGTCCGCGGCGTAGCGCGCGAAGACGTCGGAGAGTCCCGGCTCGACCCCGATCCCGACGAGCGCGAGGCGCCCCGCCCGCTCCCAGCGGTCGGCGACCGCGAACTGCTCGTCGCCGAGCTTGATGCCGCACTCCTCGTAGGGCCGCTCCGGGTGCGGGCGCGACAGGCTCATGGCCATGTCGACGTAGTCGGCGCCCGCAGCGAAGGCACCGTCGAAGATGCTCATGTTGAACACGGGGTCGACGGCGTTCATCACGTGCGTCGCGCCGTGCTCGCGCACCAGGGCCTCGACGGCCTCGGCGCTGGACGCGTCGACCTGCGCCGCGACGAAGCGCTCGTCGCCGACGGCCGCGACCGCGCGCTCGGCCCGCGCGGCGTCGTAGTCGGCCACCACGCAGCGCTCGAAGAAGTCACGACGCGCGGCGATCGCGGTGAAGGCGGAGCCGACGCCGCCGGCTCCCACCAGCAGGATGCGCATCAGGCGTCCTCCGCCCCGATGTAGTGCATGACGTGCTTGAGCCGCGTGTAGTCCTCGAGTCCGTACATCGAGAGGTCCTTGCCGTAGCCGGAGTGCTTGAAGCCGCCGTGCGGCATCTCGGAGAGGAAGGGGATGTGCGTGTTGATCCAGACGCAGCCGAAGTCGAGCGAGCGCGCCATCCGCATCGCCGTGCCGTGGTCCCTGGTCCAGACGCTGGAGGCCAGCGCGTAGCGGACGCCGTTGGCCAGGCGCAGCGCCTCGGCCTCGTCGCCGAAGCGCTGCACCGTGATCACCGGCCCGAAGATCTCGGTCTGGATCTGCTCGTCCTGCTGCTGCAGGCCCGAGAGCACCGTGGGCTCGTAGAAGTAGCCGCGGTCCCCCTGCCGCGCTCCCCCGGTCTCGACGCGCGCGTGCTCTGGCAGCCGGTCGACCATGCCGGAGACGTGCGCCAGCTGGTTGCCGTTGTTGAGCGGTCCGTAGAGCACGTCCTCGTCGTCGGGCATGCCGGTGCGGGTCGCGCGGGCGGCCTCGGTGAGCGCGGCGACGAAGTCGTCGTGCACGCGGGGGCCGGCGAGCACGCGCGTCGCGGCGGTGCAGTCCTGCCCCGCGTTGAAGTAGCCGGCCTCGGCGATGCCCTGGGCCGCCTTCTCGACGTCGGCGTCGTCGAAGACGATCACCGGCGCCTTGCCGCCGAGCTCGAGGTGCACCTTCTTCAGGTCGGACGCCGCCGAGCGCGCCACCTCCATGCCCGCCCGCACGGACCCGGTGATGGCGACCATCTGGGGCGTCGGGTGCTCGACCAGCGCCCGACCGGTCTCCCGGTCGCCGCAGACCACGTTGAAGACGCCGGGCGGCAGGAACTCCTGGCACAGCTGCGCGAAGTACGTCGTGGAGGCCGGCGTGGTGTCGCTGGGCTTGAGGACGACGGTGTTGCCGGCCGCGAGCGCCGGCGCGACCTTCCAGATCATCATCATCAGCGGGTAGTTCCACGGCGTCACCTGCCCCACGACGCCGATCGGCTCGCGCCGCACGTAGGAGGTGTGGTCGTCCATGTACTCCCCGGCGGAGCGGCCCTCGAGCAGCCGGGACGCCCCGGCGAAGAAGCGGAAGTGGTCGGAGGCGTAGGGCATCTCCTCCGACATGGTGATGCCGAGGGGCTTGCCGGTGTCGCGGCACTCGACGGCGTTGATCTCCTCGACGTGGTCGTCGATCGCGCCGGCGATGTCGAGCAGGGCCTTGGCGCGGTCGCGCGGCGTACGCCGTCCCCAGTCGTCGAAGGCGGCCTCCGCGGCGCCGTAGGCACGGTCGAGGTCCTCCCGACCCGACATCGGCGCCGTGGCGTAGACCTCGCCGGTCGTCGGGTCGAGCACGTCGTAGGTCTCGCCGGAGGCGGCGTCGACCGCCTCGCCACCGATCACGTTGCGGAAGTGGGTCTCAGCCATGGCGCCGAGGATAGTGAGGGGACAACGGATTCGGTAGGTTCAACGCCGTTTGATCGCGGATCCAGTCGAAGTCGTCGCGACTCGGCCCCGAATCGTTTGCGGGCGCCGGGGAGGGACGGCACACTGGGGTCATGACCCAGCACCAGCCCGACCAGGCGCGCCAGCAGGCGGCGAAGGACCACCTGTGGATGCACTTCACGCGCCACTCGACCTACGACGCGCACCCGGTGCAGACGATCGTCCGCGGTGAGGGCCCCTACATCTGGGACGAGGCCGGCAACAAGTACCTCGACGCGCTCGCCGGGCTCTTCGTGGTCCAGGCGGGCCACGGTCGTACCGAGCTGGCCGAGGCCGCCGCCAAGCAGGCGGCCGAGCTCGCCTTCTTCCCGCTGTGGTCCTACGCCCACCCCAGCGCGATCGACCTCGCGGCCCGGCTCGCCGAGTACGCCCCCGGCGACCTCAACCGCGTCTTCTTCACCACCGGTGGCGGCGAGGCCGTCGAGTCGGCGTGGAAGCTGGCCAAGCAGTACTTCAAGCTCACCGGCAAGCCGACCAAGCACAAGGTGATCAGCCGCGCCATCGCGTACCACGGCACGCCGCAGGGTGCGCTGTCGATCACCGGCCTGCCCGGCATGAAGGCGCCCTTCGAGCCGCTGGTGCCCTCGACCTTCCGGGTGCCCAACACCAACTTCTACCGGGCGACCGAGCACGGCGACGACCTCGAGGCCTTCGGCCAGTGGGCCGCCAACCGGATCGCCGAGGCGATCGAGTTCGAGGGCCCCGACACCGTGGCCGCCGTCTTCCTCGAGCCGGTGCAGAACTCCGGCGGCTGCTTCCCGCCCCCGCCCGGCTACTTCCAGCGCGTCCGCGAGATCTGCGACGAGTACGACGTGCTGCTCGTCTCCGACGAGGTCATCTGCGCCTTCGGGCGGCTGGGCCACATGTTCGCCGCCGAGCGCTACGGCTACCAGCCCGACATCATCACCTGCGCCAAGGGGCTGACGTCCGGCTACTCGCCGCTCGGCGCCATGATCGCCACCGACCGGCTCTTCGAGCCCTTCGCCAAGGGCGACAACATGTTCGCCCACGGCTACACCTTCGGCGGCCACCCGGTCTCCACCGCCGTCGCCATGGCCAACCTCGACATCTTCGAGCGCGAGCAGCTCAACGAGCACGTGCGCGCCACCGAGGGCGACTTCCGCGCCACGCTGGAGAAGCTGACCGACCTGCCGATCGTCGGCGACGTCCGCGGCGACGGGTACTTCTACGGCATCGAGCTGGTCAAGGACAAGACCACCAAGGAGACCTTCACCGACGAGGAGTCCGAGCGGCTGCTGCGCGGCTTCCTCTCCGGCGCGCTCTTCGAGGCCGGTCTCTACTGCCGCGCCGACGACCGGGGCGACCCGGTCATCCAGCTCGCTCCCCCGCTGGTGCTCGAGCAGCAGCACTTCGACTTCATCGAGTCGACGCTGCGCGGCGTGCTCACCGAGGCTTGGAGCCGGCTGTAGAGGCGGCGCCACCCGCTCCCTGAGGCGAGCCTCGACGGGCGCGGGCGTCCGCGTGCCTTAGTGTGACGACGCCCACAGTCTCGGATGCGGGAGGCGCACCATGACGACCGACACCTCGGCCCGACCGTCCGGAGGGGCGTCCCCCGACGCCCCCCGCACGCGGATGTCCCCCCTGCAGATGGCGGTCTGGGGCGGCATCGCCGTGGTCGGCGCGATCTCGTGGGCGATGCTCGCCCTCTCGCGCGGCGAGGACGTCTCCGCGCTGTGGATCCTCTTCGCGGCGCTGGCGTCGTACGTCATCGCCTACCGCTTCTACTCCAAGTTCATCGCCGGGCGGGTGCTGCGGCTCGACGACCGCCGTGCGACGCCGGCCGAGCGGCTGGCCGACGGCACCGACTTCGAGGTCACCGACCGGCGGGTGCTCTACGGCCACCACTTCGCCGCGATCGCGGGCGCCGGCCCGCTCGTCGGTCCGGTGCTGGCGGCGCAGATGGGCTACCTGCCCGGCACGATCTGGATCATCGTCGGCGTCATCTTCGCCGGGGCCGTGCAGGACATGGTCGTGATGTTCTTCTCGATGCGCCGCGACGCCAAGAGCCTGGGCCAGATGATCCGCGAGGAGATCGGCACCGTCGGCGGCATCGCGGCGCTGATCGCCGTCTACGCGATCATGATCATCCTGCTCGCGGTGCTGGCCCTCGTCGTGGTCAACGCGATGGCCGAGTCGCCCTGGAGCGTCTTCTCGATCGGGCTGACGATCCCCATCGCGCTCTTCATGGGCTTCTACCTGCGCTACCTGCGTCCCGGCCGGGTCATGGAGGTCACCGGCATCGGCGTGGTGCTGCTCCTGCTCGCCATCATCGGCGGCGGCTGGGTCGACGGCTCCGGCCTCGCCGAGCCGCTGACGCTCTCCCCCGAGACGCTCACGATCGCGCTCGTCGTCTACGGCTTCGTCGCCTCGATCCTGCCGGTGTGGATGCTGCTCACGCCGCGCGACTACCTCTCCACCTTCATGAAGATCGGCGTCATCGTGCTGCTCGCGGTGGGCCTGATCCTGGCCGCGCCGGTGCTGCAGACGCAGGCGGTCACCGACTTCGCGGTCGAGGGCACCGGACCGGTCTTCGCCGGCAAGCTCTTCCCCTTCCTCTTCATCACCATCGCCTGCGGCGCGCTCTCCGGCTTCCACGCCCTGATCTCCTCGGGCACCACGCCGAAGATGCTGGCCAAGGAGAGCCACGTCCGCATGGTCGGCTACGGCGGCATGCTGATGGAGTCCTTCGTCGCCATCTCCGCCCTCATCGCCGCCTGCGTCATCGACCAGGGGCTCTACTTCGCGATGAACTCCCCCGCCGGCGTCACCGGCGGCACCGTCGAGGGCGCCTCGGAGTTCGTCTCCACGCTCGGCTTCACCATCACGCCCGACCAGCTGGCCGCGGCGTCCGCCAGCGTCGAGGAGGAGCTGGTCTCGCGCACGGGCGGCGCGCCGACGCTCGCCTTCGGCATCTCGCTGATCTTCAGCGAGGCCTTCGGCGGCGGCCTCTCGGCCTTCTGGTACCACTTCGCGATCATGTTCGAGGCGCTCTTCATCCTCACCGCCGTCGACGCCGGCACCCGGGTGGGCCGCTTCATGCTCCAGGACACGATCGGCAACGTGTGGCCCAAGTTCGGCGACACCTCGTGGAAGCCCGCCGCCTGGGGCGCCTCCGCGATCACCGTCGGCGCCTGGGGCTACATGCTCTACGTCGGCGTCACCGACCCGCTCGGCGGCATCAACCAGCTCTTCCCGCTCTTCGGCATCGCCAACCAGCTGCTGGCCGCGATCGCGCTGACCCTGGCCGTCACGCTCTTCTGCAAGCACGGCTGGTGGAAGTACGTCTGGGTGCCCGCGGTGCCGCTCGCCTGGGACCTCGTGGTCACGCTGACGGCGAGCTACCAGAAGGTCTTCAGCGACAACCCGGCCATCGGCTACTTCGCCCAGGCCGACCGCTACCGCGCCGCGCGGGAGGCCGGCGACGTGCTGGCCCCGGCCACCGACCTCGACCAGATGGGCACCGTGATCACCAACAGCACGGTCAACGGCATCCTGCAGGCGAGCTTCGCGCTGCTGGTCCTCGTCATCGTCGCCAACGCTGCCGTGATCTGGGTCAGGGCCGCCCGTGCGGGCGTGCTGCCGACCACCGAGGTCGACGCCACCCCGTCGGAGATCGTGGCCCCGAAGGACTTCATCGCCACCAAGGAGGAGAAGGCGGCCGTCGCCGAGTGGGAGCGCGAGAGGGTCCGCTCGTGAGCCCGGGCGCAGGCGTCGCCACCGCGCCCGTACGCCGGGTCCTGGCGGGCGTGCGCTGGTACGCCCGCCAGCTCAGCGGCGAGTCGAAGTGGGACGACTACCTCGAGCGCTGCGCGCGCGAGGGCCGTACGCCGATGACCCGGCGCCAGTTCGAGCGGCACCGCGACGACCACCGCGAGCAGGGCACGCAGGGCCGCTGCTGCTGAGGGTCAGTCGACCGGCGTGGCCGAGCGGTGCTCCTGGGCACGGGTGACGTAGTTGGTCGCGCCGCGCTCGATCATGCCCCGCTCCGCGTCGCGGACCTCGCGCACCACCTTGGCGGGCGAGCCGAGCACCAGCGAGCCGGGCGGGATCTGGGTGCCCTGGGTGACGACGGCGCCGGCGCCGATGACGGACCCGGCGCCGACGTGGGCGCCGTTCATCACGACCGCGCCCATCCCGACGAGCACGTCGTCCTCGACGGTGGCGCCGTGCAGCACCACCCGGTGACCCACGGTGACCCGCCGTCCGACCGTCAGCGGGTGGTCGGGGTCGGCGTGCAGCACCGAGCCGTCCTGGATGTTGGAGTCCTCCCCGATGACGACGGGCGCGGTGTCGGCGCGCACGACGCTGGCGTACCAGACGCTCGCCCCCGCTGCGATCGTCACGTCACCGACGACGACGGCGCCGGGAGCGACGAACGCCCCGGGGTCGACCTGCGGGACACGGTCACCGACACGGAGCAGGTGGGTCATGGGGAGGTCTCCTTCGACGAGGGGGCGGGTGCCCCGCCATCGTCGCGGACGCCCGTCGGCGAGCTGGCACGCACCCCCATCGACAGCAGCGCCGCGACCCCGCAGAGCAGCGCCCCGGCCCACCAGGCGTAGGTGTAGCTGCCGAAGGTGTCACGCACGACCCCGGCTCCGAGGGCGGCGGCACCGGCGCCGATCTGGTGGGAGGCGAAGACCCAGCCGAAGACGATGGTGCCGCGCTCACCGAAGGCCTGGTGGCACAGCGCGGCCGTCGGCGGGACCGTGGCGACCCAGTCGAGGCCGCAGATGACGATGAAGAGAACCATGCTCGGGTGCACGGAGTCGGAGAGCAGCTGCGGCAGCAGGAGCAGGCCGACCCCGCGGAAGGCGTAGTAGAGCACCAGCAGCAGCCGCGGGTCGACCTTGTCGGTCAGCCAGCCGGAGGCCACGGTGCCGGCGATGTCGAAGATCCCGACGACGGCGAGCAGCCCCGCGGCCGTGGTCGTCGCCATGCCGTGGTCGTGCGCGGAGGGGATGAAGTGGATCCCGATCAAGCCGTTGGTGGTGGCCCCGCAGATGGCGAAGGCGAGGGCCAGCGCCCAGAAGGAGCGCTGCCGTGAGGCGAAGGCCAGCCCCTCCAGCGCCCGGCGCGCGGCACTGCCGCTGACGGCGGGCGGAGCGACGTACGACGCGTCGGCGCCGTAGGGCCGCACCCCGCGGTCGGCGGGGTGGTCGCGGAGGACCAGCCACACCGCGGGGACGACGGCGAGCGCCCCGGCCGCGACGACGAGCGAGGCGACGCGCCAGCCCGCGGTCTCGGCGAGGTAGGCCACGGGCGGCAGGAAGACCAGCTGCCCGGTGGCCGACCCGGCGGTCAGCACCCCCATCACCAGGCCGCGGCGGCGGGTGAACCAGCGCTGGGCGATCGTCGCCGCGAAGACGAGCGCCATCGAGCCAGTGCCCAGCCCGATCAGCACGCCCCAGGTCACGAGCAGCTGCCACGACGCGGTCATCAGCACGCTGCCGCCCGCGCCGAGCGCGACGAGCGACAGCGCGGACGCGACCACGCGGCGTACGCCGAAGCGGTCCATCAGGGCGGCGGCGAAGGGCGCGGTGAGGCCGTAGAGCAGCAGGTTGATGCTGACGGCCAGCGACATCACGCTGGTCGACCAGCCGAACTCCTCGTGCAGCGGCACGATCAGCGCCCCGGGCGCGGCCCGGAAGCCGGCCGCACCCACGAGGGCCAGGAAGGCCACCGCCGCCACCGCCCACGCCGGGTGGAGCCGGCCGCGCTGCCGGCGGCCGTCGCTCGCGAGAGTCACCATCGCCTGACTTTCTCCAACGAAGTATGATGTCGGCGTCACGCTAGCGGTCCGCCCGGAGGTCGTGCCATGCCCTTGCGCTCCGACTGGTCGGGCGAGCCCTGTCCGGTACGCCGCTCGCTCGACGTGCTCGGCGATCCCTGGGTGCTGCTGATCATGCGCGACGTGCTGCACGGCAACGGCCGCTTCGACGCCCTGCGCGACAACCTGGGGATCTCCGAGGCCGTCCTCAGCCGGCGCCTGCGCACCCTGCGCGAGGCCGGACTGCTGAGCACCGTCGACTACACCCGCGCCGGCCGGACCCGGCAGCGCTACGTCGCCACCGACGCCGGCGCCGATCTCCTGCCCGTGCTGCAGCAGCTCGCCCTGTGGGGCGAGCGGCACACCACCACGCCGCCCGACGGTGACCACATGGCACTGGTGCACGAGTCGTGCGGGCAGGAGACCACCCGCGCCGAGACCTGCAGCGCGTGCGGGGAGCCGCTGCGCCCGGAGGACATGACCTGGGTCAAGCCCTGGCTCGGCGCTCGGCACCGCCTGCGCGGCGCCGGCACCTGAGGGCTACCAGCACAGGCAGAAGGGGTGGCCCGCCGGGTCGGCGTAGACCCAGAAGCCCTCGGGGTCGGTCGCGGCGTACTGCTGCTGCAGCACCGTGGCCCCCAGGCCGAGGACCTCCTCGTGCGCCGGCGCCACGTCGTCGACGTAGAGGTCGAGGTGGATCTGCTGGGCCGCTCCATCGGGCCGGACCCAGGTGCCGCGGAAGGCGCGCAGCGCCTGTCTCGAGACCTGGTGAGTGGGCGGCTTGCGGGGTCTCGAGGCGGTTGGTGTGGGGTCTCGACAGGCTCGACCGCCTGGGCCCGGGTGGTCGAGGAAGGCGCGCAGCGCCTGTCTCGAGACCCGGTGAGCGACTCGGCGGAGGGGCCGCGCGCGCCTCGAGGCTCGTCAGGAACTGGTCGTCCACATGCTGGTCGAAAGTGCCTCTGACCTGCGGTTTCTGTCGGACCTCGATGCTTGGATACAGGTATGGCCACGGCAACCGAGGACACCGCGACCCACCCGGTCGCCGACTTCACCCGCCGTGCCCACGCCCGCCTCGACCACCTCCACAGCAGCGCCTCCCGACCGGTATGGGCGATGACCCCTGAGGAGCTGCGAGAGACGCTGGTCGGGCTCGCGACCGTGGAGTCACGGCTGGCCGCGCTGCGCCTGGAGGTGCTCGCCGAGGCCGAGCGCCGCGGCGCCTGCACCGAGTCCGGCGAGCGCACGGCTGCTGACTGGGCCGCCCGCGAGACCAGGCAGCGCCGCCAACACGCCCGTGCCGACCTCCACCTCGCCCACGCGCTCGACGCGCGCCACCATCGGCTCGAGGCAGCCCTCGCAGCGGGGGCGGTCAATGCCGACCAGGCCCGCACCATCGCCCACGCCCTCGACGCGCTCCCCACCGCCGGACCCGACGCCGTCACCGCCGAGCAGCGGGCCTCGGCCGAGGCGTTTCTGATCGACCACGCCTCCCGCCACGACGCCCGCGACCTCGCGATCCTGGGCAAGCGGCTCCACGAGGTCGTCGCCCCCGACCAGGCCGAGGCCCGCGAGGGCCGCGCCCTGGAGGCCGAGGAACGCCGCGCCGCTGCGCTGATGTCCTTCGAGATGCGCGAGCACCCCGACGGCACCTGCCCCGGCCGCTTCCGGATCCCGAAGCTGCACGGCGCCATGCTCACCAAGGCCCTCCAGGCCCTGATGTCTCCGGCTCGCCCCAGACACGACTCGACGCGGGTCGAGCCGTCCTCGTCGGTCGACCCGTCCTCGTCGGTCGAGCCTGTCGAGACCACGCCCCCGCACGCCCGACGCCCCTACGCGACCCGCCGCGGCGAGGCGTTCGCCGAGCTCGTCGAGCGCCTCACCGCTCGCGACCTGCCGACCGCCGGCGGGGGCGACGCCACCGTGGTGGTCACCATGACCCTGGAGCAGCTCCTCGGCCGCCTGACCGATGCCGGCGTCGCCACCCTCGACACCGGCCACCGCATCCCTGCCGCCGAGGCCCGCCGCCTGGCCGCTCGTCACCAACTCATCCCGATGGTCCTCGGAGGCACCAGCCAGGTCCTCGACCACGGCACCACCAGCGACTCTTCACCAAGGCCCAGCGCCTCGCCCTGGCGCAGCAACAGCGCGGCTGCACCGCCGAGCACTGCGACGCCCCACCCGCGATGTGCCACGCCCACCACGACCGACCCTGGTCATCCGACGGCCCGACCGACCTGGCCAACGGACGGCTTCTCTGCGCCCACCACCACCGCCGCATCCACGACCCCGACTACGAGACCCACCGACTGCCCGACGGGAAGGTCGCCTTCCACCGGCGGACGTAGAGATGCGAGAGCGACCGCGTGGCGGCGGCCCCCTCGAACGGGGACGATGAGGCGATGCGCACCCATGTCGGCCTGCTCAGCGGCGTCAACGTCGGCAAGCACAACCAGCTCGCGATGTCCGACCTGCGCGACATCGCGGAGCGACTCGGCTACGGGGACGTCGCGACGTACATCCGCAGCGGCAACGTCGTCTTCGGCAGCCCTGGGCGAGGCGCACTCGAGCTCGCCCTCGAGCTCGAGGCGGCGATCGAGGAGAGCACGGATGTGCGGACCCGGGTCGTCGTCCTCTCCCGCGACGAGCTCGCGGCGGTGGTGTCCTCCAACCCCTACCCGCAGGAGACCGACCCGAAGCGGCTGCACGCGGTCTTCCACCGCGACCCGATCGGACCCGACGAGGTCGCCGCGGTGCGCGCCGCCGAGGAGCGGGCCTCGGCGAAGGGCAGCCGCGACGAGGCGACCGCTCGGGGGGCATGTCTCTACCTGCGCACTCCCGACGGGCTGGGCCGCAGCGTGCTCGCGGCCGAGCTGGGTCGCCGGCGCGGGAGCGGGGCGCAGCAGCCCGTCCAGACGATGCGCAACTGGGCCACCGTCACGCGACTCCTCGAGATGCTCGACGCCCCCGCGTGAGCCGCCCCCGTGCGTGCGGTCCCTACGACCGCAGCACCTTCTCCATCGGCCGGCCCTTGGCAAGCTCGTCGACGAGCTTGTCGAGGTAGCGGATGCGGCGCATCAGGGGGTCCTCGACCTCCTGCACCCTCACGCCGCAGACCGAGCCGGTGATCAGCGAGACGTGGGGGTTGAGGTCGGCGCCGGCGAAGAAGTCCTCGAAGGTGGTGCCGGCGTCGAGGTGGGAGCGGAGCGTCGGCTCGTCGTAGCCGGTGAGCCACGTGATCACCTCGTCGAGCTCGGCGCGGGTGCGGCCCTTGCGCTCGACCTTGGTGACGTAGTGCGGGTAGACCGACGCGACGGAGGTGGTGAAGACGCGGTGGCTCACGGCGCAGACGCTACGCCTGGCGGGCGCTGGAGCGGGAGTAGAGCAGTCGAATGCCCACCACCGGGATCCGCCCGGCACCGGGAGGGACGCGCACCACGCTGAGCGAGACGCTGGCGCACTCCTGCTCGCACTGACGGCGGGCCCGCTCGAGCACCGACCGCAGGGCGGGGCCGGGGGCACCCTCGACGACCCAGAAGACCTGCCAGCCGTCGTCGGCGTGACGGTAGGTCACGGCCCGGAGCTCGGTCGGGACGTCGTCGGGCAGCAGCGCGTTGAGCCGTGCCAGCGCGAGGCCGTGGGCGCTGGAGCGGCGTACCGCGGTGAGCCACCCGTCGCTGCCGGTCACGAGTCGAACCCGAAGCCGAGCCTGTCCATCGCCTTGAGGAAGGCGTTCTGCCGGCCGCCGTTGGCGTCGGCGGCCGCCAGCGAGCGGCGCATCGCCTCGATGCCGAGGTAGCGAGCCGGCTCGGGCGGGAAGGGCAGCGGCTTGGTGCGCACCATCTCCAGCGCCGTGCGCTCGGTCTCCTCGCCACCGAGCAGGTCGAGCACCACGTCGGCGGCGAAGCGGGTGGCTGCGACGCCGAGCCCGGTGAAGCCGGCGGCGTAGCCGACCCGTCCGCCCAGGGCGGTGCCGTAGAAGGCGGTGAAGCGGGTGCACGTGTCGATGACTCCGCCCCAGCTGTGGGAGAAGCGCACGTCCTCGAGCTGGGGGAAGGTGTCGAGGAACTTCTCCGCGAGCAGCAGCGAGGTCTCGCGACGCTGCTCGTACGCCGGCGCGATCCGGCTGCCGTAGTGGTAGATCGCGTCGTACCCGCCCCACAGGATGCGGCCGTCGCGGGTGGTGCGCGCGTAGATGAACTGGTTGCCGGCGTCGCTCCAGCCCTCTCGCCCACACCACCACCCGACGGCGTCGCGCTGCTCGGTCGTCAGCGGCTCCGTCATGAGGGCGTAGTCGTAGACCGGCACCGTCATCAGCCGCAGCCGGCGCAGCAGCGGCGGGTAGGCGTTGGTGGCGAGGACGACGTGGCGCGCCGCCACCGGTCCCCCGTGGTCGACGCCCAGCGTGACGCCGGCCCCGCTCCGACCCAGGCCGGTGACGCGGCTGCCCTCGCTGATGCGGACGCCGCGCGAGAGGCAGGCCGCCCGAAGCCCCCAGGCCAGGCGCGCCGGCTCGAGCAGCGCGGAGTCGGGGTCGTGGAAGGCGGCCAGTGCCGCCGGCGAGTCGACCCTGGCCCGCAGGGCGTCGCCCTCGAGACAGGTCACGTGCTCCCCCAGCCGCGCCATGTCGTCGTACGCCGACCGCAGCTCGGCCACCTGGTGCGGCTGCGTCGCGACGGCCAGCGAGCCCGTGCGCACGAAGTCGCAGTCGATCTCGTACGCCGCCACGGTGGCGGCGATGCCGTCGAGGTTGGAGCGGCCGAGCTCGAGCAGCTGTGGCATCTCGTCGGGCCAGCGCGCCAGGCCGTTGCCGAAGCCGTGGGTCAGACTGGCCTCGCAGAAGCCGCCGTTGCGCCCGCTGGCGGCGTGGCCGCAGGTCTCGGCCTCGAGCACGAGCACGTCGAGGCCCGGGTCGCGCTCGACCGCGCGCAGCGCCGTCCAGAGCCCGAGGTAGCCGCCGCCCACGACGACGAGGTCGGCGGCCGCGGGACCCCCGAGCGGCGGCAGCGGCTCCGGACGGTCGGGGTCGTCGAGCCAGTAGACCGACGGCGACGCGCCGGCCAGCGCCCGCTCGGCCCGGCTCATCGTGCGAGCGCCTTCTCCTGCCGTCGGCGGTTGAGCTCGACGCCCACCACGATGGCCACGGAGATCACGAACATGACCGTGCCGACGACGTTGACCTGCATCGGCACGCCGCGCTGCGCGACGCCCCACACGTACATGGGGAACGTCGTGGTGTTGCCGGCATTGAGGTTGGTGATGATGAAGTCATCGAAGGACAGCGAGAAGGCGAGCAGCGCCGCACCCAGGATGCCCGGGAAGACCAGCGGGAAGGTGACCCGCAGGAAGGTCTGCCGCTCGTTGGCGTAGAGGTCCATCGCCGCCTGCTCGAGGTTGTTGTCGAGGCCCGCCAGGCGCGCCCGCACGGTGATGACGACGAAGGACAGGCAGAACATGATGTGGGCGATCAGGATCGTCCAGAAGCCGAGCTGCCCGGCGAAGCCCGCGGCGACGAAGAGCGCGAGCAGCGAGGAGCCCAGCACGATCTCGGGGCTCGCCATCGGCAGGAAGATCGCGAGGTTGGCGACCGAGCGACCGTGGAAGCGGTGCCGCACCAGCGCGAAGGCCATCATCGTGCCGAGCACGGTCGCGATCAGCGTGGCCAGCAGGCCGATCTGGATGCTGCGGCTCACCGCGCTGCACATGGCCGCGTCGGCGCAGGGGTTGAGCCAGTTCTGCAGCGTGAAGCCGTCGAAGCGGTAGACCAGCCGGCTCTTCGGGTCGTTGAAGCTCATCAGCACGACCACGAAGATCGGCACGAACATGTAGATCAGCACCAGGATCCCGCCGGCGAGCACGAGGTGCTGACCGATCCACCGGCCCATCCGCTGCAGCGGCGACATCCCAGGGCTCACAGCAGGTCCTCCGTCCCGGCGCGACGCACGTAGAGCAGCACCATCGCCAGGATCATGATCATCAGGATCATGGACAGGGCGCCGGCGATCGCGAAGTCGTTGGCGTCGGTGAACAACGACTGGATCACGGCGCCGATGACGCGGGTCTGGGTGTTGCCGAGCAGCTGGGCGTTGATGTAGTCGCCGACCGCGGGGATGAAGCAGAGCAGCGTGCCCGAGACCACGCCGGGCAGCGACAGCGGCCAGGTGACCTTGAAGAAGCCCACGATCGGACGGGCGTAGAGGTCGCGGGAGGCCTCGACGAGCCGCGGGTCGATCTTGTCGAGGCTGGCGAAGAGCGGCAGCACCATGAAGGGCAGGAAGTTGTAGGTCAGGCCCGCGATCACGGCGAAGGGCGTGGCCAGCAGCCGACCGTCGTCGCCGAGGATGTTGAGGAACTGCAGCGTGTCGACGATGAGCCCCTCGTCGCCGAGCAGCAGCTTCCACGACAGCGTGCGCACCAGGAAGCTGGTGAAGAAGGGCGCGATCACCAGGACCAGCATCAGGTTCTTCCAGCGGCCCGCCTTGAAGGCGATCGCGTAGGCCAGCACGTAGCCGAGGACCAGGCACAGCAGCGTCGCCACCGCGCCGTACCAGAGCGCCCGGAAGAGCGGCGGCCAGTAGTCCTGCAGCGCCGTGACGTAGTTGCCGAAGGCCCACGTCATGTCGTAGCCGGTGAGGATCGAGCCCTCGGGGTCGTAGAGGCTCGTCGCGATCAGCGAGTAGAAGGGGACCAGGAAGAAGAGCAGCAGCCAGAGGGCGCCGGGGAGGAGCAGCCAGTAGCCGGTGAGCTTGCGCCTCTCGCGCGCCTCCGGCGGCTGCGTCGCGACCTCGGTCATCAGTCGGCGTCCTCGTCACGGCCGGCGGCGCGGTCCTGCGTGTGGTCGAGCAGGAAGGCGTACTCGGGGCGCCACGACACGTCGACCCGCTCACCCTTCGCGAAGAGCCGGCGGCGGCCGGTGTTCTGCTCGAAGACCGTCAGCTCCTGGCCCCACGGCATCCGCACGAGGTACTGCGTGCTCACGCCCACGAAGGAGACGTCGGTGACGACGCCGCCGGGGATGCTGTTGCCCGGGGCGTCGATGACCTGCCCCTCCTCGGCGATCAGCACCTTCTCCGGCCGGATCCCGACCCAGCCGAGGTCGCCGGCGTTGCCCGCCACGTGGGCTCGCTGCCCGGGGATCGTCACGACGGTGCCCTGCATGTCGACCTTGACGTCCTCGCCGTCGCGACCGCGCACGGTGCCCTCGATCAGGTTGGACTGGCCCAGGAAGTTGGCCACGAAGGTGGTCTGGGGGTTCTCGTACAGCTCGGCCGGCGCACCCATCTGCTCGATGTGCCCGGCGTTCATCACCGCGACCGTGTCGGCCATGGTCATGGCCTCCTCCTGGTCGTGCGTGACGTGCACGAAGGTGAGCCCGACCTCGGTCTGGATCCGCTTGATCTCGATCTGCATGGAGCGCCGCAGCTTCAGGTCGAGCGCTCCCAGCGGCTCGTCGAGGAGCAGCACCTCGGGGCGGTTGATGATCGCGCGGGCCAGGGCCACGCGCTGCTGCTGGCCACCGGAGAGCTGCGCCGGCTTCTTGCGGGCCTGGGAGGTCAGCTCCACCAGCTCGAGCATGGCGTCGACCTCGCGCTCGACGTCCTTGCGCTTGCGGCGCCGCAGCCCGAAGGCGACGTTCTCGTAGATGTCGAGGTGCGGGAAGAGCGCGTAGTTCTGGAAGACGGTGTTGACCGGCCGCCGGTAGGGCTTCTCCCAGGTGATGTCGCGCTCGCCGAGGGCGATGCTGCCCGAGGTCGGCGTCTCGAGCCCGGCGACCATGCGCAGCGTGGTCGTCTTGCCGCAGCCCGACGGGCCGAGGAGCGCGAAGAAGGACCCGCTCGGGACGTCGAGGTCGAGGTCGTGCACCGCGGTGAAGGCCGCGAACTCCTTGCGCAGGTTGCGCAGGTGGAGGCCCGATCCCGCGCTGCCGGCCCCGGTCGAGCCGTCGGTCTCGGCAGACTCAGCCACTTGTGACATCCGACCAATCTCCTTCGTACTGCCGGTTCTGCGCTTCGTCGAGGGCCATGAAGTCGAAGGTGTCGGCCAGGTCGTCCTCGCTGGGGAAGATCAGGAAGTTGTCGACCAGGTCGGGGTCGATCTTCTCCATCTCCTCGCGGGCACCCTCGACCGGACAGATGTAGTTGACCCACGCGGCGAGCTTCGCGGCCACGGCGGGCTCGTAGTAGTAGTCGATCCAGGCCTCGGCGTTCTCGAGGTGCGTGGCCTTGTTGGGGACGAGCATGTTGTCGCTCCAGAGGTTCAGCCCCTCCTCCGGCACCACGAACTTGATGTCGGGGTTGTCGAACTGCGCCTGGATGACGTCGCCGGACCACGCCTCGCAGGCCACGATGTTGCCCGCCGTGAGGTCCTGGATGTACTCGTTGCCGGTGAAGGCCCGCACCTGGCCCGCCCGCACCCGCCCGCGCAGGTAGTCGATCGCGTTGTACCAGTCGTCATCGGTGAAGTCGTCGGGGTCACCGCCGGTGACCTTGAGCATGAAGGCCATCGTGTCGCGCATCTCGGAGAGCAGCGTGATCCGGCCGCGCAGGTCGTCGCGCGTCATCAGCGCCTCGAAGCTGCCGACCTCGTCGGTCAGGCTCGCGTTGTAGGCGATGCCGGTCAGGCCGCTCTGCCAGGGAGCGGAGAACTCGCGGTCGGGGTCCCACTGCCGGCCGCGCAGCGGCTCGATCAGGTTGGCGTGCAGGTTGGGCACGCGCTCGGCCGAGATGGGCTGCACCCAGCCCAGCCCGATCATGCGCGCGGCCATCCAGTCGGTCAGCATCATCATGTCGCGGTCGATGGGCTCGCAGGCACCGAGCTGGTTGCGCACCCGGGCGAAGAACTCCGCGTTGTCGTTGACGTCGTCGGTGTAGCTGACGCTGATGCCGGTGCGCTCCTCGAACTCCTGCAGCGTCGTCACGTACTGGTCGTCGCCGGCCTCCGCCACGTCGATGTAGGCCGGCCAGTTGGAGACCACGAGCCGCTTGTCGCGCTGCGACACGTCGGTCGCCCGGCAGGTCGCGGGGTCCTGGACGGCGCTCGCGGAGCCGAAGAGCGGCAGCACGGCGGCGCTGCCCAGCGCGAAGGCACCGATCCCCGCACCCTTGAGGAAGGTACGCCGCGAGGCGCCGGGCGCCCGGCTCGTCGTACGCCCTGCACCGGATCCTGCGGTGGGTCCTGGGGACTCGCCAGCCACGCCGATCCTCCTTCGCTCGGGAGCCCGAGAAAAACACGACAGAGCCACTGGTGGCAAGGGATTCCGTGGCAACGACACATGATCGCTACGGAACCGTCACAAAGTACGGCCTTCAGGTGCGGATTGCGGAGTAGACCGCTTGCCAAGGTGGCTGGCGCAGCGCCACGATGTGAGGCATGAGCGATCGGGGCGCAGGGCGAGCGACCGGGCTCATCGACGAGATCTCCAAGTCGATCATCGAGCAGCTGCAGCAGGACGGTCGTCGCTCGTACGCCGCCATCGGCAAGGTGGTGGGCCTCTCGGAGGCCGCCGTGCGGCAGCGGGTGCAGCGGCTCACCGAGGCCGGCGTGATGCAGATCGTCGCCGTCACCGACCCGCTGCAGCTCGGCTTCGGCCGCCAGGCGATGGTCGGCATCCACGTCGACGGCGCCGTGCAGCCCGTCGCCGACGCGCTCGCCGCGCTCCAGGAGGTCATCTACGTGGTGATGACCGCGGGGGGCTACGACGTGCTCTGCGAGGTGGTCAGCGCCAGCGACGAGGAGCTGCTCGACCTCGTGGCCGGCCGGATCCGTGCCGTGCCCGGTGTGCGCACCACGGAGACCTTCATGTACCTCAAGCTCGCGAAGCAGACCTACAGCTGGGGCGTGCGCTGAGCGACCCGGCACTCCGAATTCGCTGCTGACGCCGTGTCCGGCATGGAAGGATACGCGCGTGATCAAGGGTGAGCGGGTCTCGGAGGGGCGCAGCGTGCCGCGCCACTCGACCCGCCCTCCCCAGGCCGTCCTCGACCCCGCCACCAAGTCGATCATCGGGCTGCTCCAGCGCGACGGTCGCCGGCCCTACTCCGAGATCGCGGAGGTCGTCGGGCTCCCCGAGGAGGACGTCGTCGAGCGGGTACGCCGCCTCACCGAGGCCGGCGTCATCCAGATCACCGCCGTCACCGACCCGCTGCAGCTCGGCTTCGCCCGGCAGGCGATGGTCGGTCTCCGCGTCGAGCACGACGAGGTCAAGGCCGTGGCCGCGGCGCTCGCCGAGATCCACGAGGTGGTCTACGTCGTGCTCACCGCGGGTGGCTTCGAGCTGATCGCCGAGGTGATCGGCAACAGCGACGCCCACCTGCTCGAGATCGTCGCCCGCATCAAGCCGCTGCCGGGCGTGACCTCGCTGCACACCTTCCTCTACCTCGAGCTGGAGAAGCAGGTCTACACCTGGGGCACCCGCTAGGGCGTGCCCCCGGCCCCTCACTGCAGCTCGACCTCACCCGCGGCGTACTGCTTGCGGATGACCTTCTTGTCGAACTTGCCGACGCTCGTGCGCGGCACCTGGTCGACGAAGGCCCACGCGTCGGGGAGCTGCCACTTGGCGAAGTCGGCGGCCAGGAACTCGCGCAGCTGCTCGACCGTCACGTCCGCCCCCTCCCGCACCACCACGGTGGCCAGGGGTCGCTCGTCCCACTTCTCGTCGGGGATGGCCACGACCGCGGCCTCGACCACGTCGTCGTGCGCCATCAGCGCGTTCTCCAGGTCGACCGAGGAGATCCACTCCCCGCCCGACTTGATGACGTCCTTGCTGCGGTCGGTCAGCGTGATGTAGCCGAGGGCGTCGAGCTTGCCGACGTCGCCGGTGCGCAGCCAGCCGTCGTGGAACTTCTCGGCCGCCTGGGGGTCGTCGCTGCGGTAGTACTCCGCGGTGACCCACGGCCCGCGCACCTCCAGCTCGCCCACCGCGTCGCCGTCGTCGGCCAGCACGCTGCCGTCGTCGCCCACGATGCGTCCCTCGACCCCGCAGAGCAGGCGTCCCTGGGTGCCCCGGTAGCGCCAGGCCTCGTCGGTGCCCTCCTCCACGCCCAGCGGCGGCCGGCCCGCCGAGGCCACCGGCGAGGTCTCGGTCATCCCCCACGCCTGGCGGACCTCGATGCCGTGCTTGCGCCACAGCGCCTGCTGCAGGGCGAGCGGCACCGCCGACCCGCCGCACAGGATCAGTCCCAGGGACTCCGGCTTCTGCTCGGGGTGCCGCTCGAGGTGGCCCAGCACGTCGTTCCACACCGTCGGCACGGCGCCGGAGACGGTGGCTCGCGAGGCGGCCATGAAGCGGCACAGCGGCTCGGCCTGCAGCCAGCGGTCGGGCATGCACAGCGACGCGCCGCTCATCAGGGCGGCGTACACCAGACCCCAGGCGTTGGCGTGGAACTGCGGCACGATCGGCAGCACCCGGGAGTGGGCGTCGAGCGCCGCGACGGTGCCGCTCCAGATCGCCATGGAGTGCAGGTAGGCCGAGCGGTGGCTGTAGACCACGCCCTTGGGGTTGCCGGTGGTGCCGCTGGTGTAGCACATCGCGGCGGCGTCGCGCTCGTCGATCTCGGGCCAGTCGAAGGTCTCGGGCTGCGCGTCGAGCAGCTCGTCGTAGCGGTGCACCTCGGCGCCCTGGCCCTGCAGCGGCGCGAGGTCGGCGCCGGCCGCCTCCGGCCCCGCGACGACCACGTGCTCCACGGTCTCCATCGCCGCCAGGTGCGGCACCAGCAGGCCGACCAGCGAGGCGTCGACCAGCACCACCTTGTCCTCGGCGTGGTTGGCGATGTAGACGAGCTGGTCGGCGGGCAGCCGGATGTTGAGCGTGTGCAGCACCGCGCCCATCGAGGGCACCGCGAGGTAGGCCGTGAGGTGCTCGGCGTTGTTCCACATGAAGGTCGCGACGCGCTGGTCGCCCTCGACGCCGAGGCCCCGCAGCGCCCCGGCCAGCTGCGCGACCCGCACGCCGAGCTCGCCGTAGGACAGCGACCGGGTGCCGTCCTCGGTGGCCGTGACCACCTCGGAGTCGCGGTGCACGGTGGTGCCGTGGCGGGTGATCTCGCGGATGGTGAGCTGGGCGTCCTGCATCGTGCTGCGCATGGGGGGAGCCTGCCTGGCGTCCCACCGCCTGTCTAGGCTCGGCGGGTGCTCTCGGACTTCACCACGCGCCCCACCCTGACCGGCACCTTCGGCATGGTCTCCTCCACCCACTGGCTGGCCTCGCAGGCCGCGATGCGGATGCTCGAGCTCGGCGGCAACGCCTTCGACGCCGCCGTCGCCGGAGGCTTCGTGCTGCACGTCGTGGAGCCGCACCTCAACGGTCCGGGAGGCGACCTGCCGGCGATCGTCGCGACCGCCGACGACCCCACGCCGCGCGTGCTGTGCGGGCAGGGCCCCGCCCCGGCGGCCGCCTCCCGCGAGGCCTTCGCGGCCATGGGCCTCGACCACGTGCCGGGGTCCGGCGTCGTCGCCGCCGCCGTGCCCGGCGCGGTCGACGCCTGGCTGCTGCTGCTGCGCGACCACGGGTCCCTGCCGCTGGCCACGGTGCTCGAGCCCGCGACGGCGTACGCCCGCGACGGCCACCCGGTGCTGGGCCGCGTGGTCGACACCATCGCGCGGGTCCAGGACCTCTTCACCGAGCACTGGCAGCCCTCGGCGGCGCTGTGGCTGCCCGGCGGGCGGCCGCCACGGCCCGGTGAGCTCGTGACCAACCCGGCGTACGCCGCCGTGCTGGAGCGGCTCGCCGACGCGGGCGACGCCGAGTCGGCGCGCCGGCTGTGGCGCGAGGGCTTCGTCGCCGAGGCCGTCGACGCCTTCCGCGAGCAGGAGTGGCGGCACTCGGGGGGCGAGGTGCTGCCCGGCCTGGTCTCCGGCCAGGACCTCGCCGACTACGCCGCGACCTGGGAGCCGGCCGTGGTGCGCTCCTGGCAGGGCGTCGAGGTCGCCAAGACCGACCTCTGGGGTCAGGGGCCGGCGCTGCTCCAGGTCCTGGCGATGCTCGAGGAGCTCGGCGAGCTCGACCCCGACACGGAGAGCGGGATGCACGCGGTCGTGGAGTGCTGGAAGCTCGCGATGGCCGATCGCGAGGCGTGGTTCGGCGACCGCTCCCCCGTCGGCGTCCACGAGCTGCTCGACCCGGCGTACCTCGCCCGGCGCGCGGCCCTCGTGGGCGACACCGCCGACCTCGACGTGCGCCCGGGCTCCCCGGGCGGTCGCGAGCCGCGGCTCTCCGAGCACGTCCTGCGCCTCCTCGCCGGCGAATGCGTGGCGCCGTCGAGCGACGGCACCACGGGCGAGCCGACCGTGCAGCGCGACGGCGAGACCCGCGGCGACACCTGCCACCTCGACGTGGTCGACCGGTGGGGCAACGTCCTCTCGGCGACGCCCAGCGGCGGCTGGCTGCAGAGCTCGCCCGTGATCCCCGACCTGGGCTTCTGCCTGGGCAGCCGGTCGCAGATGTTCTGGCTCGACGAGGGGCTCCCCGCGTCGCTCGAGCCCGGAGCGCGCCCGCGCACGACGCTCACGCCCACCCTGGTGCTGCGCGACGGCGTGCCCGTGCTCGCGTGCGGCTCCCCCGGCGGCGACCAGCAGGACCAGTGGCAGTCGCTCTTCCTGCTGCGCCACGTGGCGCAGGGCCGCACCCTGCAGCAGGCGATCGACGCGCCGATGTTCCACACCACGAGCTTCCCGGGGTCCTTCCACCCGCGCGGCATGGAGCCCGGGTCGCTGGTCACCGAGTCGCGGGTCGCGCCCGAGCTGCTCGAGGGCCTGCGCCGCCGCGGCCACCAGGTCGTCGAGGAGGGGCCCTGGTCGCTGGGCCGGATGTGCGCCGTCGGCCGCGAGCCCGCCACGGGCGTGCTCTCCGCCGGCGCCAACCCGCGTGGCATGCAGGGGTACGCCGTCGGGCGCTGACGGCGCCTGCGGCTCAGCGGGCCGGCAGGTGCCGACGCGGCGCCATCCGCGGGCCGCGCCGCGGGCGCTGCAGCCCGGCGAGCTCAACCAGTCGCTGCACGCGGTGCCGGTGACCGGCGTACGGCGCGAGCAGCTCGGCCATCTGCGCGTCGTCGCCGACCTCGCCGGTGAGGACGTAGGTGACGTTGGCGGCCACGTGGTAGTCGCCGAAGCTCACCGAGTCGGCGTCGCCGAGCGCCCGCGAGCGCACCTCGGCGCTGGTCCACACGCCGATGCCCGGCAGGCTGCGCAGCCGCCGGTCGAAGACCTCCGGCGGCTCGGCACCCGCGCGCTCGAGCGAGGCGGCGACCCGCGCCGCGTGCTGCACCGGACGGGAGCGGGCACCGTCGACGTGGCAGCGCAGCCACTCCCAGGACGGCACCCGCCGCAGCGCCTCGGCAGGTGGCTGCACCCACAGCCGCACCGGCGGCTCGGCGTCGCTCGGCGGGCCGGGCGCCCGCTCGCCGAAGCGGTGCACCAGGCGGCGGAAGCCGGCGAAGGCCTCCTGCCCCGTCACCTTCTGCTCCAGGATCGCCGGCAGCAGCGCCTCCATGACCAGGCCCGTCGCGCCCAGCCGCCAGTGCCGGTGGCGCCGCCAGGCGTCGGCCAGCGGCTCGGGCGGCACGAAGCCGCTCGGGTCGTCGTCGGCGCCAAGCATCCGCGGCAGGGAGTCGAGCGCCCACTCGGCCCCGCTGCCCCACGCCGTGGCGTGCACCTCGCCGGCGTCGGGCCGGCTCACGAGACGCAGCGAGGCCGGGCCCTGGGGCGTCCCGATGCCGCGCCAGATCGCGCCGTCGTCGCCGAAGCGGAAGGTCGGGTCACCCGGGCCGCGCCGGTGCGTCGCGAGGACGGCGAGCACCGGGCACGGCCACGCCGGCCGCCACACCCGCTCGCTGGCCCCCACCCGGAGAGCGTATGCCGCGCCCCTGTCGGGGCACGGTGCCAGCATGTCCGGCATGCTCCTCGCCCGCCTCGTCGACGTCTCCGGCCAGGTCGCGGCCACCTCCAAGCGGCTGGCCAAGCGCGACCTCATCGCCGGGCTGCTCCGCGAGGCCGCGCCGGGTGGCGAGGACGACCTCGACCTCGTGGCGACCTACCTCTCCGGCACGCTGCGCCAGCGGCGCACCGGCGTCGGCCACCGCTCGCTCGGCTCGCTCCCGCCGCCGGCGCAGGAGCCCTCGGTGACGCTCGCCGAGGTCGACGCCGCCCTCGAGCGGCTCGCCGCGCTGGCGGGAGCCGGCTCGGCGACCTCCCGGCGCGACGCCGTGGCCGACCTCTTCGGACGGCTGACCCTCCCCGAGCAGGAGTGGCTGCGCGCCGTCATGACCGGCAACGTCCGCCAGGGCGCGCTCGACTCGGTGATGCTCGACGCCATCGCCCAGGCGGCCGAGGTGCCCGTCGCCGACGTACGCCGCGCCGCCATGTTCAGCGCCCCCACCGGCCCTCTCGCCGCCGCCGCGCTCACCCGTGGGTCCGCCGGACTGGCTGACTTCTCCATGCTGGTCGGTCGCCCCGTCCGGCCGATGCTCGCCGGCGCCGCCCCCGACGTCGCGGAGGGTGTCGACAAGGTCGGCGCGGGCACCGCGGTCGCGGTCGACACCAAGCTCGACGGCATCCGGATCCAGGTGCACAAGCACGGCGACGAGATCGCGGTCTTCACCCGGTCCCTCGACGAGATCGGCGAGCGGCTGCCCGAGGTCCTCGACGTGGTGCGGTCGCTGCCCGCGCACGACCTGGTGCTCGACGGCGAGGCCCTCGCGATCGGCCCTGACGGGCGGCCACGGCCCTTCCAGGAGACCGCGTCGACCACGGCGACCCGCTCCGGGGCGGCCGGCATCACGCCGTACTTCTTCGACGTGCTGCTCCACGAGGGCGACTCCCTCATCGAGTCGCCCACCCACGAGCGGCTCGCCCGGCTCGACTCCGTCGTGCCCGAGCCCCACCGCGTCTCCCGGCTCGTCACCGACTCCGCCGAGGAGGCCCAGCGCTTCTTCGACGACGCCGTGGCCGCGGGCCAGGAGGGCGTCATCGTCAAGCGCCTCGACGCGCCGTACGACGCCGGCCGCCGCGGGTCGGCGTGGGTCAAGGTCAAGCCGCGCCACACCCTCGACCTCGTCGTGCTCGCCGTGGAGTGGGGCAGCGGGCGCCGCCAGGGCTGGCTCTCCAACATCCACCTCGGCGCGCGCGACGAGACCAGCGAGACCGGCTTCGTGATGCTCGGCAAGACCTTCAAGGGCATGACCGACGAGATCCTCGCCTGGCAGACCGAACGCTTCCTCGCCCTGGAGACCCACCGCGACGGCCACGTCGTCCACGTACGACCCGAGCAGGTGGTGGAGATCGCCTTCGACGGCGTGCAACGCTCAACCCGCTACCCCGGCGGCGTCGCCCTCCGCTTCGCCCGCGTGCTGCGCTACCGCCAAGACAAGATGGCACACGAGGCCGACACGCTCGCGCGGGTGCGCGAGCTGGGCGCCTCCTAGCCCAGCCGGCGCTGCAGCGCGGTGGCGCCGGGACCCTCGAGCTCCCGGGCCACGCCCGCGCGACCCCCGAGGACCATCAGCACCGCCTCGCCGCTCCCCCGCGCCTCGGGGCCCCGGCCGTGCGCCCAGTCGAGGTCGGTGGCCACGACCCGGGTGCCGCGCACGTGCCAGAAGCCGCGCAGGGGCGGGGCGGTGACGGCGAAGCCGAGCGCGTAGCGCACCCGGTCGCCAGGGATCGAGCGGCGGCTCCCAAGAGGTCGCCTGATGTCCTGCTGGTGCACGAGCGCGTCGACCAGGCCCACGGCACCGCCGCGCGCCGCGGTGAGTCCGCTGGGCCGCAGGTGGGTGCGCAGCCGGTCGACGAGCTGGTCGGGGGTCAGCCCCTGCTGTCGGGACAGGAAGCCGGCATTCACCCGCCCCAGCGACATCCGCGCCCGGAGCATCGACGGCAGCACCTCGCGCATGCCGACGCCCTCGTAGCTCAGCAGGTGCGCGACCACGTCACGCACCGACCAGCCGTCGCAGAGCGACTCCTGCTCCCACTGGGCCGGCTCCAGACCGGTCAGCAGCTCCAGCAGCTCGGCGCGCTCCGCCTCGGCCTCCCTCATCAGGTCCACCGCGGCAGCCTAAGGGGGCTCCTGCCCTCCTCACTCCCGCCGGTGGAACCGGACCTGGTTGTCGGGGGTGAGCACGTGGTCGAAGCCGGGGTCGTGGATCCGACGGTGGTGCGGACCGCAGAGGAGCCGGCCGTTGGCGAGGTCGGTGGTGCCGCCGTGGGACCAGGGTCGGTCGTGGTGGGCGTGGCACATGCTGGCGGGCACGTCGCAGTGCTCGGCGGTGCAGCCGCCGTCGCGCAGGGTCAGCGCGACGCGCTGGGCCTTGGAGAAGAGCCGGGCGGTGTCGCCCAGGTCGAGGGCCTGGTGGCCGGTGCCCAGCACGGCGGGCAGCAGCCTGTGACCGCACGCCAGCCGACGGGCCTCGCCTGCGGAGATCGCGAGTCCGGTGTCGAGCGTGGCCACGCCGGCCTGGTGCAGCGTGTCCGTGAGCAGCTCGGCGTCGATCCTGACGACGACGGTCGCGTCACCGCCTCCAGCGACCGGGAGGTCACGGGCGCCCATGCGCTCGAGCAGCTCGCAGAGGGCTCGCCCACGACGGGTCTCCACCGGCTCGCGCGCCGTCATCTCGGTGCTGGTCCCGGTGCTGGTCCCGGTGCCGGTCCCTGCGCCGGAGCCGTCGGGGACGCCGGTGACGGCCCTGGCGGGGCTCGCGATCGCCTGCAGCGCCTTGGTGAGCATCGCGCCGTGGAGGTCGGGGATCGCGAACCTGCCGTGGGTGACCCCCTCGCCGTCGCGCCACATCCGCAGGGAGGTCCGGCGCTCGGCGCGGGCCTCCTGGCGGGCGAGCCGCTCGCCCTCCGCAGCCTCGGCGACCTCGGGAGCGATCACCTCGTAGATCTTCTCGCCGAGCACCTCCAGCTGCTCCGGCGCGAACGAGGCGGCGAGCTCGACGAGGTGGCGCTCGGCTGCCTCGGCCTGGTCACAGGTCACGCCGTGGGGACCGTCCTGCGGGAACCGCTCGATCGCGCGCTTGATGACCTTGGCCTGGTCGAGCGACACGTCGCCGGCGAGCATCCCGGCCTCGAGGTGGCGGTAGCGGCACAGCAGGTCGGCGAGCCTGAGGTCCGCACGCGCGGTGCTGCGGCGCTGTCGCGTCGACGCGTGGGCCCAGTCGGCCGCGGACGACGCCCCCTCGGCGAGCGCGGCGCCGGAGCGCTCGGCCTCGACCAGGACGCTGAGCCGCAGGGCGGCGAGCTGCGCCTCCACCTTGGCCAGCGTGGCAAGGGTGGCGACCTGCTCCGCCGGGGGCATCGACCACACCGGCGGACCCGCGACCACCTCGTCGAGCCGCTCCGAGAGCCGCTGCGCCAGCACCGCCAGCGGGTGCGTCAGCACCAGCTCGGGCGTCGCGGCCACGGTCTCGGTCATGACTCAAGTCAAGCAGGGACCACCGACAGCGAGCGGCGTCTGACCTGCTGATATCTCAAGCAATGGACGCGCATTCGAACAATTCTTCGACGTTGCTGAGTACGCCTCGCCCCTCACCTCAGCACGGCCCAGGCGATGAGGGAGTCCAACCGCCGGATGTCGGCACCCTTGCCCACCTTGATCTTGATGTGACCGGCGCGCGTCCACATCTCCAGCTCAGCGTTGGTGTCGAGGAGCCGCCCGGCGTTCTCGGAGGACCACATGTTGATGGAGGCGTAGGGCAGCGAGTAGATCTCCACCTTCTTGCCCGTCATGCCCTGCGCGTCGCGCACGATGAGGCGCTTGGTGGTGAAGACCGCGCTGTCGCGGAAGGTCTTGAACGCCGCGACCGCGGTTTCGCCTTGCACCAGCAGCTCGGTGACGTCGGGCGGGACGGGGATCTCCTGCAGGAAGGTCCAAGCGGTGATCGAAGCGGTCTCCATCGGTGTCCTCTCGTCGGCTGTGCCCATGGTGGGGATCGCGACGGTGATGCGACAGGGCGAGTCCACGCGCCGGGAAGGACGCGACGACTCCTGACGACCTGGACGCGGCGCGCCCTGCTCACGCTCCTGCGCCTCGCGTCACACGTGTGCAACTGCGAGTTGCACTATCATCGAGGGCATGGCCACACGACTTCGTGCCGTCGACGCCGAAGAGCGACCGGCACCCCGCAAGCCGGCGGCGGCTCGACGCCGCGCGCGGGAGGCGGAGATCCTGGCCGCGACGCGCGAGCTCTTCGACCGCACCGGGGTGCGCGACGCCCAGATCGACGACATCGCCAAGGCGGTGGGCGTCAACCGGGCCATCATCTACCGCCACTTCTCCGGCAAGGAGGAGCTCTTCGCGCTCACGCTGGTCAGCTACCTCGACGACCTCGGTGAGGCGCTCGAGGCGGCCGCCCGCGCCCGGCGTACGCCGCTGACCAAGTTGGCCGCGGTGACCGAGGCCTTCGTCGACTTCGGTCTCGACCACCCCGCCTTCGTCGACTGCGCGCTGACGATCATGCGACGGCCCGGCCCCGAGCTGCTCGACGAGATCAGCGAGAGCGCGATGTTCCGCCTCGGCCGCGGCATGTCGGTCTGCCTGGCCCATGTGCGCGACGTGCTGGTCGCCGGCAACGAGGCGGGCGACTTCCATGTCGATGACCCGGTGCTGCTCGCCAACCACATGTACGCCAGCAGCCTCGGCGCGCTGCAGCTCGCTCGCGTGGGCATGCTCGTGCGCGAGCAGTCGCCCGGCGTCCCCGCGATCGCGCCGGTCTCGTCGGCCGACGTCAAGCGCTACGTCGTGCGCACCGCACAGGCGCTCGCCGTCGGCGGCTGAGCGGCAGCTCGGCCCTCACGCGCGTGCCTGGGTGCCGGGGTCGAGCACGAGCCGCACGGCGACCTGAGTGCCGGGCAGGTCAGCCGCGGCGTCAGCGAGGCGCGGGTGGACGAAGACCTGGCGGCGGCGAGCAGGCCGGGCCTCGTCAGGCTCCAGGACGCAGCAGAGTGCTGGCCTGGAGCGAAGTCCGCCATGGCGGCCTCGAGGTCGTCATCGTCGAGGGAGAACTCTGGAGGTCTCGAGACAGGACTTCGTCCTTCGTCGACCACCCGGGGACCAGCGTGACCCGTCAGGTGCGGGGGTCTCGAGACAGGACTCCGTCCTTCCTCGACCACCCGGGGACCAGCGCGACCCGTCAGGTACGGGGGTCCTCGAGACAGGACTCCGTCCTTCCTCGACCACCCGGGGGCCAGCCCGATCCGTCAGGTGCGGGGGTCTCGAGACAGGACTCCGTCCTTCCTCGACCACCCGGGGACCAGCGCGACCCGTCAGGCGCGGGGGTCTCGGGACAGGACTCCGTCCTTCCTCGACCACCCGGGGGCCAGCGAGACCCATCAGGTGCGGGGAGCCTCGTCCGCCCCGCCGCGGTCCGCCTAGCTGCGGCGGCGGCGGTCCCAGTCGCGGGCGGTCTGCTCGTCGGTCCAGCGCTGGCCCTCGGCGCGCTGCTGCTCCCGGCCGGAGAGACGGCCGCCGCCACCTCCGCCGCCGGAGAGCAGCCAGAGGGCCGGGGCGGCGACGACCACGAGACCGCCGAGAGCCCACAGCGGGCTCTCCGCCCAGCGGGCGTTGAGCCAGTCGAGCGTCCCCGCCGGCGAGGCCACCCCCGTGGCCACGAGGGCCACCACCGCGCCCACCGTCAGCAGGGCGCGCCACCAGGTGCCGAAGAAGACCAGGCCCACCACGGCCCAGAGCAGCGTCGAGACGAGCAGCGCCACCACGAGGACCACGAGCAGGGCCACCAGTCCGAGGACGATCGCGAGCACGCGGTGGTCGCTCGCCCACTCGCCCAGGTCGCTGCGCATCCCCGGACGCTAGGGCCTCCGCGGCCCCGGCGTCCTGGGTGGAGACGCGGAGGTCTAGGCCGCCCTCAGCGCTCCAGGATGGCGACGACGCCCTGGCCGCCGGCGGCGCAGACCGAGATCAGGCCGCGGCCGGAGCCGCGCTCCTCGAGCAGCTTGGCCAGGTTGGCGACGATGCGGGCACCGGTGGCGGCGAAGGGGTGGCCTGCGGCGAGCGAGGAGCCGTTGACGTTGAGGTTGGTGCGGTCGATCGCGCCCAGCGGCTCGTCGAGGCCGAGGCGCTCCTTGCAGAAGACCGGGTCCTCCCAGGCGGCCAGGGTGGAGAGGACCTGCGAGGCGAAGGCCTCGTGGATCTCGTAGAAGTCGAAGTCCTGCAGCGTCAGGCCGTTGCGGTGCAGCAGCCGCGCCGCGGCGTACGCCGGGGCCATCAGCAGGCCCTCGCCGCCGTGCACGAAGTCGACGGCGGCGGTCTCGGCGTCGACGAAGTAGGCGCGGGGCGTCAGCCCGTGCTCCTCGGCCCACTCCTCGCTCGCGAGCAGCACCGTGGAGGCGCCGTCGGTGAGCGGGGTGGAGTTGGCGGCCGTCATCGTGGCGGCCTCGCCCTTGCCGAAGACGGGCTTGAGCTTGGCGAGCTTCTCCACCGAGGAGTCGGGGCGGAGGTTCTGGTCGCGCTCGAGGCCGTGGAAGGGCGTGATGAGGTCGTCCTGGAAGCCACGCTCGTACGACGCCGCCAGCCGCTGGTGGGAGGCCACGGCGAGCTCGTCCTGCGCCTCGCGGCTGATCTGCCACTCGAGCGCCGTGAGCGCCGCGTGCTCGCCCATCGAGAGCCGGGTGCGCGGCTCCCCGTTGCTCGGGATCGCGGGCACCAGGTGCGCGGGGCGGACCTTGGCGAGCGCCGCCAGCCGGCCCTGCAGGGTCTTGGCGCGGTTGGCCTCGAGCAGGATCTTGCGCAGCTTCTCCCCCACCGCGATCGGCGCGTCTGAGGTGGTGTCGGAGCCGCCGGCGATGCCGGAGTCCATCTGCCCGAGGGCGATCTTGTTGGCGACGTAGATCGCGGCCTGCAGCCCGGTGCCGCAGGCCTGCTGCAGGTCGACGGCCGCGGTCTCGGGCGCCAGACGCGACCCGAGCACCGCCTCGCGGGTGAGGTTGAAGTCGCGGCTGTGCTTGAGCACGGCGCCGGCGGCGACCTCGCCGATCCGCTCGCCCTGCAGCCCGTAGCGCGTCGCCAGGCCGTCGATCGCGGCGGTGAGCATCTCCTGGTTGGACGCCGTGGCGTAGACGGTGTTGCTGCGGGCGAAGGGGATGCGGTTGCCACCGAGGACGGCAACGCGACGGGTCTCCTGCGGCATGATCTGTGTCAGCTCCTCGTGGGTCGGGCACGCCCGTGGTAGCGCTGCCCTCATGGGCCATGGTGCCTGCGGCAACAGTGGAATTGAACGACGTGAGGGCCAGGTCACGAAAAGTGGACGGCGAGTTACACCCACAGTTACCGTGGCGTCGTACTCTCGAGTAGCCCAGCCGTAGCCACTGTAGAGGAAGCCATGAGCGACCGGTACCAGTTCTTCACCTCCACCCCCGTCGGCAAGTTCCTGGTCAAGAACCTCGGGCTCCCCGACCCGGTGCGGCTCGACCGCTGGACCGACGGCGCCCCGCTCGTCGACGGCACCGTCGTCGTCGGTGGCGACGGCCGGCTCGCCAAGGCCGTGACCGCCTCTCTCGACGGCCTCGGCATCGCCGCGGTGAGCGCCACCGAGCCGGGTGCGAAGTACAAGGGCCTCGTGCTCGACGCGACCGGTCTGGGCACCGCCGCTGACCTGGTGGCGCTGCAGCAGTTCTTCACCCCGCTGATGCGCAGCCTGCAGCCGTGCTCCCGGGTGCTGGTGCTCGGCACCCCGCCCGAGCAGGTCGAGGGCAGCGAGCGGGTCGCGCAGCGCGCGCTCGAGGGCTTCACCCGGTCGCTGGGCAAGGAGATCGGCCGCGGCAGCACCGTCAACCTGGTGTACGTCGCCCCCGGTGCCGAGGAGTCGCTCGACTCCACCCTCGCCTTCTACCTCTCCCCCAAGTCGGCGTACGTCTCCGGCCAGGTCGTGCGGGTCGGCGCCGTGGGCGCCACCGAGGCCGAGCCCGTGGCCGACCGCACGCGACCGCTCGACGGCAAGGTCGTCGTCGTGACCGGCGCCTCGCGCGGCATCGGCGAGCAGATCGCCCGGGTGCTGCACCGCGACGGCGCGACCGTGCTCGGCGTCGACGTGCCGCAGGCGGCCAGCGAGCTGCAGGGCGTGATGCGCGAGATCGGCGGCGACCACCTCGTCCTCGACATCACCACCAAGGACGCACCGCAGCGCATCGCCCAGCACGTGAAGGACAAGCACGGCCAGGTGCACGGCGTGGTGCACAACGCCGGCATCACGCGCGACAAGAAGCTCGCCAACATGGCCGAGGACCGCTGGAGCTCGGTGATCGCGGTCAACCTCACCGCCCCGGAGCGGATCACCCGCGAGCTGCTCGCCCAGGAGCTGGTGGCGCCCAACGGCCGCATCGTCGGCGTCTCCTCCATCGCCGGCATCGCGGGCAACCTCGGCCAGACCAACTACGCCGCCTCCAAGGCCGGCGTGATCGGCCTCGTCGACGCCCTCGCCCCCGAGCTCGGCGGCGGCATCACCGTCAACGCCGTGGCGCCCGGCTTCATCGTCACCCAGATGACGGCAGCCGTGCCCTTCGCGACCCGCGAGGTGGGTCAGCGGATGAACGCCATGGCCCAGGGCGGGCTGCCGGTCGACGTCGCCGAGGCGATCGCCTGGTACCTCGACCCCGGCTCCACCGCCGTCAACGGCAACGTGGTGCGGGTCTGCGGCCAGATGATGCTGGGCGCCTGAGCCGATGGTCGACCGCACCGTCACGGGCGAGCCCGGCGGGCTCCGCACCATGCTCCGCGCCGCACTGCCCGTGCTGCCGGGAGTGCAGCTGGTGCCGGGCCTGGCCAAGGACGGCGCCGCGAAGGGCAGGCTGCCCGACCTGACCCTCCACCGTGCCGACGTCGTCGTCGACCCGGCGCACGTGGCGGCGTACGCCGAGGTCTGCGGCTTCGAGCCGACCGAGGCGCTCCCGCTGACCTACCCCCACATGCTGGCCTTCGGGCTCCACATGGAGCTGATGACCGACCGGTCCTTCCCCTACCCCGCCATCGGCACGGTGCACCTGGCCAACGCCATCACGCAGCACCGCGCGCTCGCGGTCACCGAGCGGCTCGACGTCAGCGCGACCGCCCGGGACCTGCGACCCCACCCCAAGGGCACCGCCTTCGACCTGGTGACCACGGTGCGCGCGGGTGACGAGACCGTGTGGGAGTCGACCTCGACCTACCTGCGCGTGGGGCGCGGCGACGCGCCCGCGGCAGCACCGCCGGACTTCGAGACCGTGGCCGGCACCGGGCTCACCTGGCGGCTGCCCGGCGACCTCGGACGTCGCTACGCGAGCGTCTCGGGCGATCACAACCCGATCCACCTCTACCCGCTGACGGCCCGTGCCTTCGGCTTCAAGCGGCAGATCGCCCACGGCATGTGGACCAAGGCGCGCAGCGTGGCCACCTTCGCCAACCGGCTGGGTGAGGCCGCGACGGTCGAGGTGCAGTTCAAGAAGCCCGTCTTCCTCCCCGGCACGGTGGCCTTCGGGTCGCGCACCGTCGAGGAGGGTCTCGACTTCTCCCTCACCGACCCGCGCAGCGGCAAGCCGCACCTGCTGGGCCGGGCGCGCCGGCGCTAGCCGCGCGGAGCGCCGTAGGTCTTGACCTGGCTGGTGGCCCGGGCGCCCGCCAGGGTGCGCAGGTGGAACTTCGCCGTGCGTGGGCGCCAGATGGCCACCTCGTCGACCCCGTCGCCGTTGTGGTCGACGACCACCGGCAGGTCACCGGCGCGGCCGTAGCCGACCGTGCGCGTGGTGGCGGTGCCGCCCGAGGTGACCCGGAGCGCCCAGCGACCATTGGTGGGGTCGAAGGTGCCGACCTCGTCGACACCGTCGCCGTTCCAGTCGCCGACGACGGGGATCTGGCCGGCGCTGCCCCAGCGCACGGTGCGGACCTTCATGTCGGGCCAGCGCAGGTAGAAGCTGCGGTTGGACCAGCGGTACCAGCCCAGCTCCGCGCGGCCGTTGCCGTCCCAGTCGCCGGCCAGCGGCACGTCGTGCCGGCCGCCGACGCCCGTCACCGTCGCCGCCGCGCCGTTGGCGCTGCGCAGCCGCCAGACGGCGTCGCCGCGCCGCTTGGTGCCGACCTGGTCGACGCCGTCGCCGTCGTAGTCCGCGACCAGGGGCGTGTCGCCGGCGTACCCCCAGCGCAGCGCCTGGCCGGCGCCGTGGTCCAGGAGGTACTGCGTGCGCACCGCCCGCGGGCGGAAGACGCCGACCTCGTCGACGCCGTCGTCGTCCCAGTCGCCGGCGACCGGTCGGTCGCCGCAGTTGCGCGAGGTGCCGGTGGAGCCGAACTTCCACGACGTGCGGTTGAACCACGGCTGGAAGTAGCCGCCGTTGCGGCGCTGCTCGAAGTGCAGGTGGGGGCCGGTGGAGTTGCCCGAGGTGCCCAGGTAGCCGATCAGGTCGCCCTGGTCGACGCGCTGCCCGACCGTGGCCGCCAGCGAGTCGAGGTGGGCGTAGAGCGTGGTGTAGCCGTCGCCGTGGTCGACCACGACGTAGCGGCCGTAGCTGTAGGTCAGCGACCGGACCAGGGTCACCGTGCCGGGCGCCGAGGCGACGACGGGCTTGCCCTGGTCGGAGGGGGCGTTGAAGTCGACGGAGTAGTAGCTGGGGCTGTGGCCGCTGCGGGTGGTGCCCGACCACTGGCTGCCGCACAGGAAGGGCAGCTCGAAGTCGGGGCCCGTGGTCCGCGAGGCGCTGACCCGCGAGGCGCTCGCCAGGGCGGCGCGAGCCTGGGTGCCGCTGAGCCGGGCGCCGCGCGGCGCCGTGAGGTGCAGCGCCTTCGCCAGCTCGGCGGCGTCCGCCGGCTTCAGGTCGTAGCTGTGGCCGTCGGGGTGGCCCCCGGGGCTCACCCGGCGGTCGGCCGCACCGGGGGCCGAGACCGAGACCCCCACGCCGAGGGCCAGCGTCACTGCGAGCGCGGGGGCCCACCATCCGCGTCGGGAGAGGAATCGCCCGCCGGTCATTGCACACCACACCCGTCTCTGGAGTCACAGAAGTGATCAGAAACTAACCCACTCGACGGCGTGTCGTCAGCGCTCTGTCCGAATTGGGGTGTAGTGCGACCGAACTACACAGGTGTCGTTCGTCAGCCCGGTCGATGCCGGATCAGGCCCTCCTGCGCCACCGTCGCGACCAGCACGCCCTCCCGGGTGAAGACCTTCGCGAGCGCCAGACCACGGCCCCCGGACGCCGAGGGCGAGGTTTGGTCGTAGAGCCACCAGCGGTCGGCGCGGAAGGGCCGGTGGAACCAGATGGTGTGGTCGAGCGAGGCCGCCTGCATGCCCGGGGAGGCGATGTAGAGGTCGTGCGGCACCAGGCTCGCGGCGAGCAGCGTGAGGTCGCTGGCGTAGGTGAAGGCCGCGACCTGCAGCCGGGGGTCGTCCGGCACCTCGCCGTTGACCCGGATCCAGAGCCGCGAGCGCGTCAGCACCTCGCCCGGGGCGGCGTCTCCCGGCCGCGTCAGGCCGGCGAGCCGGATGTCGAGCGCCGACCACTCGCGGTTCCAGTGCTCGGCGATCCGCTGCGAGCCCGGCGTGGCCTCGAGGAGCGTGGGGCACTCCTCGGGGGCCGGGACGTCCGGCATCGCGTCCTGGTGCTCCAGGCCCGGCTCGGGGATCTGGTAGTCGACGGTGAGGGCGAAGATGGGGCGTCCGTGCTGCCTCGCGAGCACGCGGCGCGTGGCGAAGCTGCGGCCCTCTCGGAGCGTGTCGACGTCGTAGACGATCGGCACCGCCGTGTCGCCCGGTCGCAGGAAGTAGGAGTGCAGCGAGTGCACGACGTACTGCTCGGGGACGGTCCGGGTCGCGGCGGTCAGCGCCTGCGCGGCGACCTGCCCGCCGAAGACCCGCTGCAGCTCGGTGTCGGGCTGCTGCCCGCGGAAGAGGTTGTCCTCGATCGTCTCGAGGTCGAGCAGGTCGACGACCTCCTGCGCTGACTGGGGCACGGCTAGTCCTCCGGGTCCTCGAGGCGGGCGAGGAACTGCTCGAACTGCTCGCCGAGCTCCTCGCCGCTGGGCAGCGGCTCGTCCTGCGCCAGGAGGCTGGCGGAGGCCGTGTGGAAGGCGTCGTACTGCCGCTCGAGCCCCTCGACGACCTCGCGCACCTCCTCGGAGTCGGAGATCTGCGTGGCGATCTCGACCTGCCGCGCCTCGCCGGCCTCCTTGAGCGGGGTGGCGTCGAAGCGCAGGTCGGCGACCTGGCCGAGCCCCTCGAGCAGCGCGACCGACGCCTGCGGGTAGTCGACCTGCGCGACGTAGTGCGGGATGTGGGCCACGAAGCCCATCGCGTCGTGCTCCCACTCCCCCAGCCGCAGCTCGAGCAGCGACTGCGCGCTCGACGGCACCCGGATCTCGCCCTTCCAGACGTTGTCCTGCACGAGCAGGTGCGACGCGGTGGCGTGGTGGGTCAGCTGCACCGGGCGAGTGTGGGGCACCGCCATCGGCACCGAGCCGAGCGAGATCGTCAGGCGGACGCCGAGGCGCTCCACCACCTCGCGCACCCCACGGGCGAAGGCCTCCCAGCGGATGTCCGGCTCGGGGCCGTGCAGCAGCAGGAACGGGCGTCCGTCGGCGTCGCCCATCCGGCGCACGACCAGCCGGGGCGCCTCGTAGTCGGCGTAATGGTCCTCGCGGAAGGACATCGGTGGGCGCCGGGCGCGGTAGTCGTAGAGCTCGTCGACCTCGAAGCTGGCCACCACCCGGCCGGGGTCCTCGGTCAGCAGGTGGTCGACGACCAGCCCGGCGGCGCTGCCCGCGTCGAGGAAGCCGGCGAGGGCTACCACCAGCACCGGACCGCCGGGCGGTCCGTCCTGCGCCGCGAGCTCCTCCGCGACCTCGTCGACCACGTGCACGACTCGTGCCTGGCTCACCTGACCTCCTCCGCTCCCCGTCTCTCGGACCAGCCTAGTCAGCCGCCGGCGCCGTACAGATCCCGGATCCGTGCCGCGGCGCGACGGGCGAGCCCGGCGGCGTCGTAGCCGAGCTCGGCGCGGAGCACCCGGTCGACCCCTTCGTCGTCGGGACCGGCCGGGCGCGCCTCGAAGGCCTCCAGCAGCGACCAGATCGCGGGCTCCCCCGCCGTGGCCGCCACGTGGTCGAGCGCCATCCAGCTCACGGCGTAGTGCCAGTCCTGGTCGGGCCCGTTGAAGGACGCCGAGGAGGGCATCCCCCGCTGCGGCTGCTGCGCGCGGCGTACGGCGACCGTGGGGATCTGGCGCTGCGCCCGCGGCAGCGCACTGGCGCCGAGGTACTCCGCCAGGCCCTCGGAGAGCCAGGTCGGCGCCCCGTCGTCGCGGGCGCCGAGCGCGACGTGGGCGAGCTCGTGGCGCACCAGGCGCCCGAGGAAGGGCTCGCCCGCCTCGACCGAGACCGGCATCACGAGCATCCGCACCGACGCGACGGGCGAGATCTCGGGCCGGGAGTAGGTCGGCACCGTCAGCGCGCCGAGCAGGTCGATCGAGCCGCCCGGCACGTCGGTGACGGTGTCGAGCACCCGGGGGTCGCGCACGTGGTAGACCACCACGCGGCCCGGCCACCGGAAGAGCAGCGAGCGTCGCAGCACGGCGATGCCGTCGGAGACCGCCGCCATCAGGCGCGGGGCGGCCGCCACGGTGCGGTCGTCGAAGACGCCGAGGACGCCGGGGGCGCGGCGCACCTGCACCGCGGCGAGGTCCCACGGCGCCGGTGTGCCGCGCAGCATCGCGCGTCCGTCGGCGTCCTGGTCGGAGACGATGCGGGGCCGGTCGCCGTCGAAGGAGACGGCGAAGCCGACGTCGCGCTCGACGACCAGGCGGTCGAAGCCGCGCAGCCGGGTGCGGTGGACGACCGTCGGGACCAGCACCGTGCGCCCCCAGCGGGCGGCCGGACGGGTGTCCCAGTCGGTGCCGAGCACCTCGTAGTCGAAGCGCTGCCACGGCAGCTGGGTGACGCTGCGGAACCAGCGCAGCTGCCGCACGCGCAGCCCGTCGCCGCGGCCGAGCTGGCGCACGAAGGCGCGCGCGTCGCCCTCGCGCACGGCCCGCGCCCGGCGGTCGAGGAGCCGCTGCACCTGCGCCCGCAGGTCGGGGGCGCTGGGCGCAGCCCCGGCGTCGGCCTCCCGCGGCGCGGTCGTGACGCCGTCGAGGCACCCCGCGCCGAGCAGCAGCACCAGCAGCAGGACGAGCGCCGAGGCCGCCCGGTGCGGCGTACGGCGCTCAGTCGTGCATCGGGCGGTCGACCGGGGCCTCGAGGTCACGCTCGACCTGCCCGTCGAGGGCCGTGACCTCCTCGACGATGCCGCGCGCGAGCGACTGGGCGGTGAGCCCGATGCGCTCGAGGATCGCGTCTCGCTCGGCATGGTCGTAGAACTCCTGGGGGATGCCACGGTGCAGGAACGGCGTGGCCACCCGCTCGGTGTTGAGCAGCTGGAGCAGCGACGCACCGACGCCACCGACCATGCCGTTGTCCTCAACGCAGACCACCAGCCGGTGGTCACGCGCCAGCCCGACCACGGCGGGGTCCCAGGGCTTGACCCAGCGCGGGTCGACCACGGTGACGCCGATGCCCTGGTCGGCGAGCCGGGCCGCGACGTCGACCCCGACCGCGGCCATCGACCCGACCGCCACGATCAGCACGTCGCGGGCACCGTCGCGCACCAGCACGTCGATCGTGCCGACACGGTCGACGGCCTCGAGGTCGGCGACCGGCGGGGAGCCCTTGGGCAGCCGCAGCACCGTCGGCGCGTCGTCGACGTCGACGCACTCGCGCAGCAGCTCGACGACCCGGGCACCGTCGCGCGGGGCGCACAGGCGCAGGCCCGGCACGACCTGGAGGATCGACATGTCCCACATGCCGTTGTGGCTGGCGCCGTCGGAGCCGGTGACGCCGGCGCGGTCGAGCACGAAGGTGACGCCGCAGCGGTGCAGGGCGACGTCCATGAGCACCTGGTCGAAGGCGCGGTTGAGGAAGGTGGCGTAGATGGCGACGACGGGGTGGAGCCCGCCCATCGCGAGCCCGGCGGCGCTGGTGACGGCGTGCTGCTCGGCGATGCCGACGTCGTAGACGCGGTCGGGGTACGCCGCCGCGAAGCGGTCGAGGCCGACCGGGTAGAGCATGGCCGCGGTGATGCCGACGAGGTCGGGTCGCTCGGCGCCGAGCGCGACCATCTCCTCGGAGAAGTAGTCGGTCCAGATGCGGCCCTTGGGACGACCCACGCCGGTCTCCACGTCGAACGGCCCGATCTGGTGGTACTGGTCGGCCTCGTGGCGCTCGGCGGGGTCGTAGCCGAAGCCCTTGCGGGTGATCGCGTGCACCAGCACCGGGCCCTCGAAGCGCTTGGCCTGGGTCAGCGCCCGCTCCATCGCGACGCGGTCGTGGCCGTCGACGGGGCCGACGTACTTCAGGCCGAGGTCCTCGAAGAGACCCTGGGGCGCCATCGCGTCCTTCATGCCCTTCTTCATCGCGTGCAGCGCGTCGTACACCGCGGGCCCGACGCCGCGCACGCCGTTGAGGCGGCGCTTGACCATGTCGAGCACCTGCTCGTAGCGCGGGCTGGTGCGCAGCGTGGTGAGGTGGTTGGCGAGGCCGCCGACGGTGGGCATGTAGGAGCGACCGTTGTCGTTGACGACGATGACCAGGCGCCGGCGCTGCCCGGCGATGGGCGTCGCGGCGATGTTGTTGAGCGCCTCCCACGACATGCCGCCGGTGAGCGCGCCGTCGCCGACGACGGCGACCACGGTGCGGTCCTCGCCCCGCAGGGCGTAGGCCTTGGCCAGCCCGTCGGCGTAGGAGAGCGCCGTGGAGGCGTGCGAGTTCTCGACCAGGTCGTGGTCGGACTCGGCCCGGCTGGGGTAGCCCGAGAGGCCGCCCTCCTGCCGCAGCGTGTCGAACTGCGCGGCCCGCCCGGTCACCATCTTGTGCACGTAGGCCTGGTGGCCGGTGTCCCACACCACGCGGTCGCGGGGCGAGTCGAAGACGCGGTGCAGGGCGAGGGTCAGCTCGACGACGCCGAGGTTGGGGCCGAGGTGCCCGCCGCGGGGGGCGCAGGTGCGGATCAGCTCGTCGCGGATCTCGGCCGCGAGCTCGGTGAGCTCGCGGTCGTCGAGGCGGCGCAGGTCGGCAGGACCGCTGATCTGCCGGAGGTGGCCCATGCGTGTGAAGTCCTCCCGGGCTGGGGTGAGGGGAGCGTGAGCAGAGCTCCCGGCGAGTCTAGACAGTGGTCCAGCCCCGGTAGACATCGCTGGCGAGGAAGCGCGGCAGCAGGTGGGCGTTGGACTCGGCCAGGTCGAGCGAGAGCGCCTCCTCGGGGTCGACGAAGACGATCGCGCGACCCTCCCCCAGCACGATGTCGGCGTCGGTCAGGTCGACCTGCGCGGCGTAGACCCGGTAGTGGCTGCGGTGGCCGTCGGAGTAGGCGAAGTCGCCCTCCCACCACAGCCGGAGCTCCTCGGGGCCGAGCCGCACCCCGGTCTCCTCGAGCAGCTCGCGCCGCACCGCGGTGTCGAAGTCCTCGCCGTCCTCGACGTGGCCGCCCACGATGCCCCACTGCTCGGCCGCGCGGGGCGCGTGCTCGTCACGGTGCTGGAGCAGCACCCGGCCACGGCGGTCGACGAGGTAGCAGACGGCGATCCGGGGCATCGGTCCAGCGTAGGCGGGCGGCTCACAGGGGGGTCTCAGAGGCGGGTCTCAGAGGCGGGCGACGTAGCGCCGACCCTGCAGCGCCTCCTCCAGCAGCCCGGCCGCACGGCGTACGCCGACGAGCCGGGCCGCCTCCTGGTGCCAGGTCTCCACGGCCTGCTCGACGACCCGCGGCTCGACGAGGTCGCGCAGGTCGCCACGTGCCCGGCTCAGCCCCTCCCGCACCGCCGCCTGGCACGCCTCGACGTGCAGCACGGCGAACCTCGCGAGGACCGCCGGGTGGCCCCGCACGGCGGGGTAGCCGCGGTACTCCGGCGGGCACTGGTCGAGCAGCCACGCGACGGCCGTGCGCTCCCAGTCGGGGGCGTCGGGGGGACGGACGCCGTGCGGCCAGCCGGGCGGGGCGACGAGCGGGGACATGAGGGAGATCCTACGCCGAGGTTCGAACACCTGTTCGACGATCTGCGGATCCCGGACGATCTTCGCCGCAGGTGTCGATGACGGGCGCCGCCGTTCGTCATCCTGGTGAGAGGCCCCGCGGGGGCCGCCACGAGAGGGGACCACGTTGACCGACACCTACGCCTTCCTGATCCGCGAGCCCGCCTGGGGCTCCGACTCCTTCCTGCCCGGCCCGGACGGCCAGCCGCCCACCGCCGACCTGGCCACGGATCCCACCATGGCCGCGCACGGCGCCTTCGAGAAGGCGGTCGAGGAGCTGGGCGCCCGGGTGACGGGAGGCGCCGCGCTGCAGGACGCCCACCACGGTGGCGTCACCACGCCCGGCCCGGACGGGCACGAGGTCGAGCAGGCCGTGCACACCGACAGCCCGTACGCCGACTCCAGCGAGCTGATCACCGGCTTCTACCTGGTCGAGGTCGCCGACGAGGAGATGGCCCGGCGGGTCGCCGCGATGGTGCCGACGGGCGGCACCGTCGAGTGGCGCAAGCTCTTCCCCATGGGCTGACCGCCCGGCGAGGGGGGACTCGCCGCGGGGCCACCTGCGACCATGGGGCGTGGTCCACGCCCGCTCCGGCGAGCCTCCCCTCGACGAGGAGGAGGTGCGCGACGCGCTGCCCCGGGTCGTCCGGATCCTGGCGTCGTGGTGCGGCGACCTCGGCGTCGCCGAGGACCTCGCCGGCGAGGCGTTCGCCCGCCTCGTGGCGCTCCCGGCCTCCGAGCGGCCCCGGGCGGTGGTGCCCTGGTGCGTGCAGGTGGGACGCCGCGTGCACCTGGACGAGCGCCGGCGCAGCGCCCGCTTCTCGCAGCTGGCTCACCGGCTCGCCGAGGAGCCCGTGGTGAGCGAGCACGAGCTGGACCCCGACGGCGTCCCCTCGGGCCTCGACGACCGGCTGGCGCTGCTCTTCGCCGCGTGCGACCCCGCGCTCACGGCCGAGAACCAGCTGGTGCTCGCCCTGCGCGTGGTCTGCGGCCTCTCGGTCGACCAGGTCGCGCTCCACCTCGGGCTCGGCGAGGCCGCCACGGCCGCGCGCCTGACCCGGGCCAAGCGCGCGCTCGCCGCGGCCCGCGACCACTTCGAGGTGCCGGGCCGCGACGCCCGCGCGGAGCGCCTGCCCGTCGTCCTCGACTGCGTCGCCGCGATGTTCACCGTCGCGCACCGCACCAGTCCCGAGCCACCCGACGCCCTGGAGGACCTCGGCGCCCAGGCCCTCTCCATCGCCGACGGCCTGGTCGACATGTATCCCGCCGACAGCGAGGTCCGCGGGCTGCGCGCGGTGGTGCTGCTCGGTCTCGGCCGCCGCCCCGGCAGGGTCGACGACGAGGGCGTGGCGCTCACGCTCGACGAGGTCGACCGCAGCCGCTGGGACCAGCGCATCCTGCGGCTCGGCCTCGCCGACGCCGCCTTCGCCATGCAGGGCCACGGTCGCTTCGCGCTGGAGTCGGCGATCTCGGGCCTGCACGCCACGGCGCCGAGCGTGGCGGCCACCGACTGGCCGCGGGTGGTGCAGTTCTACGAGGTGCTCCAGCAGGTCTGGTCGTCCCCGGCCGTGGAGGTCGCCTGGCTCGCGGCCCGCACCCAGCTGGTGCTGCACGCCTTCCCCGGCACCGCGGCCGAGGCGGCGGGCGCGCTCGCCGCCATCGAGGAGCGACTGGTCGAGATGACCGAGGAGGCGCCCACCTTCGCGCGGCGCGACGCGGCCTTCGCGCTGGCGGACCTGCGCTGGCGCACCGGCCGGCGCGCCGAGGCGGCGCCCACCTACGAGCGCCTGCTCGACCACGTGACCAGCCCTCCCGTCCGGGGCTTCTGCGAGCGGCGGATCAGGCTCGCGGGCTAGTCGCGCATCGGACCGCCGGGGCGGCCGTGCGCGTCGGCGACGACCTCGGCCACCAGCGAGAGCGCCATCTCCCCCGGCGTCCGGCCGCCGACGTCGAGCCCCGCCGGCACGTGCAGCTTGTCCAACCCGGGCACGCCCTCGTCGCGCAGCTCCTGCAGCAGGCCGGCAGCCCGGCGGCGGCTGGCCAGCATCGCGACGTACGCCGCCTCCGAGCGCAGCGCCGCGCGGAGCACGGCGGGCGCGTCGGGCGCGTCGTGGTCGCAGAGCACGACCGCGTCACGGTGGCCGGGGGCGGCCTCCAGCACGGCGGCGAGCCCGCGGCCGTCCTCGTCGTCGGTCAGGCGCAGCACCTCGAGGCCGACGGCCTCGGCGATGCGCGCCACCGCCTGGGCCACGGGGTTGTCGGAGAGCACCAGCAGCCGGCCGGGCCCGACCTCGTCGTCGCGCCAGGAGCGCTCGCGTGGGGTGGTCATGGGCCACCTTGGCACGCCCGGGTCGCAGTGCGCCGAAATCCGGTGGCCGGGGCGCCGGCCGCCTCCTAGCCTGGCGCCATGCCGCCGAGGACCGCCACGACCATGCTGATGGTGTGCCGTGTCCGGGAAGCCCGACGGGTCCTCCCGGCGCTCGTGGGGGTGGCACCCGCTCACCCCTGAGTGGGCCTGTCGCGTCGTCGATGCCGCTGGGGTGCGGCCGGGCGAGCGCGTGCTCGACCTCGGGGCCGGCACCGGGGCGCTGACGGCGCCGCTGCTCGCCGCGGGCGCCCGCGTGACGGCGGTCGAGCTGCACGCGGGACGCGCGGAGCGGCTGCGGCAGCGCTTCGGCGACGACGTGCGCGTGCTGGAGCTCGACCTGCGCGAGCTGCGGTGGCCGCACCAGCCCTTCCGGGTCGTGGCGAGCCCGCCGTACTCCGTCACGACCGGCCTGGTGCGCGCGCTGCTCGCGGCCGACCGACTGGTCGCGGCCGACCTCGTCGTCCAGCGCGGTGCGGCCGGTCGCCTCGTCGACCGCCCACCCCGCGCCCGGCACACCCGGCACCGCCGGCTCGACCTGGGCCTCAGGGTGCCGCGAGGCGCCTTCGCCCCGCCGCCACGGGTCGACTCGGTGGTGCTGCGGATCAGCCGGCGAGGAAGGAGTACCTGACCTCGCGCACGGCGTTGTCGACGTTGAGGTCGACCAGGCAGACGCTCTGCCAGGTGCCCAGCGCGAGCCGGCCGCCCAGCACCGGCACCGAGGCGTACGGCGGCACCAGGCCCGGCATCACGTGCGAGCGCCCGTGGCCCTCGGTGCCGTGGCGGTGGCGCCAGCGGTCGTCGGCGGGCAGCAGGTCCGCGAGAGCGGCGAGCAGGTCGTCGTCGGAGCCGGCACCGGTCTCGATCACGGCCAGGCCGGCGGTCGCGTGCGGCACGAAGAGGTGGAGCAGGCCGTCCTGCTCCCCCGCCACGAAGTCGCGGCAGTCGTCGGTCAGGTCGAGCACGACGTCACGGTCGCCGGTGCGGTAGCGGCGGGTCTCCGAGCGCATCAGGCGTCTCCGGCCAGGCGCTGCTCGACGCGCTCGACCTTCGCGGCCAGCTGCCCGTCGTACCCGGCGCGCACGTCGGCCTTGATCACCACGCCGACCCGCGGGTAGCGCTCGGCGACGACGTCGACGGCCTGCTTGACGACCGCCATCACCTCGTCCCACTCCCCCTCGATGTTGGTGAACATCGCGTTGAGCTCGTGCGGCAGGCCGGAGTCGCGGATCACCTGCACGGCGGCGGCGACGGCCTCGCTGACACCACCGTCGGGCTCGGGGTCGGAGCCGGCGCGCGGGGAGCCGGACGGACTGATGCTGAGGGCGACGATCATGGCTCCCATCCTGGTGGGTACCCGTCCGGTCGCCAAAGCACGGTCTGACCAGGCAGGATGACCGGGGTAATGCACTACTCGGGGGGCGACATGCATCCGGCCCGGTCGACCGAGCCAGTCCAGCGCGTCGGGCCCACGACGCGATCGGGGGTGGCTCGACCGGTGGTCACGCCTGCCCCCGACCCCTCCCAGGGCCTCCCTCCGGGGCCCTCGTGGCTGCGCATGACGCTGCTGCTGGCGCTGGTGCCCCTCACCGTGCTGCCACCGCTGCCGGGCGACCCGGTCACCTCGTGGTGGCCGTCGATCGGCGTGGTGACGGCCCTCCTGCTCGTGGTGCCGCCGCGTCTCCTCGCCGCCGGGGTGGCCGCAGCGCTGCTGCTGGTGACCGTGGCGGTGCTCCTGGTCTACGACCTCGACGTGCCGACGACGCTCGTCGCCGCGGTCGCCGTGGTGGCCCCGGCGTTCGTCGCGAGCCGGCTGCTGCACGGTCCACCGGAGACGACCCCCGGTCCGGCGATCTACGACGCCCGCCCCCGGCGCTACCACCTGAGCCTGATGCTCGTGGCGCTGGGCACCGGGCTGCTGACCTTCGGCTTCACCCTCTCCGAGCACGGCCCCCGCGACGGCGCGCTGTGGTCGGTGACCGCCGTGGCGAGCACGCTGACGTCGCTGCTGGTCGTGCTCCCGGTCGTGGTCCCGGTGCGCGACCGCCCCGCGGTGGCCTCACATGGCGAGCGCTGGTTGCAGCGCCTCCTGCTCGCGGCGGTGGTGCCCCTCTCGCTGGTCGTGGGGGCCTTCCTGACGCTGGCCTTCCCGCTGCTGAGCTGGGCCGGGCTGCGCTCGACGCGTCGCGAGGCCCACGCCCAGGTCTTCGTCTTCGCCGTGCTGGTCTACGCCCTCTCGACCGCCGGTCACGGCCCGTTGAGCCCCGACCGCCAGAGCGTGATGCTCCCCGACGCCGTGAGCACGCTGCCGCTCTTCGTCTACATCGGCGCCCTGAGCTACCTGATGGTGCCGCTGGCCCGCACCGTGGAGCGGCTGGCCCTCGCACGCGCCCACGCCGACGTCACGGCGTCGACGCTGGAGCGCATGCTCGACGGGGCCAACAGCACGCTGCTGATCATCTGCGACGCCCAGTGGCGCATCACCCACTTCAACGAGGGCGCCCGGTCGATCCTGGGCTACGAGCCCGACGACGTCGTCGGCTCCACGCCCGATCGGTTCCACAGCCACGACGACCTCGCCCGGGTGGCGGGTCAGCTGGGGGTGCCCGCCGACTGGAAGGCGGTCGTGGAGGAGCAGGTGCGCCGCGGCACCCGGATCGACCACGAGCTGGTCCGCGGCGACGGGAGCCGGCGCACCATCTCGCTGAGCCTCTCGGCGGTCCGCGACGCCGACGGCCGGGGGCTGGGCTACCTCGCCACCGGTGACGACGTGACCGAGCGGCTGCGCACCCAGCGGGCGCTGGAGACCGCCCTCGACCGCGAGCACCAGTCGGTGCTGCGGCTGCAGGAGGTCGACCACGTCAAGCAGGAGCTGGTCTCCAACGTCAGCCACGAGCTGCGCACGCCCATCACCTCGATCGCCGGGTACGCCGAGCTGCTCGCCGACGCCAGCCTCGGGGAGCTGACCCGCCCGCAGCGTGACGCGCTGCAGCGCATCGAGCGCAACGCGCTGCGGCTGCAGAGCCTGGTCGACGACCTGCTCACGCTCTCCCGCGCCGAGGCCGGGCGGCTGCAGCTGGCGAGGAGCCCGCTGGACCTGTGCCAGGTGACGCGCAGCAGCTGGGAGCTCTTCGACGAGCAGCTGCGTCACCGCACGCTGGAGACGCAGCTGACGCTGCCGGCCCAGCCCGTGATGGTCCTGGGCGACCGCGACGCGCTCGAGCGGGTGGTGGTCAACCTGGTCAGCAACGCGGTGAAGTTCACCCCCGACGGCGGGTCGGTGCACGTCGCGGTGACGCGCGGCAGCGACGGCTCGGGGCTGCTGGTGGTGCGCGACACCGGCATCGGCATCGACACCGACGAGCAGGAGAAGCTCTTCACCCGCTTCTTCCGCTCGACCCAGGCCACCGACGCTGCCATCCAGGGCACCGGGCTGGGCCTGTCCATCGTGCAGGCCCTGGTGAGCCAGCACGGTGGACAGGTCGCGATCCGCTCCCGCCCGGGCGAGGGCACCCGCGTCACCGTCGAGCTGCCCTCCGCCTGAGCGGTCGCGGCCTGACCGACCTCCTGCGTCAGGTCAGCGCAGGCTGCGCAGCACGTAGGGCATGATCCCGCCGTTGCGGTAGTAGCTCGCCTCGCCCGGGGTGTCGATGCGGACGGTCGCGTCGAACTCGACGTCACCCGCCTTGACCTTCACCGTCTTGGGCGTGGTGCCCTCGTTGAGTGCGGTCACGCCGGTGACGGAGAACTCCTCCTCGCCGGTCAGGCCCAGGCTCTCCGCGCTCTCGCCCTGCGGGAACTGCAGCGGCAGCACCCCCATGCCGATGAGGTTGGAGCGGTGGATCCGCTCGTAGGACTCGGCGATCACGAACTTCACGCCGAGCAGCGCGGTGCCCTTGGCGGCCCAGTCGCGCGAGGACCCGGAGCCGTACTCCTTGCCCGCCAGCACCACGAGCGGGACGCCCTGCTCGAGGTAGTGCTCGCTGGCCTCGTAGACCGTGGTGATCTCGCCGTCGCGGGTGAAGTCGCGGGTCACGCCGCCCTCGGTGCCGGCGGCGAGCTGGTTGCGCAGCCGGATGTTGGCGAAGGTGCCGCGGATCATGACCTCGTGGTTGCCGCGGCGCGAGCCGTAGGAGTTGAAGTCACGCTGCTGCACGCCGTGCTCGGCGAGGTAGCGGCCGGCCGGGCTGTCCTTCTTGATCGCGCCCGCCGGGCTGATGTGGTCGGTGGTGACGGAGTCGCCGAGCTTGAGCAGCACCCGGGCGCCGCTGAAGTCCTCGACGGGCACCGGCTCGTCGGGCATGCCGTCGAAGTACGGCGCCTTGCGCACGTAGGTCGAGTGCTCGTCCCACTCGAAGACGTCGCCCTCGGGGGTCGGCAGCGAGCGCCACCGCTCGTCGCCGGCGAAGACGTCGGCGTAGTCGTCGGCGAACATCTCGGCGGTGATCGAGCCCGCCACGACCTCCTCGACCTCGGCCGCGCTGGGCCAGATGTCGCGCATGAAGACGTCGTTGCCCTCGTGGTCGTGGCCGAGCGGGTCGTTGAAGAGGTCGACGTCCATCGAGCCGGCGAGGGCGTAGGCGACCACCAGCGGCGGCGAGGCCAGGTAGTTCATCTTCACGTCGGGGTTGATGCGTCCCTCGAAGTTGCGGTTGCCGGAGAGCACCGACGTGACGGCCAGGTCGCCGGCGTTGACCGCGTCGCTGACCTCGGGGATGAGCGGGCCGGAGTTGCCGATGCAGGTGGTGCAGCCGTAGCCGACGAGGTTGAAGCCGAGCTTGTCGAGGTACGGCGTCAGGCCGGCGCGCTCGTAGTAGTTGCTGACGACCTGCGAGCCGGGCGCGAGCGTGGTCTTGACCCACGGCTTGGTGGTCAGGCCACGCTCCACGGCGTTCTTGGCCAGCAGCGCGGCACCGATCATCACCGAGGGGTTGGAGGTGTTGGTGCACGAGGTGATCGCCGCGATCGTGACCGCGCCGTGGTCGAGCTCGAACTCGGTGCCGTCGGAGAGGCGCACATGCTGCGGGTTGGAGGGCCGCCCGTCACCGCTGCCGGCGGGGTGGTTGCGCCAGTCGTCGGGCGCACCCGCGCCGTTGCCGCCCTCGGAGACCGCGGGGGCGTCGCTGGAGGGGAAGGACTCGGCCGAGGCCTCGTCGACCTTGGAGCGCACGGAGTCGCCGGCCCCGCCGTCGACGTAGTCGGCCAGCGAGGTGCGGAAGGCCTCCTTGGCGCTGGCGAGCGAGACCCGGTCCTGGGGTCGCTTCGGACCCGCGAGCGAGGGGACGACCGTGGCGAGGTCGAGCTCGAGTCGCTCGGAGTAGCGCGGCTCGGCGTCGGGGTCGTGCCAGAGGCCCTGCGCCTTGGCGTAGGCCTCGACCAGCGCGATCTGCTCGGCCGAGCGGCCGGTGAGCTCGAGGTACTTGGTGGTCTCCTCGTCGATCGGGAAGACGGCGACCGTCGAGCCGAACTCGGGGCTCATGTTGCCGATCGTGGCGCGGTTGGCCAGCGGCAGCGCCGAGACGCCCGGGCCGTAGAACTCCACGAACTTCCCGACCACACCGTGCTGGCGCAGCATCTCGGTGATGGTGAGCACGAGGTCGGTGGCGGTGGCGCCCTCGGGCAGGTCGCCGCCGAGCTTGAAGCCCACCACGCGCGGGATCAGCATCGAGACCGGCTGCCCGAGCATCGCGGCCTCGGCCTCGATGCCGCCGACGCCCCAACCGACCACGCCGATGCCGTTGACCATCGTGGTGTGGGAGTCGGTGCCGACGCAGGTGTCGGGGTAGACGACCGTGCCGCTGTCGGTCTCACGGGTGAAGGCGACGCGCGCCAGGTGCTCGATGTTGACCTGGTGCACGATGCCCGTGCCGGGCGGGACGACCTTGAAGTCGTCGAAGGCGCCCTGGCCCCAGCGCAGGAACTGGTAGCGCTCGCGGTTGCGCTCGTACTCGATCTCGACGTTGCGCTCGAAGGACTCGGGGGTGCCGAAGACGTCGGCGATGACCGAGTGGTCGATCACGAGCTCGGCCGGGGCGAGCGGGTTGATCTTGCTGGGGTCGCCCCCGAGCTCCTCCATCGCCTCGCGCATGGTGGCGAGGTCGACGACGCAGGGCACGCCGGTGAAGTCCTGCATGATCACGCGGGCGGGCGTGAACTGGATCTCCTTGTCGGGCTCCGCGTCGGCGTCCCACCCGGCGAGGGCGCGGATGTCGTCGGCGGTGATGTTGGCGCCGTCCTCGGTGCGCAGCAGGTTCTCGAGCAGCACCTTGAGGCTGAAGGGCAGCGACTCGACGTCGAGACCGTCACCGGTCACGGCACCCAGGCGGTACATCTCGTAGGTCTTGTCGCCCACCTCGAGGGTGTCCTTGGCTCCGAAGCTGTCCGCACTGGCCATCTGCTCGCTCCTCGATGAGTCTCGTGGTCTGTCGCCATCTTGCCGCCGGGGCGGTGGACCCGGGTAGTAAGGCCACCCTCACCACACGGCGCGAGAGGCGACGCAATGTCTCTCGACGTCAAGATACATGACGTCAAGCAATGTGTCCTCCCCCAGTGGGTACGACGCCCTCATGCGCTACCGAACCCTGGGCCACAGCGGCTGCTCCGTCTCCGATCTCGCCCTCGGCACGATGACCTTCGGCGCCGAGACCGACGAGTCCGGCTCCCACGACCAGCTCGACGCCTTCGTCGAGGCCGGCGGCACCCTCGTCGACACCGCCGACGTCTACTCCGCCGGCACCAGCGAGGAGATCATCGGGCGGTGGTACGCCGCGCGGCCCGCCGAGGTGACCGACGCCGTCGTGCTCGCCACCAAGGGCCGCTTCCCGATCGGCACCACCGAGCCCAACCATGTCGGGGCGTCGCGCCGTCACCTCACCCGGGCGCTCGACGGCTCGCTGAAGCGGCTCGGGCTCGACCACGTCGACCTCTACCAGGTGCACGCCTGGGACCCCCACACCCCGCTGGAGGAGACGCTGGCGACGCTCGACGGCTTCGTGCGCTCGGGCAAGGTCGGCTACTACGGCTTCTCCAACTACACCGGCTGGCAGCTCACCAAGGCCGTCCACCTCGCCCGCGAGCTGGGGCTGGTCGCCCCGGTGACGCTGCAGCCGCAGTACAGCCTGATCGCCCGCGAGATCGAGTGGGAGGTCGTGCCCGCCGCGCTCGACGCCGGGCTCGGGCTGCTGCCCTGGAGCCCCCTGGGTGGTGGCTGGCTCTCCGGCAAGTACCGGCGCCAGCAGCGGCCGACCGGCGCGACGCGTCTCGGCGAGGACCCCGGTCGCGGCATGGAGGCCTGGGAGCGCCGCGGCACCGAGCGCACCTGGCGCATCGTCGAGGCCACCGAGCGGGTGGCCGAGGAGCGCGGCCTGAGCATGGCCCAGGTGGCGCTGGCCTGGGTGCGCACCCGGCCGTCGGTGACCTCGGTGATCCTCGGTGCCCGCACCACCGAGCAGCTGCGCGACAACCTGGGCGCGGCCGAGGTCGACCTCGGCGCCGAGGAGCTGGCGCTGCTCGACGAGGCCAGCGCCCTCGAGGTGGCCGACTACCCCTACGGCGAGCTGGGACTCGACCAGCGCTCGCGCGGCCTCACCGGCTGAGGCCGGGAGCCGCCTCGAGCGGCGACGCCGCGTGGTGCCGTCCGATGGGCAGCACCATCGGCTTGCCCGACACCGGGTCGGGGATCACCTGGCTGCGCATGCCGAAGACCTGCTCCACGCACGCGGCGGTCAGCACCTGGCCGGGCTCGCCGCTGGAGTGCAGCCGGCCCTGGCGCACCGCCACCAGGTGGTCGGCGTAGCGGGCCGCGAGGTTGAGGTCGTGGAGCACCATCACGATCGTGGTGCCGCGCAGCCGGTTGAGGTCGGTCAGCAGGTCGAGCACCTCGACCTGGTGGTTGACGTCGAGGAAGGTGGTGGGCTCGTCGAGCAGCAGCAGGTCGGTCTGCTGCGCGAGGGCCATCGCGATCCACACGCGCTGGCGCTGGCCGCCGGAGAGCTCGTCGACCGGCCGGTCGGCCAGCTCGGTGGTGTCGGTCGCCGCGAGTGCCTCCGCCACGGCCGCGTCGTCCTCGGGCGTCCACCGGGCCACCAGACGCTGGTGGGGGTGGCGGCCGCGGGAGACCAGGTCGGCCACGACGATGCCCTCGGGCGCGATCGGCGACTGCGGCAGCAGGCCGAGCTTGCGGGCGACCTCCTTGGTCGGCGTGCGACGCAGGTCCTTGCCGTCGAGCAGCACCTGGCCCGCGCCGGGGGCGAGCAGCCGCGACATCGCGCGCAGCAGCGTCGACTTGCCGCAGGCGTTGGCCCCGACGATCGCGGTGATCCGCCCGGGCGGCACCGCCAGGTCGAGGTCCTCGACGACCGTGCGGTCGCCGTACCCGAGGGTGACGGACTGGACGTCGAGACGGTGGGCGTCGGTCACAGCGAGCCTCCGGAGCGGTTGGTGCGGACGAGCAGGTAGACGAGGTACGGCGCCCCGACGCTGCCGGTGATCACCCCGACCGGGTAGCGCGCGCCGAAGGCGTACTGGCCGGCGAGGTCGGCGACGAGCACGAGCAGCGCCCCGACGAGCGCGGCCGGCACCATCAGCGAGCCCCCGCCGCCCACGAGACGAGCGGCGATGGGGCCGGAGAGGAAGGCCACGAAGGCGATCGGGCCGGCCGCCGCGGTCGCGAAGGCGATCAGCAGCACCGCCGCCACGATCACCAGCAGTCGGGTGCGCTCGACGCGGACGCCGAGGGCCGAGGCCGAGTCGTCGCCCTGCTGCATCAGCGAGAGGTTGCGCGACTGGCTCAGCAGCGCCGGCGTCACGACGAGCACGGCGACCGCGAGCGGCACCACCTCGGGCCAGGTGGCGCCGTTGAGGCTGCCGGTGAGCCAGCGCATCGCGACCTGGAGGTCCCACTCGGCGGCGCGCACGATCACGTAGGCCACGACGCTGTCGAGCATCGCGGCGATCCCGATGCCGATGAGGATCAGGCGGGTGCCGACGACGCCGTCCTCGTAGGCCAGCACGTACATCAGCAGCGCGGTCGCGAGGGCGGCCACGATCGCGAGCGCCGAGACCGTCGGCCCGCTGAGCCCGAGCCAGACGATCGCGACCACGGCGGCCACGCTGGCGCCGGCGTTGATGCCGATGATGTCGGGCGACGCGAGCGGGTTGCGCAGCATCGTCTGGAAGGTGACCCCGCCCAGACCCAGCGCCACGCCCGCCAGCAGGCCCATCGCCGCGCGCGGCAGGCGCAGCACACCGACGGTGAAGGACGCCCCCGGCACGGTCTCCCCCAGCACCACGCGGAGGACCTCGCCGGGGCCGTAGAAGGTCTGGCCGAACATCAGGCTGGCCGCCAGGGCGGCGAGCACGAGCAGGGCCAGCACGACGCTGACGGCGCCGCGGCGGCGGGCGCGCGAGGCCCGCGCGCGACCGACGTGGTCGACGGTGGCGGGCCGGGCGGGGAGGAGGGAGGTCACAGCGCGCGCACCTTCGTCCGGCGCACGATCCAGATGAAGACGGGGGCACCGACGAAGGCGGTGACGATGCCGACGTCGACCTCCTCCGGGCGCGCGACGACGCGGCCGACGACGTCGGCGGTCGTCAGCAAAGCGGCACCGACCATCGCCGACGACGGCAGCAGCCAGCGGTGGTCGACCCCGAGGAGCAGCCGGCACACGTGCGGCACCACGAGGCCGACGAAGGCGATGGGGCCGGCCACGGCCGTGGCCGCGCCGCAGAGGGTGACGGCGCCGAGCGTCGCCAGCACCCGGGTGCGGGCGACCTGCTCCCCCAGCCCGGCGGCGAGGTCGTCGCCCAGGGCCAGGGTGTTGAGGCCGCGCGCGCAGACCAGGCAGACCAGCGCGCCGACGACCAGGAAGGGCAGCACCTGCGAGAGCTTGGCCCAGCTCGCACCGCCGACCCCACCGATCTGCCAGAAGCGGAACTGGGTCATCACGTCGATGCGGGGCAGCAGGATCGCGCTGATCAGCGAGGTGAAGGCGGCCGTCGACGCGGCCCCGGCGAGCGCGAGCTTCAGCGGCGTCGCCCCGCCGCGCCCCATCGAGCCCACGGCGTAGACGAAGAGCGCGGCGACCGCGGAGCCCGCGATCGCCACCCAGACGTACGACGCGGGCGAGGCCAGCCCGAAGAAGGCGATGCCGCTGACCACGGCGAGCGAGGCCCCCGGGGTGACGCCGAGGATCCAGGGGTCGGCCAGCGGGTTGCGGGTCACCCCCTGCAGCACCGCCCCCGAGACGCCCAGCGCCGCCCCCACGAGCAGCGCCAGCAGCGTGCGCGGCACCCGCTTCTCGACCGCCGCCTGCGCGACGCCGTCGGCGGTGCCGGTGAGCCCACCCACGAGGTCGTCCCACCCGATCACCCGGGCGCCGAAGGCGATCGAGGCCAGCGCCGCCGCCAAGGCGAGCAGCAGCGCGACCAGCAGCCACGACGCGCGCACCGGCGCGGGGTGCCGTGCGCGCACGGCACCTCGCGTCAGCGGGGAGGGAGGGGCTGCGGTCATCGCGGGCTGGCCGTCAGCGGCTCAGGAGCTCTTCTGCGCGGCCTCGGCCAGGAAGCCGACGTACTCCTCGAGACCCCACGGGATCGACAGCGGCGAGGGGTTGGCGGCCGCGGCGAGCGGGGTGGAGTCGGGCAGCACCGCGACGGCGCCACGCTCGATGGCGGGGATCTGCGACATCAGCGGGTCGTCCTGCAGCTGGCCCAGCAGCTCGTCGGTGCCGTAGGTGACGAACATGTCGGTGTCCTCGAAGCGGTCGGCCTCCTCGGCGCTGAGCGTCAGGTAGAACTCCTCGCTGCCCTCGGAGGCCTCGGTCACCGCCGGCGACTCCGTCATCCCGGCCTCGACCAGGAAGGCCGGCCGCGGGTCGAGCTCGGAGTAGAAGCCGATCTGGCTCAGGTCGGTCGGGTCGGTGGAGGTGAAGGCCATGCTGGTGCCCTCCAGCGAGGGCTCCGCGGCGAACGCGTCGGACACCTGCTGCTCGAGGTCGGCGACCAGCTCCTCCCCCTCGGCCGACATGCCCATCGCCTGGGCGTTGAGCTCGACCATCTGCTGCCACGAGGTGCTCCAGGCGACGTCGGGGAAGGCGACCGTGGGCGCGATCTGGCTCAGCGTGTCGTAGTCCTCCTGGGTCAGGCCGGAGTACGCCGCGAGGATCACGTCGGGCTGGGTGTCGGCCACGGCCTCGAAGTCGAAGCCCTCGGTCTCGTCGAAGAGCACGGGGGTCTCGGCGTCGAGCTCCTCGAGCTTCTCCTCCACCCACGGGAGCACGCCGTCGCCGTCGTCGTCGCCCCACGTCGCCTTGCTCATGCCGACGGGCACGACGCCGAGCGCCAGCGGCACCTCGTGGTTGGCCCACGCGACCGTCGCGATGCGCTCGGGCTTCTCCTCGATCGTGGTCTCGCCGAAGGCGTGCTCGACGGTCACGGGGAACTGGTCGCCCGAGGCGTCACCACCGCTCCCACCCTCGCCGGACTCCTCGCCCGAGCTGCCGCAGGCCGACAGGACCAGGGCCGCCGTGAGCGACGCGGTGATCCCGAGCAGACGCGTTCTACGCATGGGGTGCTCTCTCTTTCGTAGATAAGGTGAGGCAACCCTAAGTGCTGCTGCCGGTCCGTGGATACCCACCCCCGGGTGAAGGGCGCCACTTTCGCGGGCGCCCCCACGGTGGGACCCTGGATCAGGAGGTAGGCGATGCCCCGGCAGATCATCGGGACGACCAGCGCCCCGAGCTCCCCGGTCTTCGGCCAGGGGGTCACGGCCGGCTCCCAGGTCTTCGTCTCCGGCACCACGGGGATCGACCCCAGCACCGGCCGGATGGCCGGCGACGGCATCCAGGCCCAGACGCGCCAGGCGCTGGCCAACTGCGAGTCCGTCTTGCTGGAGGCCGGCGCGACGCTCGACGACGTCGTGGAGGTGGGGGTGCTGCTCGCCGACCCCGACGACTTCCCCGGCATGAACGAGGAGTACGCCCGCTGGTTCGCCAGCGACCCTCCCGCGCGGTACGCCGCCAGGCTCGGGCCTGAGATCCCGGGCCCGCTCGTCTCGATCCGCATGACGGCCTGGCTCGGCTGACCGTCCCACCTGCCGCGGCTACGCGGCGGCCCGCTCCAGCAGCGCCACGCACTCCACGTGGTGCGTCATCCGGAACACGCAGAGCGGCTGGAGCGCGGCCGCGATCCCTTGCGGCCGGCTGCGACCATCGGCACGAAGTCGACTTTGACCTGGAGATGCGGATCTAGTGGCCTCAAGGCGTTGGTACGCCGATGTGCACGTTTTGCAGAAGGTCCACGGGCTGTTCCACTGGCCGCCCTACGTCGGCACGCCAGCACTTGGTCATCCCGGAAGGCGATCGACTTGCGGGACACGGCGGTGAAGTTCCCGTGGGCGGCCGCCTGGTCTACAGCTCCGCGCCTGTGAAGACCAGGCTGCGGTCGTAGGTGAGATCGTCCATGGCGTACCGGACGCCCTCTCGGCCGATACCTGAGCCCTTGGTGCCGCCGTAGGGCATCTGGTCGGCGCGGTAGCTGGGGACGTCACCGATGATGATGCCGCCGACGTCGAGGTCGCGGTGGGCTCGGAACGCGGTGCCGATGTCGTGGGTGAAGATGCCGACTTGCAGCCCGAACTGGGAGTCGTTCACGGCGGCGAACGCCTCGTCTGTGTTGTCGACGCGGCGGACTGAGATGACGGGGGCGAACACCTCGTCGCGGTTCACGCGGGCGTCGAGCGGTGCGTCGACGATGACGGTGGGTTCGAGCCGGGCGTTGTGGCGGTTGCCGCCGGTGAGGACGTGGGCTCCTGACTGGACGGCTTCGTCGACCCAGGTGTGCGCGCGTTCGGCGGCAGCGGTGTTGATCATCGGTCCCAGGGTGGTGGCCTCGTCGGCGGGATCGCCGAGGACCTGCTTGTCGACCTCGATGAGCACGAGGTCGAGCAGTCGTTGGTAAATGGTGGTGTCGGCGATGACTCGCTGGACCGAGATGCAGGACTGCCCGGCTTGGCCCATGCCGAAGGCGGCGATGCGCTGGGCGGCGTTCTTCAGGTCGGCGTCGCTGTTCCAGTCGGCACAGACGACGGCGGCGGCGTTGCCGCCGAGCTCGAGGGTGACGTGCTTGCGTGGGACGCGATCGCAGATGCTCCAGCCCACCGGGCCGGACCCGGTGAAGGACACGACCGGCAAACGGGGATCGGTGACGAGCGAGTCCATCTGCGCGTTGCGGGTAGTGATGACCGACCAAGATCCTGCGGGGAGGTCGGTCTCGGCGAGCAGGTCGCCGATAAAGAGCGCGGACAGGGGCGTGGCGGGCGCGGGTTTGAGGACGATGGGCGCGCCGACGGCCAGTGCTGGGGCGACCTTATGCGCGACGAGGTTCAGGGGGAAGTTGAACGGGGTGATGCCCAGGACGGGTCCGCGGGGCACGCGGCGGTTGAGAGCGATCCGGCCTTCACCGGCTGGGTCGGTGTCGAGTCGCTGGAGCTCCCCGGACCATCGGCGGGCTTCCTCCGAGGCCAGGCGGAACGTCGCAGCGGCACGGCTGACCTCGACGCGGGCCCAGCGGATGGGCTTGCCGCCCTCGGCCATCACGAGTTGAGCCAGCTCTTCGGAACTTTCGACCAAGCGGCGTGAGACGTGGTCGAGGGCGTCGGCGCGGCGATGGGCGGACAGGCTGGCCAGCTCGTGGGAGATGGCGTCGGCTGCGTGGACGGCGCCCTCAGCGTGCTCGGCGCTGGCCACGGTCACGCGGGCGATGGGGTCGCCACCGTCGGGTGGGGTGATGGTGGTGGTGTCGGTGCCGGTGACCTGTTGGCCGGCGACCCAGATGGGCTGTGTGGGGGGCTGCAACGTCTGTTCCCTCTCGTGGGACCGGGCATGCAGGCGGGCGGGACAGCGTGGGTGCTGTCCCGCCCGCCTGTGCTGGTGATTCAGGCGGTGACGCTGGCCTTCTTCTTCTGCAGGCTCTCGAGGGCCTGGATGAGGTAGGTGCGGAAGACCGGGTGGTTCTCGCTCATCGGGAAGTGCCCGATCTCGGGCATGTTGATGAAGGAGCCGTTGGTGATGGCGTTGGCGGTGCGCTCGCTGTCCTCGGGGGTGGTGAGGTAGTCGTACTCGCCGGTCATCATGACCACGGGGCACTGCTCGCCGTCGATGTCGCCGAGCTTGCCGCGCAGGTCGTGATCGACGGAGTAGAAGTGCAGGTCGCCCTTGAAGGACTCCGAGCCCTGGGAGTAGTAGAACCAGGTCTTCCACCTGTCGGCCTCGGGCGACTGGGGAGCCATCAGGTCCCAGGTGCCGCTGGCGCAGACCTGTGCGGCGTTGGCGTGCGGGTGCTGCCACCAGTCGAGGTAGAAGCCCGGCGAGTAGTCGGCACCCTCGACGGACAGGACGCCGGCGAACCGGTCCGGCCGGCGCAGAGCGAGCTGCAGGGCGATGTTGCCGCCGAAGGACGAGCCCATGAAGATCGGGTCCTCGAGCTCGAGGGCGTCGCACAGCGCGATGATGAAGTTCGCGTAGTGGTCGGCCGAGAGCTGGTACTCCTCCTTCCACCACTCGGTGTTCTCCGGCGGGTCGGACTTGCCGTGGCGGGGCAGGTCGTAGGCGATGACGCGGTAGTCCGAGGTGATCTCCTCGTCCTCGAGCAGACCACGCCACTGGTGGTTGTGGCAGCCGGCGGTGTGCTGGCAGACCAGCGGCTGGCCGGTGCCGTTCTCGAGGTAGAAGACCTTGTACTCCAGGCCGTCGACGTCGATGGTCACGTAGTGGCCGGTGACAGGTGAGATCTTGGGGTTGCTCATGTGGGTGTGTTCCTTCCTCAGACGGGAGAGCCGACGACGCGCAGGAGCTCGACCTGGCGGGTGACGCAGCGCAGGTTCTGCATGAGCACGAGGATGTCGCCCTCGAGCTTCATGTCGCGCTGGAAGCTGGCCGCCCAGATGCCGTGGAACATCGGGGCGGGCACGGGCTGGCCGAACTCGCGCCAGGTGTCGGCGCTGGCGCGGATGGCGAACTGGTAGGCCACGTCCAGGGGTCCGGGGTTCGCGGTCACGTGGGTGACCCGCCCGGACTCGACCTGGATCACGTAGCTGCGGTCCGTGGCGTCCAGGAGGTACGAGCAGGTGAAGTACTTGCCGTGGGCCTGGATCTCGGTGTCGTTGTTGCTAGCGTCGGCGAACGCCTCGGCCCATGCCTCGGCCGTCGGTGCGCTGGTCTGCGCGCTCATAAGCAGGTTCCTCTCTGAGGGAACAGGGGGTGTGGCCGCGGCTTCCAGAACGGGATCGGCGGCAGGGCACCCATGAGACAGCCGTCACGTCGGAGGGGTCCAATGCCGTCTTCTCATCGATCCATAGGGGACGGTTATTGGTGCTGCCGGCCAGACGGGGCTACCGTCCGGTCATGGCTGACGTGCCGGAGCTGCGGGTGCTGCGGTACTTCGTCGCGGTCGCCGAGGAGCTGCACTTCGGCAGGGCCGCGGATCGGCTGCACATCTCCCAGCCCGCCCTGAGCGTCCAGATCCGCAAGCTCGAGCACTCCCTCGGCGCCAAGCTCTTCGACCGCACCAGCCGCCACGTCGAGCTCACCGCCGTCGGTCACGTCCTGCTGGAAGAAGCGCACAAGCTGCTGGTGGGAGCCGACCGCCTCGTCGACGCGACCCGCGACGCCTCCCGAGGTGTCCGGGGCACCCTGGTGGTCGGGTTCCAAGGCAACGCGGCAGCCGAGCTCACCCCTCGGATCCTCAAGGCGTTCCAGACCCGCTACCCGCGCGTCCAGGTCGAGATGCGCTCCCACGACTTCGCCGACCCGTACGTGGGCCTGTCCAACGGCAGCGTCGACGTCGCCTTCGTCCGCCCACCGTTGCTGATGCAGGACTGGCTGAGCATCGAGACCCTCTTCATCGAGCCCCGGGTGCTGGTGACATCCAGCAACTCTCCACTGGCCGCCCGCGAACAGGTGTCGGTCGAAGAGGTCATCGACGAGGCGTTCGTCGCCCGAAAGGCCCCGGAGTACTGGCGTGACTTCTGGCTCGCCACCTCCAGCCGCGGCGGCAACAACCCGGTGCTCGGCGCCGAGGTCGGCGGCGTCGACGAGTGCTTCGAGGCGATCCTCTCCGGCCGCGGTGTCGCCTTCAGCCAAGCATCCACCCAGCGGTACTACGGCCGCCCCGGCCTCGCGTTCATCCCGGTCACCGGGCTCCCCCACTCACCGCTCGCCATCGCCTGGCGCAACGATCTCGGCGCGCAGACGGTCAGCGACTTCGTCGAGACAGCCCGCATGCTCGCCGCGCTCGAGCTCGTACCCCTGGCCACAGCTCCCCAACCCTCAGCAACAGCGACACCCGTCGCCGTGGCGCACTGACATCCGGCACCGTCGCGCATCCGACCACCGGCTCGCCCGGACGAGACCACAACGGGAACCTCGACCTGGAGCGCCGCTGGCCAGCCCGCCTACCGGCAACCGGGCGTCCCGAAAGGCCAGCCCCACGACGTGCACCGGTGACGGAGCCATATCCGGACGATCTGCCACCGGCTGTCGGAGAGGACCCCTACCTTGACGACCGGTCACCGGTCGGGCCTCTCGCCAACTGGCCGCGCTGGCTGGTCGATCCAACTTCGCTGCAACTCGGCAACGAAGGCCTCCGACATGACTACCACTCCCCCGCCGTCATGAGCCGATCGAGCGAGATCTGGGAGTCCGGGATCTCCAGCAGCAACGCACGGTCCTTCCTCGCAGCGGCGGCCATGGCACGCAGCGCTGGCGGTCCCCTTTCGGGAGCTGCTGGTTCTGGAGGTCACCGCCGTGAGCAACCCAGCGAGAACGACGTAGTCGCGCCGGTGGCGGCCGAGCTCGGGGCGATCCCGCGTAGGTGAGGGAGGCCAGCTTGCCCACCAGAGCACCGACGAGGTTGGGACGGCGTAGGGAGCCCACGCGGCCCGCGACCTTCTTGCTGCGTTGCCGCACGGTTCGGAGTACTCAATGTGAGCCCAGAGCGAGCCTCGCAGCCGGTGATCGGGGGTCGTGCTCGCGCGCAGCCCGACCACATCACCGCAGGCCGGAGTCGCTCTTCACGAGATGCGCAACGACCTCACGTGGACAGTCGTCGGGAACACGCCAGAGCGGCTGAGCCCTTTGCGCACGACGAGTCGGGACGATGGCACTCACGTCGCGGCTGGCGCGGTCTGGGACGGACCACCGCCGTCGCCGGAGCTGCTGGTGCCGGAGCTCTCCTTGCAGCACTCGTAGCCGGCCAGCACGGCGACCAGGACGCCGGCGACCTTGTCCGCGCAGGCCTTCTTCTTCGCCTTCTCGAGGCAGACCGCCTCGGCACGCGCCCCCTCGAGGACCGCGGTCGCGGTCCAGCCGGCGGCGATGGTCTGCAGGGCCTTGCACAGGCAGTCGGTGTATTCCTTGACGGAGGTGAAGCCGTGCCCGATGTGGACGAGCTCGGCCTTCCGGACCGCGATCAGGTAGCGGGCGTAGGTCCGGGCCAGCTTCGTCGGGTCGGCCTCGCTCGCGTCGATCGTCAGGGCAGCGACCTCGGTCTTGAGCTCCGCGACGTGGTCCTTGAGCTTCTTGGGCTCCTCGATCAGGGAGTCGAAGCAGGCGGTGGCGGCCTGGACGGCGGCGGTGTACTCCTCGATGCGCGCCGTCAGGGCAGCGGCGGTCTCGCCGTCGGCCACCGTGTCGTCGAACGTGTGGTCGCCGACGCAGCAGCCGGGCGGGGGCGAGCACTCGTCGATGTCGTCGAACACCTCCTCGGCGGCGCTGTCGAGGCACGTCTTGTCGCCCTCGTCGAGGCGGCACTTCAGCAGGTCGTAGATCTTCTCCAGCTCCGTGCCGAGCACCGTGAGCTCGGCCTGCGCGGCCTCCCACTCGACGCCGTACGCCTGCCGCGCGCCGTCGTACTTCTGCTTCCGCTCCCCCAGCTCCGCGGCGACCTTGCTCGTGATCTCGGCCTGCTTCTGGTAGCGCTCCGCCTTGCAGGCCAGACCGTCGACCCCCTCGAGGTCGCACGGCTTGCACCCGGTGCTGGTCGGGGGGCTCTTCGGCGGCTCCTGCTGCACCTGGTCGTTCATGGAGGCTCCTCTCGCGCGCTCGGCGCCCCACCATCGCCCCCCGCATGTCACCCGGGCGTCTCCCGTGCTGTGACGCTCGCGTGACGATGGCGTGACGAGCGCCCGGTTACGGTGCGGGCCTCCCGACCGCGAGGTTCCCTCCATGTCCGCTCTCATCGGTGCGCCGTACCACCAGGTCACGGGTGCGGCCTCGGACGGCGCCGGGGCCGGGCAGGCGCTCTGCCTTCTGGGGGGGCCGTACGTCGTGTGCCATGGCCGGCGGAGCAACGTGCCGGAGGGGAGCAAGCGGCTCCTCGCGTTCGTCGCCCTGCGTGGGCGGGCCGATCGGCGCCTCGCGGCTGGCACCCTGTGGCCCGACGGCTCGGACGCGCGCGCGGCGGGCAACCTGCGCTCGGCGGTGTGGCGGCTCAAGAGCGCCGGCATCGACGTCCTCGACGCCGACAAGTATGTGCTCTCGCTCCACCCCGACGTCGTCTCTGACGTGCACGTGCTCTGCGAGTGGTCCGCGCGGCTGGTCGAGGGCCGGCCTCGCGCCTCCGACCTCCGCATCCTCAGCTGGGACCCGGAGGCGGCCGACATCCTCCCCGGCTGGTACGACGAGTGGGTCATCTGCGAGCGCGAGCGGATCCGGCAGCGGATGCTGCACGGGCTCGAGGCCCTCTGTCGCGAGCTGATCTCCCGCGGCCGGGCCGGCGACGCCGTGGAGGCGGCCATGAACGCCGTGCGCTTCGAGCCACTGCGCGAGAGCGCGCAGCGGATGCTCATCGAGGCCCACCTCGCCGAGCACAACCACGGCGAGGCACGGCGGGCCTACCTGGCCTACGCACGCCTGGCGCGCCGCGAGCTGGGCGTCGAGCCCAGCGAGCAGCTCACCCGGCTCGTCGGGATGCAGCCCGTCGCCGTCCGGTGACGGCGCTGTGACTCAGGCAGGACGATCCTTGGTCCCGTGGCATCCGCGCGGCAGGCACAGCTCGGGTCGGTGGTCGTCCGGGCCTGGGTCGAGCCGGACGCGTCGGCACGCGACGTCCGTGCCCGGGTCCTCCTGATCCGCGAGCCCGACGCCGTACCCCAGGAGATCGGCGTCGGCGCCGGGATCGACCAGGTGCTGGAGCTCGTCTCCGACGCCGTGCTGTCTCTCGGCGACCCCCGCTGACCGGCCTGGCCGGCTCAGTCGAGGACCGGTCGCAGCCACGCAGCCGGGTGCCCCTCGACCGCCGGGTGCCCCGGCGCGCCCAGCCCGCGCACCGCCGGCGGTACGACGACCGGCCGGCCGTCCTGGACCGCCCAGGTCGCGACGTCCCAGGGCCCGGCGAGCTCCCACGGCGACGGCGCACGTCGCCAGCCCTCGTCTCGGCCGTTGCCCCACGGATAGCGCCGGCCGTCCGGGCCGCGCACCGCCATCTCCAGCTCGTCGGGCGTGGGCAGCCGCAGTGCCACGCCCGCCGCGCGGCTCGCCCGCCTCAGGGCGTCGGCCAGCTCGTGGGCCCCGACCTCGGGGATCGGCCGGACTGCCACGGCGTACGCCGCCGCAGGACGCAGCCGACGGACCGGGACCCCGGCGCCGCCGAGCCAGTGCCGGCACCGGTCCACGGTCACGAACCCGTCCGGCGGCCGGGCGTGCGCCGCCACCGAGGGGCTCGGGGACCGGGCTGCGGAGGGACGCCACCAGCAGGACGGCCTCGGCGTCGGCGGCCGGCGCCCGGTCAGGCTCGTCGAGCCACAGCGCGGCCGGGCCGTCGTCGGCAGGGTCCCGGCGCCGCGACAGGCGCTGGCCGACCACGTCGCGCACCGCCTCCAGCACCTGGTGCTGCCGGGAGCAGGGGCCGCGCCCGACGGGGCACCGGCGCACCTCGAGCAGCACGTCGTCGACGACGAGGTCGTGCGCGGCCAGCACCGCCGACCACCGCACCTCCCAGTCGTCGTCGGCCAGCCCCGCCAGCACGACCGACCGGTGGTGCTGGGGACCACCCGACGGCCGGGCGAGGAAGCCGCGCAGCGCCTGGCGGCGGGCGACCGGGTCCCGGAGCAGTCCGAGCACGGGAGCGCGCTCGGGGTGGCCGGCCCGGAGGTGCGCGAGCCGGTCGGCGGCGGCGGCGGTCGCGAGCTCGCCGAGGCGGGTCACGGCCAGGTCGGCCGCGCCGCGCACCGGTGGCGGCGTCGTGGGGTCGGCACGCAGCGCGTCGAGCGCCGGCAGCGCCGCCGGGTCGCCGAGCAGGCCGAGAGCCGTGGTGCCGCGCAGGGCCGTGGCGAGGTCGCCGGAGCGGGCGTCGGCGGCCGCGGCGCCGACCCGCATCCGCGCCAGCGGTGGCAGCAGCTCCACGCCCGAGCCCTCGAGGACGGCGAGCCCGAGGTCCGGGTGCGACGACCAGCGCACCTCGGCCCCGTCTCGCGTCCACCGCGCCAGCACCGGCGGCCCGTCGAGACCGTCCACGGTGTCGACGGGTCCGTCCCAGCCGTCGAGCGCCTCGGCCACGTCGTCGTACCCGACGTGGGCGGCGAGCACGACCGGCGTCGTCATGACGGGTCCCACTCCAGGCCGGTGGCGTCCTGGATCACCCCGGGGACCTCGCGCGGGTCCCCACCCCCGAGCCGCACGTGCACCGCCCAGGCGGCGTGCAGCAGCGACGACAGCAGCACCCCGCGCGCGTCGTACGCCGCCGGGAAGCCGTCCACGAACGCCGTCCAGGCCTCCGTCACGACGGCTCGCTCGGAGTCGTCGCGGGCCGCCACCACCGCGCGGGCCAGCGCCGCCGCTCCGGGCGATGGCTCCGGCACGTCCAGGAACACCTCGACCAGGTCGTCGAGCCCGTGCGCGGCACACGCCAGGGCCCAGTCGTGGCAGGCGTCGACGTCGAGCTGGTCCACGATCCGCGCGGCCCGCGGCGCCCAGGTCGCTGCCACCCGCCCCGGAGGCTCGACCGGCGCCGGACCCGGCAGACAGGTGAGCAGCGTGCCCGCGGCCAGCAGCCCGCGGCCGTCCGCCGGGATCGCCGTGCCGTCGGCAGCGGCGCGAGAGGCGGCCACCCGCAGTCGCCCGAGCAGCTCTTCGCGCACCGACGCAGGTGGCCCCTGCAGCAGCACGCCGACCAGCCGCTCGACCACGTCGCCCATCAGGGAACCGAGCTGCTCGGTCGGTCCGTCGTCGAGCAGGGCGGCCACCTCGGCGGCGTCGGCGGCGTCCTCGTCGGCCGCGAGCGCGCGCCACGCGTCGCTCGGCGGGCGTCGCTGTCCGGTCATGGAGCGATCCTGCCTGTCCGTCCGGGCCGGTGCAGCCTCTTGCCGAGGGCGGTGGCCTGACCGGTCGCGGCCAGGGTCTTGTCGACGGCGGCGTTCACCTTCCTGGCGGAGCCGGCGTCCAGCCCGCTCAGGTCGAGGATGACGTGCGGGGACTTCGCCGCCTTGCCCGGCACCAGGACCGGCTTCTGCAGCCGGGCGACGACGTCGCTGGCCAGGGCGGCGACGGCGTTGGCGTCCGGCACCTCCGCCGGGGTGACCGCCCGGAAGGCGCTGACCCTGCCGGACGTGCCGGTGAACAACCCCGGATGACCGACGATCGGCTCGAGGACCCTGTCGACGATCTTCGCCCTGGCCAGCTGCTCGTGGGTGTCCAGCAGGCGGGCCGAGCTCGCCGGCGGCAGCTCGACCTCGGCGATCCGACCGGCGAGGTCGACCTCCTTCTCGGTGAGGCGGAGGTGGTCGCCCTGCCGGACGTCCTTGAAGGTGCGGCCGAGCTTGCGCAGCGCCGCGTCCCTGCGCTTGAGCGCCTTCTGCCCGCCCAGGCGGGTCTGCGCGCCCAGCCGCACCTCGAGGGTGCGCGCGGCTCGGTCGGTCACCGCCCGGTTCACCTGCTTGCGCAGGTCGCGCAGCTGCTTCGGCGTGAGCGACTGCAGCTCCACGGGGAGGCGTCCACGCTTCTGGTTGACCACCGTGCGCAGGCGGGCGAGGTTGCCCTTGAGGATGTCGCCGGTGACCGCGGTGAAGTCGCCCAGGGGCACGTGCCGACTGCCGTAGTCCTTGACCTCGACGATGACCACCTTGACCGTGCCGTCGGGGTGGAACTCGAAGTACACCTCGTCGAAGCCCTGGCCGCTGCGGTTCTGCATCCCGGAGCCCAGGGTGACGACCTTGACGTTCTGCTTCTCCATCGCGGCGATGTGCCGCCGGGTCATCGCCAGCGAGGCCACCTCGGCGACGCTGCCGGCCTCGGCGGCGTGGCTTCCGCGCATGACCCACCGCGGCGGTCGCGACCCGCGCACCACCGTCTCGGGGACGTGGGTGACCTTGACCCGGCCGGCCGGCGGCGAGGCGTCGCTGGTCACCGCGACCAACCGGTACCGGTCCGCGCTGCCCACCTGGCGCTTGCCGCGGTGCGACCACTCGCGCCAGGGCTCGCCCACCTGCTCGACGGAGAGGACGCCGGGCTTCCTGGTCTGCGGGCTGCGGTTGGCGCCCTTCAGGGCCTGCCGCGGCGCCGCTAGGTCGGGCTGCTTGCCCCAGGTCGCCCGGTCGGCCGTGACCCGGCGGGGCTTGGAGGCCGGCGGGGCCTGGATGGCGGCGGCTTTGCCGGCGCGGGCCGCCTTGGTCCCCTTCTTGGTGAACAGCCGGGGGGGTTGATCGAGCCGGTCGGCCAGCCGGCCCAGCCCGAGCCGCGCCCGCACCCGGTCGAGCGGGCCGAAGGACCTCAGCTCGCGCTGTCGCTGGAGCAGCGTGTCGAGGGTGTCGCCGACCTCGGCCGCCCGCGCCAGCAGCGTCTTTCGTCGCACGGCGCCGGGCGGGAGGCCGTTTGCCTCTGCGACCAGCCCGCGCAGCAGGCGGCTGTTGGCGTCGGCCTCGAGGTCGAGCTTGGCGGCGTACACGGCCAGCTTGGTCCCGAGCGGCAGCTGGTCCCAGCCGGCGAGCACCGCCTCGTCCAGCAGCTTGAAGTGCCCGGCCAGCTTGGGGTCGAGGGCCTGGGCGACGTGGATGCCCTCCTCGCGGAGCGCGCTGAGCGAGGCGCTCTCACGCATCACCACGCGGGGCTTGCCGCTCTCGACGACCGTGACCGCCTGGGCCTTCTTGGACCGGGTCAGCCGGGCGAACTCCGCGTCGGACAGCACGGTCACCGAGACCCCGTCGAGGGCCTTCCGCTCGGCGCGCGTCAGACCCGAGCCCAGCGCGTCCTGGGCGGCGCGCTGGAAGGTGGCCGCCGCGTCCGGGGCCGCCCGGATCCGGCCGGCGTCGAAGTCCCTGGCGAAGTCGGCGTACGACGCGTTGGGGTGCTGCTGCTGGTGCGTGCGCCACTGCGCCGCGCGCGCGGCGGCCTCGGGCATCGAGCCGGGCGGGAGGTTCAGCGGGACCGGCGCGGCCTTCCACCCGCCCGCCGAGCCCATCAGGCCGCCCATCACCGCCCCGCTCGCGGCGCCCATCGCGCTGGCGGTGAGCACCGTGCCGAGCACGTCGCCCTTGCTCCACGTCTTCTCGTCCGCGAGCGCCCCCGCCGCTCCCGAGGGGATGCCGCTGATCAGCCCCTCGACCCCGTTGGCGACCCCGTGCGCCAGCATCCGCTTGGCGCGGGAGGCGCTGGTGGCCATCGCCGCGAGCCGCCCGACGGGCACGCCCTTCGTCACCCGCAGCATCGCGTTGCCGATGCCCGCGGTGGCGACGGCGAGCACGATGTCGACGACGCCGCTGACGACGTCGACCAGCAGCTCCTCCTCGGAGTACGCCGCCCCCTTGACGGCCATCTTGGTGATGATCGTGGCCTCGGCCGCGGCCAGGGCGCCGAGCGCGCCGGCCACGAACGGCCCGGCCGCGCCCCAGGTCACGGCGGTGACGATCGCGCCGGCGACCACCGCGGCCACCATCGCGATCTTGTCCGTGACCGAGTCGGCGGCGCGCCGGTGCTCCTCGACGGCGGAGTCGACGGCCTTGGTCTCCTGGTCGGCGCGCCACTTCAGGTAGGCGAGCCGTTGCGGGTCGGGGTTCGGCGTCGCCACCAGCCGGTCGTACTCGTCGGCCGCCTCCTGCAGCCGCTGGACGTCGGCGTCGAGCGCCTTGCGCTCCTCCTCGGCGAAGGTGCCGCCGAGCGCGAAGGTCTCCCCCTCGAACTGCTGGCGACGGCGCGCCGACTCGAGCTTCTCGCGCGGCGTCTCCGGCGCGGCCAGCATCTCGTCGAGGTCGATCGCGTCGCGCCCGCTGACGTCGTCCATGATCCGGTCGCGCAGCGACGGCCCGTCCGGGTAGAGCTCCTTCCACTGCCGCTCGATCTCGCGGATCTGGTCCTTCGTCCTGCCCGCGAGCATCCGCTTGATCACGTCGAGGTCGGTGCCGGCGCCCTGCACGGCGTACTTGATCTCCTGCGCCGGGTTGAGCCGGCCGCGCGAGGCGACGAGCGCCTTCGCGCGGTCCTCGTCGCTGCCCTGGAGCCCGTGCTCGAGCAGCGCGTCGAAGCCGCCCGGTCCGTGCTGCAGCGACATCAGGTCGGTGGCGTACGTGTCGTTGTAGGTCTTCTTCAGGCCCGACATGTAGCCCTCGGCCCGGCGGCCCGCCTCCACGGTCACCTCGGCCTCGGTCGCCGCCCGCTCGCGCTTGGCCCGGTCCTCGTCCCAGCGCTCGCCCCGGACGGCCGCGAGGTCGGCCCGGTAGGTGAGCCGGTGCTCGGCGTCGAGCCGGGCCTCGGTCTCGGCGCGGTCGTACTGCGACTCGAGGATCTTGGTGACGACCTTGTCGTCGGTGATGAAGGACCGCTTCTCCAGCTCCAAGCGGGCCGCGTCGGCCTTGGCCAGGTCGAGCTGCTGCAGGCCGACCGCGAGGTCGAGGGCGGGTCCGGTGAGCGTGGCGCGGAACGACGCCTGGAGCCCGGCTCCGTCGTTCTCCCCGTCCTTGTACTCCTTGCGGTGGGCTCGGTCGAGCTGGTCGAGGCGGGCGAGACTCTCCTGCCTCATCCGGTCGGCGGTCCAGCCCTCCCGCTGCGCCTTCTGCTCGACCTCCAGCCGGTTCTGGGCGTAGATGTCCTGGATCGCCTCGGTGTCCGCGCCGCCGTACCACCTGCCGGTCTTGGCCATCTCCAGCCCGATGGCGTCGGCCCTGGCGGTCTCCCCCCGCCGCAGCGCGTCGGCCCGCTGGAACTCCTGGCCGTCCATGTCGGAGTCGATGTCCTCCTGCAGGGACACGTGGTACATCTCGACGTAGATCTGCTCGAGCCGCGCCCGCTCGTCGGCGGTCTTGTTGCGCAGCGCGCGGTAGATCTCCTGCTCGTCGGTGCCGGGGCCCTCGAGGGCGTCGCGGATCGCGGCGGCGTCGGCCCTCAGCTCGTCGCCTGCCATCAGGGCGCGCGCCCGGTCGAGCTCGGCGTCCTCGAGCTCGTCCTCCAGCTCCTTGTCGATGGTGGAGCCGTGCTCGGCCTGGTACCAGAGGTCGAGGGCGTGGCGCTGGAGCGTGGTCAGGCCGGTGAGCGCGGCGTACAGCTTGGACTCGTCGGTGCCCCACTGGTCGACCGACGCATGGAACTGCCGGCCGCGGGAGACGATCGACACCTTGCCGTCGCCGTCGCCCTCGGAGACGATCGCGACGTCGGGCCAGCGCTCCTTGGGCAGGGCGAACAGGCGCCGGTCCAGCTCGGAGACCAGGCGCGGCCGGTGGATCTGCGCGACCCGGACCCGCATGCCCGCGGCCACCGCGCCGAGCGGGTCGTCGGTGACCTTGTCGCCGACGAAGTACGCCGCCACGACGGCCTTCTGCGCCTCGGAGAGCCCTCCGAGCGCGCTCGCCGCCTCGATCTCGGCCTTCGAGCGGGCTCCCGAGGCCAGCTCGGCGACGAAGGCGATGTCGCCGCGCAGGTCCGCGCCGGGTCCTGGACGCGGTCAGCAGGTGCCGCCTCCACCTGTGTGAGCCGTTTCAGGGTAGGGGGCTTCCGCGGACCGGAACGGTGGCATGACTAGCCCGTCAGAGGTCAGGATCCTGTCCGAGTCGCGTCGGTTGGTCGGGGCACTCGGGGTTTCGGTGATGGTGACGCTGACGTGCCGCCGCTCGCAGAGGGCCCGCTCGATTGGAGGATGGGACTCCGGACTTGCGCGGTGCGATCGCTTGCCGAATCGCGGCGAGGCTCCACACTGCGAATCGGCGACGGCGTGAAACAGCAGTTGTCGCGGTTACGTGGGTATTCACAGGATGTCGCCGCAACGTCGTAATGTTGCCTCATGCGGACCGCAAACGGTAAGGGCGATACCCACCATACGAGCCAGCAGCACGCGGTCGCGTGGCTCCGCCGCGCCATCGTCGAAGGCGAGCTGCGGCCCGGTGCGCACATTCAGCAGGACGAGATCGCTGAACGCATTGGCGTCAGCCTGATCCCGACACGTGAAGCGCTCAAGGTGCTCGAGGGCGAAGGCCAGGTCACCTACATTCCGCGGCGAGGGTACTTCGTCTCGGAACTGCTCATCGAGGACCTGGTCGAAGTCAACATGCTGCGCGAGCTGCTGGAAGGCCGCGCGGCACGCGCTGCGGTCGAATTCTTCGATGACGACGCGCTCGACCGGCTGGAACAAGCCGCCGAGGAATGCTCCCTGGCGTCGACCACCGGTGACGTGGCCGCCCAGCTCGCCGCGAACCGTCGGTTCCACTTCGGCATCTTCGATGCTGGCAGCGGTCCACACATGATGCGGTTGATCCGGCTTCTCTGGGAGTCGACCGAAGCCTACCGCGCCATCTACTACAACGTCGAGGCTGAGCGGCACGCCGCGGACGACGCGCACGCGCGCATTCTCGAGGCTGCGCGTGCTCGCGATACCGAGCGCCTCGTGGCGGAGCTCGACGCGCACCGCGACCACGCCTTGCGGGCACTTGTCCAGATCCTTTCGCGCCCCACGGGTTGAACCTGCGGCCTGATCCCTCCGCCCAGCGCGAGACGCCGCCTGGAGAACCCGAGGGTCAGGGGATGGCGCTGGGTCTGGGTCGGGGTCTGGCCGATTGTGGGGCCGAACGCCCGAGCGAAGTCGGGAGGGCCACGTAGGGCAGCAACCAGACGGCAGCTACGACCAGCAGCCCGACGGTCACACGCGATCCCTGAATCGCTGCCCCCAGCAACGGGGTGCCGGCGACGATGATCGCGTTCGCGTAGGCGTTCATCAGGCCGACGGCCGTGGCCGGGCGATCCGGCCGCCGCGCCTGCGCAGCTGCAAGGACCCCAGCAAAGGGCAGGCCGCTCAGCGTGCCCAGTGCGACCACCGACAGCAGGACTACGGTCGGCGTCGACGGGAAAGCGAGTGCGACGCAGCAGAGGGCACAGGACACCAGTGAGACTTTGATGATCGCCGGCAGCCACTCGGGTCGCTTGCGGACGAGATGGCCGCCCAACGGACGACTCATGATGGTGGTCGCGAGGATCAGCCCGGCGAGTACCGCGGCCGTTCCGGCGCCGAGTCCCCAGGCTTGCTGCAGGATGGTGGAGGCCCAGTTGCTCAGAACCACGCCGAGCCCAAGCGTCACGGCGTGGATCGCGGAGAGCCGGTGCAGTTCGTGGTCGAGGAGGACGGATGGACTGCCTGCAGCAGCGACGGCCCGGCCCAAGGCCCGCGGAGTGGGTCGAGACAACGCCAGCGCGACGATCGCGAGCACCGCGACCGCAGCGCACGACAGCCAGGCCGAGCGCCAACCCAGCAGCGGTTCGAGCAGGGGGACCACTGCAACGGCGATTCCGCCCGACCCGATCGCGGCTCCTCCGAACAGTCCGAGGCCTACGGGGCCCGCGCCGCTCGTGCGCGCGATCTCGGCGCCCGCAACGAAGCCCACGGCGCTGCCCGCGCCGGCGACGGCACGAGCGACGACCGCGACCATCAGCTCAGGGGCCACCGCGGCGGCCAGGTAGGCAAGGACAACCAGCGTCAACCCGGCCAGAGCGATGGGTCGAGGACCGAAGCGATCGACGAGTGTGCCGGCCGGCAGTTGCATCGCGGCATAGACGATCGCCAGGACGGTGGTCAGCAGACCGATGGTCACCAGGTCCGCACCGTAGGCGTGCGTCAAGGACGCCACACCTGCCCCGGCCGCGGTCAGCCCCCATCCCGCGGCGCCGCCGACCAGACAAGGAACCACCACACCGCCGCTCTTCGGGCCGGTGGGTTGTGCGCTGCCAATGGCGAAAGCCTTGGACACGGATCCCTCTCATCTTCTGACTGACAGCGCTCGCGGGTCTCCGTCGGTGTGCGATCGAGACGTCCACCGCCGTACGGCGCGGGTGTGGGTGCGGGTCTAGGAACCGTCGGCACAGCGAATCATGCGAAGGGGACGGTAGTTGAAGACCACTTCCCCGTCACGGATCACCCGGTTCTCCGTCCGGACCAGCCCGCGGTCACCCTTGGAGGTGAGCCGCCGTTCCACCACCTCCACCTGCACCTCGATCGAGTCGCCCACGAACACGGGCGCCAGGACTTCGACGTCGGCACCGAGAAACGCGACGGCTGTGTGGTGCAGGGTGTTGGTCTGCATGACCAGACCCTCGGCCAGGCTCAAGGTCAACGCCCCGGGGACCACCCGTCGCCCGTCGCCGCCGAGGTTCGCCTGCCTCTCATCGAGAAAGAGTGGCTCGACGAAACCCGCCAGCGCGACGAAGGCCGAGACCTCATAGTCACGCACGGTTCGACCCGCGGTCCGCATCGACCAGCCGATCTCGAACTCGTCGTAGTAGAGGCCGATGGGACCGGAAACCTGGTGCTCGGTCATGACTGCTCCATTCGCTGTGCTGTCCCCATGGCACCGGCGGTGCCGGGGTTCCCGTTCGTCACGACGGCGGCTAGGACGATGGGGGCTGTGCTGCACCCGTCCGCTCCAGCTCGGCGATCTCGGTGTCGGTCAGTCCGATCTCCTGCAGGACGGACCGGGTGTGCTGGCCCAGTCGTGGCGCTGGAGGAACCTCGTCGAGTCCGTGGCCGAAGCGCAGCGGGAACCGCGCCTGGACGAGGGATCCTTCCGACGGATGCTCGACCTGTCGGAAGAACCCCGTCTCCCGCAGGTGTAGGTCGTCGAAGAGCTCGTCGACCGTGCGCAGTGGCATGACCGGGATGTCGGCGCGCCGAAGGGCGATGAGCCAGTCGGCGGTCGTGCGTCGGCTCATCACCTCCGCCACCAGCCCGTACAGCTCGTCGATGTGCCGGGTGCGCGCGCCGATGTCCTTGAACCGATCGTCGGTGGCGAGCTCGCTGCTCCCCACCAGTTCGAAGAAGCGCTGCCATTGCGCATCGGTGTAGATCACGACCGACAGGTGTCCGTCACGGGTGGTGTAGGGCTTCCGGTTCGGCGACGCCGTGCGGGCGTAGCCACTGGGTCCGATCGGTGGGTCGAAGACCCGTCCGCCTTGTTGTTCCAGCAACATGAAGGACGCCATGAACTCGAACATGGGAACGGTGAGCACCTCCCCCGAGCCGGTCGCTGCCCGCTTGTGCAGGGCCGCCAGGATCGCCACCGCCCCGGCCAGCCCGACGGTCTTGTCCACCATCGGTGTGGCGACGTACTGCGGTGGTCCGCCCCTGCCCTGGGTGGCCGCGACTCCTGACACAGCCTGGATCACGTCGTCGTACGCCGGTTCGTCCGCGTAGGGCCCGTCGTCGAAACCGCGGAAGCAGCAGTAGATGCAGGTGGGATTGACGTCGACCACGGTGTCCGGATCCAGCCCCAGGGCCGCGGCCGCCTTGGGGCGCAGGTTGTGCGCGAAGACGTCGGACTGCTCGAGCAGACGGGAGAGTGCGCCGCGGGCTCCGGCTTGCTTGAGGTCGAGTGTCAGCGCCCGCTTGCCGACGTTGGCGTTCAGGTAGATCGGTCCCATTCCTGGCGACCTGCCCGCGCCGATCCTGCGCACCGCGTCGCCGCCGGGGGGCTCGACCTTGATCACGTCCGCTCCGAGCTGCGCCAGCATCATCGTCGCGTAGGGACCCATCAGGGTCGTGGTCATGTCGAGGACGCGGACGCCGTGCAGCGGGCTTCCCGGCGTGGTCGAGCTTTCACTGGTGGCGGGCACCGTCACGCTCCTCTCTCGAGCCGCCGGGTCAGAAGACCGCAAGGGGGTTCACGGCACTGCCGGTCGCACCCACGACGGGGAGTACGGGAGCCACGAGCAGGAACTCGAAGCGGCCGCTCTGGTGGCAGTGGCGCGCGACAGCGGCGACGTCCCAGATCTCCCCCAACGCCAACCCCATGTGTGGGATGGCGACCACGTGGAAGGGGAAGGCGGCGCCGAGCTCGCTCGGACGCACCTCCAGCCCCCAGGTGTCGGAGGCCACGGCCGCGAGTTGACGCTCGTGGATCCACGGCAGCGTGTCCACCGACAGGCCCGGCGCCGGGCCGCCCGCATAGTCTCCCCAGTTGTCGCGACGCTCCTCCAGCATCCCGGTCCTGACGATCAGGGCGTCACCGGTTCCGACGTCGCATCCCTGCGCCTCCAGCGTCGCTTCGAGGTCGTCCACGCCGATCGGGTATCCCGGCTCGAGCGCGGCGACTCCGTGATGCGCGGCGACGTCGACCAGGACACCCCGCATCACGAATTGGTGCCGCCACTGTTCGATGCCCGCGTAGGTCGCTCCGTGGGCGCCCACGCGTGCGGCGGGTTTCCCGTTCCACATCCGTCCCTCCCAGAAGACGTGCCCGAGCCCGTCCCACTGGGTAGCGGCCTGGTGCGGCAGGATCACCACATCGTCACCGACGCCCAACCCGCCGGTGGGGCCCCAGTCCGGTGGCAGGCGTTGGAGGCCGGCGACATGATCCGCGCCGGTCTCCCGCATCAGGTTCATCGGGTTGACCCGGAAGCCGCCCTGTTGGGGGCCGGCCGGCCCGAGATCCAATGCCATCGAGATCGAGACACCGTCCCGGACCAGGGCGGCCGCCCCGGCCACGGAGTCGGCGGTGACGTGGTTCAGCGTGCCGACCTGGTCGTCGGGGCCCCAGCGGTTCCAGTTGCTGCACTCATCGATCAGCGAGCGCAGTCGCTCGAGATCCGGTCGCGCGTCGGACATGGTCCCTCCTTCTCCTGCCGCGTCACTTGCGGAACCTGTCCATGAAGTCGTGGACCGCCGGCTTGGTCGCAGACGACGCCTGTGCCCAGGACTCCAGCTCGAGCGTCGCCTCGAAGCCATCGCGCGCGGCCGTCCGCACCGCCTTCTTGATGTCCCGGGAGAGCTGGGAGTCCATGGCCGCATACGTGCGTGCGAGCTCCAATGCGGCGGCCAGCGGGTCCTCCTCCAGCGCCACCGCCAGGCCCGCCTCGACCGCGTCAGGTCCTGACACGCTGCCACCGTCGAGGAGCAGCTTGAGCGCCCGCTGCTCGCCGAGGGCCTGCACCAGGAACCAGGTGCAGCCGCCACCGGGATGGAGTCCGATCCGCGAGAACGTCGCCGCGAAGCTGGCCTGCGGCCCGGCGATGCGGATGTCGCAGACCATGGCGAGGTTCAGCCCGGCACCGACCGCCGGGCCCTGCACCGCCGCGATCGACGGAATCGTCAGGGAGCGCAGCACCAGGAAGCTCTCGTACACCTTGTGCAGGTCCTCGCGCAGAGTGGCGACCGACCGGCCGCTGCCCCCGAAGATCGCGGGCAGGTCGGCACCACCGCAGAAGGCGGTTCCCGCGCCGGTCACGACGAGGACCGTCGCTTCCGGGTCCGCCCGGACAGCCGCAACACTCTCGATCAACGCCGCGCGCATCTCGTCGTCGATGATGTTGCGCTTGTCCGGGTCGTTCAGGGTCAGGATCCGCAGTCCGCCGTCCTCAGACGTCAGTCTCACCTTGCTCACCATGTGCTCCTTGTGGGTGCCAGGTCGTCCCGCGGCAGCAGCGGACCACCGGGCGGGACGACCGACTTCTCTCCGGGATGGGCCAGTGCCCCGCCGGACGGTCTACGTCGATCAGGCCTTCTTGGTCTCCCAGAAGATCTCGGCGATCTCGTCGATCTTGGCGAGCAGCTCGTCGGCCTTGGCCGCGTCGAGCTCACCCTTGGTGCCCGAGGCGCCGGCGAGCTTGGTGGCCTCGTTGACCAGCGTGTGGAGCTGGGGGTACTTCTCGAAGTGCGGGGGCTTGAAGTAGTCGGTCCACAGCACCCACAGGTGGTGCTTGACGAGCTCCGAACGCTGCTCCTTGATCAGGATGGCGCGGGTGCGGAAGTCAGGGTCGTCGTTGTCGGCGACCTTGCCGATCAGTGCCTTGATCGACTCGGCCTCGATGCGGGCCTGGGCGGGGTCGTAGACCCCGCAGGGCAGGTCGCAGTGCGCGTGGACCTCGACGGTGGGAGCGAACAGTCGCATGGTGGTTTCCTCTCGATGGAGCGGTGGTGGTTTCTCACGGGCAGTTCACCCATTCCTCGGTGCCGTCCGTGAAGACTTGTCTCTTCCAGATCGGGACGCTGGCCTTGGCCTGCTCGACGATGTCCTCGCAGGCCGCGAACGCGGCACCGCGATGGGCACTGGCGACCGCGACCACGAACGCCGGCTCACCGATCCGGAGGGGGCCGGTCCGGTGCTGGGCCTGTACGGCGAGCACCCCGGGGTGACCGAGCAGGGTCTGCCGGACCGTCGCAGCGAGCACGTCGCCAGCACTCGGGTGCGCAAGGTACTCGAGCGACGTGACCGGCCTCCCGTGATCGTGGTCGCGCACCACTCCCACGAAGAGCACCCCGGCGCCGGCCGCGGCACGTTCGACGAACCGCAACGCGCGGACCGGGTCGATGACCTCGAAGGAAACCGAGGACGCCACCGGGACCCTGATGTCATGTGTCGTCATCCTCATCCTCCCGCGAAGGGTGGCAGCACGTCGACGCAGTCGACGTCGAGCAGGGACCGGGTGGGCTCATGCACGACCCGACCGTCGAGCAGGAGGGACGCGACCGCCATCACGGACGTCATCCGGGCGCCGTGTGCCTCGCAGATGGTCCTGACCAGGTCCTCGACGGTCGCGGCCGCGACCTGTTCAGTGGCCACACCGGCCGCGGCCCGCGCCGCGGCGAAGTACCGGACCATGACCAAGGGATCCGTGCCGCCCCCGGGTCGCCCGCTGACGGTCGTCATCCGCCGATCGCGCTCATCGGTCGGTCCGGCTGCACGAATTCCTGGTCGCCGACCTGGTGACCCGCACCCTTGCCCCACATGACGTCTCGCCACACGTCGGCGATGTCCTCGTCGGTCGCGTCTCCGCGCAGCAGTTCCCGCAGGTCGGTCTCGGTGCGAGCGAAGAGGCACGACCGGACTTGCCCATCGGCCGTCAGCCGGGTCCGGTCGCAGGCGGAGCAGAAGGGTCGCGTCACCGACGCGATGACACCCACCACATCGGGTCCCCCGTCGACCAACCACGTCTCGGCAGGCGCAGCACCGCGGGCCTGCGGCGTCGGGGTCAGCGCCACTTCCTTGCTCAGGCGGTCGAGGATCTCCTCCGCGGTGACCATGCCCGTGCGCGACCACCCGTGCTGCGCATCGAGGGGCATCTGTTCGATGAACCGCAGCTCGTAGCCGTGGTCCCGACAGAACCGGAGAAGATCCACCGCCTCGTGGTCGTTGACGTCTCGCATCAGCACCGTATTCACCTTGACGGGCGCCAGGCCGGCCGCTTGGGCGCGCTGCAGCCCGGCCAGCACCTGGTCCAGCCGATCGCGCCGGGTCAGCTGGATGAAGCGCTCACGATCGAGGGTGTCGAGCGAGACGTTGATCCGGGTGAGGCCGGCGTCCACCAGCGCCTGGGCCGTCTTGTCCAGCCCGATTCCGTTGGTGGTCAGCGAGACCGCGGGACGGGGACCGAGCCCTGCGGTCGCCTCGACGATCCGGACGAGACCAGGGCGGATGAGCGGCTCCCCTCCGGTGAACCGCACCTCCTCGACCCCGAGCAGCTCCACCGCGATCCGCACGAGCCTGAGGATCTCGTCGTCCGACAGCAGCCTGTCGGAGCTCAGCCACGCCAACCCCTCGGCCGGCATGCAGTAGGTGCACCGCAGGTTGCATTTGTCAGTCAGGGAGACCCTCAGGTCGGTGGCGACCCTGCCGAACCGGTCGGCCAGATTCGCCGCACGTGCAGGTCGCGGGAACGCGGGGTCCGGCAGCAGCACGCTCACCGGTGGATCGCCGTTCCGGTCTCGGAGAGCCGCCTGCCGGAGCCGCCAGAGGCGAGCGCGATGATCTCTGCCACGATCGACACCGCCGTCTCCTCCGGAGTCCGTGCTCCGATGTCGAGCCCGATCGGGGACGACAGCCGGCTCAAGGACTGCTCGTCCATGCCAATCTCTCGAAGCCGGGTGAGCCGGTCCTCGTGGGTGCGCCGGCTGCCCATCGCACCTATGTATCCGGCCTTGCTCCTGAGGGCCAGCTCGAGCAACGGGACGTCGAACTTGGGGTCGTGCGTGAGCACGCACAGCACCGTGCGTTCGTCGACGTCCCGTCCGGCCAGGTACCGGTGCGGCCAGTCCACCACCACCTCGTCGGCGTCGGGGAACCGCTTGGCCGTCGCGAACACCGGCCGGGCGTCGCACAGGGTGACGCGGTAGCCCAGGAACTTGCCGGCGCGGACCACCGCGCCCGCGAAGTCGATCGCACCGAAGACGATCATCTGCGGCGCGGGAGCGAACGACTCGACGAAGACGGTGAGCTGGTCCATGCGCTGCTCACCGTTCTCGCCGACATGGACGACACCGGTCGTACCGTGCTCAAGCATGCCGCGGGCGATCCCGGCGACGCTGTGGTCGAGGTCGGCGCTGCCGAGGGACCCCGACAGGGTGTCCGCACCGACCACGATGCGGTGGCCCACGTCGCCGGGCCCTTCGACCACGGTGGCGACGGCCAGGCCGTGCTGACCGCGGACCGCAGCGAGCACGTCGGGAAGCTCCGGGTAGCGAGGAACGTCCACGGGCTCGACGAAGATCTCGAGAATTCCGCCGCAGGTCAGCCCCACGGCGAACGCGTCGTCGTCCTGGATGCCGTAGGCCTGCTTCGCCGGCACCCCGGTCTGCAACACCTCTTGCGCGAGCTCGTAGACAGCGCCCTCGACGCAGCCACCCGAGACGCTGCCGACCGCCTCCCCCGTCTCGGCGACGGCCATGGAGGCGCCCGGCTGCCGGGGCGACGACTTCCACGTGCGTACGACGGTGGCCAGCGCGAAGCGCGTGCCCTCCGCGTGCCACCCGGCGACCTCCTCGAGGATGTCCCTCACGACAGACCCCTCCCCTGTCCTCCGGCGAGGTCGACGGACCCGCCCTGCCAGGCCGGGTCCGGTTCAGGACTCATGGAGTGCCATCGCGATCGGACGCATCGGCGCCGCCGTCGAACCGCGCAGCCGCAGACCGGCGGAGACGAGCGCGAATGAGTACAGCTTCGCCGCGGCGATCTCCTCGAGGTTGACGTTCTCCATGATCGGGACGCCGCACTCGGCGAGCAGGTACGTGTGCACGGGGTGCCAGTTGTCCGGGTCCGCGGACGGCATCTGCTCCAGCGCCACACTGTCCGAGCCGATGATCATGGCGCCTGCCTCGGCCAGAACTGCGGCGCCTTCCCTGTTGAGTCCCGGCTCGCGGAAGAGGTAGCGCTCGGGATCCGGCCAGACCGTCATCCGGCCGGTCCGGATCAGCACCACGTCACCGGGCCGCACCTCGGTTCCCTGGTCCGCCATGATGCTGGTCAACTCGTCGGCGCCGATGGCGTAGGAGTCGGGCAACAGGTCGGTGCCATGGGCGCCGGCGACATCGATGAGGATGCCGCGGGCCATGATGGGCGGCTGCTGATCGGCGCCGCAGGCGAGCCAGTGCCGACTCCCGAGATGCTCCTCCTCCGTGTGCCCGTTCCAGACGCCTCCGGAGTACCCGAAGTGGTTCAGGGCGTCCAGATGCGTCCCGGTGTGGGTGTACATCGAGAAGGCATCCCCGGAGTAGGCCACCAGCTCGTTCTGCTCGCGGCCGAGGCCCATCACGTCTTCGGCGACCGAGCCGGAGGGCGTGTGCGTCATCCAGAACTGGTAGGTGGGATCACCGAGCCCCGCCCACGACGGCATCCCGACGTGGTACTCCACCGACAGGTCGAACAGCCGGGTCGGATCGGCCTGCGCCAGGATCGCGGCACGCGACTCCGGCGTCATCATGTTCAGCATTCCGATCTGGTCGTCGGGACCGAACGGGCTGCTGCTCACGGCGTGGCGACATGCCCGCGCGGCGGCGATCGAGCTGTCGAGTTCAGACGTGGTCATGGTGCCTCCACCAGGTTGGAAACGCGGAAAGGGTGTCGATGCATGTCGGGACCTCAACCGGCGACGGGCGCGGTCTGGGGCGCGTTCCGGACCAGCGCGCGTACCCGCATGGGGTCCAGCGGGGTCCGCTCGACCGTCACGCCGAACTCGCGCAGGGCGTCCTCGACCGCGGACAGCAACACAGCCGGCGTGCCGATGCAGCCGCCCTCCCCGACGCCTTTCGTGCCGAGCGGGGTGATCGGCGAGGGCGTCTCCATGTGCAGCACCTCGATCGGGGGAACCGACATGATGTTCGGCAGCTGGTAGTCGTTCAGGGTCTTCGTGAGGAGCTTTCCCTGGTCGTCGTAGCTGAGCTGTTCGAACATCGTGCCGCCCAGACCCTGGACCGTGCTGCCGATGATCTGACCGTGCACGATCGCGGGGTTGACGACCTTGCCGCAGTCGTGGGCGATCCACATCTTCTCGATCTGGATCTCGCCGGTCTCCACATCGACCTCGACCACGACACCCTGGGCGCCACTGCCGTGGGTCGGGTAGAGGCGCACGCGGCCGTGCTCGTCGGGTACCCAACTCACGTTGGGATTGGTCCAGACGTGGTTCGCCTCGAGCGTGGGGCTTTCCTCGCCCGGCAGGGTCGCGTACGGCCCGGGGGACAGGTACACAGCCCGGGCGACCTCCTGGACTGACAGGCGGGTGGTGGGTACCCCAGCGACCCAGACCTCGCCGCGGCCCAGCTCGAGGTCCTCGGGATCGACCTCGAGCATGCCGGCCGCCGCCTTGAGCAGCTTGCGGCGCACTTCCCCAGCCGCCTCGTACACCGCGCTCATCCCGTAGGTGGCGCCGCGGCTGGCGTAGGCCCCCAGTCCGTAGGGCACGGCCTTGGTGTCGCCGTAGACGATCCGGACATCTCCGGGGTGCAGGCCCAGCCGGTCGGCGGTGATCTGCGCCAGGGAGGTCTCCACCCCCTGCCCGATGCCCTGCAGACCGCTGAGGACCATCGCCTTGCCGTCCGGCATGATCCGCACGGATGCGGTCTCGTACCCGTTGAAGACCGACATCGGGATGGAGCCGGCGGACGGCTCCAGGAAGGAGATCACGCCGATGCCGACGTGCCGCCCCTCCGCGCGGGCCTGCTCCTGCCGCAGCCGCAGCGCCGGCAGGTCCATCGCCTCCGTCACCATGTCGAGAAGCTGCGAGAAGCTGCCGCTCTCGATGATCGGACCGGCCGCCATCTCGTACGGGAACTCGCGAACCAGGTTGTGCTGGCGGATCGCGACGGGGTCGATGCCGAGCTTCGCGGCGGCGGTGTCCATGAGCCGCTCGATCGCCAGGTTCGCGGTCTCCTTGCCGTAACCGCGATAAGCGCCGTAGGGAGCCTTGTTGGTGACCACGGCCTGCACGCGCGCCTTGTAGGAGCGGACGTGGTAAGGACCGGCGCTGTAGGTTCCGCCGACGAGCAGGGCGCCCAGCCCGGCCGAACGCGTGGCGCCGTCGCAGCCCTCGTCCCCGACCAGGTGCTCCCGGATCGCCAGCAGGGTCCCGTCGTTGTCGAAGGCCCCTTCGACGTGGTGGGCGTAGTCACGCGACGCAGGGCCGCTGCTCAGCCAGTCCCCGCGTGGCTCGAACCACTTGACCGCGCGTCCGGAGAGCTTGGCCATCAGTGCGGGGATGACCTCCGCGTCGACTTGCGTCTTGTTACCGAACCCGCCCCCGACGTCGTCGGCCAGGACCTGGACGTTCGGCTCGGAGAGGCCCAGGATCTGGGCGATGAGGGTGCGGGACTGGTGCGGCAACTGGGTCGAGACCCGCATCTTGAGTGTTTCCCGGCCGGCGTCGTACTCGGCGACCACCGCGCGTGTCTCCATCGGGACCCCGCTGTATCGGTGTGCGGCGGGACGGCAGGACACCACGTGGGGTGCCGAGGCGAACACGGCGTCCGGGTCACCGATCTCGAAGGCCCAGTCACATTGGATGTTGTGCCCCCACTCCTCGTACAGCACGGCCTTGGGGCTCCAGGGCCCGTCCGGCGCGTCGAAGGGATGCACACCCAGGGCGTCCTCCACCGAGGCCACTGCCGGGAGCGGCTCGTACTCGACGTCGATGGCGGCCAGGGCGTCCTCCGCGGCGTACCGAGTCTCGGCAACGACCGCCGCGACTGGCTCGCCCTCGTAGTGCACCTTGTCGGTGGCGATGGCGTAGACCTTGGGCAGCTTCATGTCCATCAGGTCCATGCCAGCCGGGATCTGGGTCCAGTGCTCGGCTGCCTCCGCGCCGGAGATCGCCAGCACGACTTCCGGCATCGCTTGTGCGCGGCTTGTGTCGACTGAGACGATCCGCGCGTGGGCGTGCGGGCTGCGAAGGATGGCGCAGTACACCGGATCCACGACGACGGCGTCGTCGGTGAACATGCCCTGCCCGGTCAGCAGGCGGAGGTCCTCCGTCCGCCTGACCGACTGCCCGACGAACGGCTCGGGTCCCGTGTTGGAGTCGGCCGGCGAGTGTGAGTCGTGCGCGTTCATGACGTGACCTCCTGGTTGGCCGCGGCGCGAACCGCGTCGATGATCGACAGGTATCCCGTGCACCGGCAGAGGTTGCCGACGAGGTGTTCCTTGATCTCCTGCTCGCTGGGGTCGGGATTCTCGCGGAGCAGGGCGTCCGCGGCGACGACCATGCCGGAGGTGCAGAACCCGCACTGGAGCGCGAAGTTGCCGCGGAAAGACTCCTGCAGTCTGCTCGTCCCGCACTTCGGGGTCAGTCCCTCCACCGTGGTCACGTCCTTGCCGTCCGCCTGCACGGCGAGGAAAAGGCAGCTCTTGACCAGCTCTCCGTCGACCGTGACCGTGCACGCCCCGCAGATGCCCTCCTCGCATCCGATGTGGGTCCCGGTCAACCGGAGGTCGTCCCGGATCAGGTCCACGAGAAGGGTGCGCGGCGCGACCTGGCAGGTGTGCTCGGTGCCGTTCACGGAAACGGTGATGGTGGTCTTGGACTCGGCCATGAGGTCAGCCCCTCTCGTTGGTGGTGGCGAGGACCAGCCTGCGCAGCAGGACGACGGCGGCCTCGAGACGGTATTCAGCGGATCCATGCATGTCGGAGAGCGGCTCGGTGCTGGCGAGATCCCCCGCCAGCAGTGCGGCAGCTTCGTCCACGGCGCGCGGGTCGTTCACGTCCACGTGCGTGAGCGCTTCCTCAACCAGCCGTGCTCTCAACGGACGAACGCCGAGCCCGCCGACGCCAATGCCGGTCACCCGCCCTTCCGCAACGGCGACGGCGACGTTCACGACGGGCACGCCGTTGGGCTGCCGGGAGATCTCGCGGTAGGCACCGCGGGCGTCGCGCCCGGGGTCGGGCAGATGAACATCGGTGAGCAGGTCGCCCGAGCTCAGGACGGTCTGCAGATATCCCGAGAAGAGTTCCTCCACAGCAAGACGTCGGCTCCCCCCGTCCGACCGCACCGTGACCTCCGCGCGCAGCGAGATCAGGGTGGAAGCCATGTTCGAGCGGGGATTCGCAAAGCAGAGGTTGCCACCGATCGTCGCTCGGTTGCGGACCTGCACGTCAGCCGTGAGCTTCGCGGCCTGCTGCAGCGACGGGAACATGGCCGCCACCTCAGCGATCACGCACAGCTCGGCGATCCGGGTCAGTGCGCCGAGGCGGAGACCACCGTCCTCGAGGTCCACGGCCCGCAGCTCGTCGAGCTCGTTGATGTCGACCAGGTGCTGGGGTGACGCCTGGCGGAGCTTCATCGATTGGAGCAGGCTCTGCCCGCCCGCGAGGACCTGAGCGCCGGAGGCGAGAGCGCCGAGCGCTTCGTCAATCGATGTCGCTCGGGTGTAGTCGAAACTTGTCGTTCGCACCGTCTTTGACTCCTCTTCGTGGAAGGTCTGGCACCCGTGATCGCCGCTGTACGGCGCAGCGAAGTCGAGGCTTCACGAGACAGAAGGAACGAGACGCTCCACCAAGCCACGACACGGATTATAATCTATAGTTGAGCTGAGGATTTGACAAGGGATTCTTTTGACGCTCATCGGACATCAACGTGGGGAGTACGCGTGACGGGGTTCACAGAACCAGACAGGGACCAGGGCACGGGGACAGGAGCGGGCCCACTCGAGGGTCTCGTCGTGGCGGACTTCAGCCGGGTCCTGGCCGGGCCGCTGGCGTCGATGTTCCTGGCCGACCTGGGCGCCACGGTCATCAAGGTCGAGCGCCCGGGATTGGGTGACGACACCCGCTCCTGGGGCCCTCCCCACGTCGGCTCCCTGAGCACGTACTTCACCAGCGTGAACCGGAACAAGCGAAGCGTGACCTTGGATCTGACGGATCCGGAGGACCTCAAGCTTGCTCACACGTTGGTGGAGCGGTCGGATGTGTTCATCGAGAACTTCCGACCCGGCAAGCTGTCCGACTTCAAGCTGGACCCGGCGTCGCTGCTGGCTGCCCATCCGAAGTTGGTCTACTGCTCGGTCACGGGATTCGGCAGCACAGGCGGCGCTCACCTTCCCGGGTACGACTTCGTGGTCCAGGCCGTCGGTGGCCTGATGAGTATCACTGGTGCCGAGGACGGGGAGCCCACCAAGGTAGGGGTCGCCCTTGTCGACGTTCTGACCGGCCTCCACGCCACCATCTCGATCCAGGCAGCCTTGCGTCACCGGGACCGAACCGGACAGGGCCAACTAGTCGAGGTGAACCTCCTGTCCAGCCTCATCGCCTCCCTCGTCAACCAGGGTGCTGCCTACATCAATGGGAGCCCCCCGCCGGCTGCGATGGGGAACCAGCACCCGAGCATTGCCCCGTACGAGACCCTGGCCACGAAAGACAACCCGATCGCTGTGGCCGTCGGCAACGATCGGCAGTTCCACACCCTGGCCAGAGCCATCGGGAGGGCTGAGCTGTCGGAGGACGAGCGGTTCAGCGCCAACGTCGGCCGCGTGGCGAACCGTCGAGAGTTGATCAGTGAGCTCGAGTCCACCCTGAGGGCGGCGCCGGTGGCTCATTGGACGCAGGTGTTGCAGGACGCCGGCATTCCTTGCGGTCCTGTGAACGACATCGCCGAAGCCATCGCCCTGGCCTCGGACCTCGGACTCCAACCGACAGCCAGCTTCAAGGGGACCGCGGGCGCACCCACCATCGAGACGCTCGCCAGTCCCCTGCGGCTGTCGCAGAACCCAGTGGTCTACCACCGTCCACCTCCGCAGCTTGGAGCGGATACCGCTGAAGTCCGCGAGTGGCTGCTCGGCGACGGAGCAGCACCGTTGGACGCTGACGGCAGATCCAAGGGTCCTGGCCGCTCGTGAGTGTCGCCGGTTGATCGGGCACTGCCGGCAGGGACGGCCTCATCGGTATCAGACGGGGGACTCCTAGCTGCCTTCACGACCAATAGATTCAGGTCTCCTTGAAACCTTCGCGGCACGCCACGAAGTTCGACGCTGGGATCCACTGTCGCTGCCCAACGCGCCAGTGCAAGGCCGGACCATTGTTCCGCTTGGCATAGGTGTGTCCTTTCGAGCATGCTGCGTGCCTGGCGAACTCCCAGGGGCGGCCACGCTCATGTTCTGCCAGAGATAGGTGCTCGTGACAACCCTGATCGATGTCCTCGGCTGGGCAGGAGCAGGCACGTTGGTGCTCGCTTACGCGCTGGCAGCAGGCGGGACCCTGTCCGTGCGCACGCGGACGTCCGCGGCCATGAACGTCCTTGGTGGTCTGGGATTGCTCATCAACTCCGCGGCCAAGGTTGATCGTCGCCGTTCTGATGGTTGTCATCTGCGCGGCGACGTGGGCCATCGGCTCGGCTCAAGGCAGTTGGCAGACCGCGAGCAAAGCGAAGACCGGACTCTTTGTCGCACTCGGCGGCGCGGTGCTCACCGGCGGTGCGCTCACGTGGACCAACTGGCTTCTCGACGTAGGCGCGACGCTCTAACCGGATCAACCGTCCCAATCTGTCGGTCGGGCTGACTAGCGTTGGACGCGATGCTTCCAACTTTGATCACCGTCGCGGTCCTCGCAGCACTTGTCGCTGGTGGGCTGTTTTGGCGATCCGCGAGACTACGACACGTCGCCTCCGCCACATCTGCGGTAGCGCTGATGGAAGCTCGCCCTGAGTTTCCAGAGTCGGGCCTGCTGGTCGCAGACGAGGTTCTGCGAGTAGCTGGCTCGTCGTCAGTCACGATCTGGGACGCTCTCGAATCAGCGGCCGTCCCGGTGGCCGTGGAGTACTTCCCGGTCAGCGAGGCGGAGATCGCCAAATACCGAACGGTGCCCGTCAATGCCGCCGCCCAGCAGTCGATGGTTGAGATCGTGAAGGCGCTCAACCCGAACAATCCGACGCTGTATCGGGTGGTCCTGCCGAAGGGCGCCGAGCTGGTCAAGGCCGTCGGAACGTCTGGCTTCCGTGGCTTCGCTCGCAGCGGCGGAAAGATCAGGGCTCAGGCTGTGCTCAAGCCGGTAGCCGCAGGCGGAGCGATCGCAGCCGGCTGGCCGATCTTCGCGGTGGCCGGCACCGTCATGGCGGTCGACATGGTCGCGCAGCGCGAACTGCGAGCTCACCAGCGACGTGTCGAGACGATTCTTGGCCGCCAGGAAGAACGCCACTACGTCGAAAGGATCAAAGACCAGCGCTCTGCCGATGCCCAGTTGACGCGAGCGATCAGCCTGATGCTCGATGGGCACAATCCGAACCTGGAACTGGCGCTCAAGAGCGCGTACGACGAGTTTCATCGCTCCCAGCAATTCTTGGACAAATGCCGGGGCGTAATCGAACAACTCATCGATGCTGATGGCAAGGTCGACTACCGCCGCCTGGAGGAGGTGCTCGGGGGAACGACGAAGGATCTGGACTACTTCCTTCGAGAGCTCCACATGGCGCGTGGTGCAATCGCGATCAGGCGGAAGGCGCTCCTCGCTGACGCGGCCTCGGTTGCCCTCGCTGACCCGGGCAACCCATACACGGCCCTCCGCAAGTTCTTGGACTCGCAGGTGCACGAGTTGGAGCAAGCGGATGCGGTGGCGGCGACGATCACCAAACAGCTCACCGAGATTCAGCTGAAGGGTGGTTGGTCGATCCCGAAGGCCCTCAAGAAGCAAGAGCGTCTTCGCCGCCTCGCTGCGGCCCCTCCGGTCGACGATGACGTCGAGATTCGGTTCCACAGGACCTCGTCCGGCGAGATCGTCCAGGTAATCGCGATAGAGGACGACGAGGGCGACCAGCCGACTCAAATCACGTCGGGCGACGAGAGTTCCTCTGCGGGGACACCTTCCCCGCATGAAGAATCAACCGCCTGACAAGCTCGCCTTCGACATCGAGGGCATGCTGGACGAGGCGGCCAGCGAGTCGGCCCCTGAGTGGTGTGGTGCCCCCCTGCACTTCTCGACGGCGTACTACCCACCGGCCGAGCTCGACGCGGCGCTGGACCACTGGGTGTTCCGGCACGCCCACGACAAGACCCACATGAACAGTCGAATGTGGCGCCACTCGGTCACCGTCCCCGACAACGCCCAGGTCGCCGGTCACAGGTTCGCTCTTTACACGACCGACCTGCGCTGCGAGCCGTGGAAGCACTCCGATCGGCACAAGGCGTGCCAGTGTGTCGGCAATCTGATGTACCAGGCGATCTGTGAACCGTGCGAGTGAAACGCGATCACCGACCACGAGAACGTCGCTGTCGAGTTGTGGCACGACCACGCGCTCCCCGGCTGGCGCGAACTCCCGATCGTCCCGTCGAGGTTGCGCGCGATGGACACGGACCGGATGTCCAAGGCCACGAAGAACTGGATCACCGAGCACTAGCCCAAGTCCATGCAGGTGCCCGGTGCGCCAATGATCACTGAGCGTCGGCCCTTTGGAACGCGCCACGTCCCCGGCCGCTCGCCGTGGGGCGGCTACGACATCTCCCACACGGCCGTGGACCCCGACCGCATCGTCGAGGGAGTCAAGCCCCTCCGCCGTATGCCGGACTTCAAGCTGGAGCGTGCGCGGGCCGCGACGTCCCCCGGCATCGGCCTTGGCGACTGAGTTAACCGAAGAAGATCGGGTCCTTGCTCTCGCGGATGTAGTCGAGCAGCGACTGGACGTTCTTCGACGGCCGCTTGTGCTGGTACTCGTGGAATTTCAGATTCCGGTCGCGCCAGTAGATCGCCCACTGGCCGGTGGTCCTCGTGTAGCGCAGCCGAGCGATGGGGAATCGCGTGGGTACCGGGCCACCCATCCAGTCGGGCCGGACCTCGACGATGGTGACGTGCGTCGGCGCAACGTCGGCTTCGACCTTCGCCTGGTCCCACATGTGTTTCGGCCAGATCGAGTCGCACCACTTCTTGATTCGTGCCAGGTCGGTCTCGGGAAGCGCCACCGTCGGGCCTCCTACGCGCCGAGATCTTTGTCGTTTGCCGCGCGTGCTACCAGGACGCCCCCGACGGTGAGGACCGCGGCGCCGGCTCCGTACGCCGCCTTTGTTCCAGCCTCTTTGGCTGCCGCCTTCAGCTGCGTGGGCTTCCCCAAGGCGGTCCGCCACCGAGTGGACGAAACGGTCTCGCGCTCGGCCTCGATACCTAGAGGTCCGTGGAACGCGGTGACCGAGTCTCCGACCTGGTTGCTCGACTGCACGATCGCGCGGACGCTGCGCGAGTGGAGCAGGACCTGGAGGTCTGCGTCGTTGGCCGCCTTGTCGAGCCGCCCCACTAGCCCGATGGTCGTGTTGGTGATGCGTTCGCGCAGTCCGTCGCGCGACTCTCTCAGCGCAAGCCTGTGGCCGTCGAGGTCGGCCGGGGCGACCTCGCTGACATGGTCGAGTTCGAGCACAGCGGCCTCTTCGTGGAGCTGGAAACACCGAGCAAGGACCGATAGCCACACGTCAACCTCGCTGACCATCTCGGCCGAGCGCTTCGCCAGGTCCCCCACCTTCTGGGCTGACTCCGCTTTGGATGCGAGCGCGTCAAGCGCCCGCAGAGCGCTGGACTCAATCTCAGCGATCTCCGCCGTGAGGTGCTGGACCTTCGACCACGACGGCCCCGAGACGTGCCCTGTGGTCTCGCGAATGCTCATGGCCTCCCGGATCGCGAACGAGACACCGTCCAGCTTCGCGAGAACACCGTCGCGCTGCGCCCTTCGCACATCGTCGAGCTTTCCGTCGATCGCGGACAGGAGCTCGGTGATCTCCTTGAGCTCCTGCTTGCGCTCCATCTGCGCCATCGCTCCGGCAGCGTTGGAGAGAAGTGAGTTGAGGCCAGCGAGTGTCTCCGGGTTGGCTGCGGCAGACGTGATCGGTCCGGTCTCGGTTGACAGCCACTTGCTGATGTCGCCCGGCTTCCCGGCCATGAGCCAGCGGACACCAGGAGTCTTCGTGTCCATGAACCCGTGCTCATCGACCGCCGCCGCCGACTCCTTCGTCAACTTCACCCATCGACCGGAGTTCGCTGCCACGTCTGCGGCTGTCTGAACGGCTTCAGCTCCAAACGTCACCACGTGACGCAGCCATCCAAGGTCGAGCTTCTTCGAGTCGTCCCACAGGCCTTCGCGGCGCAGGTACTGCTCGACGGCCCGCGGGTCTCCGAAGACGGCAAGGCCATCTCCGTCGCTGATGACGACATGCTCGCCGCCGTCTGCCGGCACCAAGTCGCTGTCGGTCGGCTGCAGTTCCTCGTCCATACCCACATTGTCCCGCACTCCCCCGACACATGAGCCCGACGCATTGGCGGACCCGTCAGGACACCTGTGTGAGCGAAGACCCGACTCACTCAGGAGGAATCGTGATCAACCTCGGTCTACCCACCGCCGTCTTGTCGCTGTTGCCGCAGGACATCAACATCGGCCCGAACTCCAACGGGCTGCCGGGCATCAGCCAGCTCAAGGACATCGTCGGCGCGACGATGACCGTCGGCCTCATCCTCGCCGTACTCGCCCTGATCGTCTCGGCGGTCGTCTGGGCACTCGGCGCGAACTCGTCGAACCCGCACTTGGCTGGTCGCGGCAAGTTCGGCGTCCTGGTCGGGCTCGGTGCCGCGATCATCACTGGCGCGTCCGTCGCCCTCGTCAACTTCTTCTGGAACGTCGGCCAGTCCGTCTGACCGGGCAAGCACGAGAGGAACACGACGATGGTCGACGTCTGCGATGTACCTGTCATCTCATCCGTGTGCGATGTCGCGGGCGACGCGGCCGGAGCGCTGGTGTCCGCGCCCTTCGACTGGCTGGCTCAGGGCATGGGGCACGCTGCGGGCTGGATGTTCGAGGCCGTGTGGAAGGTCTTCGACTCGACCACGATGGTCGATGTCACCAGCAGTCAGTACACCAAGGTCTACAACATCCTCTTCGGCATCGCCGTCTTCGTGATGCTCGGCTTCTTCATGCTCCAAGTCATCGGGGGCATGATCCGACGCGAACCAGCCGCACTGTCGCGAGCGGCGCTCGGGCTGGCGAAGTCGATCCTCGGCTCCTTCGTCGCGCTCGCTCTGCTGGCCACGGCCTTGGAGGTCACCGACCAGCTCTGCATCGGCATCGTCAACGCGGCCGGGACCAACATGGAGCAGATGGGCGACCGCGTCGCCCTGCTCACCACCGGCCTCGTCGGGCTCAACCTCGCGGCGCCTGGCGCGGGTGCGATCCTGACGATCTTCATCGCTGGCCTCGCCATCGGCGCGGCTGGCATCGTGTGGATCAGCCTTCTCGTCCGGAAGGCGCTACTCCTCATCGCCATCGTCTTCGCACCCGTGGCGATGGCTGGGTTGACCTGGGACCACACGCGCTCCTGGGTCACCAAGTGGGCATCGTTCGTGATCGCCCTCATCCTCTCGAAGGTCGTCCTGGTGGTGATCTTCCTGCTCGCCACCGCACAGGTCTCCGCCCCCATCGACAGCGACATCCAGTCCGTGTCCGAGCCGATCGCCGGTGTCGTGCTGATGCTGATGGCTGGGTTCGCGCCGTACATGACCTACAAGGCGATTAACTTCATGGGCTTCGACATGTACCACGCGATGTCGGCTGAGCAGGAAGGCAAGTCGGCGCTCAACCGCCCGATGCCGATCCCGATGAACCGCGCCCCGAGCTCGCAGCCGAGCAAGGTGCTCGACGGCGGCGGCAATGGTGGCGGTTCACCCGCGCCGGCCGCAGCGCCGATCGGTGCGGGACCGTCAACCGGAGGTGCGGGTGCGGCTTCCTCGGGGGGCGGCGGTGCTGCCGCGGGTGGGGCTGCCGCTGGCGGTGTCGCTGCTGGTGTGGTCGTGGCGAAGGAAGCCGCGACGGCCGGAGTCCGGACCGGGAAGGCGGTCGGTGGCGCGTCGTCACAACAGGCGGACGCCGCGCAGAAGACCCCGGTCTCACCCTCGGGTGCACCCCTGCCACCCCACGTCGCGGACTCGATCCCCGCCCCGTCGAAGGGGAAGAGGGACTGAGCGATGAGCGACCCAACGACTGCACACGACTACGAGCTCGCCCCGGTGAAGTTCTCCCGCCTCACCCGGCGCGGCGTCCTTCTGGGACTGTCCGGATCTCAGCTCGTCGTGGTCGGGTTCGGCGCGATCATCCTGGTGTTCGCCCTCTACTTCGGCGGCGGAGCGTCTCTGATGTACGTCGCCCCCGTGCTGCTGCTCTGCGCTGCCCTGGCGTTCATCGGTGTCGGTGGTCGCAAGCTGATCGAGTGGCTGCCCGTGGTCAGCCGCTGGCTCTGGCGGTCCACCGGCGGGCAGTTGTTGTTCCGTCGACACATCGTGAAGCCTCGACCTGCTGGCACGCTGTCGCTTCCGGGCGATGCCGCACGCCTTCGTCAGTGGTTCGACCCCGAGAGCGGCGCGGTCATGGTCCACGACCCCCACACCGCGACGCTGACTGCCATCGTCGGCGTCACCCACCCAGCCTTCATCCTTCTCGACCCGATCGAGCAACAGCGCCGGGTCACGAGTTGGGGACGTGTGCTCGCCACCGCTTGCCGCTCCGGACGCATCGCCTCGTTGCAGGTGATGGAGCGGACGCTGCCCGACTCCGGGAAGGGCCTCGCCGAATGGTGGTCCCAGCACGGCAGCCACGACGACTCATGGACCTCGACGACGTACGGCGAGCTGATCGACCGCGCCGGACCTGCTGGTGAACGCCACGCGAGCACGGTCTCGATCTCACTCGACATGAAGGCCGCAGGTCGCGCGACCCGAGCTGCCGGTGGCGGCAACCGAGGAGCTGCTGCCGTGCTCCGCCAGGAGATGTCCACCATGACTGCGGCACTCCGGGCGGCCGACCTCGCCCCGTCGGGCTGGCTGGAGCCCGGCGACCTCGCAGTGATCCTCCGCTCGGCGTACGACCCAGTCGTGGCCGGAGCCCTGGAACGTCACGGCGAACTCGGCCGCGACCTCGCCACAGCCGGCCCGGTTGCTGTCACCGAGAACTGGTCGAGCGTGCGCAGCGACTCCGCCCATCACTGCGTGCTCTGGATCAGCGAATGGCCGCGCTCGCTCGTTTACCCCGGCTTCCTCGCACCGGTCCTGCTCTCCTCCGGCGTACGACGGACGTTCACACTGCTCTACACGCCCATGCGCACCGACCAGGCCGCCCGCGACATCCGCAAGAAGAAGACCGAGTACATCTCCGACGCTGCTCAGAGGCAGAGGATCGGCCAGATCGAGGACGCCCAACAGTCCGCCGAGTACAACGACGTGCTCCAACAGGAAGCCGACCTCACCGCCGGCCACGGCATACTCCGCACCACCGGACTGATCGCTGTCAGCGCCCAAGACCCCGACGAACTCGAACGGGCCGTAGCCGACATCGAGCAGGCCGCCATCCAAGCGTCGTGCGAGACACGTCGGCTCTGGGGACAGCAAGCCCAGGCGTTCTCGTCAGCCGCGCTCCCGCTGTGTAGGGGCGTGTAGGTCGCGCAGTGCTAAGTCGACCCAGGCGCAGTGCGCAGGCGCCCCTTGTCTCTCGAAGCCCTGCGCTCGGCCAGCCTGGCGTGTCAGGGGCGCCCGGGCGAGCAATCGCGGCATGAGTACTGGACCTTCTCGTGACGCCAGCACGGCACGGCCTCTCGGACCGTCCTGTCCGTTGTGCGACTTGTACCTGACCTCGGCGCGGCCACCCACGGGGTGATGCCATCGGGGATGGGCATCCGCTTGGCTTGGCGCATGTCGATACGTCGCCGCGGCCCCGTGCCCAGGAGGGGGACGCCCTCGTCGGCGAGCTGGTCGAGCGCCCAACCGACCCACTGTGCCCGCGGCCCCGTGATCTGGTCGAGGTCGAGCAGGGTTCCGTCCGTGCGGACGACTCGCCACCACGGGATGTCGGTATTGGGGTCGTCAGCTCCGGGACGATGGCCCAGGATCGTCGACACCGTGCGGCTGTGGCTCGACGGCCTGCCGACCAGAAGAGCCAGATCGGCGTACGTGATGACCATCCCCGCCGGGACTGACCGGCACGCGTCGTACACCGCCTCGGCATCGCTGCTCGTGTGGTTGGTGCTCATCCAGCGATCCTCTCACCGCAGACCGACCACCACCTCGGCTTCGAGGTCCTAGCCAGCTCGTGCCGCGGGTGTACCAGTTCCACCCCGGCACACCTCCTTCTCGACCAGATCGAGAAGGAGGCCCCGATGCCCACGTTCGAGAACCCGGCGGCTGACGCCGACGAAGTCCAGACAGTCCTGCGTGGTCTGGCGCATGCGACCCGGTCCATCGACGACCCCCGCGACATCTACTCGGTGCTGGGGTCCCTCACCTCAGCGGTCGCGTCCCTGAGCCAGTCGCTGCACCAGATCGCAGCGTTCCACGACGCACATCAGCGGCAATCGGAGTGGGCGCCGGCGGACTCTCCGAAGGCTCGCTCGGCTGCATACCGGGTGTCGTGGGATCTCCACCGGGCCGGCGAAATGGTGCGACAGGTTGGCGAGGTCATCGCGAACGCTCACGAGGCGGAGGCCATGCTTGCCTACCACCGCGAGTTTCCCGATCCACCCTTGTCGCGCTCGTCCGTCGACCACGGGCTGTCACTATGAAGGGTGTGGACGAAGGCCGCCTGCACAGCGCGGTCCTCGTCGTCCCTCGACGCGAGCGTCGTCGTGACCGGCGGGCACGCAAGGCGGCGGCGAAGTCGTTGTTGGCCGAGGACCGCGACTCCCGCAAGGCCGTCGCCAAGGCGAAGGCAGACGAACTGGCGGCCGAGCGGCGCGCAACGATAGTGCTACCAAAGGCGGGCGAACCCGGCCCCGCTGCGCTCCGCACTCCGGGTCGCCTGCGATTGCCGCGTCATCAGGACACCTCGGCCACCCTGGCGGGTGCGTACCCGTTCCTCGCGGAAGGCGGGCTCGGGAGCGACGGGGTGTTCGTCGGTCAGGATCTCTACTCCGGGTCCTCGTTCGTCTACGACCCTTGGGTGCTCTACGCACGTGGTCTGATCACTGCTCCGAACCTCGTGCTCGCTGGCATCGTCGGCTCGGGCAAGTCGGCACTGGCGAAGAGCCTCTACACCCGCTCGATCCCGTTCGGTCGCCGCGTCTACGTCCCCGGTGACCCGAAGGGCGAGCACACCGCCGTCGCCGAAGCGGTCGGCGGCAAGGCCATCGCACTCGGACACGGGATGCCGAACCGGCTCAACCCACTCGATGAGGGGCACCGCCCGGCTGGCCCCGATGACCAGCAGTGGGCAGCGCAGGTGACCGCGCGACGGCGCGAACTGGTCGGCGCACTGGCGGAGACCGTCCTCGACCGTCGGCTCACGCCTCTGGAGCACACCGCGATCGACGTCGCCCTCGCTGAGACGGTGCGCTCGTCGGAGGTGCCGGTGTTGCCAATGGTCGTCGACCGGTTGCTGGCTCCCGATCCGTCCACCGACTCCGATGGTCGGCTTGCCGAGGACGGCCGGCTCGCCGGTCACGCGCTGCGCCGCCTCGTCGCGGGAGACCTGGCCGGACTCTTCGATGGCCCGTCGACCGTGCGGTTCGATCCGACGCTGCCAATGGTCTCCCTCGACCTGTCCCGGGTCACGGAGAACGCCACATTGATCTCGGTGCTGATGACGTGCGCGTCAGCTTGGATGGAGTCCGCACTGCTTGACCCGAACGGCGGCCAACGCTGGGTCGTGTACGACGAGGCATGGCGGCTCATGTCCCACCCAGCGCTGCTGCGGCGGATGGATGCCCACTGGCGACTGGCGCGGCACTACGGCATCGCAAACATGCTGATCTTCCACAAGCTCTCCGACCTCGACAACGTCGGCGACCAGGGCTCCGCGATGCGCGCCCTCGCCTCGTCCCTGCTGGCCAACGCCGAGACGCGAGTCGTCTATCGGCAGGAGTCTGACCAGGTCGGCTCCACCGCTGCCGCCCTCGGACTGACCGGCACCGAGCAGTCGCTGCTGCCGACGCTGGGCACCGGGCAAGGGCTGTGGCGGATCAAGCACAGGTCGTTCGTCGTTCAGCACCAGCTCCATCCCGCCGAGCTGGATCTCTTCGACACCACCGGTCGCATGAACGGGGCAGGTTAGAAGTTCGCATGAAAATTGACGGTTTTGAAGCGAACCTGAGCATGCAGGGTGCGTTGAGCGCATCTGGCTACTCAGGTTGGAGGAACCTGT
>NZ_JOJN01000008.1 GCF_000720335.1 Nocardioides aequoreus | reverse complement strand
GACCTCCAGACGGTGGGTTGGTGTGGTAACCCCCCTCCGTACTGGAGGTCCTCGCTATCCGTCTACCGTCCCGCGTTCACAACCTCTGTGGGAACTACACCTAGACGACGACCGGAGCCCGCAGGTCCTACGCTCGCGCCGTGAGCCACCACGACGTCGTCTCCTTGATCGAGGGTGACGACGCGGAGCGGGCGGCGCTGCAGCGCCGGGTGCTGCGGGTGGTCGTGGTGAGCCAGGTGCTCGGCGGGGCCGGGCTCGCGGCGGGCATCACCGTCGGCGCGCTGCTGGCCGAGGACATGCTCGGCACCGACGGCGGCGCCGGCCTGCCCGCGGCCCTCTTCACGCTGGGCTCGGCGCTCTCGGCGTACCTCGTGGGGCTGCTGACCCAGCGACGCGGCCGCCGCGTCGGACTCGGCACCGGCTTCGCGGCCGGGGGTGCCGGGGCCCTGGGCGTGGTGGCCGCCGGCGCGCTCGACCAGGTGCCGCTGCTCTTCGTCTCGCTCTTCGTCTACGGCGCCGGCACCGCGACCAACCTGCAGGCCAGGTACGCCGGCACCGACCTCGCCCTGCCCGCCGAGCGCGGCACGGCGGTGAGCACGGCGCTCGTCTCGACCACCCTCGGCGCGGTCGCCGGACCCAACCTCGTCGGACCCCTGGGCGGGCTGGCCGAGTCGCTCGGACTGCCGCCCCTGACCGGACCCTTCCTGTTGGCCGGCGTCGCCTTCCTGACGGCCGGTGCCTGGCTCGCCACGCAGCTGCGACCCGACCCCTTCCTCGTCGCCCGCGCGCTCGCCGAGCGCGCCGAGCGGGTCGCCGTGGTCGTCGAGGGCCGGCCCCACCGCAGCGGCCTGGTCGTCGCCGCCACCGTGATGGTGCTGACCCAGGTCGCGATGGTCGGCATCATGACGATGACCCCGGTGCACATGCGCGACCACGACCACGGGCTGCCGGCGGTGGGGCTGGTGATCGGGCTGCACGTCGCCGCGATGTTCCTGCCCTCGCTGGTCACCGGCCCGCTCGTCGACCGGGTCGGCCGGATCCCGATGGCCATCAGCTCGGGCGTGATCCTGCTGCTGGCCGGGCTGACGGCGGCGTACGCGCCCGCCGACTCGCTCGCCATGCTCGTGCTCGCCCTGGTGCTGCTGGGGCTGGGGTGGAACGTCGGGCTGATCGCCGGCACCACCCTCGTCGTCGACTCGACGACCCCGGCGGAGCGGCCCCGGGTGCAGGGCACCTTCGACATCCTCGTGGCGCTCGGCGGCGCGGGCGGCGGCGCCGTCTCGGGCCTCGTCGTCGCCGGGTCGTCGTACGCCACGCTCTCGCTCGCCGGCGGCGTCCTCTCGCTGCTGCTCGTGCCCGTCGTCCTGTGGGCCCGTGCCGCCGGCGGCCTGCGCGAACCCGCCCGCTGACCCGGCGCACCTGCACGTCGACCCGCCTCAGATGCACATCGACCCGCCTGAGATGCCGGCATCTGAGGCGGGTCGGCGTACATATGAGGCGGGTCGGCGTACACATGGGGCGGGTCGGCGTACACATGGGGCGGGTCGGCGCACGACACGCGTGAGATCCGACGTCGCACGAGGTCGTGGTGCCACGATCCGGGGATGGCCGCTTCCCCGGACACCACGGCGCTCAGCACCCTGACCGAGCGCATCGGCGACGCCGAGCGCGACGCGCTGATCGCCGAGCTCAACGGGCACCACGCCCACGGCCGGCTCTCCAGCGAGGAGCTCGAGCGCCGCCAGGGGCTCGAGCCTGACCGCCGTCACGCGCTACGACCTCCTGCTGCTGGTCAACGACCTGCCTCGCGCCGACCTGCCGACCGCCCGACCTGCCCCCGCTCCGGCACTGCGCGACGCGGGCGTCGTGCTCGCCCGGCGCGCGGGTCTCGTCGCCCTGACCGCGAGCCCCGTCGTGGGCTCGGCGTGGGTGATCGGGCTCTCCACGCAGTACAGCCAGGGCGTCGAGACCGGTTTCTGGGCGACCGTGATCGGCGGCGGCGTCGGCTACGCCACCCACGCGGTGCGCACCCGTCTCAGGCCTCGCTGAGCACCTCGCGCAGCCGCGGGGCGAAGCGCTCCGGGTCGCCCGTCTGGCCGAACTCGCCGCCGAGGAAGCCGGCGTGGTGGCTGGGGAAGACCACCGGGTCGCGCCCCAGCCGCTCGGCCACGGCGTACGCCGCCCGACCGGCGAGCTCGCCGTCGGTGGTGCTCGTAGCCGACTCCTCACCGACGGCGACGAGCACGCGTGTGGGCGCCGCGGCGACGGCGTCGAGGTCGGGTAGCTCGTCGGTGCCGCCGCCGCGCATGTTGGTCATCATCGGGTCGTCGCGCGAGCCGTCGTCCTCCGTGGGCAGACCGAAGTGCGCCGGGTCGGGCTCGGGCTGGTCGAGGTAGGTGGGCGGGACCACGCCGCGATACATCACCAGGGTGATGAACTTCGCCATCGCCGGCCCCTGCCCCCTCGCCTCGTACGTCGCCACCATGTCGGCGGTCACGGCGGCGATGGCCTCGCGGTCGGGCAGCAGGGCGGCCAGGGGCGGCTCGTGGGCGACGAGGGTGGCGACCGCATCGGGGTGGGAGGCGACCAGCCACAGCGCGTTGACGGCGCCACCGCTGCTCGCGAAGAGGTCGACCGGCTCGCTGCCGAGGGCGTCGAGCAGGGCGCGCAGGTCGTCGGCGTGCTGCGCCGCCGTCACCGGCGCCGTCGGGTCGTCCCGCTCGCTGCGGCCGGTGTTGCGCGGGTCGTAGGTCACGACCGTGCGGTCGGTGAAGTACGTCGCCAGCGTGCCGAAGCCGCTCGCGTCCATCGGCGAGCCGATGAGGACCAGCGGCCGCACGCCGGGACCGAGGTCGCCGCGGACGTCGTAGGTGAGGGTGGCGCCGGGCACGGGCAGGGTGTGGGTCTCCATGCCGGGGTCGACCCTGCCCGCCGCCGCAACTCATCGCCGGGCTGGTGACCTAGCCCCCGAGTGCGGCCAGGGCGAAGGCGACGACGTTGAAGGCGACGTTGAGCGCCGCCAGGAGCAGACCGACGAGACCGGCGACGCGCGCACCCCCGCCCTGCGGGTGCGATCCGCGCGCCAGCCCGCCGAGCCAGGCCGCCCCGGCGCCCGCGAGGCCGGGAGCACCGCACCAGAAGAAGGGCAGCGTGACGACCGCCAGCCCCAGCAGGACGAAGGCACCCACACGGGCGGAGGACGAGTCCCGCCGGAGAGTGAGCGCGAGGGCCAGCACGGCCACCAGCGCCGCCGAGCCGAAGAGCCCGACGCCCAACATCGAGTCGAGGGGTCCCTCGGGGGCCGAGGCGTCGACGTCGGTCAGCAGCAGCTGCCCGCCGAAGAAGGCCACCGCACCGAGCACGCACACGGCGTAGACGAGGCCCACCAGGGCGGGGCCGGGTGGCAGCCGCAGCCCGGGCGCGACGGGCCGGGTGGCGGGAGGGGACATCGGGTGCTCCTGAGGTCGGGTCGCCCCCAGGGTCCGCCACGGGGCGTCCCGACGGCCAGGGTGCGGTGTCCCGCGACGTCCCGGCCCGTCCCGCCGACCTGCTCGCTCCTTCCCACGGTCCCGTCCGCTGGCCCATGCTGCTGTGCGTGACCTCCGTGCCCCTCACGCGCGTGCCATCGGCGGCCGCGCCCACGCTGAGCGTCGAGGTCGTGCTCGCCTCGGTGGCCTTCGTGGTGGGAGCGGTCTCGGCGGCGGTCGCCGCGCAGTTCAACGACGCCGGCACCGGCACCGAGGTGCTGGCGATGCTCGGGGGCTGGCCGCTCCTCGCGCTCGCGGGTGCGGTCGTCCTGGACCGACGACCCGGGCACCCCGTCGGGCGGCTCCTCGCCGTGCTGGGCACGACGCCACTGCTGGTCGTGCTCTGGGCGGTGCCCGCGCCGAGCAGCCCGCTCGACCCGCTCGTGCTCGGCGAGGTCGTCGCGCGGTCCGTCGCGCTGTTCGTGGTGGCGGTGGGGGTCGGGCTCCCCTGGGCCCTGCTCGGGCGGCTGCCGGCCCCCGGCCCGGTGGCCCTGCCCGTCGCGGGGTTCGGTGGGCTCGCCGTCGCGGTGGGGTACGACGCCGGCTGGGTCCTCGTCGCGGTCGGCGGCGCGGCGTCGTACGCCGGTCTCGCGGCCGCCGCGCGCCGGTCCCGCCGCGACGACCGGCGCCGGCTCGCCTGGCTGCTGCTGACCCTGGCCTCGTCGGGCGTCGCGCTCTCCGTCATGTCGTGGGGCCTGCCGGGGGCGCTCCCGACGGCGACCCTCGTGGCACTGCTGCTGGTCGCCGCCACCACCGCGCGTCTGGTCCTGGGCGAGGAGCTGCGTCCGCTCGCGGACCACGGCACCGACGTCGCGCTGGCCGTCGCAGCCCTCGTGCTCGCCCTCACCGTGGCTCTCGTCGTCGGCGCCGCCAGCGCCGCGGCCGGACTGCCCGCACCCGGTCCGACCGCGGCCTTCAGCGGACTCGTCGCGCTGCTGGCGGCCGTGCCGGCGGGGCGCTCGGTGCACCGGGACCGGCTGGACCGCCGCTACGGCACCGGCACGCTCTCCGCCGACGACGTCGCGGTCATCACCGCCGACCTCCACCGCCAGACCGACCCCCGGGAGCTGCTCGACAAGGCAGCTCGCATGGTCGCGGAGGCCAGCGGCAGCCTCGGGGCCCGGATCGAGCTCGACGACGACCCGGAACCCGGCCCCGCCTGGCTGGCCCACCCCCTCGTCGTGGGCGGCGACCGCCTCGGCACGTTGCTCGTCAGGTCCGCGGACGACGAGGGGCCCGAGCCCCGGCAGCGCCGCGTCGTCGCCCAGCTGCTGCCGACGGTCGCGCTCGTCGCACGCGCGGTCGGCCTCGCCGTCGAGGCACAGCACGCCCGCCTCGACGTCGCCCGCGAGCGCGACGCCGAGCGGGCGCGCATCCTGCGCGACCTGCACGACGGGCTCGGGCCGGCGCTCGCGGGCATGAGCATGCGGGTGCAGGCCGCACGGCGTACGCGCGCCACGGCGCACGACGCGCTCCTCGACGACCTCGCCACCGACCTGGCCCGCAGCCGCACCGACCTGCGCGGGCTCGTCGCCGGGCTGACCCCGTCGGCCCTCGACGAGGCCGACCTGGCCGAGGCGCTGCGGCGGCTGGTCCGCTCCTTCGAGACGCCCGGTGCGGAGCCGCGACTCACCCTCCGCATGACCCTCGACCACCCGCTCGACGGCGAGACCCAGGTGGTCGCCTACCGCACCGTGGCCGAGGGCGTCACCAACGCCCTGCGCCACGCAGCACCGACCCACGTCGAGGTGTGCGTGGCGTCGTCGGGCGATGGTCTCGTGGCGCAGGTCGTCGACGACGGGCGCGGTGGCCGCGTCGTGCCCGGTGTCGGGCTGGCGTCGCTCCGGCAGCGCGCGGAGGCGCTGGGCGGCTCGCTCGCGGTCGAGACGTCCGCGACCGGCACCCGGCTGCGCCTGGCGGTCCCCCGGTGACCGGGGTCCTGGTCGGGATCCTGGTCGTCGACGACCACCCGGTGGTGCTGACCGGCCTCACCGCCCTGATCGGCTCGGACCCCGCCCTCCGGGTCGTCGCGAGCGCTCGCTCCGCCTCGCAGGCCCTGGCCCTCGACGTCGCCTGCGACGTCGCGCTGCTCGACCTGCAGCTGCCCGACGGCGACGGCATCGACCTCGGCGTCCGGCTCAAGCAGCGCACCGGCTGCCGCGTGCTGATCCTGACCATGGACGCCGACGAGACCACCGTCATCCGCGCCCTCGCCAGCGGGCTCGACGGCTACCTGCTCAAGGACGCCGACCCCGAGGAGGTGCTGGCGGCGCTCCACACGGCGGCCGCGGGCTCGATGGTCGTCGGGCGCGGGGCCAGCGCCGCGATCACCACGGCCGCGCGGCTCGCTCCCCGCACGGACGCCCTGGCCTCCCTGGACGCACGCGACCTCGAGATCCTCGAGCTGCTCGTGCGCGGTCTGCCCACCTCCCAGGTCGCCGCCCGGCTCTACCTGGCACCGAAGACGATCCGCAACCGGGTCTCCGAGATCCTCGGCAAGCTCGGCGTCGGCTCACGCGAGGAGGCCGTGCAGCTCGCCCGCGCGGCCGGGGTGGGGCGCTGAGGTCGACGACCGGCCGTGATCGCGGTTCCCTTCCCGCCCGGGACGTCCCGGGGCGAGCGTGCGGTCCTGAGCACCCGACCCAGGAGGACCCCATGAGCACCGCTGACCTGCTCGGCACCCCCGCCGATCCCCCGCGACCACACGACCACACGGACGACCCGCACACCGAGGAGCGACGGCGGCTGCTGCGCACGGCGGGACGGGCCGGCGTGGGTGGCTTCGTCGCCTGGCTGTGCCAACCGCTCCTGGTGGCGCTGCTCTCGTCCTCCGACACCGACGTGCCGACCCTGGAGACGCTGGAGGCGGCGCCCTGGGTGGGCACCGTCGAGGTCGTCCTCTTCTCGGTGATCGGCGGCTGCCTGCTCACGCTCGTGCTCGCCACGTGGCGGGTCCTGCGCCTGTCCCGGCCGCACGCGTCCGTGGCGAGCACGGTGGGGCTGGTCATGGGACTCGTGGCGGGCGCGGGCTGGCTGCTCGCGGCCGCGGGGTCGCTGAGCCTCTACACCTCGGTGGGCGCCGGGCTGGCCGACGTCTCCCCGCGTGCCGAGGTGCAGGCGGCCGCGCTGCAGGCGTCGTACGTCGCGATCACGGCCGCGCTCGTGCTCGTCGCGGTGGGCTCGACCGGCTGGTACGTCATGCTCCTCACCGCCGGCCGGCGCTCCGGCCTCGTCGGCACGCCCCTCGCCGTGGTGCTCGCACTGCTGCTGCTGGGGCCCGCCCACCAGCTCGCCGCCCCCTGGGCCGCGCCCTGGGGCCTGGTCACCTTCGTGCTCGGCTCGCTGGTGCTCGGCATCGCGATGCTGGTCAAGGCACGACGCTGAGCGTCAGGATCAGCCCATGACCGCGGAGGTCCTGGCGAGGGCGGGCGAGGTCGCGGTGGTCGCGACCGCGCTCACCCTCGCCGCCCTCGTGGTGGGGCACGCCGTCCTGCGCTCGCGAGGCGGTCGCCGCTGGGTCGCCGTCGCGGCCGTGCTCCTCGTGTACGCCGCCATGGCCGCACCCGGCCTGGCGCCGCTGTGGTTCGCGGCCTTCCCCCTGGTCGCGGCCACCTTCCCCGACGGCAGGGTGACACCGCGCTGGCTGGCGCTGCCCGTCCTGGCGTGCGTCGTCCTGACCGCCCTGGAGCTGGCCAGCGGCGGCGCCTGGAGCGAGCTGCCCTGGTGGCCGTGGTTCGCGATGAGCCAGCTGCTGCTCCTGGTCGGACCGGTCGTGCGCTACCGCCGCCGCGCGACCACCGCGGAGCGCGTGGCGGTGCGGTGGGTGCTGCTCGGTGTCCTGCTGACCCTCGCCGGCTACGCCGTCACGCAGGCGGCGTTCGGCGCGATCGGGACGGGCAGCCCGGGTGCCCGGCTCGGCGCCAGCCTCGCGATCCTGCCCGTGATGCTCGGGCTCGCCGTCGGGCTCGTGGCCCCGGCTGCCGTCGACGTCGACGCCGCCCTGCACGTCGTCACCGCGACGCTGCTCACCGTCAGCGGCCTGACGCTCGTCGTGCTCGCCGTGCCGGCGGAGACCTGGGTGCGCGTCGTGGTGGTGTCGCTGCTCGGTGCCCCCACCGCCCTCGCCGCGCGGAGAGCCGCCGACTGGCTGGTCTACCGCAGCCGCCCCGACCCTCAGCGTGCCGTCGACCGCATGCTCGTGAGGCTGAGCACCCCCTCCGGCCACGACGACGCGGCACGCGTGGTGCTGGAGGCGGTGGTCGACGCGGCGTACCTGGCGGGCGGGCGCATCAGCGGCGACTGGTTCGACGCCGTGGAGATCGGTACGCCGGACGCGGCCGTCCGCTCCCAGGTGGACTTCCGGGGCGAGCCGCTGGCGACGCTCGAGCTGGCGCCGCGCCGTGGCGAGTCGGACCTCACCCGTCGGGACCGGCGGGTGGTGGCGGCCCTGGTCGCCCAGGCGGCCCCGTCGCTGGAGGCCGCGCGCACGCTCGCGGCGCTGCAGGAGTCACGCACCCGCGTGGTCGCCGCGCGGGAGGAGGAGCGCCGTCGGCTGCGACGCGAGCTGCACGACGACCTCGGTCCCACCCTCTCCGGCATCGCGTTGAGCGCCTCGGCCCTCGCCACCACGACCGGCTCCGCCGACGCGGCCGAGCTGCACCGGGAGATCCGGCAGGCCGTGACCCGCTCGCGCGAGCTCGCCTACGGCCTGCGTCCGCCGGTGCTCGACGACCACGGGCTGGTGGCCGCGGTGCACGACCGGGTGGGCGGCCCCGACCTCCGGCTCGAGGCCCCCGGCGTCCTCGACCTCCCGGCGGCGGTCGACCTCGCGGCCCTGCGGATCACGCAGGAGGCCGTCACCAACGCACGCCGCCACGCGCCCGGGTCGACGGTGCGCGTCCACCTGCGGGTGGAGTCGGGATGCCTGCTCCTCGACGTCGACGACGACGGTCCCGGGCTGCCGGTGGAGGTCCGCGCGGGCGTCGGGATGCACGCGCTCGCCGAGCGCGCGGCGGAGGTCGGCGGCACCGCCCGCTACGACCGCACCGGGCCCGGGTGCCGGCTGCGCGTGGCACTGCCCCTGGTGGCACCGTGACCAGGGTCGTCGTCGTCGACGACCACCCGGTCTTCCGCCGGGGTCTGGTGGGGATGCTGCGGGCCAGCGGTCACGAGGTCGTCGGCCAGGCGTCGGGAGGTCTCGAGGCGGTCGAGGTCGTCGCCGACGTCCAGCCGGAGGTGGTGCTGATGGACCTGGCGATGCCCGACGGCGACGGCTTCACCGCCACCGCCCGGATCAGGGCCGAGCACCCGGACGTGGCGGTCGTGGTCGTGACCCTCTTCTCCGACGAGGGCTCCGTGCGTCGCGCTCTCGACGCGGGCGCCACGGCGTACGTCGGCAAGCATGCGGAGCCCGAGCAGATCGTCGCCGCCGTGGACGCCGCCCGAGACGGCGGGCTGTGGATCGGCGGCGGCGTCGAGCGGCCCGGCTTCGGGACCCCCGCGGCCGCACCCGACCTGCCGGGGGGCCTGACCCCACGCGAGGTGGTGATCGGCGACCTCCTCAGCCGGGGCCTGACCAACCCCATGATCGCCGGGCGCCTCGGCCTGTCGACCAAGACCGTGGCCAACTACGTCTCGTCGGTGGTGCTCAAGCTGGGCGCCGAGGACCGGGTCCACGCCGGCCGGATCGTGCGGGCCCACCGCAGGGCGTGAGGCTCACGCCAGCAGCAGGAGCAGCAGCGTGAGAGCCGGGAGGAGCCCCTGCACGACGGCGGGTCGCACCTTGCCGCGGTCGGAGAGGACCAGCACCAGGGCCGCGGCCAGCATCGACCCGACACTGAGCACGAGCAGGGCCGTGCCGACCGCGCGGTCGGTGCCCACGAGCAGGGCGCCGGCGACCGCCCCTGCGGCCAGGAAGAGGTTGTAGAAGCCCTGGTTGTAGGCGAGCTGCCGAGTCGTCTCGGCCGTCTCCGCCGTGGTGCCGAAGACCCGCCGTGTCGAGGGGTGGGTCCAGCGCAGCGACTCCAGCACGAAGATGTAGACGTGCACGGCCGCGGCGAGGCCGGCGAGCAGCTGCGCGACGAGGAGCACGGGTGGAGCCTAGTGCCGCGCGACCTAGAGCAGCTCGCTCGCCCAGGAGCCTCCCACCAGCACCGCGGTGAGCAGCGGGTTGGCCACCGCCAGCACCAGACCGACGACGCCGCAGCTGCGCGCCGTGCCACGGAGCGGCTCGCCGCCGCGGGTCAGGCCGGCGAGGTGGGCCGCGGTCGCGCCGAGCATGCCGGGCATCCCGCACCAGAAGAAGGCCAGCGCCGGGACGCACAGCACACCGAAGCCGATCGCTCCCGCCTGCGCCCGTCGTCCGCTGAGGTAGCGGGCGCCGACGAGCGAGACCACCAGCCCCAGCGTGCCGAAGCCGAGCACGCCCGCGAGCTGCTCGCCCAGCGAGCGTGGCTGGTCGCCGCTGCCGACGTAGCCGAGGGCGATCTCGGCGGTGATGCTGAGGCTCATCACGAGGACGTTGACCACGTAGACCGTGCCGATCAGCGCGGCGTACGACGGCGCGCGGGTGGTGGCGACGGCGGTGCGAGGACCGGGGGTGTGCGTGCTCATGGCGGCAGCGTGGACCGGACGGCGTCCCGCGATGGTCCTCCCGGCGTCCCGCGCGGTCCCGGGCCGTCCCGCGACTGCTGCGCACGGCCCCGCCGCGGCGCAGGCTGCCGCCATGAGCACCCCGCCCCGCCGCCTCCTCACCGACCTGGCCCTCCGCCTGCTCCTCCTCGGCCTCGTGGCCGGCGTGGGTCTCGGCGCCTGGATGGTCGCCCGGCACGAGCGCACCTTCGCCCCCGAGGCGGTCGGGGTGGCCGCCGCCCTGGTGACCGCCGCCCTCGCCGGCCCCGGCCTCGTGCGACGGCGCGTCAGCCCAGGGGCAAGTCCCGGTGGGCCACGGCGGCGGCCAGGTCGGCGTCATGGGTGATCCACAGCAGTGCGGCGCCCTCCTGGACGACCTCCTCCACCAGGCAGGCGGTGGTGCGCTCCTGGGTGAGCAGGTCGAGCCGCGAGGTGGCCTCGTCGGCCAGCACCAGCGCCGGTCGCGTCAGCATCGCGCGCACCACCGCCAGTCGCTGCAGCTCGCCTCCCGAGACCTGGCCCGGACGCCGCTCGAGCAGCTCGGGCCGCAGGGCGACGGCGTCGAGCAGCTGCTCGAGCCGCCCCGGCGCGGCACCGTGCAGCCGGGCGACGTCGCCGAGCGCACGGCCCAGGGAGACCGCGGGCGGGAACGACAGCGCAGGGTCCTGGTAGAGCTTCTGGCACCGCCCCGGACCTGCCTCCGCGGTGCGTCGTACGGCGCCGCCGTCGATGCCGGTGAGCCCCAGCAGCACGTTGCCCAGCGTGCTCTTGCCGGAGCCGCTCGGCCCGCTGACCGACCACCGCTCCCCCGCGCCGATCCGGAGGTTCACCGCACTCAGCACGACCTGCTCGCCGTAGCGCTTGGTCACGCCGTCGGCCACGACGAGCTCGGTCCCCTCGGCGTACGACGAGGCGCCGGCGACCCACGGGTGGCGCCACCGCGCGGGCTCGGCCGCGACGAGACGGCGGCTGTAGTCGTGGGACGGACGGTCGAGGACGTCGTCGACGGAGCCGCGCTCGACGACTTCCGCGTCGCGCATCACCATCACCTCGCCGCCGAGCCGGCGCGCCAGCCGCAGGTCGTGGGTGATGGTGAGGAGCAGCCCGCCGCGCTCCAGGTGGGCGAGCAGCAGCTCGGCGAGCCGGTCGACCGCGACGGCGTCGAGGCCCTTCGAGGGCTCGTCGACGACGAGCACGGGCGCGCCGCCGAAGGTGGCCGCGGCGTACGCCACGCGCTGGGCCATGCCGCCCGACAGCGTGTGGGGGTACGCCGCCCCGGCCGCACCGACGCCGAGCCCCGCCAGCGACTCCTCGGCCGCCCCCAGAGCCGCCCGCCGGTCCGACGCCCGTAGCCCGGGACGCCCTCGGCGACCTGGTGCCGCACCCGCATCGTCGGGTCGAGCGCCAGCGCCGGCTCCTGCGGGAGCAGCGCGAGCTGCCGGCCCCACAGCCGCCTGCGGGAGCGCCGGTCGGCCAGGTCGTGCGCCGGGCCGGCGCCGAGCGTCATCCGGCCCGAGACCTCCAGCTCGGGCGCCGAGGTGCCCATCAGGGCGTGGGCCAGCAGCGACTTGCCCGAGCCGCTCTCGCCCACGACGGTCAGGGCGCGCCCCGGCTCCAGCCGCACGTCGCCGACGTCGACGAGCGTGCGGCCGGCGTGGCCGACCCGCACCCGGTCGACCACGAGGTCGGGGGTCCGGTTGGCGGTGGCCGGGTGGGCGGGACGGGTGGCGGTCATGCGGGCACCTCCGAGCGACGCAGCCCGAGGAAGCCCACGGTCAGGCAGAAGAGCACCGCGACCGGGGCGAGCGCCATCCAGGGGGCCACGTCGTAGTAGGGGAAGGACTCGGTGATCATCAGGCCGAGCTCGGCGCGCGGCGGCTGCAGCCCGACCTTGACGAAGCCGAGGGTCGACATCGCCAGGATGGAGGTGACCATCCCGAGCGAGGCCAGCGTGGTCAGCAGGGGACGCACGTCGGGCCACAGGTGGCGGCGTACGACGTGCCACGGGCCGAGCCGCAGCAGGCCGGCGGCCTCCACCGCGGCCGACCCGAGCACCCGCTCGCAGCGCGAGCGCACCACGCGGAAGTACTCCACCCACTGCGCCAGCGCGAGGCCGACGTAGAGCGCGACCACGCTGCCGTCGGCGGCGGTGGCCGCCACGAGCAGCACGACCAGCAGCGCGGGTACCGCCACGAAGGTCTCCGAGACCGCCCGCAGCACCGCGTCGAGCCAGCCGCCGCGCCACGCGGCGAGCACGCCGAGCGCGGTGCCGACCACCAGGGCGGTCGCCACGCAGAGCGCGGCCAGGACGAGGGAGAGCCGGGTCGCGTGGGCGACCCGCGCCAGCACGCTGCGGCCGTAGTCGTCGCGCCCCAGCGGCTCGCTCCACGTCGGCGGCTGCAGGTAGCGGTCGAGGTCCTGCGCGGTGGGGTCGCCGAGCAGCCACGGGCCCACGAGCGCGAAGGCCACGAGGACACCGAGCAGCGACGCGCTCAGCACCCGCCCGCGGGAGCGCCGTCGTACGACCGGACGGACGACCTCCTCGGGCACGACCTCCCGGGCGAGCGCGCTCATGCCGCCACCGCCCGTCGGCCACGCGGACGGGGGTCGAGCCACCGCACCGTCAGGTCGACGGCCGTGTTGACCGCGACGATGAGCAGGGCGAGCAGCAGCGCGGTGGCCTGCAGCACCGGTACGTCGCGCCAGAAGACGGCGTGCACCAGGGCGTGGCCCAGGCCCTGCCAGCCGAAGAGGCTCTCGACCACGACGACGCCCTCGACGAGGACCACCACCTGCACCCCGAGGTAGGGCACCAGGACGACGGCGGCGTTGCGCACCACGTGGCGCGCCAGCACCAGCCGCTCCGAGAGCCCCTTGGTGCGGGCGAAGCGCACGTGCTCGCTCGCGCGGACCTCCACGATCGCGTCGCGGGTGACCCGGGCGACCAGGCCCGACAGCCCGAGTCCGAGCGTCAGGGCCGGCAGTGCCAGCGTGCTCGCGCTGCCGTGGCCGGCGGCGGGCACCAGCCCGAGGCTGACCGAGACCACCAGCACGAGCAGCAGCCCGAGCAGGAAGGGCGGCAGCGCCCGCACGCTCGCCACCCACGCCGTGGCCAGCCGGTCGAGCACACCTCCCGGGCGGGCCGCGGCGAGCGTCCCCACGGCCCCGCCGACCAGCACCGCCACGAGCAGCGCGGCGAGCGTCAGCTGCAGCGTGCCCGCGAGGTAGTAGGAGACCTCCTCCAGCACCGGCCGCGAGGTCACCAGCGAGGTGCCGAGGTCCAGCTGCGCGAGGTCGCCCAGCCAGCTGCCCAGCTGCGCCCACCAGGGGCGGTCGAGACCGAGCTCGGCCCGCACGGCGTCGGCCGACTCGGCGTCGACCAGGTCGTAGCCGTAGCGGCCCGCCGCGATCCGGTACGCCGCGTCGCCGGGGAGGCGGCGTACGACGACGAAGCAGAGGGTCGAGACGAGCAGCGCCACGCCCAGGGCCTGCAGCGCACGGCGCAGCAGGATCGAGGGCACCGTGTCGCGACGCCGCGGTGGCGTCGTCGTGGCCGGCGGGCGCCCCGGAGCGGTCAGCGTGCCCACGAGACCTCCGAGATGCGCCACGACGACTCCAGCGGGTCGATGACGAAGCCGTCGACCCGCTCGGAGACGGCGGCGTTCATCCGGTACCACGCGACCGGGATCAGCGGCAGCTCCTCCTGCGCGGTGGTCGTGACGACCGCGCGCAGCTCCTCTGCCCGCGCTCCCGAGGCGCCGGCGAGCAGCTCGTCGAGGGCGGCGCCCACCTCGTCGTCGCGCCAGTTCATGGCGCCGAAGTCGGCGCCGTCGGGGGCGAAGGTGTCGGCCACCGTGACGAGCGGGTCGGAGACCAGGGCGAAGTGCCGCGCCAGCAGCCCGAGCTCGAGGGAGTCGTCGGCGTGCCGGCTCGAGATCTCGCTGGAGTTGGTCACGTCGACGCGCAGGTCGTCGCCGATCTCCCGCAGTCCGGCCTGGATGGTCGTCGCGAGCGCGGGCAGCTCGGGCCGGTCGGGGTAGGTGGTCAGGGTGAGCCGCAGCGGCTCGCCGTCGCGCTGCATCATGCCGTCGGCGCCGGCGCTCCACCCGGCCTCCTCCAGCAGCGCACGCGCCGCGGCGACGTCGTGCTCGAGCGGCTCCAGGCCCGGGTCGTTCCACTGCTCCAGCGAGGGCGGCAGCAGCTGCGTGGCAGCGAGCTCGCCCTCGCGCAGCACCGCGTCGGCCATCGACTCGCGGTCGAGACCCATGCTCAGGGCCTGCCGCACCCTCACGTCGCGGAGCACGGGGTGCTCGGCGTCGACCTTCATCAAGATGGTGCGCGGCTGCAGGGTCGACTCCATCGTGGCGCCGTCGGCCGCGTCGACGCGCTGCCGACCGGCGGGCTCGAGACCGAAGGCCACGTCGGCCTGGTCGCCCACGGCCATCAGCGCGCGGGTCTCGGGACGGCTGACCGCCTGGAAGCTCACCCGCTCCACCTCGGGCTGCTCGCCGCGCCACCCGTCGTACGCCGTGGTGGTGATGCTGGCGGGCAGCTCGATGGAGTCGATCCGGTAGGGCCCGGTGCCGATCACCTCGGTGACCGCGCCCGACTCGTCGTACGACGCCGGGGCGAGCACGGAGGTGCTGTAGTGCGTGAGCACGGCCGGCAGCGTCAGCGACGGCGACGACATCCGCACGGTGACGTCCTGCCCCTCGCATGTGATCTCCTGCAGCGGGGTGTCGGCCAGCGGGCTCGCGGCCTCCTCGGCCGCGCGGGTCAGCGCCTCGGCCACGGCCTCGCCGGTGACCGGCGTGCCGTCGTGGAAGGTGGCGCCGTCGGGGAGGGCGAACTCCCAGGTGCGACCGCCGTCCGGGCTCTCCCACGACTCGGCCAGACCCGGCGCCAGCTCGCCCTGAAGGTCGCTGGTGACCAGCGTCTCGGTCACCTCGAGCCGGGTGAAGAGCGCGTCGCTGGTGGCCGGGGCGAGGTCGTGCACCTCCATCGGGCTCACCACCCGCAGCGTGTCGCCACCACCGCCGCCCGCCGCCTCCCGGCGCTCCCCCACGCCGCACGCCGCGGTCGCCAGCAGCATCACCGCCGTCGCCGCCGCCGCGCCCGAGCGCGTGCCCCGCCATCCCTCCATACCCACCTGGTGCCTCCTCGTCGTCCTGGAGGCTGCACCGTATTGAGAATGATTCTCAGGGTCAAATGCGGTGTGGCGGTGCGGCTTGATCACCTCGGGACCCGGATCGACCGCGAGCGACGCCCACCCGTCGCATGTGCGCGCGCATGCGACGGGTCGGCGTACAGATGAGACGGGTCGGCGTACAGACGCGACGGGTCGGCGTACAGACGCGACGGGTCGGCGCGCAGATGAGACGGGTCGGCGTACAGACGCGACGGGTCGGCGCGCAGATGAGACGGGTCGGCGTACAGCTGAGACGGGTGGAGGACCCCGGAAACGACCGAAGGCCACCGCGAGAATCGCGGTGGCCTTCATGTCCGGTGGAGCTGAGGATGGACGACACCGCCGATACCAGCTGCGCCAGGCACACCCAGAAAACGCCCGAAGGCCACCGCGAGAATCGCGGTGGCCTTCGTGTCCGGTGGAGCTGAGGGGACTCGAACCCCTGACCCTTTGCATGCCATGCAAATGCGCTACCAGCTGCGCCACAGCCCCGGGAGCCCGACGCGAACTGCCGTCTGGGCAACGACCGGAATACTACTGGCCGCCTCCGGGGGAGGCCAATCGGGGGGTCCCCCTCAGGCGGGCACGACCACGTCGTACGCCGTCAGCCGGAGCCGGCCGCCGCGCTCGGTGACCTCGACCCAGCCGCAGTTGCGGATGGAGCCGAAGGCGGCGTACGCCTCGCCCGGCAGGTCGAGCAGCCGGGTGAGGCCCACGCGCATGGCGGCGCCGTGGGTGACGACGACGCCGGTCTCCCCCGGCGCGAGCCGGTCGACGGCCTCGCGGAGGGCGGGACCGATGCGCTCGGCGACCTCCTCGACCCGCTCGGCGCCGGGCACGTCGAGCAGCGTGTGGCCGTCGGGAGGCTCGTACGCCGTGCCGGCGCGCTCGGCGTACTCGGCGGCAGTGAGGCCGGTGCGGGCGCCGGTGTCGTACTCGCGCAGGCGCGGGTCCTCGACCGCGGTCAGCCCGGTCGCCTTCTCGAGCAGCGCGGCGGTCTGGCGGGCGCGGGCGAGGTCGCTGCACACCAGCACCGACGGCTCGTACGCCGCGAGCACCTCGGCGGTGCGCTCGGCCTGCTCCCGCCCCTGGTCGTCGAGCCCGATGTCCTCGTGGCCCTGGGCGCGCCCCTCGGCGTTCCACGCCGTGCGACCGTGCCGCAGCACGACCAGGCGACGGCCCTGCCCGGGGGAGGGGTCAACCACGGCCGGAGACGACGTCGGCCGGCAGCTCGAGGCTGGGGCAGTCGCGCCAGAGCCGCTCGAGGGCGTAGAACTCGCGCTCCTCGGTGTGCATCACGTGCACCACGATGTCGGCGAAGTCGAGCAGCACCCAGCGGCCCTCGTGGTGACCCTCGCGGCGCACGGTCTTGGCGCCCGCCTCGCGCATGCGGTCCTCGACCGCCTCGACCACGGCCCTCACCTGGCGCTCGTTGCCGGCCGTGACCAGCACGAAGGCGTCCGTGATCGCCAGCTGCTCGGAGACGTCGAAGGCGATGATGTCCTCGCCCAGCTTGTCGGCCGCGGCGCGGGCGGCGACGTGCACCAGCGCGACGGCCTCGTCGGTCGCGGTCATCGTGGGCACCTCATGAGGGGCTCCTCTCGGCGTAGAGGTCGTGCTTGGCGATGTACTGCACGACGCCGTCGGGCACGAGGTACCAGACCGGCTCGCCCTTGGCGCGGCGATCACGGCAGTCGGTGGAGGAGATCGCCAGGGCGGGGATCTCCAGGATGGTCACCCGGTCGGTCGGGATGCCGTCGAGCGTCGAGGGGTCCATCTCGTAGCCGGGGCGGGTGCAGCCGACGAACTGCGCCAGCGCGAAGAGCTCGTCGGCGTCGCGCCAGGTGAAGATGTCGGCCAGCGCGTCGGCGCCGGTGATGAAGTAGAGGTCGCTGTCGGGGAAGCGCAGCTGCAGGTCGTGCAGCGTGTCGACGGTGTACGTCGGGCCGCCCCGGTCGATGTCGACGCGGCTGACGGTGAAGCGCGGGTTGGACGCGGTGGCGACCACGGTCATCAGGTAGCGGTGCTCGGCGGGGCTGACCTCGCGGCTCGCCTTCTGCCAGGGCTGCCCGGTGGGCACGAAGACCACCTGGTCGAGGTCGAACCAGGCCTGCACCTCGCTCGCGGCCACGAGGTGGCCGTGGTGGATGGGGTCGAAGGTGCCGCCCATGACCCCGACGCGCCGACGGCGGCCGCGGTCCTCGGTGGTGTCCGCGACGACCGCGGGGTCCGACGTGCTCAGGAGTGATCGCGTCCCTTGCCGAAGGACATCAGCGCGATCACCGAGCCCAGCAGGACGACGAGCGCGCCGCCGCCGATGACGAGGGCCCCGAGGAGCCCGCTCTCCTCGCCCCCGGCCTCGGACATGGGCAGGAGCAGCAGCAACACGGTGGCCAGCAGCGTCGACATGGCGCGCAGCCTATCGGCCCGCCGTGACCGGTGCGGCCAGGCCCTCACCGGACGACGAGCCCGACGCCGAGCAGCAGCGCGAGGAAGAAGAGGGTGCGACCGGCGATGCCGGTCACCACGAAGACCACGACGTTCATCCGGAGCATCCCGGCGAGCACGGCCATGACGAAGAAGGGCGGGAAGCCGATCGCCGCGGAGACGAAGTTGAGCAGGCCGCTGCGCACCGGACGCCCCTCGACCTGCCCCCGCCAGCGCTCGAGCTGGGCCTGCCGCTTCGGCGAGCTCGCCCGCCGCCGCACGAAGCGCAGGTCGATCGCGCCCAGCGAGGCGTAGTACCAGACCAGCTTGCCGAGGTTCTGCCCCACCGAGCCGACCAGCGCGAGCTCGAAGGCGCCGCGCTGCTCGGTCTGGGAGTAGACCAAGGCGAGGAAGGCCTCCATGTTGAAGACCGGGATGCTCGAGGAGAGCACCCCGAAGCCGAAGGTCAGGAGGAGCAGCCTCACCTCACGTGGCCGGCGCCGGTCACGACGTACTTGGTGGAGGTCATCTCGGGCAGGCCCATGGGGCCGCGCGCGTGCAGCTTCTGCGTGGAGATCCCGATCTCGGCTCCGAAGCCGAACTCGCCGCCGTCGGTGAAGCGCGTCGAGGCGTTGACGAGCACGGCCGCGGAGTCGACCTCCGCGACGAAGCGCTGCGTCGCAGCCTGGGAGTCGGTGACGATGGCGTCGCTGTGGGACGACGACCAACGGCGGACGTGCTCGAGGGCGGCGTCGAGGTCGGGCACGACGGCCGCGCTGATCTCCAGGCCGAGGTACTCGGTGCCCCAGTCGTCGTCGGTGGCCGCCACCACCCCGTCGTACGCCGCGAAGCCGGCGTCGCCGTGGATCGTCACCCCCGCCTCCTGCAGCGCCCGGACGATGCGGGGCACGAAGGTCTCGGCGAGGTCGGCGTGCACCAGCAGCGACTCCGCGGCGTTGCAGACCGAGGTGCGGTGGGTCTTGGCGTTGAGCACGATCGCCTCGGCCATGTCGAGGTCGGCGTCGCGGTCGACGTAGACGTGGCAGTTGCCCACCCCGGTCTCGATCACGGGCACGGTCGACTCCTCGACCACCGAGCTGATCAGGCCGGCGCCCCCGCGCGGGATCAGCACGTCGACCAGCCCGCGGGCGCGCATCAGCTGCTTGACGGCGTCGTGCCCCTCGCCCGGCACCAGCTGCACCACGTCGGCGGGCAGCCCCGCCTGCGCCGCACCCGCGCGCAGGGCGTCAGCGATCGCGGCGTTGGAGCGCCGGGCGCTCGAGGAGCCGCGCAGCAGCACGGCGTTGCCGCTCTTCAGGCAGATGCCCGCGGCGTCCGCGGTCACGTTGGGACGGGCCTCGTAGACCATGCCGACCACCCCGAAGGGCACCCGCACCTGGCGCAGCTGCAGGCCGTTGGCCAGCGTGGAGCCCCGCACCACCTCGCCGACCGGGTCGGGCAGGCCCGCCACGTCGCGCAGCCCCTGGGCCATCGCCTCGAGGCGGCCCGGGTCGAGCCGCAGCCGGTCGACGAGGTGCTCGCCGGTGCCCGCCTCGCGGGCCGCGGCCACGTCGGCGTCGTTGGCGCGGAGCACGGCGTCGGCGTCGGCGAGCAGGGCGTCGGCCATGGCGAGGAGGGCGGCGTCCTTGGTGGCTCGGGTGGCGACTGCGAGCCGGGTCGCCGCCTCGCGGGCGCGCTCGGCGACCGCGGTGAAGACGGGGTCGGGCATGCCCTCAGCGTAGTGTCGGCCGGCCACCCTCAGGCGTGCTGCCCGTTGGAGGGCCGCCGGTCGCGGATCGACTTCTCCACGATCTCCAGCCCCACGACCTCCCAGTCGGGGAGCCTGGCGGTCTCGCGGTGCTCGGCCCACAGCCGCATCGCCAGCGAGGCGACGTCGAGCATCGACTCCCCCTGGTCCCAGAAGCGGATCTCCGCGGTGTCACCGGTGGTGCTCACGGCGTCGAGGAACGGCCGGTCCTCTGCCAGGCGCTGCATCGCGGCGCGCGCCAGCAGCGGCTCCAGCGGGGTGCCCGCGACCGTCAGGGTCACGTGCCAGTGACGCACGACCTCTTCCACCACTCCCCCTCACAGGGCATCCCCGCACCGCCGCGGTGCCGTCCCAGTCTGTCCGAATGCTGGGCGTCGTCGTGGCGGAATGCGCAGATTCGACGGGTCTACTCGGGGCCCTGCTCGTCGTCGTCGAGCACGACGAGATCGTCGCGGTGCACCACCTCGCGCTCGTACGCCGCCCCCAGCTCGCGGGCGAGGTCGCGGGTCGAGCGTCCGAGCAGACCGGGGAGCTCCTCGGCGTCGTAGTTGACCAGCCCGCGGGCGACGACGACGCCGTCGGGACCCGCCAGCTCGACCGGCTCGCCGGCGCTGAAGCCGCCGACCACCTCGGTGATGCCGGCGGGCAGCAGCGAGGCACGCCGCTCGGTCACGGCCCGCACCGCTCCGGCGTCGATCACCAGGCGTCCCCGCGGATCGGTCGCGTGCGCCAGCCACAGCAACCGGCTGGGACGCCGCCGTCCGGTGGGGTGGAAGAGCGTGCCGACCTCGTCGCCCCGCAGCGCCGCCCCGGCGCGCTTCATGTCGGTGAGCACGACCGGCACGCCCGCCCCGGAGGCGATCCGGGCGGCGTCGATCTTGGTCTCCATGCCGCCCGTGCCGATGCCGGCGGTCCCGGTGCGGCCGATCCGCACGCCGGTGAGGCGGCGTACGTCGGCGACCTCCGCGACCGGCGAGGCCCCGGGCTGGCCCGGCGGGGCGTCGTACAGGGCGTCGACGTCGGAGAGCAGCACCAGCAGGTCGGCGTGGACCAGGTGGGCGACCAGCGCGGCCAGCCGGTCGTTGTCGCCGAAGCGGATCTCGGTCGTGGCGACCGTGTCGTTCTCGTTGACGATCGGCACGGCGCCCAGCTCGAGCAGCTTGTCGAAGGTGCGCTGGGCGTTGCGGTAGTGGCTGCGCCGCGTGACGTCGTCGGCCGTCAGCAGCACCTGGCCGGTGACCAGGTCGTGCCGCGCGAACTCCTCGGTGTAGCGGTGCACCAGCAGTCCCTGCCCGACCGAGGCGGCGGCCTGCTGCCGCGCCAGGTCCCGGGGACGGGTCCGGAAGCGCAGCGGCGCCAGCCCCGCGGCGATGGCGCCGGAGGAGACGAGCACCAGGTCGGCGCCCCGCTCCCGCACCCCCGCCAGGTCGTCGACCAGGCCCGCGACCCGCGCGGGGTCGATGCCCCCGGCGGCCGTGGTCAGCGACGACGAGCCGACCTTCACCACGACGCGCTGCGCCGTGCGGACCTGGGGGCGGGTCACTCCTGCTCCAGCTCCTCGTCGGGCTCCGACTCGGCCAGGCGACGGGCGACGTCGGCCCGCTCCTCGCCCTCGGCCCGGCCGGCCATGCCGGCCTGGATGTCGCGCCGGCGCCGGGCCGCGGGGCGGTCCTCGGTGAAGCGCTCGTCCTCGCCGCGGCGTCCGAGCGACTGGGCGCCGGCCTCGATGCCGGGCTTGAAGTCGAAGACCACGGCGTCGGACGGGTCGCCGATCAGCACCGAGTCGCCCTCCTGGGCGCCGAGCTGCACGAGACGGTCCTCGACGCCCAGCCGGTTGAGCCGGTCGGAGAGGAAGCCGACCGCCTCGTCGTTGCTGAAGTCGGTCTGCCGGATCCAGCGCTCCGGCTTCTCGCCGCGGACCCGCCAGCCGCGGCCGCCCTCGGGCGTGCCGACCTGCTTGACGGTGAACTCCGGGCCGCTGCTGGTCGAGGGCGGCCGGATGACGATGCGCTCCACCGGGGCCGCCACGGTCGCGGCGCGCCGCTGCTGGACGATGGCGGCCATCGCGAAGGACAGCTCGCGCAGGCCCTCGTGGCTGGCCGCGCTGACCGTGAACACGGGCCAGCCGCGCTGCTCGACGTCGGCGCGCACCAGGTCGGCCATGTCACGGCCGTCGGGCACGTCAGCCTTGTTGAGCGCGACCAGGCGGGGGCGGTCGTCGAGGCCGCCGTAGCGCTGCAGCTCCTGCTCGATGACCCCCAGGTCGCCGACGGGGTCGCGGCCCGGCTCCATGGTGGCCAGGTCGACCACGTGCACCAGCGCGGCGCAGCGCTCCACGTGGCGCAGGAAGTCGTGGCCGAGCCCGCGGCCCTCGCTGGCGCCCTCGATCAGCCCCGGCACGTCGGCGACGGTGTAGGTGGTCTCGCCCGCGGTGACCACACCCAGGTTGGGGATCAACGTGGTGAAGGGGTAGTCGGCGATCTTGGGCCGGGCGCGCGAGAGCGCCGCGATCAGGCTGGACTTGCCCGCGCTCGGGAAGCCGACCAGTCCGACGTCGGCGACGACCTTGAGCTCGAGGTGGATGAAGCGGTCCTCGCCGGGCTCGCCCAGCAGCGCGAAGCCGGGGGCCTTGCGCTTCGACGACGCCAGCGCGGCGTTGCCGAGGCCACCCCGGCCGCCCTGCGCCACGACCATCTCCGCGCCGGCTCCGACCAGGTCGCCGAGCACGGTGCCGCGCTCGTCGGTGACGACCGTGCCGTCGGGCACCGCCAGCACCAGGTCCTCGCCGTGGCCGCCGTTGCGGTGGCCGCCGGCCCCGTGACCGCCGTGCGTGGCGACGCGGCGCGACTGGTGGTGGTAATCAACAAGCGTGGTGACGTCGGGGTCGACGCGCAGCACCACCGAGCCGCCCGGCCCGCCGTTGCCGCCGTCGGGGCCGCCGAGCGGCTTGAACTTCTCGCGGTGCACCGAGGCCACACCGTTGCCGCCGCGCCCGGCCACGACGTGCAGTCGGACTCGGTCGACGAAGCTGGGGACGGCCACGGTTGCTCTCCTCGATGCGGGTGAAGACGTGCGACGGGCGCCCCCGATGGTCTCAGGAGCGCCCGTCGCGAAGCAGTGTCAGTGCTGGAGTGGGGTCACTCCCCCGCCGGCACGATGTTGACGACCTTGCGGCCGCGCTTGGTGCCGAACTCCACGTTGCCACCCACCAGGGCGAAGAGGGTGTCGTCACCGCCGCGGCCGACGCCGCTGCCGGGGTGGAAGTGCGTGCCGCGCTGGCGGACGATGATCTCGCCGGCGTTGACCAGCTGGCCGCCGAAGCGCTTCACGCCGAGGCGCTGGGCGTTGGAGTCGCGGCCGTTCTTGGTGGAGGCCGCACCCTTCTTGTGTGCCATGGGGTGTCCTTCGTGGGTTCGTCGTGTCGGAGGCGGCGGGAGACCGGTCTCAGACGGTGATGTCGGTGACCTTGACCTGGGTGTACTTCTGGCGGTGACCCTGGCGCTTCTTGTAGCCGGTCTTGTTCTTGTACTTCTGGATGACGATCTTCGGGCCCTTGGCCGCACCCACGACCTCGACGGTGACGCCGGCCTTGTCGAGACCCGAGGCGGTGACCTGCTCGCCGTCGACCACCATCACGACGGGGAGCGTGAGCGTCTCGCCGACGCCCGTCGCGACCCGGTCGATCTCGATGACGTCGCCCACGGCAACCTTCTGCTGCTTGCTGCCAGCGCGCACGACTGCGTACACGGGTTCACTCTCCTCGGATCAGTGGCCTGGGGGCTCCCTGGCTGCGGGAACCGGATCATGCGGGGTTTTCGTCCGCCCGCGCGTCGTCCGCCCGGAGGCGGGGCGCGGTCAGCGCGAAGGGCGTGCACGACGCACGCCAAGGTCGAACTGTACCGGCGCGCGCACGGGGGGGTCAAAACGGCCCCACCGCGCGCACGGCCGGGTGCTCAGCGCTTGCGCGCCCCCTTGCGCTTGACCGGCACGTGGGCGATGAGCGACCCGTCCTCCGAGGTCTCGGCGGAGTCGTCGGCGTCGGTCTCGGCGGTCTCGCTGCCGGACTCGTCGGCCGGCCCCTGTCCCGCGTCGCCGGTGGGCGCCACCGGCGGTCCGGCCGGGCGGCCGGCACGTCGTCGCCGGGTCGAGGTGACCACGCGGGGGGCAGGGTCGACCGGCTCGGGCTGCGGCTCGGGCTGCGGCTCGGGCTGCGACTCGGACTGGTCCGGGGTGACCGGCTCCCCCACGACGACCTCGTCGGCCGAGGCCGCGTCGTCGACGGCGGGCAGCTCGGGTGCGGCCTCGCCGGTCACGGCATCGCCGACGACCTGCTCCTGCTCCTCGGCGCGGCTCTGGGCCCGGTCCTGCGACTGGTCCCGGTCCTTCGACTGCTCCTGCGGCTGGTCCTGGGACTGGTCCTCGTCGCCCGCGGGCTCGTCGGGACGCTCCTCCGGCGGACGGCTGTTGGCCAGGTCGGCGGGCGACGGCGGGCCGACCGTGCGCGCGGCGGTGGCACTGCCGCTGCCGCTGCCGCTGCCGCTGCCGCTGCCCCGGCCGCTGCCCCCGTCACCGTTGCCGCCGCCGTTGCCGCCGTTGCCGCTGTTGTTGCCGCCGCCGCCTCGGCCGCCCCGGCCGCTGCGGCTCCCACGGCCGCCGCGTCCGCGACCGTCGTCGTCGCTGCGCTGCTTGGGCTCGACCGGGTGGTCGTGCACCACCAGGCCACGGCCCTTGCAGTGCTCGCACTCGTCGGTGAAGGCCTCCAGGAGGCCGGTGCCGATCCGCTTGCGGGTCATCTGCACCAGGCCGAGCGAGGTGACCTCGGCGACCTGGTGGCGGGTCCGGTCGCGTCCGAGGCACTCGACGAGACGGCGCAGCACCAGGTCGCGGTTGGACTCGAGCACCATGTCGATGAAGTCGATGACGATGATGCCGCCGATGTCGCGCAGCCGGAGCTGGCGCACCATCTCCTCGGCGGCCTCGAGGTTGTTCTTGGTGACCGTCTCCTCCAGGTTTCCCCCGGACCCGGTGAACTTGCCGGTGTTGACGTCGACCACGGTCATGGCCTCGGTGCGGTCGATGACCAGCGAGCCACCCGAGGGCAACCACACCTTGCGGTCGAGCCCCTTCGCGATCTGCTCGTCGATCCGGTACGCCGCGAAGGCGTCGCCGGAGCCGTCGGGCTGGTGGTGCTCGAGCCGGTCGCGGAGGTCAGGGGCCAGGTGCGAGACGTAGCCGTCGACCAGGTCCCAGGCGTCGTCGCCCTCCACCACGAGGCGTCCGAAGTCCTCGGTGAAGAGGTCGCGCACCACCTTCAGCGTCAGGTCGGGCTCGCCGTAGAGGAGCTGGGGCGACTTGCCGCCGCTCACCTTGGACTCGATGTCCTGCCACCGGGCGGTGAGGCGCTCGACGTCGAGGGTCAGCTCCTCCTCGGAGGCGCCCTCGGCGGCAGTGCGCACGATCACCCCGGCGCCGTCGGGCACGATCTGCTTGAGCAGCGTCTTGAGGCGGTTGCGCTCGGTGTCGGGAAGCTTGCGGGAGATGCCGGAGGTGTTGCCCTCCGGCACGTAGACCAGGAAGCGGCCCGGGAGGCTCACCTGACCGGTCAGCCGGGCACCCTTGTGGCCGATCGGGTCCTTGGTGACCTGCACCAGGATCGTCTGGCCGGAGGAGAGCACCGACTCGATCTTGCGAGGCTGGCCGTCCTTGTGGCCCAGCGCCTGCCAGTTGACCTCGCCGGCGTACAGCACGGCGTTGCGTCCCTTGCCGATGTCGATGAAGGCGGCCTCCATCGAGGGCAGCACGTTCTGCACCCGGCCGAGATAGACGTTGCCGATCATCGAGGTCTGCGACTCGCGGGCGACGTAGTGCTCGACCAGCACGCCGTCCTCGAGCACCGCGATCTGCGTCAGGTCCTCGCGCTGACGGATCACCATCACCCGGTCGACGGCCTCGCGGCGTGCGAGGAACTCGGCCTCGCTGACGATCGGTGCGCGACGCCGGCCGGCCTCGCGGCCCTCGCGCCGGCGCTGCTTCTTCGCCTCCAGCCGGGTGCTGCCGCTGACGCTGGTGATCTCGTCCTCGGGGTTGCGCCGAGCGGTGTCGCCACCGTCGGAGTCACCCGAGCGGCGCCGCCGCCGTCGGCGTCGGGACCCGCCGCCGGAGCCGGAGTCGCCCCCGGAGTCGCCGTCGGAGTCGCCGTCGGAGTCGCTGCCCTCGGAGTCGCCCTCGGAGTCCGTGTCGCTGTCGGGGCCGGACTGCGACCCGCGCCGCTGCTGGCCGCCACCCTGGGGCTCGGCGTCGGCGCCCTCGCCGTCGTCCCCGGAGCCACCACCGGAGCGACGGCCGCGACGACGACCACCGCGGCGACGACGACGGCGCGAGGCGCCCTCACCGTCGTCCCCGGACTCGTCGCCCTCGTCGCTCTCGTCCGGCTCGCCGGACTCGGTGGACTCGGTCGTCTCGCCGGCGGTGACCTGATCGGTCTCGTCGGGCTCGGCGGTCTGCGCCGAGTCGTCCGCGACCTCGTCGTCGGGGGTGGCCCCCTCGGTCGGCTCGGAGCCCGCGTCGGCGGACCGCTGCCCCGACTTCTTGCCCTTGCCGGACTTCTTGCCGGACTTCTTGCCGGAGCCGGCGGGCTTCTCGCCCTCGTCGGCGGCGTCGGCCGCGCCGTCGGCGTCGTCGCTGCCCTGGCCGGCGTCGGCCGTCGACTTCTTCTTCTTGCCCCCGGACTTCCTCGACGAGGTCCGCGGCGTCGCGTCGTCGGGGCCCTGGGCCCCGGAGGTGTCGCCGCCCGCCACCGCCGTCTCGGTCGGCTCGGTCGCCTCGGTCGCCTCGTCGGCGGCCGGCTCCTCGACCGGGGCGACGCGCTTCTGCGTGCGCTTGCGCGGCGTGGTCCTCGGCGGCGGCTGGAAGAGCGGCATCGCGCCGGTCGCCGGCTCCGCAGCGCCAGGCTCGGCGACAGGCTCGGCGGCCGGCTCCGCGCCGACCTCGTCGGTCGGGGCGGGCGCGTCGGTCGGGGCGACCTCGGCCGCCGCCGCCTTCTTGGTGGTCCGGCGCGCCGCGGTCTTCTTCGCCGGCGCCTTCTTGGTGGTCCGGCGCGCCGCGGTCTTCTTCGCCGGCGCCTTCTTGGCGGCGGTCTTGCGAGCGGCCGCCTTCTTGGCCGGGGGCGCGGCGTCGGGCGACGGCTCGGCGGCGGCCTCGGCGTCAGGTGTCGCGGCAGGAGCCGACTCGGCAGCGGGCGGCTCGACCGCGGGCATGGTCGTGGTGGTGCGGGTCCGCGCGGCGGTCTTGCGGCTGCGGGTGGCCTTCTTCGCCGGCGCCGGGGCCTCGGCGGGCCCGGGGGCGTCCTGCCCGTCTGCGGGGGTCTCGCTGGAGGTGTCGCCGGTCGTGGTGTCGTCGTCGAGCATCGGGGGGAGCTCCTCGGCGGCCAGGGCGGTCTGCCCGGGCTGCGTGTCGGCGTACGCCTCGACATCACGGGCTCTGGCGGAGCGGATGTCAGGACGTGCGCGAAGTCTGTTGTGGTCGACCACACCCTCCGCGGTGTCGCGTCGCCGAGCGCCTGTCGCGCACCAACCGCGGTCGCAGGGCTGCTCAGACCGGCGGAGCTGTCACCTTCACCGGTCGGCCGCGTCGCGGTCGGGTGCCAACGGGTCGCCCACCGTGCCGTCCGCGTCGTCCCAGGGCCCCTGCACCACTCGTTGCTGGAGGGCAGCGGTGGCGACGAGTCCGGAGGTCTCACGCAGCGCGGCGAGAACGTCGTCGGGTCTCACGGACGGCGAGCCGTGCCGCAGGACCACCTGGAGTATCGCACACCCCGGCCGGGTGGGGTCCGCCTCGACCACCGCGGCACGCAGGACGGCGGCCCTGGCGTCGAAGCTGCGCAGCCCCTTCTTCGTCATCCGCTCGACCAGCACCTCGGGCGCGTCGAGCAGTGCTGCGACCGCCTCCCGCGCCCGCTCCTCCTCGACGCCGTCGAGCGCCAGCCGCCACACCGAGGCCTCCAGACGGTCGGCGAGCGACCCCCCGGCGCTCTCCACCACCTCGAGGACGTCGAGCCCGTCGGGCAGCGACGACGCGAGCGCCGCGCTGACCTCGGCGGGGTCGAGCCGGTCGGCGAGCCCGATCTCGAGGTACTCCGCCTCGCTCGCCGAGCCGGTCGGTGCCGCGCCGGCGTAGGAGATGCGCGGATGCGGGTTGAAGCCCGAGGAGTAGGCCATCGGCACCCGGGAGCGCACCAGCGCGCGCTCGAAGGCGCGGCTGAAGTCGCGGTGGCTGGTGAAGCGCAGCCGGCCGCGCTTGGCGTAGCGGATCCTCAGCCGCTGCACGGGCGGTGGTTGCTGCGGGGGCTGCTGGCGCACCCGCCGACCCTAGAGGCTGCCCACCGGGGTCGCCGACGTGGCCGTACGCCGGCGACGGGATCAGGGCAGCCGGGCGCCGCGCTGCATCGAGGAGGCGTAGACCGAGTTGACCCGGTCGCCGTCGAGCCACGTGGTGAGTCGCTCCGCCGCCACCTCGAGCGCCCGGAGCGCCTCCGCGCCGGGATCGTGCCGGAGCAGCACCTCGACCCGCCCATCGTCGTCCTGCACCCAGCACCCGACCACGCGGCCGTCCCACCAGGCGGTGGTGCCGCCGTTGCCGTTGGTGTCGAAGAGGTAGGGGACGTCAGCGGGGTCGAGGTAGAAGTCGCGCTCCTTCCAGCCCATCAGGGTGGGGTCGAGCGTCGGCAGCAGCGAGGCCACCGGCCGGGCCTCCCCCACCGGCTCCAGGTCGTCGGGCAGCAGGTAGGCGGTCGCCCCCGAGTCGAGCTGCACGGCGACCGCTTCGAGGTCGGCCAGCGCGCGGCGTACGGCGCCCTTGGTGGCGCCCAGCCACCACACCAGGTCGGTCTCGGTGCCCGGACCGAAGCGGGCCAGCCAACGTCCGACGAGCTCGCGGTAGCCCGCCGCCTCCTCCTCGGGTGCGGGGACCTCGTCGAGCCACTGCTCCGGGAGGCACCAGCGGTGGCGCGCCTGCCGCCAGCCCAGCTCGTTGGCGCCCCGCAGCAGCCGGGCCTCGGCCCCCAGGACGGTCAGCACGCGGCCGGCGATCGGCGAGCTCGCCCCCTGCCAGCCCTCGAAGCGGTGCTCCAGGTCGGGCACCCGTCGGCGCAGCTCGACGGTGGTGGCGGGGCCGTCGTCGCGCAGCGAGGCCAGCACCTGCGCGTCGACCCGCCGCAGCCAGGCGTCGGCGTCGGCGGCGATGCCGAGCTGCACCACCTCCTTGGCCAAGCGGGTGCGCTGCTGCACCGCGACCCGTCGCGAGGCGCTGCCCCAGACCGCCGGCAGCAGCCCCCGCGGGAAGGCGAAGAGGGTGCGGCGCATCGCGAGCTGCTTGACGACCGAGCGCTCGGCGTAGAGCGCGTGCTGGACCGCAGCCGGATCGACGTCGGTGCGGGCCTGGACGGCGAGGAAGACGCTGGCGGGCTCGGTCGCGTGCAGGCACACCACGGCCTCGACCGCCTGCTCGACGCTCGCCGCGGGCGCCGCCAGCGCGTGCCGCGTCACCAGCCGCGCGCGGCGCTCCTGGTCGCTGACCCGTCTCACGGGTGCTGTCTACCGCACGGCGCCGACAGCCCGGGCCGCACCGGTCAGTCGGGAGGGGGCGCGACGACCGAGAGCCGCTGCTCCGGCACCGCCGTCGGGCGCGGGTCGGCGGGCGGCCGGGGGTCGAGGTGGCAGCGGGCCACGCCCTCGGCCTTGATGAGCGCCGCCACCTGCGCCCTGCTCATTCGCCGCCAGGGCGTCGAGGTGCCGTGGAAGTGGCGCAGCAGGTCGGGGCTGGTGAAGCAGAAGAGCTCCGCGCTGCCGTCGAGGTCGCGCGCCAGGGCGGGACGCGCGTCGGGCGCACTCGCGTCGTCGGAGGTCGGCACGTAGACGACCGCGGGCAGCGTCGTGCTGAGCGGGATCGACACGTCACCTCCATGCCGCCAACTGGACATTGCGGGCAGAGTACTCGTCTCGGGCGCGCTCGGACAGTACCCGTCCCGCGTGCCCCGGCACCGGTCGTCCGCCACCCGTGGGACATCATGCGCGGGTGCCTGCGCCGTCCCCCGACCCTCGTCGCTGGCTGGTCGTGGTGGCGATCGTGGCGCTCGGCCTCAACCTGCGGCCGGCGGCCGTGAGCCTGGGGCCGGTGCTCGACGACGTCCGCGCCGACCTCGCCATGTCCGGCGCGGAGGCCGGGCTCCTGACCACGCTGCCGGTGCTCGCCTTCGCCGGCTTCGGCGCGCTCGCCCCGCGCCTCGCCCGCCTGGTGGGCCCGCACCGGCTCACGCTGCTGGCCCTGCTGTGCGTGGTGGTCGGGCTCGGCGCTCGGGTGACGGTCTCCGGCGTGCCGGCCTTCCTGCTGCTCTCGCTCCTCGCGCTCGCGGGCATGGCCACGGCCAACGTGGTGCTGCCCGCCCTCGTCAAGCGGCACTTCCCCGACCGCGTCGGCCTGATGACCTCGGTGTACACCACGTCCCTCGCCGTGGGGCTCACGCTCGCGCTCACCGTCACCGTGCCGGTGGGCGAGGCGCTCGACGGGTGGCGCGACGGCCTGCTCACCTGGGCGCTCGTCGCGGCCGTGGCCGTGCTCCCCTGGGCCGGCCTGCTCGCGCGCGACCGGCGTGACCCGACCGCCACCTCGCAGCGGGCCATCGGCGTGCTCGAGGCCGGGCGCACCTCGCTGGGCCTGCGCATGGGGGTCTTCTTCGGGCTGCAGTCGCTCCAGGCGTACGCCGTCTACGGCTGGTTCGGCGTGGTCTTCCGCGACGCCGGCTTCTCGCCGACCACCGCCGGCCTCCTGCTGGGCGTGATCGGCGGCCTCAGCATCCCGCTCTCGCTGCTCATCCCCTGGCTCGCGGCGCGGATGGACGACCAACGACCGGTCATGTGGGCCCTGATGTCGTGCTACCCGCTCGGCTACGGCGGGCTGATCCTCGCCCCGGCCGCGGGCGCCTGGCTGTGGGCCGCCCTCGTCGGCACCGGCCTGTGCGCCTTCCCGCTCGCGCTGGTGCTGATCGGGCTGCGGGCGCGCACCCCCGACGGCACCGCGGCGCTCTCCGGCTGGACCCAGTCCTTCGGCTACCTCTTCGCCGCGATCGGCCCCTTCGGGATGGGCGTGCTGCACGACGCCACCGGCAGCTGGACGGTGCCGCTGCTGGCCCTGCTCGTGCTCGCGGTGCCGCAGCTGCTGGTGGGGCTCTCGCTGGCGCGCCCCGACCATCTCGAGGACCACCTCGAGCGGCGTACGGTGACGCGGTGACCGACGCCGCCGCGACCCGGGAGCACGACGGGCTGCGCCTCGTCGAGCACCGCCTCGACGTGCCCGTCGACCACGAGCACCCCGACGGCGGGCGGCTCGAGGTCTTCGCCCGCGAGGTCACCGCCGTCGGTGGCGAGCAGCGCCCCTGGCTGCTCTTCCTCCAGGGCGGCCCGGGGCACGAGTCGCCCCGCCCCACCACCTCTCCCACCGCACCCGGGTGGCTCGACCGCGCCCTGCGCGACTACCGGGTGCTGCTGCTCGACCAGCGCGGCACCGGCCTCTCCACCCCCTACCCCTCGTCGTACGCCGCCGCGCGCGACGCCGACCCGCAGGGCGAGGCGGCGTACCTGCGCCACTTCCGAGCCGACGCGATCGTGCGCGACGCCGAGCTGCTGCGCGAGCACCTCGGCGTGCGGCGGTGGAGCCTGCTGGGTCAGTCCTTCGGCGGCTTCTGCGCGCTGCACTACCGCTCCACCTTCCCCGACAGCCTCGCCGAGACCTTCTTCACCGGCGGTCTGCCTCCCGTCGGCCTGCCGCCCGAGGAGATCTACGCCGCGACCTTCCGGCAGGTCGCCGTCCTCGAGGCACGCCACCACGTGCGCTGGCCGGAGGACGCCGCGCGACTGGCGCAGGCACTCGAGGCGTGCGCGGCCGGGGAGGTGCGGCGTCCCGACGGCACCGCCCTGACCCCGCGCCTGCTCCGCACGGTCGGCAACCAGCTCGGCCTGCACGGGGGGAGCGAGGCGCTGCACCACCTGCTCGAGCGCGACCCCCGCTCGGCGGCCTTCGCCGCCGACGCGCTCGCGCTGCTCCCCTTCGGAGCCCGCAACCCGCTCTACGCCGTGGTGCAGGAGTCCTGCTACGCCGACGGCGGCGCGACGCGGTGGGCCGCGGCGCGGGCGCAGCCCGAGGGTCACGAGGGGCTCACCGGTGAGCACGTCTTCCCCTGGCACTTCGACGACGAGCCCGGGCTGGCGCCGTACGCCGAGACGGCGCGGCTGCTGGCCGAGGAGCCGTGGCCGCGGCTCTACGACGCCGACCGGCTGGCCGACGTCGACCTCCCCGGCGCCGCGGCCGTCTACGCCGACGACCCCTTCGTGCTGCGCGAGCACAGCGAGGCGACGCTGCAGGTGCTCCCCGGGGTGCGCGCCTGGACCACGGCGGCGTACCTGCACAACGGGCTGCGGCACGCGGGGCCGGAGGTGCTCGACCGGCTGCTGGCCCTGGCGCGCGACGACGCCTAGATCGGCTGTGCGTCGCGCCCGGTCTAGTTTTCGGGGTCGGGAGTCTCGCATTTTCGTCCGTATTGGATGCATATCGCCCTAGGCTGAGCCCCACGATCGTTCCCCCCACGGTCGAGAGAGGCCTGTCATGACCGTCTGGCGCCACCGCCGACCCCGCTCCGAGGAGACCTCCGCGACCCCCGAGGTGCGCGCCACCTCGGCGAGCGTCACGGTGGACGCGACCCTGGCGGGCTGGGCCTACCTGCTGCGCCCGCCCCGGGCCGAGGCACGCAGCACGCGCACCGCGGCCCACATCGGCGGTCTGCTCGCGCTGACCTCGCTGGTCGTCTACATCGGCTGGCGCGTGCTCTTCACGCTCCCGGCCGGCGGCTACGACCTCGTGGCCGCCTGGCTGCTGGTGGGCTTCGAGGCGGTCGCCATGAGCGGCCTGCTGATCCGCATCGTGACGCTGTGGAACATCGACGCCCGCGCGCCCCGCCGGGTGACCGAGGTCGAGGACGGCCTGCGCGCCGTGGTGATGATCCCGACCTACAACGAGCCGATCGAGGTCATCGCGCCCACGATCGCCGCGGCCACCGAGCTGCAGCCCGCGCACGAGACCTGGGTGCTCGACGACGGCGACCGCGACTGGGTGCGCGCCATGTGCGAGGAGTACGGCGCCCGCTACGTCAGCCGTCCCACCCACGAGCACGCCAAGGCCGGCAACATGAACCACGCCCTGGCCCTGCTGCAGGCCGAGGCCGCCGAGGGTGCCGACCCGCTCGACGTCATCGCCGTGCTCGACTGCGACCACGTGCCGCTGCCGACCTTCCTGACCGACACGCTCGGCTGGTTCGACGACCCCGAGCTGGCCCTGGTGCAGGGCCCGCAGACCTACTACAACTCCGGGGCCTTCGACGACGACGGCGTCACCGGCGAGCAGGGCATCTTCTTCCACGTGCTCCTGGCCGGTCGCAACCACGACGGGGCGGGCCCCTTCTGGTGCGGCTCCACCTCGCTGATCCGGACCTCGGCGCTCGCGGAGATCGGTGGCATCTCCACCGCCACCATCGTCGAGGACATGCACACCACCCTCGGCCTGATCCGGGCCGGGTGGAAGACCGTCTACCACCACCAGACCCTCGCGCTCGGCCTGGCGCCCGCCACCGCCGAGCAGTACCTGCTGCAGCGGCGCCGCTGGGGCATGGGGTCGATGCAGGTGCTGGTGACGGAGAGGCTGTGGAGCGCCAAGAGGTGGCTCTCCTGGCGCAACTTCTACGAGTACCTCGGCGGCACGGTCTGGTGGCTCGAGGGCCTCGCGACGATCGGGCTCTTCATGGTGCCCGCGGTGGTGCTGCTCAGCGGCGCCGAGACCTCCACCGCTCCCCCGCTGGTCTTCGCGGTCGTCTTCGCCTCCATGCTCGCGGTGCGGATGTGGGGCACCAAGAAGCTCTTCCGCGGCCACCTGCACTGGCCCTCGGCCTTCGCGCTGCGGATGTTCCGCATCCCCGTCGGGCTGTCGTGCGCCTGGTGGCTGCTGACGCGCCGCACGCTGACCTTCGAGGTCACCCCGAAGTCCGGCGAGGACGAGCGCACCCGGGGCCGGGCGCCCCTGGTGCTGCTGGTGCTCATCGCCGTGGTGAGCGGCACCCTGCTGTACGCCGCGCTCGGCGCCTTCGGCCTCGTGCCGTGGCGCACCACGCCGTCGGCGACGGTGGCGTCGGCCGCGTGGCTCGTCCTCGCCGACGTGGTGCTGATCCTCGGCACCCGACGCATCAGCCACCCCGACTTCGCCTCCAGCCGCCGCAACGCCCACCGGGTGGCCGTCACCGCCGACGTCGAGATGGCCGGCGTCCGCGGCCAGCTCGTCGACATCTCCGTGGGCGGCGCCGCCGTGCGCTTCCCGGCAGGCAACGCACCCGCCACCGGCCAGGTCGAGCTGCGCCTTCCCGGCGCCGAGCCGGTGCCGATGGCGGTCGTGCGCGTGCGCGAGGTCGACGGCTACGACGTGGTCTCGTGCCGGCTGCTGGCCGACGACTGGGCGTCGTACCGGGTGATGTCGCGCTGGCTCTTCCACACGCCTCCGGGCGCCGTCTCCGGCATCCCCGACGGCGTCCCCGCGGTGGCGGCGACGAAGTGGCGCAAGTCCCCGGGCGCCACCAGCTCCTTCGGCGACCCCGAGTTCGACACGCTGGTCTCCCTGCCGCACACGAGCACGTCGTTCCGAGGCTCCGAGGGCGCATGAGCCCGGACACCAAGCCCTGGGTGGTCCCGATCCGCGACGCCCGCACCCGGGCGCGGCACGCCAAGGCCTGGTGGATCCACCTGCTGCTGGTGGGAACCCTCGTGGCGCTGCAGGCGTCGCTGCCGGCCGAGACCACCGCGCGCAACCTGGTCTACGCCCTGGTCACCCTCTCGGGCGTGCTCGGCACGATCGTCGGGATCCGGCTGCACCGTCCACGCCACGCGCGGTCCTGGTGGTACGTCGCCGCGGGGCTCGGCTGCTGGTTCGTCGGCACCACCTGCGCGCGGCTCGGGTCGGAGGGCGTCGCCTTCTGGGGCTTCTGGCTGCTGATCCTCGGCTACCCGGTGATCGCGGTCGGGCTCTTCGAGATGGCGCGGGCGCGTGCCCCGCGACATGACCGGGCGGGCATCATCGACGCCTGGACCGTGGCGCTCGGCCTGGGCCTGATCGTCTTCGTCTTCCTGGCGCAGCCGTCCTTCGAGTCGGTCCCGGGCCTGCTGGCCTCGCTGCAGGCCAGCGCCTTCCCGCTCGGCAGCATCCTGCTGCTGGCCGGCTTCGTGCGCGTGGCCGTCACCCCGGGCACGCTGACCCTCTCCGCGCGGCTGCTCTTCGCGGCCCTCGGGCTCAAGCTGGTGGCCGACCTGCTGCGGACCACCGGCCTGGTCTACGGCGGGGGGCAGCCCGCGTGGCTCGACACGGTCTGGCTGGTGGCGTGGGCCTGCTGGGGCGCCGCGGCGCTGCACCCCTCGATGATCCGCACCACCGAGCCCGGCGCCTCCTCCGACACCAGGCTCAACCGACCACGCCTCCTCCTGCTCGGACTGGCGGCGGCACTGCCGCCGGCCATGCTCGTCGTCCAGCACCTGCTCGGCCAGGAGATCGCCGTCTGGCCGATCGCGATCGGCTCGCTGCTCATCGTCGCGCTGGTCCTCACCCGCGTCGGCATCGCGCTCCACCGCATCGCCGAGGTCAGCCAGCAGGCCAACGAGCTGCAGGACCAGCTGGCCTTCGAGGCGACCCACGACGCGCTCACGCTGCTGCCCAACCGGGCCCACGGGTTGAAGCTGCTCGAGGACGCCCTCACCCGCGCCCGACGCACGCGCGGCACCACGACGGTGATGTTCCTCGACCTCGACGGCTTCAAGCTGGTCAACGACAGCCTGGGGCACCGCGCCGGTGACCAGCTGCTCCGCCGCATCGGTGAGCGGCTGCAGCGGGCGGTGCGCGGCAGCGACCAGGCGATCCGCCTGGGCGGCGACGAGTTCGTCGTGGTCATGGAGACCTTGACCGACGCCGAGACGGCGCTCCAGGTCGCCGGCCGCCTGATCGCCACGGTCTCCCAACCGGTGCACCTGGGCCCGCAGGGCACGGCGCACGTCGGTGCCAGCATCGGCATCGCCCAGTCGACCGCCGGTGGCACCACCGCCGCCACGCTGCTCAACGAGGCCGACCTGGCGGCGTACCGGGCCAAGCGCGCCGGCAAGGGCCGCGCCGAGGTCTTCGACTCCGACATGCGCGAGGGTCTCAGCTCCCAGGAGCGGCTGGCCGCCGAGCTGCGCGGGGCGCTGGACCGCGACGAGCTGGTGCTGCACTACCAGCCGGTCATCGACTCGGTGACCGGCGAGGTGCGCGGCTACGAGTCGCTGGTGCGGTGGCAGCACCCGACCCGCGGGCTGATGGCGCCCGGCGACTTCCTCCCCCTCGCGGAGACCTCCGAGCTCATCGCCGACATCGACCAGTGGGTGCTGCGGAGCGCGACCGCGCAGCTGCAGCGGTGGGTGGAGGAGCGCGGCTTCGACCGCCTGGTCGTGGCGGTCAACATCTCGCCCGTGACCGCGGCCCGGACGCGGCTGGTCGACGACGTCGCCGAGGCCCTCGAGCTCTCCGGGCTGCGCCCCGACCGGCTGGTCCTCGAGCTGCCCGAGCGGGTGCTGGAGGACACCGGCCGCACGGTGGTCAACCTGCACCGGGTGCGCGCCCTCGGCGTCTCGGTCAGCATCGCCGACTTCGGCTCCGGGCTGGGCGCCCTGGCGCGCCTCGCCGCGCTGCCGGTCAACGTGGTCAAGATCGGCCGCTCGGCGCTCGAGGTCGACACCCCGCTCGGCAGCCGGTTGCTGCAGCTGATGATCCAGGGAGCCCACGCCGTCGGGCTCAGCGCCGTCGCCGAGGGGGTGGAGCGCGACGAGCAGCTGGCGGCGCTGCGCTCCCTCGACTGCGAGATGGTGCAGGGCTACCACATCGCCCGGCCCATGACGGCCGACGACGTCCCGGGCTTCCACTACACCCAGAACGAGGACCGCTTCAGCGGGCTGCTGCGCTGAAGCCCACGGTCCCCGACGCCAGCACGGCGTCGATCTCCTCCGGCGGCACCGCGGGCGACCACAGGAAGCCCTGGGCGACGTCGCAGCCGAGCGCCAGTGCCCGGGTGGCGTGCTCGGGGGTGGAGACCCCCTCGATCACGGTGTCGAGCCCGAGCTCCTCGGCGATGCGCAGCACCGCGCGCACCACGCTGTCGCCGCGCCCGCCGAGCGCCTCGGTGAAGAAGCGGTCGACCTTGATGCCGTCGACCGGCATCTCCACGAGCTGGCGCAGCTCGGACCACCCGGTGCCGAAGTCGTCGAACCAGATCTTGAAGCCGTGCTCGCGGGCGGCCATCAGCTGACCGGCGCTCCGCACCACGTCGGCGGGGCGCGCCGACTCGGTGAGCTCGAGGTCGACCTGCTCCGGCGGGACGCCGGCGCTCTGCACCACGTCGAGGATCGTCTCGACCCAGTCGGGCTCGTCGAGGTGGCGCCCGGAGAGGTTGACCGAGATCCGCAGCTCGGGGCGGGTCCGCTGCCACCGCGCGAGGTGCTCCACGGCGTCGCGGATGACCGCCATGTCGAGCCGGTCGACGAGGCCGGACTGCTCGGCCAGCGGGACGAAGTCGCCCGGCCGGGCGACCTCCTCCTCCCCCACCCGCCAGCGCGCCAGCGCCTCGAAGCCCACCAGCGAGCCGTCGGCGACGTGCACGAGCGGCTGGAACCACGCCTGGATGTGCCCCTGGTCGATCGCGTCGAGCAGGCTGCTGACGGCCGCCGACTGCGGCGGCGGCACCAGCACCCGCATCAGGTCCATCTGGTCCTGCAGCACGGCCGCGAAGGCCCGCAGGGTGTCGACGTCGTCGTCGGTGGCACGGTCGGCGGGCGGCCCGCCCACGCACAGCGCCCCCGCCAGGGCACCGGTGTCGTCGTGGAGCGGCACGGCCAGCAGGTCACGCCGTACGACGGCACCGTCGCGCACCGACCCGGCCGCCTCGAGCAGCTCGGCCTGCAGCTCGGCACCCCGGGAGATGGGCAGCATCTCCTCGCCCACGAGCACGCAGGCGAGCCCGTCGCGGTAGCCCATGCTGCGCGTCGCCAGCGCCACCACCCGCCCTGCGCCACCGTGCAACGAGCGCGCGCGATCAGGCTGGGGCATGGACCTGAGCCTACGCGCCGACTCCCCTCCGCCGACCCTCCCCCGCGCCGTCCGGCACCGCTCCCCCTCCGTCGCAGACGCGCGGGCACAAGTCCCGCTCGCTGTCCGGGTTCGTCCGGCTTCGTGGGGATGTCGTCAGGACTTGTGCCCGCGCGTCTGCGAGATGTCCCGGCCCGTACGACGCCTCAGACCACGCTCAGCGGCAGCAGCTGCTGGCCGGTGGGACCGATCTGGATGTCGGTGCCCATCTCGGGGCAGACGCCGCAGTCGTAGCAGGGGGTCCAGCGGCAGTCCTCGATGTCGACGGAGTCGGGGTCGAGGGCGTCCTCCCAGTCCTGCCAGAGCCAGTCCTTGTCGAGACCGGAGTCGAGGTGGTCCCACGGGAGCACCTCGTCGTAGCCGCGCTCGCGGGTGGTGTACCACCCCAGGTCGACGCCGTACGCCGCCAGCTCGCGCTCGGCGGCACCGGCCCAGCGCTCGTAGGAGAAGTGCTCGCTCCAGCCGTCGAAGCGGGCGCCCTCGCGCCACACGGCCTCGATGACCCGGCCGACGCGCCGGTCGCCGCGCGAGAGCAGTCCCTCGATGATGCCGGGCTTGCCGTCGTGGTAGCGGAAGCCGATCGCACGGCCGTAGCGGCGGTCGGACCGGACCTCCTCGCGGAGCTTGCGCAGCCGCTCGTCGGTGGTCTCGACGTCGAGCTGCGGGGCCCACTGGAAGGGCGTGTGCGGCTTGGGCACGAAGCCGCCGATGGAGACGGTGCAGCGGATGTCGTTGTGGCCCGCGACCTCGCGCCCCTTGGCGATGACCTTCTTGGCGAGGTCGGCGATGGCGAGCACGTCGTCGTCGGTCTCGGTGGGCAGCCCGCACATGAAGTAGAGCTTCACCTGCCGCCAGCCGTGGGAGTACGCCGCCGCGACGGTGCGGATCAGGTCCTCCTCGGTGACCATCTTGTTGATCACCTTGCGCATCCGCTCCGACCCGCCCTCGGGGGCGAAGGTGAGCCCGGAGCGACGGCCGTTGCGGGAGAACTCGTTGGCCAGCGTGATGTTGAAGGCGTCGACGCGGGTCGAGGGCAGCGAGAGCGAGACGTTGGTGCCCTCGTAGCGGTCGGCCAGCCCGCTGGCGACCTCGCCGATCTCGGAGTGGTCGGCGCTGGAGAGCGAGAGCAGGCCGACCTCCTCGAAGCCGCTCTGCCTGATGCCGTTGTCGACCATCTCGCCGATGGTGGTGATCGAGCGCTCCCGGACGGGGCGGGTGATCATGCCGGCCTGGCAGAAGCGGCAGCCGCGGGTGCAGCCGCGGAAGATCTCGACGCTGAAGCGCTCGTGCACCGTCTCGGCGAGCGGCACCAGCGGCTTGCGCGGGTAGGGCCAGGAGTCGAGGTCCATCAGCGTGTGCTTGTGCACCCGGTCGGGGACGCCCGGGCGGTTGGGGCGCGTGCCCAGCAGCGTGCCGTCGGCGGCGTACGCCGCGTCGTAGAAGCGGGGGACGTAGACGCCGCCGCTCGCCGCCAGGCGGAGCAGCAGCCCGTCGCGGCCGCCGGGGCGACCCTCGCGCTTCCACTCGCGGGTCACCTCGCTGATGCCGAGCACGACCTCCTCGCCGTCGCCCAGGACCACGGCGTCGACGAAGTCGGCGATCGGCTCGGGGTTGAAGGCGGCGTGCCCGCCCGCGACCACGACCGGGTCGTCGTCACCGCGGTCAGCGGTGTGGAGCGGGATGCCGGCGAGGTCGAGGGCCGTGAGCATGTTGGTGTAGCCCAGCTCGGTCGCGAAGGAGAGACCGAACAGGTCGAAGTCGCGCACCGAGCGGTGGCCGTCGACGGTGAACTGCGGGATGCCCTCGGCACGCATCACCGCCTCCATGTCGGGCCAGACCGCGTAGGTGCGCTCCGCGAGCACGCCCTCGCACTCGTTGAGCACCTCGTAGAGGATCTGGACGCCCTGGTTGGGCAGACCGACCTCGTAGGCGTCGGGATACATCAGCGTCCACCGGACCTCGGTCGCCGCCCACTCCTTCGTCACGGAGTTGAGCTCGCCGCCGACGTACTGGATGGGCTTGCTGACGTGGGGCAAGTGGGGCTCGAGCCGGGTGAAGAGTGACTCACCAGGTGAGACGGGCATGCATGAACCTTCCACCATGGGGGGAGGGTCCACCCTACGTGTCTGCCCGGACACGTCACAAAACAACCAGTCCCGTGGGGGGTCCGCGACCGGTGGAGGCAGTCACCGCCTGGCGTCCGTCGCGACGCCTCTCCGTCCATGCCCTGTGGGCGCTGTGGACGACCTGCCTCCTGGCGACCCCGCTCACCCACGTCGTCCAGCAGGCGGCGCTGCCCGACGTCGTGATCCTGCGGCTCTCCAGCGTGGTCGCCTTCGTCTGGCTGGTGCTGGTCTGGGTCTGGGCGACGGGCCGCCCCGGCCGGCTGCTGCGGGTCGCTGCCACGGCGCTGTTGTGGGCGGCCCTGTCGGTCCCCACCCTGCTGCTCGTCGGGCTCTCCCTGGAGCAGACGGCCCGCGAGTGCGCGGCCACCCTGGTGCAGGTCGTCGTCGCGCTGGCCTGCTACCGCTGGCGCATCGGCGACGACAACCTGGCGCCCCACCGCCCCGGCGACGTCGCCGCGCTCTTCGTGTCCACCCTCCTCGGCACCGTCGCCGCCACGCCCCTGCTGCCCGGCGGGACCGCCGTGCTGACGGGCCAGGCACAGAGCCTGTCGGTGGCCTCGTGGCTGCTGACCGGCGCCTCCCACACCTTCATCGGCGCCGCCTGCCTGCTCCTGCTCGTGCAGCGGCGGCCCCGGGCCGAGGCCGTGCCCACGCGCCTGCCCGACGTCTACCTGCTGCTCCTGGCCACCGGGGCGGCCGTCGCCCTGGAGGTCAGCTTCCCGGCTCTCTCCCTGTCGTGGCTGGTGCTGCTGCCCGCCGTGTGGGCCGGCCTGCTGATGGGCCCGTGGGCCACGGCCGCCTACAGCCTCGTCACCGCCGTGACGGTGCTGGCGGCGACGTCGGCACAGGTGGCCCTCGGCATGCGCCCGCTCGACCTCGACCTGCTCCTCGACAACTGCCTGATGGCGGCCTTCGTGCTCGTCGCCCTGCTGCTCTCCCAGGTGCGCGACCAGCGTGCCCACCTCAGCCACGAGGTGGTCCGGCGCCGGCAGGAGGCGGTCGACCAGGCCGGCCTGCTCGAGACGCTGCTCGACTCGATCGACGAGGCGCTGGTGCTGGTCGACCCCAGCGGCCGGGTGCAGCTGCACAACCCCGCCGCCGCCAGGCTGCTCGGCGACGAGCGGCTGCTCAGCGAGCCGCGCAAGTGGCTGCGCGGCCCCGGCGAGCTGCCGATCCGCTTCAGCTACACCTTCCACCGCGGGCCCGGCGACGACGCCACCCGGATCCTCGCCGTGCAGCTGGCCGCCGTGCAGTACGCCGGAGCCGACGGCGTCGTGGCCGTCGCCCGCGACGTCACCCACGAGCACCGACGGATCGAGGAGCTCGCCAGCTTCGCCGCCGTCGCGGCCCACGACCTGAAGAGCCCGCTCGCCGCGGTGCAGGGGTGGCTCGAGGTCGCTGAGGAGGTCGTCGGCACCGACCACGTGCGCACCCGGCACGCCGTGCGCCGCGGTCGCAGCGCGGCCCGCCGCATGGTCGCCGAGATCGACGACTGGCTGGCCTACACGGTGGCGCGCGAGGGCGAGCTGCACCCGGAGCGGGTCGCGCTGGAGCCCGTGCTCCACGAGATCGCTGCCAGCCACCAGGACGCCGACTTCCGCTTCGAGGTCGAGCACGTGGTGCTGGCCGACCGCGTGCTGCTGCGCCACCTGCTCTCCAACCTTGTCGGCAACGCCGTGAAGTACACCCGCGCGGGCGAGCGAGCCTCCGTGCACGTCTCGAGCAGCCTCGACGACAGCGGCTGGGTGCGGCTGCTCGTCGTCGACGCCGGCATCGGCATCCCCGCCGGGGAGGAGCTGGCCGTCTTCGAGCCCTTCCGGCGGGCCTCGACCGTCGATTCCTACCAGGGGTCCGGCCTCGGGCTCGCCCTGTGCAAGCGCATCGTGCGGCGCCACGGCGGCAGCATCTCGGCGCGGCGCAACGACTCCGGACCGGGCACCGAGATCGCCGTGACGCTGCCCGCCGACCGGACCCAAGCGGTCGTCGCCGAGGCAGCCGCGGCCGAGCCGGCCGAGGAGTCGGAGCAGGTGCGGCAGCTCGAGGAGCTCGAGCGGGAGAACCCGGGCGCCTGAGCCGACGGGCGCCGGCTCGCGCCTCCGAACGGGGCCGCCGATCAGGGCGCGCCGCGCTCCTCGTCGACGCGCTCGACCACCCCGGTGAGGTCGTCGACGACGAGCAGGTCGCGGTCGACCTGTCCGGCGCGGTAGGACGCCCGGCCCAGCATGTGGCCCGCCACCGGAGCGGTCACCATCTGGGCCATCACCACCAGCCCGAGCAGCGCCGCCACGCGGGCGTCACGCAGCTCCAGCGTCAGCCCCGCGGCCACCAGCATCAGCCCGAGCACCTGCGGCTTGGTGGCCGCGTGCATCCGGGTGAGCAGGTCGGGGAAGCGCAGCACGCCGATCGCGGCCACCAGGCTCAGCAGCGAGCCGAGCAGGAGCAGCAGGGCGCCAAGCACGTCGAGCGCGTCCGGCCAGGTCATCGCGGTCCCTCCCGGTCGGCGCTGGGGCCGGGGTCGACGTCGGGGTCGGCCTCGGGGTCGGCATCGGGGTCGGCGTCGGGAGCAGGGGCGGCGTCGGAGCCCTCGTCCAGCTCCGGGTCGGCCGCTCGGGCCGGGGCGCCGTCGTCCTCGCCCCCGTCGTCGGAATCGAGGTCGTCGCTCCCCGGGCTGAAGCGGGCGACGCTGACCGAGCCGACGAAGCCGAGCAGCGTCGCGACGAGCAGCAGCGGGAGGTTCTCGGCGTCGCGCCGGAGGGCGGCGTCGAGGGCGATCCCCATGATGGTGATGGTGACGAGCACGTCGAAGGACATCGCGCGGTCGAGCATGGTCGGTCCGCGGGTGATCCGGGCGGTGACCATCAGCGCCGAGAGCGCCAGGACCATCGCGCTGGTCAGCAGCAGTGCCGTGACGAGACCGCTCATGAGGGGGTCACCGCCGGCGGCTCCGGCAGCAGCTCGGCCCCGAAGGCGCGCACCACCCGCTGCTCCTGGGCCCACACCCGCTCGCGGAAGCGGTCGATGTCGCGGTCGTCGCGGACGTCGATCACGTGCAGGTAGAGCGTGTGGCTGGCACGGTGCGCCTCCACGACCACGCTGCCGGGCACGAGCGAGAGCAGCTCGGCCACCACCACCTGCACGAAGTCGGACTCCGAGCGCAGCGGCACCCGCACGATGGCGTTGCGCAGCGGCCGGGGCGGCACCACGGTGATCCACGCGACCTGCAGGCTGGCCATCACGACGTCGCCGAGGAAGCGCGCCACCAGCACCACCACCGCGACCGGGCGCACGCGCACGCTCATCCGCAGCGGCGGCAGCGGCAGGACGAAGCACACCAGCACGGCCACGACCACCCCGCCGACCAGGGAGAGCAGGCTGTAGGAGCCCCACAGCACCCACCAGAGCAGCGCCAGCCACAGCACCATCGGCCACTGCACGGCCCGGTAGCGGGTGGGGCGCACGTTGCCGCGGCGCGTGGTCCGGGTGTAGGGGCTCACTCCCCCGCCCCCTGCTCCACGGCGGTGAGGTACGGCGTCCGGCTCGTCAGGTCGGCGGCCGCCCGGTCGGTGTAGCCGTAGAGCGGCCCGGCCAGGACGGTGAGCGCGAGACTGACCCCGATCAGGCCGGCGGTCGGCCAGGTCATCAGCCAGGGCAGCCGGTCGGGCAGCGAGCCCGCCTGGAGCTTCTGGTGCAGGTCGCGCTCGCCGGAGTCGTTGTCGTGCACCTCGCGCGCGGCCGAGACGTCGTCGCGACCGAACGCCACGGCGCCGACGTGCACGTGTCCGCGGTGGGCGACCATGGGCGGCGCGGCGTCGGGGACGTCGTCGGCCTCGGGGTCGGAGAGCAGCCGGGCCATCTCGTGCGCCTGCTCCGGTGAGCGCCAGAAGGCCAGCGCCCACGTCTTCGCGACGGCGTACAGCGTCAGCAGGCTGGTCAGGGTGCCCCCGGCCACCAGCAGCAGCGCCAGCCAGGTGCCCTCGTCGAGACCCGCCTGCAGCAGGCCCACCTTGCCGATGAAGCCCGACATCGGCGGGATGCCCGCGAGGTTCATCGCCGGCACGAAGAAGAGCACGCCGAGCAGCGGGAACAGCCTCGCCAGGCCGCCGAGGCGGAGCAGCGCCGTGCTCCCCGCGCGCCGCTCGATCAGCCCCACGACCAGGAAGAGCGCGGTCTGGATGGTGATGTGGTGCGCGACGTAGAAGATCGCCCCCGACAGGCCGGCCTCGGTGGCCAGGCCGATCCCCAGGATCATGTAGCCGATGTGGCTGACCAGCGTGAAGGAGAGCATGCGCTTGATGTCGGACTGGGCGATGGCGCCCAGGATGCCGATCAGCATGGTCGCGAGCGCCGCCCAGAGCAGCAGCCCCGAGAGCGGACTCTCCGGGAAGAGCAGGGTCTGCACCCGGATGATGGCGTAGACGCCCACCTTGGTCAGCAACCCCGCGAAGACCGCGGTCACGGGCGCGGGCGCGGTGGGATAGCTGTCGGGTAGCCACAGCGAGAGCGGGAAGACCGCCGCCTTGATGGCGAAGGTGGTGAGCAGCAGCAGCTGGATCATCAGGCTGGTCGAGGGGGGCAGCTCGTCGAAGCGCACCGCCACCTGCGCCAGGTTGAGCGTGCCCACGGCGGCGTACGTCGTGGCGATGGCGACCAGGAAGAGCATCGAGGAGAGCACGTTGACGACGACGTAGATCGTGCCCGCGCGCACCCGGGCACTGGTGCCGCCCAGGGTCAGCAGCACGTAGCTGGCGAAGAGCAGCATCTCGAAGCTGACGAAGAGGTTGAAGAGGTCGCCTGCCAGGAAGGCGTTGGCGACGCCGGCGACGAGGGTGAGGAAGGTGGGGTGGTAGATCGACACCGGCGTCTCGGCCTCGTCGCCGGTCATGCCCTGACCGAGGGAGTAGAGCAGCACGGCGAGGGTGACGATGGCCGAGACGAGCAGCATCAGCGCGGCGAGCCGGTCGGCGACCAGGGCGATGCCGAGGTCGCGCCAGCCACCGAGCCACAGCACCTGCGGCCCCTGCTGGTCGGCCGCCCACAGCAGCACCGCGGCGACCACGACGACCGCGGTGAGCACCACGACGCTGACCGTGCGCTGCGCCTTGGGCCAGCGCGACATCATCAGGGCCGCTCCGCTGCCGAGCAGCGGGAGCAGCACGGGGATCGGCACCAGGCCGGCGTACTCGTTCACGAGCCGTCCTCCTCTCCGGGGGTCTCGGCGTCGTCGTCACCGCTGGTGGTGAGGGAGTGGCTGTCGGACGTCGCGTCGCTGATCGCGAGCCGGCGGATGGCGGCGTCCTCGACGTCGTCCTGCACGTCGTCGTGCTCGTTGAGCTGCCAGCTGCGGTGCGCCATCGCCAGCACGAAGGCCACCGTGCCGAGGGTGATCACGATCGCGGTCAGGACCAGGGCCTGCGGCAGCGGGTCGGCCATGTCGGCGGGGTCGGCGCTGCCGTAGAAGGCCGACTCCCCCGCCGGCCCGCTGGCCACGATGAGGGCGAGGTTGATGCCGTTGCTGAGCAGCAGCAGCCCGACGAGCACGCGGGTGAGGCTGCGCTCGAGCATCAGGTAGACGCCCGAGGCGCACAGCACGCCGCAGGTGAGGACCAGCGTGAGGTTGACCTCCATCAGCTGATCGCCCCCTGGTCGCCCGCCTGCTGCGCGACGGCGCGGTCGCCGACCCGCTCGCCCGACCGGTCACGCGCCTGGGCGGCCTCCCGCTCGGCCCGCAGGATCTGTCGGTCCAGCCGCGACCCGAAGGTCCGCAGCAGGTCGAGCACCAGCCCGACCACGACGAGGTAGACCCCGATGTCGAAGCCGACGGACGAGACCAGGTGCACCTCCCCCAGGAGGGGCAGCGAGAGGTAGTAGTCGTTGGTCTGCAGCACCGCGCCCCCGAAGGCGACCGGCCCGAGACCGGAGAGGGCTGCGACGAAGAGGCCCGAGCCGATCAGGGCACCGGCGTCGATGGGGGCGGCCTCGTCGAGCTCGTAGCGCCCGCCGGCCAGGTAGCGCACCATCAGCGCCAGCCCGGAGACCATGCCGGCGGCGAAGCCCCCGCCCGGGAGGTTGTGACCGGCGAGCAGCAGGTAGATCGAGAAGACCACGATGGTGTGGAAGACCAGCCGGGTGACCACCTCGAAGATGATCGAGCGCCGGTCGGGGCTCAGGGTGCGGGGGCCCGGCAGCCACACCCGGCGGCCGGGGCTGGTCGACTGCTTCTGCACGCCCTCCGGGTAGGGGATGTCGAAGACACGTCGGATCGAGGCCGAGCGGGAGTCGAGGAAGATCAGGCTGGCCACGCCGGTGGCCGCGACCACGAGCACCGAGATCTCCCCGAAGGTGTCCCAGGCCCGGATGTCGACCAGCGTGACGTTGACGACGTTGCGGCCGTAGCCGAACTCGTAGGCCGCCTCGGCGAACCTCTCCGAGATCGGTCGCCCGACGCGGTCGCTGCCCGCGACGAGCAGGAAGCCGGCCACCGCGGTCCCGACGCCGGCGGACAGGGCGATCCGCCAGTAGCGGGTGACACTCAGCGGACGGTCGGTGAAGTAGTCGGGGAGCCGGCGGAGCACCATCACGAAGACGACCAGCGTGACGGTCTCGACGAGCACCTGCGTCATGGCGATGTCGGGGGCTCCGTGCAGCAGGAAGAGCACGGCGCAGCCGTAGCCGGAGACGCCGGCCAGCACGACCGCACGGAGCCGTCGCCGCGAGCGCACCGTGAAGATCGCCGCGGCCACCATCACCATCGCGACCATGGCCTGCGCGGGCCGGTCCCACAGCCGCACCGTCAGCCGCTCGGCCCCGCCGTCGAGCAGCCCCAGGACCAGCGCGGAGCCGGGCAGCAGCAGGACCACGCCGAGGATGACCGTGAGGTAGAAGGGCACCGAGCCGCGCTGGAAGAGTCCGGTGACCTCGACGGCCGCCCGGTCGACGGCGCGCATGACGTAGCGGTAGAGGCCCTCGGCGGTGACGGGCGGGGCGGTGCGCGCCTGCAGCCGGCACACCGCCTCGCGCCACCGGAAGAGCGCGAGACCCCCGAGCACCGTGAGCGCCGAGAGCAGCAGCGGCAGCTCCCAGCCGTGCCACAGCGCGAGGTACTCCTCGTGGGCGCCCGCCGGGAGCAGCGCGTCGTACGGCGCGATGGCGGCGGTGAGGGCGGCTCCCGCGAAGCCCAGCAGCAGGCCCAGCCCGGAGAGCACCACCGGGGAGTGCGCGAAGCCCGTGCCCAGGGGCTGCTTCAGCACGGTGTCGGCGACGCCGCGCTTGGCGGCGAAGGTGCCCCAGTACCAGCGCAGCGTGTAGGCCGCGGTCAGGGCCGAGCCGACCACGAGGCCGACGAGCACCAGGGTGCCCGCCCACGGGGCGACGCCGGCGGTCTCGCCGTCGGCGAGCTCGAGCAGCGCCGCCCAGACGGTCTCCTTGCCGACGAAGCCGAGCAGCGGCGGCAGCCCGGCCATCGACAGGGCGGCGAGCCCGGCGGCCACGGCCAGCACCGGCATCCGCCGGCCGAGACCGGAGAGCTGCTGCAGGTCGCGGGTGCCCGAGAGCTTGTCGACGATGCCGACGCAGAGGAAGAGCGTGGCCTTGAAGAGCGCGTGCGCCAGGAGCATCGCCAGGCCGGCGAGCGCCGCGGTGCGGCTGCCGATCGAGAGCACGACGGTGAGGAAGCCGAGCTGGCTGACGGTGCCGTAGGCCAGCAGCAGCTTGATGTCGTTCTGTCGCAGCGCTCGCCAGCCGCCCACCAGCATCGTCAGCGTGCCCAGCGTGAGCAGGGTCAGGTGCCACCCGGGCACCCCGGCGAAGGCGGGGGCCAGCAGGGCGATCAGGTAGATGCCGGCCTTCACCATCGACGCGGCGTGCAGGTAGGCGCTGACCGGGGTCGGCGCCGCCATGGCGCCCGGGAGCCAGAACTGGAAGGGCACCTGGGCCGACTTGCTCAGGGCGCCGACCAGGATCAGCATCACCGCCACCGTCGTGGCGGTGCCGGTCGGTGGGTCAGCCAGGATCGCGCTGAGCCGCAGCGTGCCCGCCTCGAGCCCGAGCAGCAGCATGCCGACGAACATCACCAGACCGCCGAGCGTGGTGACCACCAGTGCCTCGATCGCCGCCAGCCGGCTGGCGCGCGAGGTCGGGTCGATGCCGATCAGCAGGAAGGAGAAGACGGTGGTGAGCTCCCAGAAGACGAAGATCAGCATCAGGTCGTCGGCCAGCACCAGGCCGAGCATCGCCCCGACGAAGGAGGTGAAGTGAGCCGTGAAGGCCGCGAGTCCTGGGGAGTCGTCGCCGAAGTACCAGGCGCAGTAGGTCATCACGAGCACGCCGATGCCGGCCACGACCAAGGTCATCAGCCACTGCAGGGCGCCCAGGGAGAAGGCCAGCTCCATCCCGAGGCCGGAGATCCACGGCACCACCTGGGTGACGGCACCGCCGTCGAGGACCGTGCCGGTGTGGCGCAGCGCCCAGATCACGGCCGTCAGGGGCGCGAGCGCCAGCAGCAGGAAGGCGCGGCGTCCGAACTGACGGACCAGGACGGGGGCGCTCGCCGCCGCGATGGCGTGCAGTGCGACGAGCGCGAGCAAAGAGCGGCCTCTCGGTCGGCGGGGGGAGGTCGGGCCTCCATCCTAGTTCGGACCGTGCGGACGCCGGACGCTGGCGTCGATTCCGCCGACAGGACGGGGCCCGCGCCCTACACTTTGACGCGGAGAGGGACATATGCGATATTCTGCCCAACACGTGCCGTCCCCGTCGGGAGGCGGGGCGCTGTCGCGCGGGCAGGTGGCCTTCGCCCTGGTCGCCCTTGCCGTGGCGCCGTACGCCGGCCTCGACAGCTTCACGGTCGACCCGCGCATCGCCGAGGTCTGGCCGCTGGGCGGCGTGGGCTTCGTGCTGCTCTCGACCGTGTGGGCCGCCGGGCGCCGGGCGATCGGCGCCGCCTGCGCCGCCATGGTGCTGGCGACCGGCGTGACCGCGCTCGCCTTCGACTACTCCCCCGCGGCCGCCGGGTGGATCGCGCTGTGCGGTGCGGCGCAGCCGCTGCTGATGATGCTCGCCTACCGCCGGCTGCGCGGGGGCGTGGGCTGGGTGCCCGTGCGACCCGCCGACCTCTTCGGGCTGCTGCTGGCCAGCGTCGGCTCCTCGCTGCTGGTCGGACTCGTCGGCGGCTTCCCGCACCTCGCCGTGGGCGACCTCCCCAGCGTGGTGCTGCTGTGGTGGGTGCTGCGCACCACCGTCTTCTGCTTCACCGTGGCCGTGATCTTCAGCATCCTCTTCCACTCCCCCGCCTCGGAGGAGGTGCTCGAGCCCAGCCCCTGGGCCAACCGGCTCGCCCTGGTGCCCGTGGCCGCCCTGTGCGTGGTCGGCACCTACCACGACCCCTCGCTGCCGCTCTCGTGGCTGCTGCTCGTCCCCGCCGTGTGGGGCGGGCTCACGCTCACCATGCGCGGCGTGGCCTACGTGCTGCTGCTGGTGGCGGTCATGGCCGCCGGGCTCACCTACCTGCCCCAGAACCAGTTCGGGTACGCCGGGTGGCTCCCGGCCGCCTCCATCGTCGACACCCTCATCACCGCCGCCACCTGCTTCGCCGTGCTGCTGGCGCTGATGCGCCAGCAGCGGGCCAGGCTCATCGCCCAGCTCGACCAGCGCGGGCGCGAGGCCGAGCACCAGCGCGAGCTGCTCTCGACCGTGGTCGACTCCATGACCGAGGGGGTCCTGCTCATCGGCGCGGAGGGGGTCCACACCCGCAACGCCGCGGCCCGCCAGCTGCTCGGACGCCCCATCCCGACCGACGGACGTGCGTCGTGGGTCGAGACCTTCGGGCTCACCGGCCCCGAGGGGCAGCCGATGACCGACGAGGAGCTGCGGGCCCGCATGGCCCGCGCCGACGGCGTGGTCTCGGAGGTCCGCGTCGGCAGCGGCCCCGACGCCCGGGTGCTCGAGGTCGTCTCCAAGCAGCTGTCGCGGGGCGACGAGGGCGCGGGACGCGTGCTGCTGCTGCGCGACGTGACCGCGCAGCGCGCCCGGCTGCGCGAGCTCACCAGCTTCGCCGGTCACGTGGCCCACGACCTGCGCGGTCCGCTGACCGTGCTCGACGGCTGGCTCGAGGTGGCCTTCGACGAGGACTCCGACCACGACGACATCGCCGGGGCCCTCGCCAGGGCGCACGAGGCCAGCCAGCGGATGCGGCAGGTCATCGAGGACTGGCTCGGCTACACCGTGGTGCAGCAGGGGCGCATCCGTCCCGAGCCGGTCAAGCTCGCCGAGATCGCCCGCAGCCTCGTGGAGAGCCGCATCAGCACGGTCGCGGACGACGACCGCCCCCGCATCTCCCTCGACCTCACCCACCACGTGCTCGCCGACCCCGGCCTGCTGCGGCAGCTGCTCGACAACCTCGTCGACAACGCGATCAAGTACACCGAGGCCGGCCGGGCGCCGGTCGTCACCGTGCGCTCCCGCGACGACGTCGAGCCGGGCTGGGTCCGCGTCGAGGTCGTCGACGAGGGCATGGGCATCCCCGTGGGCCAGGAGGAGGCGATCTTCGAGGAGTTCCACAAGGGCCCGGTGCACGGCCGCTCCGAGGGCACCGGCCTCGGACTGTCGCTCACCCGTCGCATCGTCGCGCTCCACGGCGGCGAGATGACCGCCCACCGCAACCCCGGGCGCGGCTCGACCTTCAGCTTCACCCTGCGCAGCGCCTGACCCGGGCGACCGCCCGTCGCGCGCGTGGTGCGGCCGCCCGTGCCCGGCTCAGCGGGCGCGGACGCCCCAGGCGGTGCCGCGGCCACGCACCGCGATGTTCTGCAGCAGCCCGATCGCCATCAGGGAGACGAACATCGAGGAGCCGCCGTAGGAGACCAGGGGCAGCGGGACGCCGGTGACGGGCATGATCCCCAGGCACATCCCGATGTTCTGGAAGGCCTGGAAGGCGAACCAGCTGGCGATGCCGGCCGCGGCGACGCGGCCGAACATGTCGTCGGCGCGCTGGGCGACCATGAGCGCGCGCCACAGCAGCAGCGCGAAGAGGGCGATCAGCACCCCGGCCCCGACCAGCCCGAGCTCCTCGCCCGCGACGGTGAAGACGAAGTCGGTCTGCTGCTCGGGCACGAAGCGCGAGCGGGTCTGCGAGCCCTCGAAGAGCCCCTGGCCGAAGAGTCCGCCGTTGCCGATCGCGATGCCGGCCTGGGTGACGTTGTAGCCCGCGCCCCGGGGGTCGAGCCCGGGATCGGTGAAGGCCAGGAAGCGGTCGACCTGGTAGGGCTTGAGCAGCCCGGTGGCGACGACCAGCGCGGCGAGCGCGACGGCGCCCCCGACCAGCGCGACCAGCCAGCGACGCGGCACCCCGGAGACGGCGAGCACCGCGAAGACCGTCGCCGCGAGCACGAGCATGGTGCCGAGGTCGGGCTGGGCGATGATCAGCACCGCCGGCACCCCGGCGATCGCGCCCATGATGCCGACGTCGGCCAGGCCGACGCGGCGGGTGCGGGAGTTCTCGACGCGCTCGGCGACGACCATCGCCATCATGATCACCACGGCGAGCTTGGCGAACTCGGCCGGCTGCACCGACATGCCGCCGATGAGCAGCCACGAGCGCGAGCCGTTGATGGTCGAGCCCATCACGAGCACCAGCAGCAGGCCGACGATCGAGCCGGCGTACACCAGCGGCGTCACGATGCGGACCCAGCGGTGGTCGATGGAGAAGACGACGAGCATCAGCACCAGCCCGATCGCCACGTTGACCAGGTGGCGGTGCAGGTACGCCGTGGAGTCGCCGCCCGTCAGGACGTCGTTGGTGGCCGTGGCCGACCACACCAGCAGCGTGCCGATCGCGACGATCAGGCCGGCGGCCCCCAGCATCACCCAGTCGAGCGAGGGGACGACGACGCGGCTCCGGGCCACGGAGAGGCGGGGCAGGGGCAGCACGGTCACGGCTCAGTCCCTCCTGGTGGACGCCGGCGGGAGGATCGAGCCGTCCTCGGCGAAGGTCGGCAGCCCCTTCGGCGGGGTGCTCCCGGGGATCGCCGCGTCGGCCTTGACCACGCGGTCCTCGTCGACGCCGTACAGCGCCTCCCAGATCTTGCGGATGGCCGGGCCCGAGGTGCCCGAGCCGGTGCCGCCCTGGCTGACCATCATCACCACGGCGTAGTCGTCGTTGTACGACGCGACCCAGGAGGTCGACTGCTTGCCGTAGACCTCCGCCGAGCCGGTCTTGGAGCGCACCTCCAGCTGTCCGGGGAAGCCCTCCATGCGCCACGCCATGGTGCCGTCGGTGGTGACAGTGCGCAGCGCGTCGTCGATGTAGTCGAGGATGTCCTGCTCGACCGGCACCTTCGCCTGCACCTTGGGCTTGATCTCCCGGCGCAGCTCGCCGTCGGGGCTGACGATGGCCTTGGCCACCCGCGGCTCGTAGAGCACGCCGCCGTTGACCAGGGCGCCGTACGCGCGGGCCAGCTGGAGCGGCGTCACCGTGGTGTCGCCCTGACCGATGGAGAAGTTGACCGCGTCGCTGACGCGGTACTTGTAGCCCTCGACGCAGAACTCCCGGGCGAAGCGGTGCTGGAAGTCGGTGCCCGACTCCTCGCCGAGCTCGCAGTAGTAGTCCTTCATCTGCTCGTAGTAGGCGAGCTTCCACTTGCGGTCGGCGATGCGGCCGCTGGCCTCGCTCGGCAGGTCGACGCCGGTGGGCTTGCCGAAGCCGAACTTCTTGGCCATCGAGACCAGCGGGTCCTTGGCGTCGACGTCACTGCTGTCGCTGCCGAAGCGCTGCCAGAAGTCGTAGCCGATCCGGTAGAAGAAGGTGTTGCACGAGACCTCGAGCGCCTTGGCGAAGCCGATGTAGCCGTGCGAGCTCGACTCCATGTTCTTGAAGGTCCGGTTGCCGACCTGGAAGCCCGAGGAGCAGGCCAGCGAGGTGGCGGTGGAGTAGCCGTTCATCAGCGCGCCCGCGCTCATGAAGGACTTCCACGTCGAGCCGGGGGCGAACTGGCCCTGCGTGGCCCGGCTCAGCAGCGGCGTGCCGGCCTCCTCGGAGTAGAGCCGGGAGAGCTCCTTCTGACTGATGCCGCCCGACCAGACCTCCGGGTCGTAGGTGGGCTGGCTGGCCATCCCGACGATGCGCCCGGTCTTGACGTCGAGCACCACGGCAGCGCCGCTGTCGGCGACGTAGGGCCGTCCGGTCACGGTGTCGACGGTGCCGCGGGCGGTCGAGATGGTCTCGGCCAGCTGCTTCTCCACGACGCTCTGCACCTGCGCGTCGATGGAGGTGACCAGGGTGTCGCCGGGGGTCGCCTCGACCTCGCCCGACTCCCCCAGCACCCGGCCCAGGGAGTCGACGGTGACGCGGGTGTAGCCCGGCTCGCCGCGCAGGAAGGCGTCGTAGGACTTCTCCACCCCCGAGCGGCCCACGACCGAGGCGCCGTTGACCGAGGTGTCGCCGTCGGCCTCGGCCTCCTCGAGCTCGCCGCCCGTGATCGGGCTGAGGTAGCCGAGCAGGTGCGCCGCGTTGATGCCGTACGGCGAGGGGTAGGCGCGGACGTTCTCCTGCTGCGCCAGGACGCCGGGGAAGTCCTCGGTGCTCTCCAGCAGCCGCACCGCGACGCGCTGCTCCACGTCGCGGGCCACGGGCACCGGCTGGTAGGGCGAGCCGTTCCAGCAGGTGCCGGCCTCGGAGCCCTCCTGGCCGCACAGCAGCATCCGCGCGGTGATGGCGTCGTAGGAGACGTCGACGACCTTGCCGAGCCGGGTGAGCACCTGCTGGCGGCGCTCCTCGTCGAGCTTGCCGATCAGGGTGCGGTCGACGCTGACCACCCAGCTGCTGCGGTTGGCCACCAGCGGGCGGCCCATGTCGTCGACGACGAGTCCGCGGGCGGGCTGCACCACGACCTCGCGCACCGACTGCTCGGCGGCCGCGGCCTGGTAGCCCTCGCCGGTCAGCACCTGCATGTACCAGAGCCGGGCGAAGAGGGTGACGAAGAGCGCGAGCACGAGGGCCTGCACGACGAGCAGGCGCAGCCGGGACTTCTCCGAGGCCTCGCGCCGGATGAGGACAGCAGCCATCGGTCGTCAGGCCGCCAGCTCGTGGGTGGTGGGCCGGTGGAAGACGGGCATCAGCAGCGGCACCACCAGGGGCGCGACGACGACGTCCCACAGCAGCGCGATCAGCACCACCTGCACCATCTGGCCGGCGGGGAGCGCGTGGTCGCCCAGCAGCGCGCCGGTGAGCGCGAAGACCGAGGTGGCCACGAAGCTGCACACCGCGACCAGCCCGACGACCGCGAGGGGCGAGTGCCGCGCCTCGGTGCGCACCCGTCCGGCGAGGGCCGCGACCAGCACCAGCGCCAGCGCCCACTGCCCCGCCACGTGGTCGGCGGGGGGCGCGAGGTCGAGCAGCAGCCCGCCCGCGAAGCCGACGACGGCACCGTAGCCGGGACCGCGGACGACGCTCGCGGCGACGACGACGAGCAGGACCAGGTTGGGCACGACGCCGTTGACCGAGACCACCGGCAGGGCCGCGACCTGGAGCACCACGGCGAGGACCACCACGGCCGCGGCGAGCAGCACGCGCAGCAGGCCACTCATCACTGGTCCACCTCTCCGTTGAGCACGATCCGGTCGCCCTCGGTGTCGCGCGGCACCACCACGCCGACCACGTCGAGGGAGGTGAAGTCGACGAAGGGGGCGATCACCGCCTGCTTGGAGAGCTCGCGCGGCGTCGAGTAGACCGACTCGACCCGGCCGATCGGCACGCCGGCGACGTACGGGCGGCCGCCCTGGCTCCCCCAGGTCACCACGACGTCGCCCTTGGCCGGGGTCACGGTGTTGTCGGCGAGGTCGAGGTCGAGGCGGCTGCGGCCGTCGGTGACGCCGCGACCGCGCAGGAAGCCGATCTCGCGGTTGGAGCCGAGCCGGCCGCCGACGACCGACTCGGTGTCGACCACGAGCAGCACGGTGGCGGTGCTGCGGGTGGTGCGCACCACCCGGCCCACCAGGCCGTCGTTGTTGAGGACCGTCATGTCCTTGCGGACGCCGGAGGAGCGCCCGGCGTCGATGGTGACCGTGCGCGAGAAGGACTGCATCGGGCCGACGGCGACCACGCGCGAGGCCACCAGCGCCTGGCCGGTCTCGTTGGCCGAGCGGGTCAGCCCGTCGAGCTCGGCGAGCCGCTGGCGGTCGAGCGGCGTCTGGTCGGCCTGGTGGCGCAGCCGGGAGTTCTCCGAGCTCAGCGTGGCGACCTCGTCTCGCAGCTCCTTGTTGGAGCTCATGTAGGCCATCGCCTCGCGCACCGGGCGGGCCAGCGCCGCGGTGGCGGTCTCGACCGGGCCCACGACGGCGCCGACGCTGTCGCGCGCCGCCTCGACCGGCGCGTCGCCCTGGCCGCCCGCGTCGAGGGTGAGCACCACCACCGAGGCGGTGATCATCGCGCCGACGACGAGGCCGGAGCCGCGCTTGCGCTGCCGGCCGAAGCCGCCCCGGTCGGCGGTGTGGATGGCGGGGCGCCCCGACCCGCGGGGGGTGGGCGCGCCGCGACGGAGGCGTCGTACGGCCACGTCTACCGCCCGCGGTCCGCGACGAGGACCTGCTGCAGCACCTCGAACTCCTCCACGCACTTGCCGGCGCCGTAGGCGACGGAGGTGAGCGGGTCGGAGGCGATGTGGACCGGCATGCCGGTCTCGTGGCGGATGCGCTCGTCGAGGCCGAGCAGCAGCGCGCCGCCCCCGGTGAGCACGATGCCGCGGTCCATGATGTCGCCGGCCAGCTCGGGCGGCGTCTGGTCGAGCGTGGTGCGGACGGCGTCGACGATGCTGTGCAGCTGCTCCTCCATCGCCCGGCGGATCTCGGGGCTGGAGACGGTGACGGTGCGCGGGAGTCCCGAGACCATGTCGCGGCCCCGCACCTCGGCCTGGCGCTCCTGCGGCAGCGGGAAGGCCGAGCCGAGGGTCATCTTGATCTCCTCGGCGGTGCGCTCCCCCAGCATCAGGGAGTGCTCCTTCTTCATGTAGGCCACGATCGCGTGGTCGAGCTCGTCGCCCGCGGTGCGGACGCTCAGCGTGGTCACGATGCCGCCCAGGGAGATGACGGCGACCTCGGTGGTGCCGCCGCCCACGTCGACGACCATGTTGCCGGTGGCCTCGTGCACCGGCAGGCCCGCGCCGATGGCCGCGGCCATCGGCTCCTCGATGATGTAGACGCGGCGGCCGCCGGCCTGGTAGCCGGCCTCCTTGACGGCGCGCTGCTCGACGGCGGTGACGCCGCTCGGCACGCAGATGATCATCCGGGGCTTGGCGAAGTAGCGCCGCTTGTGCACCTGCTGGATGAAGAAGCGCAGCATCTCCTCGGTCGCGTCGAGGTCGGCGATCACGCCGTCCTTGAGCGGCCGGATGGCGGCGATGCCGTCGGGGGTGCGCCCGACCATCCGCTTGGCCTCGTGGCCGACCGCGAGCACCTCGTGGGTCTGCTCGTTCATGGCGACGACCGACGGCTCGTCGACGAGCACGCCCCGACCCCGCACGTAGACCAGGGTGTTGGCGGTGCCGAGGTCGACCGCCATGTCGCGCCCGATGAGACTGCCTGCCATGTGTACGCCTCGCTGGTCGAGAACCGGGGGAAGCGGGCGGGCGTCCGGCTCGACACCCCTCCCGTCCCTGCGAGGGTAGGAGCCACGCGCCGCGCGGCTGCGCAGACACGCCGCCGGGTGCCGACCCGGCCGAGGTCCGGCTCAGCGGGTGGGCAGGGTCCGCAGGTAGCGGGGGGTGCGGCGCACGTCGGTGGCGCGCTCCCAGGCGTGGCCGAGGGAGAGCAGCTGCTGCTCGCTCCAGCGGGGCCCGAAGAGCGACATGCCCACCGGGAGGCCCTCGACGTAGCCGGCGGGGACGGTCAGGTTGGGGTAGCCCGCGACGGCGGCCGGCGTGGAGGAGCCGAGCAGGAAGCTGTCGCCGTTGACCAGGTCGGTGGTCCACGCCGGGCTGTTGGTCGGGGCGAGGATCGCGTCGAGGTCGTGCTCGGCGACGGCGTCGTCGATGACCCGCTGGCCGGTGGAGGTGGCCAGCTCGCGGGCCTCGACGTACGCCGGGTCGGTGAGCGGCCCGCGCGCCTGGGAGGCCTCGAAGGTCTCCTGCCCGAACCACCGCAGCTCGCGCCGGGCGTTGGCCTGGTTGAAGGCGATCAGGTCGGCCAGGGTCTTGGGGAAGCGCCGGGCGGCGAAGGTGCGCAGGTAGTCGGCGATCGCGGCCTTGAACTCGTACTGCAGGGCGGTGGTCTCGGCGTCGTACGCCGGCTCGATGTCGAGCTCGACGTCGTCGACGACGGTGGCACCGAGCCGCTCCAGGCGCCGCACGACGCGCTCCATGACCCGGTCGGTCTCCGGCGAGACGCCGAAGGAGCCGCGCCACAGGCCGATCCGGGCGCCGTCGAGGGCATCGGCGTCGAGGCCGGCCGCGTAGTCGCGGCGCACCTGGCCGCGCTGCTCGCGGGTGACGGGGTCGGCGGCGTCGACACCGGTGAGCGCGCCCAGGACGACCGCGGCGTCGGTGACGTTGCGGGTCATCGGTCCGGCGGTGTCCTGCTCCGGGCTGATCGGCACGATGCCGGTGCGGCTGGCCAGGCCCAGGGAGGGCTTCAGGCCCACGACCCCGGTCTGGCCGCTCGGGCAGACGATCGAGCCGTCGGTCTCCGTGCCGATCGCGAAGGTCGCCAACGAGGCCGCGACCGCGGTGCCGCTGCCGGAGCTGGAGCCGCACGGGTTGCGGTCGAGCACGTAGGGGTTGCTGGTCTGGCCGCCGACGGCGCTCCAGCCGCTGGAGGACTGGTCGCCGCGGAAGTTCGCCCACTCGGAGAGGTTGGTCTTGCCGATCACCACGGCCCCGGCCCGCTCCAGGCGGCGGACGACGGTGGCGTCGGGCGGGGTGCTCCCCCGCAGCGCCAGCGACCCGGCCGTGGTGGGCATGCCGTCGGTGCCGATGTTGTCCTTGACCAGCACGGGGATGCCGAGCAGCGGCTTGTCCACGCCCCGGGCGCGCGCCCGGTCCGCGGCGCGGGCCTTGGCCACGGCCCGGCGGTCGACGGTCACCACGGCGTGCAGCCGACCGTCGAGCCGCTCGATGCGGTCGAGGTAGAAGCGGGTCAGCCGCACCGAGCTCAGCCGGCCGCGGTCCATCGCGCGCTGCAGCCGCGGGATGGTGGCGGCGTCGACGTCGATGCCGCGCACCGTGGTGGAGCCGCCCGGCACCGGCCGCCGCTCGGGGGCCGCCGCGGCCGGAGGGGCCCCGAGCAGGGTCAGGGCCAGCAGGCCGGAGCAGAGCGCAGCAGTGGGCGCGGCGAGCGGACGGGTCATCTCAGACTCCCGAGTGTCGTGAGGACGAGTGCCCCACCTCATCCCGGCGGCCCGCACCCGGTCAAGCACCGGCCGTCGGTGTCAGGCGTCGGCGAGACCGGGGAACCAGAGCGCGATCTCGCGGGCGGCGCTCTCCGGGCCGTCGGAGCCGTGCACGAGGTTCTCGCGGTTGGAGAGGGAGAGGTCGCCGCGGATGGTGCCGGGGGCGGCCTTGCGGCCGTCGGTCGCACCGTTGAGCGCCCGGACCACCTCGATCGCCTCGTCGCCCTCGAGCACGGCCGCCAGCAGCGGGCCGCTGGTCACGAAGTCGCGCAGCGGCGGGTAGAAGTCGCGCTGCACGTGCTCGGCGTAGTGGGCGTCGGCCTCGGCCGCGGTGATGTGGCGCAGCTCGAGCGCCACGAGGGAGAGGCCCTTGGCCTCGAAGCGGGAGAGGACCTCGCCGACCAGGCCGCGGCGTACGGCGTCGGGCTTGAGCAGGACCAGGGTGCGCTGCGACATGGGAGCAACCTAGGGCACGAGCGCCCGGTCGTCGTGGCCGGCCGCTGCCTCCGCGAGCGCCCAGCGGCCGGGCAGCCAGCGCCATGCCGCGGCCGCTCCCAGGAAGCACACCGCGGAGACCACCACGCAGGCCGTGGCGAAGGCGTCCATGAAGGAGTCCTCCAGCACCGCGGCGAGGCGGGGGTCGGTGGCGGCCATCGTCCAGGCCGCACCCACGGAGTCCTGGGCGGCGTCGAGCGCGACCGCCGGGAGCGCGGCGTACGCCGAGGAGGCCAGCCTGTCGGCGAAGATCGACGCGAAGAGCGAGCCCACGACGGCCACGCCCAGGGTGCCGCCGACCTCGCGCGTCGCGTCGTTGACCGCGGAGCCGACGCCGGCGCGGGCGGGGGGCAGCACGAGCATGATCGACTCCGTGGCCGGCGTGGAGATCAGCCCCATGCCCAGCCCCATGAGCACCATCTGCGGCACCACGACCGAGGCGTACGGCGCGTGGGCGGCGTTGGTGGAGATCCACAGGAAGGACGCGCCGAAGGCGAGCATCCCCGTGGTGACGACCGCCTTGGTCCCGATCCTGGTGGCGAGCACGGCTCCCACCGCGGAGGCGGCGCCGATGCTCAGCGCCACCGGCAGGATGCGGGCACCGGTCGAGAGGGTGCCGAAGCCGCGGACGAACTGGAAGTACTGCGTCACCAGGAAGATGAAGCCGAAGAGGGCGAAGAAGCTGAGCACCACCGCACCGGCGGCGGCGCCGAAGCGTGGGTCGCGGAAGAGCGCGACGTCGAGCATCGGGTGCGGCGTACGGCGCTCGCGGACCACGAAGGCGACCAGGGCGACGGCCCCCACCGCGAAGCCGGTCAGCGTCGTCGCCGAGAGCCACCCGTGCGCGGGCGCCTCGATGATCGTCCACACCACGGTGCCGAGGAGCACCACCGAGAGCACCAGGCCCGGCACGTCGAGCGGCGGCACCTGCGGGTCGCGGCTCTCCGGCACCACCGCCAGGGCGACGCCCGCAGTCAGCACCGCGACGGGCACCAGCGCCCAGAAGATGCTCGGCCAGGCGAAGTGCTCGAGCAGGAGCCCGCCGGTGACGGGTCCCGCGGCCACCCCCACCCCGACGACGGCTCCCCAGGCACCGAGCGCGACCGCGCGCTCGCGGCGCTCGGGGTAGGCGTTGGCCAGGATCGAGAGCGTGGTGGGGAAGATCAGGGCCGCGAAGGCGCCCATGGCGAAGCGCGCCGCGACCAGCGCCTCGGCCGTGGTCACCAGCGCTCCCACCGCGCTGGCCGCGGCGAAGCCGAGCAGGCCGACCACCAGCGCCGGGCGGCGTCCGAGCTTGTCGGAGAGGCTGCCCATCACCAGGACGAGCCCCGCGAAGGCGAGGTTGTAGCCGTCGACGATCCACTGCAGCGTCCGGGTGCCGGCGTCGAGCTCGGTCGAGAGGGTCGGGAGGGCGACGTTGACGATGGTGGTGTCGAGGTTGATGGCCAGGACGGCGGCACACACCGTCAGTAGGACGGCGAGGCGGGGGACGCCGGTCGTCGGGGTCGAGGTGCGTGGCATCAGGCGCTCCCGGCACTAGATGTTGACAGTGGACACATGCAGCATGCGGCCGAATGTGTCCACTGTCAACATCGGTCTAGACTCGCGCCGTGAGCACCTACCACCACGGCAACCTGCGGGCGAGCCTCATCGACACCGGGGTCGAGCTCGCCCGCAGCGAGGGCCCCGGGGGCGTGTCGCTGCGCGAGGTCGCCCGCCGCGCCGGCGTCTCGCACAACGCCGCCTACCGGCACTTCGCCGACAAGGACGCCCTGCTCACCGAGGTCGCGCGCGTGGGCATGCAGCGGCTCGGCGAGGCGATGGTCGAGGCGGTCGAGGCGGCCCGCCCGGGAGCGGGAGCGACGACGGCCCTGGCCCGGCTGCGCGCGACCGGGAAGGTGTACGTCGGCTTCGCCTTCGCCGAGCCGGGACTCTTCCGCACCGCGTTCGCCTCCTGCCCCGACCCGACCGACACGTCACCGGCGCTGACGGACCCGGACCCCTTCGCGCTGCTCGTCGAGACCGTCGACGGCCTGGTCGCGGCGGGCCTGGTCGAGGAGGACCGGCGCGACGCGATGGTCCTGATGTGCTGGACCACGGTGCACGGCTACGCCACGCTCCACCTCGACGGTCCGCTGCGGGGGGTGCCGGGCGACGAGCGCGACGCGGCGCTCGAGCGGCTGCTCGACGAGGTCGAGCACGCACTCACGTAGGCGGCGCGTCCCCGACGGTCCGCCCGGGGTACTGCCCGGTGCGCTCCCACTCCGCGCGCTCGCGCTCGATCCGCTCCCCCATCAGGTACGCCGTCGCCCACAGCGCCAGGAAGACGCCGCCGAGCAGCACCATCGCCGGCACGAGCAGCCCGACGGCGATGGCGGCCACCTGCAGCGCCCAGCCGACGGCGTACGCCCAGCGGTGGCGGAGCAGGCCGGCGACCAGCAGGCAGCCGAGGGCGAGCCCGAGCCCGATCAGCAGCGCGGGTGCGACGGCGACCTCCGCGACGGCGATGAGCACCGGCGTCACCAGACCGAAGGAGACCGCCTCGAAGGTGAGGATGGCGGCACAGAGCCGGCGCTGCATCAGGACCGCTCCCGCACGATGAGGGCCCGGGCCTCGCCCACGGTGACCACCGAGCCGGTGACCAGCACGCCGCCGGAGCCGATCGCGTCGCCGAGCGCCCCGCCCGCCTCGGCCAGCGCGGCGGCCTGGTCGATGGCGTCGGCCAGCGAGTCGGTCTCGGTGACACGGTCCTGGCCGAAGATGCCGCGCGCCACCTCCGCCAGGTCGGCGACGGGCAGCGACCGGTCGGTGGAGTTGCGGGTGCACACGACGTGGGCGAGCTGCGGCTCGAGCTCGGCGAGCAGCCCCTCGGCGTCCTTGTCCTCCATCACGGCGACCACGCCGATCAGCGGGTTGAAGGTGAAGGAGTCGTCGAGCGCCGCCACGAGCGCCGCGGCCCCGTGGGGGTTGTGCGCCGCGTCGAGCACGATCGTGGGCGAGCGTCGCACGATCTCGAGACGCCCGGGCGAGGTCACGTCGGCGAAGGCCTGCGTCACCACCTCGGCGTCGAGCGGGTCCTCACCGCCGACGAAGGCCTCGACGGCCGCGATCGCCAGCGAGGCGTTCTGCGCCTGGTGCGCGCCGTAGAGCGGGATGAAGAGGTCCTCGTAGGTGCCGCGCAGCCCCTGCACCGTGACGACCTGCCCGCCGACGGCCGGCGTGCGGTGGGTGACGCCGAAGGCGAGGCCCTCGAGGGCCAGGGTCGCGCCGACCTCCTGGCAGCGCGCGGCCAGCACGTCGGCGACGCCCGGCTGCTGCTCCGCCGAGACCACCGTGGCGCCGGGCTTGACGATGCCGACCTTCTCGCGCGCGATCTCCTCGGCGGTGTCGCCGAGGTAGCGGCTGTGGTCGACCGCGACCGGCGTGAGCACCGCCACCGCGGCGTCGACGACGTTGGTCGCGTCCCAGGCGCCGCCCATGCCGACCTCGACCACGGCGGCGTCGACCGGGGCGTCGGCGAAGGCGGCGTACGCCATGCCGACCACGGTCTCGAAGAAGGAGAGCGGGTGGGAGTGCTCGGCGTCGACGAGGTGGGTGTACGGCGCCACGTCGTTGAAGGCGCGGACGAAGGCCTCCTCGTCGAGGGGCTCGCCGTCGAGCACGATCCGCTCGGTCATCGACTGCAGGTGCGGGCTGGTGAAGCGCCCGGTGCGCAGCCCGAGCGTGAGGAGCAGCCGCTCCACCATGCGCGCGGTCGAGGTCTTGCCGTTGGTGCCGGTCAGGTGCACCACGGGGTAGGAGCGCTGCGGGTCGCCCAGCAGCGCGCAGAAGGCCTCGATGCGCTCCAGCGTCGGGTCGAGCCTGGTCTCGGGCCACCGGCTGAGGAGGGCGTCCTCCACCTCGGCGTAGGTCTCGGCGGGACGCGCCTGGGGTGCGTGTGTCATGGCACCCCCGAGTCTAGGTGCCGGCACCCCCGTCGCCTCCCGCGCAGGGGGAACTGGTTCGCGGAGGCGGTGGGGCGCTCCGTAGCATGCGCGGCATGACTGACGCCCCCCGCCACGACCTGCCTGAGCCCGGTACGACGACCGCTGCCGGCGCGGTCGCCGTACCGGACAAGGTGGCGCTGGAGGGCCTGGAGCAGAAGTGGTCGCAGCAGTGGAAGGCCGACGACACCTACGCCTTCGACCGCACCCAGCCGCGGGAGCGGGTCTACTCCATCGACACCCCGCCGCCCACGGTGAGCGGCAGCCTGCACGTGGGTCACGTCTTCTCCTACACCCACACCGACCTGGTCGCCCGCTACCAGCGGATGCGCGGCAAGTCGGTCTTCTACCCGATGGGCTGGGACGACAACGGGCTGCCCACCGAGCGCCGGGTGCAGAACTACTTCGGCGTCCGCTGCGACCCGTCGCTGCCCTACGACCCCGACTTCACCCCGCCGGAGAAGCCGGACCCCAAGCGGCAGGTCCCGATCAGCCGCCCCAACTTCGTCGCGCTGTGCGAGCAGCTGGTCGAGGAGGACGAGCAGGTCTTCGAGCAGCTCTGGCGCACCCTGGGCCTCTCGGTCGACTGGAGCGAGACCTACACCACGATCGGGCCGGTGGCGCAGACGGTCAGCCAGCGCGCCTTCCTGCGCAACGTGGCCCGGGGCGAGGCCTACCTCCAGGAGGCGCCGACGCTGTGGGACGTCACCTTCCAGACGGCCGTCGCGCAGGCCGAGCTCGAGGCCCGCGAGTACGCCGGCCACTACCACCGCGTCGCCTACCACCGCCCCGACGGCACCCCGGTGCACATCGAGACCACCCGCCCCGAGCTGATCGCCTCGGTCGTGGCGCTGGTCGCGCACCCCGACGACGAGCGCTACCAGCCGCTCTTCGGCACCACCGTCACCTCCCCCGTCTTCGGCGTCGAGGTGCCGGTGCTGGCGCACCCCGCGGCCGAGCCCGACAAGGGCGCCGGCATCGCGATGTGCTGCACCTTCGGCGACCTCACCGACGTGACGTGGTGGCGTGAGCTGCAGCTGCCCGTCCGCACCGTGGTCGGGCGCGACGGACGGCTGGCGCGGGAGACCCCGGAGTGGCTGGCGCGCGCCGACGCGGCGTACCAGGAGCTGGCGGGCAAGACCGTCTTCAGCGCCCGCGAGGCGATGGTCGCGCTGCTCCGCGAGAGCGGCGACCTCGACGGCGAGCCGACCCCGACGCAGCGCATGGCGAACTTCTACGAGAAGGGCGACAAGCCGCTCGAGATCGTCGCCACCCGGCAGTGGTACCTGACCAACGGCGGTCGCGACGCCGACCTGCGTGCCGAGATGATCGCGCGCGGCGAGGAGATCACCTGGGTGCCGCGGCACATGCAGCACCGCTTCACCAACTGGATCGAGGGCCTCAACGGCGACTGGCTGATCAGCCGGCAGCGCTTCTTCGGCATCCCCTTCCCCGTCTGGTACCCGCTCGACGACGAGGGCGAGCCCGACCACGCCCACCCGCTGCTCCCCCGCGAGGACCAGCTCCCGGTCGACCCCTCGACGCAGGCGCCGTCGGGCTACTCCGAGGACCAGCGCGGCAAGGCGGGGGGCTTCGTCGGCGACCCCGACGTCATGGACACCTGGGCGACGTCGTCGCTGAGCCCGCAGTTGGTGTGCGGCTGGGAGCGCGACCCCGACCTCTTCGCGCGCACCTTCCCCATGGACCTGCGACCACAGGCGCACGACATCATCCGCACCTGGCTCTTCGCCACCGTCGTGCGCGCGCACCACGAGAACCAGGTCGCGCCCTGGAGCCACGCAGCCATCTCGGGCTTCGTGGTCGACCCCGACCGCAAGAAGATGTCGAAGTCCAAGGGCAACGTCGTCGTCCCCACCGAGATCCTCGACACCTACGGCGCCGACGCCGTGCGCTGGCGTGCGGCGATGGCGCGCCCGGGCCTCGACTCCCCCTTCGACGAGACCCAGATGAAGGTCGGCCGGAGGCTCGCGCTGAAGGTCCTCAACGTGGCGAAGTTCGTGCTCGGCAGCGTCGGCGCCACCGACCCGGACGCCGCGGCCGTCACCGCGGGCGTCGACCGGGCGCTGCTGACGCGGCTCGCCGGCACCGTGCGCGAGGCCACCACGGCCCTCGACGCCTACGACTACACCACCGCCCTCGAGGTCACCGAGCGCTTCTTCTGGGACTTCTGCGACGACTACGTCGAGCTGGTCAAGGAGCGGGCGTACGCCGCCGACGGCACGAGCGAGGCCTCGGCGTCGGCCCGGGCCGCCCTGGCGACGGCGCTGCACACCCAGCTGCGCCTGCTCGCACCCTTCCTGCCCTACGCGACCGAGGAGGTCTGGTCGTGGTGGCAGACCGGCTCGGTGCACCTCGCCGCCTGGCCCGACCCCGAGGAGCTCGGCGAGGCCGGACGCACCGGCGAGCCCGCGGCGCTCGCCGCCGCGGCCACCGTGCTCGCCGGCCTCCGCGGAGCCAAGTCGACCGCCAAGGTCGGCATGCGCACCCCCGTCGAGCACGCCACGGTGACCGGTCCGGTCGCCACCCTCGACGCCGTGCGCGACGCGGAGGGCGACCTGCGCGCCGCAGGACGCGTCACGGGTCCCCTCGACCTCGTCGTCGCGGACGACGCCGTCGAGCTCACCGTCGACGCCACCCTGGGCGACCCCCCGCCGCGCCGCTGACCTGGCGAGGCGGCGGCGGTTTCACCGGTCGGCTGGTGACACCGCCACTGGCGACCCGAAGTATCGGCGCTCCAGTGGCAGGTTCGACGCTCCGGTGACCGGTACGTCGCTCAGGCGCGGCGGCCGCGGCGGCCCTGCTGCTGGGCCTGGGCGCGCTGCTGGAGCACGCCGTGCTCGCCGTCACCGTGGGGATCGTCGGCGGGTGCCTCGTCGTCCGCGCCGTCGCTCGGCGGCGCCGGCTCGGTGTCGGGCTCGGTCGGCTCCTGCGCGACGGTGGGGGTCGGCGTCGGCTCGACGGTCTCGGTCGGGCTCGGCTCGACGGTCTCGGTCGGGCTCGGCTCCACGGTCTCGGTCGGCGTCGGCTCCACGGTCTCGCTGGGCGTGGGCTCCACGGTCTCCGAAGGCGTCGGCTCGACGGTCTCGGTCGGCGTGGGCTCCACGGTCTCCGAAGGCGTCGGCTCCACGGTCTCGGTCGGCGTGGGCTCCGCGGTCTCCGAAGGCGTCGGCTCCGCGGACTCGGTGGGAGTCGGCTCCGCAGTCTGGCTGGGCGTGGGCTCCGCGGTCTCGCTGGGCGTCGGGCACGCGGTCGGGGTGCTCGGGGGACGGCGCGTGGTGGTCCAGGCGGTCAGCAGTGCCGTCGCCGGCTCGGCCGAGTCGGTCGGGTCGGCCGACGGCGTCGGCTCGACGGGCGCAGGCTGCGTGGGCTCGGCCGGGTCGGACGGCGTGGGGTCCGCCGGGGTGACGCACGGACCGCCCGCGCCGGGTCGCGTCGTGGGGAGCGGCCGTGGGGTGGTGGTGGGACGCGACGTCGGGCTCGGCCCGGTCGTCGGCTCGCCACCCGAGCCACCCGAGCCGGATCCACCCGAGCCGCCGCCGGGAGCGGTGGGCTCGCCACCCGGGGTGCCGGGGTCGCCGCCGCTGCCGTCGCTGCCGCCACCGGTGCCGAGGCTGGGGTCGGCGCCAGGGTCCCCGGCGCCGCCGGGACCACCACCGGCGCCACCGGAGCCGGCGTCACCGCCGGCGCCCGCGGGCCCGCCTGCACTACCGGCGGGGCCGACACCGACCTCGCCGGGCTGCACGCCGGTCTGGGCGACGTCGTCGCCGTCGTCACCGAGGCCGGGCACGGTGGCGGAGCCCTCCGTGCCGACGCCACCGAAGACGCCACCCTCACCCTCGCCGCCACCGGAGCCGCCGGCCCCATCGGAGCCCCCGGAGCCGCCGGGCTCGGCCGCCGGCGCCGGGGCGATCGGCTCGCCGAGGAGGAGGGTCGGACCGGACGCGGCGGCGGGCGTCGTCGGCGTGAAGATCGTGACCGCCTGCTGGGAGACGGCGTGCAGGACGAAGCCGAGGGCACAGACCATCATCGCCACGAGGGCGAGCAGCGGTCGCCTGTGCTCAGCGGTCATGCGAGGGTCCCCCGAAAAGAAGCTGCCGCGCCGACCGGCGCGAGGTGAGGCACCAGAATACGGGCAATAAGTCCGTTTCACCCCAGTGGTCTACCGAACTGCCCTACTGGTCTATTTTCGGGCTCCGACCTGGGGTTTCTCGCATGCCGGACAGCACAGGAGTCGCCCGAATTCCCCTCGAAACGGGCACGAGCGCGAGGGGGTCAGGCGGACTTCTTCTTCTTCGCCTCGGGACGCGGCACCAGGGTCGGGTTGACGTTGTCGGAGACGACCTCGCCGGTCACGACGACCTTGGCCACGTCGCCTCGCGAGGGCACGTCGTACATCACGTTGAGGAGGACCTCCTCGATGATCGCGCGGAGACCACGCGCACCGGTGCCACGCTCCATCGCCTTGTCGGCGATGGCCTCGATGGCGTCGGTGGTGAACTCCAGCTCGACGCCGTCGAGGTCGAAGAGCTTCTGGTACTGCTTCACCAGCGCGTTGCGCGGCTCGGTGAGGATCTGCACCAGGGCGGCCTGGTCGAGCTTGTTGACGCTCGCGATGAGCGGCAGCCGGCCGATGAACTCCGGGATCAGCCCGAACTTCACGAGGTCCTCGGGTCGGACCTGGGAGAACATCTCGTCGGCGTCGGTCTCGTTGGAGCTGCGCATCTCGGCGGTGAAGCCGAGCGACTTCTTGCCGACCCGCTGCTCGACGAGGTGCTCGAGCCCGGCGAAGGCACCACCGACCACGAAGAGGATGTTGGTGGTGTCGATCTGGATGAACTCCTGGTGCGGGTGCTTGCGCCCGCCCTGCGGCGGCACCGACGCGGTCGTGCCCTCCAGGATCTTCAGCAGGGCCTGCTGCACGCCCTCGCCGGAGACGTCGCGCGTGATCGAGGGGTTCTCCGCCTTGCGGGCGACCTTGTCGATCTCGTCGATGTAGATGATGCCGGTCTCGGCCTTCTTGACGTCGTAGTCGGCCGCCTGGATCAGCTTGAGCAGGATGTTCTCGACGTCCTCACCGACGTAGCCCGCCTCGGTGAGCGCGGTGGCGTCGGCGATCGCGAAGGGCACGTTGAGCATCCGGGCCAGCGTCTGGGCCAGGTAGGTCTTGCCGCAGCCCGTGGGGCCGATGACCAGGATGTTGGACTTGGCGACCTCGACGGCGTCCTCGCGGCTCGGCTTCGTGGCGCCGGCGACCCCGGCCTGCACCCGCTTGTAGTGGTTGTAGACCGCCACGGCGAGCGACTTCTTGGCCGTCTCCTGGCCGATGACGTAGGAGTTGAGGAACTCGAAGATCTCGCGCGGCTTGGGCAGCTCCTCGAGGCCGACCTCGGAGGTCTCGTTGAGCTCCTCCTCGATGATCTCGTTGCACAGGTCGATGCACTCGTCGCAGATGTAGACGCCTGGTCCCGCGATGAGCTTCTTGACCTGCTTCTGGCTCTTTCCGCAGAAGGAGCACTTCAGCAGGTCGCCGCCATCACCGATCCGTGCCATCCGTCTCCTCGATCCTCGGGCTCGTGGCCCGACTCTCCCGGTGTATGTCGTCTGTCGTGCGTGTGCCGCGGGGTGCGCCTCGTGGGAACGGTACTCCGAAGTCCGCTCCCGTGTGGCCGGGACACGACGACCCGTCGTCGTGTCCCGGACCGGCGGCTAGACCAGCTGGGCGGCCTTGCGGGACTCCAGGATGGAGTCGATCAAGCCGTAGTCGAGCGCGCCCTGCGCGGTGAGGATCTTGTCGCGCTCGATGTCGGCGCTGACCTCCTCGGCGGACTTGCCCGAGTGCTCCGCGATCATCGTCTCCAGCAGCTCACGCATCCGCAGGATCTCGTTGGCCTGGATCTCGATGTCGGAGGACTGGCCGTAGGTGCCCTCGGTGTAGGGCTGGTGGATCAGGATCCGGCTGTTGGGCAGCGCCATCCGCTTGCCGGGAGCACCGGCCGCGAGCAGGATCGCCGCGGCCGAGGCCGCCTGACCCAGGCACACCGTCGACACGTCGGGCTGGATGAAGCGGATCGTGTCGTAGATCGCCGTCATCGCCGTGAAGGAGCCGCCGGGGCTGTTGATGTAGATGCTGATGTCGCGCTGGGGGTCCATCGACTCCAGGCACAGCAGCTGCGCCATCACCGCGTTGGCGATGTCGTCGCTGATCGGGGTGCCGAGGAAGATGATGCGGTCCTCGAACAGCTTGGCGTAGGGGTCGATGCGACGCACGCCGTAGGACGTGCGCTCCTCCCACTGGGGGATGTAGTAGTTCATCGCTGGCTCGTCTTTCGCTGGAGGCGGCTGGTGGTCTGGGTGGTCACTTGCCGCGGGCGGGGCGGCCCTCGTCGGCCGCCTCACGCGCGCTGCTGATGACGTTGTCGATGAAGCCGTACTCCTTGGCCTGCTCGGCGGTGAACCAGCGGTCGCGGTCGGAGTCGCGCTCGATCTGCTCGAGCGTCTGGCCGGTGTGCTGCGCGATGAGCTCCTGCATGACCTTCTTGATGTGCAGCGACTGCTCGGCCTGGATCCGGATGTCGGAGGCGGAGCCGCCCATGCCGCCCGAGGGCTGGTGCATCATGATCCGCGCGTGGGGCAGCGAGTAGCGCTTGCCCTCGGTGCCGGCGCACAGCAGGAACTGGCCCATCGACGCTGCAAGGCCCATGGCGACGGTGGCGACGTCGTTGGGGATGTAGTTCATGGTGTCGTAGATCGCCATGCCCGAGTCGACCGAGCCGCCGGGGCTGTTGATGTGCAGGAAGATGTCGGCCTCGGGGTCCTCGGCCGAGAGCAGCAGCAGCTGGGCGCAGATCGCGTTGGCGTTGGCGTCGCGCACCTCCGAGCCGAGGAAGACGATCCGCTCGCGGAGCAGCCGCTGGTAGATGTGGTCGTCGAGGCCGTAGCCCGCCGCCGCGCCGTTCATCTGGTGGTCGAGCTGCGCCAGGTGCACGCCGGGGGAGCCCGCCGGGTTGTAGTCAGTCACGGCTCCGACCCTAGACGTCGGGACCGTCAATTCCAGGCCCCGCCCCCACTGTTCGCCCACGGCTGATCCCGCCAGGCTCAGGACGTGGCCGATTCCGCCCGGGTCGGGACGTCGTCGCGGTCGGCCAGCCACTGCTCCAGCGCCGCGTGCACCCGGTCGTGGTTGAGCAGGTCGAAGTGGTCGCCCTGCACGTGCAGCGTCTCGGCGCCGGGGAACATCTCGGTGCCGTCGCGGCCGCGGCCCATGGCCGAGGCGAAGGGCACCAGCAGATCGCCCAACGTGCCCGACCCGGGGCCGTCAGGGCGCTTGGAGAGCGTGGCGCCGACCAGGCGGTAGCGCGCGTGCGGCAGGTTCTGCACGTCGGGCGAGAGGCCGTGGCGCAGGTCGAGGATGCCGACGGAGCGGAACTCCAGGATGCGCCCGAAGGGCGCGGCCTCGGGCAGCCGGCCGAGCGCCCGGACGCCCCAGTCGACGACACGCTCGAGCGGCGCGCCCAGGTGCGGCGTCCCCAGGCAGACGACGTCGGTCACCAGGTCGGTCCACGACCGCTGCCGGTCGCTGCTGACCGCGCCCGCCGCACGCACCACGAGACCGCCCATCGAGTGGCCGACCAGCGCGAGCCGGTCGACGGCGACCGGCCACTCCTCGGTGAGCCGCTGCAGCAGGGCCGAGAGGGCCGCGCCGTTCTCCCCCACCGGCAGGCCGGTGTTGACCCGGAGGTAGACCGGGGTCCAGCCCTGGGCGACCAGGCGGTCGCCGTAGCTGCGCCGGGGCGGCTCCTCGCGGCGGGGGCACTCCGGGCGCCACCAGACGTCCTCGACCTCGCAGAGCCCGTGCACGAAGACGACGACCTTGCCGCCGGCCGCGGGGTACGCCGCCGCGAGGGCCTCGCGCGTCGGCGACACGTCGCGGCCCTCGTGGCGCACCGCCATGTCGAAGTAGACCGGGTGCGCCTCCTCGCGCAGCTGGTCGCCGATGAGCCCGTTGACGGCGCCGCTGAGGAAGCGTCCGGCCGGGGAGGCGTCGAGGGCTCCCCCACCTGCGCCGTGGCGCGAGGCGAGCCGCAACCCGGCCGAGCCGAGTCGCAGGCCCCCGCTCACCCCGGCGAAGACGCCGTCGGCGATGCCGCGGTGCACGCACCGGGTCACCGAGGCCACGCCGCCACCGAGCGCGCCGCCGACCGTCCCGTGCACCCGCGCGGAGACGGCGTCGTGCACGCCCCGCACCGTGCCGAGCACCACGTCGTCGGCCGCCTGGGCGGCCAGCGCGAGGGCGTCGAGACGGGTGGCGGGAGCGACGGTCACAGTGCACAAGTGTTCACTGTGACCGTCGCGGGGTCAAGACCTCCGCGGTGTCGCGTGCCGCTCAGGCCTTGGTGCTGTCGGCGCTCTCGGTGCTCTCGGTGCTCTCGGCGGCCGCGTCGTCCGAAGACTCGGCCGAGTCGGGCTCGGCCGCGGTCGACGTCTCGGGCTCGACGTCGAGCTCGGCGTCCGTCTCGGGCTGCGGCTCCCCCAGCGACCCGTCGGGCTGCAGGTTCTTCAGGTCGACGGCGTTGCCGGAGGCATCGGTGACCGTGGCGGCCTCGACGATGCGCGCCAGCGCCTTGCCCCGCACGACCTCGGAGACCATCTCGGGGATGTGGTTGTGCTCCAGCATGTGCTGGATGAACTCCTGCGGGTTCTGGCCCGACTGCTGCGCACGACGCATCAGGTGCGCCTGCAGCTCGTCCTGCTCGACCCCGATCTCCTCGGCCTTGGCGACCTCGTCGAGGAGGAACTGCGAGGCGACGGCGTCGCGGACCCGCTTCTCCAGCTCGGCCTCGAACTCGTCGATGGTCTGCTCCTCGGAGTCGAGGTAGGACTCCATCGTCATGCCGGCGAAGCCGAGCTGCTGCTCGATCTCCTGGCGGCGCGCGGTGAGCTCCTGCTCGACCAGGGAGTCGGGCAGCGGGATCTCGGCGCTGTCGAGCAGCTTCTCGAGCACCGCGTCACGGGCCTCGGCCGCCTGCTCGAGCCGCTTGCCGCGCTCCAGCCGGGTGCTGACGTCGTCGCGCAGCTCGGCCACGGTGTCGAACTCCGAGGCGGTCTGGGCGAAGTCGTCGTCGAGCTCGGGGAGCTCCTGCTCCTTGACAGCCGACACCTTGACGGTCACCGAGACGTCCTGGCCGGCGAGGTCGCCGCCGACGAGCTGGGAGGTGAAGGTCGCCTCCTCGCCCGCCGAGAGACCGACGAGGGCCTCGTCGATGCCGGGGATCATGTCGCCGGAGCCCACCTTGTAGGAGTAGTCCGACACCTCCCCGCCCTCGAGCGCCTCGCCCTCGGGCGTGGTGGCCCGCAGGTCGATGGTGACCAGGTCGCCGTCCTGCGCCGCGCGCTCGACGTCCTTGAGCGTCGCGAAGCGCTCGCGGAGCGCCTCGACCTGCTCGTCGACGTCGTCGTCGCTGACGGTGAGGTCGTCGACGCTCACGGCCAGGTCGTCGTACGCCGGCAGCTCGATGGCGGGGCGCACGTCGACCTCGGCGGTGAACTCGAAGACGTCGTTGTCCTCGAGCCGGGTCACGTCGATCTCGGGCTGCGCCAGCGGCTGCAGCTCGTTGTCCTGCAGCGCCTGCACGTAGAGCTGGGGCAGCGCCTCGTTGATGGCCTGGTCGAGGACCGCGCCGCGGCCGACCTGACGGTCGATGACCGGCGGGGGCACCTTGCCCTTGCGGAAGCCGGGGATGTTCACCTGCTTGGCGATCGCCTGGTAGGCGGCGTCGAGGCTCGGCTTGAGCTCCTCGAAGGGCACCTCGACGGTGAGCTTGGCCCGGGTCGGGCTCAGGGTCGCAACGGTGCTCTTCACGAGTCTGGGATCTCCTTGATCGGTTGCTGCTGACGTGTCGGGGCGACAGGACTCGAACCTGCGGTCTCCTGCTCCCAAAGCAGGCGCGCTAGCCACTACGCTACGCCCCGCCAAGAGGCCCTCCGCGGGGTGCGAGGGACCCTTGCAGAGCGGATGACGGGAATCGAACCCGCGTCATCAGTTTGGAAGACTGAGGCTCTACCATTGAGCTACATCCGCGCACGCCGCACCGAGAGCGACGTACGACGCGCATCCCCCGGCTGGCCGGCCCCATCGTGCCACAGCGACCCGGCGCCCTCCGAACCGAGGCGGCCCCGCGGCCTACCAGCGCCGGTGCACGAGCACCAGGGCGCGGTCGTCGTCGGTGGCCTGCATGCCCTTCATGACGTACTCGGCGCCGTCCTCGAAGCCCTCGGCGAGCAGCCGCGTCCCGAGGCCGGCGAGCTTGTCGATGCCCAGCGACATGTCGCGGGTCGAGCTCTCCACGAGGCCGTCGGTGTACATCATCAGGCCGTCGCCCACGGCCAGCCGGCCGGAGACGCACTCGAAGTCGGTGTCGGGCAGCAGCCCCAGCGCGGGCCCGTCGGAGCTGACGACGCTCCACCGGCCCGAGCCGGCGTGCACCCACACCGCCGGCGGGTGCCCCGCCTTGCGGAGCTCGAAGTCGCCGGTGGCCAGGTCGAGGTGGAGGTGGATCGCGGTGGCGAAGCCCTCGTCCCAGTCCTGGCGCAGCAGGTAGGCGTTGGCGGCCGGGAGGAACTGGCCACCGGGCAGCGCCGAGACGATGCCGTTGAAGGCGCCGGAGAGGAAGAGCGAGCGGGCCCCCACCTCGACCCCCTTGCCGGAGACGTCGACGACCACGAGCTCGAGGTGCTGGTCCTGGGTGCGCTGGGCGACCACGAAGTCACCGGCGAAGGAGGTGCCGCCCTCCGAGCGCGTGATCGTCTCGACCAGCCAGCGCTCCGGGAGCTGCGGCAGCGTGCCCTGCCGGGCGATCCGGTCGCGCAGGTCGACGAACATCGACTCGCCCCGGGGTCCGGAGACGCCCAGCCGGCTGCGGCGGAAGGACGCCGCCATGATCAGCAGCGCGATGGCGAAGGTCGTGGCGAGCCGCACGATCGAGCGGTTGCTGATCTCGGTCTCCAGGAAGAGCACCAGGCAGGTGCAGCCCGTGACGAGCACCACGAACCACGGCAGCGTGCGGGGACCCAGCAGCAGGCTCCCCAGGAACATCGGCACCAGCAGGGTGGTGAAGGGGACCCAGGTGGGCCACACCAGGCCCGCCGCCGTGAGCAGCAGCGTGAGCAGCACCAGCGACGCCAGCGAGAGCCGGTCGGAGACCGCGAGCTCACGGCGCATCCGTCGCCACAGCGAGCTGGGGGACAGCGACTGACGTCGGGGCACGTGGAGGCCTTCGGAGGAGTCGGAGGGACGGGCTCGGGGGCTTACAGTACGGCGCGCGAGCGGAAGACAGGCTGACAACGCGGACACCAGAAGACGTTGCGCTGCTGCAGCGGCTCGGTGCGCACCGTGGCCCCGCAGACCAGGCACGCGCGGCCCTGCCGGCGGTAGACGTAGTTGCGGACCCGGACGCCGTCCTCGGTCTCGGATCGGCGTGCCGCGGGCTCGTCCTCGGGGCGCAGCGTGAGGATCCTGCCGGCACGGACGCCGTCGTGCAGCAGGCCGACGAGGTCGAGCCACAGCGCCTCCAGCCGCGACCGCTGCAGGGTCCTGCCCGGCCGCAGCGGGTGCAGCCGGTGCCGGAAGAGCACCTCGGCCCGGTAGACGTTGCCGACCCCCGCGACGACGCTCTGGTCCATCAGCAGCCCGCCGATCGGCGCGCGGCTGCGCCGGATCCGCTCGTACGCCGGCTCGGGGTCGGCGTGGGGGTCGAGCGGGTCCGGGCCGAGGCGGTCGAGGATGAGCCCCCGCTGCTCCGGCGTGACCACCTCGCAGGCGGTGGCGCCGCGCAGGTCGGCGTACGACCGCTCCGACTCCAGGCGCCAGCGCACCTGCCCCACGGGCGCGGGAGCGGGGGCACGACCGACGTGGAGCTTGCCGTAGAGCCCGAGGTGCACGTGCACCGCGAGGTCCTGGTCGAAGTCGACGAAGAGGTGCTTGCCCCGGCTGCTCGCCCCCGTCAGCACCAGGCCGTCGAGCACGCCCGCGGAGGCGGCGAAGCGGCCCTGCGGGCTGCTGCTGGCGACCACGTCGCCGGCGAAGGCGCCGTCGACCGCGCGCGCCAGTCGGAAGAGGGTGTGGCCCTCAGGCACCGCCGAGCGCGCTCTCGGGCAGGGGCGGCAGCTCGCGGGTCGTCTCGTAGGCCGACATCATCGCGATGCGCCGGACGTGGCGCTCCTCGCCGCTGAAGGGCGTCTCGAGGAAGACGCCGACGAAGCGGGTCATGTCGTCGAGGGAGTGCATCCGGCCGCCCACCGAGACCACGTTGGCGTCGTTGTGCTCGCGGCCGAGCCGCGCGGTCTCCTCGCTCCAGGCCAGCGCGCAGCGCACGCCGAGCACCTTGTTGGCGGCGATCTGCTCGCCGTTGCCGGAGCCCCCGATGACCACGCCGAGGCTGCCCGGCTCCGCCGCCACGGCCTCGGCCGCGCGGAGGCAGAAGACGGGGTAGTCGTCCTGCGCGTCGTACTGGTGCGGACCGTGGTCGACCGGCTCGTGGCCCTGCTCCTGCAGCCAGCCGATCAGGTGGTCCTTCAGGTCGAGCCCCGCGTGGTCGGAGCCGAGGTGCACGCGCATGGGGCAAGGCTAGAGCGCGACCCGGCGACCGCCGGACCGGGGAGCCGGAGCACGGGGTCAGCGACCGCCCCGGTGCAGCCCGAGGAAGCCCGCGACCTGGGCGGTCAGCGGATCGGCGGCGTCGAAGACCGCGGGGTGGCGCCAGAAGCCGTGCACCTGGCCGAGGTAGCGGGTCGCGGTGACCCGCACGCCGAGACCGGCGAGGCGGCGCGCCAGCAGCTCGCCCTCGTCGCGCAGGGGGTCGCCCTCGGCGGTCGTCACCAGCGTGGGCGGCAGCGTGGCCAGCCGCTCGTCGGAGGAGCGGAGGGGCGCGAGGTCGGGGTCGTCGAGGTCCGCCGGCGAGGCGGCGTACTGCTCCCAGTACCAAGCGGCCTCGGCCGGCCGGAAGCCGACGTCCTCCAGGGCGTACGACGCCCCCTCGGCGCGCGGGTCGAGGAAGGGGTAGGTGAGCGCGAGCGCGGCGAGCGTGCCGGGGTGGCGCAGTGCGGCGACGAGGGCGAGGTTGGCGCCGGCGCTGTCGCCGTGGGCGTAGAGCGGCCCGGCGAAGCCGTCGCGGGCCCAGCGGACGACGGCCGCGGCGTCGTCGGCCGCCGCCGGGAAGGGGTGCTCGGGCGGCCGGCGGTAGTCGACGCTGAGCACGGCGACGCCGCTGGCGACCGCCAGTCGCCGCGCGGCGTTGTCGTGCACCTCGACGTCGTGGAAGACGAAGCCGCCGCCGTGCAGGTGCACGACCGCTCCCGGGCGGGCGGACTCGGGCACGTAGAGCCGGCAGGGCACGCCGTCGGCGACGACGTCCTCGACCCGGGCGACGGGGACGCGGGGCTCGGCGGCGGCCGCCGCTCGGGCCTCCTCGCGTCGCCGTGCGACGTCGGCGGCGGTCGGCGGGGGCTCCCCCGCCGCTGCCTCGACCTGGGCGCGCGCCTGCGGCCACAGCACCTCGCTCACGACGACGCCAGCCGGGCGAGCTCCTCGTCGACGACCGACGGGTCGAGCTTGACGAAGACCGGGGTGGGCCGGGCGACCGGCGTGCCGGTCACGAGCTCGACCCGCCGCCACGGGGCGGCCCCGGTGTAGTCGCCGGTGATGACGGGGTAGCCCGCTCCCCCGTCGAGGTCGTCGACCTCGACCAGCGAGGGCATCGGCTGCACGCTCCCGGTGCCGCCGAGCACGGCGTGCACGGCGTTGGCCGAGAAGGGCAGGAAGGGCGAGAGCACGACGTTGAGGTCGGCGACGCACTGCGCCGTGACCCGCAGGACGGTCGCGAGCCGCTCGCGCTGGTCGTCGCTCTTGAGGGTCCACGGCGCGGTGTCGGTGACGTAGCGGTTGACGTCGGCCACGGCCCTCATCGCCTCGCCGACGGCGGCTTTCTGCCGGTGCCGGCCGATCAGGTCGCCCACCGTCTCGAAGGTCGCGCCGACGCGGTCGAGCAGGGCCTGGTCGGCGGCGGTGAGCTCGCCCGCCTCGGGGATCTCGCCGAAGCTCTTGGCGATCATCGAGGCGGTGCGGTTGACCAGGTTGCCCCAGCCGGCGACCAGCTCGTCGTTGGTGCGCCGCACGAACTCCGCCCAGGTGAAGTCGCTGTCCTGGTTCTCCGGCCCGGCCGCGGCCACGAAGTAGCGGAAGGCGTCGGGCTGGTAGCGGCTGAGCAGGTCGCGCACGTAGATCACGACGCGCTGGGAGGAGGAGAACTTCCTGCCCTCCATGGTCAGGAACTCGCTCGAGACCACCTCGGTCGGCAGGTTGAGCACGCCGTACTCCCCCGGCTCCCCGCCCTTGTCGCCCAGGCCGGAGTACGCCAGCAGCTCCCCGGGCCAGATCTGGCTGTGGAAGGTGATGTTGTCCTTGCCCATGAAGTAGTACGACAGGGCCTCCGGGTCGCCCCACCACTCGCGCCAGCGCTCGGGGTCGCCGGTGCGGCGGGCCCACTCGATGCTGGCCGAGAGGTAGCCGATGACGGCGTCGAACCACACGTAGAGGCGCTTGGTGGGGTTGTCGCGCCAGCCGTCGAGCGGCACCGGGATGCCCCAGTCGATGTCGCGCGTCATCGCCCGCGGGCGGATGTCCTCCAGGATGTTCTTGGAGAAGCGGATCACGTTGGGGCGCCACAGCCCGCTGGCCTCCCGCTCGTCGAGCCAGCGGCCGAGCGCCTCGGCCACGGCGGGCAGGTCGAGGAAGAAGTGCTGGGTCTCGACGAACTCCGGGGTCTCGCCGTTGATCCGCGACCGGGGGTCCTTCAGGTCGGCGGGGTCGAGCTGGTTGCCGCAGTTGTCGCACTGGTCGCCGCGGGCCTTGTCGTAGCCGCAGATCGGACAGGTGCCCTCGATGTAGCGGTCGGGCAGCGTGCGCCCGGTCGACGGCGAGATCGCGCCGTAGGTCGTCTGCTCCAGGAAGTAGCCGTTGGCGTGGACGCCGGTGAAGAGCTCCTGCACGACGGCGGTGTGGTTGCGCGTCGTGGTGCGCGTGTAGAGGTCGTAGGACACCCCGAGGGCGACGAGGTCCTCGGCGATCACCCGGTGGTTGCGGTCGGCCAGCTCCTGGGGCGTGATCCCCGCCTCGTCGGCGGCGATCAGGATCGGGGTGCCGTGCTCGTCGGTGCCGGAGACCATCAGCACGTCGTGGCCGGCCATCCGCATGTACCTGCTGAAGACGTCGGAGGGCACGCCGAAGCCGGCGACGTGCCCGATGTGACGCGGGCCGTTGGCGTAGGGCCAGGCGACGGCGGACAGGACATGTGTCATGCAGGAGAGGTTAGTGATCTCGCTGGCGCTGCCTCGACCGGGATTCCTACGGTGGACCCGTGAGCACCCTGATCGCCGAGGACGACCTGCTGCTCCTGCACCACGACGAGCGCGGCACGCTGCACGCGACGTGTGGCCTGTGACCGCCCACGAGACGCTCCCGCTCGCCGGGCGCAGCGCACTCGTCACCGGTGCTGCCCGCCGTGGCGGCATCGGGCACGCCATCGCGACCCGGCTGGCCGACATGGGGGCGAGCCTGTGCGTGCAGCACCTCGCCGCGCACGACGCGGCGCAGCCGTGGGGTGCCGACGACACCGCCGCGGCCCTCGACGCGCTCCGGGAGCACCTCGCCCCCAGCGCCGTGCTGACCGACCTGGAGGCCGACCTGGCCGAGCCCGACGCCGCCGAGCGGCTGGTGGCGCACGCCGCCGCACGCCTGGGTCATCTCGACGTGCTGGTCTGCAACCACGCCCGCAGCGGCGGCGACGGCTCGCTGCTCGAGCAGACGCCGGAGACGCTCGACGGCCACTGGCAGGTCAACACCCGCGCGACGCTGCTCCTCACCGCCGCCTTCGCCCGCCGTCACGACGGGCGCGCCGGCGGGCGCGTGGTGTGGCTGACCTCGGGCCAGGGCCTCGGCCCGATGCGCGGGGAGGTCGCGTACGCCGCCTCGAAGGCCGCGCTGGCCGGGGTGACCGCGACCGTGGCCGACGAGCTGGTCGACCGCGGCATCCTGCTCAACACCGTCAACCCGGGACCGGTCGACACGGGCTACCTGTCGGCCGACACCAGCGACCGGCCCGAGCAGCTGGAGTGGGTCCGCGCCCACTTCCCGGCGGGCCGCTTCGGCGAGCCCGACGACCCCGCGCGGCTCGTGGCGTGGCTCGTCTCCGACGAGGGCCGCTGGGTGGTCGGCCAGGTGCTGGACACCGAGGGCGGCTTCCGGCGCGCGTAGGCGCCGGGCCGCCCCCGGCGGGGCTCAGCTGAAGTCGAGGTCGGCGCTGCGGCTGCGCTTGAGCTCGAAGAAGAAGGGATAGGCGGCGGCCTGCACGATGCCGTCCCAGAGCTGCCCTGCCTCCTCGCCACGGGGCGCCTTGGTGATCACCGGGCCGAAGAAGGCGGTGCCGTTGACGTGGATCGTCGGCGTGCCCACGTCGTCGCCGACGGCGTCCATGCCCTCGTGGTGGCTCGTGGCCACCGCCTCGTCGAGCGAGCTGTCGTCCCACGCCTCGATGAGCTCGGCGGGCAGGCCTGCGTCCGCGAGGGCGTCGACGCCGACCTGGCGGTCGAACTCCTGCTGCTGGACGTGGATCCGGGTGCCGAAGGCGGTGTAGAGCGGGGCGAGCACCTCGTCGCCGTGCTCCTGCGCCGCCTTGATGCACACGCGGACGGGGCCCCACGCCGTCTTGAGCATCTCGCGGTAGTCGTCGGGGATGTCCTTGTCCTGGTTGAGGTAGGCCAGGCTCATGACGTGCCAGCGCACCTCGATGTCGCGCACCTGCTCGACCTCGAGGATCCAGCGCGAGGTGATCCAGGCGAAGGGACAGCGGGGGTCGAACCAGAAGTCGGCGACGTCCTTGGACGCGGTGGACCCGGGGCTTGTCTCGGGGGATGCGGTGTCGGTGCTCATGGTTGGTCCAAGTACCCCTCCGGGCCCGGCATTCCCGCGGCCCGGGTGATGACATGATCATCGGCATGCCTGGCACCAACCTGACCCGCGACGAGGCGCGCACCCGCGCCCGCCTGCTGGACGTCGACTCCTACACCGTCGAGCTCGACCTCACCACCGGAGAGACCCACTTCGGCTCCACCACGACGCTGCGCTTCCGCTGCAGCGAGCCCGGGGCCGAGACCTTCGCCGACCTCGTCGGCGCCGAGTCGCCCGAGATGACCCTCAACGGGCGCCGGCTCGACCCGACGGCGTACGCCGACGGCCGGATCGCGCTGACCGACCTGGCCGCCGACAACGAGCTGGTCGTCGCGGCGTCGCTGCCCTACTCGCGCACCGGCGAGGGCCTGCACCGCTTCGTCGACCCCGTCGACGACCGCGTCTACACCTACTCCCAGTTCGAGGTGCCCGACGCACGACGCGTCTTCACCACCTTCGAGCAGCCCGACCTCAAGAGCCGCTTCGGCTTCGCGGTCACGGCGCCCGACTCGTGGACCGTGGTCTCCAACTCCCCCACCCCCGAGCCCGAGCCGGCCGGTGACGGCGTCGCCGTCTGGCGCTTCGCCGAGACGCTGCCGATGTCGACCTACATCACCGCGATCATCGCCGGCGAGTACCACGCGACGCACGACGTCTACCGGGGGCGCTTCGAGGAGATCCCGCTCGGCCACTACTGCCGGCAGTCCCTCGTGCCCTACCTCGACGTCGACAAGCTGGTCGAGGTCACCCGCCAGGGCTTCGCCTACTTCGAGGACGCCTTCGACATGGCGTACCCCTTCGGCAAGTACGACCAGCTCTACGTGCCGGAGTACAACATGGGCGCGATGGAGAACGCCGGCGCCGTGACGCTGCGCGACGAGTACCTGCCGCGCGGCCGCCAGGACGCCTCGTTCTACGAGTTCCGCGCGACCGTGATCCTGCACGAGATGGCCCACATGTGGTTCGGCGACCTGGTGACCATGACCTGGTGGGACGACCTCTGGCTCAACGAGTCCTTCGCCGAGTGGGCCTGCCACCAGGCGGCCGTCGAGGCCACCGAGTTCGACGAGGCCTGGACCGGCTTCGCCAACGTGCGCAAGAACTGGGCGCTGCGCCAGGACCAGCTGCCCAGCACCCACCCGATCGCGGCCGACAACCACGACCTGCGGGCCGTGGAGGTCAACTTCGACGGCATCACCTACGCCAAGGGCGCCTCGGTGCTCAAGCAGCTCGTCGCCTGGGTGGGGCTCGACAACTTCCTGGTGGGCCTGCGCGACTACTTCCGCGACCACGCCTTCGGCAACACCGAGTTCGGCGACCTGCTCCGGGCCCTCGAGGGCCCCTCGGGTCGCGAGCTCGACTCGTGGGCCAAGGAGTGGCTGCAGACCAGCGGCGTCAACACGCTCACCCCGCGCTTCGACCTCGACGCCGAGGGCCGCTACACCTCCTTCGCGGTGATCCAGAGCGCCTCGGTCGAGCACCCGACGCTGCGGCGCCACCGCCTCGGCATCGGCCTCTACGACGCCGTGCCGGACGGCGAGGGGGGCGAGCACCTGGTGCGGCGCACGGCCGTCGAGGTCGACGTGCACGGCGAGTCGACCTCGATCCCCGACCTGGTCGGCGAGCGGCAGCCCGACCTGCTGCTGCTCAACGACGGCGACCTGACCTACGCCAAGATCCGGCTCGACGAGCGGTCGCTGGCCACCGTCGTCGCCGGGCTCTCCCGGCTCGACGACTCGCTGTCCCGCGCGCTGTGCTGGACCGCCGCCTGGGACATGACCCGAGACGCCGAGATGCGGGCCCGCGACTTCGTCGAGCTCGTGCTCGGCAACATCGCGGCCGAGACCGACCCCACCGGCTCCAGCCGGATCCCGGCGTACGCCGCGCAGGCCGTGGCCCACCTCTCCGACCCCGCGTACCGGCCGCAGCTGCGCGCCCGGTGGGAGCAGGGGCTGCGCGCGCTGCTCGAGCAGGCCGAGGCCGGCAGCGACCAGCAGCTGACCTTCCTGCGCGCCCTGGCCGGCGCAGCCCACTCCGAGGCGGCGCTCGACCTGCTGGCCTCGCTGCTGGAGGGCACGGGCTCGCTGCCCGGGCTCACCATCGACGCCGACATCCGCTGGACGCTGCTCAGCGCCCTGGCCCGGGAGGGCCGGGTCGACGCCGACCGCATCGAGCAGGAGGCGGCCGCCGACCAGACCATCTCCGGCCAGCAGCGGGCGGCTTCCGCCCGCGCCGCGCGACCCACCGCGGAGGCCAAGGCCGAGGCGTGGGAGATGGCGGTGGTGCGCGACGACGTCCCGAACGAGACGCAGCGCAGCACGGTCATGGCCTTCATGCAGCCGGGGCAGGAGGAGGTGCTCGCGCCGTACGTCGAGCGCTACCTCGAGGCCGCCGCGACGCTGTGGGAGGAAAAGGGCACGCAGCGTGCGTCGACCGCCCTGGAGGGACTCTTCCCCCGGCCGCTCGCCTCAGCGGCGCTGCTGGAGCGCGTGACGCAGTGGCTCCGCGAGACCGACGCCGACCCCGCCGCGCAGCGCTACGTGCGCGAGGGTGCTGCCGACGTGGAGCGCTACCTCGCCGCCCAGGCCTGCGACGCCTCCTGACGAAGGCACCTGACGACGTCTCTCGAAGGGCGGGCCGGGGCCCGGCCCCCCCGTCAGGCGCGCGAGCGGGAGGCGGCGTCGGCGAGCCGACCGATGCCGTCGGTGAGCCCGCCGACGAGGTCGCCCTCGGCGAAGGCCGACTGCATGCCGGAGGCAGCGAGGCCGACGGCGTCGTCGTCGAGCGCGTGGCGCACCTCGGCCCCCGTGACGATCTCGAGCACCCGCGCCGCGGGGTCGACCATCACCAGCACGCTGCGGGCGGGGCTGGTCAGGGCGGCGTGCAGCCGCCGGGCGTAGTCGCGCGAGGGACCCTGGGCGTGGCCGACGAAGACCGAGAACTCGAAGCGGCAGGTGGTCTCGGCCCGGCGCATCGCCCGGTCGATCTCGGCCTGCTGGCGAGCGCTCAGCTCACCAGCTGGCACTGGTGCCCCCGGAGCCCTTGCTGCTCGCCTCGAGCTGCTCCGGGGTGACGGAGTCGGCTGCGCCGACGCCCTTGGTCGGTGCGCCGAACCACTCCGCGTCGCCGCGCCAGCCGCCTCCCTCGTAGTCCTTGTCGCCGGCCAGCGACGGGAGGACCGAGAGCAGCGCGATGACGAGCGCGAGGCCGACCGGGAGGATCACCAGCACGAGCAGGAAGCCCAGCACGGAGACCTCCGGCGGCTGCTCCCAGGCGGTCGGGGTGTCGGCCGCGGCGGGCGCCGCCGAGGCGGCCAGCACGAGCGTCGTGGCGGTGGCCGTGAGGCCGGCACGCAGCCCTCGGGCACGACGGCGGGCGGGGGTCGGGCGCTCGTGAGTGAACACACAGGAAGGATAGCCCGCGCGCGCTTTGGTCTCGCGCAGGCGTCCTCGTAGCCTCGCGGGCATGCCTGAGCTCCCCCTGGGCCCGATCCCCGACCTCCTCACCCCCGCCGCGACCGTCCCGATCTCCCTGCTGGCCTCGCTGCTGGGCCCGCTCCTGGGCTGGCTCCGCGTCCCCCTGCTCGTCGAGGTGCCCGTGCCGCCCGGACTGGCGAGGTGCGACCGCGACGAGAGCCTGACCTGCGACGCGGTGCTGAGCTGGACCGGCAACGAGACCGCCGCCGGCGTCGCCACCTGGCTGATCGGGGTGCCGTCGAAGATCCTCGGCATCCTGCTCGTCGCCGCGCTGATCCGGTGGGTCGCGAGCAAGGCCATCGACCGGGTCATCGCCCGCGCCGAGAGCACGCCGCTCCCGGGCCGTCCGCACACCAACACCCGGCGCGCCCAGCGAGCCCGCAGCCTCGGCACCCTGCTCAAGAGCATCACCACCACCGTGGTCTTCGGCGTCGCCTTCGTGATGGTGCTCTCCGAGGTCGGGATGGACGTCGCCCCCATCCTGGCGAGCGCCGGCGTGCTCGGCCTGGCCATCGGCTTCGGCGCGCAGAACCTCGTCAAGGACTTCCTCTCCGGCGTGATGATGATGATCGAGGACCAGTACGGCGTCGGCGACGCCGTCGACCTCGGCGAGGCGATCGGCACCGTGGAGGCGGTCGGGCTGCGCGTGACGCGCGTGCGCGACGTCGACGGCACGGTCTGGTACGTCCGCAACGGCGAGATCCTGCGGGTCGGCAACCAGAGCCAGAACTGGGCGCGCACCGTGCTCGACGTCACCGTCGGCTACGGCGAGGACCTGGTGCGGGTCAAGCGCGTGCTCTCGGAGGTCGCGCACGACCTCTGGGGCGACGAGGACTTCCGTGACGTCGTCATCGAGGAGCCCGAGGTGTGGGGCGTGCAGGACCTCGGCCCGCAGGGCGTCGTGGTCCGGGTCACGCTGAAGACGGCGCCGCTGGAGCAGTGGGCCGTCGCCCGCGAGATGCGGCAGCGGATCAAGGCGCGCTTCGACCACGAGGGCATCGAGATGGTGCTGCCCCAGCGGATGGTGTGGCAGCAGCCGCCCGGCGCCGAGAGCACCCGGGCCACCGGCGACAGCAACGAGTCGCAGGCGCCCCAGCGCGGCACTGAGTAGGCCTACTCAGGCACGTTGAGCGTGCCGACCGAGGCCAGGGGGCCCGCGACCCACGATCATCGGTGGCATGAGCCGACTCGCGGACCCCACGATCTGCCCGGACTGCCGCGCCGCGCTCGACGCCGCCGGCACCTGCCCCGACTGCGGCCTGCGGCTCCGGGGCCCGGTCGCCGCCGAGCTGTGGCAGACCATGCTCACCGCCGACCGGCTCGTCTCCCGGCTGCGGCAGGCAGCGACGGTGCCTCCCGCCACCCCCGCACCCGCGTCCGTCACCTCGCCGCCCGCGCCCGTCCCCTCGCCCCCCGTCCCCTCGACACCGGTCCCCCCGACGCCCGCTCCAGCGCCCGCCCCGGCGCCGTACCCGAGCGCACCTCCGCGCCCTGACGAGCCCGCCTCGCCCCGCCGTGGCCTCGCGGCGGCGTCGGTCCCGGTCGTCCTGCTCTCGCTCGGTGGACTGTGCCTGGTCGTCTTCGCCGCGATCTTCCTGGGAGTCGCCTGGGACGTGCTGGGGCTGTGGGGCCGGAGCCTGGTGATGCTGGTCCTGACCCTGCTGCTCGGACTCAGCGCCGTGCTGGTCACCGTGCGTGGCCTGCGCGCCTCCGCCGAGACGCTCTGGCTGGTCGTCGGCGTCACCCTCGCGCTCGACCTGTACGCCGCCTCGGCGGCCGACCTGCTCGTCACCGACCTCTCGGGCCGCTGGACCAGCAGCGTCGTGGGAGCGGCGCTGCTGGTGCTCGGGGCGGCCGCGGCGGCCTGGGCGCGGCGCACCCCGTGCCGCACGCTGGTCACCCCCCAGGTGGTGGCCGTGCTCGGGGTGGCCGCCCTGAGCGTGGCGCAGCTCCTCGGCCGTGACGACCCGGCGCCAGCGGCGGCGGTGCTCGTGGGCGTGCTCCTGGCCGTCGCCTGGGTGCTGGAGCGGCTGCGGCTGCCGTGGTCGGCCGCCGGGTCGCTGCTGCTGGCCGTGGGCGCCTGGCTGCTGCTCGTGGTCGTCGAGTCCGTCAGTGCCGGCGTCGACGACGACCCAGGCTGGCTGTGGTGGTGGGGCCTGGTCGTGGCAGCGGCGTACGCCGCGGCGGTCGCGCAGGCGCCGCGCCGCCTGCTGGCCGGTCGGTTCGCCGACGGCACCGTGGCCGTCGCGCGCAGCGTGGCCGCCACCGGCGCGCTCGTCGCCCTGCTGCTGCTCGTCACCTCGCCGGCGGTCACCGACTCCCCCGACCTGCGCGCCCTGCTCGCCGCGGCGGGCCAGCTGCTGCTGCTCGCCCTGCTCGTCCTCGCTGCCACCGTGTGGGCCCGGGCCGCGGCGCCGCTGGCCGTCCTCGGCTCCCTGGGGCTGGTCGGCGCGCTGCTGGGACAGGCCGGCGGGGTGGTCAGGGGCGCGCTGCTGGACGGGGCCGTGGAGCTGACGCCCGGGGCCCGGCTGGCTCCCGCGGGCGACGTGCACCCCCTCGTGTGGCTGGTCCACGGCGTCGTGGCCGCTCTCTCCGTGGCTGCCCTGGTCGGGGTGCGCGGGCCCGGCCTGCTCGGCGTCCACGCCGACGGCCGCGCACGCGGCGACGCCGGCCTGCGCCAGGACGTCGCGGTGTCCGCCGGCGTGGCCGCGCTCGCCCTCGGCGGCTGGGACGCCGTGCTCGCCACCGGGGTGCCGCTGTGGGCCGCGGTCCTCGCCGGGCTCCTCGCTGCCGGGGCGACCGGCTGGTCGGCCTGGTGGTTCCGCCAGCGTCCCGCCGCGGCCGTGCTCGCCTCCGGCGCGACCCTGTGGGTCGGCGGCTTGGTCACCTGGCTCGCCCTGGCCAGCGGCTCGGAGCTGCTGATCGCGATGGTGCTCACCGCGCTGGCGGTCCCGGTGGCCGCCGCCGGGGTGGCGCGCGACCGTGCCGGCGCCACGGTGTCGGGGGCCCTGCTGCTCGGCCTCGCCGTGCTCGTCGGCGCCGGGGCGCTGCACCAGTGGGGCACCTGGCTCGGGGCCGACAGCGGCGCCCGGGCGCTGGTGCTGGCGGCGTACGCCGCCGCGCTGCTGCTCGCCGCGCGCGTCGCCACCCGCCAGCCGGCCTCGCGGCTGACCCTCGAGCTCGCCGCCGTGCCGCTCACCCTGGCCGCCCTCGCCACGGTCGGCGACGCCGACGGCGCCCTCGTGCTCACGGTCGTCGGCACCGCGGTCGCCGTGTCGTCGGTGTGGCAGCGCGACCGGGCGACCCTCGGCTGGCTCGCCCTGGCGGTGGGCCTGCTCGCGCTGCTGTGGCGTGGCCTCGCGGGTCTCGAGGCACCCGAGCTCGCCTCGCTGCCGATCGGTGCCGTGCTCCTGGTCGGCGGTGCGCTCCGGCTCCGCCGCGACCCGGAGCTGGGCAGCGCCACGGCACTGGGGCCCGGTCTCGCCCTGTCCCTCGCCCCGAGCCTGCTGCTCTGCCTGCCCGACCCGGTGTCGGTCCGCGGCGCCCTGGTGGCCGCCGGCTCGCTGGCGGCGCTCGCCGTCGGCGTCCTGGGTCGGCTCTCCGCCCCCTTCGTCGTCGGTGCGCTGGCCACCGGGCTGCTGGTCCTGCGCCACCTCGGGCCGGTGGCCGACGCCGTGCCCCGCTGGATGGCCATCGGGCTGGTCGGCGCCGTGCTGCTCGTCGCCGGCATCACCTGGGAGGCGGGGCTCCGCAACCTCTCCCGGGCGCGGCGCTACGTCGTCTCGCTGCGCTGAGCAGGCTGCCCCACCCGCGCCCCCGCGCTCACGGGCCGCCCCCCACAATGGGACCCGTGAGCACGTTCTACGACGAGATCGGCGGCAGCGCCACCATCCGCGCGATCGTGCACCGCTTCTACGAGGGGGTCGCCGGCGACGAGGTGCTGCGACCGATGTACCCCGAGGAGGACCTCGGCCCGGCCGAGGACCGCTTCGCCTCGTTCCTCGAGCAGTACTGGGGCGGCCCCACGACGTACTCCGAGCGCCGTGGTCACCCGCGGCTGCGGATGCGCCACGCTCCCTTCGCGGTGACGCCGACGGCCGCCGAGCACTGGCTGCGCCACTTCCGCGCCGCCCTCGACGCGAGCGACCTGACGCCGGAGCAGGACCAGCAGTTCTGGGACTACGTCACCCACGCCGCCCAGTTCATGGTCAACACGATGGACGACCTCTCGGCCCGCTAGGAGTCCGCGAGCTCCTGCTCCAGGCGGGCCCGGTGGGCCGCGGCCAGCGGCGCCGGACGCTGGGTCGCGGGGTCGAAGCTGACCGCCACCGCCGTGGCGCGTGCCCGCACCTCGCCGGTGTCGTCGACCAGGTCGGCGTTCACGGTGAACGACGTGCGTCCGAGGTGGGCGACCCAGGTGCGCACGGCGACAGCGTCGTCACGGCGTACGTCGCGCAGCAGGTCGAGGTCGAGCCGGGCGACCACGACGGCACCCCACTCCTCGCCCAGGGTGTGCAGGTCCATGAAGTAGCGCACCCGCGCCTCCTGGAACCACTCCATGACCGCGTCGTCACGCGCGACGCCCGTGACGCCGAGGTCGCGGGAGCGCACGGTCACCGGCTGCTCGGCGCGGGGCGGACCGCCGGTGGTGACCACCTCGCGCCACTCGTGGGCGCGGGCGGGGTCGGCGTACGCCCGGAGCTCGCGCAGGGAGGCGGCGTCCGCCACCTCGAGCGTGCTCTCGGACCGCACGTGCACCAGCGGCGCGTCGCCGACGTGGCGCCGGGTGATCAGCACCTGCGCCAGCCGCACCTCGTCGCCGTCGACGGCGACGACGCTGGTCCGGACCTCCGCGTCGGCCCTGGCGAAGACCATGGGCGCCGCGAAGGCGATCCGGTGGGCACGACAACGCACCTGGTCCTCGGGCACGTCGTAGTCGCCCAGCCAGCTCTCACGTCCCTCGGTCAGGTAGTCGAGGTAGCGCACGTTGTTGACGTGGCCCAGGGCGTCCATGTCGCCGAAGCGTCGCTCGACGTCGACCGATCGGTCGTGGGGGTCGAAGGGAGCCGGCTGGGCGAAGCTCATGCGCCGATGGTCGCAGGTCTAGGCTGGCCGGCGACTACCGACCGGTAGTACGCCGCCGACCCGAGGAGTCCCCCCATGCCCGAGGCCGTCATCGTCTCCACCGCCCGCACCCCCATCGGTCGCGCCGGCAAGGGATCGCTGAAGGACTTCCGGCCCGACGACCTCACGGCGCTCGCGGTGCGCGCGGCGCTCGACAAGATCCCCGCGCTCGACCCCACGACCATCGACGACCTGCTGCTCGGGTGCGGCCTGCCCGGCGGCGAGTCGGGCTTCAACATGGCGCGGGTCGTGACGACGCTGCTCGGGCTCGACACCGTGCCGGGAGCCACCATCACCCGCTACTGCTCCTCCTCGGTGCAGACCACGCGCATGGCCTTCCACGCCATCAAGGCCGGCGAGGCCGACGTGGTCGTCTCCGCGGGCGTCGAGACGGTGTCGCGCTTCGCCAAGGGCACCTCCGACCACATCCCCGACACGGTTAACCACGCCTTCGACGACGCCCAGTCGCGCACCGCCGAGCAGGCGCAGGGCGGCTCGGTGTGGCACGACCCGCGCGAGGACGGCCTGCTGCCCGACGTCTACATCGCGATGGGCCAGACGGCCGAGAACCTCGCCTCGCTGCGCGGCCTGTCACGCCAGGAGCTCGACGAGTTCGGCGTGCGCAGCCAGAACCTCGCCGAGCAGGCGATCGCCTCCGGCTTCTGGGAGCGCGAGATCACGCCGGTCACCACGCCCGACGGCACCCTGGTGACCGCCGACGACGGCCCCCGAGCGGGCGTCACCTACGAGTCCGTCGCCGGGCTGAAGCCGGTCTTCCGCCCCGACGGCGTGGTCACCGCGGGCAACTGCTGCGCGCTCAACGACGGCGCCGCGGCCGTGGTGGTCATGAGCGACACCAAGGCGGCCGAGCTCGGCCTGACGCCGCTGGCGCGGGTGGTCTCGACCGGGGTGAGCGCGCTCTCGCCCGAGATCATGGGGCTGGGGCCGGTCGAGGCGAGCAAGCGCGCGCTGGCACTCGCGGGCATGAGCATCGGCGACATCGACCTCGTCGAGATCAACGAGGCCTTCGCGGCCCAGGTCGTGCCGTCCTACCAGGACCTCGGCGTCGACCTCGACCGGCTCAACGTCAACGGCGGCGCGATCGCCGTCGGTCACCCCTTCGGCATGACCGGCGCCCGGCTGCAGAACACGATGCTCAACTCGCTGGACTGGCACGACAAGTCCACCGGTCTGATCACGATGTGCGTCGGCGGCGGCCAGGGCATGGCGCTCGTGCTGGAGCGCCTCGCCTGACCGCCGCCGGACGACAGGTCTCGCGGGAGGTGGAGCGGGGCGGGTCAGCCCTGCTGCTGCACGGCCTCCACGGCGAGGTGGATGGTGACCTTGTCACCGATGAGGACCTTGCCACCGTCGAGCGGGATGTTGAAGTCCACGCCCCAGTCCTTGCGGTTGATGGTGGCGGTCGCCTCGAAGCCGACGCGCTGGTTGCCCCAGGGGTCGGTGTCCTGGCCGAGGAACTCGACGTCGAGCTCGACGGGCTTGGTGACGCCCTTGAGGGTGAGCTCGCCCGCGGCGGTCTCGCCGTCGAAGGACGTGGTCACGAAGGTCATCTGACCGTGGGTCTCGGTGTCGAAGAAGTCCGCCGAGCGCAGGTGGCCGTCGCGGGTCTCGTCACGGGTGTCGATGCTGTTGAGGTCGATGACGGCCTCGGCGCGGGTGTCGGCCACGCTCTCGCCGGTGGTGATGGTGCCCTCGAACTTGGTGAACTGGCCGCGCACCTTGCTCATCAGGTGGCGGACGGTGAAGCCCACCTCGGAGTGGCTGGCGTCGATGGTCCAGGTGCCGGCGGTCAGGGCGGTGTCGGTGGTCATGGGTGCTCCTCGTGGTGCGGTGGCGGGTTGTTGACGGCTCAACTACTGATGCCGGCACTCTATTCCCTCCGCGCGCCAGGAACTTCGCGACCCACAGGCTTCTCCTAGACTCCGCCCATGAACTCCCCTCGGGACGGCATGTGGCTGGACTCCTCCCAGCAACAGGCGTGGCGCGCCTACATCATGGGCACCGAGCTGCTGCTCTCCCGGCTCGACCGCGAGCTGCGCGAGGAGCACGGCATCTCGCTGAGCGAGTACGAGATCCTGGTCCGGCTCTCGGAGTCCGCCGACCACCGGATGCGCATGGCGCTGCTGGCCGACTCGCTCTCGCACTCGCGCAGCCGGGTCACCCACACGATCGCCCGGATGGAGCGCGACGGGCTGGTACGCCGCCAGGCGGCCGCCGCCGACGGGCGCGGCGTCGAGGCCGTGATGACCGAGGCGGGCTACCGGCGCCTGGTCGACGCCGCCCCGAGCCACGTGCGGGGCGTGCGCCAGCACCTGGTCGACCTCGCCACGCGCGAGGACTTCGCCGCGCTCGGCCGTGTCTTCGACGAGGTCAGCGACCGGCTGCTCGAGGGACTCCCGGCCGGCACCGACATCCGCTGACCGGCGCCACCCGGTCGGAGCCTCACTCGCGGGTGAGCCGCCGGTGGGTCACCCGGTGCGGACGCGCGGCCTCGACGCCGAGGCGCTCGACCTTGTTGGCCTCGTAGGCCGCGAAGTTGCCTTCGAACCAGAACCAGCGGCCGGGCTCGTCCTCGGTGCCCTCCCACGCCAGGATGTGGGTGGCGGTGCGGTCGAGGAACCACCGGTCGTGGGAGGTGACCACGGCGCAGCCGGGGAAGTCGAGCAGCGCGTCCTCGAGGGAGGAGAGCGTCTCGACGTCGAGGTCGTTGGTCGGCTCGTCGAGCAGCAGCATGTTGCCGCCCATCTTCAGCGTCAGCGCCAGGTTGAGCCGGTTGCGCTCCCCGCCCGACAGCACGCCGGCCTTCTTCTGCTGGTCCGGGCCCTTGAAGCCGAAGGAGGCGACGTAGGCGCGTGAGTTCATCTCGAAGTTGGCGACCTTGATGAAGTCGAGCCCGTCGGAGACGACCTCCCAGACGTTCTTCTGCGGGTCCAGGCCACCGCGGCTCTGGTCGACGTAGGAGATCTTCACCGTCTGGCCGACCTTGAGCTCGCCGCTGTCGGGCTGCTCGCTGCCGGTGATCATCCGGAAGAGCGTGGTCTTGCCGACGCCGTTGGGGCCGATGACGCCGACGATGCCGGCGCGGGGCAGCTTGAAGGACAGGTCGTCGATGAGGGTGCGGCCCTCGAAGCCCTTGCCGAGGTGGTCGGCCTCGAGCACGACGTCACCGAGGCGCGGCCCGGCGGGGATGTTGATCTCGGAGGTGTCGATCTTGCGGGCGCGCTCGGCCTCGGCGGCCATCTCCTCGTAGCGGGCGAGACGGGAGCGGCTCTTGGTCTGGCGGGCCTTGGCGTTGGAGCGGACCCACTCCAGCTCCTTCTCGAGCATCTTGGCGCGCTTGGCGTCCTTCTGCCCCTCGATCTTGAGCCGGTCCTTCTTGGTCTCCAGGTAGGTGGAGTAGTTGCCCTCGTAGCCGTGGATCTGGCCGCGGTCGACCTCGGCGATCCACTCCGCGACGTTGTCGAGGAAGTAGCGGTCGTGGGTCACGGCGAGCACGGCGCCGGGGTAGGACTTCAGGTGGCCCTCGAGCCACTGCACGGACTCGGCGTCGAGGTGGTTGGTGGGCTCGTCGAGGAGCAGCAGGTCAGGCTGCTGGAGCAGCAGCTTGCACAGCGCCACCCGACGGCGCTCGCCACCGGAGAGGTGGTCGACGATCTCGTCGGGCGGCGGGCAGCGCAGCGCGTCCATCGCCTGGTCGAGCCGCGAGTCGAGGTCCCACGCGTTGGCGTGGTCGAGGTCGGTCTGCAGCTCGCCCATCTCGGCCAGCAGCGCGTCGAAGTCGGCGTCGGGGTCGGCCATCGCCTCGGAGATCTCGTTGTAGCGGTCGAGCTTGCCCTTGATCTCGCCGACGGCCTCCTCGACGTTCTGCAGCACGGTGCGGCCCTCGCTGAGCGGAGGCTCCTGTTGCAGCATGCCGACGGTGGCGCCGGGGTCGAGGATGGCGTCGCCGTTGTTGGGCTGGTCGAGCCCGGCCATGATCTTGAGCAGCGAGGACTTGCCGGTGCCGTTGGGACCGACGACACCGATCTTGGCGCCGCGCAGGAAGGACAACGTGACGTTGTCGAGCACCACCTTGTCGCCGTGGGCCTTGCGGACGTTGCGCAGAGTGAGGACGTAGTCAGCCATGGTGCCGCCAGCCTAGAACGCCGCCGGCCCCGCCTCACGCGGCGGGCTGCTCCTCCACCGGGCGGGCCGGCCTGGCGAAGGCCGAGGTGCCGCGGTTGAGGTCGTGCCCGACGAAGCTGGCCTCGACCACCCAGGCCGCGCCGGTCGTGCCGTCCTGTCGCTGCCACCGCTCGACCCGCACCCGTCCGTGCACCACGACGGGGTCGCCCTTGCGCACGGACGCCGCGACGTTGGTCGCCAGCGTGCGCCAGCAAGTGACGGTGAACCACTGGGTCTCGCCGTCGACCCACTCGCCGTCGCGCCGTCGCCGCGGCGTCGAGCCCACCCGGAAGGTGGCCAGCGGGGCCTCCCCCGCCACCTTGCGCTCGACGTCGCCGCCGACCCATCCCTGCAGCGTCACGTAGCTGTCGTTCACCCTGGTCTCCTGTCGTCTCGGGGGCGGACGGAGTCAGTGCACCCCGTGCGGGCGCGTCCGGGCGGCCCCGAGCGAGGACTGTGGAGAAGTGGTCCGTACGCCGCCCCTGTGGACGGCAGCCGGTCAGCGGCCCAGGCCGCGGAGACCCTCGGTGACCAGGCGATGGGCCTCGAGCTCGGCGCGGACCGGCCCCACCACCAGCTCGTCGGCGACCTCGGTCACAGCGGCGCGCAGCCGGGCCTCGGCCCGGCGCGCCCGTCGCCGCGCCGCCATCCCGAGCGCCGCGCGGGCCAGCAGCGCGAGCAGCCAGCCGAGCAGCACCCCACCGACCAGGAGTCCGGTGGGCAGGGGGACGCCGCTCCAGTCGGGCGTAGAGGGAGCGGGGAGCTGCAGGAATCCCATCACCGCGAGCACGCCGAGCCAGACCGCCCCGACCACCGCGGCGGCGAGCAACACCCACTGCACGGCCTGCGCCGGACGGCACCACCAGGGCAACCCCGCGGTGCCCAGGTCGGTGCGCCCGACGGCGTCGTCGAGCCGGTCCTCCAGGTCGTCGAGCCGCGACGCGGCGGCAGCCCGGACCGCCCGGGACCACGCCGGGCCCAGCGCGTCGCCGACTCCCCCCACCTCGCGCACCGCCGACTCCAGCCTGACCCGGCCCACGTGGCCGGTCGCCGGCATCGAGGACCTGGCGGCGACGACCACGTCGCCGCCCGTGGTCCCGGAGTCGAGGCGCAGCCGCCGCAGCGGGTCCGGACGCAGCCGGCTCAGCCAGGCGGTCACCGGCCACCCGGTCGCCTGCCGTCCGCGAGCCGTCGTGGCGCGCTCCACCGCCCCGACGACGACGGGCACGCCCGCCGCCTCGGCCATGGCGTCGTGCAGCGCGCGCTGGTCGCGGGGCCGCAGCTCCCGGGGGTCGGCGTCGCTGTGCGCCTGCCGCAGCCGCGCGGCCACCGTGTCGACGTCGGCGGCGAGGCGGGCGCGTGACCCGGTGCGCCCCGCGACCCGTGCCGCGACCTCCGCACGGAGCGCGTCGAGGCCCTCCCCGGTGCGGGCGGAGGCGGCGAGCAGCGGCACGTCGGTGAGGCCGTCGGCGTCGAGCAGGCGTCGTACGTCGGCCAGCACCGCCTCGCGCTCGCCGGCGGGCACCTCGTCGATGCGGTTGAGCACCACCAGGAAGACGTCGCGGTGGGCCGCCATCGGCTCGAGGAAGCGCCGGTGCACCGCGGCATCGGCGTACTTCTGGGGGTCGAGCAGCCAGACCACCAGGTCGGTCATGCCCACGAGCCGCTCGACCTGCAGGTGGTGGCCGACCTCGGTGGAGTCGTGGTCGGGCAGGTCGACCAGCACCAGCCCGTCGAGCTCGGGGTCGGGAACCCGGTCGTCGTCGAGGCTCGAGCCGTGCAGCGCGCGGTGACGCGGCGGGACCTCGAGCCAGTCGAGCAGCTCGTCGGCCGGCTCCTCGCCCCAGACGCAGGCGGTGGGGTGCGAGGTCGTCGGACGCCGCACGCCCACGGTCGCGAGGTCGACCCCGGCGAGCGCGTTGAAGGTCGAGGACTTGCCCGAGCCGGTGGCGCCGGCCAGCGCGACCACCGTGTGCGACCCGGCGAGGTCGAGGCGCCGACGTGCCCGGGCGACGACTGCCGCACCGGCGCCGACCACGTCGTCGGGCAGGCGCCCGCGTCCGTGCTCGACCACCTGCTCGAGGCCAGCCACCCGCTGCTCCAGTCGGTCGGAGCGTCGCAGCAGCCGCTTGGCGCTCTCGACGAGACCCGTGCGGGGGCTCACGGCGACGCCTCCGCGGCGAAGCGGGTGTCGTCGAGCCGCCGGGCGAGGGTGCGCAGGTGCTCGGCGCCCTCGTCACCGACGGGCAGGGCGTCGAGCAGGTCGGTGAAGCGGGCGCGCTCGGCCGCCATCAGCTGCTCCACCCGGTCGCGCAGGTCGCGGCGCGCCGCCGCGGCGAGGCGGCGTACGGCCTGGTCGCCGAAGACGGCCTCGAGCAGCTTCTGCCCCACCACGGCCGAGCCGCCGGCGACGCCGACCTCGACGCCGGTCACCCCGCCGGTGGACGCGAAGACGACCACCATCAGGCACACCGCCAGGCCGTTGAAGCCGAAGGCGAGGAAACGGGCGGTGCCGCGCTTGTCGGCCCCCTCGCTGCGCACCAGCTCGAGCACGGCCTGCTGCCAGTCGCGCACCAGGCGCTCGGCCCGCTCGCGGCACTCCCGCGAGGCCCGGGACAGGTCGCCCGCCGGCTCGAGCAGCGACCGTCCGGCCGGGTCGCCGCGCCAGGCGGCGTCGGTGCGCTCGGCCGCGGCCTCGGCGTGCCCGACCAGGAGCGAGTGCAGCCCCGACTCGACGGCCACGGTGACCCGCTCGGCCTGCTGGGGCTTCCCGCGCAGGGCCCCGGTGAGGCGGTCGCGCAGCGCGCCGAGCCGCGACTCCAGCGCCCGCAGCAGCTCCCCCGTGCCCACGAAGTCCTGCCAACGGGCCAGCACCTCGCCGCGCAGCAGGGTGCCGTCGGCGGTGGCCTCGTCGACCTCGGTCACGGCACGGGCGTACGACGCCTCGGCCTCCCGGCGGAGCCGCGCCGCGGTCGTGGCCTGCTCGTCGGCGGCGTCGGCGAGGGCGAAGCTGCCGCGGGCCAGCGCACGCACCGCGCCGTCGAGCGTCTGTCGCACCACCCGCTGCCGCGCCTCGACGTCGGCCCCCAGGTCCTCGAGCCACGCGCGGACGTCGCCCACCACCGCTTCGGGCAGCAGGCCGTCGTCGCCCAGCGGCGACTCCGTGACCGTGAAGAGCGGTGAGTCCTTCAAGCCGCGGGCGACCAGCATCCGGGCAAGGTCGTGGGCGACGTCGTGGCGCGCCGCGTCGGGCGTCCGGTCGAGCACGATCGCGACCGCCGCGCTGCGCTCCACGGCCTGGCGCAGGAAGTCCCACGGCACCTGGTCGGCGTAGCGCGCGGCGGAGGTGACGAAGAGCCAGAGGTCGGCGGCGGCGAGCAGCTGCCCGGCGAGCACGCGGTTGCGCTCCTCGACGGAGTCGATGTCGGGCGCGTCGAGCAGCGCGAGGCCGCGGGGAAGCGTCGGCGAGGCGACCAGCCGCAGGGCGCCGGGGTCGTCGGTGGTGCGGGTGACCCGCTCGAGGTCGGGCAGCACCCGGCCCCGGTCGAACCACGCGACGTCACCGGGGTGGTGCACCAGCACCGGTGACCGGGTGGTCGGACGCAGCACCCCGGGCTCGGTGACCCGCTGGCGGACCAGCGAGTTGACCAGCGTCGACTTGCCGGCGCCGGTCGAGCCGCCCACGACGGCGAGCAGCGGCGCGTCGAGCTCGCGCAGCCGTGGCACGACGTAGTCGTCGAGCTGGTGGGTCATCTCGGCCTGCCGGGCGCGGTGCCCCGCGACGCCCGGCAGGTCCAGCGGCAGGGCGACCCGGTCGAGCGCCGTACGCAGCTCGCCCAGCGTCTCGAGCATCCGGCCGGCAGCCTCAGCCACGGGGCTCCCCCACCTGGGGCACCTGCGGCATCGCGGCGTACCTGCCCGGCGTCGGCTGCGGCCAGAGCACGCGCGGCCGGAGGGCATGCAGCGCCTCGACGTGCCCCTGGCCGATCCGGTCGAAGCCGTCGGGCGCGGTGCCGCGCAGGTAGCGGTGGTGCAGGAAGGCCAGCTCGACCGCCTCGCGCTGGTAGTCGGCCATCGCCGTGCGCGCGGCCCTGCCCCCGACCCGCTCGGCGTGGCGCCGGGCGGTGCGCCGGGCGGGGATCGAGGCAAGCCACGGGATCTCCGCGGGGTGCACGAAGCCGCGCCGGGCGCAGTCGTCGAGCGCCCGGGTGAGCAGGTGCCGCTCCCGGGAGCGCGCCCAGATCGCGAAGCCGCTGAGCAGCAGGAAGGCCGGCACCATCAAGAAGACGTAGGTCGACAGGGCGTTGCGCCCGTCGTCGAGGACCAGCGAGCCGTTCCAGGCCGCGTGGCTCCCCACCGCCAGGGCGTAGCCCAGCAGCGGTGCCACCACCCGCACGGCGGGACGGCGGCTGCTCACCGCGATCCCCACGCCGATGCCGAGGAAGGCGGTGAAGAAGGGGTGGGCGAAGGGGCTGAGCACGCAGCGCACGAGGAAGAGCACGACGGCGCCGCCGATCCCGCCGGCCTGCGTCCCGTCGCCCTGGTAGGCCGCGGAGAGGTAGAGGATGTTCTCGACGAAGGCGAAGCCGATCCCGACCATGCCGGCGTACACCAGGCCGTCGAGGACGCCGTCGAGCTCGTGCCGGCGGAACCACAGCAGGAGCAGGATGAAGAGCCCCTTCGTCGCCTCCTCCGTCACCGGCGCGACCACCGCGCTGCCGAAGACGTCGTCGGCGCCGATCAGCACCGACGAGCCGAGCTGGAGGACCAGGGCCACGGAGGTGGCCACGAAGGCGCCCCAGCCGAGCGCGAGCAGCAGCAGCGAGCGGGGCTCGGGCTCGTAGCGGTCGAGCCACATGAAGATCGCCACGAGCGGGCCCACCGGCAGCGCCGCGAGCACGGCGCCGACGACCAGCGCGGTCGGCGCTCCCGAGAGCAGCAGCACCAGCGCGATGACCAAAGCGCCGAGCACAAGGACCACCGACACCGACACGGTGAAGGCGACGGAGCTGCGGCGGGCGGGCATGGGCGAGAGCGTATCGAGCAGCGACCCCCCGCCCGTCGCTCGGAGGGGCGGCGACGGGTCGGCGCCTCCTAGGATGGCCGGGTGAGCGCAGAGCAGCCCGAGACCCCGGCCGACACCACCGCCACCCTGTCGTCCTCCACCGAGGAGCACGTCGAGAGCCACGACCCGGCGGTCCCGGCGGCGTACGCCGACTTCATGCGCACCGGGTGGGCCGAGACCGGGCTCGACCTGCCCGCCCACCCCGTGACGCCCTGGGCGGCGAGGCGCCGCGAGCGGTTGGCCCAGCAGTTCCCCGGCGAGCGGCTGGTGGTGCCGGCCGGCGGCTTCAAGGTGCGGGCCAACGACACCGACTACCGCTTCCGCGCCGAGACGGCCCACACCTACCTGTGCGGCAACCAGACCAGCGACGCCGTGCTGGTGCTCGAGGACGGCGAGGCCGTGCTCTACGCCCGCCCCCGCAGCTCGCGCGAGACCGACGAGTTCTTCCGCGACCGGCAGTACGGCGAGCTGTGGGCGGGGCGCCGTCCGTCACTCCGCGAGATCTCCGACTCCCTGGGGGTGACCACGCGTCACCTCGACGAGCTGCCGGCCGAGCTCGGGCGCGACGCCAAGACCCGCGTGCTCCGCGGTGCCGACCCCCGCGTCGACGCCCTCGCCGCCGGTGACCCCGGCCGCGACGCCGACCTCGCCCGGGTGCTCTCCGAGCTCCGCCTCGTCAAGGACGAGTGGGAGGTCGCCGAGCTCCAGGGCGCCTGCGACACCACCACTCTCGGCTTCGAGGACTCCGTGCGCGAGTGGGACCGCGTGCTCGAGCACGGCGAGCGCTGGATCGAGGGCACCTTCTTCCGGCGTGCCCGCACCCACGGCAACGACATCGGCTACGACTCCATCGTCGGCGGCGGTCGCCACGCCACGGTGCTGCACTGGACGCAGAACGACGGCCCGGTCACCGCGGGCGACCTGCTCCTGCTCGACATGGGCGCCGAGGCGACCTCGCTCTACACCGCCGACGTGACCCGCACCCTCCCCGTCGACGGACGCTTCTCCCCGCTCCAGCGCGACCTCTACTCGCTCGTGCTCGCGGCGCAGGAGGCGGGACTCGACGCCGTGCGCCCCGGCAACGCCTTCCGGGCGCCGCACGAGGCCGCGATGACCGTGCTGGCGCACGGCCTCGCGGAGCTGGGGCTGCTCCCCTGCTCGGCCGAGGAGGCGCTGAGCCCCGACAGCCGGGTCTACGCCCGCTGGACCCTCCACGGCACCAGCCACATGCTCGGCCTCGACGTGCACGACTGCGCGGCGTCCGACCCCGACACCTACCCCGGCGGCGACCTCGCCGAGGGCATGGTCCTCACCGTGGAGCCCGGCCTCTACTTCCAGGACAGCGACCTGCTCGTGCCCGAGGAGCTGCGCGGCATCGGCATCCGCATCGAGGACGACGTCGTCGTCACCGCAGACGGCCACCGCAACCTCTCCGCCGCCCTCCCCCGCGACCCCGACGAGATCGAGGCCTGGATGGACCGCCTGCGCTCCTAGCCCGGACGTGGGAAACGCGTCCGGCCCACGGCCGCGCCGCCGGTCGCTCCCCGACACCGCGCGTGCGTGACTCGTGGTGCCGGGGAGCCCCCTGCGGGAGCACTCCGGCTCCTGGTGCCGCGCCGGATACCCGCCCTCGTAGGAGACATTCCTCACGGGGAAGCACGCCTCATCCGCCTCGCAGCGGCAATGAGTTTCCACGCCCGGACAACGGGCACAGGGACGTGGCTCGGGTCAAGCAGTGCGCCGGGGTGAACGCCCATCCCCGTCAGCCGACCCGCTGCTCGTCGGGGGTGGGCGTTCCCTCGGGCTCCGCGCCCGGGTCATCGCCCCTTCACGTGCTCGGGTGCGCCGGCACCTGCCCCGTCCCGGCGACGTCCCACCGCTCACCGTCCCAGTAGCGGTGGCCGCGCGCGTCCTCGGGCGATCGGTACCAGCCGACCTGTCCCACGGGAGCGACGACCCAGAGCGCCGCCGAGGTGTCGGCGACCGACCCCTCGTTCTCCCCCACGCCGACCGCCCAGGACGGGCGGGTCACGGTGGCGGGTGGCACCGCACCCGGGTGCCCGACCAGGCGCCCGTCGTGCCATGTGCGCCCGACACCGGTCGCGCGGCCGGTCCGCCCAGGCAGGTGGCCGATTGGACGACCGGCGTGCGGGTAAGCCGACCCCTCGGCACACCGAAGGAGACACACATGTCAGAGAAGAGCACCGGCGTCCGCAGCATGCACGACCTGGGACTCGCCGCGTGGTTCGGCGGTTCGCTCATGGGCGCGGTCGGACTCAACGGGGCCAGCGCCCAGGCGCAGGACCCGACCGAGCGCGCCAAGCTGGCGGCGTACGGCTGGGCCAGGTGGACGCCCGTCAACGCGGCGGCCATCGGGCTGCACGCCCTGGGCGGCCTCGGTCTCATCGGCGCCAACAAGTCCCGCGTGGCCACCCAGCCCGGCGCCCGGGCCAACACCGTCGTCAAGGCCGCGCTCACGGTCGCCGCTGCCGGGCTGACGGCGTACGCCGGCTACCTGGGGCGCCAGGTCGACCAGCACGCCCACGAGGGTGCCGTCGGCGCCACCGAGCCCCAGGGCGACGCCAGCGAGACCCTCAAGAAGGCCCAGCAGCAGCTGAAGGTCACGCAGTGGGCGATCCCGGCCGTCACCGGCGCGCTGGTCGTGATGGGCGCCGTCCAGGGCGAGCAGCAGCGTCCCCAGTCGCTGGTCCGCAACCAGCTGGACCGGCTGCCCGGCCGCTGATCCGTCCGGACCCGGCGCCGACCACGGTGCCGGGTCCGCGGCGGCCGCGTCTGTCGCGCCCACGATCCCCGGGGAGGTCCCCGTGCCCGAGCTCGGCCGAGTGCGCTTCATCGGCACCGCCACCACGCTGATCCGGCTCGGTGGCTTCACTCTCCTCACCGACCCGAACTTCCTGCACCGCGGGCAGCGGGCCTACCTCGGCAAGGGGCTGTGGTCCCGTCGCCTCACCGAGCCGGCGATGTCGCCCGCCGAGCTGCCCGCGCTCGACGCCGTCGTCCTCTCCCACCTGCACGGGGACCACTTCGACCGCGTGGCGCGGCGCGAGCTCTCCCGTGAGCCACCGGTGCTCACCACGCCGGCCGCGGCCCGGCGCCTGCGACGCTGGCGCTTCGACGCCGAGGGCCTCGAGACCTGGCAGGAGCGCTGGCTGGTCAAGGACGACGAGCGCCTGCGCATCCGCGCGCTGCCCGGCCTGCACGCCCGTGGCGCGCTCCGCCCGCTGCTGCCACCGGTGATGGGGACGCTGCTGGAGTACCAGGCGAGCGGCGGAGCGCCGTACCGCGTCTACCTCAGCGGCGACACCCTCACCGGGGAGCACGTCGACGAGGTCGCGCGCCGCCACCCCGAGATCGACCTGCTCGTCCTGCACCTGGGTGGCACCCGGCTGCTCTGGCACACCGTCACCATGGACGCGCCGCAGGGCGTGGACTTCGCGCGCCGCATCGCCCCCCACGGCGTGCTGCCGGTGCACCACGACGACTACCGCGTCTTCCGCGACCCGCTCGAGCGCTTCCTGGTCCTGGCCGACGACACCCTCGGGTCGGGCACGGTGCACCGTCTCGAGCGCAGCGAGACGCTGTCGCTCCATCCCCGCCCGTCCTGAGCCGCCCCGCGCCCCCGGCGCGGAGGCCCGAGCGGTCCTAGCGTCGGAGCGTGGAGGGTCGGCCACTGCTCGGACGCGAGCGCGAGGTCCGCCGCGTGGCGGGGCTGCTGGGGAGCGCGCGCAACGGTCGCGGCGGAGCGATGTGGATCAGCGGCGAGCCGGGCATCGGCAAGACCACCCTGCTGCGCACGTGCACCGGCACCCTGACCGGCGTGCGGCTGCTGCGGGTCGACGGGTACGCCGCGGAGTCGACGATGCCCTTCGCGGCCCTGCAACGGCTGGTGCACCCCCCGGCGGGACCGGGTCACGCGACTGCCCGAGCGTCACCGTCAGGCGCTCCAGGTCGCGGCGGGGGTGGCGGAGGGACCCCCGCCCGACCGCTACCTCGTCGGACTGGGCGTGCTGGGGCTGCTCGCCGCCGCGAGCGCGGACCAGCCCGCCGTCTGCACGGTCGACGACGCCCACCTGGCGGCGACGGGGCGATGCGGCGACGCACCTGCGCCGAGCGGCCGAGCTCTTCGAGCAGTCCCAGGCCGTCTGGTTCACCCACCGCACCCTGCGCGAGCTCGAGGCCGCAGGCGAGCCACCCCAGGCAGCGCGCGACGCCCCCGGCCCAGACCTCACCGTGCAGGAGACGACCGTGGCGCGGCTGGCCGCCGCCGGGCACACCAACGCCGAGATCGCGGCCACCATGTTCCTGAGCCCGAACACGGTCGAGTACCACCTGCGCAAGGTCTTCGCCAAGCTCGGCGTCTCCTCGCGTCGCCAGCTGGCAGACCACCTGCCGCAGCAGCAGAACTAGGACCTCCCGGGCCGCGACGGCAGCGACTACGTGCTTCACGTGGTCCACGCGGTGCCCGGGGCGGCGAGGCTCGACCGAGGCCCGCGACCCCGACACCCGGAGGACCCCATGCCGTTCGTCACCGCCGAAGACGGAGCCCAGATCTTCTACGAGGACTGGGGCACGGAGGGGACGCCGGTGCTGCTGTCGCACGGGTGGCCGCTGAGCTCCGACGCCTGGGAGGCCGCTGCCCTGTTCCTGGCCCAGCACGGGCACCGGGCGATCGCCCACGACCGTCGCGGGCACGGTCGGTCGTCGCAGACCTGGAACGGCAACGAGATGGACACCTACGCCGACGACCTCGCCTGCCTCGTCGACCACCTCGACCTGCGTGACCTCACCCTCGTCGGTCACTCCACCGGCGGTGGCGAGGTCGTCCACTACGTCGGTCGACACGGCAGCGACCGCGTCGCCAAGGTCGTCCTCGTCTCCGCGGTCCCACCGCTGATGCTGCAGGCGGACGACAACCCCGAGGGCCTGCCCCTCGCGGTCTTCGACGGCATCCGCGCCGGCGAGGCCGCCGACCGGTCCCAGCTCTACCGCGACCTCGCCGACGGGCCGTTCTTCGGACACAACCGTCGTGGTGACGTCGACAAGGGCTTCCGCGACGCCTTCTGGCTGCAGTCCATGGCGTGCGGCCACCGGGCCGCCTACGAGTGCATCGCCGCCTTCTCCGCGACCGACTTCCGCCCGGACCTGGCCAAGCTCGACGTCCCCACCCTGGTCATCCACGGCGACGACGACCAGATCGTGCCCTTCGAGGTCGGTGGCAAGCGCTCCGCGCAGCTGGTCGCGGGCGCCGAGCTGCAGGTCTACCCGGGCAGCCCGCACGCGCTGCCCGACACCGACCGCGAGCGCCTGCACGCCGACCTGCTCGCCTTCGTCGAGCCCTGACCGCACCCCTGTCCTCTCGGGCCCACCCCTCGACCTCCCAGGAGGAAGCACCATGGACCGCACCGCCGACGCGACGACGAGTACGAGCACGAGCACCGAACCCGACACCGTGGTGCTCGTCCACGGGCTCTGGGTCACCCCCGCAGCTGGGAGCAGTGGGTGCCCCACCTCGAGGCGCAGGGACTCACGGTCCTCCCCCGCCTACCCGGGGTTCGACATCGAGGTCGAGGCACTGCGGGAGAAGCCCGACCTCATCGCCGAGCTGTCGGTCAACGACACCGTCGAGCACCTCGCCGACGTCGTCGCCGGCGTCCGGACCCCGCCGATCATCATGGGCCACTCCTTCGGCGGCACCCTGACCCAGCTGCTCCTGGCCCGGGGCCTGGGATCCGCCGGCGTCGTCATCGACTCCGCACCCATGGAGGGCGTGCGGGTCAATCCGATCTCCCAGGCCAGGTCGCTCTTCCCGGCCCTGAAGAACCCCGCGAACCGCAAGAAGGCGGTCGGCTTCACCGCCGAGGAGTGGCACTACGCCTTCGCCAACACGCTCTCGGCCGAGGACTCCCCCGCCAGCTGGGAGCGCTACGCCATCCCGGCGCCGGGCCACTGGGTCTTCGAGTACGGCCTCTTCGCCACTTCAAGCCCGGCCACCAGGACACCTGGGTCGACTACGCCGCCGACCGGGCGCCGCTGCTCTTCATCGCCGGCGAGAAGGACCACATCATGCCCCCGTCGGTGAACCGCTCCAACGCCAAGCACTACAAGAAGTCGCCCGCGCTCACCGACTACCACGAGTTCGAGGGCCGGGACCACTGGACCTGCGGGGCACCCGGCTGGGAGGCCGTGGCCGACTACCCCCTGACCTGGGCCCGACGCCACGCCTCGACCCGCCACCTGCACCCCACGGGCGCGTGACACGGCCCCGGTCCCTGGGCAGGCCCGGCGACGCGGCGCCGTCACTCGATGCGCAGCGCGTCCATCAGCAGGCGCAGCTCAGCCGAGGGTTGCAGCACCCCGGCCACGATCCCCTCGGTGGTGGCCTCCCCCGCCGGCACCTGGGCCGGATCGTCCGTCAGTCGCACCGAGCCGCACCCGAAGCGATCGGCCAGGACGCCGACGCGACCGGTGTCGTGCTCCAGCACCAGCAGCGTTCGCGGCCCCAGGTCGAGGGTGCAGACCTGGTCGGCCGGGGCCGGTCTGAGGTCCGTCAGAGCGGCGGCGTACCGCTCGAGGTCGCTGTCGGCGACGTCGCTGGCGGCCCCCAGACGCTCCCAGACCCAGCTCTCGTCCCGCCCGTCGTCCGTCTCGCTGCCCCGGTAGACGCACCGCCATGCCTGGGTGAAGGCTGGCAGTCGCGGCGCGGCCGCGGCCGGGTCCGTGTTGCCCAGCACGGCCGAGCCTGCCGACGGCCGCGGCAGCTCTCGCGGGCACGGCGGCCCGGACGGCGTCGTCGTCGACCCCGGCGAGGCCGTCTCCTGCGCGCCACCGGTCGGACGCTGCGAGGCATCCTCCGGCCCGGCACCGTCGCCCGAGCACGACGACGCCGCCAGCGCCATCGCGCCGACCAACACCGCCAGCCGAGCCTGCCGAGATCCCACAGAGGAGGGACGCAGCCGGTGCCGCGGCGGTTCCCTCATGCACGATCCCGGGACGGCGGCAGGACGCGGCTGCGACCCGGCAGTCTCACCCTGGCCCCACCACACGGTGCGCCCAGCAGGTCTGGACGGAGGCATGGCCTTCAGGCAGCATCCGAGTGATGGAGCGCGAGCATCGACGCGAGGAGCGAAGCGTCGTCATCGCGACAGGGCTCGCCCTCGCGGCGACACTGCTGCTTCTCGGGCTGGTGTCTCTGGGGCTGCTCGGGCGGGTCGTCGAGCCAGCCGAGGCTGTCATGCGCGGCCTCACGTTCGCGATGCAGGCGGGCTGCGTCGCTGTTCTCGTGGCGTACGTCGCCAAGCACCGCCGGCCCTAGGCCTGCGAGCTCTTCCGCTCGCAGGAGCCGCAGCCCAAGAGGAGCAGCCGCCCCGGCTGGCTGGTCAGATCACGTGCTGGCGGCGGGTCCCCGCGAGCTGCCGAGCGAGTCTCGAGGCGAAGCCGCACACATCACCCGGTCGAGGGTTGCGACATACTTGCGGCGGATCGATGAGTGCCGTCGGACGACACCGGTTCGTCCCCGTCGTCGGGATGGACTTTCGATCCCGGCCCCTGTGGTGGATAGGAAATACAGATCTGACCTGCGCATCAGCTCCCTGACCTGCGCGGAGTTGTGCGGATCCTGGAACGAGGCTTCTAGTTCCGAGGACGCGCTGTCTCGGTCCCGCTGTTTCCGGGACCCTTCGGCTTGTCCGCCCATGTGCCGGCGCAACCTCAAGTGGAGCTTGTGATCCCGTTGGCCGTCCCACGTTGCCGTAGCGCTGATCGCAGCCGAGGGTGCGGCATGGACGGGTGGCTCGCCCCACAAGGCGACCTACCACGCGAGCAGCGAGCCGATCTACTCCAAGGAGAAGCCTCGACTGCAGCCCATGGTCAACGACGCAGGTGTGCGAAGCCGCATCCCCAACTGAGTTATGGAAGCTCGACGCCCCGCGGGCCAAAGGCCCCGGCAGCCGAGTCTGGCCCCGTCTCGACACCCTCCTCATCCTCTGCGAGCCGTCGCTCAGTGCGATGACGCATCGGGTCCGTGAGCTCCCCGTTCACCAGCGCGAGCACCCTCGCATCGCCGAAGCCCCAGGTGAGCTCGTCGTCGGCCCACAGCGGTAGCGCCCCGGCCGCTGTGGGGGTGCCGACGGGGACGATCTCCCTGCCCCGGTCAGCGTCCGGCTCGTCATCCGCGCGGTTGTCGACCCTGTTCAGGTACGCGGCCCACGACTCCGGCGTCACTCCCCGCAACGTCAGGTTCAGACCCCGAACCTCATCGTCAGACACCGTCACCGGCGCGCCGCCCTGCCCCAGGTAGGCCAGCAGCGCCCGCCATGCCTCGTCGGGACGCCACTCCCGGCGCGTCGGTGCCATCCCAGGGGTCCAGTCGCTGTCGGTCATCATCTTGAAGGTCCACGCCGCGTCCAGCTGGACATCCAGCCACACCTGCCGCGCGGCATCACCGCGTACTGCGGTGACCCCGTCCACAACCGCGCCCTCAACACCGGGATCGTCGAAGGCCCAGCTCAGCCGGGGCGCTGCGCCCGGGGTGACGCACCAGTCCGTCACGCGCAGGGTCAGTGGTGTCCCCGGGACGGACACCGGGTCCAGCGCAGCCAGCAGGTCCTCGTAGGTCAACGCCACCGAGGCAGTGAACCACTCCCTCACCATCTACTCGAGCGCACTGACGGACGATGAGTGACGCTGGCCCAGGCGAGGGCGACGAGGCCCAGGACGCAGGCCCCGCTCACCGACAGAGCAACTGTCATCGCACGCTCCACCGTTGGGGAGACCGCACGCAACACGTCGGCGTCATCGAAGGCCAGCCCCCACAGGTACCAGTAGGCCACGGAGCAGACCGCCACCACCGCACCGAGGACGATCGCGCCCAGGGAGACCCAGCGGGGCTGACGGGTGTTCGCGAGGCCACCACAGATCACGAGCGCGACCAGCGGACCAACGAGAGCGGCAGCCACGTAGAGAAGACCGGCGACGAAGCTCACCGTTGGATCCTAGGTGGATCGCACCGCACCGTCCGCGGACCGAGTCAGCGTTGCCTCCTTCCCGCAGCGCCGATGCCAGGGCAGGCCCGAAACCCGGTCATGTCATGAAGTTCGCGAGGTGCTGGTCGCCTCTCGGGCACACTTCGTCTCCCCGTCGCCATGCGCCACAGGACCCACAGGGAGACGTCATGCACCAGACTCGGGCCACCGGCGTGGCCAGCTGCCTGACCGCGACCGTGCTCCTGCTCAGCGGCTGCGACGCACCCCTGGCCTCCGGGAGCGACGACGACGACGCGACGTCCGGCGCGCGCCCGAGCGTCCCGATACCCACCGGCGAACTGCGTCTGAGCACCGACTGGCAGAGCACCGACGACTCGGCCGAGATCCCCAGCAGCTGCGAAGAATCCGCCGACGACACCTGCGCCACCCTGCCCCAGACCATCAGGATCGGCGACGTCGACTACGTCGCCGCCACGGCCTACGAGGGCGGCAACGGCGAGCTGCGCGTCCTCGAGCTACCCGCCAGTCTCCGAGGTGACGCCGCCTCCGCCGAGCGCTGGATCCTTGTCGGCGTCATCGGCGAGGGCGCGGACTCCGACGTGCGCGTGATCGTCGACGACGCCTACGCCGCGAAGGTCCAGCCCGGTCAACCCCAGGTCGCCCGACTCCCCCAGACCCCGAAGGCCGCGGACCCGGCCAGTACACCGATCCAGATCCGCGAGCTCGCCACGCCCACCAAGGGCCAGGTCGCCGTGCTGGCCGTCTTCACCCGAGCCGACCGCAAGAACGACGCCGGCTGAGTCCCGCAAGCAACTGCATGCGGCGGCCCCACGAACCGGCCGGAGTCCATGGCCGGACCGCTGTCGACGGCCCGGCCAGTCCACCGCAGCGGCCGAGCACACGATCAGAGCCGCCGCTCCTAGCGCGGCCATTCGGTCAGCGGTCGCAAGCCGAGGGTCGGAGCACCGCGACCTGGCCGACGGTCCCAGACTCCGGGTCGTCTCCGACGAGACGCTTCAGGGCCTGCGCGTCCTCGGGCTCTATGCACAAGTCCAGCGGACCGCGGCCGGACACGATCGCTCCAGACAGCTCGAGTGGGACCTCGACCCGTTGGACCAGCCGCTGACGCGCGTCGGTGATGCGCTGGTCCTCGTTGCCGGCATCGCGTACGAGCGCGAAGCGACCGGAGGCGACCGAGACGCTCTCAAGGTCCTCGACGCTGCGGTAGCGGTCGGCGACCGCCACCACCTCATCGAATCCGCCACGGACGAGGTCCACCTCCACCAACGGCAGCACCGGATAGGCCTCCCGCCGGTACGTGGCGACGTTGCCGTCGGCCTGCGCGACCACCAGCTCCTGCGCCGCCTCCCGGGTGCCGTGGACGCCCTCGCCCGTCGACAGCACCGCCCTCTTCGGGCCGGCGAGGGTCACGTCGATCGAGATCAGGCCGCCGCCGTCGATGGCACTGTCGTAGGCCTCGAAAACCGCCAGCACCTCACCAGCGGTCGCGTCCTGGTCCATCGTGACCTCGACCCGCAGAGGCATCCGCTGGAAGGGGTAGTCGCTTGCTCCCCCGTAGGCGTCCAGGGCACGAACCTGGACCACGCCAGGCCTGTCGGCGACCTTCCCCTCCAAGCCCGTACGGGAAGGCACCCACGTGGCGGCCAGCAGCAACGCTGCGGTCAGCGCGAAGGCGGCCACGATCGCGCGCCTCTCCCACCGGGAGAGCCCTGCGGTGTGCGCCATGACCGCGATCGTGCCGGGAACCGAGCGGCAGCGCACTGCCATCACGAAACCTGTCGCAACTGATGGTGCGCCCGTGGCACGGTCCAGCGTCCGAACTCCCCACGGGCGTCACTCGAGGGGTTGCCCCTCCTTTCGCTGAGGCAGCAGCCGTGTTGGTGGGCGGCGCCTTGCTGGTTGTCACGGCGATAACCCGGAGCCGGCGTGCCGACAAGCGCGGTGCCCCGCCGCTGGATCCCGCCGATACCAGCAGTAAGGGCACGGAGAGTAGCCGCGACCAGTGCGAGCTCGGGCTGGTTCTGGTGGGGTTGGGCTAGCTGCTGCAGATGATGCGCGAACCGCGCTCGATCGTGGCGCAACAGCGCATTTCGTTGGGGGTGGTCCTGTTCACAGGCGGGCTGTTCACCTTCCTGGCCTCTGCGGTCCGCGATTGGAGCAGGTGGTGGGAGGCAGTCGGCGGGACTTCGGCAAGTCCGTGGACCTTCGAGGTCAGGGCGCAGGTCGGTCCGATCTGGCCCGAAGAGGCGCCTAGGTCCTGGGGCCCTGCAACCTGCCCCGGAGGAAGCCGTACACGGATAATCCGACAAAGATCAGGCTGAGAAGGAGCGGCCAGGCGAACTGACTTCTCTGTCCCGGCTCGGCAGCCAGCATCAGGACCAACATGACGAGACTGGCGATGCCGAAGAAGGCTCCCGCGATGCCGTTGGCCCACTTCCCCATGCCGGAGTACAGCGCCCGGGCGGCAGGGTCTTCCCGCCCATAGGCATCCCTGAGTCGACGTTGCCGCTTGTCGCCTGACTTGCGGCCACCTGACGCGGTCACGGCGCGATGCTACGCGCGGGTCGACTCGCAGCACGTCCGAGCGGTTGAAGTGGTGCGCGGTGGGGGCCGTCTCGGACTCCGCCGCGCAGGAGCACTTGTGGCCGTAGGAGTGGATGGTCAGGTCAGTGGCTGCGGTGAGGTCGAGGAACCGGGTGTTGTGGACGAAAGTCCTCCGGCATAGAAGCACCGACTGAGCGTCGCCCAAGAGATCCGCCCATGCCTGACCCGCTTGCGGCTGCTCCCACGCTGAGCTGCCAGCACGACCTCACGCTGCCCCGCGGTAGGTGGGACGGCAGGCAACCGGTGTTCAGCCCGGTCCAGCACGCCCGGCGTAGTGCCCGCTCGCCACTCATCTCGCCACGTCCTCCGCCGTCGGCCTGACACCACCCGCGGGACCCCGCCCATCCTTCCCGCGAGGGCGCTCACCGTCCGCGCTCACCGACCCACCGGAGCACGCCTCCAAGCGTCAGCGAGGCGATGCCCAACAAGAGGAGCTGCGAGTCACGCCGGTCGACTACCCGACTCTCGATCGGCAAGAAGTAGCCCGCACAGGCAACCACCGCCATCACCACCAAGACCGAACCGAGCACCCTGGCGCTCTTGCACGCCCCACCCCAACCTGCCCCGCCTGGCGCTCCAGGTGGTGGGTCAGAGCCGGCTCTGCGGATCACTTGACCACGATGGTGAGGTTGGCCGGGATCCGCTGGGTGCCGCGCTGGGCGAAGGTCCCCTTGCCCCGGTAGGTCAGGTCGACGCCGCGCAGCTTGTACCGAGCCGGACCTTCGGCGCGGAACCGGAGAAGCAGCTCTTCCTCGTCCTCACCGCCTCCCATCACGCCGCCGCTGCGCGATATCGGACGTACCGCAAGACAAGGATCCAGCCAGCCGTCAGCGACTGGGCCCGCCCCGACAGCGACGTCTGAGTCCGGGTCCATGGTGCACGTCATCACCTCCGTGTCGATGCCACTAACCGCACCCGTTCCGGACGATGCAGCCAGCACGACATCTACCTCGGCAGCGCTGAACGTGAGCTGCTCGCGACTCTCGGAGGGAGCGAGCTGTGCCACGCTCACGACGTACTCCTCGCCAGGTTCGACCACCATCCTGACCAGTCCCCCGGTTTCACCCAAGACGGGAGACACCAACTTTGAAGGGTGGGTCCACCACCAGCCACCCATTGCCGCAGCCGCCAACAACAGGCACACCAGCACCGCGACGACCGCGCACCGGACCCACGGCCGTCCCAGGCGGCCCTTCTGCCCATCCACCGGACCGGCGCTCACCATCCCCCCGCTCACGCCCACAGTGTGACGGCGATGCTCAGGATCCGTAACGGGAACGGCCCGACTCCAAACTGACGCTGCCGCTGTCCCTGGCATCGCGTGCCTGTTGCGCACTCGGACGTGGTCACGGGCTAGGTGGCGCGGATCGTGTACTCCACGGTGCCAACATCAGTCCCGCGCGGACCGCCCTCGATGCGGTAGTCGAAGGTGACCTGGTCAACCCTTGCGACCCCGGGCCGAGTCGGGATGATCACGAGGATCAGGTACTCGCGGACGTGTGCATCCCACCGCAGCCGCGTGCCCTCGGGTCTGCTGCATGGATGGGTGACATCGGATCTGTTTCGAGCGCTGGGTCGTCCACCTAGAAAGACCTAGAAAGCGGCCGGGTTCTAGGTCTTTCTAGGTGAGGCATGTGCTGACTGGTTGATTGCACTGTTCGAGCCCGCGGGTAAGGGAGAGACACGCGAGGTCTGACGCCCGCGCGTTTGCTGTCGTGGCCATCTCGCCACGACAGACGACCAGCGAGGCACTAGATCCGCGGCGATGACCAGACGTTGTCCCAGAACCACCTATCAGACTCGAGCTCCAGCAGGGCTGCCTCGTCAACGGCTGCAGGCTTCTGCACCTCGCCTGGGGCCAGGATTCGACCGCTTTCGAAGCCGGCGATGGTCGTGGCGAGGATGATCTTGAGCCGCGCGACCGGAAGAGTCTGCGACCAGTGGCCGTCCAGGACGGTCCACAGCTTGACCTCGCGGCCCTCGCGGTCGAGCTCGAGATCGATCAGGTTGTTCACGTACTCCGTGTCGCCATCTCGTCTGTTCAGCCATGCGATGAGGTGCTCCAGCGTGGGGCCGACCTCGTCGGCCCAGGCCTGTATGCACAGCAGCTTGTACACCCGCTCGTGCTCCATGGGCTGAGTGTCGCAGTTCAGCCGTCAGGGTGGCCTCGCGCGATCAAGGCGTTGCACAGCTCGACGAAGTCTTGAAGGCTCATGGACTTCTCTCCCCAGTCACGGTTCCAGCGTCCCGAGATCCTGACGGTTCCTGAGGTTGGGAACACTTCGAGCTTCGTCTCGTTCGAGACCAGCCTTCGCTTCCGCCTACCGGCGCCGCGCGCCGCGACCCAGTCCCTCAGCTGCCTGAGGTCGTCGACCTCGTCGAAGTCGCCCAGGAACATGTCGAGCAGCATGTCCTCGTCGTTCTCGAACCGGGATCCTTCGACCGCGTAGATCTCCGGATCCGGCTGGGATGCCGCCAGCTCCCCGCCGACTGAAGGTCCCTCAGACATCCGTCACCTCATCTCCCGATGCACCCGTACTCTAGATCCGCCGTGCAGCTGGCCTGTCGCTCAGCGCATGCGCCGACGCGGCCCGCTCGATCGCGGACATGACGATCGCAGCCGCGACGCCGAGGGCCACCAGCGAACACTTCTAGGGTGCCAGCGGTCAGCAGACGTACCGCCGCCACATCACCCACCTCAAGGAGGTCCTGACCGCTGCGACCGCTCAGCGGCGTCGGCGCAGCGACCTCGTCGAGGTCACCGAGCTCGACGGCACCCAAGGTCCGCAGGTCGAGTGGTGCTGCACGAGCGTGCGGTGATGCTCGAGGCGGTGAACGACCTGCGCGCCGCGGTCGGGCTGCCGCCGACCACCATGCGGGTCATCTACGACGCCGAGGTCGCAGCCTGTGGCCACGTCGACTACGTCGCGACTTTCGCGATCGGCTGCGCCCGAGCCGCCATGGACACCTCAGCAGCCTCCCCCGCGGCCAACGGCTGAGAAGCCGCACCACGACGCACTCAAGAGCGTCCTGCTGGGTTCTCGCCTAGCTGCGTTGTCTCGAGTAGCAGGCCCTGGAAGAAGCACGAGCGTCGCCGCAGCGGCTCGGCGTGTGATCGACCGGGCCGCTCGTGACTCGAAGGGGGGTATCGGATCGCCAGGTCGACAGTCACGCGGTGATCAGCGCGAGGCAGCCCTCGCCGCCACGTTCGACAACGCCATCAGGGCACCGACTACCACCGTCGCGACGCCGAGGAACAGATCAAACCCGCTGTCACTGGAGACCGCAGAGAACAGGCCAACGGCCATGAAGGCGAGACCGCACGCGACCAGCACCCGCACCTCACGAGTCCTCTCGATGCCGGCGCCGGCGCCGGCGATCAACCCGGCCGCCGCCATGGTCGCTCCCACAATCGCGGTGATGGGCTGCTTCGCCGCGAACGTCAGCAGACGGGCCGGTTCAAGAGCCAGCACGTCGAACGGTGTCGGGTCGACAGGCGTCTCCACAAGCCCGAACAAAACCAAGCCGACGACCGTCAACCCTGTACAAGTGGCGGCGGCCGGGAAGACTCGGCAGTAGGCGACCACGGCGACCCCCATGCCCGACGCAGCGGCGAGCGCCACCGCGTTCGTGCTGGCCAGTGCGTACGCCTCCCCGGTGCGCAGAGAAAGCCACATCAGTGCGAGAAGCAACGGGTAGGCCACCACCACGCCGACCGCGGCAGCGAGCACGCTGGGCCGCGCACGTTGCCGACCTAGCAACTCAGCAGCACTCGCACGTGTCATGGCCATGACGATAGTTGCTGAAACGGACAACCAAGCGGGTCCCACGAATGCCACGTTCGAGCGCATGACACCACCCCATGCCGTCTGACCCGCAGCTTGAGTACGTCGCGGCCGCGATCACCGACGTGCTCGACCAACACAGTCGCGGACTCGACGCCGACGACTACCGTGCCCTCGCCGAACGCTGCCCAGCCGCCCCCGGCTCGCGCAGAAGGTCTCACGATCGACATGTCTCAACCCCAACCAGAACGCACGCCTGCTTGGGCCAGACATCTACCGCCGGCACCGTCGGCGCTGCTGCTCTTGTCGACGTTCGGGCGTGGTGGCGCCCCGGACGCCGCATACTGGTGGCCCGCGGGGACGGCTCGTCGCCCGTCCTGAGCAAGGGGAATCGTTTGAGTGACGCGGTGGCCGACACCGACGTGTCACCTCCAGCGCGGCAGTGGGCCCGGCCGGCACTGGTCGCGGTGCTGGTGCTTGGCCTACTCAGCGGCGTGGTCGCTGTGGGCTACTGGTGGACCCATCCCCAGGCGCTGACCTCACAGTTCCTCGACGGGGCCGCATACAGGGGTCCTGGCGAGGAGACCTACATGGCGCTGGCCGACGTCGCCCCGCTGGCAGATGGAGAGGTGCTGAGGTTCTCAGAGGTTCGGATCGACCGTGGCGCGGTCACCATCGACGGCCGTGACGTGGACCTCGACCGACAGCTCAGAGCCGACGTCATCGTCTGCGTGGATGACCCGAACGAACCGCTCTCGCTCGGGGGCGGCGCTTCGGCGCTTGAGCTGCGGGAGTACTGCTCTGACGTGCGACCGCTGCTGCCCGGTGGGCGGCTGGACGGGCGGGATCAGGCGGAGTCGCTGCTACTCCGGCTCAGCGCCGAGGGCCGTGGCCTGTTCGAGCTCGACGGGGTGAGCCTGGACTACCGCCGCGCCGGCTTCCTCGGGCAGCGAGGCACCCAACGCATCAGCGTGAACTTCACCCTCAACACACGGGATCGCATGCCGAACTAGCTCCTCGGCTACTGCTCTAAATCGCAGCTCTGAGAAGTCAAGGCTCGCACCATGCCGGCCACGCGCATGAGTCTCGATTCAAGCACTCGTGACGCCTTTGCCACTGGGCCGATGCTGGCCTCACCGGCGATGCGACCCCCGGAGCCGGACACCCGCGCGAACTCATGGCGAACCTCCTCGCGGGAGGCGGGCACTCCTGCGCAAAGCTCCCTCGAAGAGTCCTGCGAGACTGCGCACATGGGCTACTAGACCGCGTTCCTCGGGCGGACCTCGGGATCGCGGCGCCCGTCGTCGCGGCCGCACTCGCCGACGAAGCGGTCCTGCTGGACGGCACACCCGTCATCGACTACACCCACTTCTCCTTGACGATGAGCCGATCCCGGCGCCGGGCCCGCTGGGTTGCCTGGAACATCGACGGTGCCGACTTCGAAATCGCCGACTCCATCAGCCGCGACGGCGTCGACTTCCGACCCGACCCCCGCCTGCCCGCAGACGTGCAGACCCTCGAGGACGTCTACGCCGACAACCCACTCGACCGCGGCCACCTCGCCCGCCGCGCAGACCTGCTGTGAGGGCCGCTGGCCGAGGCCCGGCAGGCCAACGAGGACTCGTTCTACTTCACCAACATCGCCTCGCAACGCGACACCTTCAACCAGTCCCGGGCATCTGGCGTGTGGGGTGAGCTCGAAGACGCGCTGCTGACCTCAACGAAGGCCGACCGGCAGCGCGTCAACGTGTTCGCTGGTCCCATCCTGGCCCCCGACGACCTCCCCTACCGCGGCGTCCTGGTACCCCGCTCGTACTGGAAACTCATCGTCTACAGCACAGACGCGCAACTGCGGGCGCACGCGTTCGTGCTGCGGCAGGACCTCGAGGGCCTGGAGCAGCTCGCACTTGAGGAGTTCGCGGTCTTCGAGGTGCCGGTCGATGACCTCGAGGAGGAGACGGACCTGCGGTTCGACTCAGCCCTCGCCATCGCGGTCCCCCGGGCGATCGAACCGCTTCCCCGTCGCATCCGGAGGCGGTAGGCCGTCGAGCGTTCGAGCCTCTAGGTGCCCCTCTCCCGGCAAGATCGCGCGTTGTTCGGTTCGGTTTGATCGGCGAGAACACGACAGGTCGACGGGACGCTGCCTCGCCGCCGGCCAGCGTGAGGCACCCGACGTCGGCGGCGCCTAGTCGAAGTCGCGTGAGGCCGGCGCGATGCGTCCCATCGTGAGCCCCAACGAAACGGTGGCGATCAGGAAGATCAGCAGGCTGAGAACCAGGATGAGCCCGGATGCCGCTTGTGCTGCGGGCAACGGGATCTGGAGGGTGAGAGCTTGACTGAGCACGCCCAGCAGATAGGCGCCGATGCCGACCATCGGGCCGATGTGCCGCCGTTGACGTAGCCCCACCAGGATGGACACCGAGCCGAAGAAGAGGCCGTTCGCCAAGCACGCAGCAGCAAGGCCGGGCGCGAGAGGAACGAGGCCAAGTTGCTGCAACATCAGCTCGGCCGCTGAGGTGAGGGCCACCAACGAAGGCACCAGGACCGCGGACACGATGCGCACCAGAGGTCGGCGCTGCATCCGCTCGATGGCCCACAACTGGGGGGCTGCGATGGCTGGAACGAGGCACGCGGCCACCACCGTCACCACATCTGCGACGTCCACAGGACGCACCGGCAGGCCGACGGAGACCCGCATCAGGTAGCCGTAGTCCGCAGCGACGAGCATGCCCACGACGGCGAGGAGGACAGCCGCTGCGGCGGCGCTGTACGACCTGGAGCGTAGACAGCTGAGGAGCATCAGAGACTTCGCTCGAGGTTCTAGTTGTCGAGGAGCGCTACCGCTCGGCACTGGGCGAGCTCGGGCAGGTTTGCTGCGATCACCGTGCGTGCCTGCTCGACGTCAAGGCTCAGGAGCTCCTCGAGCTCCGTCTGCGACTGCGGGGACTGGAACAGCAGGTTCGGGTCCGCGCCCACCTGCTCGAGAACCCATGCGCCCGCCGCCCCGCTCGTGTCCAGCGCCCTCTGGTCCGGCACCCCGGACTCGATGCACGCATCGACCCCGGTCAACCTGCTCACCACATCAACCACCGCCGACTCGAGCCATCGGTCACGGTCATGCCCCTGTAGCTGGATGGGGATCACGCCGTCGCTGCTGACGCCGAGTGTCGCATCGACGACACTCGGTGGGCTGATGTTCGTCGTGCCGAATGCCTCCCAGACCTTCGTCATCTCGGCGAACCAAGGCTGGAGCAGCGTGGCCCTGGCGGGATGGACGCAGACACGGAGCCCCTGCGCCTCTTCACACACAGGGGCCGCGTCGTCGAACTCGACGAGCGGCGTGTCATAGGAGCGAGCGCTCCACACCACGATGAGCAGCGGCAACACCAGCACGGCCACAGCTGCGACGGCTGACCTGCTCTCCGATGGAGACCGCCGACGCAGCCACGCGCAGGCCGCCCCCACGAAAAGGGCGGACGCTACCGAGAAGAAGAGGATGCGCACCAGGGTCGCACCTGGCGGTACTTGCTGCCCGCTGATCACGTCGAAGGTGAAAACGGGACTGAGGATTGGCGGCATGACGATCAGAAGCAGATAGGCCCCGAGCACAGTCATGGGAACAGCTACGTACTGCGGAAGAAGACACCCGACCAGGTATCCGGCCGAGAGGTAAAAAAGCAAGCCAGCGTAGCCCGAAATGATGGTGGCCCACCCCAGCGAGCCGTAGCTGCTCGACGACAGAACAGCCACCAAGGTCGGCATCAGCCCCGCGGTCATGCCTAGCGCCGCGGTGAGGAACAAGAAGCTGACGTGCGCCCGAACGAGTGGCCAACCCCGTCGCATCGAGCCGGCCGAGGCAAAGGCGAGAGTGGGACGGGAGATTCCGCCACCAACGAGGGCCGCCACACCTGCTACGAAAATGCCGGCCACGAGCAAAGCCTGGCGGAACTCTGCCGTCGCGGCCGCTAGATCGCCGTACGCCCACCCTGAAATCTGCCAACTGTGGAGGGCGGTGAGCGCAGCGGTGCCTACGAAATTGACCAGGCCGATGCGCCAACGGTTCGGGGGGAAGAACGGCACGGCTCAGTTCTGACCTTCGATGAGTCGCCGGTAGGCATTCTCGAGCGGAGACTCGTACTCCGACCGAGCATCGGTCGCCAAGGACGCCATGGCGTCCCTGGTTCCCTCGAACACGATGTCCCCTTGCCGCAGCACGACCACGCGGTCAGCCACCACTTGGACGTCCTCCAAGAGATGAGTCGCAAGGAGGACGGCCACCTGCTGCGAGATCCGGTCGAGGTACTCACGGAACCGAGATCGCTGCGCTGGATCCAGGCCGACCGTGGGCTCATCGAGGAGCAGGATTGCCGGCTGATGTGCGATGGCGCACGCCACTCCTAACCGTTGCCGCTCCCCTCCAGAGAGCGTCGAGACGCGGTGGTGGGCCTTGTCCTGCAGCTCGACCTGATCGAGAGCGTGGCGCGCGAAGATCTCGGAGTCCTTGCGCGCCGTGCCGTTGCACCAGGCGGCGTAGCTGACGGTTTCCAGCACGCGGAAGGTGGGCGCGAGGGTGAACTGTTGGGGAAGGTAACCGACGTTGCGCTGTGGTTTCCCCGCCGTCACCTTCGCGCCCGCGACGACAATGCTTCCCGAGAACTCCTTGAGCCCAACGGCGGCAGAGAGCATGGTGGTCTTCCCTGCCCCGTTGGGTCCCAGAATCGCGCAAACGCCGAAGGGGACTTGGAACGAGACTGCGTTGAGTGCAACCACTCCCCCGTAACCGGCACTGACCGCGTCAAACTCGATTTGGACGCCGTCAGCGGAAGCGCTGCTGCCAAGCGGCTGCGACGTCATCTCCGTGGCTCAGTCAGCAGTTCTCACCAGTGACCCGTTTGCGTCCCGACGCTGCGCTTCCAGCGGCTCCCCCGACCTGTGTGAAGTACTCGTGCGATCCGTCCCGGCAGCGCGCCTCGGGGCGCAGGGTGACATTGGTGTACGTCCCGCTCTTGTAGGCGAGTACCTTGTCCGGGTAGAGGACCTGGTTGAGCTTCAACTCGACCAGGATCTGCTTTGCCGAACCGCAGCCGCTACGGCCGCCGCTGGCGATCACGGTGTCGTAGGTCGAGTTCACAGTCGGTGTTCGCGCGAAGACCGCGCAGGCCGCGTGCGCTGGCATCTGGAGCGCGACGACGATTGGCGCCGCCAAGAGCGATGAGGCAGCCAGCATGGCGCAGAATCTTTTCATGGGCCCTCCCAAATGGTGACAGGGAGCTAGGGCAAAACGCCATTGTCTCTGCCTAGTGGTGCGCAGAAAATAGATCCCTTCACGACCACGGTCAATGGCGGATACCCGTCAAGACGTGCGTCGCTTGTCGTGGAAGCACCGGCGCGCGCAGGGGGCTTCGCGTGACGTCTCCCGGTCGAGTGCGAAGGCGTGCAAGCGCCGCACGGTATGGCGCATGAGCGGATGTGGTGGTTCCCAGTCGGGTGCGGACGGTGCGCCGTCGAAGGCATGCTGGCTTGGAGCAATGGAGATCGGAGCCTGGTGAGCACTGACGTTCAAACGTCTCCCGCAAGAACGGCGAGATCGGTGCTGCGCCGGCGCCGCCGTATCGGGTTCGGCGTGGCGTTCTTTGTCGCCGCGTTCGTGGTTCCATCGCCCTACGCGCTGTCGTTCTTGGTCCCCTTGACCTACGCGCTGTTCGAGGTGCGGAAGTCGAGCCTGTTGCGGGTGCCGCTCGCGACCCTCAGCGCGCTGCCCATGCTGCTCGCCTTGCTGTTCGACTTCACCTCCGACAGCGCCTCAGATGCCTGCATCTCCGACAGGAGCGCGGACGCCGTGGGACAGACCGGCTGTGTCGACGGGCAGTGGCAGGACTGAACCTTGGCCCGCCCGGCCCCCGGTCGATCGGCCGCGTCGCACCGAGTGCTTCGAGCGTGACTTGCGTGCATCTGGCTGCCGATGCCCATGAAAGGCGATGCTCCTCCTCGTGAGGTCCGAGGCGGGGCGGCGGCAACCTGGCTGGAGCGCGACCGGAGGTGTCTCCATCCCAGCGAGGATCTGGCGCGGGCCGGCTACCTGTGGCGATCCCCTGTCGGAAGGATCATCCAGAGGGCGTCACGGCTTCCACGGCTGCTACGGCTGCTACGGCTGCTACGGCTGCTACGGCTGCTACGGCTGCAGTGTGGTTCGCCGTCATCATCGTGGGCTTCCTCTGCAGACTCTTCGGACGCCACGATGCGAAACGAAGGGCCTAGGCGACACGTCGGCCCGTCGCCACCGGACTGGACAAGCGGCCGATGCCCCTGGGGCGGCTGCCGTGATCGAGCCGCGGGTCTACACGGCTGGTGTAGATCACCCAAGCGCCTTCGCCTCAGCGGTGGCCCTGTTCACCTCGGCCGGGTACTGGTCTGCAGCGAACGAGATCGTCGGCAGATGGAGGTCGTGCGCGAGGAACGCGTCGTCTCCGAGCAGGGCGACTGGGTCGGGCACCTGTTCGGAGTCCCCGTGCAAGGCGCTGCCGTACTCACCAGTCACAGACATGGCATTGCTCCACGAGACGGTGTTGCCCTGCTGCGAGATGAGCACCGCCACATTGGCGCAGCGGAAGATGCCACAACCGCATCCGTAGAGCGCGACTCGACGAGGAGGGTCGACAGGAAGCATCGCCCCGGTGGCGAGGATGTCGGACGCGACGTTTGGCTCGTCGTTCCCCGTCGCGGCCAGCACGTCCTTGCCGGCTACCAGCAGTCGCACCAGGGCACCGAATGGTGTCGGCTCAAGCCGAATCGACAGCGTCCGCAGAGGTGCCTGCTCCCCCTGGCTGTGTTGCATCACCACCCAAGCGTAGGCGGGATGACGTGGGTGAACCGGAAGACGTAGCCGGTCGTGCACGCGCGTGACCGGTCCTGAGGTACCTAGGCGCCTCGTCCGCCCCCGAGGGCTTGCAGGAGGTCGTGAAGAGCTCCTGGATCCGAGGAGTCCTGCCAGAGTCGGTCGCGAAGGCGCATCGGGCATGGCGGCACCACGGGCCGTACCAACGACCGTCGCGGTCGGCTGTCATGGTGCTCCGCCAGGTCAGCGCTGACCGCCCCCAGCTCACACACTCCGGAGTGACGGCAACGTCGGAGCCTCGTATCGCGAACGGCGCGACGGAGACCGGACCGCATCCACCAGACGCTTGCTACTGCCGTCGGCGTCGTGTCTGGGCTGGCTGCGCCGGCGCAGTCTCGACCGGCCTAGGTGGCGCGGATCGTGTACTCCACGGCGCCCACATCGGTCCCGCCTGGACCGCCCTCGATGCGGTAGTCGTAGGTGACCTGGTCAACCCGCGCGACCCCGGGCCGGGTCGGAATGATGATCAGGATCAGGTCTTCGCGGACGTCGGCGTCCCACCGCAGCCGCGTGCCCTCCTCGACGTCGCGCACCTGCGCGCAGGACTCGTCGAGGTCGCGGAGGTAGGCGGAGCCGACGGGAACCTGGTTGTCCGCGCGGACGCACACCGCCACACGGGCACTGGCCGCGGCGGTGTTCGTCTCGAACCGCACCGAGGGCACGCCACGAAAGGTCAGCGCCTCGTCCTTGACCTCGGAGCCGGGGATCGCGAGGCCGGCGAAGCCGGCGGCCTGGCTCACCGGCCGCGGAGCAGCCTCGAACCCCAGACCGGAGTCCTCGCCCAACAGCGTCGGCGATCCGAGTCTCGGCGCCGCCCACACCGCGACCGCGGCCACGAGGAGCACCACCAGCCCCGCGCCGAGAAGCGCACGCGCCCGACCGCCGGCACGGCCGGAGGTCACGGCCGACGTCCCGGGGTCGGTCGAGGCCTCGCTCATGGCAGCAGTGTCCCGGCCGCGGAACGGACGCGCCCACGATTCTGCGCAATCCGCGCGGGACTCCTCGAACGTCGAGGTCCGGCGGTGCGTCGTCGATCAACTCAGGTCCCGCACCGGCACCTCGGAGGGCACCTCAGAGGGCACCATGTGTCCTGTGCCGCCGATGCCGACACCTGCCACGACGTCGCCCCGCGCAGCCCGGCTCGGTGCGACCGGGCTCGGTGCGATTGCGGCTGGCGCGACCGTCGTACTGGTCGCGGTTGGCTTCGTCTGGTCCGCCCCCCGTGCCGACGTCCCCCTGCCCGGGCCGGACGCAACCCCGGAGCAGGTCGTGCGCACCTACGTCGAAGCCGTCAACGGGCGCGACTTCGAGACCGCCAACCAGATCGACGTCCGCCCCGGCACGGAACTCCACCGCTGGAGCCGCCCGCCGAAGACCCGGATCCTTGAGCTCGGAGAGACCACCCTCGACGGAGGGAGGGCCTACGTGCCCTTCACCGCTGACGTCGACGGCGGTGACGGCACGGTTGCCGACGGTGCGTGGGGCTACTACCTCCAGCGGGGCCACGACGGGTCGTGGCACATCATCGACGCCGGCGTCGCCTGAGGCAGCCCGACGGCACGCGGGTTCCAGGATCCGCTGAAGCGGTCGGTTCGTAGCGGAGTCAGGAATCTGCGTTGTTGACGGGTCGGCGCGCTCGTGACCGTCGAGGCGTTTCCGCCCTAGGCGGGGGTGGGTCAAAGCTCCCCGTCCGAGCACCAGTCAGAGCAAGACGGCCCGTTGGAGTCGGGCCGGGGACCACAGGGATGACGCCGGAGGGCACCGCTGCGGTTCCCCCTCGACGGGCTCACTGAGACGCGGCCGCACGGTTGAGCGGATTCGCCGTCCTAGAGGAAGCACGTCGTCCTAGGGTGACGCCTTACCGGCTTGGACGAGAGCCGCCGGCCACAGAGAGGACGGCGGATGACAGCGCAAGGCTCGGCGCGGGTCCTGCGCGAGGACCGCGGCGTGATCGCCGGGGAGCACAGCGTCTTCGTGGTCCGCGGTGAAGACGAGAGCCCGCTCGCCGCACCGTGGGACGGGAACACGCTGGTAACCGTCGACGACGATGCCACCAGAGGTTGGGACCTGTTCGTCAACACTGGCGACCAGTGGGGGCCCTACGACGTCACCACCCGATGGCTCGACGCAGAACCCGGCCCACCGGAGCCCCGGTGGGAGGACGTGGTCGAGGTCAGCATCCGCGCCACCGGCCCGCTGGTCGTGACCGAGATGATCGACAACACCCCGGCCATCGCGCTGCTCGACACCCCCGGGGACTACCGGCTCCGGGTCAGCGCCCGCGGCCGTGGCGCCGCTCGCGACGACGACGCACTCGACCGGGCCGAGCACCGCGGCGCCGACGACGACGGGCCGCCCATCGAGTGGTACCTGCTGGAGGTCTGGGCCGCACCCGCCGCAGATCCCGAAGTGCTGCGACTGGACAGCCCGCGCGCGCACGAGCTGCTGAACCCGGCACCGCCTCTGGTCATCCCCGAGGGTGAGGCCGGCCTGGCCACGGCACGGCGCATCGGGCGCGACGTCGACGGCAAGCCGGGCGCGCGCACGCTGTCCGGGGAGCTGGGCTCGGTTAGCACCGAACGCACGATCCGCGGCACTCGCCGCAAGCTCTTCTTCGGCTTCGCCCATCTCAACTCTTGGAGCCACTGCTGGGTGCCCGGACCGAGCTGGTCGTACTCCGACGAAGGGTCCGAGGACTACCAGATCGGTTCGTCGCAGTGGTCGTGGTCCCACGACCACCCCGACCAACTGACCGGTGAGCACGGGGCCGTCCGCACCTCGCTCGTGGAGGTGGCCAGGCCCCACCGCGCGGTTCGTCGTTGGGACTGGATGATCGACCCCGGCCCTCAGCAGGTGCCCTTCTGGGAGCAGGTCCCCTTGCTGGCGAGTCCCAGCATCATCACCGTGACCTTGACGCAGCATCGCGACGAGGCCCGCGACCCGTGGACGACCATCCGGATCGACCACGAGCACCTGCCGGTGGAGTGGCTTGAGGACATGGAGACGTACTGGGACTACCAGCTCTCCATCGCCGAGCACGCGGAGTTCGGGATCACGTAGGCGGCCACATGCCGATGGCTACCTGAACCACAACACGCAGACCAGCGTTCGACGCTCACCTTGACGATCCGGGGATAAGTCGTCCCTCTGTCGGTTGTGGTGTCGCTGCTGTTGTCGGTTCCGCGGCTTTGGCTGCCGCGTGGGGCGGCCGTGGGACCTGCCCGGCGACCACCGACGGGCCAGGTGACTGGGCGGTTGGCTGGGGGCGGGTTGGGCGGCGCTGTCGCCGGGTGCGCGTGAGCGGTTGGGTTTCACCTCCGTTCTGGCTCGGTGTGCGCACCCGGCGGCTGGCGCCGTCACGGCCGGTCTTGGGTGTCCGTCTTGTGGGGCAGTCTGCTGGGTTTGGTGTGGTGTTCCTCTGTTGAGTTGTTGGGAGCGGTGCCCCTGGTGGGCGGTGGCCGTCCGCCTCCCTTTCGTGAGGCTGCTGGGCATCGTCTGGAGCGGCGGGGTGCGCGCAGTCGCTGTGCCGGCCGCGACACACGAGCAGCGCAGGGCTGTGCTGGCGCGCCGGCGGCGCCGGGGGCGTTTCGGCGATGGCGCAGGCGAGCTCCGAGCAGTGTGCTGCGGCCGCGAATCCGCGGCTCGGGCTCCGCGAATCCGCGACTCTACTGTCGCGAATCCGCGACATCGCTATCGCGAATCCGCGACCAAGTCACCATCGTCGCAGGTCAGCGGAGTAGCCGTCCCTGTGGCGCATCGGACGGCGTGCACTGACAGCGCCAGCGCGAGCTTGGCCCGAGTCAGTGCACGAGGATGATGTCGCCGAGGACTCGGGTGAACTGCCTGGGGTTCTCCAGCTGGATCTGCGCTTGGGTGCGGTTCGTGCTGTTGGGGTCCTGGAGGAGCAGTTTGGCGAGGTCGAGCCGCTCGGGGTTGTGGACCAGGACGCTCCAGCGCACCGCGGCGGAACGGTCGCCGGCCAGTCGAGTGAGGGTCTCAGGGCTTGGTCGGCGTGACGCGGCAGCGCTGCCTCGGACCTGGGCGATCGGATCGCGCGCGAGCATCTCGACGTCGGGATCGGTCAGCGCTGGGTTGTGCACGATGGTGGCGCGCACCGTCTGGTGCGGGTCTCGCGCGAGGACGGCGGCAACCAGAGGGTCGGCGACAACGTCCGCGAGCCGCTCACGTACGTAGTGCTTGGGGTCGTTGAGGATGCGCTCGTAGCTGGCTGTGTCCAGGTCGCTGCGCTGCGCGGCGAGTCCCCGGATGTCCTTGTCGGGGTCCGCCAGAGCAATGTCGCGGGCCCGCGGGTGCGGGTTCTCCGTGACGCCGAACCGGACCTCCCACCGCGGGTCCTGAAGCAGAGAGCGCAGGACGTCCGCGGGAGTGGAGGGGTTGCGTGCGACAGCCTGACGGACCTCGACAGCCTCGTCTCTGGCGAGCTCCCCGAGCTCGTGCGGGGAGGTGGCACGCTGTGCGGCTGTGTCGATCCGCTTGTTGAGCCGCGTCATCGCGAAAGTGTGGCAGGTCCCGCTGCGGCACAGACCTCGGCTCGCACCTTCACCCCGGAGAGCGAGCAGACATCGGAAGGCACGATGGATCTACCTGCGACCCCACTACAGGGCCCGTCGATGGGCCCTGGAGTGGGGCGTGCCTATCGGCGAGGCGTGCCCTACAGGCTCAGGGCGACCTTCCAGTCCTGGCGTGCCAGGTATGTCAGAGCCGTAGGCGCTACGACGTTTGGGGGACACCCAAGATGGGGCCATTGGGCGACGACACGGGCAGGGCGGAAACGGAACCATTGAGCTCAACACCACCCGCCCCACAACACCAAGGACAACCGATGAACCCGCACACCTACCCCTTCCCCGCCGCGTTCCCCACCCGTCCCCTGCCGGGTGCCGCTCTGCTGGCCGAGGCCGACCGTGCGGCCGCCGAGCCCGGCGCCGCCGAGCTCGGCGCTGCCGGCGAGCGCGTGTCGTCGATGATGCTCGACTACACCGTGGAGATGCTCACGGAGCTGTTCGAGATCGGCGAGATGCCGACCCACTTCCCGCGCATCGTCAAGCAGCTGTCGTCCGCATCCCCGATCGTCCGTGCGGCGCTGATCGAACACGCCGCGCACCTCATCGACTTCGCGCTCTTGCGCCGCGACCAGGGGTGGCTCGGCCCCGGCTACGAGATGCTGATCGAGGGGGCCATCGCCCTGGAGTTCATCGCGCCGGAAGAGGCATGCAGCATCCGCACCCAGTTGTGTGGGGTCCTCTGGAACGGCGCCGTCGACGAAGTCGTCATCAGCCACCCCGACACCGCTTGTGCTGACGCCACCAGGATCATGCTGGCAACGCTCATCATGTGCCTCATCGGAACCCTCGACCCCCTCGACGAGGTCCTGGAGGAGTACCTGCACTACACGTACGGCGCACCCTGCCCGCAGCCCGCGGCCTGAGCCGCTCAACGGCACCTCGAACGCCACGCGAGGCGCATAGCCCGACGACAGCCCCGCGCAACCCCCGCGGTGGATGCAAGGAATTCCGCTGCGCCTTGAAGAGAGACCGTTCGCAGCGCGCGACAGCGCGTGGCAACCCGCCGGCCGGGCGAACCCGAGAGCATGAAGGAGGTGAGAACAACGCCCGCTCCCGGCGCCCAGGCCATGGGCCCTGCGTCGTCGGGAGGGTCGCGTCACCGTGTCCATTGCGACGCTGATCCGCGCCCGGACCGAACTAGCGGTTCGCCGGGTGACCACGCCTCGGCGGTGGCAGGTATGTGAGCCTCGGCGAATCCGGGTGGTGATGGTCGTGCTCGTGCTCGAGCGGCTCGATGATGCGGCCGATCTGCTCGACTGTCGGATCGTCGGATCCCTCCGAGATGTCGCACGTCAACTTCGGCGCGCGAGCAGACACCAGACAGTCACAGCCGTCGCGGGCCGTCGCCTGGCCCGAGGGCGTGTGCCAGCCCGCACCATCGTGATCCCGTTCGGCTAGAGGAGCCCTCCGGACCGTGCCCTCTGCTCACCAGCGGCGGTCTCGACCCACGGACTGACCGCGTCAAGCATCGCTGGTCTGGCGGGCCAGGTGGAGCGACTCTGGAAGAACTGGGGCGCCTCAGGGCTCTCGATGAAGTCCAGGAGGTTGCCCACCTTGGAAGTCAGAACGTCGCGGACCTGTGCGGGTGAGGCGAAGAAGAACTCCTTGCGGGGATTGACGCGATTCAGCCGGGCTTTGGCGAAGGCGGCGTGGAGTTCGTTCTCTACGGTGACGGCGTCGTCGGCGAAGAAGAGCGCGTGGACGTCGAAGGTGAAGGGGACTGAGGCGTCGCCAAGTTCCTTGACGCGGTCCATGGGGTCGAGTCGGCGAGTCATGCCGATCTTCACCACGTCGGGTCCGAAGGATCCGATGTTGGAGATGACGTAGACGTAGCCAGCGCGGATGTTCGCGGCCCGGTAGTCGTTCTGCTCAATGGCGCCGTCGATGGCCTCGAGGCGGGCGACGACGTCGGCGATCTCGGAGTCGTCCTTGCCTTGGGCTTGTAGGGCTGCCAGGGCGTTGGCGTAGTGCGCTCGTTCCTTGTCGAGTCGCTCGCGTTCGGCGGCGAGTTCGGCTTCGGCCCGCTTCTCCTCCCGGATGCGCTCGCGCTCCTCGCGGGCTGCTTCTCGCTCCTCTTGGACCTTGAAGAGGTAGTCGCTGGTCAACTCAAGCTCGGCCACTCGTAGGGCGTGGTAGTCGGCGGTGACGCGCATCTCCATCATGGCGCCGAGCTTGGCGATGGTGTCCTTGGCGGTCTCGAGTCTTTTGGTGGCGGCCGCGATGGAGCCGGCGCGCAGGGATCGGACGCAGTTGTCGGCCTCGGCGTTGTAGGCGCGCAGCATGAGCTTAGAGAAGTCGGCCGTCATGCGGCGGCCCTGGGCCAAGCTGTTGTTGTAGGCGAATCGCTCCGATGCCTCGATGGCGCTCTTGGCGCGAACGGTGTCCTTGATGCGGTCTCGAAGGTCGTCCAGCCGGGCCTTGAAGGCCGCGGCGTTCTCCAGCGGGTGGTGGCACTCGTAGATCCCAACCTGCTGCAGCATCACCGCGTCGTCTAGCTCGACGTACTCAGCGCGGATGGCGTCCAGTTCGGCGCGGGCAGAATCCAGCTCGACCTCGAACTCGGTCATCTCCGCGCGACTGTCGGCGCCCGTCGTGTCGGCGCCCGTCGTGTCGTCGCCGGACTCCGTGCTGGGGGCCTCAAGAGCCAGCTGTAGGTCGTTCTCTGCGGTCTCGGCACGCGTGAGTGCCGCCGCGAGCTCCTCTCGGAGGCGCTCGATCTGTTCGTGGGCATCGCGGAGCCGCGGCATCAAGTTCGGTGGACCGCCAGGCCCCGTGGCGTCCTCGAGCCTGGCCTGCTCAGACGGATGAACCTGATTGGCCGACGCGTCATCGCGCACGCCTTCCCGGCCGCCATCAGCGATGCCGCGCTCCAGGCCTGCGCCTTCGTCCTCAGCATCGCCGGTGGATTCCGAGGCGGGACCGGATTCTGGACCAGGATCGGCCGTCCGGGCCGAAGCAGCGCCGGCCGACCCACCGGTCTCGGAGCCCGCGTCGGGGGCTGTATCAGATGCGTCGGACGTGTAGTCGGAGGTGTTGGGAGCTGAGTCGTAGGTGCCCAGAACCGCGCTGGAAGCGTCAGGTCCGGTGTCGGAGGTAGCTGGCGTGGCGCGGACCCAGAAGCTCCACCCGGCGGGCGCCGGGGGCCAGGCCGGGTCGGGACTCCACCCCCCGGGCGGGGGCCGCCATCCCGGCGGTGGGGTCGGCCAGCCGGGTGGCGGGTTGAACTCCCATCCGTCTCCAGCCTCGTGTGAGGTGGTCATCCGCGGACGCCGTCGTTCATCACGATCGGGGTCAGCGCGAAGGGGTTCTTCGACACGACCGCGGCCAGGTGCTTGAGAGTCTCGGCCGGGGTGACGCGGGCGAGATCGATCTCGGTGAACGTGGCCCTGTCTGCCGCGACGGCGACCAGTGGCGTGGTGGTCTCCCGTCCGGTAGCTGGGTCGATGTGCCCGACGCCAGCCTTGAGGTTGATCGTCTCGACATGGCCATGTCGATCCGACTCCCACACCTCGTGCAGGGTGCGGAGCACGATCTCGTGCACCAGGTTGTTGTAGCGCTCTCGCTGCTCCTTCTGGGTCAGCGCGGTCTGGGTGATCTCATCCTTGGCCTTCGTGTACTTGTACGCCCGAACGGCGGGCACATCCGCAGGCGTCGGCAAGCTCAAGGCGATCTCTAGCTCCCTGTCCTCAGGCAGGTAGGTCTGGTCGATCTCGATGCTGAGGGTCTCTGGGTAGACGGAGTTGCCGAAGACGATGGAGAAGTACTCCTCGACCGCTGCCTGGTCCCCGGCGTCGTAGGCGGCGATGAGCGCATCCAAGCGCGCGTTACGGGCATCGACGTCGTCCTGCCGTGCTCGGCACTCCTCGTCGTAGACCTGGCGCGCTGCCGCGAGGCTCGCCATGCGCTCGGCCTCAGCACTGGCGTGCGCATCGTCGAGCTGTTGCTGCTGGCCGGGCAGAGCGTCGACCTCGCCCTGCCAGAGTTGAAGGGCACGTGCGTGCTCGGCGCGTGCCTCCTCTACGGCGACGGCGTGCTTCTTCTTGCCGAACAGGCCCCCGATCCCTGTTGGTGCCGCGGGCTCGTCCAGCTCCGGCGCCGGCGGTGGGGTCAGACGCGGTGGCGCCGGGATCGGTGCTTGGAATCTGGAGTTGAACGACGGGTGGACAGCCTCAATGCGCAGAGCCTCGAGATCAACGTGGTCATCGACCTCCAAGGTTGATTGCAGTACGGAGTCGATGTCGGCGAGGTCTGCTTCCACCTTGGCGTTGCGTGCCTCAACGATGAGTTGCTGTGCCTCTGCGTGCAGCCGCTTGGCCTCGCGTTCGGCCGCGGCCTTCTCCCGTCCCTGCAGCTTGATCGCGGCGACACGGGCGCGCTCCGCGCGGGCACGCCGCTGCTCGGCCTCGCGCACCTGTCGGTTCGCTTCTCGCTCCGCCGCGGCAAGGGCGCGCTGACGCTCTCGCTCGGCCACGGCGGCCTGATGCTGGATCTCGGCCCAAAAGCCACGCTTCTTGCCCACGACTCATCCCCCACGAGACATCACCGGTGAACGGGCTGTTGGCTCAACCCGAGTCCGCGACCGTGTCGATCTTCGCCGACACCGAGCGGCACGCCTTACCGAGCCGAGTCGCGATGCCCGACACCGTAGCTGCCCCCGACCACGCCGTCATGGAGTTGCAACACGGGCGGTGAGACAAACCTAGTGGGGCTGGGCCCAGCGGTGATCGGTCGCTGCGCGCAGGACCTGCAGCTTGCAGAGGTGGCGAAGCTGAGTCCGGCGCTTTGGCCGGCTCAGCGGGGCTCTGATGGCTCGGTTTGCGCCGTTGGGCGCTTCGGGCCACGTCCCAGCGGTCCGGCGAGGCATCGAGGGGCGGCTCGGACCGAAGCCGAGAGCAAGGTCCGCGTGACTCTTCGCAAGAACTACTCCGATGCACCGCGCTGATCGGCGGGTCGCACGCCGGGGTCACCGCGGTAGCTCTCATCCGCCCGAGCAGCGGCGCGGATCACTGCTCGCTCGGTGACACTGCGGTGAGCTCGGCACTGCTACCCAAGCAGCTGTCTGGCGCGCACGGATCGGTCGATTGGTTCCCTTCCTCGCCTGGCTCAACGACGCTCGATGCGAGTGATGGGGGTCGAGACGTAGTAGCCGCCGAGCGCCCCGTAGTGGGGCCCCAGCGCTACGAGGGCGTCGTCGATCCTGCATCGAAGGAGGTACTCCAGCTGTGCCCATCGGCCGTCGCTCTCCATCAGCGTGATTCGTGGCGAGGTGCCCGTTGAGCCCGGAGCTGCTGCGCTTGGGGCGCCGGGACGTCGTTGGATGCGGCGCCGGTCGAGGTCGAGGAGGTAGGTGGTGGTGCTGTGGGTGGTGACCCGCCAGCGGCCGCCGTCCTCGTCGCGCAGGATCTGTGGGGCGTCGGTCTCAGCACAGGTGGTCCACGTCGGGGCCGGCGCCAGCGGCCCGGGCTGGGTGTCGTTGAGGTGGTGGAGCGTGTGACCCAGGGGGCTGTGGCAGGTCCAGCCTGGAGTGAGGCGGTCGAGCTCCTCGAGGTGGTCGCGGGCCTCAGGCCCACTGATCAGGCTCTCGATGGCGGCGAGGATCTCCCAAGCGCGGGCCAGCTGCTTCCACTCCGCGGCGTGCTCGCTCAGGTAGCTCAGCACGTTCGAGCGGTAGCTGGAACTCATGTCGCCCAACGTGTGGCTCACGGTGTAACGGTCGACCCAAACGCGGCTCTGCAATAGGACTCGGCGGTCGATCCACTCCGGCAGTTGCGCCGCGGGATCACCGAAGGCGAGGTCCGTGGTCGGGGGCAGATCCCCGGTCACGATCCGTAGCGCGAGGCCGATGTCGTCGTGACAGCGCGCGGGCGCGGCCGGACCAGCAGATCGATCCTTCATCGTCGTTCCTTTCTGTCGGTTGTGGTGTCGCTGCTGTTGTCGCTTCCGCGGGCTTCGGCTGCCGTGTGGGCCGGCCGTGGGACCCGCCCGGAAACCACCACGGTCAGGTGGCTGGGCGGTTAGCTGGGGCCGGGTTCGGCGGCGCTGTCGCCGGGTGCGCGTGAGCGGCTGGGTTCCACCTCCGTTCTTGCTCGGTGTGCGCACCCGGCGGCTGCCGCCGCCACGGCCCGTCCTGAATGGCCGTCTTGAGTGGCCGTCTTGCGGGCCGTCTTGATGGCCGTCTGCTGTGTTCCTTGTCGTGTTCCTCTGTTGAGTTCTTGGGAGCGGTGCCCCTGGTGGGCGGTGGCCGTCCGCCTCCCCTTCGTGAGGCTGCTGGGCATCGTCCGGAGCGGCGGGGTGAGCGCAGTCGCCGCGCCGGCCGCGGCACAAACCAGCAGCGCGGGGCGAGAGGTCGGGGCCGGCCGGAAGGGTTCGGGGGCGGGTCGCTGTGGGTCAGGCGAGCCGGTTCGTGGAGGTGAGCCCGGTGGGGCCCAGGGCGCTGAGGCGTCGGGTGTTGGGTTGGGTCTGTTCGGCGTGGCGGTGTTCGGCGAGGGCGTTGTTGAGCACGGTGAAGCAGTAGAGGTCGATGAGGCCGCGTTGCCAGCCTTTGCTCATGGCGCGGTTGACGATCAGGGTGCGCTTGTAGTTGGAGTGGAAGCTCTCGGCATCGGAGCGGATCCCGGCGAGCCGGAGCGCGTCGGGGTCGCCGGTGGGCAGGATCCGCAGCTGTTCGGGGCGGCGGTGGTCACCGGGTGCGGCGTTCTTGTCGGGGTGGGGGCTGAGCCAGACCGTCACGGTCTCGTAGGGGCAGGCGAGCTGGTAGCCGACGTTGAAGTGGTAGTGGCCGTCGCGGCGTCGTTGTCGTTTGACGTGGCTCCGCGACAGGGTTGAGACGACCACCGGGTCACCGGAGTCGTCGAGGTCGATCTCGACGACCTGGCCCGCGGCGGCGGCGATGTGGTGGCGACAGGTGCGGTTGGGCAGGTCGTGGGCGATGGTGCCCAGCGGGATGCTGCGGGCGCGGTGACCGTTGGGGGTCTTGACCAGGCTGAGGCCCTCGCGGTCATCACCGGCGGCGTCGGCGTGCTGCTTGGCCAAGACGGCGTAGCCGTAGTTGCGCATGATCGTCTCGATGTGGGTGCCGCGCAGGGCGCCGTCGTAGACGACGAGCTGGATCCCGGTGCCCGCGGCGCGGTGGACGTCGCGCAGCAGCTCGACCGCGGTGGCGGCCTCGGCGCCGGGGGCAGGGATGTGGCCGGCGGCCAGGTCGATGCGTTCGTAGGGGTGGGGTCCGCGGGCGTGCCAGCAGACGTAGCCATGGGTCAGGACCGGGCCGGCGCGGCCGTGGTGCGCTTGGAGGTCGGGGTCGAAGCGGTGCGGGGGCGCCGCGAGCAGCTGGCCGGTGCGGGGGTCGGGGTAGGCGATCGAGGTGGTGCCGTCGTCGTTCTCGACCGTGACCGCGGCCGGCGGCCGGTACAGGGGACGCACCAGGGTGCCGTCGCCGTAGGTGACGCGGGTCTGGTCGGGGTGGGTCAGCGACCCCGGCCCGTGGGGGTCGAGCAGCCCGATGCGGCGGGCGGCGGCGACCGCGATCGGGGGGAACTCGCGGCCCAGCAGCCCGAGGCCGTCCTCGGTGGCCAGGTGGTGGTTGCGCAGGAACCGCCAGTGGTCCCACTTCGGTGGCCGGGCTCCGGGTGGCGGCAGGTCAAGGCCTCGCTCGGCGATGGTGCGGATCATCAGGTTGCGGGCCGCGGCCCAGGTGTGGCCCTCGGCCAGATCGAGCTCGACGCGGATCCCCGAGCGCAGAATCCGGGCCATCACCCCGTAGGCCAGCACCACGTAGGCCGGGTTCTCCGGGCGCCGCCCGACCAGATGCTCCGGCTCCAAGACCCGCCCCAGCTCATAGACGGTCGGGGAGGTCAGCACCGCCCGGATCCTCGTCCAGGTGTTGTAGTGCTCGCGGCTCATGGGCTGGCCCTCCACTCCAAGGCGATGTCGGCCGCGACGGTGTCCAGGCTGCGGGCGCCCATCCGGCGGGCGACCTGCTCGATCGGCAACCCCGCCTCATAGAGCCGGCGGCCGGCCGTGTTGCGCACCGAGGCCGGCCGCACATCGGGCTCGGCGGCGAGCCCCGAGAGCGTGAGCACCCCACCCAGGGCGTTGCAGACCGCGGACTGGGCGTGCGTGCCGCCGCCCACCTGCTGACCCCGGTAGCTCAGCAGCGTCGCCGGGGTGGCGCCACGTTGGGCGAGCAGCTCGAGCTGGCGCGCCACGATCCGGCTTCCCCAATCGCTCAGCTCACCCAGCCGCGGGTCGTGGCGACGGGTCCCGGGCAACCGCACCCACCGCGGCTGGCCCGGATGGTCCACATCACCGACCCGCACCGCGGAGATCTCACTGGAGACCGCCGTGGTCTCCCCCAACGCCCAACACACCGCACGATGCAGCGACCGACCGCCGGCCTCCCCCAACCGTGAGGAGGCCCGGCACAAGGTGACCTCGACCTCGCTCAACGGCCTAGCCGCCGCGTTGGTGCGCGAGGGCAGCCGTACATCTAGGGACGGGTCACCCACCTCGTAGCCGAGCTCGCGCAGCGTGCGGAAGAACATTCGGATCGCCGAACGACGCGAATGCCGTGTGGTCAACGAGGGTGTCGTCGCGTCCCTGGTCAGGGCGTCGATGAACCCCGCACAGTGCTCGGCGCTGATCTCGCTGACCGCGACCACGCCCTGACGGTCCAGCCGCCGCGTGAACCGCGCCACGGTCTCCCCGCACTTCTCCAACGTCGCCGGTGTGAAGTCCCCCTGCTGCGCCCAGTGACCAAGCACCAACTCAGCCACCCCCGGCAACCCCGGCCGCCCAGACGGGCCAGGCAGTCCAGGCGGCGCAGGCGGCGCAGGCGGCGCAGGCGGCGCAGGCGGCGCAGGCGGCGAGGGCACTGGCTGATCGACCACGCCGGCACCGGCCAGCGGAGCACCATCAGCAGCAGAAGCGTGAGCGGTGCCTGTGCCGGCAGGAGCGAGGGTGAAGTTGGACATGGAGTTAGGGGTGGGATCGGACATCGCGTCCTCCTAGCCCTTCGAGGCTAGGCACCCCTGAACCCGCTGTCACCGGCCGAACGACCGCAGAACGCTTCAGACGGCCTCCAGAACGCGCATGCCCCGACTGCTCGGCCGAGGCAACAGGCGGTGAGTGCTGAGGGTTGCGTGATGGAATCCGAAGCATGAGCGATCACCCGGTCATCCGGTCCACCCACGGCCAGGAACGACAGGGCGGCGTCGAAGGCCGGGACAACAGCGAGGCCGCGGGCGCCAACCGACTGCTCACCACCTTGCTCGGGCACCAACTTCTGCAGTTCCGCATGGGCCACGACGTCAGACTGGAAGTCGGTCCCCATCACGAGGTGGTCCTCGAGGCGCCCATCGAAGTGAGGGACCGCACCTCCCGGTGGTTTGGCGAACCGCTGTCGGCGGGGGCAGCAGGCGCGCTGCTGCCGCTCATCGATCAAGAGGTCAGCTCCGCTCACATCGCGACGAACGGTTCCCTCGTCCTCGGTGTGGGCTCGGCGACCCTGACGGTGCACTCCGCCCCGACATACGAGGCATGGCAAGTGCACGGACCCGAGGGCATGTTGATCGGCTGTTCCCCCGGCGGTGACTACGTGGCTTTCTGGGAGCCAGAAAGCCGAACGAAATGCCCGTGAAAGACGCCGGTCCCACGTCTCGAACTGCCGCTTCGATGGGCGAACGGACGACTGGTGGTATCGCGCGCCGGTAGAGGTCTCTTGCGAGAGTTCTCGGGCTGGACTTCCGGTCGCAGACGGCGCGCGCATGAGAATGGGGACGGCAGCGGACCGCGTCAGCCGATCTCGACGCGGACACCCTCACCGTGCTCAGGGACCAGCTTGGCCGGGCCAGGGATCGCGCCCACGGGAACCTCGAAGGTCCACGTGACCCATCCCAGCTGATTGTTCTCAGCCATGCCCGCGTCTGCGACAGCCAGGTCCCATGTCCGATCGGCCTGCACCAACCGCAGACTCACGTCCCGCAGAGGCACCTCAGGCGGCTCCTGCCACCTGCAGGCATCGCAACCCAGCCCAGTCGAGCACCCCATGCTGTCCCGACACCCCTCAACGAAAGCGCGCCCCTCAAGCGTGGTAGCCGCGCCGCGCTCGAGCACCAGCTTGCTGCTGCTCTTGATGTAGGGAGTGGGACAAGACGCGGCCGCGGGCAGCTGTGACAAGGGCACTGCCGTCAACACCACCAGAGCGATGATCAGCAACAGAGGTTGTCGTCGCACACGGAGTGGACGGCTACGCCGCGCGTTCGGTTCCTTCACGCGACCTCAAACGGCCGCGGCACACAGCAACCAGACGACGCACCATGCCGTGCGACATGCCTCTCCGCCTACGGGTTCCTAGCGCCAGAGGGAGCGCCCGCAGTCCCGTCCCTGACGGTGAGCTACGGCGCAGAACGCCGTGTCCCCTTCGCTCGGGACCGGGCTGACGCTTCTGGAGACCGCCGCGCCGAAGTCACCACTGCGCCCGATCAGGGTCGCTGTGGGGCTTCAGGGTTGAGCAGCACGACTCCTTTGGTCCTGGGGGTCGCCATCGCTTGGTAGCCCTCGCTGAGCTCCTCGTCGTCGGCATAGCCGCCGCCGCCAGAGACAGCACCACCGACGGGGATGAAGCCCTTGCCGGGGATGGTGATCCCAAGGGGATCTGTGCTGACCGCTGAGCCGTGCGGTGCGAGCAGGAGGTAGCCACCAACCTCGAAGCACCCACGCTCGTTGAGCCTCAAGGTGCCGCCGACCATGGCTTCAAGCCGAACCGTCTCCTCGTCCGGAGGGCCTTGAGTCAGCAGCGTGGGTTCGCTGCCCCCTGCCGCCTCAGAATCCCTCTCGGGACCACTGCCGGACGCTGCTCGGGAAGTTGTCACCCCACTGACCGTAGCGGCGCCGTCACACGCGCCGTCGAGTCCACTCCTTTGGCCGCGAACCTCCTTCGCACGCCGCTGCGTGTGCCGCAGTCGAACCAGGGATGCGGCCCCGCCCGGCCACCCCACCGCCACGTTGGGGTTTCGGAGCCAAGTCCCTGACCTCGGCGCGCGAGGCTCTCAGCTGCCCGGATCCTCGACGACCTTGATGCGGACGTCGGTGGTCGGCGCCTCCGCCTGGCGGGTGGCGTCAGCGGTTGCGGTGAACGTCCCAAAGCGATCCGCCTAGTTGAGGTCGCTCTCGCAGTAGAACTCCACGACGACCGCCCTCGGTACTGGACGTCCTCAAGGGTCTGTTAGAGCGCCTCTCGATACTGCATCTCGTTGATAGGGACGGTACGGACAACTTCTGAGGCTGCTGTGCCCAGTGCGATCTGTCGGATCGCGAAGGTGCCGGATCCGCAACGGCTCGGCGTGGTGAGGCGGGGAGCGAGCAGCCGGGCGCAGGGTCGTAGCGCGCCGCCGGAGATCTACTGCCGAACGGAGGTAGGGCTGGCACCATCAGGCGCATGAGCAGCCCTGGCGTGACCCACCATCGAGGTCCTGTTCGCCGTCACCTCGTTAGGGCCCTGCTCAGTCTGGGCGCGGGAGCCGTACTCGCTTGCTGGGTGCTGTTCTCGTTGGTCCTGTGGGCCCTGCGGTGTGGCGACAACTGCAGCGGCGACGACGCTCAGCACTGGCGATGGAGCGCTCAGCTCGTCCTCGCCGCGGTGGGGTCGCTCTGCGGAGCGCCTGCCCTCGTGCTCGGCTTCACCTCGTGGACCCGCACCTACCGTGTGCTGCTCTGGCTGTGCCTCGGCTGCGGGCTGGTGTGGGTTGCCTGGGTGATGGGCGGTCGAGGGGGCTTCTGACACCGCGACGCCGCACGGCGCCGGTCCGCAAGTCCCCCGCTCAGTAGAGCTGCGCAACTCGCTGATCCCGGCTCGCTGGAAGGGTGGGCGGCCCTCGTGGGCGGAGAGATACGCGACGCCTACGACGCCTACGACGCCTACGACGCCTACGACGCCTACGACGCCTACGACGCCTACGACGCCTACGACGCCTACGACGCCTACGACGGTGATGATGCGCCCGACTCGGCGCACGGTCCCTCTGCTCACAGGTCCAGTGTGGGGCCACGGCGTCGCAGTTGAAGTCGTCCCGTCGCCTCCCATCGATGGTCTCGCGACCACGTCTTTCGATGCGGGCCACTACCTGGCCGAGGTTGGTAGGGCCACCGCGGAGGCTGCGCGCGGGTGATGCTCGGCTCGCCGTCGCAGAAGTGGTCCGCGCCGTGGTCGAGCTCGCGGGTCGTCAGCGCGAGTGGCTCACACCTCGACGTGTCACCGCTATGGCTGTGAACTGTTGACCATGTCGTTTTGTGATTCTTGCTCTTCTCGGAGTCTGTCCGAGCACTCCACCGCAGTGGCCGTGACTGCCTCCGCGACGTCGTAAACACGGCACGCCAGACCAATGGCGGTCTTCCCCGCCTCCGGCGGAAAGAACGAGCCCGATTCCATCGCCTTGAAAACGCCGACTTCGATCTTGGTGCCACCGCGAGGGGTCGCATCCCAGGTGGAACCCTGAGTCTCTGCGACTGTCAGGTACGGGTCCGTGAACCATTGCAGGGTTGCGCGAACTCGCTCGTCCGGCGTGCTGGCGCCCGAGGACGCGATAGCACTACTGACGCCTTCTGGAACTGAATAGTTGGCGACTTGGGCGGCTCGGTCGTCTGCGTCTCGTTGCAGCGTGCCGCACCCAGCGAGGAAGACCGCTGCCAGCCCAATGATCCCGAGGCGCGCTACCTTCGCAGTCCGGCTGCGATGACCGGCAGGCGATCCATCGGCAGCGGAAGGGCGGAAACGGGTCTGCGCGGCAGCGCGCAGGCGTCGTCGGCGCGGGGCCTCCTGTGAGAACTCCCTCGGGAGGCTGACCAACGCTTGGGGTGCGTGATGCATCTGGTCGTTCCTCGTCTGTTGGCGCGGCGCTGCTCAGATGTTGGGCGCCACGAGTATGGCGATGCCGGAGATGACGATGGCGATGGTCGCGGCGGTACGAGCGCCATTGCCTGTGGGAGCGGCTGTGCGGGTTGCCCAGCCGAGGGCGTGGGCGAGTACTGCCAGGACGAACGACAGGAGGCCGAGGAAGTCTGAGAGCGCGAGCGCCAGACCAACAAGCGCCGCGGCGAGTGCGATGTAGGCGCGGGTCTTCATGTCAGGACGTGTCGGGACCACCTGTGAGTCGCGGTCGGCAAGCCCGCGGGTGGTGTCCATGCGGTCATGCTAGTTCTGCGGGAAGCGGGCTTCAGGCGTGCTCGCCACTCGATGTGAAGCCACGCTCCACGCCGTCGGCCGTCAGTCACATGCACTCGGCCCACTGACCGGCGAACCAGCGCTCATCGGTCGCCGGAGGACGTCGACCTGATGACCCTCCGCCTCGCTTGTTGAGCACATCAACGATGTCCACGCGGATGTCACGGTTCCCGGCGGGGTGGGCCGCGATCCTGGCTTCGTAGCCGTCCGCCGGGCACGCCCGGGACATGGTCTCGTTCTAGGGCACGGCGGCTCTCAGCGACCACGACATCCTCGTAGTGGCTCTCACACATGCCACCGTTCTGTCAGTGCTTCCACCGCAAGGGGCCCGGTTGCCCGCCGGACCTGTGTCCTCGCTCATGCAGGCGCTAGTCAGCGCGACCACGCTAGCCAGGACCAGGGAGCTCGAGGTGCTGCCTCATCGAATCCCCAACCCTGGTTTTCGGTCGCTTCGGTCCCGGTGGGACACAACCTCTAGGCGTCAGTTCCCGGGCCGAGGAACGCGCAAGTGGACCCGCGCGGGGCTGGCAGGCGGTGCGATTGAGTCCCTGCACGAACATGGAGCCGGCGTTAGCGAGGTGGCCGCCGCGACTGCGCACGTCGGCGGCAAACGACGCAGCCGTGCCGGATCCTTTGATGATGTCGGTGTCAGGCGAGGTAGCGCGGGTCTGCGGTGACGGGGCCACGGAAGTAGTCACCCCGCTCGAACTCGACAACGACAGGCACGTCCTGTTCGGCCGCCTGGGTCGCGGTCCACGCCACCTGCTGCTCCTGCATCCGGAGACTCTCCATGGACAGGTCGCACACCATGGGAGTCGAGGTCACGGTGATCGTGATGCGCTGCCGAGTGACCTCGACATCGCGGACACCATCAGCCGGTGCACAGTCCCCGCGCCACAGAGACTTCAAGTGGTTCGGCGGGTCAGTCTCAATGAGTTCCTGCACTGCGTCCTTGACCCGCGCGTCGGGTGGCAGCGGCAAGTCCCGGCTGGGTGAGGGTCTGCTGGCCGGTCCTTGGAGACCCTTTGCGCTGGGGATGGGGACCAGCCTGGCCGGACCCCTTTCATTTGTGATCACGTACACCTGAGTGCACTCCGGAGCGGGACAGGATGCGTCCACGATGATTTCCGTCTCCGGCGTGTCGGTGGCAGAAGGCTCAGACACCGGCGCCGGGCGTTCGGCGTCGTCGCTCCCGGTACACCCCGACATGGCAAGCACGGCCGTCGTAGCCAGCACTGACGGCAGCCAACGCGCGTTCACCCGTCGATACTTCATGCAGGTCTCTCCCTTCGCGGGCTCCTGTTGGTGGCACCTGTGAGACGGCCACGCACCGGCCCTGGTTCCAGCAGAGACGCCCGCCCCTCGCCCATGGTCACGCGACGACGCTCTCAAGACTTTCGTCCGACAGATCGAGACTTCTTCCGAAGTCCGCTGCGAGCGGGTTCCGCTTGAAGTCCCGGGTTCCGGCGTCACCCAAGGCGCTCCACGTCGCTGACTGGTCCCTCGGCGGTCGCGACCCCACCGCGTTCGCCCACGGTCTCAGCTGGCATCCACGATGCTGCGCAGCGTCTCGCTCAGCGCTCCCGGGGGCGGAACAGCACGATCCTGGACTCTCGGCCAGCCGTCGTAACCGGCGATTGCGCTCCCCGACTTCGTCTTGACGGTGCCCCTTGCACGGCTCAACCAGAGCCCAGCCAGGACGGACACCAAGCTCATGCCAGCTCTGCGCAAGGCCCCCACCAAGACTCAGCAAGCGCACGCGATGCTCAGCGACCCTCACCTCTACGAACTCTTCGACGTCTTCGCCCGCCACCGACCCGGCGCCAACCGTCCGGTCCGTCCTGCCGACCTCGCCTGCTTCATCCTCGACGTCGAGAGCCGGATCTACGGCAACCGCCAGCAGGTCGAGGCCGCCAACGCGGCCCCGACGGTGTGGGCGAAGAAGCGCAAGCTGGTCCGCGAGTTCTCCGGACGCACGCTGCCGTCGGTCCCACCCGGCCCGGACACCGTCCGTAAGTGGCGCTCCCGGTGGCTGCCCCCGCTGGACCGCACCGAGGACGTCTCGGTGCCCGAGGTCCTGACCGACCTGCTCGATGCCGCGACCAAGCTCGGCGCGAAGCGCGCTCGCAAGCTCGGTCAGTTCAAGGCCCACCAGCCCCGCAACTTCGCCGACCCCTCCCCCAGGCACAACGTCTCGATGGACGGCACCTGGCTCAGCCCGTTCAGCCACGCCAAGTCCTGGACCGACCCCCAGGGAGTGGAGCGTCTGCTGCGTTCCAAGGCGAAGTCGAAGGCCACCATCCGCGAGCAGCAAGTGGTGCACTCCACGACCAAGGACGGGCGCAAGGTCATGGGCGTCAACCACGTCGTCGGCGTCACCCGCACCAAGTACGGCCGCGTCTTCCTCGGCGTCCAACGTGCCCTGCGCGGGGAGAACCTCGCCGCACTTGAGCTTACCGAGCGCATCGTCGAGCACACCGAGGACGGCATGCACTCCCTGACCTACGACAAGGGCTTCCACGGCTGGACCACCGACTACCTCGCCGCCAAGCACGGCATCCAGACCGTGATCCCCGCGAAGGTCGCGACCGCGGGGCGTACCGAGGAGGAGCAGCTGGACCACATGCTCGCCGAGCAGGCGCTGCGTGTCCCCCAGTTCGACGCCCAGGAGACCCTGCGACGCACCGGCAACGACACCACCACCCGCAACGCGCGCTCACAAACGACGAAGAAGAAGGCCAAGGCCCGGGCGAAGAAGTCCATCCGGCCCAACAACACACTCATCGAGGCGATGGCCCACGACCGCCAAGCCGAGCGGCACGACCTCGCCGGCTTGATCGCCAAGACCCAGAAGGGCATTCCCACCGGCCACGGCCTGCCCCTGGGCACCAGCCACTACGTCAGCTCGCAGAACAAGCTCATCACGGTGCGCAGCCAGCACGACTTCTACCGCGACATCAAGCACACCCACCCCCGCGGCAGCGTGTGCACCCACTCCGTCCACGTCGACGACGGCGCCTTCTGGGTCGTCGACTGGTACGACGGCGCCTGGCACAAGACCCAGCGCGTCACCTGCAGCCACTCCGCCCCCGTCGCCGACCCCGTCACCGGCCACCACACCATCGTCTCCACCCACCAGCTCTACTGCCGCCAGACCCGATCCTTCCTGGACTTCGACACCATCTACGAGCCCCGCCACAAGCCAGGCAAGCCCACCCCGGCCGAGTCCGCCGCACGCTCCAAGCAGCAGAAGGCACTGGCCCTCATGCAGCCGATCGCGCGCTGCGACGAGCGGTTCCGCCGCGCCTATGGCCTGCGCAACGACATCGAGTCGTGGTTCTCGGACATGAAGAACCGACTCCTCGCAGACCGCCGCGCGGCCAGCCTCGACCTCAACCACCAGATGCTCGACGTCCTCTACGCCGGCATGGTCACCAACGCCCTCGCCCTGCGCATCTACCGCTACGAGCACTGAGCCCCAACGACGGCCCGAGTCGCGACGCCCTCTCACGACTCACGACCAGCGACCCAGCACTCCGCATCGGGCTCGACCAGTCGTTTGAACCGCCCCGGCATGTCCGGAGAGCTGATTCGTTGGAAGGATCACTCTCATGGCACGTCCCTCGAGGTACCCGACCGAGCTGCGTGAGCGCGCGGTG
>NZ_JOJN01000007.1 GCF_000720335.1 Nocardioides aequoreus | reverse complement strand
GCTTCGGGGTCGGGGTCGGGGTGGGGGTGGGCGTGGGCTTCGGTGCGGGCGGGGGCACCGAGGACTTGCGCAGCACCGGGCTCGACTTCAGTGCAGCGGTGAACTGGTTCTGCTTCGCGCGAGTGGTGATGACCCACGGCGCGGTGCTGTTGAGGGAGGTGTTGAAGTAGGTGAAGGCCTTGCCGTTGTACTGCTGGACGGCCTTGTAGGTCTGCTCGATCCACTTGGGGTTGTTCACGGACCCCTTGTCCGTGAAGCCGGTCTCGGCGATGCCCCACGGGACGCCGTTGGCCTTGGACCAGGCGTCGAACTTCTTGAAGTACTGGTTGACCATGTCGGTGTGGGCGGTGAACTCCTTGCCGTTCTTGACGGCACCGAAGAAGTTGTAGGTGTCGTAGCCGACCATGTCGATCTTGGTGTTCTTGGGCCACAGCGAGTCCAGGGAGTACTGCTTCTCGCCGTAGAACTGGTTCCAGCCGGTCAGCACGATCGTGTAGGCGACGTTGGGAGCCGTGCTGCGCACGATGGGTGCAAGGCGCTGCTGCATCGCGGTCCACTTCGTGATGTCGCCGTCACCCTCGGGCTCGTGGTGGAACGCGAGCCACACGGGGCCCTCGACCTTGCTGAGCTTCGTGGCGAGGTCCTTGGCCCAGGCGTCGCCCGCGCCCTTCGACATGTCGGTCCAGCTGTGAGGGAGCTTGAAGCTGATCCAAGGGATGCGCCCCTTGGCGAGGTCGGCCGTGACGTTGCGGACGGCGCTGTCCACCTGGGCGCCGCTGTAGTACGTGCGTCGCACGCCGAGGTTCTTGCCCATCGACTGCTCCCACGCCGAGGGGTCGGTGTTGCTGCCGTACGCGGCGCCGACGAGGGCACCGCAGGTCGGGATTCCGCGATCAGTGAGCGGGCAGGCGTTGGACAGGGCCCACTTGCTCGTCGTCGTCTCGCTCTTGCTGGGCTTGCTCGGCGTCTGGGCGGCGGCCGCTGCCTGGACCTGAAGGGCGCGCATGCCCACTCGTGAGGCGCGAGGTCCACGCTGGATCACCAGCACCTGCACCTTCGACGCGGACGAACGCAGTTGCAGGGTCGCTGCCAGCCTGGTGTGCCGAGTCGGAGCGGTGCGTGCCCGCACGGACTTCGCCTTCACCACCTTGCCGTTGATGACCTGCCGGACCATCATCCGGACGAAGGGCTTGGCCCGGTTCGACTTGAAAGCAGCGCTGGCGCGCACGCTGGAGGTTCCGGCCGCCTGGTTGCGGCTGTGGACCAGGGTCCAGGAGCGGGACACGGCGGCGCGCTCCTTGTTCACTCGCGACCCTGGGTGGGCGGTGGCGGCTGCCGCCGTCGCCATCGTGCTGCCGCCGAGGCTCGCCGGTAGCGTGGTGAGCACCATCGCGAGCATGCCGGCCATCAGGAGGGCGGGACCGAGCCGCACGGAACGGGGGAGAGTAGTCATGTCACACCTCGGGGCAAAACGGACATCGCGGGCAGGTGTACTAAACCACACTTCTGCCGCAAATGTCCGATTTGAGAGGTCGTCGGCGTCCCGTTTGTCTGCACCTACCTCGTGGGTGCAGACCCACATGACTCGCTAGGGTCGGCGAGTGCCTACCTCCCCACGCGTCGACGACCACGCCCTCGCCGCCTGGACCGCCGACGAGGCGGGACGGGTGCTGCTCGACGTACGCCGCCAGGGCCTCGAGGGCCGCGAGCTCAAGGACGCGGGCGACATGGCCGCGCACGAGCTGCTGATGCAGATGCTCGCCGAGCACCGGCCCGACGACGCCGTGCTGTCGGAGGAGGAGCACCGGGGGACCGAGTCGCGCCACGACCGGCTCGCCACCGACCGGGTCTGGATCATCGACCCGCTCGACGGGACGCGGGAGTTCTCCGAGCCGCCGCGCGACGACTGGGCCGTGCACGTGGCGCTGTGGCAGGCCGGCGAGCTGCTCGCGGGCGCGGTGGCGCAGCCGGCGCTCGGCATGACCTTCCACACCGGGGAGCCCCCGGTCGTGCCACCGGCGACCTCGTCGCGGCCCCGGATCGCCGTGAGCCGCAGCCGTCCGCCGGCCTTCGTCGAGGCGCTGGCCGAGGAGATCGGGGCCGAGCTGGTGCCGATGGGCTCGGCGGGCGCCAAGGTGATGTCGGTGGTGCGCGACGTGGCCGACGCCTACGTGCACGCCGGCGGGCAGTACGAGTGGGACTCCGCCGCTCCCGTGGCCGTCGCCCGTGCCGCCGGCCTGCACACCAGCCGGGTCGACGGCAGCCCGCTGCTCTACAACCAGGTCGACGTCCGGCTTCCCGACCTCGTCGTCTGTCGGGCCGAGCTGGCCGAGCCCATCCTGGCCTTCGTCCGCGAGCACGGCACGGACTGACCGTGGCCTCCGTGCGGGCGGTGCTCTGGGACGCCGACGGCGTGCTCCAGCGCGGTCCCTCCGACTGGCACGACGCCTTCGGGGAGGCGCTCGGCGACCGCGCGGTCGACGTCGGCCGCGAGCTCTTCGGGGGCCTCGACCTCGACGCCGCCCTCCGCGGCGACTACGACATGCGCGAGCACGTGGTCGCCACCCTGGCACGGCACGACCTGGCAGAGGTGCAGGAGCAGGTCCTCTCCGTGTGGCGCCGCATCGAGCCGCTGCCCGAGTCCCGCGAGCTGGTCGCCGAGCTCGCCGTGCCGTCGTACCTCGCCACCAACCAGGACACCCTGCGGGCGGCCTGCATGCGCGAGCTGATGGGGTACGACGAGCTGCTCGACGGCGCCTACTACTCCTGCGACCTGGGCGTCGCCAAGCCCGACCAGCGCTTCTGGGCGCTGATCGCCGAGGCGCTTGGCCTGGCGCCCGCCGAGCTCGTCTTCGTCGACGACCTGCTCGACAACGTCGTGGCGGCGCGCGACCTCGGTCTCTGCGCCGTGCACTGGCACCACGACGACAGCGTGCCCGCGCTGCGCGACGCCCTCGCGGTGCTGGGGGTCGACTCCTGATGGCCGCCGCGAAGTCGCCCTCGGTCGAGGTCGAGGTCGACGACAAGGTGGTGCGGGTCTCCAACCCCGACCGCGTCTACTTCCCGGCGCGCGGCGAGACCAAGCTCGACCTGGTGGAGTACTACCTGGCCGTGGGCGACGGCATCGTCAACGCCCTGCGCGAGCGGCCGTGCATGCTCCACCGCTTCCCCACGGGCGTGGCGGGGGAGAAGGTCCACCAGAAGCGCCTGCCCCGCGGCGCGCCGCCCTGGATGGAGACGGTGCGGGTGCACTTCCCGCGGTGGAACCGCACCGCCGACGAGCTGTGCGTGACCGAGCTCGCCCAGGTGATCTGGGCGGTGCAGATGAGCACGGTCGAGTTCCACCCGTGGAACAGCCGCCGCGCCGACGTCGAGAAGCCCGACGAGTGGCGCATCGACCTCGACCCCGGGCCCGACTGCCCGTGGACCACGGTGCAGTGGGTCACCCACGTCGTGCACGAGGTGCTCGACGAGCTGGGCGCCACCGGCTTCCCGAAGACCAGCGGCGGCAAGGGCCTCCATGTCTACGTGCGGATCGCGCCGGACCACGGCTTCCAGGACGTACGCCGCGCCGCCCTCGCCTTCGCCCGCGAGGTCGAGCGGCGCTGCGACGACGTGACGACCGCGTGGTGGCGCAAGGACCGCGACCCGGCCGACCTCTTCGTCGACTACAACCAGAACGCGCGCGACCACACCATCGCGGCGGCGTACTCCGTGCGCGGCAACCCGATCGGCACCATCAGCACCCCGGTGCGCTGGGAGGAGGTCGACGACTGCGAGCCCGACGACTTCACCATCGCCACCGTGCCGGCCCGCTTCGCCGAGCTCGGCGACCTGCACGCCGGCATCGACAACGCGGTCTTCGACCTGGCCCCGCTGCTCGACTGGGCGGCTCGTGACGAGAGCGCGGGGGAGCAGCCGCCGGCGGACCCGGAGGACTGACGGGACGGGGTGTCGTCATTTGACACTTCCGGGCCTGGTGTCAATGTTACCGGCGGGTTTACCCTGCTGGACATGACGGCTCACCCCGACCGGCCGACCGAGACCACGGGTCCTGCGGACCCCGAGCACGACGTCACCGCGTCGTACGCGCTGGAGCCCTCCCGGGTGCGGGAGCTGACGGCGCGGCTGGTGGCGACCAGCGGCCGCGAGGTGACGGCGTACACCCCGATCAGCGGGCAGCCGCTCGCCGTGCTGCCGCAGTCGGACGAGCGCGACGTCGAGACGGCCTTCTCCCGGGCCCGGCGCGCGCAGCGGGCGTGGGCGCGCACGCCGCTGGAGGAGCGCGCCGAGGTGCTGCTGCGCCTCCACGACCTGGTCGTCGACCGGCAGGACGAGATCCTCGACCTGATCTGCTTGGAGTCCGGCAAGGCGCGCAAGCACGCCTTCGACGAGCCGATGCACGTCGCGCTGACCGCCCGGTACTACGCCCGCACGGCGCACCAGCACCTGGCTCCGCGACGGGTGAGGGGCGTGGTGCCCGGGCTCACGCGGGTGCAGGTCAACCAGGTGCCCAAGGGCGTCGTCGGCATCATCTCGCCGTGGAACTACCCCTTCACGATGGCGCTGTGCGACGGCCTGCCCGCGCTGTTGGCCGGCAACGCCGTGGTCATCAAGCCCGACGCCCAGACCATGCTCTCCGCGCTGTACGGCGCGCAGCTGCTGGAGGAGGCCGGGCTGCCCGACGGGCTGTGGAACGTCGTGGCCGGACCCGGTCGCGAGCTGGGCGGCCCGATGACCTCGCGCAGCGACTACGTCTGCTTCACGGGCTCGACCGCCACCGGCAAGGTGATCGCCGCCCAGTGCGCGGAGCGGCTGATCGGGTGCTCGCTCGAGCTCGGCGGCAAGAACCCCATGCTGGTGCTGCGCGACGCCAGCATCGGACGGGCGGCGGAGGGCGCGCTGCGAGCGATGTTCTCCAACGCCGGCCAGCTGTGCGTCTCCGTCGAGCGGCTGCTGGTCGCCGACGAGGTCTACGACCGCTTCCGCGACGAGCTCGTGCGCCGCATCGGCGCGATGACGCTGCGCGGCGGCCTCGACTGGGGCAGCGACATGGGCTCGCTGATCAGCCAGGACCAGCTCGACACGGTGGTCGCGCACGTCGAGGACGCCAAGGCCAAGGGCGCCACCGTGCTGACCGGGGGACGGGCGCGCCCCGACCTCGGTCCCTACTTCTACGAGCCCACGGTGCTCGAGGGCGTCACGCCCGACATGCTCTGCGCCGGCGCCGAGACCTTCGGCCCGGTCGTGGCGCTCTACCGCTTCTCCGACGAGGCGGAGGCCGTCGAGCGTGCCAACGAGGGCAGCTACGGCCTCAACGGCGCGATCTACAGCCGCGACACCCGACGTGCCCGCGCGCTCGCCGCGCAGGTGAAGTGCGGCACGGTCAACGTCAACGAGGCCTTCGCCGCGACCTTCGCCAGCATCGAGGCGCCGATGGGCGGGATGCGCGAGTCCGGCGTCGGACGCCGCCAGGGCGCCGAGGGCATCCTGCGCTACACCGAGACCCAGTCCGTCGCGGTGCAGCGGCTGCTGCGCTTCTCCCCGGTGCTCGGCCTCGGCGACGAGGGCTACGCCAAGGTGATGACCGCCAACCTGCGCCTGATGCGGCGGCTGGGGGCGAAGTGAGGGTCTCGACAGGCTCGACCGGCGAGGGCGGTTCGACCGGCGAGGGCGGTTCGACCGGCGAGGGCGGCTCGACCGGCGAGGGCGGCTCGGCCGACGAGGGCGGCTTCGACTACGACGTCCTGGTCGTCGGCTCCGGCTTCGGCGGGTCGGTGGCAGCGCTGCGGCTCAGTGAGAAGGGCTACCGCGTGGGGGTCCTCGAGGCGGGGGCGCGCTTCGCCGACGACGAGCTGCCCAAGACCTCCTTCGAGCTCGACAAGTTCCTCTTCCGCCCCGAGATCGGCTGCTACGGGATCCAGCGCATCGAGGCCGTCCGCGACTCGCTGATCCTGGCGGGGGCAGGCGTCGGCGGCGGCTCGCTGGTCTACGCCAACACGCTCTACGAGCCGCTCGACGCCTTCTACCGCGACCCCCAGTGGGCCCACATCGCCGACTGGAAGGCCGAGCTCGCGCCCTTCTACGACCAGGCCAAGCGGATGCTCGGCGTGGTCGAGAACCCCCTGCGCACGCCCTCGGACGACGTGATGGAGAAGGTCGCCAGCGAGATGGGGGTGGCCGAGACCTTCCACCCGACCCCGGTCGGCGTCTTCTTCGGCAAGCCCGGGCAGCGGCAGGGCGAGACCGTGGCCGACCCCTTCTTCGGCGGCGCGGGACCCGAGCGACGTACGTGCATCGCCTGCGGCGACTGCATGACGGGCTGCAAGCACAACGCGAAGAACACCCTGGTCAAGAACTACCTCCACCTCGCCGAGCAGCTCGGGGCCCGCGTGATGCCGCTCTCGACGGTCACCCGCGTCGCCGAGCGCGAGGGCGGCGGCTACGACGTCACGATCCGCTTCACTAAGGCGCGCCGCGCCACCCGGCGTACGACGCGCACCCTCAGCGCCGAGCACGTCGTCTTCGCCGCCGCCGCGATCGGCACCCAGAAGCTGCTCCACCGGCTCAAGGCGGAGGGCACGCTGCCGCGCCTCTCCGACCGGCTGGGCCACCTCTCGCGCACCAACTCCGAGTCGATCCTCGGCGCGATCGCCGGTGACACCTCGGTCGACTACAGCTACGGCATCTCGATCACCTCCTCCTTCCACCCCGACGCCGACACCCACGTGGAGCCGGTGCGCTACGGCCGCGGCAGCAACGTGATGTCGCTGCTGCAGACCGTGCTGACCGACGGCGATGGCCCGCTGCCGCGCTGGCGCACCTGGCTGGCCGAGCTCTGGCGCGAGCGGGCCAGCGTGCGCGACCTCTACGACCTGCGCCACTGGTCGGAGCGCACGGTGGTGGCGCTGGTGATGCAGAGCCTCGACAACTCGATCACCGTCTACCCCAAGCGGGTCCCGGGCACCCGGCGCTGGCGGCTCTCCTCGCGCCAGGGGCACGGCGAGCCCAACCCGACCTGGATCCCGGTCGGCAACGCGGTGGTGCGCCGGATGGCCGAGATCATGGGCGGCAAGGCGGGCGGCTCGATCGGCGAGCCCTTCAACATGCCGATGACGGCCCACTTCATCGGGGGCGCCGCGATCGGCGACTCCCCGGAGACCGGTGTCGTCGACGCCTACCAGCGCGTCTACGGCTACGACGGCCTGCACGTCGCCGACGGCGCGGCCGTCAGCGCCAACCTCGGCGTCAACCCCTCGCTCACCATCACCGCGCAGGCGGAGCGGGCCATGGCGCTGTGGCCCAACAAGGGCGAGACCGACCCGCGCCCGGCGCTCGGGGCGGCGTACGAGGTCGTGGCGCCGGTCGCGCCGCGGCGTCCGGCGGTGCCCCACGACGCGCCCGGTGCGCTGCGGCTCCCCATCGTCGGGGTCAGCTGACCCCACCTCCCGCCGGCGGGACCTGGAACGCACCAGGGCCCGGCCGGGGAGGGAGGGAGGCCGGGCCCTGGAAGCTCGCGAGAAGCGAACCGGTTCGGATCCGGTCGCCCGGATCCAAACGCCCCAACGACCTCGCGCGGGCCGGGGTTACGCCACGGACGCCGGAGTCCAGCATCTGGGCACCGCGCCGGCTCTGGCAGACTTCGGGGCTCAGGCCCGCGCCACCACCAACCCCCGGAAGGGTCGCTGCGTGACCGACCACGACACCGTCCTCGTCGTCGACTTCGGGGCGCAGTACGCCCAGCTCATCGCCCGCCGGGTGCGGGAGGCGAGGGTCTACTCCGAGATCGTGCCCCACGACATGCCGGTGGCCGAGATGCTGGCCAAGCAGCCGGCCGCGATCATCCTCTCCGGCGGGCCGTCGTCGGTGTACGCCGAGGGTGCTCCCGGGGTCGACGCGGGTCTCTTCGAGGCCGACGTGCCGGTCTTCGGCATGTGCTACGGCTTCCAGGCGATGGCCCAGGCCCTTGGCGGCGAGGTGGCCCACACCGGCATCTCGGAGTACGGCCGCACCCCCGTCGCCGTCAGCGACCCCGGCACCCTGCTGGCCGACGTGCCGCCGGAGCACCGGGTCTGGATGTCGCACGGCGACTCGGTCAGCCGCGCGCCGGAGGGCTTCCGGGTGCTCGCGGGCACGGCCGCCACCCCGGTGGCGGCCTTCGAGGACGTCCAGCGCCGCTTCGCCGGGGTGCAGTGGCATCCCGAGGTGATGCACACCGAGCACGGGCAGACGGTGCTCGAGCACTTCCTGCACGACATCGCCCACTGCCGGCCCACCTGGACGATGGTCAACATCGTCGAGGAGCAGGTCGAGCGCATCCGCGAGCAGGTGGGTGAGGGACTCGCGATCTGCGCGCTCTCGGGCGGCGTCGACTCGGCGGTGGCCGCGGCCCTCGTGCAGCGGGCCATCGGCGACCGACTCACCTGCGTCTACGTCGACCACGGGCTGATGCGCCAGGGCGAGACCGAGCAGATCGAGCGCGACTTCGTCGAGGCCACCGGGGCCGACCTCGTGGTGGTCGACGCGGAGAAGCAGTTCCTCGACGCGCTCGCCGGCGTCGCCGATCCCGAGCAGAAGCGCAAGATCATCGGCCGGGAGTTCATCCGCGTCTTCGAGGCGGCCGAGGCCGACGTGCTCGCGCCCAAGATCGAGCAGGGCGCGGCCGCCGACACCAAGGTCGCCTACCTGGTGCAGGGCACACTCTACCCCGACGTCGTCGAGTCGGGGGGAGGGGCCGGCACCTCCAACATCAAGAGCCACCACAACGTCGGTGGCCTGCCCGACGACCTGGAGTTCGAGCTCGTCGAGCCGCTGCGCACGCTCTTCAAGGACGAGGTGCGTCTCGTGGGGGAGCAGCTCGGCCTGCCGCCGGCCATGGTGTGGCGCCACCCCTTCCCGGGGCCCGGCCTCGGCATCCGCATCATCGGCGAGGTCACCCGCGAGCGCCTCGACATCCTGCGCGCCGCCGACGCCATCGCCCGCGAGGAGCTCACCCGGGCCGGGCTCGACCGCGACATCTGGCAGTTCCCCGTGGTGCTGCTCGCCGACGTCCGGTCGGTCGGCGTCCAGGGCGACGGACGCACCTACGGCCATCCAGTCGTGCTCCGCCCGGTCACCTCCGAGGACGCCATGACCGCCGACTGGGCGCGCGTCCCCTACGAGGTCCTCGAGACCATCTCGACCCGGATCACCAACGAGGTGCGCGAGGTCAACCGCGTCACCGTCGACATCACCAGCAAGCCCCCCGGCACCATCGAGTGGGAGTGAGGCCGCCCCTCGTCGGTGACTCGGGGGTGTCCCTGATGGCCCATCGGCGCGTGCGTCCCTAGGCTTCTGACCGACGGCAGGGGGTCGCATGGGGCTGGTCGCGGCGATGACGAGCACGATCACGGGCACCATCACGGGCACCATCACGGGCACGGTGGCCGGCGTGGCGCGGCGGACGCTCGTGGCGCGCACCGGGGGAGTCGACCTGACCCGGCTCGACCGGGTGCCCCGCTCGCTGTCGTGGCCGCTGCGGCGTGAGGGTGCCGCCCCCAGCGCGCGCCTCTCCGCGATGCGCGAGGCCGGACCCGTGCAGCGGCTGGTCACGGTGCTCGGGCTGGAGGTGTGGCTGGTCACCGGCGACGCCGAGTTGCGGGAGGTGCTGGCCGACGGGGCGTCGTACTCCACCGACATCAGGCCGTACGTCGGGCGCAGCGGCGGGAGTGACGGCGACATCGGGGGTCTGGGCTTCACCGACCCGCCCGACCACACCCGGCTGCGCCGCCTGCTGACCCCGGAGTTCACCGTGCGCCGGCTGCAGCGGGTGCAGCCGATGATCGAGGAGATCTGCCGTGGGCGGCTCGACGAGGTCGCGGCGGCCGCCACGGCCGGCGACGGCGTGGTCGACCTGGTGCCCACCTACGCCTTCCCGGTGCCCTTCCTGGTCATCTGCGAGCTGCTCGGCATGCCCCACGACCAGCGCGAGACCTTCGCGCGGCTGGCCACGCAGCGCTTCGACGTCGGCGGCGGCGGGGCGGGCACGCTGGGTGCGATCGGCGGCTCGCGACGCTTCCTGCTCGACGAGGTGGCCCGGCAGCGACGCGACCCCGGGCCGGGGCTGATCGGTCAGATCCTCCGTGAGCACGGCGACGAGGTCACCGACGTCGAGCTCGGCGGGCTCGCCGACGGCGTGATGACCGGCGGGCTCGAGACGAGCGCCTCCATGCTCGCCCTGGGCACGGCACGCCTGCTCGAGGACCGGGCGCTGTGGCAGCGGCTGGCCGAGGACGCCGCCGTCGCAGGCCCGGTCGTCGACGAGCTGCTGCGGCTGCTCTCCGTGGTGCAGGTCGCCTTCCCCCGCTTCGCACGGCGCGACGTGGTGGTGGGCGGCGTCCGGGTGCCGCGCGGCGCGGTGGTGATGTGCTCGCTGCCGGCGGCCAACCACGACCCCCGGGCCGGGTACGCCGCGGACCTCGACCTCGCGCGCGCCACCCGCTCGCACCTGGCCTTCGGGCACGGCGTGCACCGCTGCATCGGCGCAGAGCTGGCCCGGATGGAGCTGGTGACCGCGCTGCCGGCACTGGCGCGGCGCTTCCCCGACCTCGACCTCGACGTGGCGCCGGGCGACCTGCGCCACCGGCAGCGCTCGATCGTCTTCGGGCTGGAGCGGCTGCCCGTGCGCCCACGTGGCGCACGTCACGTTGTCTAGACCGGTAATCGATTTGTTGTTCGCGCCTACTAGTCACGGCCTGTGACGGGCATTACGTTGGGCCGGCCAACATTTACCGGACGGACACGTGGCCGACAGCTCTCGGACACCTGCCTCGCGCCCGACGGTGATCCGCACTCACTGATGGGAGGCGATCTGCGTGAAGCGGATGCCTGTAGTACTCGCGGCCGGGACCCTCGGCCTGGCGCTCACGCTCTCTGCCTGCGGCAGCGACGACGGCGGTAGCGACGGCGGCGACGGCGGCGACAGCGGCGCGGCCGCCGACGCCAAGATCGGCGTGATCCTGCCCGACACCGAGTCGTCGGTGCGCTGGGAGACCGCCGACCGTCCGGCACTCGAGTCGGCCTTCGACGAGGCCGGCGTCGAGTACGTGATCGACAACGCCCAGGGCGACGCCGAGCAGATGGCGACCATCGCCGACCAGATGATGACCGACGGCGTCACCGTGCTGGCGATCGTCAACCTCGACAACGCCTCCGGCGCCGCGATCCAGGAGAAGGCCGCCGCGCAGGGCGTCGCGACCATCGACTACGACCGCCTCACCCTCGGCGGCTCCGCGGAGTACTACGTCTCCTTCGACAACGAGAAGGTCGGCGAGCTCCAGGGTCAGGGCCTGGCGGACTGCCTCGGCGACACCGACGCCAACATCGTCTTCCTCAACGGCTCGCCCGACGACTCCAACGCCACCTCCTTCTCCAACGGCGCGCACAGCGTGCTCGACGAGATGAGCAACTACACGCAGGTGGCCGAGCAGGCCGTGCCCGGCTGGGACAACGAGCAGGCCGGCGTGATCTTCGAGCAGATGTACACGCAGGCCGACGGCGAGATCGACGGCGTCCTCGCGGCCAACGACGGTCTCGGCGGCGCCGCGATCTCGATCCTCGACAAGAACGGCCGCGCCGGTGAGGTCCCCGTGACCGGCCAGGACGCCACCGTCGAGGGCCTGCAGAACATCCTGGCCGGCACGCAGTGCATGACGGTCTACAAGTCCGCCACGCAGGAGGCCGGCGCGCTCGCGGAGCTCGCGATCGCCCTGGCCAACGGCGAGGAGGGCGAGACCACCGGTGAGGTGGAGGACACCGAGGGCGACCGCCAGGTCCCGTCGGTGCTGCTCGACCCCGTCGCCATCACGCAGGACAACGTGTCCGAGGTCATCGAGGACGGCGGCCAGACGGCCGAGGACGTCTGCAACGGCTTCGAGACGCAGTGCGAGGAGGCCGGGATCTCCTGATCCCGCGTCACCACCCGAGGACCTGATCGTCCTCCCCACGAGCAGCGGGCCCGGTCCAGCCGGTCCACCGACCCGGGCCGGGCCCGCCGCCACGTACCACAGCAAACCCCTGTCGCCCAGGAGGCGTGATGACCGACCCCCTGCTCGAGCTCCGCTCGGTCAACAAGAGCTTCGGACCCGTCCAGGTCCTCCACGACGTCGACTTCCGGGTCTACCCCGGGCAGGTCACCGCCCTGGTCGGCGACAACGGCGCCGGCAAGTCGACGCTGGTCAAGACCATCGCCGGCATCTACCGCGCCGACAGCGGCGACTTCGCCTTCGACGGCAAGCCCGTCACCATCCACAGCCCCAAGGAGGCGGCCGACCTCGGCATCGAGGTCGTCTACCAGGACCTGGCGCTGTGCGACAACCTCGACATCGTCCAGAACATGTTCCTCGGCCGCGAGGCCACCTCGGGTGGCGTCGTGCTCGACGAGCTCACCATGGAGGAGCGCGCCCGCACCACGCTGGCCTCGCTCTCGGTGCGCACCGTGAAGTCGGTGCGCCAGAGCGTCGCCTCCCTCTCCGGTGGCCAGCGCCAGACCGTGGCCATCGCCAAGGCCGTGCTGTGGAACTCCCGCGTCGTGCTCCTCGACGAGCCCACGGCGGCCCTCGGCGTCGCCCAGACCCGCCAGGTCCTCGACCTCGTACGCCGCCTGGCCGACGCCGGCCTCGGTGTCGTGCTGATCTCGCACAACATGGTCGACGTGCTCGAGGTCTCCGACCGGATCACCGCGCTCTACCTCGGCCGGGTCGCTGCCGACCTGCCGGCCAAGGAGAGCAACCTGAGCCAGATCGTCGAGCTCATCACCGCGGGGCGCTCCGGCGACATCGGCATCCCCGCCGCCACCGCCGCCGAGTCGGCCTGAGGACGGAGACCGCGTCATGACCACGACTCCCGAGACCACCGACCCCAGCGGGTCGAGCGGCACCAGCCTGGCCGCCGCCGACTTCGCCAACGACCGCGCGAGCGCCTCGCTGGGCGAGGCCTTCCGCGACTGGCGCGACCGGATCCGCGGCGGCGACATGGGCGCCCTGCCCGCCGTGCTGGGACTCATCGTCCTGGCCATCGTCTTCTCGATCCTGCGCCCGCAGACCTTCACCAGCGAGCTCAACATCGCCAACCTGCTGACCCAGGCGGCCTCGATCTCGGTGCTGGCCATGGGCCTGATCCCGGTGCTGCTGCTCGGCGACATCGACCTCTCGGCGGGCGTCGCCGGCGGCATGTCGGCCGGCTTCACCGCGGTCGCGATCGACCGCAGCGGCCAGCACTGGACCCTCGCCGTCCTCATCGGGCTGGCGGTGGGCGCGCTCGTGGGGCTGGTCATCGGGCTGCTCGTCTCCCGGCTCGGCATCCCGTCCTTCGTGGTCACGCTGGCCTTCTTCCTCGGTCTGCAGGGCGTCACGCTGCGGCTGATCGGCATGGGCGGCACGGTGCCCGTGCGCGACGAGGTGCTGCGCGCCATCACCATCAAGTCGATGCCCGTCCTGGCCGGCTGGATCGTGGTGGTCGGCCTGCTGGCGGCGTACGGCGCGCTGATGGTGGTGCGGCAGCGGCGGCTCGCGCAGCGCAACCTGCAGCGGCCCCCCAACGCGCTCCTGGCGGTCAAGTTCGCCTCGCTCGCGGTGATCGTGCTGGCCTTCACCGCCGTGCTCTCGCAGAACCGCAGCCGCTCGGCCGCGCTCGAGATCGCCGGCATCCCGTACGCCGTCTTCATCGTCATCGCGCTGCTGGTCTTCTGGACCTTCGTCTTCGGCCGCACGGCCTACGGCCGCCACATGTACGCCATCGGCGGCAACCGCGAGGCCGCTCGCCGCGCCGGCATCAACGTCACCCGGCTGCGCATCTCGGCCTTCGTGATCTGCTCGATGATGGCCGCGATCAGCGGCATCATCAGCTCCTCCTACACCGGCAGCGTCGCCCCGGGCTCCGGCGGCGGCAACACCCTGCTGTACGCCGTGGGCGCGGCCGTCATCGGCGGCACCAGCCTCTTCGGCGGCAAGGGCCTGATCCGCGACGGCGTGATCGGCGGCCTGGTCATCGCCACGATCGACAACGGGCTGGGCCTGCTCAACCAGGCGGCGTACATCAACTACATCATCACCGGCAGCGTGCTGCTCCTCGCCGCCTCGGTCGACGCCATCTCGCGCCGACGCCGGTCCGCGACAGGGACCTGACCGTGGCCTCCTCGCGGAGGCACGGGACGGGGACCAACCAGGAGGCGGTGAGGCGCCACAACCTGGCGACCCTCCTGGGCCACGTGCACCGCTCCGGCGGGGTCTCGCGGGCCCAGCTCACCGAGCGGATGGCGCTGAACCGCTCGACCATCGGCGACCTGGTGCGCCAGCTCGACGACCTCGCGCTGGTGAGCCAGGAGGTGCCGGAGGCCGGCGCCACCTCCCGGGCGGGCGTGGGGCGGCCGTCGCTCGACGTCATCCCCGACCCGCAGTCGGTGATCGTGCTCGCGGCAGAGCTCGGCGTCGACATGCTCGAGGTGGCACGCGTCGGGCTGGGCGGGTCGGTGCTGGAGCGGCTGAGCCGGCCGACGCCGCTCGACCACGACCCCGGCGCGCTGGCCGACCTGCTCGTCGACATGGCCCAGGCACTGCTCGCGGCGGCGGACCCGGGCTCGCGGCTGGTCGGGATCTCCGTGGCCGTGCCCGGCGTCGTCAACGACGTCGACGGCGTGGTGCGCTTCGCGCCCAACCTCGGCTGGAGCGACGTCGACTTCCGGGCCTCGCTGGCCGAGCGGCTCGGCGGCGACGCGCGGGTGCGGCTCGGCAACGACGCCGAGCTCGGCGCGCTCGCGGAGCACATCCGCGGCGCCGGGCGCTCGCACTCCCACCTCGTCTACCTCTCCGCCGACGTCGGCGTCGGCGGCGGCGTCATCGTGGAGGGGCAGCCGATGCGCGGTGCCAGCGGGTACGCCGGCGAGGTCGGCCACCAGCGCTTCGACGGGGGCGAGACCCGGTGCCGGTGCGGCAACCTCGGCTGCTGGGAGACCGAGATCGGGTCGTACGCGGTGGCCGACGCGGTGGGCTGCCCCCAGCACCAGATGCACCTGCTGCAGGAGTACCTGCGTCCCGGCATGCCCGTCACGCCCGAGCTGCGCCGCCTGGGCCAGCACCTGGGCGTGGGCCTGGGTGGCCTGGTCAACGTCTTCAACCCCGAGGTGATCATCCTCGGCGGCGTGCTGCGCTGGGTGCTACCGCTCGTGCGCGAGGAGGTGCACGACGCGCTGGTCACGTGGGCGCTCCCCGCCCCCGCGCAGGAGGCCGAGATCGTGGTGCCCGGCCTCGGCGGCGACAGCGTGATCATCGGCGCCGCCGAGCTCGCCTTCGGCGACCTGCTCGCCGACCCGGTCGCCACGCTGCAGCGGGTCGAGCGGACCCCCAGCCTCTCCTGATCAGTGCCGGGTGGGCCAGGTGAGCAGTCGCCAGGGCAGGCCCGGCAGCGGCGTGGCACCGCTGTCGGCGTCGTGCCGCAGCGAGCCCACCAGCCAGCGCGACGATGTCGAGAGCACCACCCGGTCGTCGTCGCCGACCACGACGACCTCGGCCGGGAGGTCGCCGAGCTCGTGCAGCACCAGCGACTCGAAGCGACCGACCGGCACGTCGGCGCCGGCGACGCCGAGGAAGTCGTCGTCGGAGAGGACCGGCTGGGTGAAGGTCAGCACGTAGCGGTCGGTGCCGTGCACGTCGACGTACGGCCCGACGACGTGCTGCAGCCGGGTGCGCCGGGGGACGGCGTACCAGGGGGCGACGACGTAGTCGTAGAAGCCGACGCTGTGGGTGTTGAGGTCGACCTCGAGCCGGGTCGGGGGGCTCGTCCCCGGCCCCCGCTGCCACCACTCCAGGAAGAGCGGCTGCTCGTCGACGACCGAGGGGGCCACGATGACGCCGAGCCCCACCGGCACGCAGTCGTCGGCGAGCAGCAGCTCCTGCAGCGGCTCGCGCAGCGCGTGCAGGTCGTCACGGCGTACGGCGACCCCCTGCGAGCGGGCCTCCTCGAAGCGGGCCAGCGCGGCCTCGCGGACGGCGGCGACGGGACCGAGCACGCGCTCGACCACCCCGTCGAGCACCGCGCGGACCTGCGCCTCGACGCGCTCGCTGGCCCTCGCCGCGCTCATCGGTCCTGACCCCTGGCGGAGGGGCCGTCGCCACGGCGCACCGCGGCGATGTGGATCTCGATCAGGCGCACGGTCACCCGGTCGAGGTGCTCCTCGGCCAGGTCGCGCGCCAGCGCCGCGTCGCGCGCCTCGACGGCGTCGAGCACGGCGTGGTGGGCGGCGGTGTCGGTCGCGACCTCGGCGGGCGAGCGGGAGGACCCCCAGAGCACCTGGCCGAGCTCCGACTGCAGCTCGATCTCCTGCGTGGTCAGCCGCACCGACTGGGTCGAGGCGGCCAGGGCGATGTGGTAGCGCCCCTCGAGCCGGCGCTGCTCGCTCCCGTCGCGGGCCGCCGCGACGCGGTCGACGAGGCCGCGCAGCGCGGCGAGCTCGGAGGCGGAGGCGCGCACGGCGGCGAGCCGGGCCGAGGTGCCGCCGACCGCCACCCGCAGGTCGCCCAGCTCGCGCAGGTCGGCGGTGGACAGCTCGGCCAGCCGGCCCCGGGCGAGCTCGGCGAGGGCGTCGTCGTCGGCACGCACGAAGCTCCCGCCGCCGCGGCCGCGCCGAGTGCTCACGAGCCCGCGCGAGCGCAGGTCGGCGAGCGCCTCGCGCAGGGTGACGGTCGCGACGTTGAGCGAGGCCGCGAGCTGCTGCTCGGCCGGCAGCTGCTCGCCGTCCTCGATGATGCCGAGGGCGATCGCGCTGCCCAGGCGGCGCACGACGGCCGCGCTGCGGCCGGCGCCGTCGTCGAGGGGCGCGAAGACGGCCTGGCGCGCGTCACCGGTGAGCAGTCGCACCCGCGGCCCTCCTCCCTGGTAGAGACCAGCCCTTGCCCTCTGAAGATATGGTCCCATATCTTTCGCAGAACGTGACTTGGATCACGTCCGTGCACCAGCCCGCACGAAGGAGCATCCCCGTGACGCAGCTCGACGACCAGCCCTCGGGCCCCGACGCCCTGGCCCAGGCACTGACGCAGCCCTTCACGCCGGGGATGCGCGACAACCCCGCCAGCCTCGCGGAGTACGACGACGAGGTCGCCGGTCCCGCGCCGGTCTCGCTGCCCGACCCGCGCACCCGCGAGTTCGTCGAGGAGTGGCGCAACGCGTCGTACAACTGCTTCTCCTCGGGCCACAAGTTCTGCCGCGAGGTCTGCCCCGTGATGCAGGTGACGCGCAACGAGTCGTGGACGCCCACCGCCTTCCACGCCAACGTCGTGGCGATGGAGAAGGGCGAGCTGGAGATCGCCGACGTGGCGGCCGACTACGTCAACTGCACGCAGTGCGGCGCCTGCGAGCTGCGCTGCCCCAACACGCTCTTCACCGGCGACTTCTACCGCTTCCGGACCCGCACCGTCGACGTCGTCAAGGCCGTGCGCGCGCTGGCCGTCGACTCCGGGATCCACCAGCCGCAGTGGCAGACGTGGAACAGGCGCACCGACGAGCGCACCCACGAGCCGGTGCTCGGCGAGACCGACATCAGTCAGGAGCACGTGCGCGACTGGGCCGACGGCCTCGACCTGCCGATCGGCGGCGAGACCATCCTCTTCGTCGACTGCGAGGCGGCCTTCTACCGCACCGCGGTGCCACGGGCGGTCGCGCAGATCCTGCAGCAGGCCGGCGTCGAGTTCGGGCTGATGGGGGAGCAGTGGTGCTGCGGGGGGCCCGCCGCCGAGATGGGCTACGTCGACCAGGCCAAGCGCTTCGCCCGGCACAACCTCGACAACTGGAGAGCCACCGGCACCCGGCGGGTGCTGGTGCTCGACCCGCACGACTACATCAGCTTCACCGAGGACTACCCGAAGTACTTCGGCGAGGAGTTCGACATCGAGGTCGTGCTCGTCGTCGAGCTCGTGGCCGACCTGATCCGTGAGGGGCGGCTGACGCCGTCGGTGCCGGTCGAGCGCACGATCACCTACCACGACCCCTGCCGGCTCAACAAGCGCAAGGGCATCTGGCAGCAGCCGCGCGAGGTGCTGCGCTCGATCCCGGGGCTGACCTTCCACGACGTCGACCGGGTGACGCAGTGGTCCTACTGCTCGGGCGGCGGGGGCGGGCTGCCGGTGGAGAAGCCCGAGCTCACGGCCGCGATCAGCGCCAACCGCATCGAGAAGGCCAAGACCCTCGAGGTCGACACCCTGGTCAGCGCCTGTCCGTGGTCGGAGCGGCCGCTCTCCGAGGCCGGCGACGGCGAGGACATCGACGTGGTCGACATCCACGAGATCCTGGCGCAGTCGCTCGGGATCGAGGTCGGCGGCAGCCGCGGCGAGGTGGGCGACCGGAGGTCCGGCTGTGGCGGCGGCAGCTGCGGGGGAGCCGGGGGCTGCGGCGGCGGCGAGGGGAGCGCGTCATGACCGTCGCGGCGGAGCGGCCCGGGGAGCGGCCCTGGGAGAGGCTGAGCCCCGAGCAGGTCGACGGCGTCGTCGAGCGGCTGCGCGGCATCCTGCGCGACGACCAGGTGCTCACCTCCAAGACCGACCGCTACAACCGCGCCCGGGTGCCCGCGCCCTTCCCGGTGCACCGCTGGCACGAGCGGGTGCCCGACCTCGCCGTGCTGCCGGAGTCGACCGAGGAGGTCGCGGCGGTGGTGCGGCTCGCCCACGAGCTGCGGGTGCCCGTGGTGCCGCGCGACGGCGGCACCGGCCTCACCGACGGCGCCGTGCCCCTGCGCGGCGGCATCGTGGTCGACGTCAAGCGGATGAACAAGATCCACGAGCTCGACCTCGACAACCGCACCGTCACCGTCGGCACCGGCATCAGCATGCTCAAGCTCAACGAGGAGCTCGCCCGCCACGGCCTGATCTACCCCGACGACCCGGCGTCCTACCCCTGCTCCCTCGTGGGCGGCCGCATCGGTACGTCGGGGTGGTCGCTGATCGGCTCGCGCTACGGCCACACCCGCGACCTGGTGCTCTCCTTCGACCACGTGCTGCCCACCGGAGAGGTGCTCCACGTCGGCGACGGCATCGGCGGCAAGGTCTCGAAGTCCTCCAGCGGCTACCAGCTCAAGCACCTCTTCATGGGCCACCAGGGCACGCTCGGCATCGCGACCCGCGCGACGCTCAAGCTCTACCCCAAGCCCGAGGCCGAGCTCTCGCCCTTCTGGGCCTTCGACGACTACGACGACGCCTACCGCTGCGTGGGCGCGCTGGCCCGCGCCGGGGTGGCGACCTTCGCCGGGGCCGTGCTCTTCGACGAGCACAAGGTGGCCTACCTGAGGCGTGACGACGAGGCCTACATCCCGCAGCCGAACGACGTCCGGGCCCTGGTCTGCGCGGTGATGTACGGCTACGACGACGAGGTGCGCCCCGCCGGGCGGCGCCTCTTCCGGATCGCCCGCGAGCACGGGGCGCGCTACCTCGGCGACGAGATCTCCGAGGGCGACTGGGCCGCCCGGCACGACCGGTACGCCACGCCGCTGCACGGCCGCACCAAGGACGGCCAGGTGGTGCCGATGTCGTGGCACTGCGAGGACGCCGCGGTCAGCTACACCCACCTCCCGGCCGTGACCCGCGCCTGGCACGAGATCATCGCCGACCTGCGGCGGCGTACCGACGTCTTCGACGACTGGGGGATGTTCGCCTACACCTCGGCCGACACCGGTGTCGACTACCTCACCGAGATCGACGTCGGCATCTGGGAGCAGCACCTCGACGACAAGGCCTGGGCGATGTGGGTCGAGGCCAAGCGCGAGATCGCCGCCACGGCGCTGCGGCACGGCGCCTCCATCAGCGCCTGCCACGGCTCCTGCCGCGAGGGCGAGGTCGACCTCGTGCCGCAGGAGCTCGGCCGCGGCTTCGAGGTGATGCTCGACATCAAGCGGACCCTCGACCCGCACCACATCATGAACCCCGGCAAGTACCACCTCGACCTCGCGTACGGCGGCGATCTCGGCGCCGCCCTCGACGAGCTCCGCCAGCGCTGAGCACCACCGTCTCCGAGAGGACACCCGCGATGAGCGACGACTCCCGCCTCCGCCCCTACCGCTACGCCGAGCAGACCTCCCCGCCCGAGCCGCAGCGGGTCAGCGACGTCGCGGTGACCACCTTCGAGCACGTCTTCGAGGTCGACCCGCGGCTGATGGAGCGCCACGTGCTCCAGCAGCAGTTCCCCAACTGGGACTCGCTGCGGATCATGAGCTCGCGCCACGACCACCTGGACTGGATGCACGCGCACTTCGCCGACTCGGTGGTCACCGGGTCCGAGCTGCTCGCCGAGATCGAGGCCGAGGAGGACGCGTGAGCACCGGCTGGGACGACGCCGCCGCGGTGCGCCCGAGCGACGTGCCGACCGACGAGGAGCAGCTGGCGGCGCTCGGCTACACCTCGGAGTTCAAGCGGGAGATGTCGCCGTGGGCCAACTTCGCCCTCGGCTTCACGTACCTCTCGCCCGTGGTCGGGATCTACACCCTCTTCGCCTTCGCGCTCGCCACCGCCGGGCCCCCGATGTTCTGGTCGCTGGTGATCGTCGGCGTCGGGCAGTTCCTCGTGGCGCTGGTCTTCGGCGAGATCGTGTCGCAGTACCCCGTCGCCGGCGGCATCTACCCGTGGGCCCGACGCCTCTGGGGGCGGCGCTACGCGTGGATGACCGGCTGGGTCTACCTCTTCGCGCTGCTCGCGACGATCGCCGGCGTGGCGTACGGCGCCGGCCCCTACCTCGGGCAGCTGCTCGACTTCGTGCCCGGCACCGGCACCACGGTGGCCTGCGCCCTGATTATCCTGGGGCTGGCCCTCGCCATCAACCTGCTCGGCACCAAGTGGCTGGCCTACGCCGCCATCCTCGGCTTCACCGCCGAGCTGCTCGGCGCGCTGGCCGTGGGCGGCTGGCTGCTGCTGACCCAGCGCCACCACGGTCTCGGGGTGCTGGTCGACAGCTTCGGCGCGGGCGAGCCGGGCGACTACACCGCCGCCTTCTTCGCCGCCGGCCTGATCGGCATCTTCCAGTACTACGGCTTCGAGGCCTGCGGCGACGTCGCCGAGGAGGTGCCCGACCCGACGCGACGCATCCCCAAGGCGATGCGGATGACCATCTACGTCGGCGGCGCCGCCGCGATGTTCGTCTGCCTCTCGCTGATCCTCGCGGTCGAGGACTTCGGCGCGGTGATCGACGGCACCGACGCCGACCCCGTCACCACCGTGCTCAACGAGGCCTTCGGCGTCGGTGGCACCCGCGTGGTCCTGGCCGTGGTGCTGCTCTCCTTCCTCTCCTGCGTGCTGAGCCTGATGGCGGCGGCCTCGCGGCTGATGTACTCCTACGCCCGCGACGGCATGATCGTCGGCTCCGCGTCGCTGCGGCGCATCATGCCAAGCACCCACGTGCCGCTCAATGCGATGATCGTGGCGGCGGTCGTGCCCGCCGTGATCGTGCTGGTCTCGGTCGTCTCGACCAACGCGCTCACCCAGATCATCAGCTTCGCCACGCTGGGCATCTACCTCGGCTTCCAGATGGTGGTGCTGGCCGCGCTGCGCGCCCGCTTCCTGGGGTGGCGGCCCTCGGGCGCCTTCCGGCTCGGGGCCTGGGCGCTGCCCGTCAACATCGCCGCCCTGGTCTACGGCGTCGGCGCCATGCTCAACATCGCCTGGCCGCGCACGCCCGACGTGCCCTGGTACGACAACTGGATCGTGGCGCTCGGCACCGCGGTCGTCCTCGGGCTCGGCTGGCTCTACCTCGCCGTGGGCCGCCCGCACGAGCGCAGCGACGCCGCCCACGGCGACGCCGTACCGACGAGCTCACGCACCGGAGCGTGATCGCGCACCACCACCACTGAAGTCCAGCAGAGAGGCCGACCCGATGAAGTTCAGCTACGTGATGCTGCCCGACTACCCGCTCCAGGAGTCGCTGGCGTCGATCAGGCTCGCCGACGAGCTCGGCTTCCACGCCGTCTACGCCGCCGACGAGACCTGGCACAAGGACCTCTGGCTGCTCTTCGCGGCGGCGGCCGCCTCGACCAGCAACATCCGGCTCGGCCCATCGGTCTCCGGCGTGGTGCTGCGCGAGCCCAGCCTGGTCGCGCAGGCCACCGCGACCCTCGACGAGCTCACCGACGGCCGCGCCGAGGTGGTGCTCTCCTCGGGCAACTTCGGGCTGCTCGCGCAGTACAAGATGGACTGGGCCAAGCAGAAGCCGCTCTCGCGGGTCAAGGAGGGCGTGCACGTCATCCGCACCCTGCTCGACGAGGGCGCGATCACCTTCGACGGCGAGTTCTTCCAGTACGAGGGGCTCTTCACCTTCGCCCGACCGGTGGCCGAGCGGGTGCCGGTGAAGATGGGCTCGATGCGCGGCCCGAAGTCCTTCCAGGTGGCCGCGGAGTTCTCCGACGGCTGCCACCACGCGCTGAGCTACACCAAGGGCGCCTACGAGTACATGGTCGAGCACATGACGATCGGCGCCGAGCGCGCCGGCAAGGACGTCAACGACCTCGACATCGGCGCCTGGGTCGTCTTCGCCACCGGTGAGGACTCCGCGGTCGCCAAGGACGCCGCCCGGTCGATGGTCGGCCTCTACGCCTCCGCGATGCCCCACGAGCAGCTGGTGCGCAACGGCATCGACCCCGCCGACATGGCGCCCATCATCGAGAAGCTCGGGGCCGGCGACCTGGCCGGCTCGATCGACGCCACCACCCCGGAGATCGGCGAGACGCTCTCGATCGCCGGCACCCCCGAGGAGTGCGTGGCCAAGCTCAAGGAGATCGAGGCGGCCGGCGTCAACCACATGATCCTCGCCGTCACCGACGCCACCCTGGTCAAGACCTTCATGGGTCGCGAGATCGACGGCGTCGCCGACGTCGACACCCAGCTGCGCCTGATCGCCGAGCGGATCATGCCCGCCTTCGCCTGACCGTCCGCGCCGATCCGCCCCAGATGTCGGCCGACCCGCCTGAGATGCCGGCATCCGGGGCGGATCGGTGAGGTCCAGGGGGTCTCAAGACCTGGTGGGGAGGCTGGGGGGCCTCGGGTGGTCGAGGAGGTCGCGCAGCGACCGTCTCGAGACCCGGTGGGACTAGAGGCCGCGGCGACCGGCGTAGACGTCGTCCAGCGCGTCGAGGGCGGCGCCCACGGAGGCGGCGTGGAGCCCGAGCGTGGAGAGGGCGACCGCGGCGCCGCCGGTGAAGGCGCCGTTAAGGGCCTCCTCGAGCGCGGGCACGAGCACGGCGCCGAGCGGCACGAAGGAGCCGCCGAGCACGACGACGGCAGGGTCGAGGCCGAGCGTCAGCGCGAGCACGCCGCGCGACATGGCTTCGCACACCGGGCGCAGCCGGCGGGGCGCGTCGGGCAGGGCGGCCACGCGGCTAGCGAAGGCGACGGGGTCCTCACCGGGGGCGACCTCCAGCCCGCTGGCGGCGGCGAGCGCGCGCTGTCCGGCGAGCGCCTCCCAGCAGCCGGTGCGGCCACAGCCACACCGGCCCGCCGAGCCCACCCGCAGGTGGCCCACCTCGCCGGCGAAGCCGCGCGACCCGCGCAGCACGGCGCCGCGGGAGACCACGCCGGCGCCGAGGCCGACGGTGCCGGTGAGGTAGACCAGGTCCCGCGTCCCGGCCGCGACCCCGCGCAGGCTCTCGGCCCGTGCAGCGCAGTTGGCGTCGTTGTCGACCGCCACGGCGACGGCGGGGGAGAGCCCCTGGTGGAGGAGTGCGGGCAGGTCGACGTCGGTCCAGCCGAGGTTGGGCGCGCGGACGACGCGGCCCGCCTCGCGGTCGACCAGGCCGGGCACGGCCACGGTGAGGCCGAGCACCTCCGAGCCCTGCTCCTCGAGCCGGACGACGTGGCGCCGCGCCAGGTCGCCGACCTGCTGCGGCGAGAGGGGCGCGCCGGCGTGCGCGACCTCCTCGAACCACCGCTCCCGGCCGGCCAGGTCGAGCGCCGTCACGGCCGTGTAGTCGACGTTGACCTCGATGCCGAGACCGACCAGCGCGGCCCCGTCGATCGCGACGGGCACGCTCGGCCGGCCGCGGCCGGCCGCCGCCGTCGCCGTGGCCGCGGCCTCGGCGAGCGCGCCGCGTGCCTGCAGCCCGGTGACGATCGTGCCGACGGTCGCCTTGGACAGGCCGGAGAGCCGGGCCAGGTCGGCCCGGCTCGCCGGTCCGTGGTCACGCAGCAGTCGCAGCACCGCGGCGGTGTTGCCACGGCGTACGTCCTCGGTGGCGGTCGGGCCGGTGCCCGCGTGGCCGTCGAGGCTCAGGAGCGCACTCCGTAGAGGTGCTCGAGCGCGAGCTGGTCGAGGTGCTCGAAGGCCATGCCGCGCGCGCCGAGGGCCTCGACGTCGGGGAGCGGGGCGTCCTTGAGGTCGCGCCAGGTCTCGCCCTCGGCCAGGGTCGGCACCGCGAGCTCGGGCAGCCTCGCCGCCTCGAGCGCCTGCTGCACCTCGGGGTCGGCGCGGAAGGCGCGGGCCTTCTCGCGCAGGATGAGGTAGTTGCGCATGCAGGCCGCGGCCGCGCCCCAGACGCCCTCGTCGTCCTCGGTGCGGGGGGTCTTGAAGTCGAAGTGCACCGGGCCGTCGTAGTCGCTGGCCAGCAGCGTGTCGACCACCCAGAAGGCGCCGCGCGCGTTGCCGGCGCCGAAGCGGAAGTCCTGGTCGTAGCGCGGGCCGGTCTGGCCGTTGAGGTCGATGTGGAAGAGCTTGCCCTGCCACAGCGCCTGGGCGTAGCCGGCGGCGGCGTTGAGTCCGGCCATCTCCTCGTGGCCGATCTCGGGGTTCACGCCGACGAGCTCGGGGTGCTCGAGCCGCTCGATGAAGGCGAGGGCGTGGCCGACCGTGGGCAGCAGGATGTCGCCGCGCGGCTCGTTGGGCTTGGGCTCGATGGCGAAGCGCAGGTCGTAGCCCTGGTCGAGCACGTACTGCCCGAGCAGGTCGAAGCCCTCCTTGTAGCGGTCGAGCGCCACGGCGACGTCCTTGGCCGCGCCCGACTCGGCGCCCTCGCGACCGCCCCACGCGACATACACCTTCGCGCCGAGCTCGGCGGCGAGGTCGACGTTGCGCATCACCTTCTGCAGCGCGAAGCGGCGTACGGCGCGGTCGTTGGAGGTGAAGCCGCCGTCCTTGAAGACGGGGTGGTTGAAGAGGTTGGTGGTGGCCGTCGTGACCACCAGGCCGGTGTCGGCCAGCGCCTTCTTGAAGCCGTCGAGGATCCGCTCGCGCTCGGTCTCGGAGCTGCCGAAGGGGACCACGTCGTCGTCGTGGAAGTTGACGCCGTAGGCGCCCAGCTCGGCGAGCTTCTGCACGGCGCGGACGGCGTCCATCGGCGCCCGGGTGGGGTCGCCGAAGGGGTCGCGGCCGGGGTACTGCACGGTCCAGATGCCGAAGGAGAACTTGTCCTCGGGCGAGGGGGTGAGTGACATCAGGTGCCTTTCGTGGTGGTGGGCCCAGGAGGTGGGTCAGGTCCAGTCGGTGGTGCGGTCGCGCAGGTCGGCGTACGCCGCTCGCAGGGCGGCGGCGTCGTGGCCGTCGTCGGTCAGCTCGGTGGAGGGCACCGGCCACGCCGGTGGCTCGGCGGTGCCGGCCAGCGCCCAGGCCGCCTGCCGGGCGGCGCCCAGCGCGACGTACTCCCCGGGCTCGGGCAGGCTCACGGGCACGCCGAGCACGGCGGGGGCCAGCGCGCGCACCGCAGCGTGACGCGCGGCGCCGCCGATGAGCAGCGCCCGGGAGGGCGGAGCCCCCACGGCCTGCATGGCGGCGAGGGCGTCGGCCAGGCTCAGCAGCAGCCCCTCGACGTGGGCGCGGGCGAGGTCCTCGCGGGTGGTGGCGCTGGTGAGGCCGCGCAGCACGCCGGAGGCGTCGGGCCGGGTCGGCGTCCGCTCGCCGTCGAGGTAGGGCAGCAGGGTGAGGCCGTGGGCGCCGGGCTCCGAGGCCAGCGCGAGCGCCGCGACGCCCTCGTGGTCGACGCCGAGCAGGCGGGCGGCCAGGTCGAGGATGCGCGCGGCGTTGACGGTGCAGGCCAGCGGCAGGAAGCGGCCGGTCGCGTCGGCGAAGCCCGCGACCTCGCCCGAGGCGTCGGCGGTGGGCGCGGTGGCGACCATCGAGACCACCCCGGAGGTGCCGATCGAGACGGCGGCGTCACCGGTCGCGAGGCCGAGCCCGAGCGCGGCGGCCATGTTGTCGCCGGTGCCCGGCGCGAGCACGGCGTCGCCGTGGTGGCCCACGACCTCGGCCGGCCCGGCGACGCGGGGCAGGGCGAGGTCGCGACCGGCGGCACGCCGGAGCACCTCGGGGAGCCACTGCTCGGTGGCGGGCGACCAGTAGCCCGTGCCCGAGGCGTCGCCCCGGTCGGTGGTCGCCTCCTCGGGCCGCCCGGCGAGGTGCCAGGTCAGGTAGTCGTGGGGGAGCAGCACCCGGTGGGCGCGCTCGAGGGCCTCGGGCGCGTGGTCGCGCAGCCACCGGAGCTTGGTCACGGTGAAGGAGGCGTTGAGCACCAGGCCGGTCAGCTCGGCCGTCGCCTGCGCCCCGCCGAGCTCCTCGACGAGGTCGGTGGCGGCGCCGGCGCTGCGCAGGTCGTTCCACAGCAGGGCGTCGTGCACCGGCTCGCCGGCCTCGTCGAGCACCACGGCCCCGTGCTGCTGGCCGCCGACCGCGACGGCGGCGGCGCGCCCGACGAGCGGCCCCGCCAACTCGTCGTACGCCGCCAGCCAGGCGCGTGGGTCGACCGCCGTGCCCTCAGGGTGCCGCGCCGTCCGCTCCTCGACGACCGTGCCGTCGTCGGCGTCGACCAGCACCGCCTTGGTCGACTGCGTGGAGGAGTCGACTCCCAGGACCAACGTCATGCCGCGATATTGGTACGAGACTTAAACTAAGTCAACCGCCGACCCGCCCGAGATGCCGTCATCTCAGGCGGATGGGCGTGCAGATGGGGCGGATGGGCGTGCAGATGGGGCGGATGGGCGTGCAGATGAGGCGGATCGGCGTGCAGATGGGGCGGGTCGGGGGTCAGACCCAGTCGCGGAGCCGGGAGACGAGGGAGGCGGGGTCGGGGTCGAGGGGGAGGACCTGCAGGTTGGTCACGCCGGCCTCGGCGTACGCCGCGATGCGCTCGCGCACGTAGGACTCCGGGCCGACCAGGTTGGTCTGCTCGAGCAGGGCGAGGGGGACGGCGGCCTCGGCCTCCTGCTTCTTGCCGTCGAGGTAGAGGTCCTGGATCTGCCTGGCCTCGGCCTCGAAGCCGTAGGCGCAGGCGAGGTCGTTGTAGAAGTTCTTGCCCCGGGCGCCCATGCCGCCGATGTAGAGCGCGGCCGTGGGGCGGGCGAGGTCGAGCTGGTCCTTGACGTCGTCGCCGACGGCGACCATGCCGCCCGCGACGACCTCCAGCGGCGGCAGCGAGGCGTCGCGCTCGGCCAGGCCGGCGCGCAGGGCGTCGCCCCACACGGCGTCGCTGCCCTCGGGGCTGAAGAGGAAGGGCAGCCACCCTTCGGCGAGTCGGGCGGTCGCCTCGACCGACCTCGCGCCGAGCGAGGCGACGTAGATCGGCACCGAGGAGCGCTGGGGGTGGGTGAGCAGCTTCAGCGGCTTGCCGAGGCCGGTGCCCTGGTCGGGGGGCAGGGGGAGGGTGATGGTGCGGCCGGCGTACTCCAGCCGCTCGCGCCGCAGCCCGGCGCGGACGACGTCGATGACCTCGGTGGTCCGGGTGAGCGGCCGGGTGTAGGGCATCCCGTGCCAGCCCTCGACGACCTGGGGCCCCGACGCGCCGATGCCCAGGATCGCGCGGCCGCCCGAGACGTTGTCGAGGCCGGCGGCGGTCTGCGCCAGCAGCGCGGGGGTGCGGGAGAAGACGTTGACGATGGCCGAGCCGATCTCGACCCGCTCGGTGACGGCGGCCAGGTAGCCCATCAGCGTGGGGGAGTCGAAGCCGTAGGCCTCGGCCACCCAGACGGTGTCGAGGCCGGCCCGCTCGAGGGCGACGACGTCGTCGGCGGCCTGACGCGGGTCGCCGGCGTAGGACAGCGAGGTCGAGAGCTTCATGTCCCTGACAGTAGTGCTGTCAGGATCGGTGGCGCAGCATGGCCTCGGTCTCGCGGTCGGGGTGGTCGGTCTCGCGGGAGAGCCGCGACGGCCACCAGATCCGGGGCCCGACGACGTGGCAGACGGCGGGCACCAGCAGCGAGCGCACCACCAGCGCGTCGAGCAGCACCCCGAAGGCCACGATGAAGGCGATCTGCGCCAGGAAGAGGATCGGGACGACGCCCAGCGCGACGAAGGTGGCGGCCAGCACGATCCCGGCGGAGGTGATCACGCCACCGGTGACCGAGAGCCCCTTCAGGATGCCGGGATGGGTGCCCTGGCGAATCGACTCCTCGCGCACCCGCGTCATCAGGAAGATCGAGTAGTCGATGCCCAGGGCGACCAGGAAGACGAAGCCGATCAGCGTTGTCGCGGCGTCGGTGCCCGGGAAGTCGAAGAGGTGCTCGAAGGCCAGGGCGGCCACGCCGAGGGTCGCGCCGAAGGAGAGCACGTTGGCCAGCAGCAGGATCAGCGGCGCCACGAGCGAGCGGAGCAGCACGATCAGCACGAGCAGGACCACGAGCAGGATCGCAGGGATGACCAGGGCGCGGTCACGCTGCGTGGTGTCGCGGGAGTCGACCGCGATCGCGGTGGCGCCGCCGACCAGGATGTCGTCGTCGATCTGGCCCAGCATGGTGCGCAGCTCGCGCACGGTCTCCGAGGCGGCCGCCGAGTCGGCGGGGTCGTCCAGGGTGGCGAAGACGGCGGTGTCACCGTCGACGACCCGTGGCACGGTCGGGTCCTCGAGCGACTCCGGCACGGGGAAGACGGTCGGCGCCTGCGGCGTGCCGCGGGCGACGCCGTCGGCCTGGGCCAGGAAGGCCAGCACCTCGCCGAGCTCGGCCTCGGGCACCACGACCTGCACGGGGCTCGCGTCGTCGGTCTCGAAGTGCCGGTCGAGCACCTCCTGCGCCCTGACCGAGTCGACCTCGGTGAGGAAGACCTCGGTCTGCGGCACCTGCTCCTCGTTGAGGGTGAAGGCGAAGGCCGCGAGCGCCGCGAGCACGAGCGCGGTGACCGAGGCGACCAGGCGGGCGCGGCGGTCGATGACCCGGGCGAGGCGGCCCCACAGGCCGGCGGCGTCGCGGTGCGGGGAGCCGTACGCCGGTCGGAAGGGCCAGAAGGCCGCGCGGCCCAGCAGCACCAGGGCGGCGGGCAGCAGCGTCAGCGCGGCGAGCACGGCGCCGCCGACGCCGATCGCGCCGACCGGCCCGAGGCCCGCCAGGCTGGAGAGGTCGGAGAGCAGCAGGCACAGCAGGCCGAGCACGACGGTGAGCCCGGACGCCGTGATCGGCTCCCAGCTGGCGCGCCACGCGGCGCCCATCGCGTCGTACGTCGACTCGTGGTCGCGCAGCTCCTCGCGGTAGCGGGAGACCAGCAGCAGCGAGTAGTCGACGGCCGCACCGATGGCCAGGATGAAGAGGATGCCCTGGCTCTGGCCGTTGACGTCGAGCACGTCGGTGCGTGCCAGTGCGTAGACCACCGCGGAGGAGACGCCGAGGGCCAGCAGCGCCGAGAGGATCACCACGAAGGGCAGGATCGGGCTGCGGTAGACGACCAGCAGGATCACCAGCACCACCGACAGCGCGACACCGAGCAGCAGGCCGTCGATCGCGCCGAAGGCGTCGATGAAGTCACCGAGCACGCCGCCCTGGCCGCCGACGTAGACGTCGAGCCCGTCGGGCGGGTCGGCGACGACCTCGCGGATGTCGACGACCGCGTCGATGATCTCCTCGCCGTCGCGGGCGTCGAGGGTGACCACGAGCTGGGCGGCGTCGCCGTCGTCGCTGGTCAGGGGACCGCGCACGCCGTCGTCGGCGACCCCGGCCACGCGCTGGATCTCGGGAGCCCAGCCCTCCAGGGCGGCGAGGTCGGCCTCGGTCAGGCCGCCCTGACGCTCGGCGACGACCTGCGCGGGGATGGTCTCCTCGTCGGCGAAGGCGACCAGCTTCTCCAGCGCCCGCGTCGACTCGGCGGTCTGCGGGAGGAAGGCGGCGTTGTCGTTCTCCTGCACCGAGCTGAGCTGCCCGGCGAAACTGCCGAGCGGCCCGCCGACGAAGACCCACAGCAGCAGCACGGCCACGGGCAGCAGCCACCGTCGCGAGCGGGTCCGGTGGGCGGGCACGGAGTCAGTGTGGCGCATGCCCTCAGCGGGCGAGGCCGTCGACCACCTCGGCGCCGGGCAGCGCGGCCAGCAGCCGCCCGGGCAGCACCAGCTTGGAGCGCCGTACGCCGCTGCCGACGACGGCGCGGTCGATCTCCACCACCCGGGCGTCGAGCAGCAGCCGCCAGTCGTCGGGCAGCCCGACGGGGGTGATGCCGCCGTACTCCATGCCGGTCTCGGCGACCGCGCGGTCGTGGTCGTGGAAGGAGCACTTGCGCACGTCGAGCAGCTTGCGCACCGCGTTGTTGACGTCGGCGCGGGTGTCGGCGCAGACCACGCAGGCGGCCAGCCGCTCGTCGCCCGCCCGCCGCCCCGCGACGACCACGCAGTTGGCGCTGGCGCCGAGCGGCACGTCGTACGCCTCGCTCATCGCCGCGGTATCGGCGAGCTCGGGGTCGATCTCCACGACGCCGACCTCGGCGGCCTGCGGCCAGGCCGAGAGCGCGGCCCGCACGGGGTCCGCGAGCAGGTCGGGACGGTCGAGGGCAGGCACGAGAGCGAGGGAGCCGAGGGGGTCCATGCCCGGTATTCAAGCGAACGTCACCTCGGCGACACCCGCCCACCACCTCGGCCACGCCTCGGGGTCGCACGGTGGGCGCATGCAGGCACCACTCGTGATCGGTCACCGGGGCGCCAGCGCCCACCGTCCGGAGCACACCGCGGCCGCCTACCGCACCGCCTGGCGCAGCGGTGCCGACTCCGTCGAGCCCGACGTCGTGAGCACCCGCGACGGCGTGCTGGTCTGCCGCCACGACCTCGACCTCGCGCTGACCACCGACGTCGCCGACCGCCCGGAGTTCGCGTCGCGCCGCCGCGAGGTGCTCCTCGGCGGCCGTCTGGTGCGCGGCTGGTTCGTCCACGGCTTCGACCTCGAGGAGCTGCGCACGCTGCGCGCCCGCGAGCGCTGGCCCGCGCGGCGCCCCGGCAGCGCGCGCTACGACGGCCACTTCGGGGTGATCACCCTGGCCGAGCTGCTCGACCTGCGCGAGGAGGAGAGCCTCCGCGCGGGACGCACCCTGGGCGTGCACGTCGAGCTCAAGCACGCCTCCTTCTTCGAGGCGCTCGGGCTGCCGACGCACCGCCCGCTCCTGGAGCTGCTGCGGGCGCGCGGGCTCACCTCGGCGCTGTCGCCGGTGAGCGTGATGTCCTTCGACGCCGAGGTGCTGCGCCGGGTGCGCCGTGCTGTCGACGTCGAGCTGGTGCAGCTGCTCGACGCCGACCGGCACGGCCTCCGGGCGACCCGGCCCCGCGCGCTGCGGCGCGTGGCGGCGTACGCCGACACGGTGGGGCTGCACCGTGACCTCGTGGCCACGGGTGCCGTGGAGCGCGCCAAGGCGGCCGGCCTCGACGTCCTGGTGTGGACGCTCGGGCCCGACGACGCCCCCGCGCTGCTGCCGGACCTGCTCGACCGGGGGGTCGACGGCGTGCTCAGCGACGCCCCCGACCTCGCGGTCGCCGTACGACGCTCCCGCCGTGCGGCGCTCGTGTCCTAGGAGTCGCTCCCGGTGTCGCTCACGTCGCCCACGTCGTCGCGGAGCTGACCCAGGATCCGGCCCAGCAGTCGCGAGACCTGCATCTGCGTGACGCCGATGCGCCCCGCGATCTCGCGCTGGGTCAGCCCCTCGTGGAAGCGCATCGAGAGGATGGCGCGGTCACGCTCGGAGAGGTGGCGCAGCACGGGCTGCAGCAGCAGCCGCGCCTCGGAGGCACGGTGGTCGGCGTCGTCGAGGGGGAGCAGGTCGCCCAGCGAGGTGGTGCCGTCGCCGCCCCCGGCGGGGTGGTCGAGCGAGGCGGGCACGAAGCAGCCGTCGCTGGCCAGCGCCTCGGTCACCGACGCGAGCGGCTCGTCGAGGTGCTCGGCGATCTCCTGCGGTCGCGGCGCCCGGCCGAGGCCGTTGGAGAGCTCGCCGTCGGCGTGGTTGATCCGGGCCTGCAGCTCCTGGATCCGCCGGGGCGGTCGCACCATCCAGCCGTGGTCGCGGAAGTGCTTGCGCAGCTCGCCGCGGATCGTCGGCACGGCGTAGGACAAGAAGTCGTGGCCGCTGGTGACGTCGTAGCCGTTGGCGGCCTTGGTGAGGGCGAGCGCGGCGACCTGGCGAAGGTCGTCGAGGGCCACCCCCCGCGACCGGTAGCGCTTGGCCTCGGCGTGGGCGAGCTCGAGGTGCATCACGATGACCTGGTCGTGCAGCTGCTGCACGACCTCCTCGGAGGCTCCGAGCGCCTGTGTGAAGAGCTCACGCGTGCGGTCGCTGCGGGCCTGGCCGGTCAGCCGGCCCGACGGCGTGCCCGGGACCCGGGACGGCGAGACGGACGTGGCGACCGGTGGGACGACGGTCGGTCCCGCCGAGGCCGTGGTGACGGACGGGGTGGCGGCGACGGATGGAGCCTCGGACGTCGCGGTGCTGGGGGCCACGTCGGTGCGCGGCTGGGGTTGCATGGTGGTCATGAAGCGCGTCCTCCCCTCAGGTGACGAGGGTTCGGATTGACCGCGGGCCGAGCGGGTCGGCACCAGGCATCAGGTCGATGGCTTCAACAAGACACCCACCGCCAAGGCGGCGGTGCGTCTTTGCACCATAGCCCACCGAAGCGGTCACACCTAGGGATGCGATGCCGCGCGGGCCCGGCGTCCTGTCCCTCGGACCCTCACAGCCCGAGCGAGCGCCCGATGATCTCCTTCTGGATCTCGGTGGTGCCGCCGTAGATCGTGGAGATCCGGCTGTCGAGGTAGGCCTTGGCGATGGGGAACTCCATCATGTAGCCGTAGCCGCCGTGCAGCTGCACGCCCTGGTTGACCAGCTCGTTCTGCAGCTCGGTGCACCACCACTTGGCCATCGCCGCGTCGACCGCGCTGAGCTCGCCGGCCAGGTGCTTGCGCAGGCACTGCTCGACGAAGGCCCGCGTGACCGCGACCTTGGTGGCCATCTCGGCGACGAGGAAGCGGTTGTGCTGGAACTTTCCGATCGGCTTGCCGAAGGCCTCGCGGGTGCGGGCGTACTCCAGGCACATCTCGTACGCCGCCTCGCTCGCGGCCAGGGCCTGGGCGGCGATGATGAGCCGCTCCTGCGGCAGGTTCTGCATCAGGTAGACGAAGCCCTGGCCGGCCTCGCCCAGCAGGTTGTCCTTGGGCACGCGGACGTCGCTGAAGGAGAGCTCGGCGGTGTCCTGGGCGTGCAGCCCGATCTTGTCGAGGTTGCGGCCACGCTCGAAGCCCTCCATGCCGCGCTCGACGACGAGCAGGCTGATGCCCTGGTGGCCAGCGTCGGGGTCGGTGCGCGCGACCACGATCACCAGGTCCGCGTTGATGCCGTTGCTGATGAAGGTCTTGGCGCCGTTGAGCAGGTAGTGGTCGCCCTCGTCGACCGCGCTGGTGCGCACGCCCTGCAGGTCGCTGCCGGCCCCGGGCTCGGTCATCGCGATGGCGGTGATGGTCTCGCCGGTGACGCAGCCGGGGAGCCAGCGCTGCTTCTGCTCCTCGGTGCCGAGCGAGGTCAGGTACGGCACGATGATGTCGGTGTGCACCGAGAAGCCGGGGCCGCTGGCGCCGGCCCGGGTCTGCTCCTCCGAGAGGACCACCTGGTAGCGGAAGTCGTCGACGCCCGGGCCGCCGTACGCCTCGGGCACGTCGAAGCAGAGCAGGCCCGCCTCGCCGGCCTTGCGCCACAGCTCCCGGGGCACGATGCCCTCGCGCTCCCAGTCGGCGTGGTGGGGCGTCACCTCGCGCTCGAAGAAAGCGCGGGCGCTCTTGCGGAAGTCCTCGTGCTCGGCCTCGTAGAGCGTGGACATGCGGCGTCCCTTCGTGGTCGGAGGCTGACATCCCGACTGTGACAGCAGATCTGTCATCGAGCAAGGCTGCCCGACCCGACGCGCCGACTGTGCCAGCATGACTGTGACAGTGCCCCTGCCCAGACCCCCGGAGGACGTCGTGAGCCAGGCTCCTGCCGAGCAGCTCTACACCGTCGACGAGCTCGCGGCCGCGGCCGGGCTGACGGTGCGCACGACGCGCTACTACGCCGGCCTCGGACTGCTGCCCCCGCCGCAGCGCCGCGGCCGGCTGGCCTACTACACCCCCGCGCACCGGGCCCGGCTCGACCTGATCCGCGCGCTGCAGGAGCACGGCTTCACCCTCTCGGCCATCGAGAGCTACCTGCGCCGGATCCCCGAGGACGCCGACGTGGAGGACCTGGCGCTGCAGCGCGCGATGCTGACCTCCTGGGGCGGCGACACGCGCGAGCCGATGACCCGCCGGCAGCTCTCCAAGCGCGCCGGGCGCGTGCTCGACGACACCGAGCTCGACCGGCTGGTGCGGATCTCCGCCGTGCGCCGCGAGGGCGAGAAGCTGTGGCCGCTGCCGGCCTTCGACGTCGCTCTCGACCTGGCCGCGCTCGACATCCCCGTCGACTCGATGGAGGAGGCCTCCGAGGCGATCAACCGCCACATGGAGGGCCTGGCCGACGAGCTCACGGTGATCCTGCGCGAGCGGGTGCTCAAGCCCTTCCGCCACCAGGAGCACACCGAGGCCGACAAGGCGGCCTTCGAGCAGACCCTCTCCCGGCTGCGGCAGCTCACCCTCGGCGCCGTCGTCGCCGGCTTCCAGCGCGCCGCCAACGAGGTCATCACCCGCTCCCTGGCCCGCGACCGCTGAGAGGTCACTCCCTGACGCGCGAGAGGTCACTCCCTGACGCGCGAGAGGTCACTCCCTGACACTCCGGGTGCCAGGCAGTGACCTCTCGGTGGTCAGGGAGTGACCTCTCGGCGAGGGGGTCAGGAGCGCGGCATCACGGCCCAGAGGACGGCGTAGGCCAGCAGGCCGAGGGGGAAGGTGAAGATCAGCGCGACGGCCACGACCACGCGGACCAGCGTCGGGTCGAGGCCGACGTACGCCGCCAGGCCGCCGCAGACGCCGCTGACCGGGCCGTCGGTGCGCACCAGGCGCTTGTAGGAGGGGCCGCCGGGGATCTGCTGCGGGTCGCTCATCGGTCGTCCTTCGGGTCGGTGGTGAGGGGGCGGGTCAGGGGAGCGGTGGGCTCGAGGTCGTCCAGCTCGTCCAGCCGGTCGCGGAGGGCGGGCTCGTCGTCGGCTGGCTGGTCCTCCACGGTGCCATGCCCGAGGTGACGGTCGTGGTCACGGCGTCGCGCCCCGGCCACGACGGCCACGAGGCCCAGCAGGCCGGCGGCGACGAGGACGCCGGGCACGAGGTACGGCACGGCCAGCGCGCTGAGCACGCCGGTGGCCACGAGCAGCCACACCAGGGCGGTGCCGAGGAAGAGGACGGCGAAGACGAGGTGGGGGACCTTCACGCTGCGGTCGTTCATGGGTGCTCCTGGGTAGGTGGTCATCGCGTCGTCACGTCGATCTGGCCGGTGCCGAGGATGAGGTCGAGCCCGACGGTGGGGGAGTCGGAGTCGCCGAGCACGGAGGAGGTGCCGCGCTGGCGGCCCATCCCGCTGCTGACCTGGTCGCCGTCGACGGAGGCCTCGCCGGCGTAGCGCAGCGTGGTGGTGACGTCGGCGTTGAGGCCCTCGGGCAGCACCACCGACAGCTCCCCGACGTCCATCTGCACGGTCAGGGTGCGGCCGTCGAGCTCGTCGAGGTCGTCGAGCCGCGTCAGGTCGAGGGTGAAGTCGCCGCTGTCGACAAGGTAGGTGCCGTCGCGGGCGTCGATCGGTGCGGTCGTGGCGGGCGCCACCACCTGCTGCCGGTAGGGCCCGAAGGCGTCGACGCTGTCGGCCGCACTGGTGGCGGCGAGACCCACGGCCGCCACCAGCCCGAGGGCGATCAGCCCGCCCGGACGCCCGGCGAAGGCACCGACGAGGAGGCCGAGCCCGATCACGGCGAGCGTCAGGGCGGCGTACGCCGAGACGGGCACGTCGTAGCTGACGTCGACCAGGCCCAGCACGCCCAGCGCGAGCACGACCGCGGCCAGTGTGGGCCAGAAGAGCACCAGGCCGGTACGCCGCTGGCGCGGCGGGGGCGGCGGGACCCAGGCGGAGGGTGCGGTGGGCGGTGCCGTCGGGGGTCCGGCCGGGGACTGCTCCCAGCCGGCGGTGGCGGGCGCCGCGGCGGCGGAAGCGGCCGCGGGGGCTGCCGGAGCGGGGGGCGGCGGGGGTACGGCGCGCTCCTCGCGGCGCCGGGTCGCCACCCACACCACCAGCGCCACGACGACGAGCAGCGGCCACGGCACCCACGGCCAGCCCGAGCCGCCCCAGGGGATGCCGAGCACGATCAGCGCGGCGACGACGCCGGCCCCGATCACCAGGACCTTGGCGACCTCGCCGCCCAGGTCGATCGTGGCGCGGTCGGAGCCGTCCTCGGGGACGAGGAGCCAGATGGCCAGGTAGAGCAGCAGCCCGGCGCCGCCGAAGAACGACAGCACCACCAGCACGACGCGCACCACCGTCGGGTCGACGTCGAGGTGGCGACCCAGCCCGCCGGCGACGCCGCCGACGTAGCGGTCGTCGCGGCTGCGGCGCAGCCGGGAGAAGTCGCGCACCTGCTCGCCGCTCACCCGGGGACCGGAGTCGTCGGGTGGGGCGGTCGCGGTGCCCGCGCCGGTGGCGGCGCCGGGGGGAGGGGTCTGCTCGTCCATGGCTCCATCGTGTCGCCGGGGAGACCCCCCGGACCATCGGGGACGACCCTGAATCCGGGCCGGGGCGACTCAGGGACGGCGCCCGATGTGCCCTGAGGTGGGCCGGTGCCACGATGGGGCACGATGACGACCGCCGCGCCCACCTCCGCCACCGGCGAGGGCACCCCGTACGTGCCCCGCCGGGCGCGACGCGCCCTCGACGACCGGGTGATCGGCGGCGTGGCCGCAGGTCTGGCCCGGCACCTGCGCCTGCCGACGCTGTGGGTGCGGCTCGGCTTCCTGGTGACGGCGGCCGTCGGCGGTCTCGGCCTGGTGCTGTACGCCGCGCTGTGGCTGGTGCTGCCCGCTCGCCGCGACGAGGGGCCGACGGCTCCCGGGCTCGACGCGGCGACGCGGCAGGGGAGGCGTCGGCAGAGCTCGCGGGAGCGGCGGCTCACCGACTACGGCCCGCTCGTGGCGGTCGGGGCGATCACGGTGGGCGTGCTGCTCGCGCTGACGATCGCCACCGGCTCCGGGCTGGCCGTCGGTCCGCTCGTGCTCGCCGGTGGCGGCATCGCGCTGCTGTGGTGGCAGGCCGACCAGGCGCAGCGCGAGCGGTGGGCCGACGGGGAGCGCCGGGTGCACCCGCTGCGCGCGGTGGTCGGCGCCGGCGGCGCGGCGGCGTACCTGCGGATCGTGGTCGGCCTTGCCCTGCTGGTGCTCGCGGTGACCCTCTTCGCGCTCCGCGGGGGGATCTCGGTGGCGCTCGACGTCGGCATGGCGGCGGCGCTCGCGGTGCTGGGCCTGGGGCTGGTGATGGCGCCCTGGCTGGTGCGACTCTCCGCCGACCTGAGCGAGGAGCGGGAGGCCCGGGTGCGCTCGGAGGAGCGCGCCGACGTGGCCGCCCACCTGCACGACTCCGTGCTGCAGACGCTGGCGCTGATCCAGCGCTCCTCCCACGACCCCGCCACCGTCGCCCGGCTCGCCCGGATGCAGGAGCGCGACCTGCGGCGCTGGCTCTTCGAGCCCGACGACCACGGTCCCTCGACGCTGGCGCAGGAGCTGCGCGACGTGGCCAGCGAGGTGGAGGACGCCTCCGGCGTGCCGGTCGAGGTGGTGTGCGTCGGAGACGCGACGCTCGCCGAGACCGCGCGCCCGTTGGTGCTGGCCACCCGCGAGGCCGTGCTCAACGCCGCCCGCCACTCGGGTGCCCCGACCGTCGACGTCTACGCCGAGGCGGGTCCCCACGCGCTCGAGGTCTTCGTGCGCGACCGTGGCCGGGGGTTCGACCCCACCACCGTCGCGCACGACCGCCAGGGCGTGCGCGGCAGCATCGTCGGACGCATGGAGCGTCACGGCGGCACGGCCGTCGTCCGCAGCGCGCCCGGCGAGGGCACCGAGGTGCGGCTGCGGCTGCCCCTGACCCACCCCGAGGAGGACTCGTGAGCAGGACCGTCGTGATCGTCGACGACCACGCCATGTTCCGCACCGGCGTGCGCGCCGAGCTGGGCGCCGCCGTCGACGTGGTGGCCGAGGCGGCCGACGTCGACCAGGCGGTGGCCGCGGTGCTGGCCCACCGGCCCGAGGTGGTGCTGCTCGACGTGCACCTGCCCGGGGGCGGCGGCGCCGAGGTGATGCGGCGTACGGCGTCGCGGGCGGAGGGCACGCAGTTCCTCGCGCTCTCGGTCTCCGACGCCGCGGAGGACGTCATCGGCACGATCCGCGCCGGCGCCCGCGGCTACGTCACCAAGACCATCACGGGGCCCGAGCTGGTCGACGCCATCGAGCGCGTCGCCTCGGGCGACGCCGTCTTCTCGCCGCGGCTGGCGGGCTTCGTGCTCGACGCCTTCGCCGGCACCGTCGAGGTGGCCGCGGTCGACGAGGACCTCGACCGGCTCACCGAGCGCGAGCGCGAGGTGATGCGGCTGATCGCCCGCGGCTACTCCTACCGCGAGGTCGGCAGCGAGCTCTTCATCTCGGTCAAGACCGTGGAGACCCACATGGGCTCGGTGCTGCGCAAGCTGCAGCTCTCCTCGCGCCACGAGCTCACCCGCTGGGCCTCCGACCGCCGGCTGCTCTGAGGGCCGCGCCCCCGGTCAGGTGGAGGCGGGCAGCGGCAGCAGCGAGCTCCACGAGGGACGCCAGGCCGGGGCGCGCTGCCCCATCTCCCAGGCCAGCTCGTCGAGCGTCGGCCCCTGGGCGGGATGCGCGACCCGCCACCAGGAGGGCCAGTGGTCGAAGGCCCGGTCGAAGCGGGTCACCACGCCGTCGGAGCGCACCCGCGCGAAGAGCCAGGCGCCGTGGTCCGGCGCGGACTCCTGCCGGTGCAGGTCGCGCAGCACGTGGGCGAGGGTACGCCGCGCGGCCCGCGGCAGCGCGGTGTTGGCCGGCGCCTCGACGAGCTCGTGCCGCCGCACCATCACGGCGTGCTCGAAGCCGCGGCGCGGCCCGTGCACCTGCGCCCACCGGACCAGCTCGGGCGGCTGCTGCAGCAGCATCCGGTCCGCCTCCGTCGCCTCGCGCATCTGCTGGTGCACCTGGTCGCGGAGCCGCGAGACCCGGGTGCCGCGGGTCAGCCGGGGTGCCGGTCCGGCGGCGTCCACGAGCAGCGAGGTCGCGGCGGCGAGGTCGGACGGCGTCCCCACGACGGGCACGGCGCCGGCCAGGTCCTCCGCCGCCAGCGCGCCGGTCGCGGCGAGCCCGACCAGGTGGGGGTCGACGGTCAGCAGGGGTCGCAGCAGCAGCGGCACGCCCTCGTCCTGCGGCGAGCGGGCGTCCCACTCGCCGTGGGCCCACCAGGCCACGAAGGTCGGGCGCCCGGGGTCGGTGGCCCGGCTCAGCGCCCAGTCGGGGGCCTCGCGCCGCGCGTCGAGGGGAGCCTCGGGCGCCATCGCGGAGCGGCCCCACAGCACGTAGCGCTCGCCCGGGCACCGCTGCACCCGCAGCCAGGAGCCGTCGGCCAGGTCGAGGGCGACCAGCATCGTGTCGCGCTCGAAGCGGCACCCGGGCGTCGCGTCGGCGTACGCCGTCGCGCGCTGCAGCGCGGCCAGCACCACGGCCGACCACCACAGCTCCCGGGGGAGGGGGATGTCCTCGGGCTCCACGTGGCCCATGGTGCGGCACCGCCCCAGCCGGTGCACCGGGTCGCCGTGGACTGAGACGCGCCGCGCGCCGGCGGGGCGACTACTCGGCCAGCTGGGCGAAGGAGGCGTCGATGAGCCACTCGACGGGGGCGTGGTCGTCGGTGTAGACGCGCCCGCCGTCGAGCCCCGGCTCGAGCCGGTCGGCGGCGGCGTCGGCGATCTGGCGGATGTCGGGGGGCACGTCGGCCGAGCGGAGGTTGGCGCGCGGGTCGACGTCGTCGAGGGTGGCGAGCAGGACGGTGTTGGTGTCGTCGACCGGGTCGCGCCACACGTTGGCGTCGCCGTAGACCTCGCGCATGGTCGCGGTCAGGACCTTCTCGAGGTCGTCGTTGCCCGGCGGGTGGCCGACGTTGACGGTCACGGTGCCGCCGGGGTTGAGCCGGGCCTTGGTGACCTCGAAGAAGTTCTCGGTCGTGAGGTACCACGGGATGTAGGGCTGCCGGTAGGCGTCGAGCATGATGTTGTCGAAGGTCTTGTCGGTCTGCTGCAGCCACGGGCGGGCGTCGGCGGCGTGGGTCGTGATCTGCTCGCTGGTCAGGTCGAAGTACTCCCGCCCCAGCTCGGTGACCTCGTCGTCGAGCTCGACGGCGTCGACCTCGATCTCCGGGAAGTAGTGCGTCAGCCCGCGGGCGACGGTGCCACCGGCGCTGCCGAGGTTGACGACCTGCTGCGGCGGCGTGCTCGCGCCGAAGCCGGCGACGAGCATGGAGTCCCAGTAGCCGCCGAAGAGGTAGTCGTCGGGGCGGTAGATGGAGTGGATGGCCTGGCCCTCGTTGAGCTCCAGCACGCGGGTGCCGGTGTCGGACTCGATCACCCGGGCGTACTGGTACTCGGTCTCCTCCTCGTGGATCACCCGGCCGGCGTCGGTGACGGTCTTGGTCGAGCCCGGGGGCAGCACGATCAGCACCGCGATCGCGACGGTCACCGCGATCGCGACGAGCCGCATCACGCCGGTGAAGGCCGGCACCACGACGAGGGCGAGGAGGACCGCGAAGGTGAGGAAGGTGCGGTGGCTGCCCACGAGGGGGATCAGCACCAGGGTCGCGAGGAAGGTGCCCACGAGCGAGCCGATGGTGCCGAGCGCGGAGAGCCGGCCCGAGACGCGACCGGTCTCGCCGACCGAGGTGACCTGCAGGCGCACGGCGTACGGCGAGACGATGCCGATCATCAGCACCGGGATCGCGATCATCGCGCCCACCCCGACCAGCGAGCCGAGGAAGAGGCCGCCGGAGAGCTCGGAGAAGGCCCGCACCGACTGGCGCAGGAAGGGCGCGGCCATGAAGGGCACGGCGGCGAAGAGCACCGAGGCCACCAGCACCCAGATGGCCATCTTGGGCAGCGTGGGGTTGCGGCTGGCGAGCCGGCCACCGAGCGCGTAGCCACCGGAGAGCGCCACCAGCGTGATGGCGATGGTGTTGGCCCACACGATGGTGCTGTCGCCGAACCAGGGGGCCAGCAGGCGGGCCGCCGCGATCTCGGCGCCCAGGCTCGCCACGCCGACGACGAAGACGATCGTGCCGAGGAGGAAGCGCGGGGGCCGCGACGCCGTCGTGGCGCCGGCGTCGGGGGTGTCGGTCGCCGGGTCGGGGCGGGTCGTCGTCACGACCAGGAACCTACCGGGACCGCGGTCGGGACCCGCCGCCCGGCGCGTCCCCGCGGCTACGCACGGACCCGCAGCCCGCGCGGCGTCACGACGAAGCCTGCTGACTCCATGGCCGCGCGCAGCGTCTCCGACTGAGTGCCGAGGATGCTCTCGCCGTCGGCCTTCTCGACCACCAGCCGGCCCAGGGCGCCGTCGCGCACGGCGGCGCCGAGCGCGGCGACGGCCGGCTCCAGGTGCTGCTCGGCGAAGGTGAGCAGGGTGCGCCCGCCGCGCTCGACGTAGAGCGTGAGCGCGCCGTCGACGAGGACCACGAGGGCACCGGCCTTGCGCCCCGGCCGGTGGCCCGACTCCTGCGGCGGCCACGGGAGGGCGGCGCCGTAGGGGTTGGCGGGGTCGGTCGCGGCGAGCGCGACGGCCTGCGGGTCGCCGTCGGGGTCGAAGCCGGCGTCGCGGTCGCGGCTGGTGCGGCTGTGGGTGCGCAGCCGGTCGACGGCGCCGGAGCCGCCGAACTGGGCGGCGCCGAGACCCTCCACGAAGTAGCCGCGCCGGCAGCGCCCGGAGTCCTCGAAGGCCGAGAGCACCTTGTACGCCGCCGCGAAGCCGCCGGGGGAGCGCTCGCTCATCACCGCGCCGCGGGTGACGATGCCGTGGCGCTCGAGCAGCGCCTCCGCCGTCGCGTGGGCCCGGGCGGTGGGGTCCTGCTCGGGCTCCGGCAGCAGGAACCACCGGCCCGCCATGTCGGGCGGCACCGCGCGCAGCGCCGCGCCGGAGAGCCGGGGTCGGGCCCGGCCGCCCCGCACCCGTGGCGGCGTACGACGCGTCGGGTGGGCGCCGCGCCGGCCGCGGGTCAGCCCCCGCAGCGGGGCGAGCGTGTCGTTGCCGACGCGGCCCGACCAGGCGAGCTCCCACACGACCGTGGCCAGCCGCTTGTCGTCGGACTGGCCGACGGCCTCGGCGAGCTGGCGGAAGAAGAAGGCGCCGCCGCCCCCGAGCGCGGCGAGCACGGCGTCGTGGTCGGGGGAGAGCTCGAGCTCCTGCGCGTCGGGCAGCGTCAGCGGTGCGGTGTCGGCGAGGTGGAGCGAGACCCAGCCGTCGGCTCCGGGCAGCGAGCCGTGTCCGGCCCACAGCAGCTCACCGGTGGAGGTCAGCTCGTCGAGCAGCGCCGGCTGGTAGTCGGAGACGCGCGCCGGCAGGACCAGGCTCTCCAGGGCGCTGGCCGGCACCGGGCAGCCGGCCAGCTGCTCGACCACGGTGACCACGCCGTCGAGCCCGCGCAGCCCCCGGCCGCGGCCGGAGCCCGAGGAGGCGACGTGCTGCCAGCTGGGGAGGAAGCGGGCCAGCGCCTCCGGCTCGACCGGCTCGACCTCCTCGCGCAGCCTCGCCAGCGACCGCCGCCGCAGCAGCCGCAGCACCTCCGCGTCGCACCACTCCTGGCCCGCGCCGTGGGGACGGAACTCGCCCTCGACGACGCGTCCCTGCCCGGCGAGGCGGGCGAGGGTCTGCTGGACCACCGCGACGCCCAGACCGAGCCGGGTGGCCACCTCGGCGGCGGTGAAGGGACCGTGGGTCCGGGCGTGCCGCCCGACCAGGTCGCCGAGGGGATCGTCGACCGGCTCGGCGAAGGTGTCGGGCACGCCCGGGGGGACCGGGACGCCGAGCCCGTCGCGCAGCCGCGAGACGTCCTCGACCACCGCGAAGCGCTGCTCACCGGTCATCAGCACGGGGAAGACGCGACGGGCGGAGGCCAGCTCGTCGAGCCACTCCGCGACCTGGGCGCCGGGCTGGCAGCGCGCCTCGACCTCGGCGAGGGTCAGCGGGCCGAGCAGGCGCAGCAGGTCGGCGACGGCCTCCCGGTCCTTGGCGCGGCGGTGCTCGGCGAGGCGCTGCAGCTCGGCCTCGGTCTCCGTGAGCACCTCGGGGTCGAGCAGCTCGCGCAGCTCGGCGCGACCCAGCAGCTCGGCCAGCAGCCCCTGGTCGAGCGCCAGCGCCGCGGCACGCCGCTCCGCCAGCGGCGAGTCGCCCTCGTACATGAAGGCGGCGACGTAGCCGAAGAGCAGGGACTGCGCCATCGGCGAGGGACGTTGCGTCTGCACGTCGACGACGCGGACGCGCCGGTCGGCGATGCGCTTCTGCAGGGCCACGAGGGCCGGCACGTCGTAGACGTCCTGGAGCACCTCGCGCACGGTCTCCAGCACGATCGGGAAGGAGGGGTAACGCACCGCCACCTCGAGCAGCTGCGCCGCCCGCTGCCGCTGCTGCCACAGCGGCGCCCGGCGGCCGGGGTCGCGGCGGGGCAGCAGCAGCGCCCGGGCGGCGCACTCGCGGAAGCGCGAGGCGAAGAGCGCCGAGCCACCCACCTCGTGGGTCACCAGCGCCTCGATCTCGTCGGGCTCGAAGGCGACGATCTCGGCGCCCGGCGGCTCCTGGTCGGTCTCCGGGATGCGCAGCACGATGCCGTCGTCGGTGGCCATCGCCTGCGCGTCGGTGCCGTAGCGCTCGCGCAGCCGGGCGTTGACCGCCAGCGCCCAGGGGGCGTGCACCGGCGTGCCGTACGGCGAGTGCACCACCAGGCGCCAGTCGCCCAGCTCGTCGCGGAAGCGCTCGACGACCAGCTGGCGGTCGTGGGGCACGGTGCCGGCGACCTCCTGCTGCTCGGTGAGCAGCGCCACCAGGTTGTCGGCGGCCCACTCGTCGAGCCCGGAGTCGCGGCAGCGGGTGAGCGCCTGCTCGCGGGGCATCGCGGCGAGCTCGCGGGTGAAGCCGCCGATGGCCTCGCCGAGCTCGGCCGGCCGGCCCAGGGTGTCGCCGGTCCAGAAGGGCAGCCGCCCCGGCTGGCCGGGGGCGGGCACGACGAGCACCCGGTCGTGGGTGATGTCCTCGATGCGCCAGCTGGTGGTGCCGAGGGTGAAGACGTCGCCCACCCGCGACTCGTAGACCATCTCCTCGTCGAGCTCGCCGACGCGGCTGGCCTTCTCGCCGACGAGGAAGACGCCGAAGAGGCCCCGGTCGGGGATGGTGCCGCCGCTGGTGACCGCCAGCCGCTGGGCACCGGGCCGGGCGGTCAGCTCGCCGGAGACGCGGTCCCAGACCAGGCGTGGTCGCAGCTCGGCGAACTCGTCGCTGGGGTAGCGGCCGGTGAGCAGGTCGAGGGTGGCCTCGAAGGCGCTGCGGGGCAGCGACGCGAAGGGCGCCGAGCGGCGGCACAGCTCGAGCAGCGCGTCGACCTGCCAGGCGTCGACCGACGCGGCCGCCACCAGCTGCTGGGCCAGCACGTCGAGGGGGTTGGCCGGCACGTGCAGCGCCTCGATGCCGCCGGTGCGCATCCGCTCGACGGCCACCGCGGCGGGCACGAGGTCGCCCCGGTGCTTGGGGAACATCACGCCGCGCGAGACCTCGCCGACCTGGTGGCCCGCGCGCCCCACCCGCTGCAGGGCGCTGGCGACCGACGGCGGCGACTCCACCTGCACCACGAGGTCGACGGCGCCCATGTCGATGCCGAGCTCGAGGCTGCTGGTGGCGACCACGCAGGGCAGCCGGCCGCGCTTGAGGTCGTCCTCGATGACCGCGCGCTGCTCCTTGGAGACCGACCCGTGGTGGGCGCGGGCGACCAGCTCGGCGCCCTCCGGCGCGGCGTCCGTGCTGCCGGACTGGGCCATCACCTCGGAGGGGGTGCGCGAGCCGCCCTGCTCGAAGGTGAGGCCGGCCCGCTCCCACGACAGCTCGTTGAGCCGGGCGGTCAGGCGCTCGGCCAGCCGCCGGGAGTTGCAGAAGACGATGGTCGAGGTGTGCTGCTCGACGAGGTCGAGCACCCGTGACTCCACGTGGGGCCACAGCGAGCCCGCGCGCGGGCCGTCGTCGCCCTCCTCGCCGAGCTGGGTGATGTCCTCCACCGGCACCACGACCTGCAGGTCCCAGCGCTTCTCCGACGGCGGAGCCACCACCTCGACCGGGGCGGCGCCGCCCAGGAAGCGGGCGACCTCGTCGACCGGCCGCACCGTGGCGCTGAGCCCGATGCGCTGCGCCGGCCGCTCGAGCAGCTCGTCGAGCCGCTCCAGCGACAGCGCGAGGTGGGCGCCGCGCTTGGTGCCGGCGACGGCGTGGACCTCGTCGACGATCACGGTCTCGACGCCGCGCAGCGACTCCCGCGCCTGCGAGGTGAGCATCAAGAAGAGCGACTCGGGGGTGGTGATGAGGATGTCGGGCGGCGTCGTGGCGAGCCGGCGGCGTTCCTGCGCCGGGGTGTCGCCGGAGCGCACCCCCACCCGGATCTCCGGGACCTCGGCGGCGCGGCCCTCCGAGCGCAGCCGCTCGGCCGTCTGCCGGATGCCGACCAGGGGTGCGCGCAGGTTGCGCTCGACGTCGACCGCGAGCGCCTTGAGCGGGGAGACGTAGAGGACGCGGCACCGCTTCGACCGCTCCGGCACGGGCTCGCTGGCCAGCCGGTCGACCGACCACAGGAAGGCGGAGAGGGTCTTGCCCGACCCGGTGGGGGCGACCACCAGCGCGTGGCGCCCGGCGGAGATGGCCCGCCACGCGCCCTCCTGCGCCGGGGTGGGCTCGGCGAAGGCGGCCCCGAACCAGGTGCGGGTCGCCTCGCTGAACTGGTCGAGGGCGGTCACCTGCTCATCCTGCCAAGGGGGTCCGACAGCGCCGTCGGCGCGCGCGGCTCGCAGGCTGTCGGCGGCCCGTCGTACGGTCGGGCCTTGTGAGTGGCCCCATGATCTCGGCGCGCGGGCTGCACAAGTCCTTCGGCGACTTCGAGGCGGTGCGCGGCATCGACGTCGAGGTGCGCCGGGGCGAGGCCTTCGGCTTCCTCGGGCCCAACGGCGCGGGCAAGTCCTCCACGATGCGCATGGTCGCGGCCGTCTCGCCCGTGAGCGCCGGCGAGCTGCGCATCCTCGGGCTCGACCCCGCCACCCACGGCCCCGACATCCGTGCGCGCATCGGCGTCTGCCCGCAGGACGACACCCTCGACCTCGAGCTCAACGTGCTCGACAACCTCTACATCTACGGTCGCTACTTCGGGATCGGCCGCAAGGAGCTGCGGGAGCGCTGCGACCAGCTGCTCGACTTCGTGCAGCTGGGCGAGAAGCGCCACGCCAAGGTCGACGACCTCTCCGGCGGCATGAAGCGCCGCCTCACCATCGCGCGCTCCCTGGTCAACCGTCCCGAGCTGCTGCTGCTCGACGAGCCCACGACCGGGCTCGACCCCCAGGCCCGTCACGTGCTGTGGGATCGGCTCTTCCGACTCAAGCAGCAGGGCGTCACGATCGTGCTGACCACGCACTACATGGACGAGGCCGAGCAGCTGTGCGACCGCCTGGTGGTGATGGACGCCGGCCGCATCGTCGCCGAGGGCTCGCCGGCCCAGCTGATCCGCGACCACTCCACCCGCGAGGTCGCCGAGCTGCGCTTCGGGCCCGAGCAGCACGACGACCACGAGCAGATCGCGGTGCGGGTCGCCGACGTGGTCGGCGACGCCGGTCGCGTCGAGGTGCTGCCCGACCGGCTGCTGCTCTACACCGCCGACGGCGAGGCCGCCGTGCAGGCGGTGATGGAGCGCGGGCTGCACCCGGTCGCCACGCTCGTGCGGCGCTCCTCGCTGGAGGACGTCTTCCTCCGCCTCACCGGCCGCAGCCTGGTCGACTGAGCGTCGCCATGAGCCACTCCACCCTCGCCCCCCGCCTGGCCGACTACTGGCTGACGATCTACCGGCGCACCTGGAAGGGCACCGTCGTCTCGTCCTTCGTCACGCCGCTGCTCTACGTCGTGTCGCTCGGCGTGCTGCTCGGCGGCTTCGTCGAGGCCGACCCGGCACGCCTCGACGGCGCCACGTCGTACGTCGACTTCGTGGCCCCCGGCATGCTCGCGGCGGCCTCCATGCAGCTCGTCTTCAGCCAGCTGACCTACAACGTCTTCGGCGGCATCCGCTGGCACAAGACCTACTACGCGATGACGGCGACCCCGCTCGGCGTCGCCGACGTCGTGCAGGCGCAGGTCGGCTACGTGCTGGCCCGGGTGCTGCTCGGGGCGCTGGTCTTCTGCCTGGTGCTCGCCCCCTTCGGAATCTTCGCCTCCGTGGGCGGGGGTGTCGTCGCGGTGGCCGTGCAGGCGCTGGTCGCGCTGGCCTTCGCCACCCCCGTCTTCGCCTTCTCCGCGTGGATCTCCCACGAGTCGGCCTTCGCGCTGCTCTTCCGCCTCGGCATGCTGCCGCTCTTCCTCTTCTCCGGCGCGTTCTTCCCGGTCGACAACCTGGGGCCGGCGCTGTCGCGGCTGGCCACGGTGAGCCCGCTGTGGCACGGGGTCGAGCTCACCCGCATGGCGAGCCTCGGGACCTGGCAGGCGGGGCCGGCGCTGCTGCACGTCGCCTACCTGGCCGTGCTCGGGGTGGTCGGCTACCTGCTGGCCGTGCGCGCCCTCACCCGGAGGCTGGTCTCGTGAGCCTCGCCGCCCACCAGCTGGCCCGCCACGGCGAGCAGGGCTCCGGCCGCCGCTCGCGGCTCGCGGCCACCGGGGTCGTCGTGCACCGCAACTACCTGACCTACCGGCGGGTGTGGTGGGTCTTCCTCTCCGGCTTCCTCGAGCCCGCGCTCTACCTCTTCTCCATCGGCGTCGGCGTCGGCCGGCTGGTCACGGGCTTCGAGGTCGACGGCCAGGTCATCTCCTACGCCGCCTTCGTGGCTCCCGGCATGCTCGCCTTCGCCGCGATGAACGGGACCCTGCTCGACGCGACGATGAACTTCTTCTTCAAGCTGAAGTTCTCCAAGACCTTCCAGCAGATGCTGGCCACGCCGCTGACCACGCGCGACATCGCCGTCGGCGAGCTGACGTGGTCGGTGGCCCGCGGCGCGGTCTACTCGCTGGCCTTCCTGGTGCTGATGCTGACGACCGGGCTGGTCTCGTCGTGGTGGGCGGTGCTGGCGCTGCCGGCGTCCGTGCTCATCGGCATCGCCTTCGGCGCGGTCGGCATGGCGATGACCACCTACATGCGGTCCTTCCAGGACTTCGAGTGGATCACCCTGCTGACGCTGCCGATGTTCCTCTTCTCCGCGACCTTCTACCCGGTCACGGCCTACCCGACCTGGCTGCAGTGGGTCGTCGAGGTGACCCCGCTCTACCGCGGCACGGTGATGGTGCGCGAGCTCACCACCGGCACGGTCTCGCTCGCCTCGCTGGTCTCGGTGGGCTACCTCGTCGTCCTCGCCGTGATCGGCATGCTCGTGGTGCGCCGCCGGCTCGACCGGCTGCTGCTGACGTGACCCGCGGGCTCGACGGGGAGGGACGGCTGCGGGCCGCCCTGCTCGGCTGGGGTGCGACTCCCGCCGAGCGGCGCGAGGTGCACGCCGCCGACCGACACGTCCCGCCCGGAGGCGAGCACCTGGTGCGGGCCGTCGACGTCGACGCCCCGCCCGAGGTCGTGCACCGGTGGCTGTGCCAGCTCTCGGTCGCGCCCTACTCCTACGACCTCGTCGACAACCTCGGACGCCGCAGCCCGCGGCGCCTGACCCCGGGGGCCGACCGGCTGGAGCCGGGCCAGCACGTGCTCATCGGCCCGCTCGTCGAGGTCCTGCCCGGGCGCGGCTTCGTGACGGCGGCCGGCCCCCGCGCCCGGCGCCTGCTCGGCGAGATCGCACTGGGCTACGAGGTCGTCGCCGGTCGCACGGCCCGCTCCCGGATCGTGGCGTGCCTGGCGCTCGGCCCGCGCCGGCGCCACAGCCGCGGCGCCTGGCGCGCGCTGCTCGCCGCCGGCGACCTGGTGATGATGCGCCGGCAGCTGCTGACCCTGCGTGACCTGGCCGAGGGCTCCGCGCGCTGCTGACGGCCTTTCCGCGGGGAAAGCATCTCGCCCGCGGTTTCCCGCGCGATCGGTGCGCGGCACGCCGTCCACGGCCGTGCCGTTCGGGCGGAAACGGCGCGGGGCGCGCCGTTGTGGGGCCATCGCTGCGTTCACGCCCCACGTCCGCCTGCGGTCTCGCCGCCCCAACGGCGCCGGGCATCGAAGTCGACGTGCGGTCGGCTGAACCACCAGGCGCGCTCGGACACCGGCTCGAAGCGACAGCGCGACCTCACCAGTCGCACGCGCTGCGCCACCAGCGAGCGTCGTCTCGAGTCACGCGCCGCCACGCGGGCCACCTCCAGCCCGAGGCGAAGCAGCGCATCGCTGCGAGCGAGGTCGGCGGAGGCCTGGTGGGGCCTTTGGTGGTGGAGCCCGTCGACCTCGATGACGAGCCCGGCCTCCGGGTCGAGCAGGTCGGCCTGTGCGACGACCCTTCCGTCGCGGTCGTGGATGTGGGCATTCACCTCCAGCCCTTGCAGTCCCAGGTCCAGCTCGCACACGAGCCTGACGTCGGTCTCGGGAGGGGACAGCGCGTACTCCGAGGCCAGCGAGGCGGCGCGGAGCACCTTGGCGGCCTCCTGCGGCTGCAGCGCGGCGTACTGCCGCAGCTGGGAGAGCGAGCAGAGTCCGGCGGCTGCCGCCATGTCGATCGCGCGGACTGCGGCATGCAGGTCCGGGGCGAGCCTGACTGCGTCGTAGACGGCCCGCACCGGAATGACCGTGGGGATGTCGTAGACCGTCGTGCGGTCGCGGGGCAGCAGGACGTGGTTGGTCACGACCACGGTGGGGCTCGCCGCCAGACTGCGGTGCGGACCGATGGCGAGCGGCACCGGCAGCCAGGCGCGACCGTCGTCGGCCAGCCCGTCGAAGTACGCCGCACCGTGCAAGCGGCACGCCGCCCACCCGGTCACCGCCCCCATGGGTGGAAGTCGCACGGCACGCTCCATGATCCACTGCTCGACGAGGTCGCGAGGCGTGCCGATCGGCACGTAGTGGCCGTGGCTGGTCCAGACCCAGAGAGGGCCTCGGGCCTGTCCCTTGGTGGGTCCGTCGAGGCCGAATGGGTCCAGGCCGACCGGCCGGACGAGGCCGTGCACCTGCGGGGTGACGGGGTTCCACGTAGTGGGTTGGCGCTGGCGCCGCATGGGAGGACTCTGACCACTTCGGCCCACGTCGTCGAACGAGTCTCCACAGGTGCCTCGGCCAGGCAGCCCGGTCGGGCGGGTCGGGCACGCGAAGCGGGTGGGGCGGCTTACCGGGAGCCTGTGTTTCCGCCTGATCGGTACGCCGGGACGGGCGTGTCGCGTGCCGTTCGCGCGGAAACCGGGTCCGACGTGCTTTCCCCGCGGAAAGGCCCGGCTCGGAGCCCACCCCCGCCCTGCCCTCCCCAGTGCCTTGGCAGACTGCGCGCATGCCTGAGACCCCCGTGCCCGACGTCGCCGTGATCGGCGGCAGCGGCTTCTACGAGTTCCTCGAGGACCCCACCACCCTCGAGGTCGAGACGCCGTACGGCGCCCCCAGCGCGCCGGTGGCGGTGGGCACCGTCGGGGGACGCACCGTCGCGTTCCTGCCGCGCCACGGGAAGGGGCACCAGCACCCGCCCACGCAGATCCCCTACCGGGCCAACCTGTGGGCGCTGCGGTCGCTGGGCGTGACGCGCGTGCTCGCCCCCTGCGCCGTCGGCGGGCTGCAGCCCGAGACCCAGCTGGGCACCCTCGTGGTGCCCGACCAGCTGGTCGACCGGACCACGCGCCGCGTGCAGACCTACGTCGAGACCGGGGCGGCCCACGCGCCCTTCGCCGACCCCTACTGCCCCGACCTGCGCGGCGCCTTCCTCGCCCACGCGGGCGAGGGCGCGATCGACGGCGGTGCCATGGTCGTCATCGAGGGCCCGCGCTTCTCCACGCGCGCGGAGTCGGTGAGCTACGCGCAGGCGGGTTGGACCGTCGTCAACATGACCGGTCACCCCGAGGCCGTGCTCGCCCGCGAGCTGGGGGTCTGCTACGCCACGGTCGCGCTGGTCACCGACGTCGACGCCGGGGTGAGCCGCGAGGAGTCGGTCGACCAGGCGGCGGTCTTCGCGATCTTCGCCGAGCACGTGGAGCGCCTCAAGACGATGCTCGGCGACGTGGTCGCCGACGTGCCCACCGGCGCGCAGACCTGCGGCTGCGCCGCCTGGCTCGACGACGTCGCGAGCACCCCGTGGATCCCCGCATGAGCAGGGTCCTCCTGACCGGTGCGGTCGGCTTCATCGGCAGCCGCATCGCCGACCAGCTGCGAGAGCGCGGCGACGAGGTGGTGGGCGTCGACGCGGTGATCCCGCAGGCGCACGGCGAGGGCACCGTCGTGCCCGACGACGTGCACCGGCTCGACGTGCGCGACGCGGGGGAGTGGGCCGACCTGCTCGACGGCGTCGACGTGGTCTGCCACCAGGCCGCGATGGTCGGCGCCGGCGTCACCCCCGCCGACCTGCCGCTGTACGCCGCCCACAACGACCTCGGCACGGCCGCCCTGCTCGCCGCGATGACCGAACGCGGGGTCGACGCCCTGGTGGTGGCCAGCTCGATGGTCGTCTACGGCGAGGGCCGCTACTCCTGCGGGGAGCACGGCCGTCAGCCGGCAGCGGTGCGGTCGCGCGCGGCGCTCGAGGGCGGTGACTTCGAGGTGCACTGCGGGGAGTGCGGGCGCGCGCTCGCCTGGGAGCTGGTGCCCGAGGACGCCCCGCTCGACCCGCGCAGCAGCTACGCCGCCAGCAAGCTCGCGCAGGAGCACTACACCTCGGCCTGGGTGCGGCAGGCGCGCTCGCGCGCGATCGGGCTGCGCTACCACAACGTCTACGGCCCCGGGATGCCGCGCGACACGCCGTACTCCGGGGTGGCGGCCATCTTCCGCTCGCAGCTGGAGGCGGGCAGGCCGCCGCAGGTCTTCGAGGACGGCGGCCAGGTGCGCGACTTCGTGCACGTCGACGACGTGGCCCGCGCCAACCTCGCGGCTCTCGACGCCGTGCTCACCCGCGACGAGGAGTCGTGGGCGGCCTACAACGTGTGCTCGGGCCACCCGGTGCCCATCCTCGAGGTCGCCCGCATCCTGGCCGACGCCGCTGACGGCCCGGCGCCGGAGGTCACCGGCCAGTACCGGCCCGGCGACGTGCGCCACGTGGTCGCGAGCCCGGAGCTGGCCGCGGCCGAGCTGGGCTTCCGGGCGCGGGTGACGCCCGCGGAGGGCGTCGCCGCCTTCGCCTCGGCCCCGCTGCGCTGAGCGCGCAGGTCCCGTTCCCAGGCGCCGCCCATCCGGTCGGCGTCTGGGTCCGAACCCCTACGGTGGAGCCCATGTCGGAGCCGGTGCCGTGTGACGTGGTGATCCCCTGCCGCGACGAGGCGGCGGCGCTGCCCGGCGTGCTGCCGCGGCTGCCCCCCGGCTTCCGCGCGATCGTGGTCGACAACGGCTCGCGCGACGGCACCGCCGAGGTGGCCCGCGGGCTCGGCGCGCACGTCGTGACGGAGTCCCGCCCGGGGTACGGCGCCGCCGTGCACGCCGGGCTTGAGGCCGCCACTGCTGGGTACGTCGCCGTCATGGACGGCGACGGCTCGATGGACCCCGTCCAGCTGGTCCCGCTCCTCGCCGACGTCCACGAGGGCCGCGCCGACATGGCCGTCGGACGCCGCCGCCCGGTCTCGCGCGGCGTGTGGCCCTGGCACGCCCGGGCCGGCAACTCCGTGGTGCTGTGGTGGCTGCGGCGCCGCATCGGCATGTCGCTGCACGACATCGCGCCGATGCGCGTGGCCCGCCGCGACGCCCTCCTCGGCCTGGGCGTCGAGGACCGCCGCTTCGGCTACCCCGTGGAGCTGCTGCAGCGCGCCACCCGGGCGGGCTGGCGCTTCAGCGAGCGCGACATCGACTACCACCCCCGCGCCGAGGGCACGCGCTCGAAGGTGTCCGGCTCCGTGGTCGGCACCGTGCGCGCCGCTCGCGACTTCGCGCGGGTGCTCTCGTGACGGGGGCGCTCGGGCAGCCCGTGGTGCTGGTCGTCGCGAAGGCGCCGGTGCCCGGCCGGGCCAAGACCCGGCTCGGTCGCACGGTCGGCATGGCGCAGGCCGCCGACCTCGCGGCCGCCGCGCTGCTCGACACGCTCGAGGCCGCCGCGGCGGCGTACGCCGTCGACCGGTGCCACCTCGCGCTCGACGGCGACCTCGCCGAGGCGGCCCGCGGTGCGGAGCTGCTCGCCGCGACCGCGGGCTGGACCGTGCACCCCCAGCGGGGCGACGGGCTGGCCGAGCGGCTGCGGCACGCCCACCTCGACGCGTCCGGCGCCGCCGACGGCGCGCCGACCGTGCAGGTCGGCATGGACACGCCCCACGCCACGCCCGCGGCGCTGCGCGAGGCCGGCGACCTGCTCCGCTCCCCGCACGACGCCGTGCTGGGCCCGGCGGACGACGGCGGCTGGTGGCTGCTGGCTGTGGGCGGCACCGCGCTGCTCACCCATCTCGAGGAGGTCCCGATGTCGTCCGACGCCACGGGCGAGGAGACCCGTCGCGCCCTGGAGCGCGCCGGTGCGCAGGTGCGCACCGTGGGCGCGCTGCGCGACGTCGACGAGGAGTCCGACGCCCACCTGGTCGCCGAGGCGGCGCCCGGGTCGCGCTTCGCCGCCACGTGGCGCTCGCTGCGAGCGGGGGTGGCCTGAGTGAGCACCGCCGAGTACCTGCCGGACGACGAGCTCGTCGACGTCGAGCCGCAGCTCTCCTTCAGCGCCGTCTTCGCCGACGCGCTGCGGGGGGAGCCTTGCCTGGTCGAGGGCCTCTCCGAGCACGACGAGGAGCTGCCGGTGCACCGGTGGTCGCGGCCGGTCGACGAGTCCGACCGCGCGCTGCTCGCCTACTGCCGGGGCACCACGATCGACGTCGGCTGCGGTCCGGGCCGGATGAGCGAGCACCTCAGCGACCAGGGCCACGCGGTGCTCGGGCTCGACATCGTCCGCGAGGCGGTCGAGCAGGCGCGCACCCGCGGCGTCCCGGCCCTGCGGCGCAACGTCTTCGACCCCGTCCCGGGCGAGGGCCGGTGGGACACCGTGCTGCTGGCCGACGGCAACATCGGCATCGGCGGCGCGCCCCGTGAGCTGCTCGCGCGCTGCGGCGAGCTGGTCGACCCGGTCCACGGCCGCATCGTCGTGGACCTCGCCGGTCCGGGCACCGGGCTGAGCACGCACGAGGCGCTGCTGGTCAGCGGCGGGCGGCGTACGCGCCCCTTCCCGTGGGCCCGCGTGGGCGTCGACGCGATCGAGGAGCTCGCCGCGTCGGCCGTGCTCCGGGTCGAGGTGGTCACCCGCCACCTCGACCGCTGGTTCGCCGTGCTGCGGCACGCCGTCTGACGGCGTCGACCGTGATCCCACGCGAGGGGTCCTTCACCTCGCCGCTGCGCCACGAGCGGCTGACGGCCCGGGTGGGCAGCTGGCTCGGCGTCTGCTTCACGATCTGCTTCGCGACGGGCCTGGTCAGCCACTGGTACTACCTCGACCTGCCGGTGGTGCCGCCGACGCGTCCGGTCCAGGGCTACCGCGTCACCCAGGGCCTGCACGTGCTCACCGGCATCGCCGCGATCCCGCTGCTGCTCGTCAAGCTGTGGTCGGTCTACCCCCGCCTCTTCGCCGCGGTGCCCTGGCGCGACGCGAGGGCCCTCGTCGGCCACGGGCTCGAGCGGCTCTCGGTGCTGGTGCTGGTGGCCGCGTCGATCTTCCAGCTCGTCGTCGGCCTGGCCAACGCCGCGCAGTGGTACCCGTGGGCCTTCGGCTTCCGGGCCGCTCACTACGCCGGTGCCTGGGTGGCGATCGGCGCGCTGCTGGTGCACGTCGCGGTCAAGCTGCCGGTGATCCGGCGGGCGTACGCCGCCCCGCTCGACGACGAGCGCAGCGACGCCCCCGACCGCGACGGCCCGCGGCGACGCACGGTGCTGCGCGCCGCCCTGCTGGCCTCGGCGGTGGCCGTGGTCGCCAACGCCGGCCAGACGGTGCCGTGGCTGCGCCGGGTCTCGGTGCTGGCCGTGCGCACCGGCGAGGGGCCGCAGGGCATCCCGATCAACCGCTCGGCGCTCGCCGCCGGCGTCACCGACACCGCCACCGACGCCGGGTGGCGGCTGACGCTCGTCGGACCCGACGGCGAGGAGTCGCTGACCCGCGAGGACCTGCTCGGGCTCGAGCAGCACACCCACGAGCTGCCGATCGCCTGCGTCGAGGGGTGGAGCGCGTCGGGGGAGTGGAGCGGCGTGCGCCTGGCCGACCTGCTCGACCGCGTGGGTCTCCCCGCCGACGCCGACGTGCTGCTGACCTCGCTCCAGACGCGCGGTGCCTTCGGGTCCAGCCGGCTCCCCGCCTCCTTCGCGCGCGACGACCTCACGCTGCTCGCGCTGCGGCTGGGCGGCGAGGACCTCGACCTCGACCACGGCTACCCGTGCCGTCTCATCGCCCCCAACCGCCCCGGGGTGATGCAGACCAAGTGGCTCACCCGGGTCGAGCCGGCCGAGGACGTGGCGACGTGAGGGCGCTGCGGCTGCTGCTCGGCGCGGCCGGCGTCGCCGCGACGGCGTACGGCGCCCTGCTGCTGTGGCGGCTCGACCTCGCCGACCTCCTCGACGCGCTGCTGTGGCTGGCGGCCGGGGTCCTGGTGCACGACGCCCTGGTCGCGCCGCTGACGGTGCTCGGCGTGCTCGCGCTGCGCCGCGTCGTCCCCGTGACGTGGTGGACGGCCGTGACGGTGGGGACCGTCGTGCTGCTGACGGTGACGGTGACTGCCGCGCCCGTGCTCGGCCGCTTCGGCGCCCGGCCCGACAACCCCACGCTGCTCGACCGCGACTACCTGGGCGGCTGGCTGCTGCTCGCCGCGCTGGTGCTCGCGGGGGTGCTGGTGGGGGTGGTCGTGGGGCGGCGACGCCGGAGGGTCGCGCGCCACCCGGACCAGCGGGTCCGCCTCAGACGATGACGTGCCAGAGCAGGCCCGCGGCCCCGACGAAGGTGCCGGCCACGGCGATGTAGATCGGGCTGCGGCGGGTGCGGTCGCGCTCGGGGGAGCGGGGGATGAGCGAGATGACCATCGCCACCAGCGTCAGCACCCCGACGAAGGACCCCACCACCGTCGGCACGCTCGGGAGCGAGGAGGAGCTGGTGACCGTGCCCGCCACGATGTAGCACACCGTGCAGGTCAGCGCGCCGGTGATGATCGCGGGGAAGGGCAGCGGCCCCGAGCGGAGCTGCACGACCGCGGCACCGACCAGCGCCAGCGCGATCAGCACCACCAGCACCGCACCGATCGTCCCCACCGGCCACTCCTTCTCGCGTCGTGCACAATCGCCGGGGTGGACCCCCGACGCACTGCCCCCACTGTCCCATCCCGCCGGTGGGCCCGATGAGGCACACCGAGTTCTGGGCCCGCATGGAGGAGACCCTCGGCGAGGGCTACGCCCGGGTGTGGGCCATGCAGCACGTGCTCGCGTCGCTCGAGGGCCGCACCGTCGAGCAGGCGCTCGCCGACGGGGAGAGCCCCAAGGTGGTGTGGCGGGCGGTCTGGGCCGAGCTCGACCTGCCCGCCCGCGAGCGCTGAGCGCGGCGTACACCCACTCGTCACGCAAACGTGACCTGCGGGCGGTGACGGCGCAGGAGCGGGCTGGTTAGGGTCACCGGGTCCACTCGGAGGATCACCAGGAGCCTGCCCATGCGTCCCACGTCCCGCTCGCGCCGCCGTCTCGTCGCGCTGCTCGCCTCCGGCAGCATCGCGCTCACCGGACTCGGAGCGCTCGGCGCGGCCACCTCGGCCGACGCCGCACCCTCGCAGGAGCGCGGCCAGAAGGGTGGGATGACCTGGGAGAAGCACAAGGGCAAGCACTGGCAGGCGCGCTACGTCGACGTCCAGATGCTCTCCTTCAACGACTTCCACGGCAACCTGCAGCCGCCCACCGGGTCCGGCGGCCGGATCGTGACCGGCCACGAGCTCGACGGCGAGGGCACGCCCCGCGACACCACCATCGAGGGCGCCGGCGGTGCGGAGCGCCTGGCCACCAAGCTCGCCCAGCTGCGCAAGAAGGCGCGCCACTCGGTGACGGTCGCCGCCGGCGACCTGGTCGGCGCCACCCCGCTGCTCTCCGCCGCCTTCCACGACGAGCCGACCATCGAGTCGCTCAACAAGCTCGGGCTCGACGTCAGCGCGGTCGGCAACCACGAGTTCGACAACGGCTACCAGGAGCTGCAGCGCAAGCAGCGCGGCGGCTGCATCGACGACGGCGACGGCGAGAACAACCGCAACTCCTGCCCCGACGGGCGCTTCAAGGGCGCCGACTTCGACTACCTCGCGGCCAACGTCAAGTACGCCGGCACCGGCGACACGATCCTGCCCGGCTACGCGATCAAGCGGATCGGTGGCGCCAAGATCGGCTTCATCGGCATGACGCTCGAGGGCACCCCCGACATCGTCACCGCCAGCGGCGTCGCCGGCCTGGAGTTCACCGACGAGGTGCGCACGGCCAACGCGCTCGTGCCCAAGCTCAAGCGCCAGGGCGTCAACGCGATCGTCGTGCTGGTGCACGAGGGCGGCACGCCCAACCGCGAGACGTGGACCGGCCCCGACGGCCAGCAGTACGGCGGGCTGAACCCCTCCTACGACTACGCCTGCGCCAAGGGCGGGTCGCTGCAGGACACCTCGCCGATCCTGCCGATCGCCGCCAACCTCGACCCGGCCATCGACGCCGTGGTCACCGGGCACACCCACCAGCCCTATGTCTGCGACGTGAAGGACCCGCGGGGCAAGTCGCGACTGGTCACCTCGGCCTCCTCGGCCGGGCGGCTCGTCACCGAGACCACGCTGCGCTACGACCTGGCCAAGCGCGACATCGTCCGGGCGAGCGTCGCCGGGGCCAACGTGCCGGTCAGCCCCGACCTCCCGAAGGACCGCCGGCAGACCCGGCTGATCGAGCGCTACACCGAGCTGGTCACCCCCATCGCGAGCCGGGTGCTCGGCACCATCGCCGACGACGTGACCACCGACCAGAGCCCCCAGGGCGAGAGCGCGCTGGGCAACCTCATCGCCGACGCCCAGCTGGCCGACGAGAGCGTCGTCACCGGCGGCGAGCAGCCGGTCATCGCCTTCATGAACCCCGGCGGCATCCGGGCCAGCCTGCTGCGCGACAACCAGTCGTACGGCGAGGCGCCGGGCGAGGTGACCTACGCCGAGGCGTTCGCGGTGCAGCCCTTCAACAACTTCCTGGTCTCGCTCACGCTCACGGGGCAGCAGATCTACGACCTGCTGGCCGAGCAGGTGACCGGCCCCAACGCGGCGAGCCCCAAGATCCTGCAGGTCAGCGAGGGCTTCAGCTACGAGCGGGGTCCCGACGGCGCGGTCGACGGGTCGGTCACGCTCGACGGCGTCCCGCTCGACAAGGCGGCAAGCTACCGGATCGTGACCAACAACTTCCTGGCCGACGGCGGCGACGGCTTCCCGACCTTCGCCGAGGGCACCGGGCGCTACTTCGGCGGGCTCGACATCGACGCCTTCGCCGACTACCTCGAGGCCAGCTCGCCCTACACGCCGACGCCGCTGGACCGCATCCAGTAGCGCAGGGGAGCGCTCCGCAGCAGCACGCCGCACGCCCGCCCGTCGATCGCGACGGGCGGGCGTGTCGCGTTGTACGTCGAACACATGTTCGTACTACCGTCGGTGTCCACAGGCGCTCGAGGACCCCCACTTCTCCACAGGCCGGCGACGACGGCCACGGCTGTCGGTGGGGTCACCTAGCGTCTGGCACGACACGAGGTCGAGCGGCGCGAAGGCGCCACGAGAGGACACCCCATGGCTCCCGCCACCACCACGCGCGAAGGCAACCGCGAGAAGGCGCTCGACGCCGCCCTCGCCAACATCGAGAAGCAGTACGGCAAGGGCTCGGTGATGCGGCTCGGCGACGAGACGCGCGCCCCCCTCGAGGTGATCCCCACCGGCGCGATCTCGCTCGACATCGCGCTCGGTCTCGGCGGCCTGCCGCGCGGCCGCGTCGTGGAGATCTACGGCCCGGAGTCCTCCGGTAAGACGACGGTCGCGCTGCACTCGGTGGCCAGCGCCCAGGCCGCCGGCGGCATCGTGGCCTTCATCGACGCCGAGCACGCCCTCGACCCGGAGTACGCCCAGCGGCTCGGCGTCGACACCGACGCGCTGCTGGTCTCCCAGCCCGACTCCGGCGAGCAGGCGCTCGAGATCGCCGACATGCTGATCCGCTCCGGCGCGCTCGACCTGATCGTCATCGACTCCGTGGCCGCGCTGGTGCCCCGGGCCGAGATCGAGGGCGAGATGGGCGACAGCCACGTCGGCCTGCAGGCCCGCCTGATGAGCCAGGCGCTGCGCAAGATGACCGGCGCGCTCAACAACTCCAAGACCACCGCCATCTTCATCAACCAGCTCCGCGAGAAGATCGGCGTCATGTTCGGCTCGCCCGAGACCACCACCGGTGGCCGTGCGCTGAAGTTCTACTCCTCGGTCCGGCTCGACGTGCGTCGCATCGAGACGCTCAAGGACGGCACCGAGATGGTCGGCAACCGCACCCGCGTCAAGGTCGTGAAGAACAAGGTGGCCCCGCCCTTCAAGCAGGCCGAGTTCGACATCATGTACGGCCAGGGCATCAGCCGCGAGGGTGGCCTGATCGACGTGGGCGTCGAGGCGGGCCTGATCCGCAAGGCCGGCGCCTGGTACACCTACGAGGGCGACCAGCTGGGCCAGGGCAAGGAGAACGCCCGCTCCTTCCTGCGTGACAACCCCGACCTCGCCAACGAGATCGAGAAGAAGATCCTCGAGAAGCTCGGCATCGGCCCGGCGGTCGACGCGCCCGCGGAGCCGGCCGGCTTCACCGCCGACGCCCCCGGCATCGACCCCGACGGCATCGACTTCTGATCACGGCCCCGCTGGGGCCGGGAGGTTGAGGTGCGAGCAGGTGTGGCCCGACGAAGGTCACGGCGCTCGGGACCGAGGGACGAGGTCCCGAAGTGCGCCGGGAGGTTGAGGTGCGAGCCGGCCAGACCCGACAGAGGAGGGGTTGGCCGGTGAAGCCGCGAAACCCAGCGAGACGAGAGGCGACCGCAACCAGTGCGTAGAGCCCGCGAAGCCCCGGTCGGCGCCGACCTCGGCCCCGACGCCGACCCGGAGTCGGTGGCCCGCAAGATCCTGCTCGACCAGCTGACCGGTCGGGCCTGCACCCGGGTGGAGCTCGCCGACAAGCTAGCCGCGCGCGACGTGCCCGACGACGTCGCGGCGCAGCTGCTCGACCGCTTCACCGAGGTCGGCCTGATCGACGACGCGGCGTTCGCCCGCGAGTGGGTCGAGCAGCGCCAGCGGGGCAAGGGGCTCGCCCGGCGGGCGCTGCAGCAGGAGCTACGCCGCAAGGGCGTCGACGACGACACCGTGCGCGAGGCGCTCGAGGAGGTCGCGCCCGACGACGAGGAGGAGGCCGCCCGTCGGGTGGTGCGCGGCAAGCTCCGCTCGGTGGCCTCGCTGCCCACCGACAAGGCGACGCGGCGGCTGGTGGGAGCGCTGGCGCGCAAGGGCCACAGCCCCTCGGTCGCCTACCGGGTGGTGCGCGAGGAGCTCGCCGGCGCCGGTCACGGCGTGAGCGACGAGGTCGACCACCACGCCGACGACACCGGCGAGGGTCGCGCCGGCTGGTGAGGTCTCAGCCCGCGTCGGACGACGGCGGCGCGACGCGGTCGTCCCGGTCCTCGAGCAGGATCAGCAGCGCGGGGTCCAGCTCGCGGCCACAGCGCTGGGCGGCGCGCGCCCAGCTGCGGTGCATCCCGCGGTACGCCTGGGGGGCGTGCACCACGTCGACCGACGACCAGAGGCCGTCGCCGCCGTAGGTCAGCAGCTCGGTGGCCAGGGCCACGTGCTCGGAGCCGTCGCCCGGGTCGCACATGGTGTGGCGCAGCTCGTGCACCACGCGGCCGCGCTCGAGGTCGACGCTGTGCCAGAGCACCTCCTCGCGCGCCACCAGCTCCCCGGGGGCGGTCGACCAGGTGGTGAGCACCATGGCGCGGATCGCCTCCCGCCCGCGACACTCGCGCTGACCGACCCGGCGGTAGACCGCGTCCTCGGTCAGAAGGTCGGCGTAGCGGCCGTGCTCGCCGGTGCGGCGGATGTGCGCGAGCTCGGCCCGGTAGCGCCCGTAGGCGAGCTCGATCTCGTGCACCTGCTGATGAAACCAGCAGCCGCGGCTCGCTGCGTCCCGAACGCCCCAGCTGACGGCTGCCCGCCACCGGCAGACTGGACCCATGCGGGTCGTGCTGGGCCGGGACGAGGTGGGGGAGGGCTCCTGGGCAGGTGTCGCCGACCGCCGAGCCGGACCGGGGGCACGCGCGTCCGGGCCCGTCCTCGCCGTCGACCTCAGCGGGGACCCGCTCGTCTTCGGCACCGATCCCGACCACCGCCTGGCCTGTCGGCCACTGACGCCCGGGGACCTCGAGGCACTCGCCCGCTGGGTGCGGCACGACCACGTGGCACGGTGGTGGGTGGAGCGACCGACGCCGCGGGAGCGGGTCCGGTCCTGGATCTGGGAGGTCAACGGGCGCTCGGTGGGCTACGCCCAGGACTACCCGCTGGGCAGCGGGGTGATCGGCTTCGACTACCTGCTGGGCGAGCCGGCGTACGTCGGACGTGGCCTCGGCACCAGCCTGCTGTGGGTCTACCTGCGCGACGTCGTGGTGCCGGCGTACGACGGGGTGCGCGAGCTGGTAGCGGCGCCCGACCACCGCAACGCCGCCTCACGCCGGGTGCTGCGCAAGGTCGGCGCCACCGAGGGCCTGTGGACCGACGAGCCCGGCAGCGCCCGCACGCTGGTCGCCCACCACCTCGACGTCGCGCGGGTGCTGGCCTGAGGCGTCGTCGCCCGAGGGTTACCGACCAGTAGAGTCCGGGTCATGAGCCGCGTCGTCGACCTGCACCGCACCGCCACCACCCTGCCCGTCCTAGGCCCGCTGGTGGGGGAGCGCCTCTTCTCCTTCGCCTTCAGCCAGGTGGCGCCGTACTTCTGGTCGATCCGGCCGCGCTTCACCGTCATCGAGCCCCACCACGCGGAGGTGGTCGTCCCCAAGCGTCGCGGGGTGAAGAACCACCTCGGCACGGTGCACGCGATCGCGCTGTGCAACGGGCTGGAGGCGGCGATGGGGGTGCTGGCGGAGGCGACCATCCCGGCCGACAAGCGCTGGATCCCCAAGGGCATGGAGGTCGCCTACACCGCCAAGGCCACCAGCGACATCACCTGCCACGCCGACACCGACCCCGCGCAGTGGAGCGACGAGGCGCTGCCCGACGCGGGAGGCGAGGTGCCGGTGCGCGTCAAGGGCGTGCGAGACGACGGCACCGTGGTGATCGAGGGCGTCATCCGGCTGTGGGTCACGCCTCGCAAGCGGCGGGGCTAGACGACCTTCCCGGTGGCCGCGTCGGTGCCGGCGGTCTCCGAGATCGCGAGCGCCTGCTTCTCGCCGACGTAGCGCCGCTGCACCCACGTGGCGAGCAGCGTCAGGGCGCTGCACATGAGGACGTAGAGCGCGGCGGTCACCACCAAGGTGGCGAACTGGTTGCCGAACTGCTGGTAGATCGAGCTCATCAGCCGCACCAGGCCGGGCGCGGCGACGGCGTACCCGAGGCTGGTGTCCTTCAGCGCCACCACGCACTGGCTGATGATCGAGGGCAGCATGATCTTCACGGCCTGGGGGAGCAGGATCAGCCTCGTGACACGCCCGCGGGCGAGACCGATCGCCAGCCCGGCCTCCGACTGGCCCTTCGGCACCGCGAGGATGCCCGCCCGCACGACCTCCGCCAGCACCGAGCCGTTGTAGAGCATCAGGGCGAGCACGACGCTCCAGTAGGCGCCGCTGTCGCCGCGGGTGACGCCGTAGGAGAAGAAGATGAGGATCATCAGCAGCAGCACCGGCACGGCGCGGAAGAACTCCACGACGTAGGTGGCGGGGAGCCGCACGAGGGGGCTCTCGGCCAGCTTGGCCACCCCGAAGACCAGCCCGAAGGCCAGCGAGAGCACGACCGCGGCGGCCGCCATCTGCAGCACCACCCAGACCCCGTCGACGAGGATCGCCTCGACGAAGCGGGGGGTGATGAAGACCTCCCACTGGTCGTAGGCGAACTGGCCCTCGACGTAGAGGCGCCACCCGACCAGGGCGAGGGCGCCCGCGAGGACGACGAGGGCGAGGACCGTGTAGAGCCGGTGACGGCGGACCGTCGCGGGACCGGGGGCGTCGAAGAGGACGCTGGGCGCTCCGCTCATCAGGCGATCCTCCAGCGGCGCTCGAGCCGGTTGGCGACGAAGGAGACGATCAGCACCAGCACCACGAAGAGGGCGGCGAAGGCGATGAAGATGCCGACGCGCTGCGTCGGGTCGTTGTTGGTGAAGGAGCGCATCCGGGCGAAGAGCTCGACGACGCCGAGGGCGCCGCACACCGTGGTGTTCTTCAGCAGCGCGATCTGCACGCTGGCCATCGGCGGGACCGACGCGCGGATGGCCTGCGGCAGCACCACCTGCGTCATCACGCCACCGAAGGGCAGGCCGATCGCCCGGGCCGCCTCGGCCTGCCCGAGGGGCACGGCGTTGATGCCCGAGCGCAGCGCCTCGCACACGAAGGCGGCCGTGTAGATCGAGAGTCCGACGACGAGCGCGGCGAAGATGTTGTTGATCCGCCACTGGCCGAGCTGCAGGTCGACGAAGGAGAAGTTCAGCCCGACCTTCGGGCCGGCGACCCGGAAGAAGAGGAGCACCACGAGCAGCGGGGTGTTGCGCACCAGCGTGACGTACGCCGCGGCGGCGCGGCGCAGCACCGAGACCGGGCCGACGCGCATCGCGGCCAGCACGGTGCCCAGGGTCAGCGAGAGCACGGCGGCGATGACGAAGAACAGCAGGGTGTAGCCCAACGCCCGGCCCATCAGGTCCAGGTTGTCCAGCACGATGTCCATCGCGTCACCTCCCTCTCGATCCGGTCGCTGTCAGCACGAGCCCGGGGCGGCTCGAGGCCGCCCCGGGCTCGTGTGGTCGCTCAGGCCTGGCAGTCGTCGAGCGCCGGCGGGTCCGGGACCTCGACGCCCTCGCCGCCGAGGGTGTACTCGTAGGCCTCTGCCCAGGTGCCGTCGTCGAAGGACGCCTGAAGGGCGTCGTTGATGAACTCGCACATCTCGGGGCGCTCCTTGGAGTAGCCGACGCCGATGCGCTCCTCGGAGAACTCGTCGCCGACGACCTTCAGCTCGCCCTCCTGCTCCGCGGCGTACCCGAGCAGGATCGCGCCGTCGGTCGACATGGCGGGCACGGTGCCGTTGAGCACGTCGTCGACGCAGGCGGCGTAGTTGTCGGCCGGGGCCGGGACGGCGCCCTCGGCCTCGACGTTCTCCAGCGAGGTCGAGCCGGCGGCCGCGCACACCTCCTCGCCCTGCAGGTCCTCGATGCCCTCCACGTCGCTGTCGGCCGGCACCAGCACCTGCTGGCCGGTGATCAGGTAGGGACCGGTCTGGCCGACGATCTGGCGGCGCTCGTCGGTGATGGAGTACGTCGCGAGCACCAGGTCGACGCGGCCCTGCTGCAGGTAGGGCTCGCGGTTGTCGGAGATCGTCTCCTCGAAGGTGATGTCCTCCGCGGCGATGCCGAGCTGGCCCGCGAGCATCTTGGCCAGCTCGACGTCGAAGCCGCTGGGCATGTCGTCGGTGGCGCCCTTGAAGCCGAGCCCGGGCTGGTCGAACTTCACGCCGATGGTGACCTCGCCGGCCTCGGCGAGCTCGGCCATCGCGGTGCCGGCCTCGAACTCGGGGCTCTCGACGACCTCCCACTCGGGGGCCTCCGCGCCCTCGGCGCCGGTCTCCGGCTCGCCGGCGCTGCCGCCGCACGCGCTCAGGGCCAGCCCGAGCCCGACGGCCGCTGCGGCCGCCTTCGTCCTCTTCAGTCGCATTGCTTTCCTCCGGTGTGGGTGGATGGTGCGGTCCGCGCGACGGCCCGAGATGTCGTCGCGCGGGTGGGGATCAGTGGCTGAGGATCTTGCCGAGGAAGTCCTTGGCGCGGTCGGACTGCGGGTTGGTGAAGAACTCCTCCGGGGTGTTCTCCTCGACGATGGCGCCGTCGGACATGAAGACCACCCGGTCGGCGGCGGTGCGGGCGAAGCCCATCTCGTGGGTCACCACGATCATCGTCATGCCGCGCTTGGCGAGGTCGATCATCACGTCGAGGACCTCGGAGATCATCTCCGGGTCGAGCGCCGAGGTGGGCTCGTCGAAGAGCATCGCCTTGGGCTCCATCGCGAGGGCGCGTGCGATGGCGACGCGCTGCTGCTGGCCGCCGGAGAGCTGCGCGGGGTACTTGTCGGCCTGGTGCGCCACGCCGACCCGCTCGAGCAGCTCCTTGGCGCGGGCCTCGGCCTCGTCCTTCTTCTTGCCGCGGACCTTGATCGGGCCCAGCGTGACGTTCTCCAGGATCGTCTTGTGGGCGAAGAGGTTGAAGCTCTGGAAGACCATCCCGACCTCGCTGCGCAGCCGCGCGAGCTCCTTGCCCTCCTCGGCGAGCTTGGCGCCGTCGAGGGTGATGGTGCCGTTGTCGATGGTCTCGAGCCGGTTGATCGTGCGGCACAGCGTCGACTTGCCGGACCCCGAGGGACCGATCACCACGACGACCTCGCCCTTGCCGACGCTCAGGTGGATGTCCTGGAGCACGTGCAGCTGGCCGAACCACTTGTCGACGCCCTCGAGGACGATGAGCGGCTCGCGCGTGGGCGTGCTGGGGACGGACCCGGGCTCGGTCATGGCCCGGACCCTAGGCGGCCGGGTCGCCGGGGGTCGACCCGACGGCCCCGCTGGGTGAGGACTGTTACGGGTTTGTCATCCGGCCGGGAGGGCTACAACGAGGTCCAGGGCACCCCTGTCGTGCCCCCGCACCCGCGCCCCACCCCTGACTTCACCCCTGCACTCTCCCCGGAGGACGACGTGAGCCTGAGCCACCTGACCAGCACCGCCACCCGCACCGCGACCGGGGCGGTGCGCCTCGGCGTGGGGGTGGCCGCCCGCACGTTCGGGCTCACGAGGGGCGTCGCGAAGGTGGGTGCCGCCGTCGCCCGTGGCGCGGCCCGACCCCGCGGCCACGAGCCCGTCGCGGCCCCCACGCAGGGCGCCGCGGAGCCGACCGTCGACCCGACCGTCGGGTCCCCGCCGGCGGGCCCGCCCGCCCAGGCGCCGGAGGACCCGCGCGACCGGATCCCCGGCCCCGACGTCGTCGCACCCGACCTGCCGCGCCCCGAGGACCTGCCCGAGCCGGTGGTCATCGTGGCCGACGACGCGCCGGCCCCCGAGCCCGGCGAGGTGGTGCACCACGAGCCGAAGGCCGCCGGCCGTGTCAGCGAGCACGAGGGCCGGCCGGGCGACCGCGAGGAGGTCGAGGGCTACCTCGAGGAGGTCGAGGAGGCCCAGGAGGTCGAGGACACCGACCCCGCCGAGAGCGACCCGCAGCAGCCCGCCACCCCGCTCGCCGACCCCGCGACCGTCGCGGCGGTCATCAGCGAGTCCGAGACGCTGCGTCGCGCCGCGGAGCGCAACCCCGAGGCCTGACCGCCTCGGGTTCGGGCGAGCGCGGGGGAGCGCCGTACCCTGGGCGACGTCATGGTTGAGCAGCGCACCTACGAGGTCCGCACCTACGGGTGCCAGATGAACGTGCACGACTCCGAGCGCCTCTCCGGGCTGCTCGAGGATGCCGGGTACGTCGCCGCCGACGCCGCCGCGCAGGCCGACGTCGTCGTCTTCAACACCTGCGCCGTGCGCGAGAACGCCGACAACAAGCTCTACGGCAACCTCGGCCACCTCGCCCCGGTCAAGGCCGCCCGCCCCGGGATGCAGATCGCCGTCGGCGGGTGCCTGGCGCAGAAGGACCGCAGCACCATCACCGAGCGCGCCCCGTGGGTCGACGTCGTCTTCGGGACGCACAACATCGGGTCGCTGCCGGTGCTGCTGGAGCGGGCCAGGGTGCAGCAGGAGGCCCAGGTCGAGATCCTCGAGTCGCTCGAGGTCTTCCCCTCCACGCTGCCGACCAAGCGCGAGTCGGCGTACGCCGCCTGGGTCTCGGTCAGCGTCGGCTGCAACAACACCTGCACCTTCTGCATCGTCCCGGCGCTGCGCGGCAAGGAGAAGGACCGCCGCCCGGGCGAGGTGCTCGCCGAGATCGAGGCCATCGTCGCCGAGGGCGTCACCGAGGTCACGCTGCTGGGGCAGAACGTCAACACCTACGGCGTCGAGTTCGGCGACCGGCAGGCCTTCTCCAAGCTGCTGCGCGCCTGCGGCGACGTCGAGGGCCTGGAGCGGGTGCGCTTCACCTCGCCGCACCCCGCCGCCTTCACCGACGACGTGATCGAGGCGATGGCCGAGACGCCCAACGTGATGCCGCAGCTGCACATGCCGCTGCAGTCCGGCTCCGACCGGGTGCTCAAGGCGATGCGGCGCTCCTACCGCGCCGAGCGCTACCTCGGCATCATCGAGCGGGTCCGTGCGGCGATGCCGGACGCCGCGATCACCACCGACATCATCGTCGGCTTCCCCGGCGAGACCGACGAGGACTTCGAGGCCACCCTGGAGGTCGTGCGGCGCTCGCGCTTCTCCGGCGCCTACACCTTCCAGTACTCCAAGCGCCCCGGCACGCCCGCGGCGGTGCTCGAGGACCAGGTGCCCGCCGCCGTCGTGAAGGAGCGCTACCAGCGGCTGGTCACGCTCGTCGACGAGATCGCGTGGGCGGAGAACCAGGCGCTCGTCGGGCGCACCCTGGAGCTGATGGTCGCCGAGGGGGAGGGGCGCAAGGACGCCGCCACCGCGCGGCTCTCCGGCCGGGCGCGCGACAACCGGCTCGTGCACTTCACCCCGGTGGTCTCGACAGGCTCGACCGGCGCCGAGGCGATCGAGCCTGTCGAGATCCGGCCGGGCGACATGGTCGAGGTCGACGTCACGTACGCCGCCCCGCACCACCTCGTCGCCGACGGTCCGCTGCGCTCGCTGCGGCCTACCCGTGCCGGCGACGCGTGGGAGGCGCGCACCGCCGACCCGGCGCCCGCGGCCGTCGGGCTGGGCATGCCGGGCCTCGGGGCTCCGGAGCCGCTCCCGGTGGTCGACGGCTGCGCAGTGCGCTGACGGGCCGCTGAGCCGGAGCGCCTCACGGCAGGCGCGCGACCACGACCCACTCGTGGCCCTGCCAGCCCAGGCCGGCGTAGAGCCGCTGCCCCGCGGGACTCGCCAGCAGCAGGCCGCGGCGTGCCCCGGCCGACTCGGCCAGGTCGGCGAGGCGTGACATCACCGCGCCGCCGAGGCCCCGCCGCCGGTGGGCGCGGCCGGTCTCGACCCGGTCGACCACCGCGACGCCGTCGAGCACGGCCACGTCGCCTTGGGCCGCCGTCTCGTCCTGGGGGGTGCGCAGCCTCAGCCGCCACACCTCGCTGCCCTCGTACGCCGCGCGCTCGACGTCGGCGCGGTAGCCGGGCGGCGCGGCGACGCGCCGCTGGTCGGCGAGCACGACCGACATCAGCCGCTCGGCGTCGAGGGCGACCCGGAGCCGGTGCTCCTGGAGCCGGTCGGCGACGTGACCGGGGTGTCGCGTCGGCACCGTCACCCAGGGGTCACGCATCGACAGCGCCGCTCCCGCGGCGGCGTCGATGCGCCCGGGGTGGTCGTCGGCCTCGAGCACGAGCTGCTCGACGCCGCGCCCCGGCCGGCCGTGGTCGACCTGCAGCACGCCGGGGGACGCCGCGGCGACGAGCGGGAGCCCCCGCGCACGCCGCCAGCCGGTGTGCCAGCGGCGTACGTCGTCGGGGTGCCCGCCGCTCAGACGGGGTCCTCCTGGGAGGGGTCGACGCCGTCCTCGTCGCCGGTGCCGGCGTCGGTCTCGTCGCTCTCCTCGATCTCGTCGGGCACGACGTCCTCCTCGACCTGGGCCGAGCGCGGCTGGTCGGGGGTGGTGAGCGGGAAGTCGTCCTCGTCGCGGTCGATCCGGTCGGCCGGCCCGCCGGGGGCGAAGTCGGGCTCCGCGTCGACGGTGGGCTCGGGTGCCTCGCCGGGCTTGTCGCTCACCGAGGAGCTCCCGGGGTGCCGCCGCCCAGGTCGTCCTTGGGCTTGCCGTCGAGCTTGTCGAGGCTCTCGCGGGCCTTGGCGGCGCCCTTGACGATCTTGTCGCCGTGCTTGCCGCCGGTCCTCTTGCGGTCGAGGTCCTGGGCGGCCTGCGTGGCCTTGGTGATGCCCTGGTCGATCTTGTCGCCGTGCTTGTCGACGGCCTGGCTCAGCTTCTTCTTCGCGTCATCGAGAAAGCCCATGGGGTGCCTCCTGGGGCATGGGAAGTCGGGTGCGGTCCACACTAGTGGGGTGCCCGAGCAGCTCCCCGTCGTCGCCGTCGTCGGGGCGACGGCCTCGGGCAAGAGCGCGCTGGCGCTCGACCTCGCCGAGCGGCTCGGGGGCGAGGTCGTCAACACCGACGCGATGCAGCTCTACCGGGGCATGGACATCGGCACCGCCAAGCTCCCCGAGGCGGAGCGGCGCGGCGTGCCGCACCACCTGCTCGACGTGCTCGAGGTGACCGAGGCGGCGAGCGTCGCGGAGTTCCAGCGCTGGGGGCGGGCCGCGATCGACGACTGCCGGTCCCGTGGCGTCGTCCCCGTGCTCGTGGGCGGCTCGGCGCTCTACACCCGTGCCGTGCTCGACCACTTCGACTTCCCGGGCACCGATCCCGACCTGCGTGCCCGGCTGGAGGCCGAGCTCGACGAGCGGGGACCCGCGGCGCTGCACGAGCGGCTGCGCTCGGTCGACGCCGAGGCGGCGGCGCAGGTGCTGCCCAGCAACGGTCGCCGCCTCGTCCGGGCGCTGGAGGTGGTCGAGCTGACGGGGCGCCCCTTCTCGGCGTCGCTGCCGCGGCTGGAGTACGCCGTCGCCGGCGCCGTGCAGGTCGGGGTCGACGTCGACCGCCCCACCCTGGACGCACGGATCGCGCGGCGCGTCGACGCGATGTGGCAGCAGGGCCTGGTCGAGGAGGTACGCCGCCTGGCCGCGGTCGGCCTGCGGGACGGCCGTACGGCGCAGCGGGCGCTGGGCTACCGGCAGGTGCTCGGCCTGCTCGACGGCACCCTGGCCGAGGCCGAGGCGAGGGAGCAGACGGTGACCGGCACCCGGCGCTTCGCCCGGCGTCAGGACAGCTGGTTCCGCAAGGACCCCCGCGTGACCTGGCTGGCCCACGACGACCCGGAGCTGCTGGAGCGCGCGCTCACACGGTGTCGCTGAGCCGGTCCAGGGCCCGCGGGAGGTCGCGCATCCGGATCAGCGGGGAGAAGACCACGAAGGAGGCGGAGACGAAGCTGCCGGCGAAGCCGATCCAGAAGACCGTGCGGGCGTCGTAGGTGCTGCCGATCACCCCGCCCAGCAGCCCGCCGATGGGCATCACGCCCCAGACGCAGAAGCGGATCGAGGCGTTCATCCGCCCGAGCAGCGGCCGCGGGCAGAGCCGCTGGCGGAAGCTGACCTGGGCGACGTTGTAGACGACCACCGAGAAGGTCAGCCCCAGGCTGGAGACCGTGAGCGCCACCATCGGCGGCACGACGGTGCCGGCGAGCGGCATCAGGACGCCGCCGGGGATCCAGGTCAGCATCGAGAGCGGGATCACCCGGCCCTCGCCGAGCCAGCGGGTCAGCGGGGGGGTGGCGAGCGCGCCGAGCAGCCCGCCGGCGGCGCCGAGCCCCATCGCCAGGCCCATCTGTGCCTCGTCGAGTCCGAGGTCCTGCAGGCAGTAGATGACCAGCATCGCGCCGGTCATCGAGGAGAGCAGGTTGCTCGACGCGGTGCACGCGACGATGCGGCGCAGCAGCGGCTCACCGAAGACGAAGTCGAGGCCCTCGCGCACCTCGACCCACAACGGGCGGCGGTCCTCGCGCGGGGGCGGCGTCGCGACGTGGCGGATCCGGCGCAGGAACCACGCCGACCACACGAAGCTCGCGGCGTTGAGCGCCACCGTCACCGGGGCGCCGACGAGGCGGATCAGCCACCCGCCCAGGGCGGGGCCACCGATCATCGCGATCGACTGCACGGCCTGCAGCTTGGCGTTGCCCTCGCCGATGTCCGGCGGCTCGACGATCTCGGGGAGGTAGCTCTGGTAGGCGACGTCGAAGAAGACCGTGGCCGTGCCGACCGCCAGCGCGACGGCGTACATCTGCCAGATGGTGAGCACGCCGAGGTACCAGGCGAGGGGGAGCGTGGCGAGCGCGACGGCGCGCACGAGGTCGGCGCTGACGAGCACGCGCCGCTTGCGCCAGCGGTCGACCCAGGCGCCCGCCGGGAGGCCGATGACGAGGAAGGCGAGGTACTCGAAGGTCGCGAGGACGCCCATCTCGAGCTCGCCGGCGTCGAGCAGGCGCACCGCCATGACGGCGATCGCCAGGCCGGCCAGCTCGGTGCCGACCTGGCTGGCGGAGTCGGCGAGGAAGAGCTGGCGGAAGTCGTGGTGGCGGAACAGGCTGGGGCGCCGCTCCCGGGTGCGGGTCACCGCGCCATCCTGCGTCACTGATTGGGAAAGGTCAATCAGTTAGTCTCGGCGCATGCCGCCGACCCCGCACCCGGAGCCCGCGCCGTACGGGCCGCTCCCCGTCGGCAGCGGTCGTCAGGCCTGGGCGCGCCGCGACGCCGACGAGGCCGAGCGCCGCGCGCTGGCCTCGCCGCTGCGGCTGCGGATGTTGCGGCTGGCGCTCCACGAGCCGCGCACCAACAAGGAGCTGGCGGAGGCCCTGGGGATCAACCCCGCCTCGTCGCTGCACCACGTCCGCACGCTCGTCGACACCGGCTTCCTCGTCGAGCAGGAGGCCCGCCGCGGACGACGCGGCGCGCGCGAGCGGCCCTACCTGGCCTCGGGCAAGAGCTTCTACCTCTCGATGCACGACGAGTCCGTCGACGGCCAGGACCTCGTCCTGACCACCTTCCTGCAGGACGTCGCCGGCCTCGCCCCCGGCGCGCTCGACAGCTCGCGCCTGGGCTTCCGGCTCTCCGCCTCCGACCGCGAGGAGGTCGTGGGGCGGCTGCACGACCTGCTCAGCGAGATCGCCTCGATGCCGAGCGACCCCGACGGCGAGCCCTGGAGCCTCTACCTCGGGCTCCACCCCGAGCGGCCGCCCACGACCTAGGCTCGCTCCGTGCACGCATGGACCGAGGTGACCGACGTCGAGGAGCTCGAGGCGATCGTCGGGCGGCCCAGCCAGCCGGCCCGCGACAAGGTCCGCTCCCGGCTCAGCGACCTCGACGTCGACTGGCTCCGGGCTGCGCCCTTCTGCGTGCTGGCCACCGCCTCCGGCGACGGGTGCGACGCCTCGCCGAAGGGCGACCCCGCGGGACGCCTGGTCCACGTGCTCGACCAGCAGACCCTCGCCATCGCCGAGCGGCCCGGCAACCGTCGTGTCGACGGCTACCGCAACGTGCTGGACAACCCCCACGTCGGCCTGCTCTTCCTGATCCCCGGCCGCGGCGACACGCTCCGCGTCAACGGCCGGGCGAGGCTGGTGCGCGACGCGCCCTTCTTCGAGGAGATGACCGTCAAGGGCCACCGGCCGGTGCTGGCCCTGGTGGTCGAGGTGAGCGAGGTCTTCCACCACTGCGCGAAGGCCTTCCTGCGCTCGGGGCTGTGGGACCCCGCGACGTGGGACCCCGAGGCGGTGGTCCCACGGCGCGCCGTCATCGCGCAGCGGCTGGAGAGGCAGGGCGAGAGCGTCGAGGAGCTCGACCGCTACTACGCCGGCCCGTCCTACTCCGCGGGCCTCTACGGGTAGGTTCCGCGGTGTGGCTGACTACGCGTTCGTGAAGGGGCACGGCACCGAGAACGACTTCGTGCTGCTGCCCGACGCCCAGGGACGCCGCGAGCTCACCGCGGAGCTGGCGTCGGCGCTGTGCGACCGGCGGGCCGGCATCGGGGCCGACGGCGTGATCCGGGTGGTGCGCACCGACGCCACCGACGACCCGGCGGCGGTCGCGGCCCGCGGCGAGGCCCGCTGGTTCATGGACTACCGCAACGCCGACGGCACCCTGAGCGAGATGTGCGGCAACGGCATCCGGGTGCTGGGCCACTACCTGGCCACCCACGCCGACGTCGACCCGCGCGACCCGCTGCCGATCGCGACCCGCGGGGGCACCAAGGTGCTCACCTTCGACGCCGGGCCCGAGGGCACCCGGGTCACCGTCGACATGGGCGAGCCCGAGCTGCGCGCCGACACGACGGTCACGGTGGGGGAGCGGTCGTGGACCGCCCGCCACGTCAGCACGGGCAACCCGCACGCCGTGGCCTTCCTGGGCGAGCACGACGACCTCGACGCACTCGACCTGACGACCGCACCCGGTCATGACGCAGCCGTCTACCCCGACGGGGTCAACGTCGAGCTGGTGCGCCGCGTGGGGGAGGCCCACGTCGCGATGCGCGTGCACGAGCGGGGCTCCGGCGAGACCCGCTCCTGCGGCACCGGCGCCTGCGCGGTCGCGGTCGCGGCCATGGAGGCCGACGGGGCCGAGCGCGGCACGGCGTACACCGTCGACCTGCCGGGCGGCAGGCTCACCGTCGTGTGGACCGAGGCCGGCCGCGTGCTGCTCACCGGTCCGGCCGTGCTGGTCGCCGAGGGGATGACCGACCTGGGCTCGTAGGGCTCGTACAGTTCTCGGCCATGGACATCCGTGGAGCCTCCGCCCTCGTCACCGGCGCCGCCTCGGGCATCGGCGCCGCCGTCGCCCGCCAGCTCGCGGCGCGCGGGGCGCACGTGGTCGTCGCCGACCTGGACGCCGACGCCGGCCAGGCGGTCGCGGAGCAGGTCGGTGGCGTCTTCGCCCCGGTCGACGTCACCCGGACCGAGCAGGTCGTGGCCGCCGTCGAGGAGGCCGAGCGGCTCGGCCCGCTGCGGGTGCTGGTCAACTCCGCGGGCATCGGCTGGGCCGAGCGCACCGTCGGCCGCGACGGCAGCTTCGCCTCGGCCGCCGACCTCGACGCCTTCCGCCGGGTCGTCTCCGTCAACCTGATCGGCACCTTCGACTGCGTGCGGCTCGGCGCCACCGCGATGTCGCGCCTGGAGCCCACCGAGACCGGGGAGCGCGGCGCCATCGTCAACCTCGCGAGCGTGGCGGCCTTCGACGGCCAGATCGGCCAGGCGGCGTACTCCGCGTCGAAGGGCGGCGTCGTGGGCATGACGCTGCCGGTCGCCCGCGACCTCGCTGCCTCCGCGATCCGGCTCAACACCGTCGCCCCCGGCCTGATCGACACCCCGATCTACGGCGAGGGCGAGGCGGCCGAGCAGTTCAAGGCCAGGCTCGGCGAGAGCGTGCTCTTCCCCCGCCGCCTCGGCGCCCCCGACGAGCTGGCCAGCATGGTGCTGGAGTGCCTGACCAACTCCTACATGAACGGCGAGACCGTGCGCGTCGACGGCGGCATCCGGATGCCACCGAAGTGACGGCCGGCGTCCGCGGTTGTTCACCCCGGGGTCTTGTGGCGGTCACCGCGCGCTGGTGACCTGGGAGGCATGACCTCTCGGGAGCCAGCCCTCAGCCGTCGCCACCTCCTCGCCGGGTCCGCCGGCGTGATCGCCGCCGCGAGCGTGCCGTCGTACGCCGCGGCGCGCGGCGTGCCCGGTCAGCTGCGCGACCGGCTCGCGCTCACCGACGGGGTGCAGAGCGGCGAGGTCACCAGCCGCTCGGCGGTGCTGTGGGCGCGCTCCTCGGGGGAGGGGCGCCTGGTCGCGCGGATCGGCACCGGACGCCGCTCGCGCGTCGTCCGCGGTCCCTGGGCGACGCCCGACTCCGACCACACCGCCCGGCTCGAGCTGCAGGGCCTGACGCCCGGGCGCGACTACGACGCGACGCTGTGGTTCGAGTCCGCCGACGGCACCCGGGGCGAGGTCGACCTGCTGCGCTTCCGCACGGCCGACACGCGCCCGCGGCCGACCAGCTTCGTCTGGACCGGCGACACGGCCGGCCAGGGCTGGGGCATCAACCCCGACCTGGGCGGCATGACGGCGTACGCCGCGATGCACGCCACGCGTCCCGACTTCTTCGTGCACGCGGGCGACACCGTCTACTCCGACGGCCCGATCGCCCCGACGGTGACCGAGCCCGACGGGCAGGTATGGCGCAACGAGGTGCGCTTCGGCGTGGAGAAGGTGGCGGAGTCGCTGCGCGAGTTCCGCGGGCGGCACCGCTACAACCTCTCCGACCGCCACGTGCGGCGCTTCTACGCCGACACCCCGGTGCTCGCGCAGTGGGACGACCACGAGACCGTCAACAACTGGTGGCCCGGCGAGGTCATCGACGACGAGCGCTACACCGAGCGCCGCGTCGACGTGCTCGCCGCCCGGGCACGCCGCGCCTGGCACGAGTACCAGCCGGTCTCGCTCGACACCCGGCGCGGCCGCGGTCGCACCGGCTTCGCCGAGTCGCGCATCTACCGCAAGGCCGAGCGCGGCCACCACCTTGACGTCTTCTGCCTCGACATGCGCACCTTCAAGGGCGAGAACACGCCCAACCTGGAGCGGCGCCGCACGCCGGTGCTCGGCCGCGAGCAGGCCGAGTGGCTGGTGCGCGAGGTGCGCCGCTCGCGGGCCACCTGGAAGGTGATCAGCGCCGACCTGCCGCTGGGGCTCGTCGTGCCCGACGGCACGGACCAGGAGGGCGTCGCCAACGGCGATCCCGGCCGTCCGCTGGGCCGGGAGCACGAGCTCGCCGCCGTGCTGCGGGGCCTGCGCGGCGTGCCGGGGGTGCTGTGGATCACCGCCGACGTGCACTACTGCGCGGCGCACCACTACAGCCCCGAGCGGGCCTCCTTCACCGACTTCGACCCCTTCTGGGAGATCGTCGCCGGGCCCGTCAACGCCGGCACCTTCGGCCCGAGCTCGCTCGACGCGACCTTCGGCCCGCGCCAGGTCTTCGCCCGGGCCGCCGACTACCCCAACCAGTCGCCGCGGGGCGGCAACCAGTTCTTCGGCCACGTCGACATCGAGCGCGACGGCCTGCTCACGGTGTCGCTGCGCAACACCGCCGGCCAGGTGCTCTGGTCGCGCGAGCTCGCCCCCCGCTAGACCCCGTGACGGGGGTTGCGGTCGGGGTCGGAGCGGTGCGGCTCGACCGGATCGGGTCGGACCGCCTCCTCGCCGGGCTCGGTCGCGGCGTCGTCGTCGCGCTCGGTCAGGGTCGGGGCGTGGTCGTAGGAGACGTCGGTCTGCTTGCCGCGGATCGGGCCCGGCCGCTCGCTGCTGACGCCCATGCCGCCCTCCGGCCCGCCGGCCAGGCCCACGGCGCTGTCGGCGTTCGGGTCTGACTCCTCGACTCCGGTGTGCGGGGTCTCGCTCACGGTGCTGCTCCGCTCGTCTGGTGGGGGACTACTGGGACGGCTGCTCGGTCGAGGCCTCGGCGTTCTCACGCTGCTCCGCGGTCTCCTCCGAGCCGGTGTCGGGGTCGGGCTGCTCGTCCTCGAGGTCGATGGTGCCGCCGTGCTGGTCCTCGACCGAGTCGGCCGCGGTGCGGCCCGAGCCGGTGTCTCCTGCGGCGACGCCCCCGCTGGCGTCCTGGCGCTGCGGGCCGCCGGGCGGCGTGGGGGCGTCGGCGCCCTCCTCGTGGGGGGACGCGGGTCCTGGCTTGGTCTCGCTCATCCACCTCGCGTACCCCGAGCGCGGGCCCCTGACACCGGCGTTGCGCTGCGATCCGGACCGGCGTTGGATACGAGCATCCGCACTCGGGAGGACCCATGTCGCCGCACGCCGCACGCCGCACCCTGACCGTGCTCACCACCGGGCTCACCGCCGGCGCCGTCGTCCTCGGCGTGCTCGCCGCGGTGCCGGCGAGCGCTCGCGAGCAGGGTCGCTACTCCACCAAGACGCCCACCAGCACGGGGTACGGCGGCGCCGTCACCTCCGTGGACCCCGAGGCCACCCGGGCGGGGATGCGCGTGCTCAAGGCCGGCGGCAACGCCGTCGACGCGGCCGTCGCGACGGCCGCCGCGCTGGGCGTCACCGAGCCCTACAGCGCCGGCATCGGTGGGGGTGGCTACTTCCTGTACTACGACGCGAAGACGCGCAAGGTCTCCTCCCTCGACGGCCGCGAGACCGCGCCCAAGCGGATGCCCGACGACGCCTTCATCGACCCCGCGACCGGCGAGCCGTACCCCTTCACCCCCGACCTGGTGACCAGCGGTGTCTCGGTCGGCACGCCCGGCACGCTCGCCACCTGGGAGGCCGCCACCCGGCGCTGGGGCACGCGCAGCCTGGCGCAGAACCTCGCCCCGGCCGAGAAGCTCGCCCGCCGCGGGTTCGTCGTCGACCGCACCTTCCGCCAGCAGACCGCCGACAACGAGGCGCGCTTCCGGCAGTTCCCGGCCACGGCCCGGCAGTACCTCCCCGGCGGTGAGCTGCCCCGCGTCGGCTCGGTCTTCCGCAACCGCGACCTCGCCGCGACGTACCGGCTGATCCAGCGGCGGGGGATCGGCGCCTTCTACGGCGGCAAGGTCGCCCGCGAGATCGCCCGCGCCGTGCAGGACCCGCCGACGGTGCGCGACCCCAGCCTGCCGGTGCCGCCCGGCTACCTCACCACCCGTGACCTCGCCGACTACCGCGTCGCGCTGCAGAAGCCGTCGCGGATGAAGTACCGCGGCTACTCCGTCTACGGCATGGCGCCGTCCTCCAGCGGCGGGTCCACCGTCGGCGAGGCGCTGAACATCCTCGAGCGCTACGACGTCGGCGAGCTCTCGCGCACCCAGGCGCTCCACCTCTACCTCGAGGCGAGCGCCCTGGCCTTCGCCGACCGGGCGGAGTACGTCGGCGACCCGGCGTACGTGCGCGTCCCGCTGCGCGACCTGCTCTCCAACCGCTTCGCGGCGGAGCGTGCGTGCGGCATCGACCCCGCGCAGGCGGCGACCAAGCCCGTCGAGCCCGGTGACGTGCGCGACTACGACGGCCGCTGCAGCACCCCGGGCGCGCGCGAGGCCGGGCCGACGTCCGACACCGAGAACGTCGACACCACCAACCTCACGGTGGCCGACCGCTGGGGCAACGTCGTGGAGTACACCCTCACCATCGAGCAGACCGGAGGCTCCGGCATCACCGTGCCCGGCCGCGGCTTCCTGCTCAACAACGAGCTCACCGACTTCAGCACCGTCTACGACCCGGCCGACCCCAACCGGATCCAGCCCGGCAAGCGGCCTCGCTCGTCGATGTCGCCGACGATCGTGCTGCGCGGTGGCAAGCCCTTCCTCGCGCTGGGGTCACCCGGCGGCTCGACGATCATCACCACGGTGCTGCAGATGCTGGTCAACCGGATCGACCTCGGCATGTCGCTGCCGCGCGCGATCGCGGCTCCGCGGGCCGCGCAGCGCAACACCGCGACGGTGACGGCCGAGCCCGCCTTCATCGACCGCTACGACGCCGGCCTCTCCGCGCTCGGCCACGACCTCGTGCCGGCCGGTGACGCCTTCACCAGCGCCGCCGAGATCGGCGCCGCCACGGCGATCGAGTTCGGCCCCCGCGGCAAGCTGACCGTCGTCTCCGAGCCCTCGCGACGCGGGGGCGGCTCGGCCCTGGTGCTCCGCAAGCGACGCTGACGGCGCCTCGTGGCCCCACGAGGGCGCGACACGCCGGGCGCCCCAGCCTCCTCACCGGAAAACACGTTCGGCCCACGCGGGTGCGCGACGTAACCTGGGGGTCGTATGACGAACGCACCGCAGCACCTCGACCTCGCCCAGGAGCTGGCCGCCACGGCCGACTGGGAGGAGGAGCCCACCTCCGACGACCGCCGCGACCCGGGGGCCGACTGGCCCGACGAGCGCGACGAGACCACGGGCGAGCTCGACCTCGCCGCGCGCCACTCGCTGCGCCGCGTGGCCGGGCTCTCGACCGAGCTCGAGGACATCACCGAGGTCGAGTACCGCCAGCTGCGGCTCGAGCGGGTGGTGCTCGTCGGGGTCTGGACCGAGGGCACCGTCGCCGACGCCGAGAACTCCATGGCCGAGCTGGCGCTGCTGGCCGAGACGGCCGGCTCCGAGGTGCTCGACGCGCTCTACCAGCGACGCGACAGCCCCGACCCGGCGACCTACATCGGACGCGGCAAGGTCGAGGGGCTCGGCGAGATCGTGCGGGCCACCGGCGCCGACACCGTGATCTGCGACGGCGAGCTCGCGCCCAGCCAGCTGCGCAACCTCGAGGACAAGGTCAAGGTCAAGGTCGTCGACCGCACCGCCCTGATCCTCGACATCTTCGCCCAGCACGCGAAGTCGCGCGAGGCGCAGGCCCAGGTCGAGCTCGCGCAGCTCAACTACATGAAGCAGCGGCTGCGCGGCTGGGGTGGCAACCTCTCCCGCCAGGCCGGCGGCCGGGTCGCCGGCGGCGCCGGCATCGGTGGCCGCGGCCCCGGTGAGACCAAGATCGAGACCGACCGGCGTCGCATCAACACCAAGATCGCCAAGCTGCGGCGCGACCTCGCTCACATGCGCACCACCCGCGAGACCAAGCGAGCCGACCGGACACGCCACCAGGTGCCCAGCGTCGCCATCGCCGGCTACACCAACGCCGGCAAGTCCTCGCTGCTCAACCGGCTGACCGATGCGGGGGTGCTGGTCGAGGACGCGCTCTTCGCCACCCTCGACCCCCGCACCCGTCGCACCGAGACCGCCGAGGGCCGCACCTACACGATGAGCGACACCGTCGGCTTCGTGCGGCACCTGCCGCACCAGCTGATCGAGGCCTTCCGCTCCACGCTGGAGGAGGTGGCCGGAGCCGACCTGGTGCTGCACGTCGTCGACGGCTCCCACCCCGACCCGGAGGGTCAGCTCGCGGCCGTGCGCGAGGTGCTCGCCGAGATCGGCGCCGACAAGCTCCCCGAGCTCGTGGCGATCAACAAGGCCGACGTCGCCGACCCGATGGTGATCGCCCGGCTGCGCCAGCGCGAGCCCCACTCCGTGGTGGTCTCCGCCCACACCGGCGAGGGCGTGGCGGAGCTCCGTGCGGCCGTGGAGGAGGACCTGCCGCGCCCGGCCGTCGAGGTCGAGGTGCTGCTGCCCTACGACCGCGGCGACCTGCTCTCCCGGGTGCACGACACCGGCGAGGTCCTCTCCCTCGAGCACACGCCCGAGGGCACCAGGGTCGTCGCACGCGTGCACGAGGCGCTCGGCGCCGAGCTCGCGGCGTACGCCTAGGCCGACGGCGCCCCCGGTACGACGAACGGGCCCGGTCACCGTGAGGTGACCGGGCCCGACGCACGTGCAGGGGCTGCTACTCGTGGTAGCGCTTGGCGCCCTCGCCGTTCTGCTCCACGGTGAGCGAGAAGTCGTCACCGTGCTTGGTGACGCCGTCGACCACCGCGTGCTCGACGGCCCAGGTGCCGTACTTGCGACGCACGATGAGCGGGTCGTTGCGCAGGTCCTTCATCAGCGCCACGCACAGCCCGATCATGACCAGTACGAAGGGCAGCGCGGCGACGATCGTGAGGTTCTGCAGCCCGGTCAGGGCCGACCCCCGGTCGTCGGAGTCGCCGAGCAGCAGCATGATCGCGGCGACGCCACCGGTGGCGACGCCCCAGAAGACCACGGTGAAGCGCGACGGCTCGATGGTGCCCTTCTCCGAGAGCGTGCCCATGACGATCGAGGCGGCGTCGGCGCCGGAGACGAAGAAGATCGCCACCAGGATCATCACGAGCACCGAGGTGATGGTCGAGATCGGCAGCCCGTCGAGCACGGTGAAGAGCATGCTCTCCGGGCTGGCGGCGGCCGCCAGGTCGGTGCCCTCGCGCTGCTGGAAGATCGCGGTGCCGCCGAAGATGCAGAACCACACCAGCGAGACCAGGCTCGGCACCAGCAGCACGCCGGTGACGAACTGCCGGATCGTGCGACCACGCGAGATCCGCGCGATGAAGAGGCCGACGAAGGGCGTCCAGCTGAGCCACCAGGCCCAGTAGAAGATCGTCCAGCTGCCGAGCCACTCGGCCATGGCGTCGCCGCCGGCCGCGTCGGTGCGGGCGGACATGGCGAACATGTCCTGGGCGTAGGAGCCCACCGCGGTGGGCAGCAGGTCGAGGATGAAGATCGTCGGCCCCGCCACGAAGACGAAGACGGCCAGCACCAGCGCCAGCACCATGTTGGTGTTGGAGAGCCACTGGATGCCGCGCTCGATGCCGCTGACCGCCGAGATGATGAAGCAGATCGTCAGGAAGGTGATGATGCCGACCAGGGCGGCGTTGCCGGCGGTGCCGAGCCAGCCCACGATCTGCAGGCCCGAGCCGATCTGGAGCGCGCCCAGGCCCAGCGAGGCTGCCGAGCCGAAGAGGGTGGCGAAGATGGCCAGGATGTCGATGACCTTGCCGCCGGGACCCTTCATGGCGCGCTCGCCGAAGAGCGGGGTGAAGACCGCGCTGATCAGCTGCGGGCGGCCCTTGCGGTAGACCGAGTAGGCCACCGCGATGCCGAGCACCGCGTAGATCGCCCACGGGTGGAGCGTCCAGTGGAAGAGCGTGGTCGCCATCGCGGTGCGGATGGCCTCGTCGCTGCCCGCCTCGGCGCTGCCGGGCGGCGGGCCGGTGAAGTGGTAGATCGGCTCGGCCGCGCCCCAGAACATCAGGCCGATGCCCATGCCGGCGCTGAACATCATCGCGATCCACGAGATGGTGCGGAACTCCGGCTTCTCGTAGTCGTTGCCGAGCCGGATGTCGCCGTACTTGCCGATCGCCAGGTAGATCACGAAGACCACGAAGGCGCTGGCGGTGAGCACGAAGAGCCAGCCGGCGTTGGTCACGGTCCACGACAGCGCCGAGCTCGAGGTGCTGCTCAGCGACGAGGTGCTGACGAAGCCCCAGATCAGGAAGGCGACCGCGATGGCGGCGGTGACGCCGAAGACGATCTTGTCGATGCCGCCACCGACGTCCTCGGCCTCGACCGGACACTCGAGTGCGGGGTGGAGCTCCTCGTCGGCGACCACCTCGTCGGTGGTGGGCGGGCGATGGTCGTCGGGATCGGGTGTGGACTCGTTGTGCGGATGGATGGTGGTGGCCATGGGTCACCTCTCTACCAGTCGGGCTACGGACGTGAGGAGGTCGGTCGAGGCCCTGCTACGAGCGCCGGTCGGCCCTGTCCACAGGTCGCCGCGACGGCCTGCGGGCGTGTCAGTTGCTCAGCATAAGGTGCGCGGGTGAGTTTGGAGCCGACCGTCGAGTCCGTTCTCTCGGCCGCGGTCTCGGCGGTGGGAGGCGAGGAACGCCCAGGTCAGGGCGCCATGGCGGCCGCGGTGGCGACGGCGCTGGGTGAGGGTCGTCACCTCCTGGTGCAGGCCGGCACCGGCACCGGCAAGTCCCTGGCCTACCTGGTGCCGGCACTGCTGCACGGCCGGCGTGTGGTGGTCGCCACGGCGACGCTGGCGCTCCAGCACCAGCTGGTCGAGCGCGACCTGCCCACGCTGCTCGCCGCCACGAAGGAGTTCGAGGGGCTCTCGGGCACCGCGACGGCCGTGCTCAAGGGGCGCTCCAACTACGCCTGCCTGCACCGCGTCCGCGACGGCGTGCCCGACGACCAGGGGGCACTGATCGACGCCGAGGCGGTCGCCGCCGGGTCGCTGGCCGCCGAGGTGCTGCAGCTGCGCGAGTGGGTCGAGGAGCAGGCGCAGGAGTCCGGCACGGGGGAGCGAGACCACGCGCCACGCCACGGCGACCGGGCCTGGCGCCAGGTGAGCGTCGGTCACCGCGAGTGCCTGGGGGCCGCGCGCTGCCCCTTCGGTGAGGAGTGCTTCGCCGAGCTCGCCCGCGAGCGGGCCCACCGCGCCCAGCTGGTCGTGACCAACCACTCGCTGCTCGCCATCGACGCGGTCGAGGGCATCCCGATGATCCCGGCGTACGACGCCGTCGTCGTCGACGAGGCCCACGAGCTCGTCGCCCGCGTGACGCAGGCCGCGACCGACGAGCTGTCGGTCGGCGAGGTCGAGCGCACCGCCGCGCGCGCGGCTCGTCACGTCAGCGACGACCACGACGCACCGGTCGACGCGCTCGACGACGCTGCGGGCGCGCTCCTCGACGCGCTCGCGGCGACCCCGGCCGGCCGGCTCGCGCCGCCGCCCGAGCAGCTGCTCGACGCGCTCGCGCAGGTGCGCGACGCGGCCCGCGCCGTGGTCTCGGCGCTGCCGAAGGAGAGCGAGCGGCCCGACGCCGGCGTGCAGCAGGTGCGCGGGTGGGCCCAGGAGCTCTTCGCCACCAGCGAGCGGATGGCCGCGGTCTCCGAGCGCGACGTGCTCTGGGTGGCCGAGCGCGACCGGCTGCGTGGCGGCAAGCTGCTCCAGGTCGCCCCGCTCGACGTCGCGCTGCCCATGCGCCACGGCCTGCTCGCCGACAAGACGGTGGTGATGACCTCGGCCACCCTCAAGCTCGGCGGTGACTTCGACGCCGTCGCCGCGTCGCTGGGGCTGTGGCCCTCCGAGCGGGTCGCCCCCGACGACCGTGCCGACGCCCAGGGGGAGTCGGACGAGGAGCCGGCCGACGAGCCCGACGGCACCGAGCCCTGGGCCGCGCTCGACGTGGGCTCGCCCTTCGACTACCAGCGCCAGGCGATGCTCTACGTCGCCCGCCACCTGCCGCCGCCGGGTCGCGACGGCCTGGGCCCGGCGCAGCTCGACGAGATCACCGCGCTCGTCGACGCGGCCGAGGGCCGCACCCTCGGGCTCTTCTCCAGCCGGCGGGCGGCGCAGGCGGCGGCCGAGCACGTCCGCGAGGCGCTCCCGCACCTGACGACGCTCGCGCAGGGCGACGCGCAGCTGCCCGAGCTCACGCGTCAGTTCGTCGAGGACCCCCACACCAACCTCTTCGGCACCCTGGGCCTCTGGCAGGGCATCGACGTGCCGGGGGAGACCTGCTCGCTGGTGATCATCGACCGCATCCCCTTCCCGCGCCCCGACGACCCGCTGCTCTCGGCACGGCAGCGGGCCGTCGACCAGCGCGGGGGCAACGGCTTCATGCAGGTGGCCGCCACACACGCCGCGCTGCTGCTGGCGCAGGGGTCGGGCCGGCTGATCCGCACCAGCACCGACCGCGGGGTGGTCGCCTGCCTCGACCCGCGTCTGGTCTCCGCCCGCTACTCCGGCTTCCTGCGCGCGAGCCTGCCGCCGATGTGGCAGACCCACGACGGCGAGGTGGTGCGCCGGGCGCTGGCGCGCCTGGCCGGGCGCACGTGAGACCGCAGCGTCAGCGCGCGAGCACGACGTTGGACCGTGCGGAGGCGGGGGAGCCGCCGACCTCGTTGACCGCCTGCACGGCGAAGCGGTAGCGACCGGCCGGCAGCCGCACCTCCACGGCGCGCACGCCGGCCTGGACGGCGGCGGTGTAGCTGCGGCGTACCGCCCCCGACGCGGAGAGCTGGTAGGCGGTGATGCGGTAGCGGCGTACCTGCTGCTCGGTGGAGTCGGCGGCCGGCGTCCACCGCACGGTGGCGCTGACCCGGTCTCCGGGACGTCCGGAGCTGGCGGCCGCGATGCGGGGGGCCGCGGGCTTGCGCAGCGTCGGCGCGGGGGTGGGCGTGGCCGAGGGGGTCGGGGTGGGCGTCGGGCTGGTGGTGGGCGCGGGGGTGGTCTTCGCGGTGCCCGCGGCACCGGCAGCCGGAGCCGCGACGCAGCCGGTCGCGGTCAGGCGGTACTGGCCGAGGCTCGCGTAGTCGGTCCAGCCGGTGCCGCCGCTGACGGCGGCGGCGTTGCCGGAGCCCACGCCGTCGACGCGCAGGTAGTAGGTGCCGGCGCGCACCGTGCGCGAGAGCGAGGCGTCGGTGCCCGTCACCGACCAGGTGCTCGAGGGGCTCACCAGCGCTCCGCGCACGTTGACCGGGGCGGCGCTGCTCAGCTGGGCGCCGGCGGCGTCGAGCAGGTCGAGCCGCAGGTCGAGCGCGGACTGCTGGCCGACGCCGGAGGCGCGGGCCTGCAGCGTGGTCTCGCAGCGGACGTCGAGGCGGAAGACGTCGACGTCGCGGCGCGTGCTGATGACGCCCTCCACGTCGTACGCCGCGGCGTTGCCCAGGGCGCGCGCCGCGGAGGTGGTGTCGCCGTGGTCGTCGGGTCGCAGCGGCAGCCGACGGGCCATGACCGCCAGGTCGTCCTCGGTGTTGGACGCCTTGGCGTACTCGCCGCGGCTCCACTGGCTGACCGCCCGGTGGCTCGCCGAGCCCATGACTGGACCCCAGTCGCGGGTGCCGGCGTAGTAGTCGCTCGCGGAGCCCAGCACGGCGTCGTGCACGAGCCCGAGGTTGTGGCCCACCTCGTGCGAGACCGCCTGCGCGGCGATGGTGGGCGACATGGTGGCGCTGACGAAGACCCAGGCGGGCTGGTACTGCGAGGTGCGGTCGACCTGGCCGAAGCTGTTGATGTAGGCGACGCCGAGGCAGCCGCCGCACGCCTGCTGCCGCGCGGTCGTCGAGCCGGTCACGACGACCCGGGAGCCGTAGCGCGCGTCGCTGCTCGAGGTCCGGTCCCACGCTCCGGTGCCGAGGTCGCGGGTGGTGACGTTGACGTCGAAGGGGGCGTAGGTCTCGGCGACCTGGCGCCACACCTCCTGCACCCAGGCGTGCTCGGAGGCGGTGAAGGTGCCGGGGGCGCCGTCGGAGTCGAAGCCGGGCCAGCGCCCCTCCTGGATGCGGTTGCGGCCGGCGTTCCACGCGGTGCCCCGCACCTCGGCGCCGTCGATGTCGAGGAAGATGGTGCGCGCCGCGCCCGGCCTGCTCTGCAGCGCGAAGGTCTGGGAGTCGGGGTAGCGCCGCGACAGCGCGGGAGTCTTCGCCGGCGCCATCGGGGTGGTCTGCGCCGCGGACGTGGTCTGGGCCTGGGCGCTGGTCGGCGCCGCACCGGACGCTGGGTCCTGCTCGGCGGTCTCGGCGGTCTCGGCGGTCTGGGAGGTCTGGGAGGTCTCCGGCTCCGCGGTCTCGGGCTCCGCGGGGAGCTCGGCGCCGTGCGCGTGCCCGTCCTCGGGGGCCGGCTCCCGGAAGTAGACGCGCCCCTGCGGCGAGACCCACGCGGTCTCGTCCTCGGCCAGCAGCGAGGTCAGCCGGTTGGTGTCCAGGCCGCTGCGGGCGGCGACCTCGCGCACGCGCTCGGGCTGCTCGGCGAGCAGGTCGCCGCCGGCGACGTGGGAGCGGAGGATCTCGTCGGTCGGCACGACGGGGGCCGGAGGGTCCTGCGGGGCCGACGCTGGGCCTGCCGGGACCCGCTGCTGCCGCGGAGCGTCGTCCGGCTCCACCGCGGAGACCGTCGCCTCCGACGCGCCCGCGACGGAGGTGTCGGCAGGGGCCTCGACAGCGCCGGTGGGGACCGTGGCGCGCGGCTCGTGGTCGGCAGGGCCGGGGGCCAGGTGGGTGGCGGTGACCAGGCCGAGCGAGAGCACGGCCGCACAGGCGGCGGCTCGGGCAGCGCGTGGTGAGGTCACCGATGCATTCTGACCTAGTTTGTCGGTTTCGGCAGCCGATCTCAGGGACGCCGGCACCGTCGGTGCGCGATCCGGATCACATCCGGCGCAGCACCGCCGTGACCTTGCCCAGGATCGTGGCGTGGGTGCCGTCGATTGGGTCGTACGCGTCGTTGTGGGGCAGCAGCCAGACCTTGCCGTCGCGGCGCTGGAAGGTCTTGACCGTCGCCTCCCCGTCGAGCAGCGCCGCGACGATCTCGCCGTTCTCGGCGGTCTGCTCCTGACGCACCACGACGTAGTCGCCGTGGCAGATGGCGGCGTCGACCATGGAGTCGCCGGAGACCTCGAGGAGGAAGAGCTGGCCGTCGCCGACGAGGGAGCGCGGCAGCGGGAAGATCTCGTCGACCTGCTCCTCGGCGAGGATGGGGGCGCCGGCGGCGATCCGGCCCAGCAGCGGCACGTGCGTCGCCGTGGGCATGGCGTCGCCGATGCCGGTGGGGTCGTAGGGCGCCTCGTCGGCGCTGGCGATGGCGCGCCGGGCGGCCATCAGCTCGGGGATGAAGACCTCGAGCGCCCGCGGACGGTTGGGGTCACGCCGGATGAACCCCTTCTGCTCGAGCACGCGCAGCTGGTGCGCGACGCTGGAGGAGCTGGTGAGCCCGACCAGGTTGCCGATCTCGCGGATGCTCGGCGGGTAGCCGCGCTTCTCGATCGACTCGCGGAGCACGTTGAGGATGCGCTGCTGGCGCGGGGTGAGTCCGGTCAGGTCGGGACGGGGGTCGGGAAGCTCGGAGACCGAACCGTCGGGCCCGCCCTCGGAGGTGGGGGACCCGTCGTCGGTGAGCTCGGAGCCGTGGTCTGCATCGCGCCGTGACATGAGTCGCACGGTAGTGCCAGCGACGGACCACTTCAAACACATGTTCGAACGGCGTGTCGCAGGCTCGGCTTCGAACACGTGTGCGGTCGGTGCTTGCCATCCTTCGAACACGTGTTCTATGGTCGTACACGTGTTCGAACGAGGTCGGGTCCCCACCGGGACCACCGCACGCCGACGAGGTTGTCGGAGGTCGCGACTAGACATCGAGCACAGAGCAGGGGTCGCCCGCCACCGTCCGGTCAGCAAGGACCGGGCACTTCCCCGAAGCGAGGTAGATCGATGAGCGCCATCAGCATCGCCCCCCACACCATGCCGCGACGTGCGGAGAGCCGCGGCCGAGGCCGCGCCGTGCACGCCGTCACCCCCGCGCGTCCGACGTCCACCGCTGCCGCTCCCTCCCGGGTGCGCCTCACGCGTCGGGGTCGCGCGCTGGTGACGCTGGCCTTCCTGGCCGTGCTCCTGACGGGCATGGTCCCGCTCGGCGGCTGGGCCACGGCGACGCTCACGGGTGGCTCGCCCGAGCCCGTGCAGGTCGTCGAGGTGCAGGCCGGCGACACGCTCTACGAGATCGCCGCCGATGTCGCCGCTCCCGGTCAGGTGCGTGAGATGGTCTACCGGATCCAGGAGTTGAACTCCTTGCCCGGTGCTCAGATCTCCGAGGGTCAGCGGCTGGCCGTCCCCCGCGGCTGAGCCTGGTCCGTCCGTCACGGACCACCTGTGCGACGTCACGGTCTCCTCGACCCAGGTCGTCGCGTCGCACAGCGCGGGGTGGGATCCGGTACCCCATGCCGGATCCCACCCCGACACGTCTCCAGTGACGCGTGGACCACGTGCCGTCAGGCGCGTCGCGCCGCGTCGCTGAGCAGCCACTGGGCCGTCGCGTAGGTCGCCATCACGCCACGCTCGGCCCACGCCGGCGGCTCGTCCATCACGAAGCTGCGTGTCGCGAGCAGCGTGTCGCTGGCCAGGAAGGTCCACGCGCCCACCGCCAGCCTCCGGCGCACGTCGGCCGGCACGTCGTCGTCGAGGTGCGTCGCGACGGCGACGGTGCTGGCAAGCAGCGCGGCGTACGCCGCCACGGGCACGCCCAGGACGGGCTCGCGACGCGCTGCGGCGTGGGCCAGCGCGGGTCCCACGAGCAGGCCGGCCAGCACGGCGGCGCGCGGCCCCGGGGCCGCGGTCATCGCGGTGCCGGCCGAGAGTCGTCGCCACCCCAGCAGGTAGGCCACGTGTCCGGCCGCGAACGAGGTGAGTCCCACCAGGAAGGCTCGTCGCCCCTCGCGCAGCAGCGCGACGTCACCGATGCCACCGGCGGCGAGGGCGAGCAGCGTGGGGGTGCGCAGCGGGGTCGCCGGCGCGCGGTGCAGCCGCCACGCGAGCAGTGGCGTCAGCGCCGGCTTGGTGAGCCGACGCCACCGCCGCACGCCCGGGTCGCGGTGGCCCGCCAGCCACGTGTCGGCGGCGGCCGCGGCGACGTACATCAGGGAGGGGCGGGGGCGCACGGGGGCAGTCTGCCGCGTGCGCCCGTCGTCGAGCCCGGCTAGCGCTGTCCCGACAGGGCGGGCACGGCCTCGGCCACGCGCAGTGAGGTCGTCGGCCCCGTGGTGGTCACCGTGCCGGTGACGGGTCGCAGCGGCCCGCCGTTGAGCGACCACTGCGCCGACCACGTCACGACCACGCGGTGCCGCACGGTGCGGTGGGCGTCGGCGTAGCGGTGCACCACGTCGTGGCGGGGGTAGGGCGCCCCGGCAGACGTCGTGGTGGCGGTGGTGCCGTCGCCGTGCTCCCACCGGAACTCGCTCGGCGCGATCTCGAGGCGGACGCGCTGCCCCAGGATCGTGACGGTCTCGGTGAAGGGTTCGGCCTCCGCGTGGAAGATCGTCTCGAAGTTGACCAGCGTGGTGTCCTCCGGCTGGCTCACCGAGCGCAGCTCCGGCACCGGCACCCGCCGGAACGCCGCCAGCACCATCGCGTCCGTCACCTGTGGCGGTGCGGCAGCTGCCGCCTCCACCGCAGCAGGAGGACCGCTGCCCGAGCAGACGAAGCCCATGGGCCGCTCGCCCGAGGGCGAGATCTCCCACTGGCGGTACTGGGTGCTGCCCTCCGGACAGGGGTCTGTCGGGCACACCGCTGCTCCCGTGTCCGCGCTGTACGCCCCGGAGTCGCAGGCCGTGCGGTATTCGTATCGGATGGTTGGGGCACTTGCCGCGGGGTCCCGCGAAGCGAGGGTCGGGACGGCGCTAATGCCGTCGGAGTCGGCAGCTTGCTTCACTCCTGAGCCGAGGACCTCAAACGCGCTATTGCCGGGGCGAGGGTCATTCACATCTGCAATGGCGGACTGAGGTTGCAGCAGGACCGCGACGAACACAATGGCGGCCATTCCTAGGGACCTCATGCGTCTGGATCCAGCGCACTGACTGCCCAGCCCGCACTGGGTCGCCAACGCAGATTGAACGCCTTGAGCACGCCCCGGGTTGGCTCGAAGTTCTCCGGCGCGGAACCTTCCTTTCGGATCCAAGTCTGCGCCTCGTAATTCACGACGATGTCCAGAACCGCGACGTCCCCGCTGATGTCGTAGAACCGAACATCGGTCGGGACCCACTCGCCACCTGTGATCGAGCCACCAGCCGAGTAGGTCTCATCGATGCCGTCCGCTATTGCCTCGCAACGCGTGCAGCGGGCGACGAAGGTCGAGCGAAAGGTCGCCGTATCCCCAATCGAAGATGAGTGGCTCATCGTCTTGAGGAAGTACTTCGCGGCCTCAATCGCGCCCTCGCGAGACTTTTCGCGAGTGGACTTGGGTTCGGCGGGAGGTTCGTTGGTGGCGGTCGCCGTGGGGGAGGGGGTCGTCGAGCTCGGGCTGGGGGTGGGTGCGGGGCCGGCTTCGGGGCTACCGCCGCAGCCGACGAGCAGTGCGGCGCACGCGACCGCGGCCGCGGTGGAGGTCAGCCGTCGCATGTGTCACCTGCCGGGTCGAGCCGGGGCCGTCCCGACTCGTCGGGACGGTAACTACCCGGCTGGCCGACGCGCTACACCTCGTCGCCGACCTGTGGACAACGCGCGTCGTGGCTGGTCAGCCGCGGTGACGCGGCGCCTGGCGGGGTGGGCGCGGTGTCTGGCGAGGTGGTGGTGGCGTCTCCTCGTCGCGGGAGCGGAGTGCGAGGGCGACCGCGGCGTACAGGCAGGCCGCGGCGCCCACGCCCCAGAGCGTGAGCAGGGCCCACGAGCCGTCGCCGGCGCGGACCTGGCGCCCCTCCGCGATCGCCAGCGCGACCAGTGCGCCCCACGCCAGCAGGGCCGCCACCGCCCCCAGCAGCAGCCGCACGCGTCGTCGTCCCCCGTCGTCCACACCCCGCATGGTGGCCCGGCGGTGCGCGAGGCGCGACACCGGAGTCCGGTTCCGAGACTGGGCCGCCCACGCCGACGGCGGTCGGCGAGCCGCTGACCTGCGCCGATGGACGCGCGTCCGACGAGGTGGCCGACACGCGCGAATCGTGGTGAGTCCCGTGGTTGACCCGGGGGGAGGGAGCGGTCTACGGTTCCCCAACATCTAGTAGTTACAACGATGTAGTTATCCACATCTAGTTCCACAGGACGCCGGGGTTTCCCACAGCCAACCCGGTTCGTCCACACGGAATCCACAGCGCCGGCCACAGGTTGAACCCTCGAGAGGAGAGTCCAGTGCACTGCCCCTTCTGCCGCGGCAACGACACGCGGGTGCTCGACTCCCGGGTGGCCGACGACGGGTGCTCGATCCGTCGGCGCCGCACCTGCCCGGCCTGCGAGAAGCGCTTCACCACCGTGGAGCAGATGCAGCTGGTGGTGCTCAAGCGCAGCGGCACCACGGAGGCGTTCACCCGCGAGAAGGCCGTCGCCGGCGTCCGCAAGGCCTGCAAGGGCCGACCGGTCGGGGAAGACGACCTCGCCCGCCTGGGTCAGAAGGTCGAGGAGGCCATCCGGTCCGCCGGGTGGGCGGAGGTGCCGGCCCACGAGGTGGGCCTGGCGATCCTCGGCCCGCTGCGCGAGCTCGACGCCGTCGCCTACCTGCGCTTCGCCTCGGTCTACAAGGCGTTCTCCAGCGCGGAGGACTTCGAGAGCGAGATCGCGGTGCTGCGGGCCGAGCACGCGCTCGCCGGCGCCGCTGTCGGTGCCCACGGCGACACTGTGGAGACGCCACGACCTCAGCCCACGGGCTGACCACGATCAGCCCCGTGCGTTGTGGGGAAGCAGCGCGCGGGGCCACCACGTCCGGGGACCTCGACGTCCACCGGGACCAGCACCACGAGCACCACCAGCACCGCCGTACGAGCCAGGGACACCACGCAAGGGAGCAGGGACGACATGACGGAGACCGTGAGCACGGGTAGCGCACGCAGCCGCAAGAAGGCGACGGGGCTGAAGATCGACCAGAACTTCTCGACCCCGGGCGTGCACCCGTACGACGAGATCACCTGGGAGCGTCGCGACGTCGTCCAGACCAACTGGAAGACCGGCGACACCGTCTTCGAGCAGCGCGGCGTCGAGTACCCCGACTTCTGGAGCGTCAACGCCTCCACGATCGTCACCACCAAGTACTTCCGCGGCGCCGTCGGCACTGACGCCCGCGAGTGGAGCCTCAAGCAGCTGATCGACCGCGTCGTGAGCCGCTACGTCGAGGCCGGCCGCGACCACGGCTACTTCGCGACCGAGGCCGACGCCGAGGTCTTCGAGCACGAGCTCACCTGGCTGCTGGTGCACCAGTACTTCTCGTTCAACTCGCCCGTGTGGTTCAACGTCGGCACCGCGAGCCCGCAGCAGGTCAGCGCCTGCTTCATCCTCTCGGTCGACGACTCGATGGACTCGATCCTCAACTGGTACAAGGAGGAGGGCTTCATCTTCAAGGGCGGCTCCGGTGCCGGCCTCAACCTCTCCCGCATCCGCTCCTCCAAGGAACTGCTGTCCTCCGGCGGCACGGCCTCCGGCCCGGTCTCCTTCATGCGCGGCGCCGACGCCTCGGCCGGCACCATCAAGTCCGGCGGCGCCACCCGCCGCGCGGCGAAGATGGTCGTGCTCGACGTCGACCACCCCGACATCGAGGAGTTCGTGCAGACCAAGGCGCGCGAGGAGGACAAGATCCGTGCGCTGCGCGACGCCGGCTTCGACATGGACCTCGGTGGCGACGACATCACCTCCGTGCAGTACCAGAACGCCAACAACTCCGTGCGCGTGAGCGACGAGTTCATGCGGGCGGTCGAGGACGGCACCGAGTTCGGGCTGCGCTCGCGCACCACCGGCGAGGTCATCGAGACCATCGACGCCCGCGAGCTCTTCAACAAGATCAGCCAGGCCGCCTGGGAGTGCGCCGACCCGGGCCTGCAGTACGACGACACCATCAACGACTGGCACACCAACCCCGAGACCGGTCGCATCACCGCGTCCAACCCGTGCTCGGAGTACATGTCGCTCGACAACTCCTCGTGCAACCTGGCCTCGCTCAACCTGCTGAAGTTCCTCAAGGACGACGACACCTTCGACGGCGCGACGTTCGCCAAGGCCGTCGAGCTGATCATCACCGCGATGGACATCTCGATCTGCTTCGCCGACTTCCCGACCGACCCGATCGGCGACACCACCCGCGACTACCGCCAGCTCGGCATCGGCTACGCCAACCTCGGCGCGCTGCTCATGGCCATGGGCCTGGGCTACGACTCCGACGGCGGCCGCTCGATGGCCGCGACCATCACCTCGCTGATGACCGGCACCTCCTACCGGCGCTCGGCCGAGCTCGCCGGCGTGGTCGGCCCGTACGCCGGCTACGCCCGCAACGCCGACGCCCACAAGCGCGTGATGCGCAAGCACCAGGCGGCCAACGACGTCGTGCGCACGATGCACGTCTCCGACGCCCAGGTGCACAAGCTGGCCACGAAGGCCTGGGACGACGTGCAGAAGCTGGGGGAGAAGCACGGCTTCCGCAACGCCCAGGCCTCGGTGCTCGCCCCCACCGGCACCATCGGCTTCATGATGGACTGCGACACCACCGGCATCGAGCCCGACTTCTCGCTGGTCAAGTTCAAGAAGCTCGTCGGCGGCGGCTCCATGCAGATCGTCAACCAGACGATCCCGCGGGCGCTGCGCAAGCTCGGCTACGCCGAGGAGACCGTGGAGGCGATCGTCGAGTACATCGGCGAGAACGGCCACGTCATCGACGCCCCCGGCCTGAAGACCGAGCACTACGAGGTCTTCGACACCGCCATGGGCGCGCGCTCGCTCAAGCCCATGGGCCACGTGCGGATGATGGCTGCCTGCCAGCCCTTCCTCTCCGGTGCCATCTCCAAGACCGTCAACCTGCCGGAGTCGGCCACCGTCGAGGAGATCGCCGACGTCTACCTGCAGAGCTGGAAGCTCGGCCTGAAGGCGACCGCGATCTACCGCGACAACTGCAAGGTCGGTCAGCCCCTGGCCGACGGCAAGTCCGACCAGGCCAAGAAGGACCAGGGCCAGAGCGTCGCGGCCGAGGTCGAGACCAAGGTCGTCGAGGTCCACAAGCCGCTGCGCAAGCGCCTCCCCAAGAGCCGCACCGCCAAGACCACGTCGTTCACCGTCGGTGGGGCCGAGGGCTACATGACCTCGGGCGCCCACGCCGACGGCGAGCTGGGCGAGATCTTCCTCAAGCTCGGCAAGCAGGGCTCGACCCTGGCCGGCGTGATGGACGCCTTCTCGATCGCGGTCAGCATCGGGCTGCAGTACGGCGTGCCGCTGGAGACCTACGTCTCGAAGTTCACCAACCTGCGCTTCGAGCCCGCCGGCATGACCGACGACCCCGACGTGCGGATGAGCCAGTCGATCATGGACTACATCTTCCGCCGCCTGGCGCTGGACTACCTGTCCTTCGACGAGCGGTCCATGCTCGGCATCTACTCCGCCGAGGAGCGCCAGCGCCACCTCGAGACCGGCTCCTACGAGCCCCTCGAGGAGACCGGGTCCGCCAGCGAGCTCACCGCGTCAGCGGCCGCCCCCGTGGCGCCCGCCACCCCGGCCGAGGTCGCCGAGGAGCGGGTCGTGGAGCAGAAGGCCAAGCCCGCCCCGGGCGACGCCCACACCTCCGCAGAGCTCCTGGAGAAGATCACCGGCACCGCCATCGACTCCCCGCTCTGCATGACCTGCGGCACCAAGATGCGCCCCGCCGGCTCCTGCTACGTCTGCGAGGGCTGCGGCAGCACCAGCGGCTGCAGCTGAGCCACGACTCGACGGCCCCCGACGCTCCGGCGTCGGGGGCCGTCGGTGCGTCAGGCGGCGAGGTCGTCCGGGGTCACCGCCCTGACGGCCACGTCGTCGGCCACGTGGACGGGATGGCAGGTGACTCCGGCCTCACGGCAGTCGCGCAACAGGTCGGCGGCGAAGCGTCGGTCGTCGTCGGACAGACCGGACCGCCCCGGCCGGCTCAACAGCACGGCGAAGCCGATCGCCTCGTCGGCCTCCGCGGAGAGGCGCCGCAGCAGGTCGACGAACGCCGCGACCTGCGCCGACGAAGGGACGCGCTGGTCCCCGGGGTCGCCGACCTGGCTCAGGTGCGGAATGGGTCTGCCGTCCTCCTCGACGGCGCAGAGCCACACGGTGGTCGAGGAGAAGCCGAGCGGTCGCATCAGCAGCTCCCACAGGCGTTGGACGTCGGACTGGGTACGGAGCCGGATCCGCTCGAGCTCCTCGTTGAGGTCATCCATGACCCCACCCTGCTGCGCACGCGACCCCTGAACCGGGCTGTCCACAGGCGAACTGCGCGCAGGTGAGGGGGTCTCGACAGGCTCGACCGGCAAGACGGTGGGTCGGGGGTCTCGACAGGCTCGACCGACGGTGCCCGGGTGGTCGAGGAAGGCGCGCAGCGCCTGTCTCGAGACCCTGTGAGCCGGCGGCGTACGGGGGTCTCGACAGGCTCGACCCCCGGGGGGCCCGCCCGGTGGTCAGCGCCAGGTGGCGAGGGGTGCTTGGCTCGTGGGGACGACGGTGTAGGTCTGGCCTTGAGGGCTGGTCCAGGCATACGTGCCGTCGCGGCGGCGGACGTAGCTCCACCCGGCGTGGGTCTTGGCGCGGTGGTGGCGCCTGCAGAGCGGCGCAAGGTTGGAAGGTCGCGTCTGGTCGGGCGGGCCGTCGGGGTCGTATGCCTCGATGTGGTCGAGGTCGCAGGAGCGGGAGTCACGCTGGCAGCCGGGGAAGACGCAGGTCGCGTCGCGGAGGAGGACGTGCTCGCGCATCGCTGGTGGCGGGTCGTGGCGGTCGACCGAGGCGTCAGCGCTCAGGTCGATGACCGGACGGACCCTGACGGTGGCGCCTTCAATGCCGCAGCGGCTGAGCCAGCCGGCGAAGAGGTCGGTCGACAGTGCGCCGAGTCGCTCGACGACCGCGACGCCGTCGCTCTTGAGGTCGGAGGGCGTGAGGTGGACGTTCAGGTCGAGGGTCCCGGCGCCTTGAGGCCGAGGGTCGGTGGTTTCCTCGTTCATGAGGTCGAGGGCGTGCTGGGGGTCCGCGAGGACGCCGACGGCCTTGGCGCGGCGGACGTCGAGGACGTCAGTGTCACCCAGCTCCTTGAGCTCACCGGCGAGCCGTCCGACGGTGGCGTCGAAGGCGATCGCGTCTGGGGTGTCGAGGGTCAGGTGGACGTCGGTGACCCCGGGTGCGCGGCCGTCGCGCTGCAGCCACACCCCACGACGAGCCAGCGCCTCGTCCTCATCAGCCCTCGCGCGGTCGGGGTCGGCGTGGAGCCGGGCCTCGTGGACCAGGCGAGCGGCGCCAGCGGCGGTGAGCTGGTCGAGCCGGTCCGGCACCGCGCAGAGCAGCCGGTCGGCGTGCAGCGCGGCATCGAGGGACAGGTCGCGGGTCTCCCGCGAGATCGCCCTGGCGCGCCACACCGGGATGCGCCCGGCGCACATCAGCTCCCACAGCCGCGGGAGCCGGAAGACGAGCTCGAGGGTGTCGCCGAGCAGCTGCTGGGCGTGCTCGGCCGGACGGCCCAGCGCGGCGGCCAGCTCCAGCGGTGCGGCCGCAGCGACCAGGGGTGCGCCGTCGCCCGCGAGCGGGATAGGCCCGCCGACGCCGTCGCCGAGCACGAGGCCGTCGTCACCCCAGCCGGCGTACGCCGCACCCTCCGCGGCGGGGTGGAGCAGCGCCCACTGAAGCGCGAGGCGGAGCTGCCGGACCTGCGCCTCCTGCTCCTCGGCGCGGGCCTCGACGAGGACGTCGAGGACCTGGCGCTTGGGGAGGTAGGGGCTTGGCTCCATGAGAGGATTCTACTGCTCGGGTGCGACAATAGAACAGATGTTCGACACTCTGTGGACACGTTTCCGGCGCGTCTGTGGTTGTCCACAGATCCTTGATCACCCCTGTCGCGACCGGACGCGAGCGGCTGGGGTGGATGTCGTGAGCACACCGTGGGAGCAACGACAGCGCCTCGCCGAGATCGAGCTGGAGGTCACGCTCTGGGAGGCGCAGGGCCGGGAGGAGCAGGCGCTCCGGGTGGTGGTCGACCACCTGCGCACTGGAGGGGAGCCGGCCCTGATGGCGCCGGAGCGCCTCGACACACTCTTCCAGCTCGCGCACCTGGGCGACCTCGTCCCGGCGTGGGGCCACGCACGGTGGGTGCTGCAGCAGGCGGCACGCTCGCGCGCGCCGGGGATGGTGGACCTGGCCGACGAGGCCGAGGCGAGGTCGGAGGAGCTGCGGTGGGGGCCCGGCGACCGCGTGGCGTACCCGCTCGACCCCGAGCGCGACTGGGTACGACGCCAGCTGCTGCTGCACGACCTGGGCGGGCTCCGCCGGTTCCTCGATCACGTGGCCTCGCCGCGGCTGGTCGCGCGAGCCGGCCGGGTCCGTGACTGGGCGGACGTCCCGATGCGCGGCCTGCGGCTGCTGGACGCCGGTGACCGCCTGCTGCGGTGGCGCGACCTGGCCACCGGCGAGGAGCACGTGGTGCCGGACATCGGGAGCGCCCACTTCGTCGGCGTGGGTCAGCATGCCGTCGGTCGGCTGGTGCCGGTGGAGGGCGGCGAGATGCTCGAGTCGGTGCCGCTCGACGTACCGGCTCACACGGCGCACCGTGTGGCCAGCCACCCCGCCGGCTGGCTCGACGCCGTCGCCGAGGCGTGGCACGACCCGGACCCGGAGCAGGAGCCCCTTGACCTCGAGCACGACTTCGGCACGCTGAGCGACGTGCCGCAGGTGTGGCAGGGCTGGCTGCTCTCCCTGGTCGAGCACGACCACGGCTGGGCCGCGGAGCCGCCACCCGAGGGCGACGACCCAGAGGCCGTCCTGCGCCGGGTCCGGCGGGAGCAGCGCGCGTGCTTCGCCCTGGTGCACGACGCCCTCGCGGGCGACCTGCAGCGTCGGCTGGCGCGGATGGACTTCGAGGAGCCGGTCGACCCGTGGCCGGTGGTCGGACGGGTGCTGCTCCAGGCGCCGGCGCTGGGGCCCCTGGTCGCAGGAGAGGACCCGCTCAGCCGGGGCGAGCTGCGCCGGCTGGCAGGGCTGGTCCCCGAGCCCGCGGCGGCGCCGTGCCGCCACCTGCTCGCCCGCGACGAGGCCGCGTGATCCTGCTGGGTACGTTGCCTGAGGCACCACCTGTCGACGGGTCCAGCAGCGGGCCCAGGAGGAAGACCACGCCCGTGATCACGCTGAAGTCCCTCGCGGCCCTCGTCGACGCCTACGGCGACCAGCTCGACCAGCCGGTCGCCCCCTTCCGCGTCGGCGACCGGGAGATCGACACCGACGCCCGCCCCGCGCTGATGGGCGTGCTGAACCTCTCGCGCGACTCCTGGTACCGCGAGAGCGTCGCCGCCACCCACGCCGCCGCCGTACGCCGCGGCTCCGTGCTCGCCGCCCAGGGCGCCGACATCGTCGACATCGGCGCCGAGTCGAGCAACGCCGGCACCGAGATCGTCTCGGCGATGGAGCAGACGCGACAGCTCGTGCCCGTGATCGAGGAGCTGGCGCAGGCGGGCGTCGCGGTCTCGGTCGAGAGCTACCACCCCGCGACCGTCGAGGCCTGCCTGCAGGCGGGGGCCCGCGTGCTCAACCTGACCGGCTCGGGCGACGACGAGGCGATGTTCGGCCTCGCCGCGGCGTACGACGCCTCGGTCGTGCTCTGCCACATCGAGGGCACCCACGCCCGCGACCTGCACGACCCGGCGACCAACCCGGTCGCGTCCGACCCGGTGCCGGCCATGCTCGAGCAGTTCGAGCGTCGGCTCGCCCACGCCCGGGAGCTCGGGGTGGGCTCCGTCGCGATCGACCCCGGGATCGGCTTCGGCCTGGCGTGGCTGCCCGACCCCGCCGAGCGGGCGCGCTACCAGGGGGCGCTGCTGCTGCAGACCTTCCGGCTGCGCGGCCTCGGCGTGCCGGTCTGCCACGCGCTGCCGAGCGCGATGGACCTCTTCGGCGAGGAGGTGCGCAGCGCCGAGGGCTTCTTCGCCGTGCTCGCCGCCCTCGGCCGCACCGGCATCCACCGCACCCACGAGATCTCGCGCGTCGCCGCGGTGCTCGACGCCATGGGCGACCTGGTGGCCGAGCCGCCCCGGTAGCCGGACCACGCGTGCGGCAGGGTGGGCGGATGCTCTCGGACCAGCGCACCGACCAGCCTTCTGGCCCTTTCTCCATGCTGTCCCACCTGGAGTGCCCCCGGACGGGGGAGACGTACGACGCCGACGTCGTGCACGGCCTCAGCAGCGTGGGCGCCCCGCTGCTGGCGCGCTACGACCTCGACCGGGTGCGGGAGGTGGTGACGCGTGACCAGGTCGCCCTCCGGGCGCCGGACCTGTGGCGCTACCACGAGGTGCTGCCGGTGCGGGACCCCGCGCACGTCACCACCCTCGGCGAGGGCATGACGCCGCTGCTCCGGATGCCGACGTACGGCGCTGCCGTCGGGCTGCCGGGTCTGCTGATGAAGGACGAGGGCGCGCTGCCGACGGGCAGCTTCAAGGCACGCGGCGCCGCGGTGGCCGTGAGCCGGGCGCGCGAGCTGGGCGTGCGGTCGGTGGCGATGCCGACCAACGGCAACGCCGGCGCCGCGTGGTCGGCGTACGCCGCCCGCGCCGGCATGCGCAGCCTCGTGGTGATGCCGGTCGACGCTCCCGAGATCACCCGCCGGGAGTGCGTGGCCGCGTGCGCCGAGCTCTACCTCGTCGACGGCCTCATCAACCACGCCGGCGCGCTGGTCGCCCGGGCGGTGGCCGAGCGAGGGCTGCCAGGAGGTCGCGACGCTCAAGGAGCCCTACCGGATCGAGGGCAAGAAGACGATGGGCTACGAGCTCGCCGAGCAGCTCGGGTGGGAGGCGCCGGACGTCGTGCTCTACCCCGCCGGGGGAGGGGTGGGGCTGATCGGCATCCACAAGGCGATGCTGGAGATGCGGGAGCTGGGCTGGCTGCGCGGCGAGCTGCCCCGGATGGTGGCGGTGCAGTCGACCGGCTGCGCGCCGATCGTCGACGCCTACGAGCAGGGCCGCGAGGAGAGCACGCTGGTCGAGGGCACGCAGACCCTCGCCTTCGGCATCAACGTCCCGAAGGCGCTGGGTGACTTCCTGGTGCTCCGCGCGGTGCGGGAGTCCGGCGGCACCGCGGTCGCGGTCAGCGACGAGACCATCCTGGAGGAGCTGGCGGCCGTGGCCGCCGCGGAGGGCGTGTGGGTGTGCCCGGAGGGCGCCGCCTGCTTCGCCGCGGCGCGCGAGCTGCGCGAGTCCGGCTGGATCGGTGAGCACGAGCGCGTGGCCGTGCTCAACACCGGCACCGGCCTGATCTACCCCGACACGGTCACCGACGACGTGTCGGTGCTGGCGCGCGACGGTCGGATCCCGTGACCTTGGTCCCGGGCTGAGGGGTCCTCGCTCCCTGTCCGGCGAGCGCGGCCCGACGCACGCTGGAGGCGCGACGGTGGTGACCGTCGTCGTCGACCCAGGAGGCACCCATGAGCCGCATCTCCGACATCCCCCTCGGCAGCATCGTCGCGGCGTACGACGGCTCGCCGTCGGCGCGCGAGGCCCTCGGCTGGGCCGCCGTGCGAGCCCGGTCCGAGCGTCGTCCGCTGGCCGTCGTCTACGCGACCGGCTCGGTCACGCTGATGCTGCCCGACGTGCCGGTGCGCACCGAGGACCTCGTGGCCGCAGCCCGCGAGGCCGGCGAGCGGCAGCTGGCCGAGGCCGCCGACCAGGTCGGCGCGAAGGCGCCGGAGGTCGAGGTGCTGGGCGTCGTCGCCGTCGACGACGCGCGCACGGCGCTGCTCGCGGCCTCGCAGGTCGCCTCGCTGCTGGTGCTCGGCTCGCGGGGCCGGGGCCCGGTCGCGACGCTGCTGCTCGGGTCGGTCGGCACGTCGGTGGTGCGGCACGCCCACTGCCCCGTCGTGGTGCACCGTCCCCGGCACCACGACGCGAGCCCCCGCGGCGTGGTCGCGGGGGCCGACGGCTCCAAGCTGTCGCGCCCCGTGCTGGAGCGCGCCTTCGCCGAGGCCGAGCGCGCGGACCGGCCGCTCACCGTGCTGCACAGCTCGTGGGACCTCATGGCGACCTGGAGCGAGGGCTACAGCGACGCGGCCCCGCCACCGCGCGGCGTGGAGCAGGAGCACCTCGACATGGCGGAGGCCATGGCCGGGCTGCGCGAGGAGCACCCCGACGTGGTCGCCGACGTCGTGCTGGCCGCGGGCCCGCCCATCCCCGCGCTCGCCGCCATCTCGCACGAGGCCGAGCTCCTGGTGCTGGGCCACGAGCAGCGCGGTCTCGCCGACCGCCTGCTGGTGGGCTCGGTCGCCGTGCCGGTCGTGGAGCGCGCCGACTGCCCGGTGCTCGTGGTGCCGGTCTCCGACTGAGAGGACCCGAGGCCGGCTACTCGATGCGGATGCCGACGCCGGGGCCGACGTCGGTGCCGGTGAAGTAGAAGACCGCGAGCACGATCACCCAGGCGATCCAGAAGGGGATCACGAAGGGCAGCATCCGCGAGATCACCGTGCCGAGACCGGCCTGCGGCTCGTAGCGCTTGAGCATCACCAGGAAGATCCAGATGTAGGGGTTCATCGGGGTGATCACCTGCGTCGCGGAGTCGCCGACGCGGAAGGCCGCCTGGGTGAAGCCGGGCTCGAAGCCGAGCAGCGCGAAGAGGGGCACGAAGACCGCGCCCACCAGGGTCCACATCGAGCTGCCGCTGACGATGAAGAGGTTGAGCAGCGAGCACAGCAGGATGAAGCCGATGATGGCCGGGAAGCCGGTGAGGCCGATCGACTTGAGCCCCTCGGCCCCCGTCACGGCGAGCACCGAGCCGAGGTTGGACCAGTTGAAGAGCGCGATGAACTGGCCGAGCATGAAGGCGAGCACCAGGAACGCCGCCATGTCCTTGATGCCGCGGCCCATCACCGCCGGCACGTCGGAGGCGTGCCGCAGCGAGCCGCTGGTGTAGCCGTAGGCGAGCGCCGGGCCGAGGAAGAGCACGAAGACCACGAAGACGGTCGAGTCGAGCAGCGGCGACTCCGGCAGGAAGGCGCCCTCGTCGTTGCGCCAGGGAGATCCGCCCGGGAGCACCGCGACGAGGACCAGCGCCGCCAGGACGACGAAGGTCAGCCCGGCCATCCACAGCCCGCGCCGCTCCGCCGGCTCGAGCTCGTGCGAGAGGTCCGACGGGGTCTCGCGCAGCGCGGCGGCCACCTCCTCGTCGTCGCCGCCGGCGGCGCTGAGGTCGGCCACGTCGTCGTCGGTGCTGACCATCTCGATGGGGGCGCCCTCACGCACCAGGCGCGGCTCGACGATGCGGTCGATGATGAAGCCGGCCACGGCGGCGAGCACGAAGGACGAGACCAGGTTGAAGTAGAAGTTCGACACCGGTGTCACGGTCGCGCCGGGGTCGGGCAGCGCGGTCGTGACGGCGTTGGTGATGCCGGCGAAGAGGGCGTCGAGGCTCGTGACCAGCGGCGAGGTGGAGTAGCCGGCCCCGACGGCGGCGAAGCCGCCCACCAGGCCCGCGATCGGGTGCCGGCCGGCGGCCTTGAAGACCATCGCCGCCAGCGGCGGCACGACCAGGAAGGCCGCGTCGGACATCACCGAGGCGGTGACGCCGACCAGCCCGACGGCGTACGGCAGCAGCCACCGGGGCGCCGAGCCGAGCGAGGCGCGGATCGCGGCCGCCAGCATGCCGGTGCGCTCGGCGACGGTCACCGCCAGCAGGATCGTCACCACCGTCACCAGCGGTGGGAAGCCGATGAAGTTGGCGCCCAGGTTGACCGTCAGCCAGGTCATGACCTCGCCGGTGAAGAGCCCCCGCACCGCGGTGGGCTCGTCGGTGCCGGGGATCGTCACCGAGGTGCCGGCGAGCTGCAGTGCGGTCGAGAGCGCCCCGACGAAGAGGAAGAGCCCGAGGAAGAGCAGGAAGGGGTCGGGCAGCTTGTTGCCGACCCGCTCGATGCCCGCGAGCATCCGGTCGGTGCGGGTGCCCGCCTTCTTCGTGGTTGCCGAGTCAGCCATGAGGAGGAGCTCCTAGGTGGTGTCGGGACGGTCGAAGTAGGCCGGGACGTCGACGGCGCCACCCTGCGCCTCGAAGTCGGTGCGGGCGGCCTCGCGCAGGGCGGGGTCGCAGACGAAGTCGGCGGTCACGGCCGCCAGGGCGTACGCCGCGTCGGTGACGACCCGGTCGGCCTCCGCCCCGACGGCGGCCTCGGCGAACTCGCGCGTGTGCAGCGAGAGGTCGCTGACCTGCTGGGGGTCGGTGATGCTCACCATCGCGTGCACGCCGGGCACGCGGAAGGAGACGTTGCCGAAGTCGGTCGACCCGGCGAAGAGGCTCGGCAGCACGCCGGCCGGTAGCACCCGCCGCCCGCGCTCGGCGTAGCGCCGGCTCCAGCTCGCGGCCAGGGCGGCGTTGGTGCGGATCGGGAGGTACGCCGGCGCCTCGTCCCAGGTGAGCTCGACGGCGCACCCGGTCATCAGCGCGGCGCCGCGCACGATGTCGGCGAGCCGGTCGGACAGGATGCCGAGCGACTCGGGGTACTCGCTGCGCAGGTAGAAGAGCAGCTCGGCGCGCTCGGGGATGACGTTGGGGCGCTCGCCGCCGTCGGTCACCACGCCGTGCACGCGGTCGGTGGGCGGCATCTGCTGCCGGTGGAGCGCGACGCCCTGGTAGGCGAGCGACACCGCGTCGAGGGCGTTGCGGCCCATGAAGGGCTGGGCGGAGGCGTGCGCCGCGATGCCGGTGAAGGTGGCCCGCAGCTGGCGCCGGCCGAGGAAGATCGGCGCGGCGACGTCGTAGGTGAAGGGGTGCACCATCACGGCCGCGTCGATGCCGTCGAGGGCGCCGTTGCGGGCCATCAGCTCCTTGCCGCCGCCACCCTCCTCGGCGGGGGTGCCGAGCCACACCACGCGACCGGGCAGCCGGTCGGCGACGCGCGCCAGGGCGAGAAAGGCGCCTACGCCGGTGGTGGCGATGACGTTGTGGCCGCACGCGTGGCCGATGCCGGGGAGTGCGTCGTACTCCGACATCACGGCGACGGTGGGCCCGTCGGAGTCGGGGTTGAGCACCGCCTCGAGGGCGGTGTCGAGGCCGTAGGCCTTGCGGGTCACCGGGATGCCGTGCGCCTCGACGAGCCGCGCGAGCGCCTCGGCGGAGCGGTGCTCCTCGAAGGCCGGCTCCGGGTGCGCCGCGAGGTCGTGCGAGGCCTCGACGAGCGTGGTGCCCAGCGAGGCGACGGCCTCCCAGACCTCCGCGAGGAGCTCGGGGGGAGCGCCGGGCGACTCGGAGAAGGGGGCCACGGCGCCGGCGGCGCGGGCCTCGGTCTCGGCGCCGAGCTGCTGCAGCAGGAAGGGGTCGACCGGCACGGGGCGGTCGGCGTACGGATCGGTCACGGGCAACCCTCGAGGTCGTTCGGACAACCGCACGAACGTAGCAGCGGCGTGCGTCAGTCGCGCAGCACCGAGGTCACGAGCTGGTCGCGCACGAGCGGCAGCGCGTCGCGGTCGGAGGGGAGCCAGTCGAGCCCGTCGAGCTGCTCCGGGCCCACCCAGCGCAGCGCGTCGTGGGAGTCTCCCGGTGCGGGGTCGCCGCTGGCGTCGACCAGGAAGAGCCGCAGCTCGAGACGCTCCGAGATCGGCCACGGACGTTCGTGGTCGCCGACCTCCGCGCCCACGGTGACCGCCAGGCCGAGCTCCTCGCGCAGCTCGCGCACGAGCGCGTCGGGTGGCTGCTCGCCCGGCTCGACCTTGCCGCCGGGGAACTCCCAGAGCCCCACGGGCGGCGTCGAGCGCCGGGCGGCCAGCACCCGCCCGTCGCGCAGCATCACCGCGCCGACGACCGTCGTACGACCCGGCACGGCTCAGGCCGCCCGGCGGAAGCCGTCGACGACGTCCCAGACCCAGACGACCACGCAGACGGCGAGGACGACGAGGTGGGCGACGCCCGGGTCGAAGTCGGGCCAGCCCTGCTGGATCGCCGCCACCGCGTCGGGGTCGAGCAGGCGCTCGCTCCACGCCAGGTAGGCCAGCGGCAGGGCGAAGAGCGTCGTGGGCACCAGGTTGAGCAGCGCGGTGCGGCGGGTCCAGCCGGTGCGCCACTTCCAGACCTCGTACGCCGCCTCGCCCGCCAGCGCGACGAGCAGCACCGGGATCCAGAAGGACCACAGCGCCGGGTCGATCAGCGGGTGGCCGTCGACGGGCGGACGCAGCTGCTGCCACACCAGGGCGCCGGCGACGAGCGCGTAGAACGCCAGCGACGCGGCGAGGTCGCCCACCGAGCCACGCGAGGTGCGCACCGGGGGCAGGTCGTCGGGGCTCCAGGGTCCGCCGCAGGCCTGCTCGGCCTCGGCGCGGCTCAGCGTGCGGTCGAGCAGCGCGTAGACGAGGGTCACCCAGAAGGCCAGCTGCACGCCCACGCCCAGTGCCGTGGTGACCGCGCCGCCGATCAACGACCCCGCGTCGGCGCCGTCGAGCAGGTCGACCACCGTCACCACCACGACCACGATCGGCACCACGACCAGCAGCAGGATGCGCAGCATCCGGGCCCACGCGGGGTAGAGCGCCGGACCGATCAGCTGCTGGGCGCTGCCGCGGTAGTCGGCGGCCAGGCGGTCGGGGTCTCCGAGCTCGGTGACCGCGGCGCGCTCGGCCTCGTCGTCGGTCGCTCCCGCGTCGTGCAGCGAGTCGGCCCGGTCGGCGACGGTGGCGCGCAGCTCGCGGGCGACGTCGTCGCGCTGGTCCTCGGGGAGCCTGCGCGTGACGGCGTGCACGTAGCGCTCGGTCAGGGAGTCCGGCCCGGGCGCGGGGGGAGCGGTGGGGGTTGCTCGTGGGTTCATCGTGCTCACCTCAGCTTCTCGATCGACGTGTCCAGCGACCGCCACTCCTCGAGCAGCGCGGTCAGCAGCGCCTCGCCCGCCGGGGCGACGCGGTAGAACTTGCGCGGGCGGGACTCCTCGGTGTTCCACTCGCTGGTCAGCAGCTGCTGCTTCTCCAGGCGCCGCAGCAGCGGGTAGAGCGTGTTGCCGTCGACCCGGAAGCCGGCCTGCTCCAGCTGCTCGAGCAGCGCGTAGCCGTAGGTCGGCTCGCGCAGGATGCCGAGCGCCGCGACCACGACCGTGCCGCGGCGCAGCTCCTGCACGTGCGCGGCGAGCATCTCGTCGTCCATGCGTCGCACCATAGTGTGCGTGACACACTATTGGCAAGGACACATCGATGCGCAGCGGCAACCCCGCTACGGTCCACACGTGGACGACGGAGCTGCCCCGGACCCCGTGACGGCGCTGCTCGCCGTCGACCCCGCTGCGGACGCCGCGCCCTTCGAGCAGCTCCGGCAGCAGCTGGCCGCGGCGGCCGCCGACGGTCGCCTGCCCGCCGGCACCCGGCTGCCCCCGGTCCGCGCCCTGGCGGGCTCGCTCGGGCTGGCCGCCGGCACCGTCGCCCGGACCTACCGCGAGCTCGAGGCCGACGGGGTGGTGCGCACGCAAGGACGCCGCGGCACCTTCGTCACCGGCGCCCAGGACGACGACGGCGACGCGCGCGCGGCCGCGGCGGCGTACGTCGCGGTGGCCCGGCGCCGGGGGCTCACCCGCGCGCAGGCGCTGCTGCTCGTCGAGCAGGGCTGGGCGGAGGCCGGGAGCGGGTCGGGAGGTGCGGCAGGATGACCGCCGTGAGCAGCGACACCACGACCCCCGACTCCGGCCTGGTCTTCCCGCGGGAGGGCGACGGCCGCCGCAGCACCTCCGCCACCGGTCGCGCCGTGGTGGCCGACGCGCTGCGGGCGGTCGACCCGACGGGCGCGGTGGCGGCGTCGCAGGAGTCGAGCTGGCGCTCGGGCTACCTGCCGCACTTCCGGCGGCTCGTCGAGGCCGGCCTGACCTCGCCGGAGGCCGCCGTCGACGTCGCGCGGGCGGGCCTGGCGTCGCTGCACCGGCGGATGCGGGTGGCCACCGGTGGCGACGCGGACGTGGCGCTCGCCGACTGGCCCGACGACCTCGGTGGCGCGGCCCCCCGGACCGTGGAGGTGGTGGGGGAGGCCGAGCCGGTCACCGAGCTGGTGCTGCCCTACCGCGGCGACCGGCTCCGCGGTGACGCGCTGCGCCGCCGGGTCGACGACTGGGTCCGCGACGGCATCGTGGAGCCCTCGGTGGCCGAGGCGGTCGCCCAGGTGGTGGCCCACCCGGAGTGGCTGCGCCTCGAGGGCCGCACCGTCGCCGTGCTGGGCGCGGGCGCGGAGATGGGGCCGCTGCCCTCGCTGATGCGCTGGGGTGCGCGGGTCGCCGCCGTCGACCTCGCCGAGCGCCCCGAGCTGTGGCAGCGGGTGCTCACCACCGCGCGCGCCGGCGCAGGCACGCTCGTGGTGCCGACGCGTGGCGACGGCCCGCTGGAGCGCACGGCCGGGCTCGACCTGCTGGTCGAGGTGCCCCGGGCGACCGCGTGGCTGGCCGAGCAGCCGGGCGAGCTGGTGGTCGGCAACTACGTCTACGCCGACGGCGCGCTCAACACCCGGGTCAGCGCCGCGGTCGACGAGCTCACGCGGCGCCTGGGCGAGCAGCGCCCCGGCACCGCGCTGGCCTTCCTGGCCACGCCGACCGACGTCTTCGTGGTGCCGCGCGACGCCGTGGAGCACTCCACGCGGGTCTACGACAGTCGGTCCGGACGCACCAAGGCGCTGAGCCGTCCGCTGCGCACGCTGTCGGGCGGACGACTGCTGCGGCGGCAGTACGTCGTGGGCGCCGACCCCGGCATCAACGACTCGATGGTGCCGCAGCAGGGCCCCAACTACGCGCTGGCCAAGCGGCTCCAGCGCTGGCGCGCCACCACGGCCCGCCACGACGGCGCCCTGGTCTCCCTCAACGTGGCGCCCCCGACCCGCACCCGCTCGGTGGTGAAGAACCGCGCGCTCGCGGCGGCGTACGCCGGGGCGCACCGCTTCGGCGTCGAGGTCTTCGAGCCCTCGACGTCCAACGTGCTGATGGCGGCGCTGCTGGTGCACGACCTGCACACCGACGGCGGCCCGCGCCACGCGCACCCCTGGCAGGACGAGGCGTACGCCGCCGCGCACGGGGGGCTCTGGCGCACCGGGTGGGCGCCGCGCAGCGCCCTCGGCCTCGCGGCGCTGCTGGGCTACGGCGCGACGCGGGGCTGAGGGACGCTCCCAGGTCTGCTCAGGGGGTCAGCGGACGCCGATCTTGCGCGAGCAGGAGGGCCAGGCGCCCCAGCCCTGACCGTTCTTGATCCGCACGCCCACGGTGATCTGCTGCCCCTTGGAGGCCTTGTGCGGCAGGTGCGCGAAGCGCTTGCCGCCGAAGGCGCCCCAGGTGCCGGGGCTGATCTGCAGGCCGCCGTAGTAGCCGTTGCCGGTGTTGATGCGCCAGTTGCCGCCGGACTCGCACTTGGCGAGGCGGTTCCAGACGCCGGCGTGCGGCACCTTCTTCTGCTTCTTCTGGGGGCGCTTCATCTTGAAGACGACGGGCTTGTAGCCACCGCTCTTCTTCGCGGCGGCGGGGGGCGGCGCCGCCTGGGCGGAGCCGGTGAGCGAGAGCGGTGCGAGCAGTCCCAGGACCAGTGCGAGGGCAGCGAGCAGCGACACGACGAGCTTGCGCATGAGGTTTCCTCCACGCGCCTGCGGAGTTAGCTGTCGGGTTCGGGCCGAGGAGCCCGGCCACTTGCGTGGCTTCACCCCGAGGTCGTCCGGACGGGGTCCGGTCGACCGGGGAAGTGGTTCCCCCGCTCCTGCCCGGCGACGGTGCTCGGTCTCACCTCGCGCACGGGCAGGACTCGGCGGACACGCAGGGTGGCCCGACGGTGGCCGGACGACGGCACCCTAGTCGCTGGGGCCGGTCAGGTCACGCCCGGCGACGACGCACCGAGAGGGGACGGCCTCGTGGCCGTCCCCTCTCGCCCCCCGAGCCTCGGATCAGGCGTGGGCGGGCTCCCGGACCCCCGAGTCGGCGCGGGCGTCGTCGCCGCGCTCCAGCGACTCGCCCTCGACGTCGAGGTCGGGCAGCAGCCGGTCGAGCCAGCGGGGGAGCCACCACGCCTTGTCGCCCATCAGGAACATCACGGCCGGGATCAGCGCCATCCGCACCACGAAGGCGTCGAGCAGCACCGCCGTGGCGAGCGCGAAGCCGATCGACTTCACCAGCGGGTCGTCGAGCAGGATGAAGGCGGCGAAGACCGAGATCATGATGGTGGCGGCGGCGGTGACCACGCGGGCGCTGCTGCGGAAGCCGTCCATCACCGCCTCGCGCGCCGGGACGCCGTGCACGTAGGCCTCGCGCATCCGCGTCACCAGGAAGACCTGGTAGTCCATCGCGAGCCCGAAGACGATGCCGATGACGATGATCGGCATGAAGCTGACCAGCGGCTGGCCCTCGACCAGGCCGAGCGCCCCCTCCTGGAAGACCGCGACGGTCGCGCCCAGCGTGGCGAGCACCGAGAGCAGGAAGCCGAGCGTGGCCGTCAGCGGCACCAGCAGGGAGCGGAAGACCAGCATGAGCAGCACGAAGGCGAGGCCCACGACGACCGCGAGGTAGACCGGCAGGGCGTCGGTCAGCTGGGCGGAGACGTCGGTCTGGATGGCGGTCTGGCCGGTGACGCCGAGCGTGGTGCCGGTGTCGGCCTCGACCTGCGACTGGTCGGCGCGCATCGTCTCGAGCAGGTCGAGGGTGCGCTGGTCGGCGGGACCCGACTCGGGGGTGACCAGCACCTGGGCCCCGGCCGCGTCGTCGGCCACGCCGACCACCTGCGCGTTGCGCACGTCGTCGAGCCCGGCGGCCCACGCCGCCACCTCGCCGTACGCCGCGTTGCGGGCCTCGGCGTCGGGCAGGTCGCGGCCGTCGACGACGACGAGGAGCGGACCCTCGCGCCCCGGCCCGAAGGCGTCGGAGCGCAGCTCGGAGGCCTGGCGCTGCGTGGTGTCGCTCGCGGCCGTCGAGTCGGTGGGCAGCGAGAGCTGCACCCCGGCTGCGGGCAGGGCCAGCGCGCCGAGGCCGAGCACGGCCACGAGCGCCACGGCCACGGGGGCGCGGCCCACGAAGCGGGCCCAGCGGAGGCCGTTGTTGACGGGTCGGCCCTGAGCGTAGCGGGGGTCGACGTGGCGGCGCACGCGACCGCCGAAGGCCTTGCCGCCGAGCATGCCGACCACGGCGGGGAGCAGGGTCAGGGCGACCAGCACCGCCATCAGGACGGTGCCGGCGGCGGCGAGGCCCATGCTGGTGAGGAAGGGGATCCCGACCAGGCTGAGGGCGCCCAGCGCGATGAGCACGGTCAGGCCGGCGAAGACGACGGCGGAGCCTGCCGTGCCGACCGCGTGGCCCATGGCGCGACGCCGTGCCTCCGGCGAGCCGTCGCCCTGGCGTGCGAGCTCGGCGCGGTAGCGGGAGAGGATGAAGAGCGTGTAGTCGATGCCGACCGCCAGGCCGATCATGGTGGCGAGGATCGGGGTGGTGGTGCCGATCGTGGTGAAGGCGGTGGCGACGCTGATGCCCAGCAGGCCGAGGCCGACCGCGACCAGCCCGGTCAGGATCGGGAGGCCGGCGGCGACCAGCGAGCCGAAGGTGATCACCAGCACCACCGCGGCCACGCCGATGCCGACGAGCTCGCTCGTGCCGCCCACCTCGGGCACGGCCTGCATCGCGCTGCCGCCCATCTCGGCCACGAGGCCGTCGAGCCGGGTCTGCTCCAGGTCGTCGACGAGGGCCTCGCGGGTCGACTCCTCGACGTCGGCGACGGAGGCGACGTCGAGGTCGAAGCTGATGGTGCCGACGCGGCCGTCCTCGGAGAGCGGCAGCAGCTCCTGGGCGTTGGCCTCGGCGACCTCGCGCGGCTGGCCGGCCTCGACGGCGCCCTGCACGGCCTGCTCGTACTGCCGGTCGGCGACGCGCACGGGGTTGGCGATCGCGGGGTCGTCCGGCGTCGTCTGCGGCAGCTGCTGGAGGCGCGCGACGAGGTCGTCGACCTTGGCCGCGTAGGCGTCGCCGCGCAGCGACTCGCCCTCCGGCGCGGCGACCACGACCGTCACCGTCGCCTGGTCCTGCGCGTCCGGGGTGTCGGGGAAGAGCTCCTGCTGCAGCTCCTGGGCCTGCAGCGAGGGGATGCCGGGGATGGTGAAGGTGTCGACCATCGGCTTGCTCACGGCTCCGGCGAGGGCGGCGGCGCCGATGATCGCGAGCAGCCAGGCGGCGACGACGACCTGCCAGCGGCGGTGGGCGAAGGAGCCGAGTCGGGACAGCAGCGAAGCCATGGTGGTCCTCTGGTGGGTGGTGGGCGACGGCTCAGGCGAGCAGGTCGCGGGTGGTCCGGATGGTGTCGTGCAGCACGGGGACGAGGTCGTCGCCGTGCTCGCCGGTCAGGTAGCGGTCCATGGCCAGGTGCAGGCTGGCGACCACCACGGCCAGGGCGACGTCGAAGCGGAAGCGGTCGAAGGCCGCGCCCTCGCGCTCCTCGACGAAGCCGATGCAGGCCTCCACGACCTCCTGCATCTGGTGCAGGGCGCGCTGGAGCAGCTTGGCGTCGGCCTTGAGCGCCGCCTGCCCCAGGGCGACCTCCTCCGGCGACTCGGGTCGCTCGCGCAGGAGGCGGACGACGACGGCCACGAGGTCGTCGACGAGGTTGCCGTGGGGCCCGCCCGCGACGAAGGTGGCGAGCGCGTCGGCCGGGATCTCGGGCAGCGGGCCGAGCACGGCGTCGTCCTTGCTCGGCACGTGGTTGAAGAGCGTGCGGCGCGAGACGCCCGTCGCGGCGGCGAGGTCGTCCATGGTGAAGCCGTCGAGGCCGTGCTCGACGGCGAGGCGGCGGGCCGCGACGACGATGCGGTGCACGGTCGCCTGCCGGCGGGCCTCCCGCGTCGTCAATGCACTCTCGCTCACAGAGTGCAATGTTGCACTGTTGCTCTTGTGAGTGCAACTCAGTGTGGGTGACGTCACCACCGCCCGGCCCGGGGCCGGCGCCCGCCTAGGCTCGGCACCATGCCTGACGCCCCCGCCCCGCTCGCCGTCCGTCGCGCGGGGGTGCTGCTGCACGTGACCTCGCTGCCCGGCGGCGACCTCGGCGACGACGCCTACGCCTTCGTCGACTTCCTGGCCGACGCCGGCTGCACCGTGTGGCAGGTGCTGCCGCTGGTGCCCGTGCACGAGGACGAGCGCTCGCCCTACAACGCGCTCTCGGCCATGGCGCTCGACCCCGGCCTGGTCGACCCTGGACGCCGCCGCGCCCACGGCCAGGAGCGGCTCGCCGACCTCGACCTCGACCAGCGCGTCCAGCACGACGCCTGGTGCGAGCGCCAGGCCCACTGGCTCGAGCCGTACGCCGAGTTCACCGTGCTGCGCGAGCAGCGGCCCGGCCGCACCTGGCTCGACTGGGAGCCGGGGCTGCGCGACCGCGACCCGGAGGCGGTGGCGCAGGCGCTGGCCGGCGCCGAGGACCGGCTCGCCGAGGTGCGCCTGGAGCAGTGGGTGCTCGACGAGCAGTGGCGCGCGCTGACGACGTACGCCGCCTCCCGCGGGGTGCTGCTCTTCGGCGACCTGCCCATCTTCGTCGCCCCCGACAGCGCCGACGTGTGGGCCGACCGGCGGGTCTTCCGGCTCGACGCCGAGGGACGCCCCACCACCGTCACGGGCGTGCCGCCCGACTACTTCGCGGCCGACGGACAGCGGTGGAACAACCCGCACTACGACTGGGACGCCATGGCGGCCGACGACTACGCCTGGTGGCGGGGTCGGATCGCCCGGCAGCGCGAGCTCTTCGACCTGGTGCGCATCGACCACTTCCGCGGCTTCGAGGCCGCCTGGCACGTGCCCGTCGACGCGCCGACCGCGCGCGACGGCCACTGGGTGCCGGGTCCCGGGCGCGCCGTGCTCGACGCACTCGTCGAGACCGCGGGGGAGGGCACGCTGGTCGCCGAGGACCTCGGCGTGATCACCGAGGAGGTCGACGCGCTGCGGCTGCAGGCCGGGCTGCCCGGCATGAAGGTGCTGCAGTTCGCCTTCGACGGCGACCCCCGCAACACCCACCTCCCGGAGAGCCACGGCGTCGAGAGCGTCGTCTACACCGGCACCCACGACAACGACACCACCCTCGGGTGGTGGGAGGCCGCCGACGACGACACCCGTCGCCGGGTGCGCGAGCGCGCCGGCGAGGGCGCGATGCCGTGGGCGCTGGTCGAGCTGGCGCTGGGCTCGACGGCGCGGCTGTGCGTCGTCCCCGCCCAGGACGTGCTCGGGCTCGGCGCCGCCGCGCGGATGAACACCCCCGGCCTGCGCGACGGCAACTGGGGCTGGCGCGCCCCGGCCGGGGCCTTCGACCCCGAGCTGGCGGCCCGGCTGCGCGCCGCCGTCGAGCGTGCCGAGCGGCTCGTCCCCGGTGAGCCGGACACCGCCGAGCACGGCTCGTAATTCGTCCTAGTCCACCTGCTCCCACTTCCGGCGATCGACCGCGGCGCCGCGCCCTGCCTTGCTGCAATGGACCTGTCGACGCGCGTCGACGGGGGGATCGTGGCGACGGCGGAGCCTGCGTCGTGGCCCGGGGGACGCGCGTCCGCTCCAGCAGGAGGCGGTGGTGGGGCCACGCTGCCGGCACAGCGCCCGGCGTCACCACCGTCTCCGTCTGGACCTCCGTCAGGACCTCCGTCTGGACCTGACACATGTCACGCCCCGACGGTGCCGGCCTCACGCCGACCCGTGACGGCGCGCACTACCCGGTCCGCTCCCGACGGGCCAGGCTGGACGCATGGAGCAGACGACTTCCGGGGCGCCCGACGCGACCGCCTCCCCGACCCTGACCAGCCCGCCTCCCCAGGGGCCCGCCGTCTCCGTGCGGGGCCTGCGCCGACGCTACGGCAGCGGCTCGACCGCCTTCGAGGCCGTCCGCGGCATCGACCTCGAGGTGGCGCGCGGCAGCATCCACGCGCTGCTCGGAGTCAACGGCGCGGGCAAGACCTCCACCCTGGAGGTGATCGAGGGCCTCGCCACGGCCACCGCCGGCGAGGTCCGCGTGCTGGGGCTCGACCCGGTGCGCCAGCGTCGTGAGGTACGCCGCCGCACCGGCGTCCTGCTGCAGCGCAGCGGCTTCGTGGGCGACCTGACCGTGCGGGAGACGCTGGAGATGTGGACCGCCACGGTCACCGACCCGCGGCCGGTCGACGAGCTGCTCGAGCTGCTCTCCCTGACCGCCAAGGCCGACACCAGGATGCGGGGGCTCTCCGGCGGCGAGCACCGCCGCGTCGACCTCGCCTGCTCCCTCTCGGGTCGTCCCGAGCTGGTGATGCTCGACGAGCCCACCACGGGTCTGGACCCCGAGAGCCGCCGCCAGGTGTGGCGGCTGGTGCGCGAGCTGCGGGAGCAGGGCGCGACCGTCCTGGTCACGACGCACTACCTCGACGAGGCCGAGTCGCTCGCCGACAAGGTGTCGATCATGCGGGCCGGCGAGATCGCGGTCGAGGGCACGGTCGCCGAGATCGTGGCGGCCGCGCCGTCGCAGATCTCCTTCCGCACACCGGCCGAGCAGCTCTCGCTGCCCACGGGCGAGGTCAGCACCGACGGCGAGCTGACCGTGCTGCGCGTCGACGACCTGCAGCCCGCGCTGACCGAGCTGCTGGTGACCGCGCGGCAGGGTGGCGTACGGCTGGACCGGCTCAGTGCCCGCACCGCGAGCCTGGAGTCGGTCTTCCTCGACCTGGCCGGCGACCATCACGAGAAGCCCGAGACCCACGACGAGCCGCAGGAGACCTCCCGATGAGCGTGACCACGACCACCACCTCCGCTGCACCGGCGCGCGACGGCTGGCGCACCTCGCTGCGCCGTACCGTCCTGCTGGGCCGGGTCAACTGGACCCTGATGGTGCGCAACCGCACCACCCTGCTCTACGCCTTCCTGATGCCCGCGCTGCCGCTGGTGCTCCTGGTCGTCGGCACACGCGGCGGGCAGAACGCCAACATCGACCCCAGCGCCGGGGCGATTGCCGCGGCGCTGCTCTTCGCGCTGGTCTTCCCCGGCTACTACAACCTGCTCTCGATGTTCGTCACCCGGCGCGACGAGCTGGTGCTCAAGCGGCTGCGCACCGGCGAGGTCCGCGACGGCGAGCTGATCACCTCGATGGCCCTCCCGGGTGCGGCGGTGACCCTCGTGGTCGCGGTCGCCTCGGTCGTGCTGGCCGCCGTGCTCGGACTGCCGATGCCGACCAACCCGCTGCTGCTCCTGCTCGCCGTGCTGCTGGCGATCGGCACCTTCGCGGCCTTCGCGATCTGGACCGCCAGCTGGACCCAGACGGCGGAGTCGGCGCAGCTGACCAGCGCGCCCGTGATCGCCCTGTCGACCGTCGGCTTCGTGGTGCCCCTGCTCCCGAGCGCCGCCCAGCCGTGGGTGGAGCTGACGCCCGGCGCCGCCGTCGAGCTGCTGCTGCGGATCAGCTGGTTCGGCCAGGAGCGCGCCGGGAGCGAGCCCGGCATGTCCTTCGTCGAGACCTGGGTCGAGGCGGCTCCGAGCCTCGGTGCGCTGGCCGTCTGGGCGCTGCTCGCCGTGGTGGTCGCCCGCCGCTCGCTGCGCTGGGAGCCCCGTGCCTGACCGCGTCACGGGGCCGGTCGACGGCTCGGGAGTCGCGCGCGGGAGCGACGCCGGGACGCAGGTGCTGGAAGGATGAGCGTCGTGAGCCGGTCCTCCGCCGTCGTCGACCGGTCCGCCCGAGAGGCCGGCACGCTGCTGCCGGGCCTCCCGGGGTGGACCGGTCGCTCCGACGTGGAGCGGGTCGAGCTCTACACCCGCGGCAGCCTCTACGTCGTCGCGTGGTTCCTGCTCGCGATGGCCGCGCTGTCGTCGGCGGCGCTGCTCCGCACCACGTCCGGCGTCGTCGGGGTGCTCGCCGCGGTGCTGCTGTGCGGCGTGCTCGTCACGGTCGTCGTCCGGGCCGCGACGCGCGGCCCGGAGCCGCCGGGCACGGGTCGGCTGCCGTGGTCGCTCCTTGGGTCGCTGGTGGCCGTGCACCTCGGCCTCGTCGCCTGGGCCACCTCGCTCGGGGCGCAGGCGGCCACCACCCTGGTCATGATCGGGGCGGGCAGCCTGGGCTGGGCCGCGGGCGCCGTCGACGACCGGCGGCTGCGCTGGGCGGCCGTCGTCCTCGGCGTCGCGGGCGCCTACGTGGCCACCGGGTCGGTCTTCCTGACCGCCTACGTCGGCGGCGTCGTCCTCTTCTTCGCCTTCACCGTCATGAGCTCGCTGTGGCTGCTGCGCGTGATCATCGAGCTCGACCGGGCCCGCGGCAGCCAGGCCGCCCTGGCCGTGGCCGAGGAGCGGCTGCGCTTCTCCCGCGACGTCCACGACGTCCTGGGCCGGCAGCTCTCGGTGATCGCGGTGCAGTCCGAGCTCGCCGCCACGCTGTCGCGCCGCGGTGACCCGCGCACCGCCGAGAAGATCCTCGAGGTGCGCGCCACCGCGCACGAGGCGCTGCGGGAGGCGCGCGAGCTGGCGCGCGGCTACCGACCGCTCGACCTCGAGCAGGAGCTGGAGGGCGCCGTGTCGCTGCTGCGCTCGGCGGGCATCGACGCCGACGCCGACCTGAGCGGGCTGCCCGACGCCTGGCACGAGCCGGCGGCCCGGGTGGTCCGCGAGGCGGTGACCAACGTGCTGCGCCACTCCGACGCCCGCCGGGTCCGGATCCGCTACGCCGAGCGCTCGGTCGTCGTCGTCGACGACGGCAGCGCCGGCAGCGTCGCCGCGGGCGACGGCAGCGGGCTGGCGACCCTGCGCGACGACCTGGCCCCGCTCGGCGCCCGGCTGCACTCCGGGCCGCGGGCCGACGGGGGCTTCGAGGTGCGGCTCGCCCTGGCGGGCACCGGCCCGGGGGAGGGGGACCGGTGAGCCCCGCCGGCCGGTCCGACGGCGGGCCGATCCGGGTGCTGCTCGCCGACGACGAGAACCTGATCCGCGGGGCGCTGGCCCAGATGCTCGACCTCGAGGACGACCTCGCGGTCGTGGCCGAGGCCGCGACCGGAGACCAGGCGGTCGCCGCGGCGCGGGTGCACCGGCCCGACGTGGCGGTGCTCGACCTGCAGATGCCGGGCCGCGACGGGCTCGAGGTGGCCGAGCTCCTGCACCGCGAGCTGCCCGGGTGCGCGGTCATGATCGTGACCAGCCACGGCCGGCCCGGCCACCTCAAGCGTGCCCTGGCGGTCGGGGTCCGCGGCTTCCTGCCCAAGACCACCTCGGCCCACACCCTGGCGTCGGTGGTGCGCACGGTGCACGCCGGCGGACGGCACGTCGACCCCGAGCTCGCCGCCGAGGCGATCGCCGCCGGCGACTCGCCGCTCACCCCGCGCGAGGCCGACGTGCTGGAGGCGGCGAGCGACGGCGCGCCCGTCGAGTCGGTCGCCTCACGGGTGCACCTCTCGCCCGGCACCGTGCGCAACTACCTCTCCAGCGCCGCCTCCAAGCTCGGTGCCGCCAACCGCCACGAGGCGGTCGCCACCGCCCGCCGGATGGGCTGGATCTGAGCCGGGCCACACCGGTTTGCGCCCGCCCTCGGGGCGGCTCCACCATGGCGGCGTGAGCGAGGTGCGCGAGGCCTACAAGGTCCTGGACCTGGCACTGCGAGTGGGTGAGATCCTGCTCTCGTCGGGCGCGGGCGCGGCCGACGTGACCGCCACCATGCTCGCCATCACCGAGCACGCCGGGCTGCGGCAGGCCGACGTCGACGTCACCTTCACCGCGCTGCGGATGGGCTACCAGATCGACCCGGACGAGCCGCCGCTGCTGCTCTCGCGCACGGTGCCGCAGCGCGACCTCGACTACGACGACCTGACGCGCGTGCAGGGGCTGGTCAACGACCTCCTGCGCGACCGCATCGACATCGCCGAGGCCCGCAGCCGGATCGCGTGGCTGAACTCCACCGGCCACTACCTGCCGGCCTGGGCGGCGGTGGTCGTCGCGGGCGTCGTGGGCGGGTCGGTCTCGGCGCTGCTCGACGGCGACCTGGTCGTGGTCGGCGCCGCGACGCTCGCGGGCATGGTCATCACGGTGCTGATGCGCTACCTCAACCGCGAGCGGTGGCCGATGTTCTACCAGCAGGCGGCGGGAGGCCTCGTCGCCACGGTGCTGGCGCTGCTGACCGACGCCGGGGGCGAGCGGCTCGGCATCGACGTGAGCACCTCACTGGTGATCACGGCCAACATCGTGATGCTGCTGGCCGGCATCGGCTTCCTCGGGGCGGTGCAGGACGCGCTCACGGGCTTCTACCTCACCTCCGCCGCCCGCATCATCGAGGCGCTGCTCTCCACGGCCGGGCTGATCGCCGGGGTCTCGGCCGGGCTCGCGCTCGCGCCGCCGCTGGGGGTGAGCCTGCTCGGCGTGCGACCCGGACGCATCGAGCTCGCGGCCCCGCCCGTGGTGCTGCTGGCCGGCATCGTCGCCGCCTGCGCCTTCGCGATCACCTGCTACGCACCGCTCCGCGCGCTCCCCGCCGTCGCGGCGAGCACGACCGGCGGACTGCTGGCCTACCTCGCCGTCTACCAGCCCAGCGACACCCAGCCGTGGGCCGCCGGTGCGGCGGCGGTCGTCATCGGCGTGGTCAGCTACGGCGTCGCGGGTCGGGTGCGGGTGCCGCCGCTGGTGGTGCTGGTGCCGGCCCTGGTGCCGCTGCTCCCGGGCCTGACGCTCTTCCGCGGGCTGTCCTACATGGCCGACGGCGACACCATGGGCATCCTGCAGCTCTCCGCCGCCGCGGCCACCACCATCGCGCTGTCGGCCGGCGTGATCCTGGGGGAGTACGTCGCCCAGCCGCTCAAGCGCAACGCCCGCCGCATCGAGAGCAGGCTCGAGCACCGGCTCGCCGGCCCCCGCCTGATCGGCGTCACCCACGGGCAGCAGCGGCGGGTCCGCGAGCGCTCCTGACCCTCCCGCGGGTGCCTCCCGCCCGGTGACGGCGACCACGTGACGACCGTCTCGTGAGGCAGAACACCCCCATCAGAGTTGAGGATCCGGCCCGATCTCGGCACGGTTGTGCCTTCAAGCAAACAGCCCGGTCCGGGCTGTCAGGTCGTCACCGACCCCGCGCCTCACGCAGTGCGCCCACTTCGCTCGTCGTACACCCGACCAGAGGATCTGACGTGTCACTGTCCCTTGTCCGACCCACCACGCCACGCATCGGCCGCGTCGGCACCGTCGAGGACGTCCTCGCGGCCGCGCCCCGGATGTCGCTGCGCCGCGAGATCGTCGCGGTGATCGTCCCCGCCTGGGCCGAGCCCGGGCACGACATGACGGCCTACGCCCGCGCGCCGCGCGACGTCGCCGCCGAGGCCGCCGAGGCGCTCACCCGCCACCTCGGCCCCGACGAGGTCGTCGCCGTCACCGACGACGGCCGGCTGCTGCTGCGGCTGCAGCACGAGGACCGCGGCGCGCGGCCGATGCGGCTGCAGCAGGTGGCCTACCACACCGTCGAGGCCTTCGACCGGCTCGGCTTCCACGCCGGCGTGCTCGACCTCGGCGTCGGCTGGGCCACGCTGAAGCGCAAGCGCGACCCCGAGACCGCCCTGGAGCACGCCGACGGCGCCGCGCGCGAGTCCGTGCGCCAGCGCGACCTGCAGCCGCTGGGCTTCGACGGCGAGTCCTCGAGCCGCCGCATCACCCGCTGGTCCTTCTCGCGCCAGGTGGTCTGGGCCACCCTGGGCAGCCTGCTGCTGCCCTTCGTCGCCCTCGTGCTGCTGCACCAGGTCGGCCTCGACGTGTCGTCGTGGCTCTACTGGGGGCTGGTCGCGGCCTTCGGCACCACCGCGGCGCTCATCTGGGCCGAGGGCTTCCGCGCGCTGGAGCCGCCGGCCCTGCCCGCGCCGCCCACCCGCCCGGCACCCCGCGCCTCCGCCGTGATCGCGGCGTACCTGCCCAACGAGTGCGACACCATCGAGGAGACGCTGCAGGTCTTCCTCGACCAGGAGTACTCCGGCGGGCTGCAGGTCGTGCTGGCCTACAACACCCCGACGCCGCTGGCGGTCGAGGAGCGGCTGCGCCTGCTGGCGCAGCGGCACGACGACCTCGTGGTGATCAACGTCGAGGACTCCACCTCCAAGGCGCAGAACGTCAACGCCGCGCTGCGCGTCGCCGAGGGCGAGATCATCGGCATCTTCGACGCCGACCACCACCCGATGCCGGGGGCCTTCGAGCGCGCCTGGCGCTGGCTGGCGGACGACGCCGACGTGGTCCAGGGCCACTGCGTGGTGCGCAACGGCGCGCAGAACTGGCTGACGCGCCTCGTGGCGGTCGAGTTCGAGCAGATCTACGCCGTGTGCCACCCCGGTCGCGCCGCGCTGCACGGCTTCGGCGTCTTCGGCGGATCCAACGGCTACTGGCGCGCTGAGGCGCTCGCCCAGGTCCGGCTGCGCGGCTCCTTCCTCACCGAGGACATCGAGGCCTCGATGCGGGTGCTGCAGGCCGGCGGCACGATCGTCAACGACCCCGGGCTGCTCAGCCGCGAGCTCGCGCCCGACAACCTGCGCTCCCTGTGGAGCCAGCGGATGCGCTGGTCGCAGGGCTGGTTCCAGGTCTCGCTGCGGCACCTGCTGCCGGCGCTGCGCTCCCCGCAGGTCTCGCTGCGGCAGAAGCTCGGCGCGTCGTACCTGCTGGGCTTCCGCGAGCTCTACGCCTGGCTGGCCGTGCTGGCTTGGCCGCTGCTCGGCTTCCTGGTCTGGCGCGACGGCGGCCTCGACATGAGCTCGCCGGTCTTCGCCCTGGCCACCCTCTTCATCCTGGCCTCGGGTCCGCTCCAGACCGCCCTGGCCTACCGCCTCGCGGTGCCGGAGGTACGCCGCCACCGGCGCTGGTTCGTCCAGGCCGCGGTGCTCAACCTCTTCTTCTACACCGAGTGGAAGAACCTCATCGTCCGGATGGCGCACCTCAAGCAGCTGCGCGGCGAGCACCAGTGGGTGGTCACGCCCCGCAACGCCGGCGCCAGCTCCAGCCCCGACCGCACCCCCGACGCCGAGGAGGTCGCATGACGACCGCACCCGTCACCCCGACCCCGTCAGCCTCGACCGCGGGTCGCACCGTCTACCCGCTCGCCTGGCTGCGCGGCCTCGCCGCGCTCGCCGTGGTGACCTTCCACGCCTACCAGCACCAGCGCACCGAGCCCACCTGGGAGTGGCCCTGGTCCGGCGTCGCGCACCAGGCGATGCTCGGCACCGCGCTCTTCGTCGAGATGTTCTTCGTGCTGTCCGGCTTCGTGCTGTGGCTGCCCGTCGCGAAGGCGGCGCTCCGCGGCGACACCGAGCGCCCCGGGTGGGTGCTGCTCTTCCGCCGGGTGGCGCGGCTGCTGCCGCTCTACCTGACGGTGGTGCTGGTGGTCTGGGCCTTCACCAACCCCTCGCTGCCGGGTCACTGGCAGGACCTGGTGATGCACCTGACCTTCACCCACGTCTACAGCGACGACTACATCTTCTGGACGGCCGGGCCGGCCTGGTCGCTCGCCGTGGAGTTCCACTTCTACGCGCTGATGGCGCTCACGGTGCCGCTGGTGCAGCGCGCCGTACGCCGCTGGGAGGGCGACCGCGCCCGGCTCGCCGCGGTGCTCTCGCTGCCCGTGGCGCTGACCGTCGGGGGCCTGGCCTACCTGGTCTGGATGACGACCAGCGGCGTGGCCACCGACAACTGGTCGGTGCTCTTCTCCCCGATGTCGCGCGCCGCGTGCTTCGGGGTGGGCACCGGGCTGGCCGTGCTGGTCGCGACCGGCGTCCGGCTCGGCAGCCGCGCTCGCGGCGCGCTGGCGGTCGCCGGCGTGCTCGCCCTGGTGGTCCTGGTGCTCACCCGCCCGCACGGCACCGTGATGACCGAGTGGTGGAACCCGCTGTACGCGCTGGCCGTCGCGGTCGCGCTGGCCTCGATCGTGCTGCACGACGGCCCGTGGCCGCGGTCGCTCGACCTGCCGCGGCTCACCTGGGTCGGCACCTTCGGCTACGGCGTCTACCTGATCCACGAGCCGGTGATGCGGCTGCTGGGCCACTGGGGGCTGCTTCCCGAGCCGCGCCTGGGTCTGTGGTTCGTGGTCACGGCCGTGCTCGTGGCGGTCCCGACCGTGGCGCTCGCGTGGCTCTCGTCGCGCACCGTCGAGCAGGCCGGTGTCCGGCTGATGGGGACGCTGCGGCGCGACGGCTCGCCGCGCGACTACTACGCGCACCTCGACGAGGTCGAGACCGATCGGGAGCGCGCCCCGCAGCCCGCGGCGGTGCGCTGAGACCGACCGCTCAGCAGGGGCCTCCGCCGAGCCGGCGGAGGCCCTCGCGGTCACCGGGGCCGAAGTCGCGCTGGTCGGTCGTGACGGCGTGCATCAGCTCGTCGCTGTCGTCGACGTGGTCGAGGCCGACGAGGTGCCCCAGCTCGTGCAGCGTGATCGCGGCCGCCACCTCGTCGCCGTCGCGGCGCGCGGCGAGGTCGCCGAAGCTCTCGGTGTCGAGCGTGACCTGCCCGGTCAGGTAGCGCCGTACGCCGCCCTGCGCGACCACGACGCTGCCGGCGATGCCGGCCACCTGCCCCTGGAGCTGCGGCACCTCGGCTGCGTCGGCGAAGGAGACCAGCACCGGCGGCGGGTCGTCGAGCTCGTCCTGGGGCACGGTGAACTCGCCGCGCTCCCACTCCGGCCGCCGGTCGGAGGGGCCGGCGTACTCCAGCACCAGGCCGGTGGCCTCGCTGATCCGGTCCATGCCGTCGAGCACCATGCGCAGCGCCGACTCCGGCTCCGGGGCGCCCTGCACGTTGACCTCGACCGCGATCGGCTCGCAGCTGCTGTAGGTGACCGGCTCCTCGGAGCCGCGCTGCACGGCGGCGAAGCGGTAGGTGCCGCCGTCGTCGGTGCGCACCACCGGGGTGTCGGGGGCGCCGCCCGCGTCGGCAGGGGGCGGCTGGCCCACCGGCTCGCTCAGCGGGGTGCGCAGCACCGGTGGCAGCAGGCCGGGGACGAAGAGCGCGAGCCCGGCGACCACGCCGACGGTGAGCAGCGTGACCAGCACGTTGCGCAGGCCCCCGGCGCCGCGCTCGTCGCGGGCACGGCGGGTGCGGTCGCGCCCGCCCGAGGGCCCCGTCGAGGTCACCCCCGCATCGTCCCACCCGGCCGAAGAGCCCGCCGCGGGATTGACGGAGCCCGCGACTACGGTGGGCGGTGACATGACTGCGCAGTTCCCCCTCCCCGGACTCCCGACCGACCAGCCGGAGTCCCCGTCCTCCTCGGGCGACGGGAGCGGGTCGGCGCGCCGCGGCCGTCCGAGCCGCGAGCAGCTGCTCGAGGGCCTCAACGAGCCGCAGCGCGAGGCGGTCGTGCACGAGGGTCCGCCACTGCTCGTCGTGGCCGGCGCGGGCTCGGGCAAGACCCGCGTGCTGACGCGCCGCATCGCCTGGCTGGTCTCCGAGCGCGGCGCGCACCCGGGGTCGATCCTCGCCATCACCTTCACCAACAAGGCGGCGGCCGAGATGCGCGAGCGCGTCGAGGAGCTGGTCGGGGCTCGCGCCCGGATCATGTGGGTGAGCACCTTCCACTCCGCGTGCGTGCGCATCCTGCGCAAGGAGATCGACAAGCTCGGCTTCAAGTCGACCTTCACGATCTACGACGCCGCCGACTCCAAGCGGCTGATGACCCTGGTCTGCCGCGACCTCGAGCTCGACCAGAAGCGCTTCCCGCCGCGCGCGGTCCTCAACTGGGTCAGCACGCAGAAGAACGAGCTGGTCGACCCCGACGACGCCAAGGCCGCGGCGGAGAACCACCAGGAGGAGACCTTCGCGGCGGCGTACGCCGAGTACCAGCGGCGGCTGCGCCAGGCCAACGCGCTCGACTTCGACGACCTGCTCACCACTACCGTCTTCCTCTTCCGGGCCTTCCCGGCGGTGCGCGAGACCTGGCGGCGCCGCTTCCGCCACGTCCTGGTCGACGAGTACCAGGACACCAACCACGCGCAGTACGCCCTGGTCTACGAGCTGTGCGGGCAGGCCATGGAGGAGGGCGACGACGGGTCGACCGAGGCGGTGCCGCCCGCCGAGCTGATGGTCGTGGGCGACGCCGACCAGTCGATCTACGCCTTCCGCGGCGCCAACATCCGCAACATCAACGACTTCGAGGCCGACTTCCCCGACGCCCGCACCGTGCTGCTGGAGCAGAACTACCGCTCCACGCAGACCATCCTCACCGCGGCCAACACCGTGATCGGTCGCAACGAGGGACGCAAGCCCAAGAACCTGTGGACCGACTCCGGCCAGGGCGCCCAGATCGTCGGCTACGTCGCCGACGACGAGCACGACGAGGCGCGCTTCGTCGCCGAGGAGGTCGACAAGCTCACCGACGAGCACGGCGTCCGCGCCGGCGACGTCGCGGTCTTCTACCGCACCAACGCGCAGTCGCGCGTCTTCGAGGAGGTCTTCATCCGGGTCGGGCTGCCCTACCGCGTGGTGGGCGGCGTCCGCTTCTACGAGCGGCGCGAGGTGCGCGACGCCGTCGCCTACCTGCGGACGCTGGCCAACCCCGCCGACTCGGTGTCGCTGCGACGGATCCTCAACACGCCCAAGCGCGGCATCGGCGAGCGCGCCGAGGCGTGCATCGAGGCGCTCGCCTCGCGCGACCGGATCACCTTCTGGGAGGCGCTGCAGCGGGCCGAGGACGCCCCCGGGCTCGCCAGCCGGTCGCTCAACGCGATCCGCGGCTTCGTCCGGGTCATCGAGGAGCTGCAGCAGATGGTCGAGGCGGGGGAGCGGGTCGACGTCGTGCTCGAGCAGGCGCTGACCCGCAGCGGCTACCTGGCCGAGCTCGAGGCCTCCGAGGACCCGCAGGACGAGACCCGCGTCGACAACCTCGCCGAGCTCGTCGCTGTCGCCCGCGAGTTCGCCGACGACCCCGTCGTCGGGCCCTCCGCCGACCCGGCCGACCCGGACCTCGGGCCCCCGGGACTCTCCGACTTCCTGGAGCGGGTCGCCCTGGTCGCCGACGCCGACCAGATCCCCGACGCGCCCACCGACGACGAGGCCGGCGAGGCCCTGCCCGACCCCGGCATGGTCACGCTGATGACGCTGCACACCGCCAAGGGGCTGGAGTTCCCCGTCGTCTTCCTCACCGGCCTCGAGGACGGCGTCTTCCCCCACTCCCGCTCGCTCGGCGACAAGCCCGAGCTGGAGGAGGAGCGCCGTCTGGCCTACGTCGGCCTCACCCGCGCCCGCGAGCGGCTCTACCTCTCGCGCGCCGTCGTCCGCTCGGCCTGGGGCGCCCCCTCGCACAACCCCGCCTCCCGCTTCCTCGACGAGGTGCCCGCCGACCTGGTCGACTGGCGGCGTACCGCGGAGGAGATGACCTCGTGGAGCCGGCCGCAGCTCGGCTACTCGCGGCAGGGCTCCCCGACGCAGCGCTTCGGCACCGCCACCGCCCGCCGCGACGCCGCCAGCAAGTCCAAGGCCAGCCGCCCCATCCCCGCCCTCGAGCCCGGCGACCGCGTCCAGCACGACTCCTTCGGCCTCGGCACGGTCGTCGCCGTCGAGGGCCCCGGCACCGACAACGCCGTCGCCTCCATCGACTTCGGCACCGACGGCGTCAAGCGCCTCCTGCTCCGCTACGCCCCCGTCGAGAAGCTCTAGCCCTCCCACCCGAGACGACTCCCCTGGGGGAGGGGTCTCGACAGGCTCGACCGACAGGGCCCGGGTGGTCGAGGAAGGCGCGCAGGTCGGCGCCGGGTGGTCGAGGAAGGCGCGCAGCGCCTGTCTCGAGACCCGGTGAGGTGCGCTGGGTGCGGGGTCTCGAGACGGTTGCTGCGCAACCTCCTCGACCACCCGAGACGACGTGCCTGGGCGTAGGGGTCTCGACAGGCTCGACCGACATGGCCGTGGCCCCGGGTGGTCGAGGAAGGCGCGCAGCGCCTGTCTCGAGACCCGGTGAGGTGCGCTGGGTGCGGGGGTCTCGAGACGTGGTGCCGGGACGTAGGGGTCTCGACAGGCTCGACCGACAGGGCCCGGGTGGTCGAGGAAGGCGCTCAGCGCCTGTCTCGAGACCCGGTGAGGTGCGCTGGGTGCGGGGGTCTCGAGACGGTTGCTGCGCAACCTCCTCGACCGCCCGAGACGACGTGCCTGGGCGTAGGGGTCTCGACAGGCTCGACCGACAGGGCAGTGCGCCGGGTGGTCGAGGAAGGCGCGCAGGCCGACCCCGGGTGGTCGAGGAAGGCGCGCAGCGCCTGTCTCGAGACCCAGTTGGATGCGCAGGTGCGCGGGGTCTCGACAGGCTCGACCGACGGGGCCGCAGGTCGCGTCTCGCAGGACAACTTGCTCCCGCATCGCGGGTGGTGGGTCGTGGCGGTCGACCGAGGCGTCCGCGGCGAGGTCGATGACGGGTCGGACCCTCACGATGGCGCCCTCGAGGCCGCAGCGGCTGAGCCAGCCGGAGAAGAGGTTGGTCGACAGCGCGCCGAGCCGCTCGACGACCGCCACGCCGTCTCCCTCGAGGTCCGACGGCGTGAGGTGGACGTTCAGGTCGACGATGCCGGCAGTACGGGGCTGGGCATCGCTCGTTGCTCCGGTCATCAGGTCCAACGCGTGCTGCGGGTCCGCGAGGACGCCGACGGCCTTGGCGCGGCGGACGTCGAGGGCGTCGGTGTCACCCAGCTCCTTGAGCTCGCCGGCCAGTCGTCCGACGGTGTGGTCGAAGGCGATCGCGTCGGGGGTGTCGAGCGTCAGGTGAACGTCCGTGACCCCGGGTGCGCGGCCGTCGCGCTGCAGCCACACCCCACGACGCGCGGCCGCGGCTTCTTCGTCGGCGTGGGCGCGGTCGGGGTCGGCGTGGAGCCGGGCCTCGTGCACCAGCCGCGCGGCGCCCACGGCACTGAGCTGGTCGAGACGGTCCGGGACGGCGCAGAGCAGCCGGTCGGCGTGCAGCGCGGCGTCCAGGGACAGGTCGCGGGTCTCCCGCGAGATCGCCCGGGCGCGCCACACCGCGATCCGGCCGGCGCACATCAGCTCCCACAGCCGCGGCAGCCGGCGCGACGAGCACGTCGAGGACCTGGCGCTCGGGGAGGTAGGGGCTGGGCTCCATGGACTGATTCTATGCCGTGCCACTGACAATCGAACGCGTGTTCTACGGTCTGTGGAGAACTTCTCTGCTCGGGCGGCGGGGGTCTCGAGACGGTCGCTGCGCGACCTCCTCGACCACCCGGAGAACGCGGGTGGGTGAGCGGCGTACGGGGTCTCGACGGGCTCGACCGACGGAGCGGTGACCCGGGTGGTCGAGGAAGGCGCGCAGCGCCTGTCTCGAGACCTGGTGAGCCGGCGGCGTACGGGGCCTCGACAGGCTCGACCGTCAGCTCATCGCTGCGGGGGCGGGAGGGGCTACGGGGTGAGGCCGTTGACGACGAGGGCCTGGTAGGGGTCGACGGGGTCGCCGCCGCCGGGGCGGACCTCGAGGTGGAGGTGCGGGCCGGTGGAGTTGCCGGTGGAGCCGACGGTGCCGATCTGCTGGCCCGAGCCGACCTGCTGGCCGACCTGCACGTCGACGGTGGTCTGGTGGCAGTACCAGATCTCGGTGCCGTCGGTGAGCGTCACGACGGTCTTGTTGCCGTAGGAGCCGTCGTAGCCGGTCTCGGTCACCTGGCCCGCGGCCACGGAGACGATCGGGGTGCCGGAGGGGGCGGCGAAGTCGAGGCCGGTGTGGTTGCTCGACCAGTAGCCGCCGGACTGGCCGAAGCGGGCGGTCAGCCGGTAGTTGGAGGTCGGGATCGTCCACTGGTCGGCGCGGAGCTGGCTGGCGCGCTGCTCGGTGGCCTTGGCCAGCGACTTCAGCGTCGCGTTGCGCTCGACCGCCTGCTCCTCGGCCGCCTCGACCAGCTCGGCGTCGGCGGCGTCCTGCAGCGCCTGGCGCTGGGAGTCGCGGCTGATCGCGGCCTCGCGCTCCTCGAGGTCGATCACGATCTCCTGGCCCTCGACGGCCTGGCTCTCGGACGACGAGGCGGCGGGGGCGGAGGCGACGGTCGCGGAGACGCCGCGGGGGAGGTCGCTGCCCGGAGAGGTGCCGACGGCGCCGGTGCCGGCGACCGCCAGGACGGCGACCCCGAAAAGTGTGGGTACGGCGCCGAGGATCCGGGTACGGGCCCGCTGCGGGCGTACGACGGCGCTCTGGACGGCGGCGTGGCGACCGGGCTGCGCGGGTGCGCGGGTCGCCGACGGGAGGCCGCGCACGGCGCGGTGGTCTGCCCGGTGATGGCCCATGGAGAAGTCGTCCTCGAAGGTGTCAGGGGATGGTCAGGTCGTGCACATGTGCGCCCCCCGACCGACGAGCCACCATAACCAGGCAGCGTCGTGACGCAAATCGAGCCCGAGCTCCGCTGTGGACGCAGCGCAGCCTGCCCGGCGTCGGTGTGACGCAAACCTCACCCGGGATAGGGTCGGCGCATGCTGCGCATCGTGGTGGCCAAGCCGGGGCTCGACGGGCACGACCGCGGCGCCAAGGTGGTCGCCCGGGCGCTGCGCGACGCGGGCCACGAGGTCGTCTACACCGGTCTGCACCAGACGCCCGAGCAGATCGTGGAGACCGCGCTGCAGGAGGACGCCGACATGATCGGCCTCTCGGTCCTCTCGGGCGCGCACATGACGCTCTTCCGCCGCCTGACCGAGCTGCTGGCGGAGCGCGAGGCCGGCGACATCGTGGTCTTCGGTGGCGGCATCGTGCCCGAGGAGGACCTCGCGCCCCTCGCCGAGCTCGGCGTCGCCCGGATCTTCACCCCCGGCGCCACCACCGGCGAGATCACCTCCTGGGTGCGCGAGCAGGAGCAGGCGCTGGAGACGCAGCAGCAGTAGGCGCAGCAGCAGCGCCCACGTGGTCCTGCACCAGCCGGGCCAGGACGTCGGGCTCGCTGCGCGGCACCCAGTGGCCGGTGTCGAGAGCGACGCGGACCAGCCGACGGCAGCGCGCCTCGAGGCCCTCCTGCGCGCGCAGCGTCAGGAAGCCGTCGTGGCGGCCGTGCACGACGAGCACCGGCAGCGAGGTGCGCCAGTACGCCGCCGCGCGCGGCGAGCGCGCCAGCGCCCGGTAGAGCGCGAGTCCCGCGACGGCGTCGCTCGTGAGCCCGCGGCCCCAGGGGAGCAGGCCGCTGGTCGGGTCGAGGCGGCGCGCGAGGCGGCGCAGCAGCCACTGGCCCCGGCGCCACAGCAGCTCGGGCAGGCGCGGCAGGCAGAAGAGCGCGACGTACCAGGAGTGCAGCGCCTGGGGGAGCAGCTGGCGCCGCCCGCGCCAGGTCGCCGCCCGCGTGCGCACGTGGTCGAGGCAGATGCCGCTGACCGCGGTGTACGACGCCAGCTGGTCGAAGCGCGGGTCCCAGGTGGCCGCCGCGACGACCTCCCAGCCGGTCACGGCGCCCCAGTCGTGCCCGACCAGGTGCACGGGCTCGCCCGCGGGCACCGTGGCGGCGACGACCGCGGCGACGTCCTCCACCAGCTCGCCCACGGCGTACGCCGCCGTGCCCGGCGGCCGCGTCGAGCCACCCGCGCCGCGGTTGTCGACGGTGACCACGTGCCAGTCGCGGGGGAGCGCCGCGACCACGTCGTCCCACAGCGTCTGGTCGTCGGGGTAGCCGTGCAGGAGCAGCACGTGCGGGGCTCCGGTGCGGGGGCCGTGCTCGCGCACCCGGAGCGTGACCGGCGGTGTGCCCGAGCCTGTGACGTGCGTCTCGGTCGCGATCATGGCGGCACCCTACGTCGCGGTAACCTCGCGAACCCGTCTATGGTCAGCCGAGGCCGCCGGGGCGGCACCGATCCGGGTCCCGCGGCACACAGCTCAGTCGAGACCTTCAAGGAGCGGTCGTCCGTGGACCTGATGGAGTACCAGGCGAAGGAGCTCTTCGCCAAGCATGGTGTGGCGACGACGCTCGGCGTCGTCGTCGAGACCGCCGAGGAGGCGCGCGCCGCTGCCGAGCAGATCGGTGGCGTCACCGTCGTGAAGGCACAGGTGAAGGCCGGTGGCCGGGGCAAGGCGGGTGGCGTCAAGCTCGCCAAGACGCCTGACGAGGCCTTCCAGCACGCCACCGACATCCTCGCGCTGACGATCAAGGACCTGCCGGTCAACCGCGTGCTGGTGACCCCGGCGACGCCGCCGGTGGAGGAGTACTACTTCTCCTTCCTGCTCGACCGGTCCAACCGGTCCTACCTGTGCATCGCCTCGGTCGAGGGCGGCGTGGAGATCGAGGAGGTCGCCAAGACCAACCCCGACGCCGTCAAGCAGATCCCGGTCTCGCCCGCCACCGGCGTCGACGTCGCCAAGGCCGAGGCCATCGTCGACGAGGCCGGCTTCCCCGCCGAGCTGCGCGACCAGGCGATCGAGATGGTGCAGCGGCTCTGGGCCGTCTTCGTGGAGGAGGACGCCACGCTGGTCGAGGTCAACCCGCTCGCGCGGCTCGAGGGCGACAAGCTCGAGGCGCTCGACGGCAAGGTCTCGCTCGACGAGAACGCCGAGTTCCGCCACGAGGACCACGCGGCCTTCGAGATCCGCGAGGAGGCCGACCCGCTGGAGTCGAAGGCCAAGGACAAGGGCCTCAACTACGTCAAGCTCGACGGCCAGGTCGGGATCATCGGCAACGGCGCGGGCCTGGTCATGTCGACCCTCGACGTCGTCGCGTACGCCGGTGAGCGTCACGGCGGCGTCACGCCCGCCAACTTCCTCGACATCGGCGGCGGCGCCAACGCCCAGGTGATGGCCGACGGGCTCGACGTCATCCTCGGCGACGAGCAGGTCAAGAGCGTCTTCGTCAACGTCTTCGGAGGCATCACCTCCTGCGACGAGGTCGCCAGCGGCATCAAGGGCGCGCTGGAGATCCTCGGCGACGCCGCCACCAAGCCCCTGGTCGTGCGCCTCGACGGCAACAACGTCGACCGGGGCCGGGCCATCCTCGACGAGCTCGACCACCCGCTGGTCACGCAGGTCGACACGATGGACGGCGCGGCCGACAAGGCCGCCGAGCTGGCGAACGGCTGAGGGCGGAGAGAGACAATGAGCATCTACCTCGACAAGAACTCCAAGATCATCGTCCAGGGCATGACCGGTGGCATGGGCTCGAAGCACACCACCCTCATGGTCGAGGCCGGCAGCGACATCGTGGGCGGCGTCAACGCCCGCAAGGCCGGCACCGAGGTCGAGCTGGGCGGCAAGACGCTGCCCGTCTTCGGCAGCGTCAAGGAGGCGATGGCCGAGACCGGCGCCAACGTGTCGGTCGTCTTCGTGCCGCCCGCCTTCACCAAGGACGCCTGCGTGGAGGCGATCGACGCGGGCATCGACCTGCTCGTCGTCATCACCGAGGGCGTGCCGGTGCAGGACTCCGCTGAGGTGTGGGCCTACCTCGAGGGCAAGAGCACCCGGATGATCGGGCCCAACTGCCCGGGCATCATCACCCCCGGGGAGTCGCTGGCGGGCATCACGCCCCACACCATCGCCGGCACGGGTCCCATCGGCCTGGTCTCCAAGTCGGGCACGCTGACCTACCAGATGATGTACGAGCTCAAGGACTTCGGCTTCTCGACCGCCATCGGCATCGGCGGCGACCCGATCGTCGGCACCTCGCACATCGACGCGCTCGAGGCCTTCGAGAACGACCCGGAGACCGAGGCCATCGTGATGATCGGCGAGATCGGCGGCGACGCCGAGGAGCGCGCCGCGGCGTACATCAAGGACCACGTGACCAAGCCGGTCGTCGGCTACGTCGCCGGGTTCACCGCCCCGGAGGGCAAGACCATGGGCCACGCCGGCGCCATCGTCTCCGGCTCCTCGGGCACCGCGCAGGCCAAGAAGGAGGCCCTCGAGGCCGTGGGCGTCAAGGTCGGCAAGACGCCGTCGGAGACCGCCCAGCTGATGCGGGAGATCTTGAGCGCCAGAGGCTGAGCCTGCGTCGCGTCCGGTGTCGGTTTCCCAGGTTCACCTGGGAAACCGGCACCTCACACACGTTGCAACGCGTGTGGAGAGCGAGTTCCCCAGGTGAACCTGGGATTCTGGCGGTGATCAGGTGACGGCGTTGCGCTCGTCGTACGCCGGGTCGAGGTGCTCGCCGTGCTCGAGCACGAGGGCGAGCCGCTCGAGGGCCACGTCGACGTCGTCGGCGGTGTTGTAGAGCGGCGCGAAGCCGAAGCGGGCGATGTCGGGGTCGCGGAAGTCGCCGACGACGTCGCGGGCGATCAGTGCCTGGACGAGGCCGTACGCGCGCTCGTGGCGCACCGAGACCTGGCTGCCGCGACGGGCGTGGTCGCGGGGGGTGGCCACCTCGAGGCCCAGCCGGTCGAGGCCGGCGACGAAGCGGTCGGTGAGCCCCAGCGAGCGGCGGCGCAGCTCGGCGACCTCGACGCCCTCGAAGGCCTCCAGTGCGACCTCCAGCGCGGAGAGCGCGAGCACCGGCGGCGTGCCGGACGCGAAGGACCCGACGCCGGGACGGGGCACGTAGTCACGCGCCATCGCGAAGGGCGTGGCGTGGCCGAACCAGCCGGTGACCGGCTGGCGGGCCGCCTCCTGGTGGCGCGGGGCCACCCAGAGGTAGGCGGGGGAGCCGGGGCCGCCGTTGAGGTACTTGTAGGTGCAGCCGACGGCGAGGTCGGCGCCCGCCGCCTCCAGGTCGACGGGCACGGCGCCCGCGGAGTGGCACAGGTCCCACAGCACCAGCGCACCGCGCTCGCGCGCCGCCGCCGTGATGCCCGGCAGGTCGAACATCGCACCGGTGCGGAAGTCGACGTGGGTCAGGCACAGCACCGCGACGTCGTCGTCGACGGCGGCCAGCGGGTCGGCGGGGTCGCACCAGCGCAGCTCCAGGCCCAGCAGGTCGGCGACGCCCGCGGCGACGTAGCCGTCGGTCGGGAAGGTCGTGGGCTCCACGACGAGGACCCGGCGCTCGGGTCGCAGCCGGGCGGCGGCGACGAGCAGCTTGAAGAGGCTGACGGAGGTGCTGTCGCCGAGGTGGAGGTCGCGGCCCTCGACGCCCAGCAGCGGCGCGATCCGGTCGGCCACGCGGCGGACGAGGTGGAGCCAGCCGGCGTCGTTCCACGACCGGATCAGGCCGTGCCCCCACTCGTGGCGCACCACGTCGGCCACGCGCTCGGCGACGCCGTGCGGCAGGGCGCCCAGGGAGTTGCCGTCGAGGTAGACCAGGCCGTCGGGCAGCGCGAAGCCGGGCCGGCTCACCGGCCGGCCCGCAGCTCGAGCAGGCGGTCGCGGGCGCGGTTGACCACGGCGCGGAAGGTGTCCTGGTCCATGTCGGCGTCCCCCGAGGGTGTGAAGAGCACCTGCGTGGCGTGGCGGCCGACGCGGGCGACGCCCATCCAGTACCCGATGCTGCGGTCCTCCTCGAGCTCGCGGTCGAGCCGCCAGATCGCGACGGTGGAGCCGCGGAAGCCGTCGCGCACCTCCTGCTCCTGGCTGACCGAGGCGGCGAGGTCGTCGTCCTCGCAGGCGGCCATGGCGGCGACGACGTCGTCGACCAGCTGCCGGGCGCGGCGCTCGTCGCGGAAGGTGCCGACGGTCTGCGTGACGCCGAAGCGCGGCGGCAGGTCGGCCTGGGGGATGACGTAGGTGCGGGAGGTGGCCCGCGGGGCGCCGGAGCGGCGGAAGCGGGTGCGGTCGCAGCTGGTGGCGGCGTCGCCGGCCTGGGCGAGGGCCGGCCGGGTCCCGACCCAGGGACGGTTGACCCGTCCGACGGGCGGCAGGTCGGTCGCGGCCAGGGTGCCGGGGGCCTCGCCGGAGGGCGGCGGCAGCACGCGGCGCACCTCGGTGCGCACCGGGCAGGTGCCGGCGGGGTCGGACTCGCAGAGCCGCTTGACCCCGCGCTCCAGCAGTGCCGCGGCGCGGCGTACCTGCACCGAGGCGCCGCCCCGCGTCTCGGCGACGGTCGAGACGGTGACCCGGTCGCTGCGTGTGAGTCCGACGACGTAGCTGCGGGGACGGCCGTCCTCGGTGGGCAGCCGCAGCCGCAGCACCTCGGCCCGGGCGCCCAGCCCGTTGATCCGGTAGCTGTCGAGCAGCTGCAGCCGCGCCTCGCTGCAGCCGGCGAACCAGCCCAGGGTGGTGGCGTACGCCGCCCGCGCGGCGGCGGCGGTGCTCGAGACCTCGACGGTCTGCAGCAGGGTGCGCCGCGGCTGTCCTGCCGAGGCGAAGCTGCGCACCAGGGTGCCCTCGCCCTCGGGATCGGCGAAGCGGCTCGACTGGCAGACCGTGTTGATGCCGTCGCCCTCGGTGTTGTCGCCGGTGCCGACCTCGCGCCACCGCTGCTGCCGGTCGAGCGAGGCGACGTCGGAGGCGCGCAGCAGCATCTCCGCGGTGACCGGGCGCGGCTCCGGCCCGGCGGGGACGCTCTCGTCGGCGGAGCCGGGCTGGACGACGAGGAAGCCGCCGAGCAGCGTCACCGCGACGGCGGCCGCGACCCCGGCGACGACGCGGCGCCGGGCGCGCCGCGAGCCCTGCAGCCGCAGCTGCTCGCCGGCAGGGAGGGCAACGGCGTCGACCAGGGGGGTCAGCGACTGCAGTGCGTCGGTCACGGCCGGGTCGGACCCGTCGTCGGCCTCCGGTGCCGGGAGGTCGACGCGGCGCCGCAGCCGGGTGCGGGCCCGCTCGAGGAGGGTGGCCACCCGCGCGGGAGGCAGCCCGAGCTCGCGGGCGACGTCGTCGTGGTCGAGCCCGGCCAGGTGCACCAGCAGCAGCGTGCGCCGGTAGCGGTCGGGGAGCGAGAGCACGGCCCGCAGCACGGCGGACTGGTGGTCGTCGGCGCCCTGGTCGCGGTCGCGGCGTCGGCCGACGTGGCGGCGCTGCGCCTGCGACCAGGCGCGGGCGCGCACCCACTCCTCGGGGTCGGCGAGACCGCCGACGGTGCGCCAGCGCTGCGCGGCGGCGACGTAGGCGTCGCGCACCGCCGAGCGCGAGGCGGCCAGGTCACCGGTGAGCAGGTAGGCCTGCAGCAGCAGCCGGCGCCGACCTGCGCGGTAGACCTCGTCGAAGTCGGGGGCTGCGGTGGAGGGGGGCGGGCCCGACGGCTCTCCCGAGCGACCGTCTGGGGCTGCGCCCGCTGGCTGGGACCGCGGCACGACGCACCACGCTACCCGGCCGCTCCTCCGCGTGGCTCACCGACAGGTGGCCGTGGCTCGGTCAGGATGGAGCGCGATGACTGACCTGGCGAGCCGTCCCGGCACCGGCACCGGCCGACCCGAGCGCCCCGTGCCGCGGGGCCGCGCGGCGCGGGTGGTCGCGTGGCTGCGGGGCGAGCAGGAGCGCACCCTCGCGGGCGCCGCGGCCCTGGCGGCCTGCGGCGCGGTGGTCACCGGGCTCCTGGTCGCGATGGCGCTCGGCCTGGTCGGCTGGTACCTCGCCGAGGCGGGCGCCTACGGCAGCACCACCGCTGCGCTCGGTGCCGCCACGCAGGTGTGGCTGCTCGGTCACGGCGCCACGCTGAGCATCGGCGGCGTCCCGGTCGGGCTGGTGCCCCTGGCGGTGACGGCCGGGCTGGTGGCGGTCGCCCACCGCCTCGCTCGCCGCGCCGGACGCACCGCGAGACCCACCACCGACGACCGCGCGCTGCTGCAGGCCGTCACCGTCTTCGCCGGCGTCTACATGGTGCTCGTGGTCGTGGTCTGCGTGCTCGCCGGCACCGACGCCGTCAGCGCCAGCATTCCGCGGGCCGTGGTCGGCTCGCTGCTGATCGGCGCCCTCGCCGGGGGCCACGGCCTCGCCCGGGGCTCGGGCCGGTGGGAGCCGCTGCTCGCCCGGGTGCCGGGGTGGGTGAGGGCCGTCGTCCACGGGGCGCTGCTCAGCGTCGGGCTGCTCCTCGTCGGGGCGACGATGCTGCTCGCCGCGGCGATCGGCTTCGGCGTCAACGACGCCCTCGCGGTGCTGGCCGCGCTACGGCTCGAGACCACCGACCAGGTCGCGTACGGCGCCGCCACCCTGCTGCTCCTGCCCAACGCGGTGGTCTTCGCCGCGGCCTACCTGCTCGGGCCCGGCTTCGCGGTCGGCACGGGCACCGTGGTCTCGCCGACGGCCGTGGTGCTCGGACCGGTGCCGGCCTTCCCGCTGCTCGCGGCGCTGCCCGACGACGGACCGACGCACCCCTGGCTGCTCGGCCTGGTGGCGGTGCCGGTGCTGGCCGCGCTGGTCGGTTCCGGCCGCTCGCAGCGCGCCTACGGCGTCCTCAGCGCCGACTCCGCCGCGCTGCGCGGCTTCGGCAGCGGCGCGCTCGCCGGCGTCCTGGTCACGCTGCTCGCCGCGCTCGCCAGCGGCCCGGTCGGCACGGGCCGGCTGGCCGACGTCGGCCCGCCCATCTGGGACGTCGCCGTGCTCGCCGTCGGCGCCATGAGCCTCGCCGGGCTCCTCGCGGGCAGCGTCGTCGCCTGGTGGGACCGGCGCCGCGCCCGTCGTACCTGACGCCCATCCGCCCCAGATGCGCGCCCATCCGCCCCAGATGCGCGCCCATCCGCCTCAGATGCACACCGATCCGCCCCAGATGTCGGCATCTGGGGCGGGTCGCCCGGCATCTCAGGCGGATGGGCGGGGCGGGGGGCGCGGTCGGCGCGAAGTAGCCTGTCGCCCGTGCCGTGCCGTCTCGTCGTCCTCGTCTCGGGCGCCGGCACCAACCTGCAGGCGCTGCTCGACGCGGCCGCCGACCCGGCGTACGGCGCCGAGGTGGTCGCCGTGGGCGCCGACCGCGACGGGATCGAGGGGCTGGCCCGTGCGGAGCGCGCGGGCGTGCCGACCTTCGTGCACCGGCTCCGCGACCACGCGACGCGCGAGGAGTGGGACGCCGCGCTGGCGGCGAGCGTCGCGTCGTACGCCCCGGACGTGGTGGTGCTCGCCGGCTTCATGAAGCTGGTGGGCGAGGAGCTGCTCACGCGCTTCCCGCACCGGGTGCTCAACACCCACCCGGCGCTGTGCCCGGCGTTCCCCGGCACCAGCGGCCCGGCCGACGCGCTGGCCTACGGCGTGAAGGTCACCGGGGCGACGCTCTTCGTCGTCGACGCCGGGGTCGACACCGGCCCGATCGTCGCGCAGACCGTGGTGCCCGTCGAGGACGACGACGACGTGGCCTCGCTGCACGAGCGGATCAAGGTCGCCGAGCGGCGCATGCTCGTCGACAGCGTGGGCGCCATCGCCCGCGACGGACTCACCATCACCGACAGGAAGGTGCGGATCGGCCCATGACCGAGGTCTCGCAGGACCAGATCGCGATCAGGCGGGCGCTGGTCTCCGTCTACGACAAGTCGGGGCTCGAGGAGCTCGTCCGCGGTCTCCACGACGCCGGCGTCGAGCTCGTCTCGACGGGCGGCTCCGCCCGGCTGATCGACGGGCTCGGGCTGCCGGTGACGAAGGTCGAGGACCTCACCGGCTTCCCCGAGTGCCTCGACGGGCGCGTGAAGACGCTGCACCCGCGTGTGCACGCCGGCATCCTGGCCGACCGACGCCTGCCCGCCCACGTCGACCAGCTCGCGGAGCTCGACGTCGAGCCCTTCGACCTCGTGGTCTCCAACCTCTACCCCTTCACCGAGACCGTCGCCTCGGGCGCCTCGCCCGACGAGTGCGTCGAGCAGATCGACATCGGCGGCCCGTCGATGGTGCGGGCGGCGGCCAAGAACCACCCGTCGGTCGCCATCGTCACCTCGCCCGCGCGGTACGACGACGTGCTCGCCGCCCTCGCCGCGGGCGGCTTCACCCTCGCGCAGCGGCAGGCGCTGGCGGCGGAGGCCTTCGTGCACACCGCGTCGTACGACGTGGCGGTGGCGAGCTGGATGGGCTCGGTGCTGACCGACACCTCCGGCGGCAGCGGCTTCCCCGCATGGGTGGGCGCGACCTACGAGCGGGCCTCGGTGCTCCGCTACGGCGAGAACCCGCACCAGCCGGCCGCGCTCTACCGCAGCGGGTACGGGCCGGCGGGCCTCGCGGGCGCCGAGCAGCTGCACGGCAAGGAGATGTCCTTCAACAACTACGTCGACGCCGACGCCGCGCGGCGGGCGGCGTACGACTTCGACGAGCCGGCGGTGGCGATCATCAAGCACGCCAACCCGTGCGGCATCGCCGTGGGCGCCGACGTCGCCGAGGCCCACCGCCGGGCGCACGAGTGCGACCCGGTCTCCGCCTTCGGCGGCGTGATCGCGGTCAACCGCCCGGTCTCGGTCGCGATGGCCGAGCAGGTCGCCGAGGTCTTCACCGAGGTGGTCGTGGCCCCCGGCTACGACGACGGCGCCGTGGAGGTGCTGTCCGCGAAGAAGAACGTGCGGCTGCTGGTCTGCGAGCCGCTCGAGCGCGGCGGCGTGGAGTCGCGCCCCGTCTCCGGCGGGCTGCTGCTGCAGCGCCGCGACGCGATCGACGCGGTCGTCGAGGGGGGCGGCGACGACCCCGCCACGTGGACCCTGGCCACCGGCGAGGCCGCCTCGTCCGAGGTCCTCGCCGACCTCGGCTTCGCGTGGCGCGCCGTGCGGGCGGCGAAGTCCAACGCCATCCTGCTCGCCTCGGGCGGCGCCTCGGTCGGCATCGGCATGGGCCAGGTCAACCGGGTCGACTCGTGCCGCCTGGCCGTCACGCGGGCGGGGGAGCGGGCCGCCGGCTCCGTGGCGGCCTCCGACGCCTTCTTCCCCTTCGAGGACGGCCCGCAGATCCTGCTCGACGCCGGGGTCCGCGCGATCGTGCAGCCCGGTGGCTCGGTGCGCGACGAGCTCACCATCGAGGCCTGCCGCGCCGCCGGCGTCACGATGTACTTCACCGGCACCCGGCACTTTGCTCACTGAGACCCGGCGAGGGACGAGCCGGGTCGTGCAGTGAGCAGGTCGAGCGAGGCGCACGACCGAGGAACGAGGTCGTGACCGCCGCGTCGAGACCCGGTGGGACGGACGCCGCCCGCGGGGACGGGACTTCCCGGGAGGCTCGGGGTGTGCGGATGTCCGCACCCGCGGGGCAGTGACAGGATGTGCGCCGTGACAGCACAGCGACTCGACGGCACCGCGACCGCCAAGGCCATCAAGGGCGAGCTCACCAGTCGCGTGGCGGCGCTGCGAGAGCGGGGGATCACGCCCGGGCTCGGCACGGTCCTGGTCGGCGACGACCCGGGCTCGACGTGGTACGTCAACGGCAAGCACAAGGACTGCGCCGAGGTCGGCATCGCCTCGATCCGCGAGGACCTGCCCGCCACCGCCACGCAGGACGACGTGCTGGCCGCCGTACGCCGCCTCAACGACGACCCCGCGTGCACGGCGTACATCGTGCAGCTGCCGCTGCCGAAGGGCATCGACGAGAACGCCGTGCTCGGCGAGATCGACCCGGCGAAGGACGCGGACGGGCTGCACCCGACCAACCTCGGCTGGCTGGTGCTCGGCAAGGAGGCGCCGCTGCCGTGCACCCCCGCCGGCATCGTGGAGCTGCTGCGTCGCCACGGCGTGGAGCTGAAGGGCGCGGAGGTCTGCGTGGTCGGTCGCGGCGTCACCGTCGGCCGGCCGCTGGGGCTGCTGCTCACCCGCCGCTCCGAGAACGCCACGGTCACCCTGTGCCACACCGGCACCCGCGACCTGGCCAAGCACGTGCGCGAGGCCGACATCGTCGTCGCAGCCGCGGGGGTGCCGGGCATCGTCACCGCCGACATGGTCAAGCCGGGTGCGGCGCTGCTCGACGTCGGGGTGTCGCGGGTCGACGGCAACATCGCCGGCGACCTCGCCGACGACGTCTGGGAGGTCGCCGGGTGGGTCTCGCCCAACCCCGGCGGGGTGGGTCCGATGACCCGGGCCATGCTGCTCTCCAACGTGGTGGCCAACGCCGAGGCCGCCGCCGGATCGTGACGCTGCCCGACCCGCACCCCGGACGCAGGCCCTCGACCTTCGGCGGCCTGGTCTACCTCGTCGTCTGCGGCGCCAGCCTCGCCGGGCTCGCGGTGGTGGCCTTCGGGCCCTGGCGCCGCGGCGTGATGATCCTCGGCTCCGCCCTCGTCATCGCCGGGGGGATGCGCACGCTGCTCTCCGACCACGAGGCCGGGATGCTGCGGGTGCGCCGCAACCGGTGGGTCGACTCGCTCATGCTCGTCGGCGTCGGCACGTCGCTGATCGTGCTCGCCGGCAGCATCCCCGACCAGCCCGGGCTGTAGGGCCGCTCAGAGCGCGGGGTCGGGTTGCGCGCCCTCGTGGCGCACGGCGCGCGCCCCCGCCGCCAGGGCCGCGCGCAGCGCCGCCTCGTCGTCGGCACCGTCGGCCAGCGCCGCGGCGAGCGCGCCGCAGAAGGCGTCACCCGCTCCCGTCGTGTCGACGACGTCGTCGACCCGCTCGGCGGGGAGCGCGAGGTCGCCCCAGCGGGCGCCGTCGGCGCCGAGGGTGACGAGCAGCGAGCCGGGCGTCCCTGACGTCATGGCCAGCCGCGCGGCCTCGTGCTCGTTGGCCACGACCGGGTCGGCGAGGGCGAGCACGTCGTCGGGGAGGTCGGCGTACGGCGCGGTGTTGAGCACCACGCGGGCGCCCTGACCCCGGGCCCGGCTGCAGGCATCGGCGACCGTGTCGAGCGGCACCTCGAGCTGCACGAGGAGCACGTCGCCGGGGCCGAGGTCGGGGAGGGCGTCGGCGGTGACGGTGGCGTTGGCGCCCGCGACCACGACGATGGAGTTCTCGCCCGTGTCGTCGACGACGATCAGCGCGGTGCCGGTGGGCTCGTCGACGACGGAGAGCGCGCCGGTGTCGACGCCGGCGGCCGCCAGCCGTGCGGCGTACGCCCGGCCGCCCTCGTCGTCGCCGACGGCCCCGACCATCGTGACCGAGGCGCCGGCGCGCGCCGCGGCCATCGCCTGGTTGGCCCCCTTGCCGCCGGCGAGGCGTCGCAGGCCCTCGCCGAGCACCGTCTCGCCGGGGGACGGGTGCTGCGGGACGCGGGTGACGAGGTCGACGTTCAGCGACCCGAGGACGACGACGCGGCTCACGCCGAGCCGCTCACCGTGCGCCACCAGAGGTCGGCGTAGCGCTCACCGTCGACCCCGAGCGCGACGTCGAGGACCGCCGGCGCCTGGCCGTGGGGGTCGTGGGCGAGGTCGCCGTCCCAGTCGCGCAGGTCGACGACCGTGCGGCCGCGGGACCAGGTGCCGGCCAGCTCGACGCGCACCGGGAGCCGCGTGGTGGAGAGTCCGTCGGGGTCGAGCACGGCGCAGACCGCGCCGGCGTCGCCGATGGTGGCGTCGGGAGAGCCGAAGCGCTCGCACTGGAAGTCGATCAGCCGCGCGGCGAGCCCGGCGGGACCGGGGTCGACGAGGTGGTCGCGCACCTGCGCCCGCGAGACCCGCGGGCCGTAGAAGACGTCGAGCCCGTACATCGTGACCGGGACCTCCAGCTCCGCGCAGGCGTCGAGCACCACGGCCGCGGCCTCGGGGTCGTGGAAGACGTTGAACTCCGCGCTCGCGGTCGCGTTGCCGGCCTGGGCGCCGCCACCCATGAAGACCACGCGCGCCAGCCCGCGGGCCGCCTCGGGGTAGGTGCGCAGCAGCAGCGCGATGTTGGTCAGCGGGGCCAGGGGCACCAGGGTCACCGGCTCCGCGGCCTCGACGAGCAGGTCGCGCAGCAGCTCGACGGCGTGCCGCTGGTCGGGCCGGCGCGCGGACTTGTGCCAGTCGAGGTCGCCCATGCCGTCGTGGCCGTGCACGTGACGCGCGTCGGCGTACGGCTCGAGCAGCGGGACCGCCGCCCCCGCCGCCACCGGCACGTCCTCGCGACCGCACGTGTCGAGCACGGTGAGCGTGTTGGCGACGACCTCGCGCAGCGGCGCGTTGCCGCCCACGCACGTGACCCCGCGCAGGTCGATCCCCGGGTGCAGCGCCGCCAGCAGCAGCGCGCACGCGTCGTCCACGCCGGTGTCGACGTCGAGGATCACGGGGGTGGGAGTGCCGGTGTTCATGCGGTGACGGTTTCACAAGTCAACTGGGGAAACCGACACCTCACAGCTGAAGCTTCGGTAGGGAAGTGCGAGGTTCCCAAGTCAACTTGTGAAACCGACAGTCCTCAGATCAGTCCGAGGCCCTTGACCGCGTCGCGCTCCTCGGCGAGCTCGGCGGTGGAGGCGTCGATGCGGCCGCGGGAGAAGTCGTCGATCTCGAGGCCCTGGACGATCTGCCAGTCGCCGCCGGAGGTGGTGACGGGGAAGGAGGAGACCAGGCCCTCGGGAACGCCGTAGGAGCCGTCGGACTGCACGGCCATGGAGACCCAGTCGCCGGACGCCGAGCCGTGCAGCCAGTCGCGGGCGGCGTCGATGGTGGCGGACGCCGCGGAGGCGGCCGAGGAGGAGCCGCGGGCCTCGATGATGGCGGCGCCGCGCTTGGCGACGGTGGGGATGAAGTCGTTCTCGAGCCAGGCCTGGTCGTCGACGACCTCGGCGGCGTTGCGGCCCGCGACCTCGGCATGGAAGAGGTCGGGGTACTGCGTGGCCGAGTGGTTGCCCCAGATCGTCATCTTGGTGATGTCGGTGACGGGGGCGCCGGTCTTGGCCGCGAGCTGGCTGATCGCGCGGTTGTGGTCGAGGCGGGTCAGCGCGGAGAAGCGCGAGGCCGGGATGTCGGGGGCGTTGGAGAGCGCGATCAGGGCGTTGGTGTTGGCCGGGTTGCCCGTCACGCCGATGCGCACGTCGTCGGCCGCCACCTTGTTGAGGGCCTTGCCCTGGGCGGTGAAGATCGCGCCGTTGGCCTCGAGGAGGTCGCCGCGCTCCATGCCCGGCCCGCGGGGACGGGCGCCGACGAGCAGCGCGAGGTTGACCCCGTCGAAGACCTTCTCGGCGTCGTCGCCGATCTCCACGCCGGCGAGGCCGGGGAAGGCGCAGTCGTCGAGCTCCATCACGACTCCCTCGAGCGCCTTCAGCGCGGGGCTGATCTCGAGCAGGCGCAGCTCCACCGGGCGGTCGCCGAGCGCTCCGCTCGCGAGGCGGAAGAGCAGGCTGTAGCCGATCTGGCCGGCGGCTCCGGTGACGGCGACCTTGAGGGGAGTGGTGCTCACGGTTTCTCCTGTACGACGAGGCGGCGGGTCCCGGCCGACGCTAGCAGCGGCGGCCCCCGCGCCGACCACCCACTGCTCCTCGGTGGGCGCCGGGGACTCGTGACATCTGTGACGGGTGCGCCGGCACGGGCTCGCCTAGGGTGGCGCTCGTGGAGCCGACCGACCCCCGCACCCTGCGGATCTCCGACGCCGACCGCCACCAGGTGGCCGAGCTGCTGCGCGAGGCCGCGGCCGAGGGCCGCCTCGACGTCGACGAGCTCGACGAGCGGCTCGAGGCGGCGTACGCCGCCAAGACCTACGGCGACCTGGTGCCGATCACGCTCGACCTCCCCGGAGGCCCCGACCGGGTGCCCGAGGTGCTGCGCGGCAGCGCTCCCGCGGCGCGTCCGTCGCGCTCGCCCGTCGTGGGGCCGCGGCACGACAGCTCCTACGCCGTGATGAGCGAGACCAAGCGGTCGGGCGCCTGGACGGTGCCGGCGGAGCACGCCGCGCTGGCGGTGATGGGCTCGGTGGTGCTCGACCTGCGCGACGCGGAGCTCACCGCCCGCGAGACTGTCATCACCGCCAACGCCGTGATGGGCAGCGTCGAGGTCTACGTCGACGCGTGGACCGCCGTCGTCGTCGACGGCTTCGGCATCATGGGTTCCTTCCAGGAGGGCCGCTCCAAGGTCGAGGCGGAGCTCGAGCCCGGCTCGCCCGTGGTGCGGGTGCGCGGCGTCGCGCTGATGGGCTCGGTCGAGGTCAAGCGCAAGGGCGAGACCCGCGGCTCCCGGCGCGGCATGCTCGGCCACTAGCCGGCCAGCGGCCCGCCACGAGGCGCGAGCGACCCGCTCGACCGCCCGCGCCCGACCTGACAGGCTGGCGGGGGAGCGACGTGGAGGTGACCCCGCGCCGCGCCTGCGATATCTTGACGTGAAGATACTTTCCGCGACAGCCAGGGAGCAGCGCACGTGACCGAGTCGAAGATCATCTACACCCAGACCGACGAGGCGCCCCTGCTGGCGACGTACTCCTTCCTCCCGATCATCGAGGCCTACGCCGCCAAGGCCGGCGTGCCCGTGGAGACCCGCGACATCTCGCTGGCCGGCCGCATCCTCGCGGCCTTCGCCGACCTGCTCCCCCAGGAGCAGCGCGTCGAGGACGACCTGGCCTACCTCGGTCAGCTGGCCACCGAGCCCGAGGCCAACATCATCAAGCTGCCCAACATCTCCGCCTCGGTGCCGCAGCTCAAGGCGGCCGTCGCCGAGCTGCAGGAGCAGGGTTTCGACCTGCCGGAGTACGTCTCCGACCCGCAGACCGACGCCGAGCGCGACGTCCAGGCCCGCTACGCCAAGGTGATGGGCTCCGCGGTCAACCCCGTGCTGCGCGAGGGCAACTCCGACCGCCGCGCGCCGGAGTCGGTCAAGAGCTACGCCCGCAAGCACCCCCACCGCATGGGCGCCTGGAGCAAGGACTCCCGCACCAACGTCGCGACCATGGACGCCGACGACTTCCGCCACAACGAGCAGTCGGTCGTCATCGACGAGGCCGGCGAGCTGCGCATCGAGCTGGTCACCGACGCCGGCACGACCGTGCTCAAGGAGTCGGTGCCGGTCGAGGCGGGCGAGGTCGTCGACGCGACCTTCATGTCGACCGCGCGGCTGCAGGAGTTCCTGCGCGCCCAGATCCAGCGCGCCAAGGCCGACGACGTGCTCTTCTCGCTGCACCTGAAGGCCACCATGATGAAGGTCTCTGACCCGATCCTCTTCGGCCACGCCGTGCAGGCCTTCTTCCCCACCCTCTTCACCGAGCACGCCGACGCGCTGCTCGAGCACGACCTCGACCCGAAGAACGGCCTGGGCGGCATCCTCTCCGGCGCCGAGAAGGTCGGCGGCGACGTCTGGACCGGGATCAAGGCCGCGGTCGACCACGACCTGGCCGAGGGTCCTGCGCTGGCGATGGTCGACTCCGACCGCGGCATCACCAACCTGCACGTGCCGAGCGACGTCATCGTCGACGCCAGCATGCCGGCCATGATCCGCACCTCCGGGCACATGTGGGGTCCTGACGGCGAGGAGGCCGACACCCTCGCGGTGATCCCCGACTCGTCGTACGCCGGCATCTACCAGGTCGTCGTCGACGACTGCCGAGAGCACGGCGCCTACGACCCCGCCACCATGGGCTCGGTGCCCAACGTCGGGCTGATGGCGCGCAAGGCCGAGGAGTACGGCTCGCACGACAAGACCTTCGAGATCGCCGAGGCCGGCACCGTGCGCGTCGTCCAGGGCGACACGGTGCTGATGGAGCACCAGGTCGAGGCCGGCGACGTCTGGCGCGCCTGCCAGACCAAGGACGTGCCGATCCAGGACTGGGTCAAGCTCGCCGTCACCCGCGCCCGCGCCACCGGCGACCCGGCGATCTTCTGGCTCGACGCCGACCGCGCCCACGACGCCAACCTGATCGCCAAGATCGAGCAGTACCTGCCGCAGCACGACACCGAGGGCCTCGACATCACCATCGCCTCCCCGGTCGACGCGTGCCGCACCTCGATCGAGCGGATCCGCCGTGGCGAGGACACCATCTCGGTGACCGGCAACGTGCTGCGCGACTACAACACCGACCTGTTCCCGATCCTCGAGCTCGGCACGTCGGCCAAGATGCTCTCGGTGGTGCCGCTGATCAACGGTGGTGGCCTCTTCGAGACCGGCGCCGGCGGCTCCGCGCCCAAGCACGTGCAGCAGCTGGTCAAGGAGAACTACCTGCGCTGGGACAGCCTGGGCGAGTTCCTCGCCCTGGCCGAGAGCCTGGGCCACTACGCCGCCGCCGAGGGCAACGAGCGCGCCCGCGTGCTCGGCGCCACCCTCGACCGCGCCACCGGCCGGCTGCTCGAGGAGAACAAGTCGCCCCAGCGCAAGCTCGGCACGATCGACAACCGCGGCAGCCACTTCTACGTCGCCCTCTTCTGGGCCGAGGAGCTCGCCGCGCAGACCGACGACGCCTCGCTCGCCGCCGACTTCGCCGAGCTGGCCGGCACCCTGCGCGCGCAGGAGCAGGCCATCGCCGAGGAGCTGATCGGCGTCCAGGGCAGCCCCGCCGACGTGGGCGGCTACTACCGCCCCGACGACGCCAAGGCCTCCGCCGTGATGCGCCCCTCGCAGACCTTCAACGACGCCCTCGCGTCGCTCTGAGGCGCAGGATCCCCAGCTGAGCCTGGGGATCCTGACCCACGTGACGAGGACCACCAGGCGATCCGCGGGATCGGGGAACACGACGGGTACGCCGCAGTTGTGGCTGAGGTGACCGTGACGACGACGCCTGCCCCGGCGGCCCCCGCCGAGGCCCGCCCCTCGCGCCGGCAGGTGTGGTGGGCGCTGCTCGCGCTCGCCACCGGCTCCTTCATGATCGGCACCACCGAGTTCGTCAGCATGGGCCTGCTGCCGCAGATCGCGGCGGGGGTCGGGGTGAGCGTGCCGACCGCAGGTCACGTGATCTCGGCGTACGCGCTCGGCGTCGTCGTCGGCGCGCCGGTCCTGGCCGTGCTCGGCGCCCGGCTGCCGCGACGCGGGCTGCTGCTGTCGCTGATGGCGGTGATGCTCGTCGGCAACGCGCTCACGGCACTGGCGCAGGGCTACGGCCAGCTGATGGGCGCCCGCTTCCTCTCCGGTCTGCCGCACGGCGCCTACTTCGGCGTGGCCGCGCTCGTGGCGGCCGACCTGGTCTCGCCGAAGCGGCGCGCGCAGGCCGTCAGCCTGGTGATGACCGGCCTGACGGTGGCGACCCTGCTCGGCGTCCCGGTGGCGACCCGGCTCGGGCAGCTGCTCGGGTGGCGCGCGGCGTACGGCCTCGTGGTCGTGCTGGCCGTCGCGACGCTGCTGCTCGTGGTGCTGCTCGTGCCGCGGATGGCGGCCGACCGCGGCGCCTCCGGGCGCACCGAGCTGCGGGCGCTGCGGGAGCCGCAGGTGCTGCTGACCGCGCTCGCGGGCGCGATCGGCTTCGGCGGCATGTTCGCGGTCTACACCTACATCGCCTCCACGGTCACCGAGGTGGCCCGCCAGCCCGAGGCGATGGTGCCCGTCTACCTGCTCGCGTTCGGCACCGGCTCGGTGCTCGGCACGCTGCTCGGCGGCCGGCTGGCCGACTGGTCGGTGCTGCGCGCCACGGTGTACGGCGCCCTGGCCATGGGCGTGCTGCTGGCGGTCTTCGCCCTGGTGGCCGAGTCGGTCGTGCTGGGCATGCTGACCGTCTTCGCGATCTCCGGCGCCGGCGGCATCTTCACCATCGGTCTGCAGATGCGGCTCATCCACGTGGCCGGAGCCGCCCGCACCCTCGGCGCGGCGCTCAACCACTCGGCCCTCAACGCCGCCAACGCGCTCGGCGCGTGGCTCGGCGGGCTCGTCGTGGCCGCCGGCTTCGGCTACTCCTCGACCGCGTGGGTGGGCGTGGTGCTCTCCGCGCTGGGGCTCGGCGTGCTCGGGGTCTCGGTGCTGCTCCAGCGCCGGTCGACCGCCGCGGCGCTCTCGTCGGCCAGCACGTCGTAGAGCACCTCGTCGTCCCACCGGTCGTCGCCGAGCAGGACCTCGCGCCGCGCCCGGCCACCCTCGGTGAGGCCGACCGTGCGCAGCAGCCGCCGCGACGCGGTGTTGTCGGCCGCCGCCCACGCCTGCACCCGGTGCAGGCCGAGACCGCCGTCGTCCCACGGCACGAAGGCGTGGCGCAGGGCCAGCCGCACCGCCTCGGTGGTCAGGCCACGGCCGCGGGCCTCCGGGTGGGCCATGAAGCCCAGCTCGCCCTGGCGCCGGTGCTGCAGCGAGGCGAGCTGCACGTGCCCGAGGTACGTCGTGTCGTCGGGGTCGGTGACGGTCCAGTGCACCGCCTCGCCGCGCGCCACCATCTCCCGGCGTCCCTCGACGAAGTCGTGGCCGCGCTCGTCGGTCGTCGGGGGCCGGCCGCGCGGTCCCTCGGAGAAGTGGCGCAGCGTCGCGTCGGACTGCGTCTCCGCGATCCCCGGCAGGTCGCGGTCCTCCAGCGCCCGCAGCCGCACCCGCTCACCGTGCAGCACGGGGACGTCGTACCAGGGGTGGCGCGGTCGCAGCTCCTCACCGCGGGCGAGGGTGCCGAACCACGCCGGCACGAGCGCGCCGCGCTGCTGCATCCAGTCGCGCTCCTGGCCGACGGCGAAGCCGACCCGCCACGCGAGCCGTCGCGAGGCCCAGTTGCCCCGCGCGGCCACCCAGTCGACGACCTCGAGCCCGCGCTCCTCGAAGCCCCACGCCAGCAGCAGCCGCACCGCGCGCTCGGTCAGGCCCCGGCGCCGGGCCCACGGGCTCGTGCCGTAGCCGACCTCGGCGCGGCCGTCGCCGCGCCGGGTGAGCCCGACCCCGCCCGCGAAGCGCTCGACCCCGTCGTCGTCGCGCGCGCTGACGGCGTACTCCCACGCCCGGTCGGTCTCCCAGCCGCCCGGCACGACGTGGCGCACGAAGGTCTTGGCGTCCTCCAGGGAGTAGGGCACCGGCACGGTGGTCCACCGCTGCATCTCGGGGTCGCGGCACTGCGCCAGGACTCCCTCGAGGTCGTCGTCGCGGTGCGCCCGGAGCGTGACCACTCCGTCGGTGAGGGTGGGGACCCTCACCCGTAGGTCATCCCCATGGCCTCGCGCACCTCGGCCAGCGTCGCGTCGGCGATCTCGTTGGCGCGGGCGTTGCCGCGGGCCAGCACCTCCTCGACGTACGCCGGGTCGGCGGCGAGCTCCTCGCGGCGCGCCCGCAGCGGGGCGAAGTAGGTGTTGACGGCCTCGGTGACGCGCGCCTTGAGGCCCCCGCCACCGCCGTCGCCGATCTCCTCGGCGATCTGCTCGGGGGCGGTGCCCTCGCACAGCGAGGCGATCAGCAGCAGGTTGGCCACCTCGGGCCGCGTCTCCGGCTCGTAGGTGATGTGGCGGTCGCTGTCGGTCTTCGCGCTCTTGAGCCGCTTTGCCGTCTCGTCGGCCGTCATCCGCAGCTCCACGACGTTGCCGCGCGACTTGCTCATCTTGGTGCCGTCGGTGCCGAGCAGGAGCGGCGTCTCGGAGAGCAGCGCGTCGGGCTCGGGGAAGATCGCGCCGTAGCGGTCGTTGAAGCGCCGCGCGACGACGCGGGTCTGCTCGATGTGGGGCAGCTGGTCGCGCCCGACCGGCACCACGTTGGCCTTGCAGAAGAGGATGTCGGCGGCCTGGTGCACGGGGTAGGTGAGCATCAGCCCGCTGATCGAGGAGATGCCGGCGCTCTGGGCCTCGTCCTTGACGGTGGGGTTGCGCTGCAGCTCGGCCACGCTGACCAGGCTGAGGAAGGGGAGCAGCAGCTGGTTGAGCGCGGGCACGGCGGAGTGGGCGAAGATCGTGCACCGCTCGGGGTCGAGGCCCGCCGCGACGTTGTCGAGCAGCAGGTTGCGCACGTTGGCCCCGATGTCGCCGACGCCCTCGCGGTCGGTGATCACCTGGTAGTCGGCGATCAGCTGGAGGATCTCCACGCCCGCCTCCTGCAGCCGGACCCGGTTGCGGATCGAGCCGAAGTAGTGGCCGATGTGGAGCGCCCCGGTGGGGCGGTCGCCGGTGAGCATCCGCAGCGAGCCGGGGTCGGTGCCGATGCGTGCCTCGATCTCGTCGCTGCGCGTCTGGGCCGCCCGGAAGGTCTCGCTGGCACTGCTCTTGGCGCTCACGAGGTGGCACTCTACAAAGGCCCCCGCAGGGGTCCCGAAGGCGGCTGGCTAGGCTGCACCGGTGCCCACCATCGGCGTCTCGCTCGCCGTCCCGGAGCCGTGGGGCGAGGAGCTGCAGCGACACCGGATCGCCCTCGGTGACGAGGCGGCCCACCACATCCCGACCCACGTGACGCTGCTCCCGCCGCACGCCACCGACGACGCCTCCGTGCGCGCGCTCGAGGCCCACCTCGAGCAGGTCGCCCGGTCGACCGAGCCCTTCGAGATCCACCTGCGCGGCACCGGGACCTTCCGTCCCGTCTCGCCGGTGGTCTTCCTGACGCTGGTGGAGGGCATCAGCCAGTGCGAGCAGCTGGCCCAGCGCGTGCTCGCCGGGCCGGTGTGCCTCGACCGCGACTTCCCCTACCACCCGCACGTCACCGTCGCCCACCACCTCGACGACGACGGCCTCGACCGCGCCTTCGCCTCCCTGGCGGACTACGAGGCGTCGTTCGCGGTGGGGGAGATGTGGATGTACCTCCACGACCCCACGCACGGCTGGCAGCCCGAGCGCTCCTTCGCCTTCACCGGCTGAGGGGCCTCGGTCGCGCGCCGGCCGCACGCGGTGTGCGGGCCCCCGTAGGCGCCACGTAACGCGGTGTTGTCGCATGTGGAGCAGGGCTGTGCGCGGGGTGTCGCGTACACAGCGCCGCACCAGATGACGCACGCGTCGGCCGGGTGACGCAGCCAGCGCTCCGACGTACCTCGACCGGGGGTGACCCATGTGCCGCGGTGCTGTGCACGGGATCGGGCCGGACAGGGCATGTTCACATGCGGTAACCCGCGTTACATGCCGGACGCCGGACGCCGGACGCCGGCGGGCACGTCACCGGGTCTCGAGGCTCGCCGTCCAGTCCCTCCTGCGTCGGGTCTGGACGGCTCGCACCTCGACCTCCCTAGTCCTCGAGCCTTCGCAAGCTCAGGCTCGGGACTAGTGACCGTGCTTGATGGCGGTGCGGAGGTCCTTGTTGAGCTGGCTGATCACGTCGAGCGGGATGCCCTTGGGGCAGGCGGAGGTGCACTCGCCGATGTTGGTGCAGCCACCGAAGCCCTCGTGGTCGTGCTGGGCGACCATGCCGGCCACGCGGCTGTCGCGCTCGGCCTGGCCCTGCGGCAGCTCGCCGAGGTGGGTGATCTTGGCGCCGAGGAAGAGCGAGGCCGACCCGTTGGGGCAGGCGGCCACGCAGGCGCCGCAGCCGATGCAGGTGGCGACGTCGAAGGCGCGGTCGGCGTTCTCCTTCGGCACGGGGGTGGCGTGGGCGTCGGGCGCCGCGCCGGTGTTGACCGACACGAAGCCGCCGCTGGCGATGATGCGGTCGAAGGCGGAGCGGTCGACCATGAGGTCCTTGATCACCGGGAAGGCCGTGGCGCGCCAGGGCTCGACGGTGATGGTCTCGCCGTCGTGGAAGGAGCGCATGTGGAGCTGGCAGGTCGTGGTGACCTCGGGGCCGTGGGCCTCGCCGTTGATCATCAGGTCGCAGCTGCCGCAGATGCCCTCGCGACAGTCGTGGTCGAAGACGATCGGCTCCTCGTCGCCGGCGATGAGCTGCTCGTTGAGCACGTCGAGCATCTCGAGGAAGGACATGTCCTCGGAGACCTCGTCGAGCTCGTAGGTCCTGATCCCGCCGGGGTCCTGCGGACCGTCCTGGCGCCAGATCTTCAGGGTGAACTTCACTTGTAGCTCCGCTGCTTCATCTCGGTGAACTCGTAGACCAGGTCTTCCTTGTGGAGCACCGGCGCCTGCCCCTCGCCGGCCCACTCCCAGGCCGCCACGTAGGCGTACTGGTCGTCGTGGCGCAGGGCCTCGCCGTCCTCGGTCTGCGACTCGGCCCGGAAGTGGCCGCCGCAGGACTCCCGCCGGTTGAGCGCGTCGATGCACATCAGCTCGCCGAGCTCGAGGAAGTCGGCCACGCGGCCGGCCTTCTCCAGCGACTGGTTGACCGTGTCGGCCGACCCGAGGACCTTGACGTTGCGCCAGAAGTCGTCCTTGAGCGTGCGGATGAGGTCGATCGCCTTCTTCAGGCCGTCCTCGGTGCGCTCCATGCCGCAGTACTCCCACATGATGTTGCCGAGCTCGCGGTGGTAGGAGTCGACGCTGCGGGTGCCCTTGGTGGTCATGAAGTGGTCGATGCGGGCCTGGACGGCCTGACGCGCCTCGACGACCGCCGGGTGGTCCTCGGTGATCTTGTCGAAGGGGGAGTCGGCGAGGTAGTCGCGGATCGTGTTGGGCAGCACGAAGTAGCCGTCGGCGAGCCCCTGCATCAGCGCCGAGGCGCCGAGGCGGTTGGCGCCGTGGTCGGAGAAGTTGGCCTCGCCGGCCACGAAGAGGCCGGGGATGCTGGCCTGCAGGTCGTAGTCGACCCAGAGGCCGCCCATCACGTAGTGGACCGCGGGGTAGATCCGCATCGGGACCTCGTAGGGGTCCTCGCCGGTGATGCGGGCGTACATGTCGAAGAGGTTGCCGTACTTCGACTCCACGGCCTTGCGACCCAGGCGCTCGATGGCGTCGGCGAAGTCGAGGTAGACGCCGCGGCGCACGCCGTCGACCTCGGGACCGACGCCGCGGCCCTCGTCGCACATGTTCTTGGCCTGGCGGGACGCGATGTCGCGGGGGACCAGGTTGCCGAAGGCGGGGTAGATCCGCTCGAGGTAGTAGTCGCGGTCGTCCTCGGGGATCTCGCGGGGATCCTTGTCGGCGTCCTTGGCGTCCTTGGGGACCCAGATGCGGCCGTCGTTGCGCAGCGACTCCGACATCAGCGTCAGCTTGGACTGGTGGGCGCCCGAGACGGGGATGCACGTCGGGTGGATCTGGGTGTAGCAGGGGTTGGCCATGTAGGCGCCCTTGCGGTGGGCGCGCCACGTGGCGGTGACGTTGCAGCCCATGGCGTTGGTGGAGAGGAAGAAGACGTTGCCGTAGCCGCCGCTCGCCAGCACCACGGTGTCGGCCAGGTGGGTCTCGATCTCGCCGGTGACCATGTCGCGGGCGATGATGCCGCGGGCGCGGCCGTCGACGACGACCAGCTCGAGCATCTCGTGGCGGGTGAACATCTCGACCGTGCCGGCCCCGACCTGGCGCTCGAGCGCCTGGTAGGCGCCGATGAGCAGCTGCTGGCCGGTCTGGCCGCGGGCGTAGAAGGTGCGGGAGACCTGGACGCCGCCGAAGGAGCGGTTGTCGAGCAGGCCGCCGTACTCGCGGGCGAAGGGCACGCCCTGGGCGACGCACTGGTCGATGATGCTGGCGCTGACCTCGGCCAGGCGGTAGACGTTGGACTCCCGCGAGCGGTAGTCACCGCCCTTGATGGTGTCGTAGAAGAGCCGCTGGACCGAGTCGCCGTCGCCCTTGTAGTTCTTGGCGCCGTTGATGCCGCCCTGCGCGGCGATCGAGTGCGCGCGTCGCGGGGAGTCCTGGTAGCAGAAGGACTTCACCTGGTAGCCGGCCTCGCCGAGCGTGGCGGCCGCCGAGCCCCCGGCCAGCCCGGTGCCGACGACGATCACCGAGACCTTGCGGCGGTTGGCGGGGTTGACGATGCGCGCCTCGAAGACGCGCTTGCTCCAGCGCTCCTCCAGCGGACCGTCCGGAGCGTGCTCCCGACCGGTCAGGGGCTCGCCCGGGACGTAGTAGCCCGCGGCGTCGTCGTGACGCTGCGGGTCGTCCGGGGAGGCCGGGTCGGAGGTCTTGAGCGTGTCGGTCATGCGTTCCTCACAGGGCTGGGTCGTGGCTCACGCGGGTGGAGTGCCCGAGGTCTAGGAGATGACTCCCAGGAGCACCGAGATCGGGACGAGGGAGAAGCCGCCGGCGACGACGACGGCGAGCACCAGCCCGGCGCGCTTCCACAGCACGCGCTGGCGTACGGAGTTGGTCAGGCCTAGGGTCTGACCGGCGCTCCACACCCCGTGGTGGAGGTGCAGGCCCAGCGCGACCATCGCGACCAGGTAGATCAGCGTCAGCCACCAGACCTCGAAGGAGTCGACCATCAGCTGGTAGGGGTTGTTGGTCGGCCCGCCCTGGGGGTTGACCTTGCCCACGGTGAAGTTGAGCAGGTGCCAGACGATGAAGAGCAGCAGCGTCAGGCCGCCCCAGCGCATCCAGTGCGAGGAGACCGACGAGTGCTTGTTCTTCTTCACCACGTACTTCGTGGTGCGGGCCGCCCGCGCGCGGCGCCAGAGCGTCACGGCCGCGTAGACGTGCAGCACCAGCGAGGCCAGCAGCACCACGCGGGCGATCCAGAGGAAGCCGGAGTAGGGCAGCAGCGGCTCGCCCAGCTCGCGCAGGTGCTCGGCGTAGCCGTTGAAGGCAGCCTCGCCCGCGAAGGCCTTGAGGTTGCCGTACATGTGGGCCAGCACGTAGCCCACGAAGATCAGACCGGTGAGGGCCATGGTGATCTTCAAGAAGATGGTCGAGCGCGTCGACCTGCTGTTTTTCGCCAGTGTCGCGGTTGCCACAGCACTCACGTTATCCCGAGGCGCGACGCAGGTCGGTCACCGGGAGTGTGAGATATCTCAGGCGGCGCTCAGCCGCCCCTCAGCCGAGCACACGGATCACGGTGCGGCCGTGTCCCGTGAAGCGCCACACCGAGCGCTCCATCGCGCGGGAGACCCGCAGGCACCCGTGGGAGCGGTCGAGGTCGGTGCCGAGTAGCCACTCGGCGTGGATCGGCTCCCCGTCCTTGGTGCGCCGGGGGATGCCGTGGAAGCCGAAGCCGCAGGGGGCGAAGCGCACGAAGTGGTCGAGCCAGAGCCGTCCCGACAGGTCGCGGTTGCGGACGACGCGCGCCGCCCGGCCGCAGTAGGAGCCGGTGGTGTAGCGCCCCGGACGCAGCTCGCGCTCGTCGTCGATCATCGGCCCCTGCTCGACCACCCGGCCGTTTGCCCGGACCAGCCACAGCCAGTGCTGCGACTGGCTCACCACGATCCGGCGACCCTTGCCGGAGCGCTCGGGCAGGGGCCGGACGTCGCACCGCAGGAGCCGCTCGGCGGAGCGGTGCAGCCGCATCCGGGTGGGCCGGTCGAGCCGGCCGGTCTGGCGCAGCGCGTGGCGAGACTGGAAGCGCGTCACCGCGGCCCGGAGCTTGGTGTCGCGCTGTCCGTCGGCCGATCCGGCCTGGCAGCGCAGCGAGTTGAGCACGCGCTGCGAGTCCGCCACCGTGCTGCGCGCCGCCTCCGCCGGGCCGGCCAGCAGCGTCGTCGCCAGGGCCATGGTCAGGGCGAGGACCACGGCGACCAGCACCGGGCGAGCCCGCGTCACGCGCTCGCCTCGCGGTGGAGCACGAGCACCGCTCGGTCGTCGTCGCCCCGGCGCACCTCGGCGAGCAGCCGCCGCGCGGCGCCGTCGAAGCCGTCGGCCACGGCGGCCCGGGCGCGTCCCTGCAGCCAGTCGAGCGCGATGTCGAGGTCGTGGGAGCGGAAGTCGAGCACGCCGTCGGTGTAGAACATCAGCGCCTCGCCCGGGGCGAGCGTGCCGCTGGAGCCCTGGAGCCGCGGGTCCTCCACGATGCCGAGTGCGGTGCCCGACGCGCCCTCGGGTCGCCACTCCCCGGCGACGGCGTGGTAGCGCAGCGCCGGGGGGTGACCGGCGCTGAGCAGCTGGTAGTCGCCCGACCCGAGGTCGACCGACACGTGCACGGCGGTCGCGAAGCTCGCGTCCTGGTGCAGGCGCAGCAGGAAGTCGTTGGCGCTCTCGAGCAGGCGGCGTGGGGGGAGCGCGCCGATGAGGCCGCCGAGCGCGCCGCCGAACTGCAGCGCCTGCGAGGCGGCTCCGACGCCCTTGCCGCAGACGTCGACGAGGATCATCTCCAGCCGGTGCGCGTCGCGGTCGAGCCGCGTCACGAGGAAGTCGCCGCCGTAGCCGACGCCGCTCGCCGCGAGCATCGCCGACTGCGAGGTCCACCCCTCGGGCAGCGGGGGCACCCGGCCGCTGGCCTGCAGCCGTCGGCGCAGGTCGGTGAGCATCGCCTCGCTCATCGGACCGGGCAGCCCGCTCTGCTGCCGGCTGGCGGTGAAGAGGATCAGCAGGATCCCGATGCCGAGGGCGACGAGCGCGCTGATGCGAGCACCGTTGAGCTCGACCTCGAGGAGCATGCCCGAGACCGCCAGGGTCGCGGTGACCACGACCAGGACGACGAGCGGCCAGAAGCGCAGCAGGATCATGCCGAGCATCAGCCACACGAAGTACGCCGTCAGCGGCATCAGGTTGTAGTCGTAGAGCGAGACCCCGAAGCTGACGCTCACCCCGACGAGCAGCAGGGCCAGGGTCAGCGCCTGGCTCTCCTTGCTGCCGGTGCGCCAGGTGGCGACCGGGTCGGTCAGGTAGCGGCGGACCCGCGTGGATAGCGCCGTGGTGCTGCCGGCCATCGGCGTGTTCCCCCGTCGTCGTCGACTCGGGAAGGATACGCACGCGGGGTGGCCCGGCGCAGGCCGAAGTCCACAGTCGGACCGGACCGGGACGGCTACTGCGGCAGCCGCGCCTCGGAGGAGCGCAGCGACGGCCGGAGCGCCGCGGGGTAGTGCTCGTCGAGCAGCTCGGCGACGGCGGCGTCCCAGTCGCGGTCCGCCACCGACTCGCGCGCTCGGGAGGTGAGCGTCCACAGCAGGTCGGGGCTGGCGGCCGCGCGGGCGACGGCGCGGGCGAGCGCGGTGCCCCCGCGGTCGGTGCTGACGAGCAGGCCGTTGTGCTCGTGGCGGACCACCTCCCGCGCCGTGCCGTTGTCGAAGGCCACGACCGGCACCCCGCTGGCGAGCGCCTCGAGCACGACGGGGGAGTAGACCTCGCGCCGGCGCGGCTGCACCAGCAGGTCGAGCGTCGCCAGGCACCGCGCCCGCTCCACGCCCGTCACGTGGGGGATGACCTTGGCCCCGCTGGCCCGCAGCGTGGCGGCACCGGGGCCGTCGCCGAGGGCGAGCAGCCGGACGCCGGGCAGCTTGGCCACCGCGCTCAGCCGCGCGACGACCTTGCGCCGCTCGAGCGGGCCGACGTACCCCGCGACGAGCAGGCCACCGTCGGGAGCGTGGGCGCGCGCCCAGCGGTCGTGCAGGTCGTCCTCGCGCATGCCGGGGTGGTGGTGCGACAGGTCGACGCCGGGACCCCAGACGCGGGGGTGGAGCACCAGCGTGGGGCAGCCGACCTGCTCGGCCGCCTCCGCGACCTTCAGGCCGAGCCGGTGGGGGTCGACGAGGTGGCACAGGTCGGACCGGGAGAGCCGCAGCGCCTCGCGCACGGCGGAGACCGGTGTCATCCGGCTGGCCCAGAAGACCCGGGCGCCGTGGAAGGTCGACGGACCGCGCCCCATGGTGAAGAGGGCGACGTCGTGGCCGGCGTCGGCGAGCCTGACCGCGATCTCTCGGGTCACCCGGGCGCTCGGCTCGTCCTCGGGGACGAACTGCTCGGTGACGAGGGCGATGCGCATGGCTCCAGCGTGGGCGGGGCCGGTGACCGGGGGGTGACGAGGGCGCAAGACCTGGGTGAACGGCGTTGGTCCCTCAGGCCGGTGGGCCGAGCACGTCGTGGACGGGGAGCCCGTGGAGGCAGACGTCGTGGCGGCGCGGGTCGCCGGACTCCCCGCGCAGCGGCAGGAAGCCGCGCCGCACGCCCTCCCGCGGCATCCCGGCTGCCAGCGCGGTGCGGCAGGACGCCGGGTTCTCCACGCTGTGGTCGAGCTGGACGCGCTGCTGCCGCGGCCCCCCGGGGTCGACCAGCAGCCAGCGCACGAGCGCCCGCAGCGACCGGACGGCGACGCCTCGTCCGCGGGCGTCGGGGTGCACCGAGTAGCCCACGTCGGCGATGCGCAGCAGGGCGGGCACGTCGTGGCGCCAGGCGACCGAGGCCAGGAAGCGGTCGGGGTCCGCGGCGTCGGCGACGGTCAGGTCGCCCGGCTCGAGACGCTCGTACGCCGCCCGCGACCGCGCGACGCGCTCGTCGAGGTCCGCCTCCTCCTCCGGCACGGGGACGCCGACGGGCACGCCGTAGGCGAGCTGCAGCGGGTCGTGGGCCAGCTCGAGCATCCGGACCCGGTCGCCGGGGGCGGGGGGACGCAGCAGCAGCCCCTCGTGGTGGTTCCCCACGTGCTGCGGTGCCGTCACGTCCGCAGCCTAGGCCGGGTGCCGACGCCGACGAGGGTGACGGGAATTTCACACTCGCTGGTCGTCACCCCGCCCCGTCCCTAGGGTGCGCACATGAGCAGTGACGCCCGTCTCATGCTGAGCGAGGGCTTCGCCCACACCCGGGACGACTGGGAGGCCGCGGCCGCGGCCGTGCTGCGCAAGGCGCGTCGCCTCGGCGAGGACGACCCCGACTCCGGCGTCTGGGCCGCGCTCACCCGGCGCACCCTCGACGGCCTCGACGTGCCACCGCTCGGCAGCGCCGAGCTCGTCGCCGACCTGCCCGCCCCCGTGCGGCCCCCGGCCCGGGACGCGGGGTGGGACGTGCGCGCCTGGCTCGCGGACCCGGACCCGGCGGCGGCCGCGCGCGCCGCGCTGACCGACCTGGAGAACGGCGCCCACTCGCTGCTCGTGCAGGTGGGCCCCGGTGGGCTCGCCCCCGCCGACCTCGCCGCCGCGCTCGACGGCGTGCTGCTCGACGTGGCGCCGGTCGTGCTCGACGCCCCCCACGACCCCCTGGGCGCCGCCCGCGCCCTGACCGATGTGGCCCGCGGTGCCGACGGCGTGCCCGCCGCCGGCACCAACCTGGGCGTCGACCCCTTCGCGGCGGCGGCACGGTCGCTGCGTCACGAGCAGGAGGCCACGGCCGACGGCGACGACCCGGCCGAGGTCGTCGTGACGGCGTACCACCTGGCGCGGGAGGCCGGCTGCCGGGCGCTGGTCGTCGACGGCACCGCGCTGCACGACGCCGGCGCCTCCGACGTGCAGGAGGTCGGCTACGCCCTGGCCGTCGCGGCCCACCACCTGCGGGCGCTGGAGGCCGCGGGCGTGGCGGTCGACGACGCGGCGGCCACCATCGAGTTCCGGCTCGCCGCCACCGACGAGCAGCTGCCCACGGTGGCCAAGCTGCGCGCGGTGCGCCGGCTGTGGGCGCGGATGCTGGAGCTCAGCGGCGCCTCGGCCGACCGGCGGCAGATGGTGCTGCACGCCGTGACCTCGCGACCGATGATGACCAGGTACGACCCCTGGGTGAACATGCTGCGCACCTGCGTGGCGGCCTTCGTCGCCGGCGTGGGTGGCGCCGACGCCGTCACCGTGCTGCCCTTCGACTCCCGGCTGGGGCTGCCCGACGCCTTCGGACGCCGCATCGCCCGCAACACCTCCACGCTGCTGGTCGAGGAGAGCCACGTCGCCCGCGTCGCCGACCCCGCCGGCGGTGCCTTCGCCGTCGAGCGGCTCACCGACGACCTCGCCCACGCGGCGTGGCGGGGGCTGGGCACGATCGAGACGTCCGGCGGCGTCGCCGCGGCGCTGGCCGACGGCTCGCTCGCCGGCCGGGTCGGCGAGGTCGTCGAGCAGCGCGACCGGCTGGTGGCCACGCGCCGCCGGGCCGTCACCGGCACCTCGGAGTTCCCCAACCTGGCGGAGACGCTGCCCGAGCGGGCGCCGTACGCCGAGGGGGCGCACCCGGTGCGGCCGTGGGCCGAGCCCTTCGAGCGGCTGCGCGACGACCCCGCGACGACGCCGGTCTTCCTCGCCACCATGGGCAGCCTGGCGCGGCACACCGCGAGGGCGACCTTCGCGGCCAACCTGCTCGCCGCCGGAGGCGTCGCGGTGACGGGCCGGGGCGTGCACGACGACGTCGAGGCGGTGCTGGAGGCCTACCGCGGCCCCGACGGCGGGCAGCCCGTGGTCTGCCTGGCCGGTCACGACGACGACTACGCCGCCTGGGGCGCCGACCTCGTCGCGGCACTGCGCGAGGCGGGTGCCGCGTGGGTGGTCGTCGCGGGGCGTCCGGGCGACCTGGGCGTCGACGACAGCGCGGCGGTGGGGGTGGACGCCGTGGCGTTCCTGACGACGGTGAGGGAGAGGCTCCGATGAGCGTTCCGGAGAGCTTCGCCGGGCTGGACCTCGCGGGCGAGGTGGCTGCGCACGAGGCCGTCGAGCGCGAGGCCTGGGAGTCGCCCGAGGGCATCGACGTGCTGCCGGTCTACGGCCCCGAGCACCTCGAGGGACTCGACGGGCTCGACACGTGGCCCGGCCTGGCGCCGTACCTGCGGGGGCCCTACCCGACGATGTACACCACCCAGCCGTGGACGATCCGGCAGTACGCCGGCTTCAGCACCGCCGAGGAGTCCAACGCCTTCTACCGGCGCAACCTCGCGGCGGGACAGAAGGGCCTCTCGGTCGCCTTCGACCTCGCGACCCACCGCGGCTACGACTCCGACCACCCGCGCGTCAAGGGCGACGTCGGCATGGCCGGGGTGGCGATCGACTCGATCTACGACGCGCGCCAGCTCTTCGACGGGATCCCGCTCGACGAGATGTCGGTGTCGATGACGATGAACGGCGCGGTGCTGCCGGTGATGGCGCTCTACGTCGTCGCGGCCGAGGAGCAGGGGGTGAAGCCGGCGCAGCTCACGGGGACGATCCAGAACGACATCCTCAAGGAGTTCATGGTCCGCAACACCTACATCTACCCGCCGAAGCCGAGCATGCGGATCATCAGCGACATCTTCGGCTACACCAGCCGCGAGATGCCGCGCTTCAACTCCATCTCGATCTCCGGCTACCACATCCAGGAGGCCGGCGCGACGGCCGACCTGGAGCTCGCCTACACGCTGGCCGACGGCGTGGAGTACCTGCGGGCCGGGCTCGACGCCGGGCTCTCGGTCGACACCTTCGCGCCGCGGCTCTCCTTCTTCTGGGCGGTCGGCATGAACTTCTTCATGGAGGTCGCCAAGATGCGCGCGGCCCGGGCGCTGTGGGCGCGCCTGGTCGGGCAGTTCGAGCCGCAGAACCCCAAGTCGCTCTCGCTGCGCACGCACTGCCAGACCTCGGGCTGGTCGCTGACCGCGCAGGACGTCTTCAACAACGTGCAGCGCACCTGCATCGAGGCGATGGCCGCCACCCAGGGCCACACGCAGTCGCTGCACACCAACGCCCTCGACGAGGCGATCGCGCTGCCGACCGACTTCTCCGCGCGGATCGCCCGCAACACGCAGCTGCTGCTGCAGCAGGAGTCGGGGACCACCCAGACCATCGACCCGTGGGCGGGCAGCTGGTACGTCGAGCGGCTCACCCACGACCTCGCCGAGCGCGCCTGGGCGCACATCACCGAGGCCGAGGAGGCCGGCGGCATGGCGGCCGCCATCGAGCAGGGGCTGCCCAAGATGCGCATCGAGGAGGCCGCCGCCCGCACCCAGGCCCGGCTCGACTCCGGCGTGCAGACCCTGGTCGGCGTCAACACCCACCGGCTCGCCGACGAGGACCCCCTGGAGACGCTGCGCGTCGACAACGCCTCGGTCTACCGTCAGCAGCTCGCCAAGCTCGAGCGGCTGCGCGAGGAGCGCGACGCCGAGGAGGTCACGCAGCGGCTCGACGCGCTCACGCGCGCTGCGGAGGGCCCGGCGGACTCCAGCGGCAACCTGCTCGAGCTCGCGATCGACGCGGCCCGCGCCAAGGCGACGGTCGGCGAGATCTCCGACGCCCTGGAGAAGCCCTGGGGCCGTCACCGGGCCACCATCCGTACGATCTCGGGCGTGTACAGGCGCGAGTCGGGCGACAACGACGCCATGGCGCGCGTCGTCGCCGCGACCGACCGCTTCGCCGAGCACGAGGGCCGCCGCCCGCGCATCCTGGTCGCCAAGATGGGTCAGGACGGCCACGACCGCGGCCAGAAGGTCATCGTGACCGCCTTCGCCGACATGGGCTTCGACGTCGACGTCGGGCCGCTCTTCGCCACGCCGGAGGAGGTCGCCCAGCAGGCGGTCGACGCCGACGTGCACCTCGTGGGCGTCAACTCGCTGGCGGCCGGACACCTCACGCTGGTGCCCGAGCTCAAGCAGGCGCTCGTCGACCAGGGCGCGCCCGAGGTGATGATCGTGGTGGGCGGCGTGATCCCGCCCGACGACGTGCCGGTGCTCCTGGAGATGGGCGCCGCGGCCGTCTTCCCGCCCGGCACCGTCATCGCGGAGGCCGCCCTCGACCTGCTGGAGCGGCTGGCGCGGCAGCTGGACCACCCGAGTGCCGCCTCCTGACGTCGAGGCCCTCGTCGCGGGGGTGCGCGAGGGGCGGCGTGCGGCGGTGTCGCGCGCGATCACCCTGGTGGAGTCGTCGCGCGCCGACCACCGGGAGGCCGCCCGCGAGCTGATGACCGAGCTGGCGGGGTCGACGCCGCCGACGTCGGTGCGCGTCGGCATCTCCGGCGTGCCGGGCGTCGGCAAGTCGACCCTCATCGAGACCCTCGGCGGGCAGCTCACCGGCGCCGGCCACCGGGTCGGGGTGCTCGCGGTCGACCCGTCATCGGTGCGCACCGGCGGCTCGGTGCTCGGCGACAAGACCCGCATGGGCACGCTCGCGGGCGACCCGGCGGCGTACATCCGGCCCTCGCCGACCGCGGGCACGCTCGGTGGCGTCGCCCGCGCCACGGCCCAGGCGATGGTGGTGCTGGAGGCCGCGGGCTACGACGTGGTGCTGGTCGAGACCGTGGGCGTGGGCCAGTCGGAGGTCACGGTGGCCGGCATGGTCGACACCTTCCTCTTCCTGACGCTGGCGCGCACCGGCGACCAGCTGCAGGGCATCAAGAAGGGCATCCTCGAGATCGCCGACGTGATCGCCGTCAACAAGGCCGACCCCTCGACAGGCTCCGGACAGGCGCCCGACCGCGCTCAGGAGGCGGCCTCGGCGGCCAAGGAGCTCGCGGGGGCGCTGCGCCTGGTGCACGGTCGCGGCGCGGCGTGGGTGCCGCCGGTGCTCACCTGCTCGGGCCTCCACGGCACCGGCGTCGAGGAGGTCTGGCAGCGCGTGCTCGCCCACCGGGCCTCGATGGGGGAGCAGGGCGTCGCCGCCAAGCGGGCCGACCAGCAGCTCGACTTCACCTGGGCGCTGGTGCGCGACGAGCTCGACCAGCGGCTGGTCCGCTCGCCCGGCGTGCGCGCCGTGCGCGACGACGTCCGCCGCGCCCTGCTGGCCGGCGAGACCACCGCACCCCTCGCCGCCGACCGGCTGATCGCGGCGTACGACGCGGACCGCGGTCCGCGGCCCGAGGACCCCTGACCGGGGACCCTCCACGCGTCCGGTGCGCCATGCCTGTCCCGGCGTCGCGGACGGGGGAAGGGGCCGGGGTGCGGCGACGCGTAGCCTTGATCGGGTGACCAGTCCCCGTGACCCCGAAGCCGTGGCGCTGGTCCGGGCGATCGTCGCCGAGGTCGTGGGCCTCGAGGACCTGCTGGTCGACGTCCGTCGCGACCTCCACGCGCACCCCGAGCTCTCGTGGGCCGAGGAGCGCACCGCCGCCGTGCTGTCCAAGCACCTCGAGCACGCCGGCCTCGACCCGCGCCCGCTGCCGCGCGGCGGGCTCGTGGTCGACGTCGGCCGTGGCGACGGCGCCGTGGTGGCGCTGCGCGCCGACCTCGACGCGCTCCCGGTCGAGGACCGCACCGGCGACCCGTGGGCCAGCACCGTGCCGGGCGTGGCCCACGCCTGCGGCCACGACGTGCACGCCTCGAGCCTGCTCGGCGCCGGCCTGGCGCTCGCGGCGCACGCGGAGCGGCTCGCCGGCACGGTGCGGCTGGTCTTCCAGCCCGCCGAGGAGGTCATGCCGGGCGGCGCGCTGATGGCGATCGACGCCGGCGTGCTCGACGGCGTCAGCCGGATCTTCGGCCTGCACGTCGACCCCACGCTCGACGTCGGCACCGTGGGGCTGCGGGAGGGTCCGCTCACCGGCGCGGCCGACCACCTCGACGTCGTGCTCACCGGCAAGGGCGGGCACACCTCGCGCCCGCACCTCACCGAGGACCTCACCTTCGCCCTCGGCAAGCTGCTCACCGAGCTGCCCGCCGTGCTCAGCCGCCGGCTCGACCCCCGCGCCGGGGTCAGCGTCGTGTGGGGCATGGTGCGCGCCGGCTCCGCGGTCAACGTCATCCCGGCCACCGGCCGCGCCGGCGGCACCGTCCGCATGCTCGACGCCGTCGCGTGGGCCGAGGCCGAGTCGCTCGTCAGCCAGACCATCGCCCAGATCGTCGAGCCCTACGGCGTGGAGCCGACCATCCGCTACGTGCGCGGCGTCCCCCCGGTGGTCAACGAGCACCGCTCGACACTGCTGCTCCACCACGCCGTCGAGACGGTGCTGGGCGAGGAGGGCGTGGCGGCGACCACGCAGAGCCTCGGGGGCGAGGACTTCGCCTGGTACTGCGACACCGTGCCGGGCGCCATGGCGCGGCTCGGCACCCGCTCGCCGGGCGGCCCCACCTACGACCTGCACCAGGGCGACCTGCGGGTCGACGAGGGCGCGATCTCGGTCGGCGCCCGGGTGCTCGTGGCGGCCGCGGCGTCCGCCTTGGTCACCGACCGATAACACTTGTCGGCTGGCCTGGTCCGGCGGTAGGCCGCGCCGTGGGCGAGCCTTAGGGTGCACTCGACACGTGCCGGTCAGAGGCACACCAAGATCGAGGAGGCGTCTTGCGGCGGTTCAGCAAGATCGCGGCACTCGCAGCGGCAGGGACGCTCGTCCTGGCCGGGTGCGGTGGCGGAAGCGGCGGCAGTGGCGGCAGCGGCGGCAGCGGTGGCGACTCGGGGGACTCGCAGTCCGCCGAGGACGTGTGCCAGTCCCAGGCCGACGGAGATGGTCCCTCGATCGGCGTCGCCTACGACGTCGGTGGTCGCGGTGACCGCTCCTTCAACGACTCGGCCTACGAGGGCCTCAAGCGCGCCGTCGAGGAGCTCGGTGCCACCTGCATCGAGGCCGTGGCCGGCCAGGACGAGAACGACAACGTCCGCGCCGAGCGGCTGCGCACCCTCGCCGAGGGCGACTACGACCTCGTGATCGCGGTCGGCTTCCTCTACTCGCCCGCGGCCGCCGAGGTGGCCCCGGAGTACGCCGAGACCAAGTTCGCCGTCATCGACGGCTTCTCGCAGTTCCTCGTCGAGGAGCCGCTGGACAACCTGGCCGACCTCACCTTCGCCGAGGAGCAGGGCTCCTACCTGGTCGGCATGGCCGCCGCGCTGAAGACCGAGAGCGACCACATCGGCTACGTCGGCGGCGTCACCAGCCCGCTGATCAAGAAGTTCGAGGCGGGCTACGAGGCCGGCGCCAGGTCGGTCACCCCCGACATCCAGATCGACGTCGCCTACCTCACCGAGGACCAGGACGACTCCGAGACGGCCTTCGCCAACCCGCCCGGTGGCCGCAACGCCGCCGCCCCGATGTACGAGGACGGCGCCGACGTGGTCTACCACGCCGCGGGCAGCTCCGGCTCGGGCGTCTTCGAGGCCGCAGCCGCGGCCGGCGACAACATGTGGGCGATCGGCGTCGACTCCGACCAGTACCTCACCGCGCCGGAGGACCAGCAGCCGCACATCCTCACCTCGATGCTCAAGCGCATCGACACCGCGGTCTTCGAGGTGACCGAGTCGGTCGCCGACGACAGCTTCGAGAGCGGGGGCGTCGTCTACGACATCTCCGTCGACGGCGTCGGCTACTCCACCTCCGGTGGCTTCGTCGACGACATCGAGGACCAGCTCGAGGAGGCCAAGCAGCAGATCGCGGACGGCGAGATCGAGGTCCCGACCGAGCCGCAGGGCTGATCTCTCCACGCCCTACCTGACACACTCCCGGGGTCCGCGTCGATCATCGACGCGGACCCCGTGGGTTGGGGGCCGAGCGGTCCCCGGCGTACCGACCTCGAGGAGGCCCCCTGTGTCGAGCCAGGTCGACACCACCCCCGCCGCCGCTGCGGGCACCCCGGCGATCGAGCTGCGGGGCATCGGCAAGCGCTTCCCCGGCGTCATCGCCAACCACGACGTCGACATGACGATCCGTGCGGGCAGCATCCACGCCGTCGTCGGTGAGAACGGCGCCGGCAAGTCGACGCTGATGAAGATCCTCTACGGCGTGCAGCCGCCCGACGACGGCACCATCGCGGTCAACGGCGAGACGGTCACGCTCTCGACCACGGGCGACGCGATCGCCCGCGGCATCGGGATGGTCTTCCAGCACTTCATGCTGGCCGACAACCTCAGCGTGCTCGAGAACGTCGTGCTGGGCGCCGAGCGGCTGCACGGCATCGGTGACGCGGCCCGCGAGCGGATCCAGGAGATCTCGCGCCAGTACGGCTTCGACCTCGACCCCGACGAGCTCGTCGAGACGCTCGGCGTCGGCGAGCGGCAGCGCGTGGAGATCCTCAAGGTCCTCTACCGCGGCGCGAGCATCATCATCCTCGACGAGCCGACCGCGGTGCTGGTGCCGCAGGAGGTCGACGCGCTCTTCACCAACCTGCGGCTGCTCAAGGCCGAGGGCCACACCCTGATCTTCATCTCCCACAAGCTCGACGAGGTCCGGGCGATCGCCGACGAGATCACCGTCGTCCGCCGCGGCACCACCGTCGCCTCGGTGCGGCCCGACGAGGTCACCTCGCGCCAGCTCGCCGAGCTGATGGTCGGCAGCGAGCTCCCCTCGCCGAGCACCGAGGAGTCCACCGTCACCGACCGGGTGCTGCTCTCGGTGCGCGACCTGGAAGTCCTCGACGCGGCCGGGCGTCCCGAGCTGAGCGGCATCAGCCTCGACATCCACGCCGGCGAGGTCCTCGGCATCGCGGGCGTCGAGGGCAACGGCCAGACCGAGCTGGTCGAGGCGATCATCGGCATGCGCCGGCTCTCCCGGGGCAGCGTGCGCCTCGGCGACGAGGACGTCACCTCCTGGTCGACGAAGCGTCGCCGCGAGTCCGGGATCGGCTACATCCCCGAGGACCGGCACCGCCACGGCCTGCTGCTCGACTCCCCGCTGTGGGAGAACCGGATCCTCGGCCACCAGACCCGGCCGCCGTCGGTCAGGGGCGGCTGGCTCAGCCTCCGCGGCGCCCGGCGCGACTCCACCCGCATCGTGGAGCAGTACGACGTGCGCACGCCCGGCATCGACACCACCGCCCGCGCGCTCTCAGGTGGCAACCAGCAGAAGTTCATCGTCGGCCGCGAGATGAGCGGCGACCCGCGGCTGCTGATCGCCTCGCACCCCACCCGCGGCGTCGACGTCGGCGCGCAGGCGCAGATCTGGCGCCACATCAAGGACGCGCGCCGCGAGGGCCTCGCGGTGCTGCTGGTCTCCGCCGACCTCGACGAGCTGATCGGGCTCTCCGACACCATCTCGGTGCTGCTGCGCGGTCGCCTCGTGGGCCGCTTCGACCCGCGTGCGGTGACCCCGCAGGACCTCGGCTCGGCGATGACCGGCGCCGACGACCCGACCGACGAGGAGGCGCCCGCATGAGCGTCGTACGCCGCGGCGCCCTCGCGCTGGCGAGCCCGGTGCTCGCGCTGCTGCTCGCGGGCCTGATCATCACCGTGGTGCTCGCCGTGATCGGCGACGACATCGCGGGCTTCTGGTCCGTCATGTCGAGCGTGCCCGAGCCGCGCAACGCGGTCGCCATGCTCAACCAGGCCTCCGTGCTCTACCTCTCGGGCGTCGCCGCGGCCATCGGCTTCCGGATGAACCTCTTCAACATCGGCGTCGAGGGCCAGTACCGCCTCGCCGCCTTCGCCGCGGGCGCGGTCGCGGGCGCCGCGTGGCTGCCGGGCTACCTCAACTCGCTCCTCGCCGTGGTCGTCGCCATGGCCGTCGGTGCCGCGTGGGCCGGCCTCGCCGGCGCGCTGCGGGCCTACCGCGGGGTCAGCGAGGTGATCTCGACGATCATGCTCAACTCGATCGCGGGCTTCCTGATCAGCTACCTGATCGTCAAGGTCGGGCGCACCACGGGCAACGCCACCGGCACCGACCCGATGCCCGAGGGCAGCCGGATCGGCACCATCGCGATCTTCCCCGACAGCCCGACCGAGCTCTATGGCCTCTCGCTGCTGGCGATCGTGGTCGGCGTGCTCTTCTGGCTGGTGCTCAACCGCACCCGCTTCGGCTTCGAGCTGCGGGCGACCGGCGCCTCCGACTCGGCCGCGGTGGCGAGCGGCGTCGACAGCAGGCGCATGATCGTGACGACGATGCTGCTCTCCGGCGCCGTGGCCGGGCTGGTCGGACTGCCGGTGATCTTCTCCAGCGCCTACAACTACGGCTCGTCTTTCCAGGCGGGCCTGGGGTTCGCCGGCATCGCGGTCGCGCTGCTGGGCCGCAACCACCCCGTCGGCATCGCCTTCGCGGCGCTGCTCTTCGCCTACCTCTCCCAGCAGGCCAACCTGCTCAACATCCTGGCGGGCATCAGCCCCGACATCGTCGCCGTCGCCCAGGGCGTCGTGGTGATGTCGGTGGTGATCGTCTACGAGGTCGTGCGCCGCTACCGGGTGCGTGCCGAGCAGACGCAGGTGGCCAGCACCCTCTCCGCGGAGTCCCGAGCCGCGGCCCCGACGGAAGGAGCCGCGTCGTGAGCGCCCCCACCCCTGCCGCCGGCACCGCGGCCGGCGCCACGCCTGGCACCTCGGGCGCCCCCGAGCGGCAGCGCGGCCGCGGCCGCTGGCGCCTGGTCGGCCTGATCGCCGCCTTCTTCGTGCTGCTGTGCGTCGTGCGCGTGGTCACCGGTGCCGACCAGCTGACCACCGCGGGCACCCTGGGGGTCACGCTCGTGGCCGCGATGCCGATCGCGATGGCCGGCCTGGGCGGGCTCTGGAGCGAGCGCGCGGGCGTGGTCAACATCGGCCTCGAGGGCATGATGATCATGGGCACCCTCGGCGCGGGCTTCTTCGGCTACAACTACGGCCTCGTCGCGGGTGTGCTCGGGGCGATCCTGCTCGGCGCCCTGGGCGGCGTGGTGCACGCCGTCGCGACGGTCGTCTTCGGCGTCGACCACATCGTCTCCGGTGTGGCGATCAACCTGATCGCCGCGGGCCTGGCGGGCTTCATGGCGGCCGTCTGGTTCACCGGCACCCCCGGTGGCGGGCCGCGGCAGTCGCCGCCGCTGCCGACGCCGCCCACCATCACCGTGCCCGGCGTCTCCGACCTCGCCGCGACCGTCAGCGAGACCGGCTGGTTCCTCGTCAGCGACCTCGCCAACGTCGTCCGCATGCTCACCACGCAGCTCTCCAGCCTGGTGCTGGTCTGCCTGCTGCTGCTCGTGCTCAGCTGGTGGGTGCTGTGGCACACCACCTTCGGTCTCCGGCTCCGCTCCTGCGGTGAGGCCCCGGTCGCGGCCGAGACGCTCGGCGTCAACGTCTACCGCTACAAGTTCCTCGCGGTAACGATCTCGGGCGGCTTCGCGGGCCTCGGCGGCGCGCTGCTCGCGATGGTGTCGTCGTCGATCTTCCAGACCGGCCAGACGGGCGGGCAGGGCTACATCGGCCTGGCCGCGATGATCTTCGGCAACTGGAACCCCGCCGGGCTGCTGGGCGGCTCGCTCCTCTTCGGCTACACCGGCGCGCTGCAGTTCCGCGACGGCGAGGTCACGGTGCACGCACTGCTGCTCTTCGTGGTCGCGCTGCTGGCCCTGGTCGCGGTGTGGCAGCTGCGCCGCGGCGAGCGCCGAAAGGCCGTCGGCTCGGCGGTCTTCGCGGTCGCCTTCCTGGCGTGGTACCTGCTCACCGAGGTGGTCCCCTCCGAGTTCACCGAGATGGCGCCGTACGTCACCACCCTGCTGGTGCTGGCCTTCGCGTCCCAGCGGCTGCGGATGCCCGCGGCCGACGGGCAGATCTACCGCAAGGGCAGCGCCGGGTGAGCGCCACGGACGAGGTCGACTGGGAGCAGCTGCGGACCCGTGCGGTCGAGGCCGCGACTCACGCCTACGCGCCCTACTCCGACTACCAGGTCGGCGCCGCCGCGCTCGTCGACGACGGCCGCGTCGTCACCGGCTGCAACGTCGAGAACGCGTCGTACGGCCTGGGGCTGTGCGCTGAGTGCGGCCTGGTCTCCGCGCTGCAGCTCGGCGGCGGCGGACGGCTGACGCACTTCGTGTGCGTCAACAAGCTGCAGGAGGTGATCATGCCGTGCGGACGCTGCCGACAGCTGCTGTGGGAGTTCGGCGGTCCCGACCTGCTGCTCTGGACCGTCTCCGGCGTACGCCGCATGGACGAGGTGCTGCCCGATGCCTTCGGCCCAGACGACCTCGCCTGACCCGGCGCCGACCTCGCGGCTCGACCTGGGGTCGGCTGCGCTGGTCCGCGACCCCTACCCGGCGCTGGCTGACGAGCGGGACCGGCTCGGGGTGGCGTGGCACGAGCCCAGCGGCACCTGGCTGGCGCTGAGCCACGCCGCCGCGGGGGCGGTGCTGCGGGAGCGGCGGCTCGGGCGCCTCTGGCGCGACCGCGAGCCGACCGCCGCGCTCGAGCCCTTCAACCTGCTGCACCGCCACCAGATGATGGAGCAGGAGCCGCCGGAGCACACCCGGCTGCGCCGCGCGGTCGCCGGTGCCTTCAACCGCGGCCACGTCGAGCGGCTGCGGCCGCGGGTGCGCGAGGTCGCGGCCGGACTGCTCGACGAGGTGGGCGCGTCCGACGGGTCGTCGTTCGACCTGCTCGCCGACTACGCCGAGCCGCTGCCCGTGCTCGTCATCGCCGAGCTGGTCGGTCTCGAGGCGGCCTCGGTGCCCGACCTGCGGCGCTGGAGCCAGGCCATCGTGCGGATGTACGAGCCCTCGCCGTCGCCCGAGGTCGAGGCCGAGGCGGTGCGGGCCTCGACCGACTTCGCCGCGCTGGTGCGCGAGCACGTCGAGCGCCGCCGACGCGACCCCGGTGACGACCTCACCTCCGACCTGCTCGCCGCCGGGCTGACCGAGCTCGAGCTGGTCGCGACGGTGGTGCTGCTGCTCAACGCCGGCCACGAGGCCTCCGTCAACGTCTTCGGCAACGGCGCGGTGGGGCTGCTGCGCTCGGGGCGCTCGCTGGGGGAGGTCGCCGACCACGGCCCGCTCGTGGAGGAGATGCTGCGCTTCGACTCCGCGCTGCAGCTCTTCGAGCGCACCGCCAAGGAGGACGTCGAGGTGGCCGGCGTACGGTTGGCCGCCGGCGACAGGATCGCCGCGCTGCTGGGGTCGGCCAACCGCGACCCGGCCGTCTTCGACCGGCCCGACGACTTCGTGCCCGACCGCGACCCCAACCCGCACCTGGCCTTCGGGGCCGGCGTGCACTTCTGCCTCGGGGCGCCGCTGGCGCGCATGGAGCTGGTGGAGTCGCTCGGCGTGCTCGCCGGCCGGATGCCCGGTCCCGCCCTGGCGGGGGAGCCGGTCTCGCGCGGCACCTTCGTGCTGCGCGGGTACGCCGCCGTGCCCGTGCACGGTTGACACATTTCGTCGGTCATGCAACTGTTCGTCAGGTGACGAATGATCCTGTCGGCAGCGTCTTCGCGGCCCTGAGCTCCCCGGTGCGGCGGCAGGTGCTGGCCGAGCTGGGGGAGGGCCCGGCCACCGTCGGCGAGCTCGCCGCACCGCTCGCGGTGGGGCTGCCCACGCTGAGCCGGCACCTCGACGTGCTCGAGGGCGCCGGCCTGGTGACCCGCACCCGGTCCGGGCGGACGACGCGGTGCGAGGTCGTGCCCGGTGCGCTCGACGAGGCGCAGGAGTGGCTGCTGCGGCAGCGACTCTTCTGGACCGGCGGCCTCGACCGCCTCACCACCCACCTGGAGGAGCAGCCGTGAGCGACGACCCGACCCGCCTGGAGCTGACCCGCGTCGTGGCCGCGGAGCGGACGCGCGTGTGGCGCGCCTGGACCCAGGAGTGGGCGCAGTGGATGTGGCCGGAGCGCTTCGGCACCGTGGTCGAGCTGGACGCCCGGGCGGGGGCGGCCTACCGGATCTCCTCGGAGAGCGTCGGCATGGCGGTCTCCGGGGAGGTCGTGGAGGCCGAGGCGCCGCACCGCCTCGTGCTGACCTGGCGCTGGGACGGCGAGACCGAGGAGACGCTGGTGACCGTGGTGCTGCGGGAGGTGCCGGGCGGGACCGAGATCGTGCTGCGCCACGAGCGGCACGCCGAGGCCTCGCAGCGCGACAGCCACGCCGAGGGCTGGGCGCACTGCCTCGACCGGCTCGGTGCGCACCTCAGCGCGCAGAGTGCGTCCGCGGGCTGAGCACCCAGCCCAGGCACGCCAGCCCGACCAGCACCACCACGAGCGCGCTGAGGGCCGTGGGGGTGACGAGCAGCGCCAGCAGGATGCCGCCCAGGGCGACGAAGCAGGCCTGCGAGAGCTGGTCCGACAGCTGGGTCGAGGAGGAGTTGAAGCCGACGTCCTCGGGCGGCGACTCCTGGAGGAGCAGGTAGGAGAGCGAGGAGAAGCCCAGCCCCATGCCGAGCCCCGCCAGCGTCATCGCCGGCAGCGCCGCCCAGGGCACGCCCCACGCCGGGACCACGAGCAGCAGCCCGGCGAGACCGGCCGCCAGCAGCGCGAAGGCGACCCGCAGCAGCACGCTGCGCGACAGCTCCGGGCGGCGGCCCTGCCACGCCGAGGCGGCCGACCAGGCGAGCGAGCCGGCGACCAGCGGCATCCCCGCCGCCGTGAGCGACCAGCCGTGGGTGTCGGTGAGGGAGAGCGGCAGGTAGGCCACCGCGGTGAAGAAGGCCCCCGACATCAGCCAGCGCCCGGCCACCACCGCGGCGATGCCCGGCCGGGCCCGCGGGGTGCCGGGCGGGAGCAGGCGGCGCACGAAGACCACCAGCGCGGCAGCCCCGGCCACCGCGACGACGAGGCGTACGCCGCGCGGGTCCTCGCCCGCCCAGGTCAGGGCCGAGATGCCGCCGGCCGAGGCCAGCGCGGCGGGCACCAGGCCCGGACGTCGTGGCGCGGGGCTCGCGGGCGGCTGCTGGCGCGCGGCCATCGGGGCGACCAGGGCGGCGGCGAGCACCACCAGCGGCAGCAGGCCGAGGAAGACCCAGTGCCACGACCAGCGGTCGGTGACCAGCCCGGCCACCGGGGGCCCGACGAGCGAGGGCAGCACCCAGGCGGCCGAGAGCAGCGCGAAGACGGCCGGACGGGCGGGGGAGGGATAGACGCGCGCGATCAGCACGTAGACCGAGACCCCCAGCGCCCCGGCGCCCAGACCCTGGAGCACCCGGCCGCCCAGCAGCAGCGTCATCTTCGGTGCGGTGCCCGCGACGACGAGCCCGAGGCCGAAGACCAGGGGTCCGAGCACGAGCGGCACCCGCGGTCCGGCCCGGTCGCAGCAGCGGCCGGCGACCACGGTGCCCACGACCATCGCGGCGATGAAGGCCACGAAGGGCCAGGCGTAGGTCTCGACCGAGCCCAGGTCGGCGACGAGCGCGGGCATGGCCGTCCCGACGCCCATCGCCTCGAAGGCGACCAGGCTGATCAGCAGCACGATGCCGACCGTCACCGCACGTCGCTGCGGCCCCCAGAGCTCCTCGCCCACCGTGGGGGGCGCCCCCGTACCAGCCGTCACCTGGTCACTCTCGCACCTGCCGGGTCACGTAGCGTCGGGCCGTCACCGACGACGACCGGGAGGAAGCAGATGGCCGCGCACGACGCCGTGGAGGTCATCGTCGCCAAGCGCGACGGCCAGGAGCTGACGGCGAGCCAGATCGACTGGGTGGTCGACGCCTACACCCGTGGCGAGGTGGCCGACGAGCAGATGTCGGCGCTGGCGATGGCGATCCTGCTCAACGGCATGGGCCGCGAGGAGACCTCCCGCTGGACCGCCGCCATGATCGCGAGCGGCGAGCGGATGGACTTCTCCACGCTGTCGCGCCCGACCGCCGACAAGCACTCGACCGGCGGGGTGGGCGACAAGATCACGCTGCCGCTCGCACCCCTGGTCGCCGCCTGCGGGGTCGCGGTGCCGCAGCTCTCCGGCCGCGGTCTCGGCCACACCGGGGGCACGCTGGACAAGCTCGAGGCCATCCCCGGCTGGCGCGCGTCGCTCTCCAACGAGGAGATGCTGCGTCAGCTCGACGACGTCGGCGCTGTGGTCTGCGCGGCCGGGTCCGGCCTGGCCCCGGCTGACAAGAAGCTCTACGCCCTGCGCGACGTGACCGGCACCGTCGAGGCGATCCCGCTGATCGCCAGCTCGATCATGAGCAAGAAGATCGCCGAGGGCACCGGAGCGCTGGTGCTCGACGTGAAGGTCGGCACGGGCGCCTTCATGAAGTCCTACGACGACGCCCACGAGCTCGCCGAGACCATGGTGGCGCTGGGCACCGACGCCGGGGTGCGCACGGTGGCGCTGCTCACCCAGATGTCGACGCCGCTCGGGCTCACGGCCGGCAACGGGCTGGAGGTGCGCGAGTCGGTCGAGGTGCTGGCCGGGGGCGGTCCCGACGACGTCGTGGAGCTCACGCTGGCCCTGGCCCGCGAGATGCTCGCCGGCGCGGGTCGCGGCGACGTCGACCCCGCCGACGCCCTGGCCGACGGACGCGCGATGGACGTGTGGCGGCGCATGGTCGCCGCGCAGGACGGCGACCCCGACGCACCGCTGCCGACCGCCCGTGAGACCCACGTGGTCGCGGCGCCGCGCGACGGCGTCCTGACGCGCCTCGACGCCATGGCCGTCGGCCTGGCGGCCTGGCGGCTCGGCGCCGGACGCGCCACGCAGGGCGCGAGCGTGCAGGCCGCCGCCGGCGTGGAGTGGCACGCACGCCCCGGCGACGCCGTCCGGGAGGGGGAGGCGCTGCTCACCCTGCACACCGACGAGCCCGACCGCTTCGCCCGCGCCCTGGAGTCGCTCGACGGCGGCTTCGACGTCGAGGCCGAGGCGTCGTACGACGTGCCCGAGACGATCCTGGGCCGCGTCGCCCCCTGAGCGGGCCGCTCAGCCCTCGAGGAGCAGGACGACGGTCTCGGCGACGCAGGCGGGCTTGTCGCCGCCCTCGATCTCGATGACGTGCTGCAGCGTCAGCTGCCGCCCGGCGGCGACGGTGACCGAGTCGCCCATCGTGACCCGCGTGCGGATGCGCGAGCCCACGGGGACCGGGGCGGGGAAGCGCACCTTGTTGACGCCGTAGTTGAGCTTGGCGCCGGGGGTCTCGAGGCTGAAGACCTGGGAGCCGAGCCACGGCAGCAGCGAGAGCGTGAGGTAGCCGTGGGCGATGGTGCCGCCGAAGGGGCTCTGCGCGGCGCGCTCGCGGTCGACGTGGATCCACTGGTGGTCACCGGTGACGTCGGCGAAGGCGTCGACCCGGTCCTGGTCGATGGTGACCCACTCACCGACGCCGATCTCCTCGCCCGCCGCGGCCTCGATCTCCTCGAAGCTCCCGAACACCCGCATCTGCTCTCCTGACCGTGCCTGCTTGGATGACGACATGGCCGAACCTATCCCGCCCTCCCCGGAGACGGTGGCGGCTGCCCCGAAGGTGCTGCTGCACGACCACCTCGACGGGGGAGTACGCCCGGAGACGGTGCTCGAGCTGGCCGACGAGGTGGGTCACGACCTCCCCGCGCACGACGCCGCGTCGCTGGCCCGCTGGTTCGTCGAGTCCGCCGACAGCGGGTCGCTGCCGCGCTACCTGGAGACCTTCGACCACACCGTCGCGGTGATGCAGCGCGCCGACCACCTGACGCGGGTGGCGCGCGAGTGCGTCGAGGACCTCGCCGCCGACGGCGTGGTGTACGCCGAGGTGCGCTACGCCCCGGAGCAGCACCTCGCCGCCGGTCTCACCCTCGAGGAGGTGGTGCGGGCGGTGCAGGACGGCCTCGACGAGGGCACCGCGGCCGCCGCGAGCGCCGGGCGGACCGTCGTGGTGCGGCAGCTGCTGACGGCGATGCGCCACGCGGCCCGCTCGCGCGAGATCGCCGAGCTGGTCGTGTCGCACCGCGACGACGGCGTGGTGGGCTTCGACATCGCGGGCGCCGAGGCGGGCAACCCGCCGACCCGCCACCTCGACGCCTTCGAGTACCTCAAGCGCGAGAGCGCCCACTTCACCATCCACGCCGGCGAGGCCTTCGGGCTGCCGTCGATCTGGGAGGCGCTGCAGTGGTGCGGGGCCGACCGCCTCGGCCACGGCGTCCGCATCGTCGACGACGTCGAGGTCGCCGACGACGGTGGTGTGCGGCTGGGACGGCTGGCGGCGTACGTGCGCGACAAGCGGGTGCCGCTCGAGCTGTGCCCCCACTCCAACGTGCAGACCGGAGCCGCCGCCTCCATCGCCGAGCACCCGATCGGCCTGCTCGCGCGGCTGCGCTTCCGCGTCACCGTCAACACCGACAACCGGCTGATGAGCGGCACCTCGATGACCCGCGAGATGCAGGCGCTCGTCGACGCCTTCGGGTGGTCGCTGGAGGACCTGCGCTGGGTGACGGTCAACGCGATGAAGTCGGCCTTCGCGCCCTTCGACGAGCGGCTCGCGCTCATCGAGGACGTCGTCAAGCCCGGGTACGCCGCCCTCGGCGCCCACTGACCGCGATCCTCCTCGTCCCTGAGCCGCCGTGTGCGTGGCGGGTGCACGACATGTCCCGTCGCGAGATGGTCAGCCGGCGCCGTCGTCGGCCAGAGTAGGCGCGGTACGACGCGCCGGGACGGCCCCGCGGGGGGTGGGCCGTCTCGCCGTCGCACGGAGCTCCTGCGTGTCGACGGCACGATCTGGGAACATGCCCGGCATGGATGTGAGCGATCTCGGGAGCAGCCTGCTGGGGGAGACCCCCGCCATGGCCCGGCTCCGCACGCGCACCCTCGAGCTGGTGGGGCGGACGATCGGTCCGCTGGCCGAGAGCGGCGAGAGCGTGCCCCTGGTCGGACTGGCGGCGCGCAACACCGAGCTGCGGCGCCTCGCCCCCCACGTGCGCCGCCAGGTGCTGGTGCTGCAGACCGACTACGCCTACGACCCGGAGGACCCCGGCCTCGACCTCAGCCGACGGCTCGGCATGCGCGGGGTCGCGGTGCAGCTGCTGACGCGACCGACCACGCCACGCACCCACCCGCTGCTGTCGTCGATCTACCCCAACACGCTGCTCGGCCCGGTCTTCGTGCGCGCCATGGTCATCGACGACCACACCGCGATGATCTCGGGGCCCGACGACGCCTTCGGCAACCGGGTCGTCTGGTGCACCCACGACCGCGCGGTGGTCGCCGAGATGCTCGAGATCTGGGACGAGACGCTGCCCCTCGCGCGGCCGCTGCTCGAGCCGGGGGAGGAGCCCCCGCTCACCGAGCGGCAGCTGGCCGTGGCGCGGCTGCTGTGCATCGGCGAGAAGGACAAGGCCATCGCCCGGTTGCTCGACCTCTCCCCGCGCACGGTGGAGCGCGAGGTCAGCACGCTGCTGCGCGTGCTCGGCGTCGGCAGCCGCACCGAGGCGGTGCTGGAGATGCGCGGCCGCGGCGTCAACAGCGGGGGCACCGACGACCTGCCCCGCTAGCGCGCCCGGCAGGCTGGTGCCGTGGCACTGCTGAACGGGTTCGTCTCGATCGGGCTCGTGATCGGGCTGGGGGCGCTGCTGGCGCACCTGCGGCTGGTGGGGGAGACCACGCAGCGAGAGCTGCTCAACGTCGCCTTCTTCGTGGCCAGCCCGGCGCTGCTGATGACCACCATCGCCGACGCCGACCTCGGGGCCACGCTCGTCGACGGGCTGGTCGTCGCGGCCGTGACCTACGCCGTCACGGCCGGCGCCTACATGGCCTGGGCCCGGTGGCGCCGGCGCAGCGAGCTCGGCGACCTGGTGGTGGGTGGCATGGCGGCGGCGTACGTCAACGCGGGCAACCTCGGCCTCCCGGTCGCGGGCTACGTGCTGGGTGACCCGGTGGCGATCGCGCCGCTCCTGCTGGTGCAGATGCTGCTGGCGCAGCCGCTCTCGATGCTGGTGCTCGACGCGCGGGTGCCCGGGCGGTCGCTGGGGTTGCGGGCCGCGCTCTCGCGGCCCTTCCGCAACCCGCTCACCGTCGGCGCGCTCCTCGGCGTGCTGCTGGCGGCCACGGGCTGGCGGCTGCCGACGATGCTGCAGGAGCCCGTCGAGCTGGTCGGCGCGCTGGCGATCCCCGGCATGCTGATCGCCTACGGCATCTCGCTGCGCCTCGGGCCCGGCCTGGCCGGGGTCGGCAGCCGCGTCGAGCTGAGCGTGACGACGCTGTGCAAGCTGGTGCTGATGCCGTGCACGGCGTACGCCGTGGGGCACTGGGTGCTCGGCATGGACGGCGCCGCGCTGCTGGCCGTGGTGGTCTGCGCGAGCCTGCCCACGGCGCAGAACATCTTCCTGCACGCGAGTCGCTACGGCCGCATGGAGGTGATCGTGCGCGACACGATCCTCATCACCACGGTGCTCTCGGTGCCGACCCTGGTGGTCGTGGTGCTGCTGCTGGGCTGAGCCGTGCGAGCGCTAGCGCCCGACGGGGTGCCAGACGGTCTTGGTCTCCAGGAAGGTCGTCATCCGGCCGAGCCCCGGGGTGGCCAGCAGGTCCTCGTCGGCCGGACGCCGGACGCGCTTGAGGTTCTGCGCCGCCTCGATCTCCAGGTTGCGGGCGAGCTCGGGGTCGGCGACGCCGGTCAGGTCGAGGCCGTTGACGTCCATGTGGGAGGCGAGCCACGGCGCCAGCTCGGCGCGGGGACCGGTCAGCAGGTTGACGACACCGCCGGGCACGTCGGCGGTGGCCATGACCTCGCCCAGGGTGACCGCGGTCAGCGGGTGGGGCTCGCTGGCCACCACGACGCAGGTGTTGCCGGTGGTGATCACCGGCGCGACCACGCTCACCAGGCCGAGCAGCGGGCCGTCGGGGGCGACCACGCCGATCACGCCGCTGGGGTCGGGCGCGGAGTGGTTGAGGAAGGGGCCGGCCACGGGGTTGGCACCGCCCACCACCTGTGAGAGCTTGTCGGCCCAGCCGGCGTACCAGACGAGCCGGTCGACGGCCGCGTCGACGGCCGCGCGCGCCCGGGCGGCGGTGACGCCCTCGGCGGCGCGGATCTCGGACTCGAACTGCTCGCGTCGGCCCTCCAGCACCTCGGCGATCCGGTAGACCACCTGGCCGCGGTTGTACGCCGTGCGGCCCGCCCAGCCGTCGAAGGCCTTGCGGGCGGCGACCACGGCGTCGCGCACGTCCTTGCGCGAGGCGTGGGAGGCGTTGGCCCAGAAGCGGCCCTTGGCGTCGTTGACGACGTAGGAGCGGCCCGACTCCGAGCGGGGGAAGGCGCCGCCCACGTAGAGCTTGTAGGTCTTGCGGACCTCGGCGCGCGAGGTGGGGCTCACTGGTCGGCTCCCTTCAGGTAGGCCTCGAGCCCGTGGCGGCCGCCCTCGCGGCCGTAGCCGGACTCCTTGTAGCCGCCGAACGGGCTGGCGGGGTCGAACTTGTTGAAGGTGTTGGTCCACACCACGCCGGCGCGGAGCCGCTCGGCGGTCCACAGCGCGCGGCTGCCCTTGTCGGACCAGATGCCGGCCGAGAGGCCGTACGGCGTGTTGTTGGCCTTCTCGACCGCCTCCGCGGGGGTGCGGAAGGTCAGCACCGAGAGCACGGGGCCGAAGATCTCCTCCCGGGCGATGCGGTGGGCCTGGCTGACGCCGGTGAAGAGGGTGGGGGCGAACCAGTAGCCGCGCTCGGGCAGGTCGCAGGGCGGCGACCAGCGCTCGGCGCCCTCGGCCTCGCCGGCCTCGACCAGCTCGCGGATCCGCGCGAGCTGGGCCGAGGAGTTGATGGCGCCGACGTCGGTGTTCTTGTCGAGCGGGTCGCCCAGGCGCAGCGTGCCCATGCGGCGGCGGAGCCGCTCGAGCACCTCCTCGGCCACCGACTCCTGCACCAGCAGCCGCGAGCCGGCGCAGCACACGTGGCCCTGGTTGAAGAAGATGCCGTTGACGATGCCCTCGACCGCCTCGTCGAGCGGGGCGTCGTCGTAGACGATGTTGGCGGCCTTGCCGCCCAGCTCGAGGGTCAGGCGCTTGTCGCTGCCCGCCACGGCGCGCGCGATCGAGCGACCGACGTCGGTGGAGCCGGTGAAGGCGACCTTGTCGACGTCCGCGTGGCTGACCACCGCCTGGCCGGTGGCGCCGGCCCCGGTGACGATGTTGACCACGCCCGGCGGCAGGTCGGCCTGCTGGCAGATCTCGGCGAAGAGCAGGGCCGAGAGCGGCGTGGTCTCGGCCGGCTTGAGCACGACGGTGTTGCCGGCGGCGAGCGCGGGCGCGACCTTCCACGCCAGCATCAGGAAGGGGAAGTTCCAGGGGATGACCTGGCCGGCGACCCCGAGCGGCTGCGGCGTGCCGCCGCCCGCGACGGCGTACTCGAGCTTGTCGGCCCAGCCGGCGTAGTAGAAGAAGTGGGCGGCGGCGGTCGGGACGTCGACGTCGCGCGCCTCCTTGATCGGCTTGCCGTTGTCGAGCGTCTCGAGCACGGCGAGCTCGCGGGAGCGCTCCTGGATCAGACGCGCGATCCGGAAGAGGTACTTGCCGCGCTCGCTGCCGCTCATCCGCGACCAGGTGCGCTGGTAGGCCCGCCGGGCGGCCCTGACCGCGGCGTCGACGTCGTCGGCGTCGGCGGTGGCGACCTCGGCGAGCACCTCCTCGGTCGCCGGGTTGACCGACTTCAGCGGGTCGGCGTGTCCGTCGACGAACTCGCCGCCGACGAAGAGCCCGTAGGTGGGCCGCAGGTCGACCACCGAGCGCGACTCGGGGGCGGGGGCGTACTCGAAGGGGGTGCTCATCGCTCTCAGTCCAGGGTCACGTAGTCGGGGCCGGAGTAGCGGCCGGTGCTCATCTTGGTGCGCTGCAGCAGCAGGTCGTTGAGCAGCGAGGAGGCGCCGAAGCGGAACCAGTCGGGGTCGAGCCAGTCGGGCCCGGCCACCTCGTTGACCACCACGAGGTAGCGGATGGCGTCCTTGCTGGTGCGGATGCCGCCGGCGGGCTTGACGCCGACCATCCGCCCCGTCGACGCCCGGAAGTCGCGCACCGCCTCGAGCATCACCAGCGTCACCGGCAGCGTGGCGGCGGGCTGGACCTTGCCGGTGGAGGTCTTGATGAAGTCGGCGCCGGCCAGCATGGCCAGCCAGCTGACCCGGCGCACGTTGTCGTAAGTCTGCAGCTCGCCGGTCTCGAAGATGACCTTGAGGTGGGCGCGGGAGCCGTCGGGCCGGGCGCAGGCCTCGCGCACGGCCACGATCTCCTCGAAGACGTCGAGGTAGCGCCCGGTCAGGAAGGCGCCCCGGTCGATGACCATGTCGATCTCGTCGGCCCCGGCCGCGACGGCGTCGCGGGTGTCCTCCAGCTTGATCGAGCGCGAGGAGCGGCCGCTGGGGAAGGCCGTGGCCACCGACGCGACGTGGAGCCGGCCGCCGGGCGTGGTGACCGCCTCCACGGCGTACGGGACCATGTCGGGGTAGACGCAGACGGCGGCGACCGACGGGCAGGTGGGGTCGGTGGGGTCGGGCCGCAGCGCCTTGGCGCCCAGCGAGCGGACCTTGCCGGGGGTGTCGGCGCCCTCGAGGGTGGTCAGGTCGACCATGCGGATGGCCAGGTCGAGCGCGTAGGCCTTCGCCGTGGTCTTGATGGACCGGGTCGCGAGCGAGGCGACGCGCTGCTCGACGCCCACCTGGTCGACGCCGGGGAGGCCGTGGAGGAACCGGCGGAGCGCGGCGTCCGACGTGGTCACGTCGGCCAGCGAGCTCGCCGTCGAGCTCAGTGAGGTCACCGGAGGAGTGTAGTGACCTCCGGACGTGGATCGGTCCCGGGCGCGCGTCGCGCAGCGCCCGGGACCGAGTCGGCGGCTGGGGGGATCAGCCCTCCAGCGAGGCGTCGAGGGTGATCTCGACGCCGGTGAGCGCCTTGCTGACGGGGCAGCCGGCCTTGGCGTCCTCGGCGGCCTTGGCGAAGCCGTCGGCGTCGAGGCCCTCGACCTCGCCCACGACCGTGAGCTTGATGCCGGTGAGCTGGAAGCCGCCGCGCGCCTCGTCCGGGCCGAGGGAGACCTCGGCGGTGACGTCGAGGCTCTGCGGGGTGCCGCCGGCCTCGGCGACGAGCGCGGAGAGCTGCATGGCGTAGCAGGAGGAGTGAGCGGCGGCGATGAGCTCCTCGGGGCTGGTGGTGCCCCCGGCGTCGTCGGCAGCGCGCTTGGGGAAGGAGACGTCGTAGGTGCCGACGTGGGAGCTCGAGAGCTCGACCTGGCCGGAGCCCTCCTGCAGCGAGCCGTTCCAGGCGGTGCGAGCGGTACGGGTGGGCATGTGCTTCTCCTCTTCGTCGGGGACGTGCACCGAAAACATCTTGTGCACAAGATAATTGTAGGCTGGGTACTGTGGCAGGACAAGGACCCCAGGAGGCAGCCGTGCGCACGCTCGACCAGATGCTCTGCTTCGACCTGTACGCCGCCTCCCGCGCCGTCACGGCGCTCTACCGCCCGCTGCTGGAGCCGCTCGGCCTGACCTACCCGCAGTACCTCGTGCTGGTCACGATGCCGGAGCAGGAGGCGCTCTCGGTCAAGCAGCTCGCCGCGCTGCTGCAGCTCGACCACGGCACGCTGAGCCCGCTGCTGCGCCGCATGGAGCAGGCCGGGCAGCTGACGCGCACGCGCTCGTCCGCCGACGAGCGCGTCGTCGAGGTGCGGCTCAGCGCCGACGGACGCCGGCTGCGCCACGAGTTCGAGCGGGTGCAGTGCGAGGTCGAGGAGTCGCTCGGCCTCGGCGACGCCGACCTCGGCGAGCTGCGCCGTACCCTGCAGCGCATGACGGGGCAGGTGCGCGCCCGGCTCGGCGACCTCGAGGTTAGCGGTCGTTAACTGAGCGCGGCTACGATCCGCCCATGAGCTTCGAGATCTCCGAGGACCACGAGCAGTTCCGCCGCGTGGTGCGCGACTTCGCCGAGAAGACCATCGCCCCGCACGCCGCGCAGTGGGACCGCGACCACCACTTCCCGGTCGATGTGGTCCACCAGATGGGCGACCTCGGCCTCTTCGGCCTCACGGCGCCCGAGGAGCTGGGCGGCGCCGACGGTGACTTCACCAGCCTGTGCGTCGCGATCGAGGAGATCGGGCGGGTCGACCAGTCGATGGGGATCACCCTGGAGGCCGCCGTCGGGCTCGGCATCAACCCGATCCAGACCTTCGGCACCCCCGAGCAGCAGCAGACCTGGCTGCCCGACCTGGTCGCGGGGCGCACCCTGGCCGGCTTCGGCCTGACCGAGCCGGGTGCCGGCTCCGACGCCGGCGCCACCCGCACCCGCGCGGAGCTGCGCGACGGCGAGTGGGTGGTCAACGGCGCCAAGCAGTTCATCACCAACTCGGGCTCCGAGATCACCAGCGTCGTCACCGTCACCGCGCGCACGGGCGAGCGGCCCGACGGCCGCCCGGAGCTCTCGGCGATCATGCTGCCCAGCGGCACTCCGGGCTTCACTGCCGAGAAGGCCTACGACAAGCTCGGCTGGCACGCCTCCGACACCCACCCGCTCTCCTTCAGCGACGCCCGGGTGCCCGAGGACCACCTGCTCGGTGAGCGCGGGCGCGGCTACGCGCAGTTCCTGGCCACCCTCGACGACGGTCGGGTGGCCATCGCGGCGCTTGCCGTCGGCTGCCTGCAGGCGTGCCTCGACATGAGCGTGCAGTACGCCGGGGAGCGCACCACCTTCGGCGTCCCGATCGGGCGCAAGCAGGGCCTGGCCTTCCAGGTCGCCGACCTCGAGGTGATGCTCGCGGCCAGCCGCCAGCTGACCTATCGCGCGGCCTGGATGAGGGACGCCATGGCCGGCAGGGCGGGCGGTGGCTCGACGCCGTCGATGCAGGACTTCAAGCAGGCCGCCGCCGTGGCCAAGCTCTACGCCACCGAGGCCGCCGTCACCGGCACCCGCATCGCCACCCAGGTCTTCGGCGGCTACGGCTTCATGGAGGAGTACCCGGTGACCCGCTTCTACCGGGACGCCAAGGTGCTGGAGATCGGCGAGGGCACCAGCGAGGTCCAGCGGATGCTCATCGCCCGCGGCCTCGGCCTCCCCGTGGAGTGAGGGGGAGCGCTCAGCGGCGGGGCGTGCGCCAGAAGTCGGTCCAGGCGAAGCCGAGCTCGTCGAGCATCAGGCGCAGCAGTGGCAGGCTGATGCCGACCACGTTGTGCGGGTCGCCGGTGATGCCGGAGACGAAGGCGCCGCCGAGGCCGTCGAGGGTGAAGGCCCCGGCCACGTCGGCCGGCTCGCCCGAGGCGACGTACGCCGCCACCTCGTCGTCGGTGACGTGGGCGAAGCGCACCTGCGTGGCGGCGGAGCGAGCGATCCAGACCTCGCGCTGGGTGTCGATGACGCAGTGGCCGGTGTGAAGCACGCCGGCGCGGCCGCGCATCCGTCGCCAGCGGTCGACGGCGTCGTCGCCGTCGCGTGGCTTGCCGAGGATCTCGCCGTCGAGGTCGAGCACGGAGTCGCAGCCCACGACCAGCGCGTTCTTCTGGTCGGCCGCCACCGCGACGGCCTTCAGCTGGGCCAGCTTGGTGGTGTAGTCGGCCGCGTCGGTGACCTCCACGGTGCTCTCGTCGACGCCGCTGACGACGACCTCGGGGTCGAGGCCGGCGCGACGCAGCGTCTCCAGCCGGGCGGGGGAGGCGGAGGCGAGGACCAGGCGCGGCACGGCCATCAGCGTGCGCTCGCCCGCCAGGCGCCGGGGCCGTGCCGGTGGGCGAGCAGGTGGGGCTGGCGCACCCGCCGCTGCGGGGCCGCCCACTCCGAGCGCCGGCGCGGCGCGTCGGCCCCGCCGCCTCCCGCCGACGCCGCGACGACGGCGACCAGTGCCGCGAGCTGCTCGGGGGTCGGGTCGCCCTTGACGACCCGCAGCAGGGGCGTGGTCTCGACCGGCTCGACCGGCGAAGCGGTCTCGACGGTCTCGGCCGGCGGGGTGGTCTCGTCGGGCTCGCTCACAGCGGGATGTTCCCGTGCTTCTTGGGCGGCAGGGTCTCGCGCTTGGTGGCCAGCAGCCGCAGCGCCCGCACCACCTCCACGCGGGTCTCGTGCGGCGCGATGACGGCGTCGACGTAGCCGCGCTCGGCGGCGACGTACGGGTTGGCCAGGGTGTCCTCGTACTCCGCGATCAGCTCGGCGCGACGCGAGTCGACCTGCTCGGGGGAGCCGCCGTCGTCGGCGATCGCCTTGAGCTCCTTGCGGTAGACGATGTTGGCCGCGCCCTGCGCGCCCATCACCGCGATCTGCGCGGTCGGCCACGCGAGGTTGATGTCGGCGCCGAGGTGCTTGGAGCCCATCACGTCGTAGGCGCCGCCGTAGGCCTTGCGGGTGATGATGGTGACGAGCGGCACCGTGGCCTCGGCGTAGGCGTAGATCAGCTTGGCGCCGCGCCGGATGATGCCGTTCCACTCCTGGTCGGTGCCGGGCAGGAAGCCGGGCACGTCGACGAAGGTGAGCACCGGGATGTTGAAGGCGTCGCAGGTGCGCACGAAGCGTGCGGCCTTCTCGCTGGCGTCGATGTCGAGCGTGCCGGCGAACTGCAGCGGCTGGTTGGCCACCACCCCGACGCTGCGCCCCTCGACGCGGCCGTAGCCGACGACGATGTTGGGCGCGAAGAGCTCCATGACCTCGAGGAACTCGCCGTCGTCGAGGACCCCGCCGATGACCTCCTTCATGTCGTAGGGCTGGTTGGCGCCGTCGGGGATCAGGGCGTCGAGCGCGCGGTCGTCGTCGGTGACCTCGGTGTCGGCGGGCTCGTCGTACGACGGCGGGTCGTCCAGGTTGTTCTGCGGCAGGTACGACAGCAGCGCCTTGACGTACTCCAGCGCGTCTTCCTCGTCGGAGCCCATGTAGTGGGCGTTGCCCGACTTGGTGTTGTGGGCGCGAGCGCCGCCGAGGTCCTCCATCGTGACGTCCTCGCCGGTGACGGTCTTGATGACGTCGGGGCCGGTGATGAACATGTTGGAGGTGCCGTCGACCATGACGGTGAAGTCGGTGACCGCGGGGGAGTAGACGTGGCCGCCGGCGCAGGAGCCCATGATCAGGCTGATCTGCGGGATGACGCCGGAGGCGTGCACGTTGCGCCGGAAGATCTCGCCGTACAGGCCGAGCGAGACCACGCCCTCCTGGATCCGGGCGCCGGCGCCCTCGTTGATGCCGATGATGGGGCACCCGGTCTTCATCGCGAGGTCCATCACCTTGGTGATCTTCTCGCCGTAGACCTCGCCCAGGGAGCCGCCGAAGACGGTGAAGTCCTGGGAGAAGACGCAGACCTGGCGGCCGTCGACGGTGCCGTAGCCGGTGATGACGCCGTCGCCGTACGGCCGGTTCTTCTCGAGGCCGAAGGCGACCGAGCGGTGCCGGGCCAGCTCGTCGAGCTCGACGAAGGAGCCCTCGTCGAAGAGCGCCTCGATGCGCTCGCGCGCGGTCATCTTGCCCTTGGCGTGCTGCTTCTCCACGGCCTTGGCCGAGCCCGCGTGCACGGCCTCGTCGATGCGGCGCTCCAGGTCGGCGAGCTTGCCGGCCGTGGTGTGGATGTCGATGCCCGAGTCCTGGGCCGGGACGTCGGTGCCCTCGCCCGGGGGAGTGTCTCGTGCTGCTGCGCTCACCTGTGGTCCTCCCTGGGGGCCGATCGGAGCCGGGCGGACGGAGCTGTGGCCAGCCGCGCGCGGCGTCGGTCAATCTAGTGTCATGACCTCCTCCGCTGACAGCCGCCCACCGATCGCGCCGCTGACCCACGAGGGGTGGGAGGTGGAGGTGGTGCCCGAGTCGGCGTCCACCAACGCCGAGCTCGCCGAGCGCTTCCGGGCGGGCGCGGGCGAGCGGCTCGCCCTCGCCGCGCAGCACCAGACGGCGGGCCGGGGCCGGCTCGGGCGCGACTGGGTGGTGACGCCCGGGTCGTCGCTGACGGTGTCGTTCCTGCTCGAGCCCGACGTCGAGGCGCGGCGCTGGACCTGGCTGCCGCTCCTGACCGGCGTGGCCACCGCCCGCGCCGTGACCGCGGCGACGGGCCTGGGGGCGAGGCTGAAGTGGCCCAACGACGTGCTGGTCGACGACGCGAAGGTCGGCGGGATCCTGCTGGAGCGGGTCGAGCGCGAGGGGCACGCCGCCGCGGTCGTCGGCGTGGGGCTCAACGTGCTCCAGACCCGCGAGGAGCTGCCGGTGGAGACCGCGACCTCGCTCGCGCTGGCCGGCGTCGCCGCCGACCGCACGACGCTGCTGGCGGCGCTGCTGCGCGAGCTCGACACGGCGTACGACGCGTGGCTGCGGGGCGAGGACCTGCGGGCGGCGTACCTGGGGCTGTGCTCGACGCTCGGTCGGGCGGTGCGGGTGACGGTGCCGGGCGGGGTGGTCGAGGGCGAGGCCGTCGACGTCGACGCCGACGGCCGGATCGTGGTGCGCACCGCCGCCGGCGAGGAGCACCTGGGGGCCGGAGACGTCGTCCACGTGCGCCCCGCTGGTGGCACTATCTAGACGTGTCCATCTCCCCAAAGCTCCTCAACGAGGGCGAGTCCGTCGTGCTGTCGACGCGCACGCACGTCAAGCACCTCTTCGTGCCCGCCCTGGTGCTGGTCCTGGTGGTGGGCGTGACGGGCTTCGTCTCCACGATCCCCACCGGTGCCGACGCGGGGACGTGGCGGGCGGTCATCTGGGGGGTGGCGCTGCTGCTGGTGCTCTGGCGCTGCGTCTGGCCCTTCGTCGCCTGGCTGACCTCGACCTACACCTTCACCGACCGCCGCCTGATCACCCGCGAGGGCGTCATCACCCGCCGGGGTCACGACATCTCGCTCAACCGGATCAGCGACATCTCCTACGAGAAGGACCTGATCGACCGGGTGCTCGGGTGCGGCACGCTGGTGATCTCCGACGCCGGCGACCTCGGCATCGAGCTCGACGACATCCCCCGGGTGGAGGAGACGCAGCGGATCGTCTCCGACCTGCTCCACCGCACCCACGACCGATGACCTCGCCGGAGGACCTCGAGCGCACCATCCTGGGCTGGGTGCCCGACCGCACCGGCGACGACGTCGCCGCGCGTGCGGGGGTCCCGCGCGAGCAGTCGCAGCGGCTGTGGCGCGCGCTCGGCTTCCCCGACACCGGCCGCGCCACGGCGTACAGCCAGGCCGACGCCGACGCGCTGGAGCGCGTCACCCGGATCCTCGCCGAGACCGACCTCGACTTCGACACCGTGGTGCGGATGACGCGGGCGGTCGGGCAGACGATGGACCGCCTCGCCGACTGGGAGGTGGCGACGCTGACCTCCCACGCCGAGCGCACCGTGGAGCCGGGGGAGCGCGCCGACGAGGTCGTCCGCCTGGCCCAGCAGATCGGCGCGGACTTCGAGGCGCTGCTGGGCTACGTGTGGCGCCGCCACCTCGTGGCGGCGGTGGCGCGCGCCGGGGGCCTCGACGGGGCCAGCACGGAGGACGAGCACGTGGAGGCCACCGTCGGCTTCGCCGACCTGGTCAGCTTCAGCGAGCTCACCAACCGGCTCGGCGACGACGAGATCGGCGACCTCGTGGAGGTCTTCGAGTCCCGCGCCCACGAGGTGGTCTCGCGCCGTGGCGGCCGGGTGGTGAAGACCCTCGGTGACTCGGTGCTCTTCTGGGCGCCGTCGCCCGCGGAGGGGGTCGACACCGCGTGGGACATCGTGCAGGTGATCGGCCGCGACCCGCGGCTCCCCGACGTGCGCATCGGCGTGGTGACCGGCTCGGTGGTGACCAGGATGGGTGACGTCTACGGCCCCGCGGTCAACCTGGCGGCCCGGTTGACCACCGTGGCCCGCCGCAACCGGGTGATCACCGACGTGCACACCGCCGAGGCGCTCCCGGCCGACCGCTACGAGACCCGGATGCTGCCCGCCCGACCGGTGCGCGGCTTCGGCGAGCTGCAGCCGGTGGCCGTGCGTCACACCCGGCTCCCCTGAGCCGCCCGCGCGAGGCGGTACCCCGGGAGCCGGGGGCCGATACGATCGGGGGTCTCGGGACCGCCTCCACGCCGGCTGCGTCAGGAGACCCCATGACCGCCCCGATGACCGGGCGCTCGGACAGCCTGCCACCCGCCCCCACCGTGGGACGGGCCGCCGAGACCGCTCGCGTGCTGGCGGCGCTGCGCGACCGCCCGGTCGTGCTGACGGGCGAGGCGGGCATCGGCAAGACACGCGTGCTCGACGACGTCGCCCGTCGGGTGGCCGCGGAGGGGCTCACAGTGGTCAGGGCCGACCTCGACGTGCACGACGCGGTGCGTCCCTGCGGGAGCCTGCTCGACGCGCTGGGGCTCGACCCCGCCGGACCGCCGCCGCTGGAGCGGCGCGCGTCGCCCTGGGAGGAGGGCGTGCCGCTCCAGCCGCGGCTGGTCGACGCGGTCCTCGCGGGGGTCGAAGAGCTGCTCGACGCGGGCGACGTGCTGCTCTGCGTCGACGACGTGCACCGCGCGGAGCCGGTCACGGCGGCGGCGCTCTCGGCACTGGTACGACGCACGCGGCACCACCCGCTGCACGTGCTGCTCGCGCGTCGCCCCCACCCGACCCCGGCGGGGGTGCGGGCGCTGCTCGACGACGTCGACCGCCGCGGCGGCCTCCACGCCGACCTGGGCCCCTTGGGCGAGCGCGACGCGTGGCGCCTGGCCCGGCAGGCGCGTCCGGACGGGGACCACGACCTGCTGGCCGCCGTGGTCGAGGGCGCGAGCGGCAACGCCTTCTGGCTGACGGCGGGTGCACCCGGGCCCTCGGCGACGGACGCCGCGGTCCCGGCCGGTCGGTCGCTCGCCCGGCTGCTCGACGGTCTCGACCCCACGTGCGTCCGGCTGCTGCGGGTGCTCGCGCTGCTCGACGGTCGCAGCGAGGTCACGCTCCTGGGCGCGGCGGCCGACTGGCCCCCGGAGCAGCCGGACGCGCTCGTGCGGGCACTGGCGCCCGCGGTCGACGCCGGACTGCTCCAGGTGACCGGCGAGACCACGCGGCTGCGTCACGACCTGCTCTCGGAGGCGTTGGTCGGCTCCCTCGACGCCGTGGCGGTGGCTCGGGACGCGGTCGCCACCAGGCTGCTCGCGGCCGGCGCCCCGACCGCCGTGGTCGCCTCGCAGTACGCCCGTGCCGGAACCTCGCCCGACCCCCGCGCCGTCGCGGTGCTGCGGGAGGCGGCCTGCGAGCTGCGCGACACCTCCGCCGGGGCGGCGGCGGACCTGCTGGAGCAGGCCCTCGCGCGGTGCGACCCGCTCGACCCCACGGCCGACGTCGTTGCCGTCGAGCTGCTGGAGGCGTGCTTCTGGTCCGGCCGCCTCGACCGGCTGCAGGCCCTGGAGCCGCAGGTGCGTGCCCTGGGCGACCCGGCGCTCCGCGCCCGGGTGCAGGAGACGCTCGCGCGCGCCATGACGGTGCTCGGGAGACCTGCGGAGGCGGCGGCGTACGCCGCGGAGGTGGCGGCGGCCCCGGAGGAGGGCGCCTGGGGGCCGGCGCTCCACGCCGTGATGACCATGCTCGCCCTCGAGCTCGACCACGCCGACATCCGGGCGACGGATGCGCTGGCCGCGGCGGCCGTCAGTGCCAATCCCGTCGCCGAGACCCTCGCCCACTGCGTGCGCAGCTGGGTGGCCAACCAGCGGGGCGAGCACGAGCGCGCGGTCGAGCACGCCCGCAGCGCCACCGCGAGCGCCGACGCGTCGCCGCGCCGCACGGCGCACCGGATGGTGCCCTCGCTCTTCCTCGCGCTCGCGCAGGAGAGCGCCGGCCGGTCGGCCGACGCGGCCTCGGCCGTGGCGCGGGGGCGCGTGCTGGTCGAGCGCCTCGGAACGGCCTGGGCGACGCCCTTCTACCACTACGCCACCGCGCTGGGTCACTGGAACGCCGGCCGCTGGGGAGACCTGCTGGCCGAGTGCGACGCTGGTCTGCGGTACGCCCGCGACCACCGCGTGCGGCTGGCCGAGGCGTGGGCGCGGTCGGTGACGGCGGGCGCGCTGCTCCACCGGGGCGACGTGGCGGGCTGCGACGCGGAGCTGACGGCCGCGGAGGCGGCCCTGGCGGCCGGGGGGCCGCAGTTCGGGCTCGACTGGTGCCTGTGGGTTAGGGCGCTGCGGCTGGAGCAGGCCGGCGACCGCGCCGCCGCCGTCGACCTGCTCGACCTCGCCTGGGCCGCGGCCGAGGGTCTGCACGCCCGGGCCGCGCTCACGCTCTTCGGGCCCGACCTGGTGCGGATGGCCTGGCTGCTCGGGCGCGCGGATCGCGCCGCCGCCGTGCGCGACGAGCTGGCCCGCGATGCGGGCCCGGGTCGGGCCAACGTCGACGCCCACCTGGCGCGCTGCGACGCCCTCCTGACCGGCGACCTCGCGCTGCTGGCCCGGGCGCGGCGGGTGCACCTCGAGGGGTCGCGACCTGTCGAGGTGCTGCTCGACGACGAGGCGGCGCTGCTGCTGCGGACAGGTCGCGACGACCCGGCATCGAGGAGCGACCTGGTCGACCTCGTGGCGCGCTGCGAGCGGGCCGGCAGCACGCTCCTGGCCGAGCGGGTCGCCGAGGCCGGACGCCGCCACGGCCTCCCGGTCGAGCGGCGTCGCCGCGAGCACGACGGGTGGGACGAGCTGACGCCCACCGAGCGACGGGTGGTCGAGCTCGTCGCCGGGGGTGCCTCCAACGCCGACGTCGCCGCCCGGCTGGGCATCTCGCGGCGCACGGTGGAGTCGCACCTCTACCGGGTCTACTCCCGGGTCGGGGTGCGCAACCGCACCGAGCTCTCTGTGGCGCTGCACGCCCGCGGGTCCGGTCCGGCCGGTCCCGTCACGACCTGAACGACGCCCACGTGGCGGTCGGCTGCGGGCTGCGTTGCGGACCGGGCTGCGGGTCCTGCCGTCGGGGGTCCCGCTGCTGCGGGACCTGTACCGGTCGTGCGGCCCGTCGTGTGACCCGTCGTGTGGCCGGCCGCGGTGGGCGGCTGGCCAGCTGGACGAGCAGGGCTCCGATGCTCCCAGGACTGCTCATGGCTCCTCCTCTCAGCGGACGGTGCGGGTGGTGGACCTGGCGGTGCCGTCGAGGTGGCCGGGGCGCTCGGCCCGGACCCTGACGCGCAGCCGGCTGCCGTCGTCGGACCGCCGGACGAGGTAGGTCCTCGCCGTCGCCCCGGGGATGGGTCTGCCGTCGCGCAGCCACCGGTAGCGGAGCCTGGCCGGCCGGGCCGTCCAGGCGCCCCGGGTCGCCCGCACCGTCCGGCCGGGCGCGGCCGTGCCGCGGATCCGTGGGGGCGACGTGGCAAAGAGCTGACGAGCGATCTGCCGTGCTGCGGAGAGCGCCTCGACGGAGGGGGAGCCCGGCCTGCTGGCACGGACCCGCACGCGCAGGGAGCGCCCGGCGTCGGCAGGGCGCACCCGGTAGGTCGGCCGGGTCGCGCCGGGGATCGGCCGCCCCCCGCGCAGCCACCGGAAGGCGAGGTCGGTCGGCTCGCCGGCCCAGCCGCCGGCGCTCGCGCGCAGCGTCCGCCCGGCCCGGGCCACCCCGCTCACCTCCGGAGGTGCGGTGCTGGCCAGGTCGGGCGCCGCCGCCACCTCGCGGAAGGAGACGTCCCAGCTGCCGTTGGCCAGCCCCGAGGCGCCGCTGACCGATCTCGCCAGAGCGGCGCCGAGCACGCTGAGGTAGACCGTCACCTCACCGGCCGGGAGCGTGACGGTCTCGTCGACGACGGCCTCGGCCTGGCCGTCCTCGCAGGTCCTCTGGGTGTCGACCCCCACGTCGTCGGCGACGACGTCGATGACGGCGGTGCGGCAGACCTCCTCGTCGGGGCGCGTCTGCTGCCGGCTCACCCGGCTGGTGGCCACGAGCCGCCACACGACCGGCTCCGCCACCTCGAGCGTGACCTCGAGCTCGGTGGAGGCCGTCGCGCCCCCCGTGGTCTGCACGGTGCCCGCGCCGGTCCCCAGCCCCCGCGCCGTGACGGTGCCGAGGCTGAGCAGCCCGGTGAGGCGCTGCCCGTCGAAGAGCAGCGTCGTCGACTGGCTCGCGGCCGAGCTCATGTGGACGCCGTCGAAGCTCACCTGGCCGGAGTCGGAGGAGAGGTAGTTGACCCCGAAGTCCTGGGCGTCGTCGAAGGAGTACCGGTCGGGCACCGGCTCGCCGACGCGGCTGAAGGAGCCGACCACCTGGAGCGAGCCCCGGGCGCCGGTGAGCGTCACTCCTGCGGCGTCCGCCTCAGCCGCCGACGCGGGGGCGGACGGAGTCAGCCCCCAGGTGAGCAGCGTGAGGAGGAGAGGCGCGGTGACCGCGCGGCGTACGACGGTCTGGCGGTGCATCGTGGTGGCCTCCCCGGGTCACCACCACGCTGACCCGGGCGCGGCCCCGGGGCATCAGTAGGAACACTCAGAGGAAGTCTGCGGGGTCGAACTCGTCGAGGGTGAGCACACGCAGGCGGGGGAGCGAGACGTTGAAGGCGCGGACGTCGTGCTCGAGGTCGAAGAACTCCAGGCCCTGCGCCACCAGGTCGCGGTAGCCGCCGTTCTGGAACTCCTCGAAGGCCATCAGGCCCACCCGGCGGGTGCCGAGCAGGGCCTCCACGTGCGGCAGGAAGTCGCCGTCGTTGCTCACCAGGACGACGTCGCCCTCGCGCTCCTCCAGCGCCTCCAGGGTGCGCTGGATGGCGAGGTCGACGACCTTCTCGTGCGGCCCCCCGCGCAGCGGCACCGGCCGGTAGCCCAGCGAGACCAGCGCCTGGACGAAGCTCATCGGCAGGTCGTCCTTCACGGCGAGGAAGAACAGGCCCTGCACCGGGCCGCCCCAGCGGCGCTCGACGAACTCCAGCAGCCGCTCCCAGCGCGGACGCTCCTCCGGGTGCGGGCGCCGGCCGAAGACCGAGGTGCCCAGCGTGGCGTCGATGTTCTCGCCGTCGACCAGCACGTAGCTGGGGTGCTCCCGGGTCGCCATGACCCGAGGCTAGGGGACCGGGGCCCGCGGCGCTCGCGCTCGGTAAGGTCGGGCGCGTGCCCGACAGCCCTGGACCGCTCGCCCCGACCGTCGCCGTGATCGGTGGCGGCCAGCTGGCCCGCATGCTGGCCGAGCCGGCCGCGGCGCTCGGCATCCCGCTGCGCCTGCTTGCCGAGGCCGAGGGCGTCAGCGCCGCGCAGGTGGTGCCCGACCACCTCGTCGGCGACTACACCGACCTCGACACGCTGCGGCGCACGGTCGCGGGCTGCGAGGTGGTCACCTTCGACCACGAGCACGTGCCGACCGAGCACCTGCAGGCGCTGGAGCGAGAGCTCGCGGTGCGCCCCGGCCCCGCGGCGCTGGTGCACGCCCAGGACAAGGCCGTGATGCGACAGCGGCTCGCCGAGCTCGACGTGCCGTGCCCGCGCAACGCCGTGGTGACCTCCGTGGCCGACGTCGAGGCCTTCGGCTGGCCCTGCGTGCTCAAGACGACCCGCGGCGGCTACGACGGCAAGGGCGTGTGGTTCGTCGAGGGCCCCGACGACTGCGCCGCGGCCTTCGACTCCGGCCGCGAGGTGCTGGCCGAGGAGCGCGTCGACTTCCGCCGCGAGCTCTCCGCCCTGGTGGTGCGCTCGCCGTCGGGCCAGGTGGCCGCCTACCCCGTCGTGGCCTCCACACAGCGCGACGGCATCTGCCACGAGGTGGTCGCCCCGGCCCCCGATCTCGACCCCGAGCTGGCGCTGGAGGCGCAGCGCATCGCGATGCGCCTCGCCGACGAGCTCGGCGTGACCGGCGTGCTGGCCGTCGAGCTCTTCGAGACCACCGACGGACGGATCCTCGTCAACGAGCTCGCGATGCGCCCCCACAACACCGGTCACTGGACCCAGGACGGCGCGGTCACCAGCCAGTTCGAGAACCACCTGCGCGCCGTGCTCGACCTGCCGCTCGGGGCGCCGTCGGCCCGCGAGGAGTGGACCGTGATGGTCAACATCCTGGGCGGCGCGCGCGAGACCGGCCGGCTGTACGACGGCTACCCGCACGCGATGGCCCGGGACCCGCGCCTGCGGGTGCACCTCTACGGCAAGGCCCTGCGGCCCGGCCGCAAGGTGGGCCACGTCAACGCCTACGGCGACGACCTCGACGACTGCCTGGAGCGGGCCCGGCACGCGGCGGCGTGGTTCGCCGGCGACCTGGGGGAGGAGAGCGAATGATCACCCCACCAAGCCACTCGCTGCGCTCGCGCCTCGTCGGAGGCCCCGAATGATCACCCCACCAAGCCACTCGCTGCGCTCGCGCCTCGTCGGGGGCCCCGAATGAGCGCCGCGGTGGGCATCGTCATGGGGTCCGACTCCGACTGGCCGGTCATGAAGGGCGCGGCGGAGGCCTGCACCGAGCTCGGCGTCGCCTGGGAGGCCGACGTGGTCTCCGCGCACCGGATGCCCGACGAGATGCTGGCCTGGGGCCGTGGCGCGGCCGACCGCGGGCTCCAGGTGGTGATCGCCGGCGCCGGGGGTGCCGCGCACCTCCCGGGCATGCTCGCCTCGGTCACCCCGCTGCCCGTCGTGGGCGTGCCGGTGCCGCTGCGCCACCTCGACGGCATGGACTCCCTGCTCTCCATCGTGCAGATGCCGGCGGGGGTGCCCGTGGCCACCGTGTCGATCGGCGGCGCCCGCAACGCCGGCCTGCTGGCGTGCCGCATCCTCGGGGCGAGCGACCCCGCGCTGCGGCAGCGCATGGAGGACTTCCAGGCCGCGCTGCGCGACGCCGCCCACGCCAAGGGCCAGGCGGTGCGCGACGCCGCCGGCGACGCCGCGCGGCGTACCGGCTTCTAGGGAAGCGCTGATCAATCCCGCCTGCTGCGCGCCGCGACGCGGCACGCTGGCGGCGCCAGGAACGCTCGAAAGGCGTCCAGCCTGCCTTCGCGTCCCTGGCTTGCCAGCGCACTCGCCTCGCGACGCTCGCGACGGCGCCCTTCATCAGCGCTTCCCTAGCGGTCCTCCGGCGGCAGGCCCTCGCCGCGCCACAGGGCGTGGAAGTGGTGCACGGGGCCGTGGCCGCCCCCGACGTGCAGCTCGTGCGCGTGGAGCAGGCTCTCGTGCAACCAGGCCTTGACGCGGTGCAGCGCGGCGTCCCAGTCGTCGCCCGCGGCGAGCCGGGTCGCCATCGCCGACGACAGCGAGCAGCCGGTGCCGTGGGTGTGGGGCGTGTCGACGCGCTCGCCCCACACGGTGTCGACCTGCGCGTCCGGGGGGCGGGCGGCGTCGACGAGCGCGTCGGGGGAGCTGTCGCCCGGGAGGTGACCGCCCTTGAGCAGGACGACGGAGCGGGTCTCCTCCGAGAGGGCCATGGCCTGCGCCAGGGCCGTCTCCCACGTCGTGGCCAGTGGTGCGCGGGCCAGCAGCGCGAGCTCGTGGAGGTTGGGGGTCAGCAGGTCGGCCCGGGGCAGCAGCTCGCGCAGCGCCTCCTCGGCGTCCGGGTCGAGCAGCCGGTCCCCGCTGGTCGAGACCATGACGGGGTCGACCACGGCGAGGGTGTCCTGCTTCTCCAGCCAGTCGGCGACCTCGGCCGCCACCGCGGCGGAGCCGAGCATCCCGACCTTGACGGCGTCGAGCCGCACGTCGTCGGAGACCGCGTCGAGCTGCTCGCGGAGGAAGCCCACCGGCGGCACGTGCACGCTGCGCACCCCACGGGTGTTCTGCGCCGTCAGCGCGGTGAGCACGGCCATGCCGTAGCCGCCCTGGGCGGCGATGCTCTTCAGGTCGGCCTGCACGCCCGCACCGCCGCTCGGGTCGGAGCCGGCGACGCTGAGCACCCGGGGGATCACCGGCCCCACTCCCGTGCCAGGTCGGCGGCCGCCCGCTCGGGGTCGGTGGCGGCACAGACGGCGGAGACCACGGCCACGCCGGCAGCGCCCGCCTCGCGCAGCGGGCGCACCAGGGTCACGTCGACGCCGCCGATCGCCACGCAGGGGGACGCCGCCGCGGCGGCCAGGCGGGCGAAGCCGTCGACGCCGAGCACGGGCGGGTGGTCGGCCTTCGACGCCGTCGCCGCGACGGCGCCGACGCCGAGGTAGTCGACCGTGCCGGCGGGCAGCGCGGCGGCGGCCGCCAGCTGCTGGGGCGTGTGCGCCGTCAGGCCGACGACGGCGTCCGGCCCGAGCAGCTCGCGCGTCGCCTCCGGTGGGCGGTCGGACTGCCCGACGTGCACGCCGTGCACCGTCGCGCCCTCGGAGCGTGCGCAGAGCACGACCTCCGGGTGGTCGTCGACCAGCACCGTCGCGCGGTCGGCGACCGCGTCGGCGACGGCGCGCACCAGGTCGACGAGCTCGCCGTGGGTCGCCCGCTTGTCGCGCACCTGGACGCAGGTGACGCCGCCGGCGACCGCGCGCCGTACGGTCTCGACGACGCCGCGCTCGCCGCACTGCACGGTGTCGGTGACCAGGTAGACCGACAGGTCCGGCCTCACGCCGCCGCCAGCTCGTCGAGGAAGGCCACGGTGAAGCTGCCCGGACCGGCCGCCGTCGCGGCGGCCCGCTCGGAGGCCCGCGCCCACAGCTCGTGGGCGGCCACGGCGGCGTCGTACGGCTCGGCGACGGCGCAGAGCGCGGCGACGACGGCGCCCAGGGCACAGCCTCCGCCGGTCACGCGGGTGAGCAGCGCCGAGCCGCCGGCCACCCGGCCGGTGCGTCGTCCGTCGGTCACGACGTCGGTCTCGCCCGAGACCGCCACCACGCAGCCGAGCCGCGCCGCCAGCTCCGCGGCGACGCCGACCACCTCGTCGGCACCCAGGGTGGCGTCGACACCTCGGCCGCCGCTGCCTCCGCGCGCCAGCGCCAGCACCTCCGAGGCGTTGCCACGCACGACGCTCGGGCGGTGCTCCAGCAGCGTGTGGGCGAGCGCCGTGCGCACGGCCAGCGTCCCGATCGCCACCGGGTCGAGCACCCAGGGGGTGCCGGCGGCGCGGGCCGCGGCCGCCGCCTCGACCATCGCCTCGCGCTGCTCCCGGTGGGGGGTGCCGAGGTTGACGAGCACGGCGTCCGCGACGCCGGCGAAGGCCTCGGCCTCCTCGGGCAGGTCGACCATCGCGGGTGCGGCCCCCGTCGCGAGCAGGGCGTTGGCCGTGACGTTGGTGACGACGCTGTTGGTCAGGCACTGCACGAGCGGCTGCTGCGCGCGCAGGTCGTCCAGGAGGGTGGACAGGGTGCTGGAGGCGCTCATGGGCGACATCCCTTCGCTAGTACGAGCTAGATCAGGTTCGACGGGTGTGATCTCAGCCCGTCGTCTCGCTCGGCGACGGGCACCCCGTGTCGCTGCCCAGGCTAGGGCGTCACCGGTCGCGGACCTGCCCGCGCCCCCGCTTGACCTCGCTGCGGCGACGCTTGCCCTCCAGGCGGCGCCGCTGGGAGCCGCGGGTGGGCTTGGTCGGCACGCGGGGGAGCGGCGGGGGCGCCAGCGCCTCCCGGAGCAGGTCGGCCAGGCGCTGTCGCGCGGCGAGCCGGTTGCGGTGCTGCGAGCGGTGCTCCGAGGCGGTGACCGCGACGCTGTCGCCGAGGCGGAGTACGGCGCGCTCCCGCTGGGCGTCGGTGAGGGCGGAGGTCGCGGTCAGGTCGAGCACGACCTCCACCCGGCTGTCGGTGGTGTTGACCGACTGCCCGCCGGGTCCGGAGGAGCGCGAGAAGCGCTCGACCAGGTCGGTGGCGGGGATGGTGAGGCCGCCCGGGAGCCCGGGTCCCGGGCGCACGCGCAGCTCGTTCAGCGTCGTCGCCACTCGATCGCGGGGCAGGTGTCCATCACCATCGGCACCCCGGCGGCGCGGGTGCGCGCGAAGGCGTCCTCGTCGACCACCCCGAGCTGGAACCACACGCCCCGGGCGCCCACCTCGACCGCCTGGTCCGCGAAGTCGCCCGCGGCCTCGGAGCGGCGGAAGACGTCGACCACGTCGATGGGGAAGGGCACCTCCGCGAGCGAGGCGTAGCCCTGCTCGCCCAGCACCGTCGGAGCGTCGGGGTGCACCGGCACGATCCGCTTGCCCCGCTCCTGCAGCAGCGCGGCGATGGAGTACGCCGTGCGCCCGGTGTCGCCGGAGAGCCCCACGACCGCCCAGGTCTCGCAGTCGTCGAGCATGAAGCGCACGGCCTCGGGGTCCTGCCAGTCCTCACCCATGCCTCCAGTGTGACGCCCCTAGGGTCGTGGCGTGCGCGAGGTCGAGCTGGTCACGGGGACGGTCGAGCCGTCGACCGTCGGCCCGCACGTCGAGCAGGTCGGCTGGGGTGTGGGCCGGCAGGTGGCGCGGGTGCTGCTCGAGCAGGTCGGCCCGGCACCGCTGCTCGAGGAGCTGCCGGCGCGGGCGGAGGATGCCGGGTGGGCGGCGTACGCCGTCTTCGCGGGGCGCACCGCCGTCGCCGTGGCGCTGGCGCACCTGGTGGGCCCGCGGGCGACGTACGCCGGTGAGGTGGTGGCCGACGGCGCACCGGCGGGCACCCACGAGGCCCTGCTGGTGCGGGCGCTCCACGACGCGGCGGCGGCAGGGGCCGCCACGCTGCGGGTGCCGCGTCCGGGGGTCGACCTCGCCGGGTGGCCGCACGCTAATGCTCGTTAACATCGCGCCATGAGCGACGGCTACCCGATGTACGCGTTGTCCGAGGAGCACCAGGCGATCCGCGAGGCCATCCGCGCGATCGCCACCGACAAGATCGCGCCGTACGCCGCGGCGGTCGACGAGGAGGCGCGCTACCCCGCCGAGGCGGCGCAGGCGCTGCAGGCCGCCGACTTCCACGCCCCCCACGTGCCCGAGCAGTACGGCGGCGCCGGCGCCGACGCCCTGGCCACCGTGCTGGTGATCGAGGAGGTCGCCCGCGCCTGCGTGAGCAGCTCGCTGATCCCCGCCGTCAACAAGCTGGGCTCGCTGCCGGTGCAGCTCGCCGGGTCCGAGGCGCTCAAGGAGCGCTACCTCGGTGCGCTCGCCCGCGGCGAGGGCGGCTTCTCCTACTGCCTCTCCGAGCCCGACGCCGGCTCCGACGCCGGCGGCATGAAGACCCGGGCCGTGCGCGACGGCGACCACTGGGTGCTCGACGGCGTGAAGCGCTGGATCACCAACGCGGGGGAGTCGGAGTACTACACGGTGATGGCCGTGACCGACCCCGACAAGCGCACCCGCGGCGGCATCTCGGCCTTCGTCGTGGAGAAGTCGGACGAGGGCGTCTCCTTCGGGGCGCCGGAGAAGAAGCTCGGCATCAAGGGCTCCCCGACCCGCGAGGTCTACCTCGACAAGGTGCGGCTGCCGGCCGAGCGGATGATCGGCGAGGAGGGCACCGGCTTCGCCACCGCGATGGCGACCCTCGACCACACCCGCATCACCATCGCCGCCCAGGCCGTCGGGGTCGCCCAGGGAGCGCTCGACTTCGCGCTCGACTACGCCAAGGAGCGCGAGCAGTTCGGCAAGCCGATCGCCGACTTCCAGGGCCTGCAGTTCCTGCTCGCCGACATGGGCATCAAGGTCGAGGCCGCCCGTCAGCTCACCTACGCCGCCGCGGGCCGCTCCGAGCGCGGCGACAAGGACCTCACCTTCTTCGGCGCCGCCGCCAAGTGCTTCGCCTCCGACACCGCGATGCAGGTGACCACCGACGCCGTCCAGGTCCTCGGCGGCTACGGCTACACCCGCGACTACCCCGTCGAGCGGATGATGCGCGACGCCAAGATCACCCAGATCTACGAGGGCACCAACCAGGTCCAGCGCATCGTCGCCGCCCGCCAGCTCCTCGCCGGCATCCAGTCGCACCTCTGACGAGTCGCCACCTCGCCCGCGTCGTCCGGGTGGTGGAGACCAGGGCTGTCGGTCGAGCTTGTCGAGACCCCGTACGCCACTCACCCAGCCGCGTCCTCGGGTGGTCGAGGAGGTCGCGCAGCGACCGTCTCGAGACCCCGCAACCTAGCCCGTGAAAAGGTTGTCCACAGATCCTCGAACACACGTTCTACTGTTGCACCTCAGCAGTAGAATCTCCTCATGGAGCCGCACCTCCACCTCCCGAAGCGACAGGTCCTCGACGTCCTCGTCGCGGCCCGCGCAGAGGAGCACGAGGCGCAGGTCCGCCAGCTCCGCCTTGCGCTTCAGTGGGCGCTGCTGCACCCCGCTGCCGAGGGTGCGGCGTACGCCGGCTGGGGTGACGACGGCCTCGTCCTCGGCGACGGCGTCGGCGGACCGCTCCCGCTGGCCGGCGACGGTGCCCCGCTCATCGCTGCGGCCGCACCTCTCGAGCTGGCCGCAGCCCTCAACCGCCCAGCCGAGCACGCCCAGCAGCTGCTCGGCGACACGGTGGAGCTGGCGTTCCGGTTGCCACGGTTGTGGGAGCAGATGTGCGCGGGGCGGATCGCGGTGTGGCGTGCCAGAGCGATCTCGCGCGAGACCCGCGACCTGAGCCTCGACGCGGCGCTGCACGCCGACCGGCTGCTCTGCGCGGTCCCGGACCGGCTCGACCAGCTCTCCGCCGCGGGCGCCGCTCGCCTGGTCCACGAGGCACGGCTCCACGCCGACCCCGACCGCGCCCGGGCGGACGAGGAGTCAGCGCTCGTTCGGCGCGGGGTCTGGCTGCACCGCGACGGCCGCGCCCCCGGCGTCACGGACGTCCACCTGACGCTCGACACCCCGGATGCGCTGGCGTTCGACCAGACGGTCGGGCGGCTGGCCGGCGAGCTCAAGGAGCTGGGCGACACCGACGTCCTCGACGTCCGCCGCGCCAAGGCCGTCGGTGTGCTGGCCGATCCGCAGCACGCCCTGGACCTCCTGAGCGGGGAGACCACCGACCCTGGGCCTCGCACGGGTGGTTCGGTGGACCTGAATGTGCACCTGGCGCCTTCCGACCTCGCCGACGACCGGGGCGTCGTGGTGATCGAGCGGCTCGGCGCCCTGTCCACTGAGCTCTTCGCCGGCTGGCTCAGTCGCTGTGGGATCGACGGCGCCACGGTGAGGCTCAGGCCGGTCATCGACCTCGCCGCCGACGCCTCGGTCGAACGCCACGACCCGCCATCGGCGATGCGCGAGGAGGTGATCTTGCGCGACGCGACCTGCGTCTTCCCCGGCTGCCGCCGTGACTCGAGGTCCTGCGACCTCGACCACATCGCGGCGTACGACGCCGATGGCCCGCCCGGGCAGACCCGACCGTCCAACTTGGCACCGTTGTGCAGGCGCCACCACCGTGCGAAGACCCACGCCGGCTGGAGCTACGTCCGCCGCCGCGACGGCACCTACGACTGGCTCAGTCCGCAGGGCAAGACCTACGCGGTCGTCCCCACGTCGCGCGCACCCCTCGCCACCCACCTGGCCTGAACCACCCCGCGCCCCGCCACCCTCCCGGGTGGTCGAGGAGGTTGCGCAGCAACCGTCTCGAGACCCCAGCGCGCCTGCGCACCTCACCGGGTCTCGAGACAGGCGCTGCGCGCCTTCTTCGACCACCCGGCGTCGGGCTGCGCGCCTTCCGCGACCACCGGGGGTCGGCCTGCGTGCCGTCCTCGACTGCTCGCACGTGTGCGCGGCCTGACGTCTGGTCGGGAGGTGGGGGTGGGGTCATACTGACGACGCAGGAGGGTCCTCGGATGTCAGCCTCGACGGAGCCGCAGGTGTCGGCGCTCGGCCGCCTGGTGGCGCGTGTCCGCGAGCACCCTGTCGTCGCGGCGGTGGCCGCCGTGGTCGGGCTGGTGACGCTGCTCGAGACGGCGTTCGGTCAAGTGAGTGCGGGGGTGGAGTGGCTGCGGGACCGGGCGGAGCCCGACCGCGACACCTACGCCGCCCTGGAGGAGCTGCGCCTCGACCTCTCGCCCGCGCGGGTGGAGGAGCTGCTGGGCACGCCGGCGCAGCAGGTGCCGCTCTGCGAGGGCGACTCCTGCGCTCCGGAGGCGGCGGCGATGGAGGTCCTGGCCTTCGAGCGACCGAGCGTGACCGTGCGGGTGGTGATCGACGGCACCGAGGTGGTGCTGTACGCCGTCACCCTCACCGAGCCGGACGCCGAGCCGCCCATCCGCTGGTTCGACGGCGAGCGAGGCACGCTGGGACGGACCGGCTACGCCGCGGCCATGGCGGACCTCGATCCCGGGGTCACCCCGACGAGCATCGCCTTCCTGCGCGGCACCGCGCGCACGACGTACGTCGAGGTGGCGGCCCTCGGAGCCCCGGGCGACTACCAGGGGCTGCTGCTGGGCCACGTGACCTCCGGAGCTCCGACGACCTTCGACGCCGAGGCCGCGACGCTGATGGGCGACGCGTCCGGGCCGGGCACCGACGTGCCGCTGGAGGCGGCGACGGCCTTTCGCGAGGCGAGCGAGCCCAACACCTACGGCGTCTACCGCGACGACGGGCCGGCGGGTCAGCTCTTCGACAGCGCCGACGAGGTCAGCTCGGTCTTCCTCGTGACCGAATAGGCGCTCAGTCGCAGTCGTCGCAGATGCCGGTGGCGGGGAGGGCGAGGAAGCAGGTGGGGCAGACGGCGACGGGGCGCGGCTCGGGGGCGGGGGTGCGCGCGGGTGCCGCGGCGCGGCGGGGTGCGGCTGACGTCGCTGCGCGGGCGGTCCGCGGGGACGCCGCACGGGTGCGGACCGGGCGCGCGACCGGCTCGGGCTCGAGGGGGCGCGAGGGCATCGCGACGTCGAAGCCGAGGTCGGCCAGCGCCTGGCCGGCGGCGTAGCGGGTGCGGCCGAGCGCGTCCCAGGCGATGGCCTGCCGGGTGGCCCGCATGTAGGCCACGCCCATCACGGCCCGCACGTCGTAGGTGCGGCCCTGGAGGCGCACGTAACCGCCGTCGCCGTCACCGCCGTAGCCCATCCGCTCCAGCAGCGCGTCACCGCCGACCGCGTCGTAGTCCTCCATCGCCGCCAGCACGTGGTCACGGGTCACGGCGTCGAACTGGGCCATGGCCCCAGGCTACGACCCGCCGTCGCGCGACTGTGCGTCGGCGCCGAGGTCCTCGCCGTCCTGGGTCTCGTCGCCGGTGACGGCATTGGGTCCCTGGCGGCCCTCCTGCACCTCGCCGTTGCCGTCGTCGGGGGCGCCGGCGACCGACTGGTCGGGGGAGATGGGCTCGCCGTCACCGAGGTTGGCGACCTCGGAGACCGATCCCTGGTCGTCGTGGGGGGCTTCAGTCATGGGCGGGGGAGTACCCGACCACCCGGGTCACGATCAGGGCCTCGGGCGCGCGGAGTCCCTACGCTCCAGGCATGGACCTGGTCAGCCTGCTGGGCGCCCTGCTGCTGCTGACGGAGTACGTCGTCAAGCTCGGCGCGCTGGGCACCGTGCCGGAGGGGCGCAACCCGGGGTCGTCGACGGCGTGGCTGCTGGCGATCTTCTTCATCCCGGTGGTCGGGCTGCCGCTCTACTGGATGATCGGCAGCCCCTACGTGCGCGGCCGCCGCCACCGGATCCAGGAGCAGGCCAACCAGCTGCTCGTGGAGCACACGCACACCCTTCCCACCGTGCCGGACGGCGCGGCTCCCGGGCCGGCGCTGGAGTCGGTGCTGCGGATGAACAGGCGGCTGACCGGTCTGCCGTGCGTCACCGGCACCGACGAGGGCATGTACGGCGAGACCGACGAGGCGTACGCCGCCATGGCCGAGGCGGTGCGCGGCGCGCGCCGCTTCGTGCACGTGGAGTTCTACATCATGAGCTGGGACGACACGACCGACGTGCTCTTCTCCGCCCTCGTCGAGGCGCGGGCTCGCGGCGTCGAGGTCCGGCTGCTGATGGACCACATCGGCTCGCGCGCCTACGACGGCTTCAAGGACCTCCAGCACCGGCTCACCGCGGCCGAGATCGACTGGCACCTGATGATGCCGATCCAGCCGCTGCGGGGCCGCTGGCGGCGCCCGGACCTGCGCAACCACCGCAAGCTGCTCGTGGTCGACGGGGAGCGGGCCTTCCTGGGCTCGCACAACCTGATCGACCCGGCCTACGGCAGCGCCCGCAACGCCGCGGTGGGGCGGCGGTGGAAGGACCTCTCGATGCAGCTGAGCGGCGACGCCGTCGTGGCGGTCGAGGCGGTCTTCGCCACCGACTGGTACGCCGAGACGGGCGAGCGGCTCGACCCCGACCGCTTCTTCGCCGAGCAGCGGCCGCTGGTGCCGGGAGGCCGCAACAACGCGATGCAGGTGGTCCCCTCGGGCCCGGGCTTCCCCACCGAGCCCAACCTGCGCATGTTCACCGAGCTGGCGCACCTGGCCACGACGTCGCTGTCGATCACCAGCCCGTACTTCGTGCCCGACCAGGCGCTGCTCACCGCCATCACGAGCGCGGCGTACCGCGGCGTGCGGGTCGACCTCTTCGTGGGGGAGGAGGCCGACCAGTTCGTGGTCGGCCACGCCCAGCGCTCGTACTACACCGCCCTGCTCGAGGCCGGCGTGCGGCTCCACCTCTACCCGGCACCGCTGGTGCTGCACTCCAAGTACCTCACCGTCGACGGCGTGGTGGGCGCGATCGGCTCCTCCAACATGGACTACCGCTCCTACGCGCTGAACTACGAGGTGATGCTGCTCGGCTTCGGCGGCGACCTGGTCGACCGGCTGCGCGAGAGCGACGAGGAGTACCTCGCGGTCAGCCGCGAGCTCACCCTGGAGGAGTGGCGCGGCCAGCCGCTGCGCAAGCGCTACCTCGACAACGTCTGCCGGCTGGCCTCGTCGCTGATGTGAGCCCGGATGAGGGCTCTCTCACGCGGACCTCACGCGGGGCTCACGCGCCGCCGACAGAGTCTCCTCATCGACGCCGGCAGGCAGCCGGCCACCTGATCCGGGAGGACCCCATGACCACCACGCTCCGCCGCTCGATCGCCACCGCCACCATCGCCGGCCTCGTCGCCGGCCCGCTCGCCGTGATGACCGCCGGTCCCGCCAGCGCCAAGGAGCGCGAGGGCCGCTGCAGCGGCGCGGAGTTCCAGCTCGAGGTCGAGAAGGAGGACGGTCGCTTCGAGGTCGACGCCGACATCGACGACGCCCGGCCCGGCGAGCGCTGGAAGGTCGCGCTGCGCCACGAGGGTCGCCTCTACGTCAACAAGACCTACCGGGCCGACGGCGACGGCGACATCTCGATCGACCGCAACCGCCCCAACACCCGCGGCAAGGACACCTTCTCGATGACCGTGAAGAAGGTCGGCACCAGCAAGCGCTGCACCCACGTGATCTCCTTCCGCCGCTGACCCCCACCTCACCGGCGCACCCCTCCGGCCCGGTCCCGCCCTCGCGGGGCCGGGCCGTGGTGTGCCCGCACCACGACTACGATCGAGGCCGTGGCCCCCACCCCTCCGAGTGCTCGCGCGCCGCTCCCGTACGCCGCTCGCGGCCCGGCGGCGGGCGCCGTGTGCGCGGCCGGTGCGGTGCTGGCGCACGCGGCCGCCGGCGGGTCGGTCGACCCCCTCGCCGCGGTGCTGGCGCTGGTCGCCTCGGCGCTGCTGGGCCGGCTGCTGCTGCGCGGACCCGTCGACGGGGCGCAGACCTTCGCGCTCGCCCTCGTCGCCCAGGTGTTCTGGCACGGCGCCTTCCTGCTGACCGCCGCCCCGGGCCCGGCACACTCCGCGGCCGGGATGCTGCTCACGCACGTGGTGGCCGCCGCGCTGACGACGGTGGCCGCCCTCGGCGTCGAGCGCGAGCTGGTGCTCGCCGCCTGCCGCCGGATCGGGCTGGTGCTGCCGGCTCCCGGCGTCGTCGTACCACCACGTGCCGTGCGCGTGCCCGCGGACGCGGTCGCCCCGGTGGTGCCCGTGTCGCAGCCGCTGCGTGACTGCCACGCGCTGCGCGCCCCGCCCCGCTGACTCCGCTCCCCCCAGCCTTCCTCTGCGCGACCGCCACGCCGCTGCGTCGCGCCCTCCCCGAGCCAGGAGTCGCTCCGCATGTCCAACAAGAAGAAGTCGCGCCAGGAGCGCGAGCAGACCGCACGCACCCGAGGGTCGCAGCTGATGCAGGAGCAGCGCGCCAAGGAGAAGCGGCGCAACGCGATGATCCAGGGCGGCCTGCTCGTCACCGTGGTGGCCGTCGTGGTGCTGCTGGTCGTCGTGGTGCTGCAGTACCGGGACCGGCAGAACGAGCCGGCCACCGCACCCGCCCGCGTCAGCGACGAGGGCGGCTTCGTGGTCGGCGCCGAGGACGCCTCGGTGACGGTCAGCGTGGTCGAGGACCTGCAGTGCCCAGCCTGCCAGGCCTTCGAGACCACGAGCGGCGCGACCCTCGCCGAGCTCGCCCAGGCCGACGACACCGCGGTCGAGTACCGGGTCGTGGCCTTCCTCGACCGTGCCTCCACCGACGACTACTCCAGCCGGTCCGCCAACGCCTCGGCGTGCGTGTGGGACCAGGGTGACGCCGAGGTGTGGCGCGACTTCCACGACTCCCTCTACGTGCAGCAGCCCGCCGAGGGTGGTGCGGGCCTGACCGACGAGCAGCTGGTGCAGCTGGCGGTCGACGCCGGCGCAGACGAGGAGGCCGTCGAGCCCTGCGTGCAGGACGGCGACTTCCGCGGCTGGGTCGAGCAGAACACCCAGGCCGTCTCCGAGACCGGCGTCGACAGCACGCCCACGGTCTTCGTCAACGGCGGGGAGACCGACGCCCGCACGCCCGAGGAGCTCCAGGCCGCGGTCGAGGCGGCGCGCGCGTGAGTCACGCCGACCTGCAGGACGCCCCTGCCGAGCACCCGCCCGACGACCCCGGTGTCGACGAGGGGTCGGCGCGACGGCTGCGCTGGCACGGGCTGCAGCTCACCGTGCTCGGCGCCGTCGGGCTGGGCGCGGCCTTCGCGCTGACCACCGACCGCATCAAGCTGCTCCAGGACCCCGACTTCCGGCCCTCCTGCGACCTCAACCCCGTGCTGTCGTGCGGGTCGGTCATGGTCACCGACCAGGCCTCGGTGCTCGGCTTCCCCAACCCGCTGATCGGCCTGATGGCCTTCGCCGCGGTGGTGGCGCTCGGCGTCGTGCAGCTGACCGGCACGCGGCCGTCGCGCCTGGTGCAGTGGGGCCTGGCGGCGGGCGCGCTGGCCGGCTGGGGCTTCGTGCACTGGCTGGCCTTCCAGAGCCTCTACCGCATCGGTGCCCTGTGCCCCTGGTGCCTGGTCGTGTGGTCGGTGACCGCCCCGATCGCGATCTGGTCGGTGCTGCGCCCCTGGCGCGACTCCGGCTCCCGGGTCGGTGCGGCGCTGTGGTCGGTGCGGTGGTCCCTCGTCGTGGTCTGGTACCTCGTCGTGGTGGTCCTCGCCCTGGTGCAGTTCTGGAGCTACTGGAGGACGCTGCTGTGAGCGCACCGACGATCCGGGCCACCTGCGGCCGCGCCCTGCTGGCCCTGGTGCTGTGCCTGCCCGCGCTGCTGCTCGCGGCCGGACCCGCCTCCGCCCACGCCGGGCTGCTCGACAGCGACCCCGCCGACGGGGCGACGCTGGAGGGCGCCCCGCGGCAGGTCACCTTGAGCTTCAACGAGGACATCCAGCGGCCGGCGTACGTCGTGGTGCGCGCGGCGGGCGAGGAGGTCGCCTCGGGCGAGGCGGAGGTCTCCGGCCCGCGGGTGACCGCGAGCGTGCCGGCCGACGCCGCTCCGGGTGAGTGGAGCGTGGCCTTCCGCGTGGTGTCGACCGACGGGCACCCCGTCACCGGCGAGCTCGGCTTCACCGTGGCCGAGCCGCCGGCGGCCGAGTCCACCCAGGAGTCCACCCAGGAGCCCACCCAGGAGCCCACCGGCGGCGCCTCCGCCGCCGACGAGTCGTCGCCGGCCGCTGCGCAGCCGGGCACGGCCGAGGCCGAGGCGGGCCTGTGGGAGCGCCACGGCGACCACGTGCTGGTGGGCGCCGCCCTGCTCGCCCTCGCGGCCGCGGTGCTGGTCCTGGCCAGGCGGTCACGGTGAGCAGCGGGACGGCGAGCCCGGTGGGCGAGGTCAGCGCCGAGGAGCGTGCCCGGCTGCGCCGCGAGCGCACGGCCCGGCAGCGCCGGGTCGGCTGGACGCTGCTGGTCGCCGCCCTGGTGCCCGCGCTGCTCGTCCTCGGGCTGGGCGGGGCGACCGCCCCGGTGCCCGAGGGGCTGCCCGACCCGGGCGCGCTCACCACCTGGGGCCTGCCGGTGGCCGAGGTGCTCGGTCAGCTGCTCGCCGTGCTCGTCGTGGGCTCGCTGCTCGTCCCGGTGCTGGTGACCGCCGGGCCGGAGGAGGAGCTCGAGGGCGTGGCGTTCCGCGCCGTGCACCGGGTCCGGCCGTGGGCGCTGCTGTGGCTGCTCGCGTGCGTGGTCCAGGTGGTGCTCACCGCGTCGTCGCTCTTCGCGGTGCCGGCGTGGGAGCAGAGCCCCGGCAGCGTGCTCGACCTCATGCTCCAGGTGGACCAAGGCCGCGCGCTGCTCGTGCAGACGCTGCTGGTGGCCGCGGTCGCGCTCGGCAGCCGCTGGGCGCTGCGCGCCCGCGAGGCCGGCGCCATCCTGGTGCTGGCCGTGGCCTCGCTGGTGCCGCCGGTGCTCACCGGTCACACGGCGTCGTCGGGCAGCCACGACCTCGCGACGGTGAGCCTGCTGCTGCACGTGCTGCCCGCCGTGATGTGGGCCGGCGGCGTGGTCGCGCTCGTCTGGCACCTTGGCGCCGGGGGGGAGAAGCAGGCCCGGGCCGCGCGGCGCTTCTCGCCCCTCGCGGCGTGGTGCTTCGCGCTGGTCGCGCTCTCCGGCGTGGTCAACGCCGCGGTGCGGCTGCGCTCCTGGGACGACCTGGTCGGCACCTCCTACGGCCGGGTGGTGCTGCTGAAGGTGCTGGTGCTGCTCGCCGTCGGCGTGCTGGCCGCCCGGCTGCGCGGCCGGGTGCGCGCGCGGCACGAGGGCCGGCCGCTGCTGCTGCGCACGGTCGGGCTCGAGGCCGCGGTGCTCGCCACGGCCGTCGGCCTCGGCGTCGGGCTCTCTGGCACGCCGACGCCGGTGGGGGAGACCTACCCGACCCTGGCCGAGTCGCTCGTGGGCGGGCCGATGCCGGCGGCGCCCACCGCGCTGCGGCTGCTCTGGCCGCTCAACCCCTCCGGCTTCGGCATCGCCGTGGTCGGTCTCGGGCTGGCGGCGTACCTCGCCGGCGTGCTGGCGCTGCGCCGGCGCGGCGACCGGTGGCACCCGCTGCGCACGCTCTCGTGGGTCGCCGGCCTGCTCGTCGTCGGGATCGCCACCGTGGGCGGGCTCGGGGCCTACTCCCACGTCGCCTTCAGCTACCACATGGTCAGCCACATGCTGCTCTCGATGGTGGCCCCGGTCTTCCTGGTCGCGGGCGCCCCGGTGACGCTCGCGCTGCGCGCCCTCCCGGGCTCCGACCTGCCGGGGGGCACCGGTCCCCGGCAGCTGCTGGCGCGGGCGCTGCGCTCACGGGTGGCGCGCTTCCTGACCCACCCGCTGGTCGCGTCGATCATCTTCACCGCGAGCCTCTACGGCGTCTACTTCTCCGGGCTCTTCGGGGTGCTGATGCTCAACCACCTCGGCCACCTGATCATGGAGCTGCACTTCCTGCTCGTGGGCTTCCTCTTCTTCGAGGTCATCGTCGGCGACGCCCCGCTGCCCAAGCGGCTGCCGCACGCGGCCCGGCTCGGGCTGCTGCTCGTGGTGGTGCCCTTCCACGCCTTCTTCTCGATCGCGGTGATGAGCTCGACGACCGTCATCGGCGGGGAGTTCTACTCGCTGCTCGACCGGCCGTGGGCCACCGACCTGCTCCGCGACCAGTACGTCGGGGGCAGCCTGGCCTGGGCGCTCGGCGAGGTGCCGATGGTGCTCGTGCTGCTGATCCTCGTCGCCCAGTGGGTCCGCAGCGACCGCCGCAGCGCGGCGCGCGAGGACGCCCGGGCCGACCGCGACGGCGACGCCGCGCTGGCGGCGTACAACGCCCGGCTGCAGGCGATGTCGCGCCGGGACGCCGACTCCTAGGACCCCGGACTCCTAGTCGTCCGCGGGCGGAGGCGCGGTGCTGCCGGCGACCTCCATGGGCGGCAGGCCCAGCTTGCGGTGGTCCCAGCTGCGGGTGCGCTCGACCTCGAGCCGCACGGCCACGCGCTTGCGCGCCATCTCCTCCACGAGGGGACGCACCTCCTCGGAGTACGGCCCCTGGTAGCGTTCGAAGACGTCGACGCAGACCCGCCAGACCACCGCCGGGTCGTCGACCACGACGCCACGCCCCTCCATCGCGACCCCGCGCAGCTGGTCGTAGGTGTCCCCGGCCTCGACCAGCACCGACATCCGGTCGTCGCGCCGCAGGTTGACCACCTTCTGCGAGGTCGCCTTGGTCTCGATCCACAGCGTGGGGCCGGCGTCCGCGCGGTCGCCGTCGAGCACGGCGTACCACATCGCGACGAGGTGCACCGCCCCTCGCGCGCCGTACGTCGCGACGGTCGCGGTGCGCTGCTCGCGCACGAAGTCCGCGACCTCGTCCTCGGTCATGGTGATGTGCCCGCGTCGGTGTGCCACCAGGCGCACGCTAGCGTCGCGGCCATGGGACTGGTACGAAGCGCCGGAGGCGCCGCACTCTCGAAGTTCGCCGTGCTGCCGCAGGGACCGACCGCCGAGCTGGTCCACCAGGCGCTCCACCACGCCATCGCCGGCGTGGGTCCGCTCCACGGTGCCCGCCAGGCCGCCGAGCAGGCGCTGCGCAGCGCCGATGGTGACGTCGACGGTGCGATCGACCGGCTGCTCCGGGTGCACCTGGGGCTGGCCGGGAGCCAGGGCTTCCTGACCAACCTCGGTGGCCTCGTGACGGCCGCCTGGTCGATCCCGGCCAACATCTCGGGCCTGGCGCTGGTGCAGGTGCGGCTCGTGGCCGCGATCGCGCACCTGCGCGGCTACGACCTCTCCGACACCCGGGTTCGCAACGCCGTGCTGGCGACGCTGCTCGGCCGCAAGACCGTGCGCGAGCTGGTGCGCTCGGGCAAGCTGCCCGGCACGCCGCGCCAGATCGCGGAGCTGCCGACCGGTGAGCACACCCGCGCCGCTGCGCAGGGCGGCCGGGTCTCGCGCGCGGCGCGCACCGAGCTCGACCGGACGGTCGGCGCACAGGTCGCCACCACGCTGCTGGCCGAGGTGGGCGGCAAGCGGGTGGCCTCCTTCGTGGGCCGTCGCATCCCCGTGCTCGGCGGCGTCATCGGTGCGGGCAGCGACGCGTGGAACACACGCGCGCTCGCGGCCTACGCCCGCGACGAGCTGGCCGGCCCCAGCGACGGCTCGGCCACCGGCTCAGCCGCCTGACCCGCTCGCTCAGCGGTCCTCGGGCCGTGGGGGCTGCGGGCGCTGGTGGCCGATCTCGCCACCCACGCGGCCGCCGTACGGACGACCGTGGTCGGCGTGCTCGTCGCGGTAGTAGGCGAGCACGTGGTCGCCGAGCTCGATGCGGGCCCCGCTGCGCAGCAGCTGCGCCCGCACGGGCGCGCCGTGCACCCGGGTCTCGGCACCCTCGCTGCGCAGCACGAGCTCGTCGCGGTCGTCGCGGCTCAGCGTCGCGTGGAGCGGCGCGAGACCCGGCAGCACCACGTCGCAGCCGTCGCTGGACCCGATCGTGACCACGTCGCCCTCGACGTACCAGACCACCTGACGCTCGCCCGGGAGGTAGTACTCCTGCTCCAGGGCCAGGCGCGGCGCGCCTCCGTGGTCGGGGTCGTGCGTCGTGGTGGGCTGGCGGCTGTCGGGCGAGGTGCTCATGCTCCCGAGAGTGCCCGAATCGCCGATTATCTCAACGTTGGTCTCAACAAGCTGTTGAGGTTTAGCATGCCTGTCATGGCCTCGGAGGATGCGTACCCCGGTGAGGGTGCTCAGCTGACGATCGGCGACCTCGCGGACCGCACCGGGGTCGCCGCCGCCACGCTGCGGATGTGGGAGCAGCGGCACGGCTTCCCCGAGCCGCACCGGCTGCCGAGCGGCCACCGCCGCTACCGCGAGTCCGACGTCGAGCAGATCGTCCGCGTGGTGGGCCTGCGCGACGCCGGCGTCCGCCTCGACCTGGCCATCCGGCAGGCGCGCGCCGCGGGGGAGCCCGGGGTGCCGTCGGTCTACGCCTACCTGCGGCAGCGTCACCCGCAGATCGCCACGCACCGGCTCACCAAGCGCACCCTGCTGGGGCTGTCGTGGGCCATCGAGGACGAGTTCTGCGCCAAGGCCGACCAGGCCGACGTCTTCGGCGCCTTCCAGCGCGAGCAGTTCTACGCCCGCGCCGAGCCGCGCTGGACCGAGATCGCGCAGCTGGCCCGCTCCACCACGGTCCTGGCCGACTTCGCCGCCTCCGACCCCACCGCCTCGCCCGCCAAGGTGGCCCTCCCGGAGGGTGCGCCGATGCGGCGCGAGTGGGCGGTCGTCTGCGACGCCCCCGACCTGCCCGTCGTGCTCACCGCCTGGGAGCTGCCCGGGCAGCGCGACACCCGCGACCGGGACCGCCTCTTCGAGTCGATGTGGAGCGTCGACCCCGCAGCGGTGCACGACGCGGCCCGGGTCTGCGCGCACGTCTCCGGGCTCGGCGACCTGCCGGTGCTGCCCCGACGCGCCGGCGAGGCCGACGCGGCGGCGGTCACGCGCCTGTTCAACCGGGTGGTCGCCTACGTCGACCGGCTCGGCTCCGGTTTGCCGAAAACCCCCTAAACAGGACATCGGCTCTCGTATCTTGAGGTCGGAGGAGTCCGCCTCCCCGACCACGGCGGACGCACAGCGCATGCCACAGCCCCGGCACCGGACCACCCGCCTCGCGGCGCTCCTCGCCGTGCTGGCGCTGCTGGTCTCCGGCTGCGGCTGGTTCTCCGGGGACGACGCGCCCGTCGCCGAGGCCACACCGGCCCCGGTCGAGCAGCCCGACCCCGACGTCGAGGTGATCGGTGCCGACGACGTCGAGGTCGGCGAGCCGGTGACGCCCGACGCCGCCGGGCAGGGCGTCTACTTCGTCTCCTCGCTCTACGACCTCACCGGCCCCGAGCTCTCGCAGCCGGTGCTGGTGCGGATGGTCCTCGACAGCTCCGTGCCGGACGGGACGCCGCTCGCCGTCGCCGCGCGCGACGACGACGGCGCCCCCTGGCGCTTCGTGGAGGGGCGGCTCGACACCGACCGCCGCCACGTCGAGTTCATCGTCTCCGAGCTGGGCACCTTCGGCGTCCTCGCGATCGACGAGGGCAGCATCGGCGACACCCTGCGCCGCACGGCCACGGAGGTGCTCGCCCGCGACGCCGTCGAGCCGGAGGGCGTCGTCGACCCGACCTGCCCCGAGACCGCCGCCGCGCGCCAGGACGGCTACTCGGTGCGCAGCTGGAAGCGCGACACCCTCGCGTGGTGCTTCGGGCGGCTCGGCGACGAGCGCGTGGTCCAGGTGACCAACGCGCGTGCCGTGCCCGTGCGGGTGAGCGCCCATGGCGCCGTCGACCGGGGCCAGACCGGGGCGACGCTGCGTGACGGGCTGCCGTGGACGGCGTGGCTGGACGCGGTCGAGGCGGCGGGCGCCTCCACGACGAGCGCCACTGCCTCCGCCCAGGACACCGACACCCTGCTGGCCCCCGGACGCACGCTGAGCGTCGACGCCGACCTCGAGCCCGGCACCACGCTGCTGCTCACCGCGACCGACGACCCCCGCAGCCGGTCGGTCCAGCTGCTCAACGCCGCGGTCCGCGCCCTCGACGCCCAGGTGACCGCCTTCGGCGTCGTCGACGACGGCGCCGTGCCCCGCCCCGCCCGGCTGCTCGAGACCTGGCTGCAGCAGCCCGGCTGCTCCCGCGTGCTCGGGGGCAGCACCCGCGCGCTGGTGCGCGGCTGCCTCGGTGAGCGCGCCCTGAGCCGCGCCTACGGCTCGGCGTCGCTGCTGCTGGCCCCGGTCGTCGCCACCGACGCCATGCCCGCGCTGCTGCGCGACCGCATGCTCGCGCTGCAGTCCGGCGCCGAGCAGGTGGAGCAGCGGATCCAGGTGGCCCGGGCCAAGCCCGACTTCGGTCCGATGGTGGGCACCTTCGCCGGCACCGGCCGCACCCTGACGGTCACTGCCGACGGCGTCGTCACCGAGACCTTCAACCGGGAGGGGACCAAGGTCGCGACGCTGACCTACCAGCTCTCCGACCCCGACGAGAAGGGCACGCGCGCCACCGCCACGCTCACCGCGATCCAGGTCCTCGCCCGCAAGCAGCTGCCCGTCGCGGAGCCGCGGCTGGGGCAGAGCGGCACCTTCACGCTGACGCGCGGGGTGGCCACCTCGCCCTTCCTGCGCACCGACTACTGCAACGCCGAGCGGGCGGCCCAGGGTCGCTGCACCGACCCCGAGCCGGAGCCGGAGCCGGAGCCGGAGAAGAAGGCCGAGGAGAAGGCCGAGCCGAAGCAGCGCACGCCGGTCACCGGCGACGCAGCACCTCGCGGAGACCAGTCGCCCGGCGGCCGCTGAGGCGGCGTACGTCGTCGGTCACCTCGGCCAGCTCACCCGAGGCGATCGCGGTGTAGGTGCTCACCCACGCCTCCACCTGCCAGTCGGGGGCGCCGTACGACGACCGCGAGGCGTAGGCCTCCCGCAGCGTCTCGTCGACGTAGGTCACCGTGCGTCCCTCGGCCTCGCCGACCTGCTCGGCCACCTCGGCCAGCGAGAGCGCCTCCGGGCCGGTGAGGGTGTACGTCGCCCCGGTGTGCGCCGCGGGGTCGCGCAGCACCGCGGCCGCGCAGGCGGCCACGTCGGCACGGGCCACGGCCGCCACGCGCCCGTCGCCCGCGGGGCCGCGCAGCACGCCGGCGTCGTCGACGAAGAGCGGGAAGACGTCGAGGTAGAAGTTGTCGCGCAGGTGCGTCCAGGTCAGCCCCGACGCCTCGAGGTGCTGCTCGGTCGCCGCGTGGTCGCGACCCAGGGTGAAGGTGCAGGTGGGGGAGGCGGCGGCGAAGGAGGTGTAGACGACGTGCTCGACGCCCGCCTCGGCCGCGGCGTCGACCAGGGTGCGGTGCTGCTGCAGTCGGTCGGCGCTCTCGGAGGCCGAGACCATCAGCAGCGTCCGCACGCCCTCGAGCGCGGCGACGGCCGAGGCCCGGTCGGCGTACCCGGCGAAGCCGACGACCTCGGCCCCGGGCAGCACGGGCGCCCGGCTGACGTCGCGGGCGAGCAGGCGGGTGGGGGTGCCGCCGCTGAGGGAGAGCAGTCGTGCGACGGCACCGCCGAGGGCGCCCGTCGCGCCGGTGAGGGCGAGGTCGGGGAGCGTCATGCCCCCATCCTGAGGGGGTGGTGGAGGATGACGCCATGACCGCTGCCAGCGACCGATCCACCGACCCGGCCTCCGACCCGCTGTCCCGCGCGGTGGGCTCCACGATGTACCCGGCCTACCCCGCGCCGTCCGAGCGCGCCCGGGAGCTCTACGTCGACCTGGTCGACTTCATGCGCAGCGAGGTCTTCCCGGCCGAAGCGGCCTACGACGAGCACCGCCACCGGGTGGGACCCGAGGACACCTCGGTGCCGCCGGTGGTCGAGGAGCTCAAGGTCAAGGCGCGCGAGCGGGGGCTGTGGAACCTCTTCCTGCCCTCCGAGGCGGGTCTCACGCAGCTGGAGTACGCCCCGCTCGCCGAGCTGTCGGGCTGGAGCCTGGAGCTGGCGCCCGAGGCGCTCAACTGCGCCGCGCCCGACACCGGCAACATGGAGCTGCTGCACCTGCGCGGCACCGAGGAGCAGAAGCGCCGCTGGCTGCAGCCGCTGCTCGACGGCGAGATCCGCTCGGCCTTCGCGATGACCGAGCCGGCCGTGGCCAGCTCCGACGCCACCAACATCGCCACGCGGATCGAGCGCGACGGCGACGACTACGTCATCAACGGGCGCAAGTGGTGGATCAGCGGGGCCGCCGACCCGCGCTGCGAGGTGCTCGTCGTGATGGGCAAGACCGACCCCGACGGCCCGACCCACCGCCAGCAGTCGATGGTCATCGTGCCGACCGCCACCCCGGGGGTCACGATCGGCCGCAACTTCCCGGTCTTCGGGCGTCACGACCAGCACGGCCACTGCGTGGTCACCTTCGAGGACGTGCGCGTGCCGGTCGACCACCTGCTCGGCGAGGAGGGCGGGGGCTTCGCCAACGCCCAGGCCCGGCTCGGGCCCGGCCGGATCCACCACGTGATGCGGGCGCTGGGCGCCGGCGAGCGCGCCCTGGCGCTGATGGTGCAGCGGGTGCAGGAGCGGGTCGCCTTCGGCCGGCCGCTCGCCGAGCAGTCGTCGGTGCGCGAGCGGATCGCCGAGTCACGCATCCAGATGGAGCAGGCGCGCGCGCTGTGCCACAAGGCGGCGTACGTCGTCGACAGCGAGGGCAACAAGGCCGCCCGTCACCTCATCGCCGCCGCGAAGGTGGCCGTGCCGCGCGCCGTCAACGACGTCATCGACCGCGCGATCCAGGTGCACGGCGGCGCCGGCATCTCCGACGCCACCCCGCTGGCGATGCTCTACGGCTGGCACCGCGCGATGCGCATCTTCGACGGCCCCGACGAGGTGCACCTCGGCTCGCTGGCCCGCGCCGAGCTCGGCGCCGACCCGCTCTTCACGCTGCCCCCGTCGTACGCCGCCCGCGCGCTGCAGTGACCGGCCGGCTCGCAGACGCGCGGGCACAAGTCCGGCAGCGTGCCGGGTCCGTCCCGGTCTGACCGGGACGAAGCGGACTGGGCCGACCACTTCTGTCCGCGCGTCTGCGTACGTCCGGGGGCCCGCACGTGGCGGCGGGTCAGAGCACGTCGGGCAGCTCGCTGGCGCGGCCGGTGAAGCGCGGGGCGCGCTTTTCTCGGAAGGCGGCCACGCCCTCCTTGCCGTCGCCGAGCGAGGTGTGCCACATCGCCAGGCTGTCGGCGCGGTGGGACTCCACCGGGTGGTCGAAGCCGGTGCCGGCGTAGAGCATGCGCTTGGCCAGGCCCAGGGCGACGGGGGAGCGGTCGCGCACGAAGGACCGGGCGAGCTCCTGGGCGGCGCCCAGGAGCTCGTCGGGCTCGTGCAGCGAGCGCACCAGGCGACCCTCCAGCGCCTGCTCGGCGGTGAGCACGTCGGCGGCGTACACCCACTCCAGCGCCTGCTGGATCCCCACGATGCGGGGCAGGAACCACGACGACGCCGCCTCGGGCACGATGCCGAGCCGGCCGAAGACGAAGCCGATGCGCGCCGTGGTGGAGGCGAGGCGCAGGTCCATCGCCAACGTCATGGTCGCGCCGATGCCCACCGCGGGGCCGTTGATGGCGGCGATCACCGGCTTGGGCAGCGCGTGGATCGCCAGCGTCACCTTGCCGCCGGTGTCACGCACGCCGGAGTGCCACGGCTCCTCCGCGAGGTGCTCGCGCAGGACCTCGGGGGTGGGGGAGAGGCTCTCGTCGAGCCCGAAGACGTTGCCCTCGGCCGAGAGGTCCATGCCGGCGCAGAAGGCCCGGCCGGCACCGGTCACCACGACGGCACGCACGGCGTCGTCGGTGGCGGTGGTGGTGAAGAACGTCTCCAGCTCCCGGGCCATGGTCACCGTGAAGGCGTTGAGGGCGTCGGGGCGGTCGAGCACCAGCGTGCCGACGCCGTCGTCGTCCAGCGACCACGACAGCGTCTCCCAGGCGGTCGTCCGGGCGCTCACCCGACGCCCGCGAGGCCGGTCGCCGTGCACAGCTCGTCGGGCAGCTCGCCGACGCGGTCCTCGCGCACGAAGCCGAGGAACTGCTCGGCACGCTCGTCGTCCCAGTTGACGGCCTGGTCGGCGATCGGGATGCCGCAGGTCTTGCCCGGCCGGGTCATCGCGACGCCGAACTGGGCGAGCGCGATCGGACCCGTGCCCTCGCTGATCCGCAGCGAGGTCGCCGCGGCGTCGTTGACGCGCCAGTAGCGCACCGGGTTGAGGAAGGTCCAGGGCGAGGCGACCTCGCCGCCGATGGCGCCGATGACCTCGCGCTGCCGCCGGGCCCGGTCGAGGTCGCCGTACTGGCTGACGTAGCGCGAGCGCGAGTAGCCGAGCGCCTTCACGCCGTCGGCCTCCTGGCACCCGGCCTCGATGTCGAGGTTGGCGCGCGGGTCGTCCATCGCCTCCTCGGGGCAGATCTCGATGCCGCCCACGGCGTCGACGGCGTTGACGAAGCCGCCGAATCCGATCTCGACGTAGTCGTCGATGCGCACGCCGGTCTCCTGCTCCAGGGTGCGCACGAGCAGCCGGGGGCCGCCGTAGGCGAAGGCGGCGTTGATCTTGCCGCTGCCGCGTCCGGGGATGTCGACGATGGAGTCGCGGGGGATCGAGAGCAGCAGGTTGGGCCCGCTGCCGGTGTGCAGCAGCATGATGGTGTCGGTGCGCTGACCGACGTCGCCGACGCCGCCGGTGCCCAGCCGCCGGTTGTCGGCCTCGGAGAGCCCCCGCCGGCTGTCGGAGCCGACGAGCAGGTAGGTCGTCCCCGGCTGCTGGGGAGGTCGCTCGCCGGCGCGGGGCTCGATGTCGACCTTGTCGATGCGGCCGACCGCCCACAGCGGCACGGCCACCAGGAAGGCCAGCCAGCCGACCAGCAGCACGTAGACCACGCGGCGGACCCGGCGCCCGCCGCCCGGACGCCGGGTCCGGCGCTCGCGGGGCGGCTGCACGATGCGCGGCGGGGGAGCGGCGGCCTCGGTGCGCATGCGCTGGGTCGCCGGCGGCTGCTGACCGGGGCGTCCCATCGTGGGGATCATCCGGGTCGGCTCCGGGTCGCCGGCGGGCTGACGCGGTGCGTCGCTGCCGCCGCCCTGGCGGCCGCCGCGGGCGCCGTAGAGCCAGCCGTACTGCGACTCGTCGTCGTCGCGGCCGCTCCCGCGCCCGTCTCTCCCACCTGCAGGCATGCCCAGGAAACTACCGCGCGCGGACCGACCGGCCCGGGACCGCCCGGCGCGCCGTCGCGGCGCGCGGTCGCCTTGCTGGTGAGATTGGCGCGCTCCGCGGACCCTCGACGTGACCGCACACCGACGACCGGAGAGGCCCTTCCCCATGGCGTCCCTGCTGACCGACCCGCCTGTCGACGCCTCCCAGCGACCCCGCAGCCCCCGCGACGCCGGTCAGCGCTTCCGGCGGGCGCTGCTGCTGATGGTGATGACGCTGGTGGTGCCGGGCTCGGCCCAGCTCGTCATGGGACGCCGCCGCACCGGCCGCGTGGCGCTGCGGATCTGGCTGGGCCTGCTGGTCACCGGGCTGCTGCTCCTCGGCCTGGGACTGGTCTTCGACACCCTGATCTGGCGGCTGCTCACCAGCGACCTCGTGCTCAGCACCGCCCGGCTGCTGCTGATGGCCCTCGCGATCGGCTGGGCCTACCTCTTCGTCGACGCCTGGCGGCTGGGCGACCCCATGTCGCTGCGTCGCAAGCAGCGCCTGGCCATGGTCGGCGTCAACGGCGTCCTCTGCTTCTCCGTGGCGGGCTCGCTGCTCTTCGCCTCCCACCTGGTCACGGTCAACAAGGACCTCATGGGCGGGCTCTTCGCCGACGGTCACGCCGTGGGCGCCCACGAGGGCCGCTTCAACGTGCTCCTGCTCGGGGGCGACTCCGGCGCCGACCGCTGGGGCCTGCGCCCCGACTCCATCCAGGTGGCGAGCATCGACGCCGAGACGGGCAAGACGGTGCTGCTCGGGCTGCCGCGCAACATGCTCAACTTCCCCTTCCCCGACGGCTCGGTGATGGACGCGCAGTTCCCCGACGGCTACGACTGCGGCGCGCAGTGCGAGCTCAACTCGCTGGCCACCTGGGCCTACGACCACCCCGACCTCTTCCCGGGCTCCGAGGACCCGGGCGTCGACGCGACGATCCAGGGCGTGGAGGGGATCACCGGCCTCGACATCAACTACTACGCGATGGTCAACATGCGCGGCTTCGAGCAGCTCGTCGACGCCGTCGGCGGGATCGAGCTCAACGTCCGCGAGGACATCCCGATCGGGGGCGGTGCGGCCGGCCAGACCGGCACGGTGGAGGCGGGGCGCCGCACCCTCGACGGCTACGAGGCGCTGTGGTTCGCGCGCTCGCGGATGAGCTCCGACGACTACTCGCGCATGGCGCGGCAGAAGTGCGTGATCGACGCGATGGTGCGCCAGCTCGACCCGCAGACCGTGCTGCTCAACTTCCAGGACATCGCGGAGGCCAGCAAGGCGCTGGTGAGCACCGACCTCCCGCGCGGCGAGGTCGGCAAGTTCATCGACCTCGCGCTCAAGGCGCGCAGCCACCCGATCCGCACCGTCTCCTTCGTGCCGCCGCTGGTGAGCACCAGCGAGCCCGACATCGACCTGATCCACGACAAGGTCCAGACAGTGATCGAGCGCTCCGAGGGCAAGGGTGCCCCGGCCAAGAAGGCGGTCGAGCGCACGCCGGCCCCGGCGCAGACGTCGACGACCGGGGGCTCCGTCGGGAGCATGAAGGCCGGCTACGGCGCCAACCAGGCCGACGACCTCTCCGCGGTGTGCTGACGTAGCGTGCTCGCCGTGGAAGGGGCCGCGCGTGTCGTCGCGGTCGTCGTCACCTGGAACAGGCGTGACCTGCTGGTCGAGTCGCTCGACGCGCTCGCGGGCCAGGACGCCCCGCTGACGGCGACCGTGGTGGTCGACAACGCCTCCACCGACGGCACCGCCGACCTGCTGCGCGAGCGCGCCGCCGGCGACCGGCTGCTCGACGTCGTCCCGCTGGAGGCCAACAGCGGCGGTGCCGGGGGCTTCGCCGCGGGCGTGGCGCAGGCACTGACCCACGACCCCGACCTGGTGTGGCTGCTCGACGACGACACCGTGCCGACGCCGGGAGCGCTCGCCGCGCTCCTCGAGGCGCGCGCGGCGTACCGGACGAGGGAGGGCCGGGCGCCCGCCGTGCTGGCCAGCCGGGTGGTGTGGAGCGACGGGCGCGACCACCCGATGAACACGCCCCGGCCCAAGCCGGGCGCGAGCGCGGCGGAGCGGGCCGCGGCGCAGGCCGTCGGCGCGGTGCCGATCCGCTCCGCGAGCTTCGTGTCGCTGCTGGCCGACGCCGACGTGGTGCGCGAGCGCGGTCTCCCGCTGGCCGACTACTTCCTGTGGAACGACGACTTCGAGTACTCCACCCGGCTGCTGCGCGACCGGGTCGGGCTCTACGTGCCCGCGAGCGTGGTGGTGCACAAGACCCGCGCCTTCGGGTCCACCGACGCCGACCCGGGGGAGCGCTTCTACTTCGAGGTGCGCAACAAGCTCTGGCTCTTCACCCGCTCCGCCGGCCTGACCCCCGCCGAGAAGGCGCTGTACGCCGGGAGCACCGCACGTCGCTGGGTGCGCACCGCACGCCGCTCGAGCGACCGCCGCACCCTGCTCCGTGCCGCCGCGCGCGGCCTCCGCGACGGGGTGACCACCGGGCCGCGCCCCAACGCCGAGGTGCTCGAGCGCGCCGGCTGGCACGCGCCCCTGGCCACCGTCGACCCGGGGCGGCTGCTGCCGGCCGGCACCCCCTTCGCGCTGCTGGTCGCCACGTGGGCAGGAGACCGGCCCGACTACCTGCGCCTGGCGCTGACCTCCTCGGTGCACGACCAGACCCGCCGGCCCGCCCAGGTGGTGCTGGTGCAGGACGGGCCGGTCCCGGAGGCGCTGGCCGCGGAGATCGAGCGGCTGGTCGCGACCAGTCCCGTGCCCGTCACCCACCTCGTGCTGCCCGGCAACGTCGGCCTCGGCCCCGCCCTCGACGCCGGCCTGGCGGCCAGCGATCACGAGGTCGTCGCCCGGATGGACGCCGACGACGTGAGCGAGCCGACCCGCTTCGCCGAGCAGCTCCCGCTGCTGGAGGCGGGCGCCGACATCGTCGGCTCCGGGCTGCTGGAGTTCGACGACGACCCCGCGGAGGTCGTCGGGCGTCGTACGCCGCCCACGGACCCGGAGGAGATCCTGCGGGTGGTCCGCTTCCGCGACCCCTTCAACCACCCGACGGTGGTCTACCGGCGCAGCGCGGTGCTCGCGGCCGGTGGCTACAGCGACATGGCGCTGATGGAGGACTACCTGCTCTTCACCCGGATGCTCGTGGGCGGCGCCGTCCCGGCCAACCTCGCCGAGCCCCTGGTGCGCTACCGCGTCGGCGACGGCGCCTACGCGCGACGCGGGGGCCGCGAGCTGCTGCGCTCCGAGCTGGCGCTGCAGCGTCGCTTCCGCGACCTCGGGCTGACGACGCGGCGGCAGTACCTGCGCAACGTCGCCGTCCGGGGCGGATACCGTCTGGTGCCGGAGCCGGTGCGTCGGCTCGCCTACCGACGGCTGCTCGCCAACCGCACCGGCCACGCCCGCGGCTGACGCACCCCCGTCCGTCCCCATCGATCCACCGACTCACCGATCCCCCTCTCCCAGGAGCCTCCCGTTGACCGAGACCACTGACCCGTCCTCCCTGCCCGACCTGGTCGTCGTCGGCTCCGGCTTCTTCGGCCTCACCATCGCCGAGCGCGTCGCCGGCGAGCTGGGCAAGCGGGTGCTGGTGCTCGAGCGCCGTCACCACCTGGGCGGCAACGCCTACAGCGAGCGCGACCCCGAGACCAACGTCGAGGTGCACAAGTACGGCGCCCACCTCTTCCACACCTCCAACCAGAAGGTGTGGGACTACGTCAACCGCTTCACCACCTTCACCGGCTACCAGCACCGGGTCTTCGGCAAGTACCAGGGCCAGGTCTACTCGCTGCCGATGAACCTGGGCCTGATCAACCAGTTCTTCGGGCGCTCGCACACCCCGGCCGAGGCCCGCGCGCTGATCGCCGAGCAGTCCAGCGAGATCGCCACCGAGGACGCCTCCAACCTGGAGGAGAAGGCCATCAGCCTGATCGGCCGGCCGCTCTACGAGGCCTTCATCAAGGGCTACACCGCCAAGCAGTGGCAGACCGACCCCACCAAGCTGAGCGCCGACATCATCACGCGGCTGCCCGTGCGCTACACCTTCGAGAACGGCTGGTTCAGCGACACCTACGAGGGGCTGCCCACCGACGGCTACACCGCGTGGCTGCAGCGGATGGCCGACCACCCCCTGATCGAGGTGCGGCTCGAGACCGACTTCTTCAACGTCGCCGACGACTACAAGGGCAAGGTGCCGATCGTCTACACCGGCCCGGTCGACGAGTACTTCGGCAACGCCGAGGGCCGGCTCTCCTGGCGCACCGTCGACCTGGAGGAGTCGGTCGAGGACGTCGACGACTTCCAGGGCACCGGCGTCGTCAACTACAACGACGGCGACGTGCCCTTCACCCGGATCATCGAGTTCAAGCACTTCCACCCCGAGCGGGAGCGGACGCACCTGCCCGGCAAGACGGTCATCGTGCACGAGTACTCCCGCTTCGCCGAGGAGGGCGACGAGCCGTACTACCCGGTCAACACCGCCGAGGACCGCGCCACGCTGCTGCGCTACCGCGAGCTGGCCAAGGCCGAGCCGATGGTGCTCTTCGGGGGCCGCCTGGGCACCTACAAGTACCTCGACATGCACATGGCGATCGGGTCGGCGCTGTCGATGTACGAGAACAAGCTGGCGCCGTACTTCACCGAGGGCGCCGCCCTGACCAGCGGTGGGGTCGACGACTGACGGATGGTCGCCACGCCGCGCGGTGGTGTGGACCGGACCCGTCACATCGCCTCACAATGGTGTCATCTGTCTCAGGAGGATCCTCCCGTCACAGATCTGACATACGATCGACGCCGTTGCCTGCCTCCGGGTGCAGGCCCGTCAGCTCCGGGAGACTACACATGAAGCGCGCCCTCGCCACCCTGGTGGCCTTCCTCCTCGCGGCGACGCTGCTGCCCATGACCGCCTCGCCCGCGTCCGCGGCCCGGCCCGAGTCCGGAGCGAGCTTCAACGTGCCGCCGAAGTGGGGCGGCGCCAAGGCCAACTTCAACGTCATCCGCAAGATCGAGAGCGCGATCAACAGCACGCGCCCGACCAAGAGCGACCCCAAGCCGGCCATCTGGATCACCACCTACTTCCTCGACCGGGCCAGCTCCACCGACGCGCTGATCCGCGCGTGCAAGCGCGGGGTCTCGGTGCGCGTCATCATCGACAGCGGCATCCAGGACAAGCCCGCCAAGAAGCTCATCGCGGCCCTCAACTCCGACAACGTGCGCGACCGCAACAACGACGGCAAGCCCGACCGGCCCGCCCGCTCGGGTCCGTGCAACCGCAAGATGGTCTTCGTCACCGAGTCGGGGCAGCGGGTCGTGCAGCGGCCGGTCGACCCCAACAAGATGACGCGTCGCGAGGTCGAGCGCAGCGTGGCCGCGCCCAACAACGCCGCGGTGACCTGGGGCAAGGACGGCAGCTACGTCAAGCGCTGCAAGGGCAGCTGCCGCGGCGGCGGCGGCGCCATGCACTCGAAGTTCTTCGTCTTCACCAGCACCGGCGGCGTCAAGGACGTCGTGATGGTCAGCTCGGGCAACCTCAACCTGGGCGCGGCGGTCCGCGGGTGGAACGACATGATCACCTTCACCAAGCGCAACTACCTGCGCCGTGCCTTCGCCCGCATCCACCGCCAGATGACCGAGGACCGCCCGGCGAGCCGCCAGGTCACCCGCTTCGTCGACGGCGGCGTCACCGCCCGCTTCTTCCCGCTGCGCAAGGGCAGTGCGGCCAACGACCCGACGCTGGCCGACCTCAACCGGATCAAGTGCAAGAGCGCGCTGGGGCCGACCCAGATCCGCATCTCGATGTTCTACTGGGCCCACGCCCGCGGCAAGTACCTCGCCCGCAAGGTCATCAACCTGGCCAAGGCCGGCTGCCGGGTCTCGGTGATCTACGGCGCCCCCGGCGACGCGGTGCGACGGATGCTCAACGACGCCGCCAACAAGGGTCTGCTGAGCCTCTACGACAGCCGCGTCGACCTGCTCACGTCCGGTGACGGGGCCGGCGACTACCGGGTGCGCACCCACGGCAAGTTCATGCTGGTCCAGGGCACCTACGGCAACAACCGCAAGGCGTTCCTGACCACCACGGGCTCGCAGAACTGGGCGCAGTCCTCGCTCTCCGGTGGCGACGAGGTCACGGTCAACGTGATGAGCCGCAGCGTCTACAAGCAGTACCGCGCGCACTACGACCGGATCCGCTCGCACTCACAGCGCCGGTGACGTGGAGGTAGGCGCGACCGGGAGCCGGCCACGGGTCTTCCTGCACGTCGGTGCGCCCAAGACGGGCACGACCTACCTGCAGAACGTGCTCTGGCACAACAGCGACGCGCTGGCCGCTGACGGGCTGCTGGTGCCGGGCACGGGCGCCCGGCGTCCGTGGCACCTGCACTCCCACCACGAGGCGGCGCTCCGGCTGCGACGGCTCGACTTCGCCGAGGGGCTGCCGCAGCGGCGGACGACCTGGCAGAGCCTGGCCGACGAGGCCCACGGCTGGCCGGGCGACGTGCTGGTCTCCTCCGAGCTGCTGGCGTGGACGGGGCCGCCCGAGATCGAGCAGGCCGTCACCCCGTGGCCCGGCCACGAGGTGCACCTGGTCCTCACGATGCGCGACCTGCTGCGCCAGGTGCCCGCTGCCTGGCAGGAGGAGGTCAAGAACCGCCGCACGCTCTCCTACGAGGAGTTCCTGGCCGAGGCGGTCGCCAGCGACGCGATGCACGGCGGGCCCGGCGGCGTGTGGGGCGGCCAGGACCCGCGCCAGGTCCTCGGCCGCTGGGCGGCCGACGTCCCTGCCGAGCGCGTGCACGTCGTCACCGTGCCCCCGCCCGGCGCGGGGCCGCACGTCCTCTGGGAGCGCTACTGCCAGGTGCTGGGCCTCGACCCGGCGGCGTACGACACCGACGTGGCGGGGCGCAACCCCGGCCTCGGGCTGGCGGAGGCCGAGCTGCTGCGCCGGGTCAGCCTGGCGCTGCCGGACTCCTTCGGGTGGGAGAGCTACAACCGGCTGCTCAAGCACGGCCTGGCCGAGTCGGAGGCCTTCGCCGGCGAGGTGCGCGAGAAGGTGCCCGTGCCCGACGAGGTGCGGGCGGCCCTGGCGGAGCGCACGGCGGGGATGATCGAGTACGTCGTCGCCGCCGGCTTCGAGGTGGTCGGCGACCTCGGTGACCTCGCGGTGTCCTCAGAGCCCGCCGGCCTCGACGCCGCCGCGGCCCGGCCGACCCCGGAGGCGGTGGCCGACGCCGGCGTCCGCGCCGTCGCCGACCTGCTGCTGCGCCTGGAGCGGCTGCCCGACCGCGAGCCGCCGCTGGCGGCGCTGCGGCAGCGCAGCCCGGCGGCCCACCGTCGTGCCGCGCGCGCCCGACTGCGTCGTGCCGCGCGTGCCGCGGTCCCGGCGTCGCTCCGGGCCCGGCTGCGCCGCGGCTAGCCCGCCGGGGCTGGCTCGGTAGCGGTCGGGGGGTCCCAGCGCACGTGCACCCGGTGGCGCGCGGGACGGCCGAGGTCGAGCACGGCCTCCTCCTCCACCACCGTGCCGCCGTGCGCCTCGGCGGACTCGCGCACCCACGCGGGGGTGACGCCGCCGCACCAGACGTGCACCTTGTCGCCGCCGAAGCGCACCGGCTCGGTGTGCACCTCCACGAAGAGCGACCCGCCGCCGCGCAGCGCCATCCGCGCCAGCCGCCAGAAGTCACGACCGGCCACCGCGGGCAGGTCGCAGACCAGGCCGCGGGCGTAGAGCGTGGGGCGTGGACGCCGCGACCACGCGGCGCCGAGGTAGAGCACGGTGCGCAGGTCCTGGAGGTTCAGGCACTCGACCTCGAGCGAGTCGAGGCCGGCCTTGCGCGCCCGTGCGCGGACCTGCCGCACCACGGCCGGCAGCATCTCGACCGCGGTCACGGAGCGCCCGTCACGGGCGAACCACGCGGCGTCGACGCCGTCGCCGCAGCCCAGCTCGAGCAGGTCGCCCTCGGCGGGGTCGCGTTCGGCGGTCCAGCGGGCGAAGTCGGACTCGGCCTCGCGCCGCGGGAAGTCCCGGTGCACCGGGCCCCAGGCGTCGCGCCTCGCGCGCAGCCCGCCCAGCCACCCCTCCATGCGTCGCTCGCGCGGGGGGTCGCCGCCGAAGCTGAAGCTGGGGTCCGGCACCCGCCAGCCCTCGCCGTAGCCCGCGGCCATGAGGGCCGGGGGGTCGGCCGGGGCCGGCAGCGTGCGGCCCTCGAGGACCTGCGTGCCGAGCGGCAGCACCGCCGAGCGCGGCAGCCGCGCGCGGGCGTCGTGCACGACGTGGAGCCAGCCCTGGGTGCGCCAGCAGCCGAAGACGTCCATGTTGCGCACGCTGCCGTCGGCCTGGGGCAGGAAGAGGGCGAGGAAGGCGCCGTTCTCGCGCCGGATGGTCCACCCGCGCTTGCGCAGCGCCCGCTCGATGACGAAGGACTCGCGGATGACGTCGACCGGCGCGTCGTGGTCGCTGTACCAGGCGAGGTCGGCGTCGACGTCGTGCCCGATCAGCCGACCGTCGCGCACCGCGCCCAGGAGCGTCCCCCAGGCGATGAAGGCCGGGAGCCCGCACTCCTCGCGGATGATCCGCAGCACCTCCTCGACCTGGTCGAGGTAGTGGTCCTTGGTCTCCTGGGCCAGGGAGTCGAAGGCGCGGTTGAGGCGGCCGTACTTCGTCACGGCGAGCGGCCGGCCCTCCGGGTCGGCGACGACGAGGCGGCCCTCGCCCTGCCCGAGCGTCACTTCCTGGTCGTGCACCACCAGGCCGTCGTGGTGACGGCGCACCGTGACCCGGGCGGTGCCGTGCAGGTGCGGTCGCAGCTGGTCGGGCCACGGCACCCGCCACCCGCGGCCGACGCGGTGCGTGGCGTCCGGCGTGAAGCCCCAGGTGCGCCGGTCGTCGAAGAGCAGGTCGAAGACCTCGCCCTGCCCGGCGCTCAGGGTGACCCCGGCATCGTCGACGTACGCCGTGAGCGGGGTGCGGCGGCCGAGCCGCCCCGGGAGCCGACCTGCCAGCCGGTCGAGCGGCCCGGTCATCGGCTCGCTCCGCGGTAGCGCCGTCGCAGTGCCCGCGCGCGCCGTCCGAGGGCGCGGCGCAGCCGGTGGGGGAGCGGCGGTGGCAGCGGGGCGGGCGGTGGCGGCGCGGCGCCGTGGGACGCCGTGGAGAGGCCGCGGACGTCGACGACCATCTGCTCGAGGGCGCGGGTCGCGACGGCGAGGGTCTCGCTGTCGTCGACCGTGTCCGGATCGACGGCGGCGGAGGACTGCGTGTAGCTGCGCAGCTCCTCGAGGTCACCGGTGACGGCGTAGCCGCCGGCAGCCACCTCCTCCAGCATCGCGTCGGTGACGGGTCGCAGCAGCTGCAGGTGGTGCTCGGAGAGCCCGATGCGGGCGCCGCCCTGCGGCACCAGCACCTCGTGGCCGAAGTACTGGCGCAGCCACCGGTGCCGCACCGGCAGGTCGCCGAAGTCCGGGGAGAGCTGCTGCACCACCTTCGTCAGCAGCCGCGCCTGCGTCGCGCCGAGCGACTCGTTGGCGAAGGCCAGGCTGTGGTCGAGGCCCTCGTCGTCGAGGCCCGTGACCTCGCACCAGCGCTCCCAGAGCAGGGAGCGCGGCGCCCCCGGCTGCGGCACGGTGACCAGGCGGAGACGCTCGCGCCCGACGGCCGCGCCCCACCGGTCGAGCACGGCGGCCAGGTCCTGGGTCGACCAGCCCCACGCGCGGCGGTGGGGGGTGCCCACCACGTCCTCGGAGGCGTGCGCCGCGCGGACCTCGGCTTGGTGGCCGGGGGCGAGCATCCGGTCGGCGAAGTCGCCGAGGGCGCCGGCGTTGCCCATCTTCAGCGCCTCCTGCCACACCGCGGGCAGCTGCCGCACCAGGTCGCGGGCAGTCACCACGACGACCAGCTCGGTGGGGCCCAGCTCCTCGACGAAGCGGGCCGCCTGCGCCGTGGTGGCCTGGGAGAAGAACTCGTGGGTCAGCACGACGGTGCCGTCCCAGCGGCGGGCGGCGTCGACGAGGTCGGCCCGCACCCGGTGGGAGTGGCCGTCGGGCCCGGGCAGGCCGCCGACCGAGCGGGCGGTCTCGAAGTGGTCCATCCGGTCGGAGCCGGGGTAGTGGAAGCCGCGCTGCTCCAGCAGGGCGCGCTGCTCCCACATCGTGGTCTGGAGGAAGGTGGTGCCGGTCTTGGGCAACCCGATGTGCAGGACGGTGCGCTGGGCCACGGCGTCCCTCAGAGGCCGGCGCGGTAGCGCTCGAGCGCGTCGGCGAGCCGCGCCTCGTCACGCTGCGCGATCGGCACCAGCAGCTCCTCGACCACGTCGGTGAGCTCGGCCAGCCGCCGGTGCAGCTGGCGGGCCTCCATCACGTCGTCCTCGAGCATGGCGACGCGCTCCTGGAGCTGCTGCAGCTCCACGGAGGTCTGCGCCGACGGCGATCCGGACCGGGCGCGGGCCTTGGCCACCAGGTCGAGGGCATGGCCCGCTCGCACTCGAAGGGAGCTGTTGGTCATCGGTCGGTCCCACCCACATCTCGCGGTCGTGACTGCGCGTCGGGGAGGTCGATCGCCGCGTCCACCGGGGCGTCGGCCGGTCCGGCCCCGACGCGCCGCTAGCCTGTCTCCCGCACTCTCGCACATGCGGGGGTCGCAACCTCGACCAAGGGCAGGGTGTTCACGTGATCGGTGTGGTGCTGGCAGCAGGAGCAGGACGACGGCTCCGTCCCTACACCGACACGCTGCCCAAGGCGCTGGTCCCGGTCGACGGCGAGACCACCGTGCTCGACATCGCGCTGTCCAACTTCGCGGCGAGCGACCTGCGCGACGTCGCGATCGTGGTCGGGTACGCCGCCGACGCGGTGCGTGAGCGCCAGGCGGACCTCGAGAGCCGCTACGGAGTCCGTCTCGAGCTGGTCTTCAACGACAAGGCCGAGATCTGGAACAACGCCTACTCGCTGTGGTGCGCGCGCGACGTGCTGGCCGAGGGCGCGCTGCTCGTCAACGGCGACACCGTGCACCCCGTGGGGGTCGAGCGCGTGCTGCTCGAGCGTCACGCCCAGGCCGACCGCGCCGACGACGGCATCGTGCTGGCCCTCGACACCCGCAAGCAGCTGGCGGAGGAGGAGATGAAGGTCGTGCTCGACGAGCAGGGCCACGTCTCCCGGATCACCAAGCTGATGGACCCGGCCGAGGCGGCGGGGGAGTACATCGGCGCCACGCTGATCGAGGCGCACGCGGTGCCGCCGCTCGTCGACGCGCTGCAGGCGACCTTCGACCGCGACCCGCAGCTCTACTACGAGGACGGCTACCAGCACCTGGCCACCGGCGGCTTCCGGATCGGCCACGTGCCGCTGCCCGAGGGCACCGAGTGGGTCGAGGTCGACAACCACGACGACCTCGCCAAGGCGCGGACCATCGCATGCCGATACTGACCCGCATGCTGCCCTCCCCCCTGGTGGTGGAGGTGCGGCGAGGGGCGGTCGCCGACGTGGCGCAGGCCCTGCGCGACCGGCACGTCTCGGCCTCCGGGGCCGTGGTGGTCGCCGTCGGCCCCTCGCAGGGCGAGGCGATCTGGGAGAGCATCCGCGACTCGCTGCCCGACGCGGTGCCCTTCGAGGTGCGCGACGCCTCCCTGGCCACCGCGGCGCGGCTGCAGGAGGCGATGGCCGGGCGCGGCTACGACGCCGTGGTCGGCATCGGGGGCGGACGCACCCTCGACGTGGCCAAGTACGCCGCCACCCGGGCCGGCGTCCCGATGGTCGCGGTGGCCACCAACCTCGCGCACGACGGCCTCTGCTCCCCGGTGGCCTCGCTGCAGCACGCCCACGGCAAGGGCTCCTACGGCGTCGCGATGCCCCTGGCCGTCTTCGTCGACCTCGACTACGTCGCGACGGCGCCGCGCGGGCTGGTCACCGCGGGCGTCGGCGACGTCGTCAGCAACCTCTCCGCCGTGGCCGACTGGTGGCTGGCCCACGACGTGCGGGGCGAGCCGGTCGACGGCCTGGCCTCCGCGCTGGCGCGCAACGCCGCCGAGGCCGTGCTGCGCCGCGAGGACGGCGTCGAGGACGACGACTTCCTGGTGACGCTGGCCGAGGCGCTGGTGCTCTCCGGCATGGCGATGTCGGTCGCGGGCTCCTCCCGGCCGTGCAGCGGTGCCTGCCACGAGATCCTGCACGCCGTCGACCAGCTCTACCCCGGGACCTCCAACCACGGCGAGCTGGCCGGCGTCGGCGCGCTCTTCGCGACCTACCTCCGTGGCGACACCACCCTGCTCGGCGAGCTGCGCCGGTGCCTGACCCGGCACGGGCTCGCCACCACCCCCGAGGCGCTGGGGCTCACCGAGCAGCAGTTCGTCGCGGCCGTGCTGGCGGCGCCGCAGACCCGGCCCGACCGCTACACCGTGCTGGAGCACCTGGCGCTCGACGAGGCGGGTGCGGCCGCGGCGGTCGCCGGCTTCCTCGCCGACGCCGGCTGAGCCGCTGCCCGCTCTCGGGGCCGAGAGCCCCGTCACTCGCGGCTCGCGGCCCGCCGTGCCGCGCCGGCCGACGCGGCACCTGCTGGTAACTTCGCAGGTGCTCTGCGCGGGGTGCGTGGGCGTCCGGCCCACCCCATGAGCGAGCAGACCCCTCTCCCAGCACAGGCAGGACATGTGAGCACCTCCCCGACCGCATCGCCCGACACCGCCCGGCGCGTCGTCCAGCGCACGATCCTGCGTCCCGACCAGGAGCTCGACGTCCGCACCCTCTACGTGCACGGCGTGTCGCGCTTCTTCGCCTCCGACGACGAGGGCACCGGCCAGGCCGGTGCCGACGAGAAGAAGGACGGCAGGAAGAAGACCGAGGAGACCGAGGTCGTCGAGGGGCTGCAGGGCTTCGGCTCGATCACCGACGACGGCGAGCTCGTCGTCGAGCCGACCAAGCGCGTGACGCTGGGCACCTACTTCAACGCCTTCCCGGCGAGCTACTGGCGCCGCTGGACCGACGTCGACTCCGTGCGGCTGCGGCTGCGCGTGCGCGGCACCGGCAACGTGGTCATCTACCGCTCCACCGCCCGCGGGCACGTCGTGCGCGCCGGCTCCGAGGTGGTCACCTCCGAGGAGCCGCGCGAGGTCGAGGTCGACCTCACGCTGCAGCCCTTCATCGACGGAGGCTGGTACTGGTACGACCTCGAGGCCGAAGACGGCCGGCTCGTGCTGGAGGAGGCCTCCTGGTCGGTCGAGACCGACCGCCAGGAGCGCGGCCGCGTCTCGGTGGGCATCACGACCTTCAACCGGCCCGACTTCTGCGTCGACCAGCTGCTCAGGCTGGGGGAGAGCGCCGAGGTCGCCGAGATCCTCGACGAGGTCGTCGTGGTCGACCAGGGCAACCAGCGGGTCCGTGAGCACGCCGACTTCGCCCGCGCCGCCGAGCTGCTCGGAGACCGGCTCAACCTGGTCGAGCAGCCCAACCTCGGTGGCTCCGGCGGCTTCTCCCGGGCGATGAGCGAGGCGGTCTCGCGGGGCACCTCCGACTACGTGCTGCTGCTCGACGACGACGTCGTGTGCGAGCTGCAGGGCCTGGTCCGGGCGGTCACCTTCGCCGACGTGGCCCGCGAGCCGGTGCTGGTCGGCGGCCAGATGTTCAGCCTCTACGACCGCTCGGTGATGCACGCCTTCGGCGAGACGATGGCGCCGTGGCGCTGGTTCTGGGGTCCCGCCCCGGCCACCAAGCACGGCCACAACTTCGCCCGCAGGTCGCTGCGGTCGACCTCGTGGCTGCACCGCCGCGTCGACGTCGACTACAACGGCTGGTGGATGTGCCTGATCCCCACGCGCGTCATCCGGGAGATCGGCCTGTCGATGCCGATGTTCATCAAGTGGGACGACGCGGAGTTCGGGCTGCGCGCCCGCGCCGCGGGCTACCCGACCGTGACCCTGCCCGGGTCGGCGGTCTGGCACGTGCCGTGGACGGAGAAGGACGACACGCTCGACTGGCAGGCCTACTTCCACGAGCGCAACCGCATCGTCACCGGCCTGCTGCACTCGCCGTACGACCGCGGTGGCCGGCTGGTGCTCGAGAGCCTGGAGAACCACGCCAAGCGGATGGTCTCGATGCAGTACAGCACCGGCGAGGTCATCCTGCTGGCGCTGCAGGACGTGCTCGCCGGACCCGAGCGGATGCACCGCGACATGTCGCTGCGGCTGCAGGAGGTGCGCGAGCTGCGCACCCGCTACCCCGACGGTCAGATGAAGACCGACCTCGCGGCGTTCCCGCCCCCGAAGATGAAGCGGCCCCCCAAGCGTGGCCGCGACACCGGCTCGGTCTCCTCGCGGCTGGGCGTGCTGACCAAGGCCGCCCGCGGCATGGTGCGCCAGCTCTCCTCGCCGCGCGAGCTCGCCTCGGAGCACCCCGAGGCCCTGATGCCGCACGTCGACCAGCGCTGGTGGCGGCTGGCCTCGATGGACTCCGCGGTCGTCTCGACGGCCGACGGCGGCAGCGCGTCGTGGTACCAGCGCGACCCGCAGGAGTTCCGCCAGCAGATGCGCCGCTCGGCCTCGCTGCACGCCGAGCTGCTGCGGGAGTGGCCCGAGCTCGCGCGCCGCTACCGGGAGGCCGCCGCCGAGCTGACCTCGCCGGAGCTGTGGAAGCAGACCTTCGAGGGACTGGAGGACCAGGTGGGTCCCGGGGCGTTGCCGCCGAGGACCGGTGACTGAGCGCACCGAGACCTCACCCACCCGGGAGGAGGTCCGAGCAGCGCGCCGGGCCCGGCGCGCTCGCAAGCAGGCGCGTCGCGAGGCCCGGGCGATGCCGGTGGTCGAGATGAAGGGCGAGCGGCAGACCCGCGTCGTCGACGCCGAGCTGCTCCCGCCGTCGCCCAAGGGCGGCATGCGCGAGGTCTTCCAGCAGTGGTACCTGCTCAAGCTGATCGTCCGGCGCCAGCTGGCGCAGCAGTACTCCGCCTCGCTGCTGGGTCTGATGTGGTCCTACGTGCAGCCCGCGCTGCGCTTCGTCGTCTACTACTTCGCCATCGGCCTGGTCCTGCAGATGCACAAGGACGTGCCGAACTTCGCGCTGCACCTCTTCGCCGGCATGGTCTTCGTGCACTACTTCGGCGAGACCTGGAACGGCGGCACCCGCTCGATCTGGGCCAACCGGGCGCTGGTGCAGAAGATGCGGATGCCGCGGGAGGTCTTCCCGGTCGCCGCCATGGTGACCGCGGCGTACCACACGCTGCCGCAGATGCTCGTGCTCGTCGTGGCGTGCGCGGTGCTGGGGTGGACGCCGTCGTGGGCGGTGCTGGGCGCCCTGGCGCTGGGCATCTCGCTGATCGTGACCTTTGCGATGGCGATGGGCCTGTTCTTCTCGGCGATCAACGTCTTCGCCCGCGACTTCCAGAACATCGTGGCCACGGTCATGCAGTTCATGCACTTCCTGGTGCCGATGATCTACCCCTTCGAGCGGATCTACTCCGCGCACGACTCGCACCGCTGGCTCTACGAGATCTACGTCGCCAACCCGGTGGCCCAGGGCGTGATGCTGATGCAGCGCGTCTTCTGGTACCCCACCGTCGACGAGAGCGAGCGCGCGGCCCTGGGGCAGTCCTTCCCCCCCGACCAGTGGGTGCGCGGGCTGATCACGCTGGCCATCTCGGTGGTGCTGCTGTGGCTGGCGCAGCGCTACTTCTCCCGTGTCGAGAACAAGTTCCCGGAGCGGCTCTGAGATGACGACGTCGATCCTGGTGGAGAACGTCAGCAAGCACTTCACCATGCAGTACCACCGGACGCTCAAGCAGATGGCGGTCGCGCGGATGCGAGGCATCCCCACCCACGAGCGCTTCACGGCCGTCAACGACGTGAGCTTCGAGGTGCAGCAGGGCGAGTCCATCGGGCTGATGGGGCTCAACGGCTCGGGCAAGAGCACGCTGCTCAAGCTCGTCAACGGCGTGATGCGCCCCGACGAGGGCAACCTGCGCACGCGCGGCCGGATCGCCGGGCTGATCGCCAAGGGCGCGGGCTTCCACCCCCAGCTGACCGGGCGGGAGAACCTCTACCTCAACGGCGCGATCCTGGGCATGAGCGAGAAGGAGACCGCCTCGAAGTTCGACGAGATCGTCGAGTTCGCGGCGCTGGGCAAGTTCCTCGACACCCCGGTCTCGCACTACTCCTCGGGCATGTACGCCCGGCTGGGCTTCTCGATCGCGGTCCACGTCGACGCCGACGTCTTCCTCGCCGACGAGGTCCTCGCGGTGGGCGACCGGCCCTTCAAGCGCAAGTGCCTGGAGCGGATGCAGGAGATCCGTCGCCAGGGCACCACCATCTTCTACGTCAGCCACGCCACCGCCTCGGTGCGCTCGATGTGCGACCGGGTGCTGGTGCTCGAGCAGGGGTCGCTGACCTACGACGGTCCCGTCGAGGAGGGCATCCGGCACCTCCACTACGACGACGACGGCGACAACGCCAAGTCCAAGGCGGTCGACGAGGAGCTCGGCGCCGACATCTGAGGCGTCGGGGGATTTCCCGCCATTGCGGGAAACACATTCGTGTAATTCGGGAATGCCCGTAAATACAGCAATGTAATTCGGGCATATTGGTTGCGGTCGGGCCTGTAACTGATGTGAAAATTGGTTACTCGTGTGATTTCCACTTCCCCCGCACCCCCCGGAGACACCTCCATGCGCTTGAGTCGTGCCCGCTACGTCACGGTCTGCCAGCAGTCGCTGGTGACGGCGGTGGTGCTGGCCGTGGCGGCCTCCGCTGCCGGCGTCAGGACCCTCGACATCGTCCCGACGCCGGGCGGCCCGGGTGGTCTCGGAGCCGGTCTCGGAGCGGCGGTGAGCGTGCCCGACGAGACGGTGCTGCGCGAGCGCGAGCTCGAGGCGACCGTGGAGACAGCGCCGGTCACCCCGCAGGTGCGCGAGGTGAAGGTCGAGACGACGGCGCCCGCGCCGCAGCAGCAGCGCACGGCGCCCCCGACCGAGAAGCGCGGCTCCGAGCCCGAGCGCACCCCCGGTGCGGCCCCGACCCAGGAGCCCACGCAGGAGCCCATGGAGGAGCCCGCCGAGGAGCCCGCAGAGACGGTCGACGGCCAGCGCGTCGTGGCGCAGTCGCAGCCCGAGCAGGTCGAGGGCTACGCGACCGTGGGCGTCACCTGGAAGAGCGCTCCCGACGGCACGCAGTACGACGACCACGACATCACCGTCGAGCTGCGCAGCAAGGTCGACGGCGCCTGGTCGGCCTGGACGACGGCCGAGTACCACGACGAGCACGGTCCCGACGGCGCCGAGGCGACGCGGGCGGGCGAGCGCGCCGGCACCGACCCGGTCGTGATCGGTGCGGTCGAGCGGGTCCAGATGCGGGCGAGCACCGCCGACGGCACCGCCCCGCGCGACCTGGAGCTCTCGGTCATCGACCCGGGCATCGGCACCACCGCCACGGAGGCCCCGGCGATCGACACGGGCGACCTGCCGCAGGGCGCCTCGCAGGCCCCGGCCGCCGAGTCGGGCGAGGCCGAGCCGGAGGCGGCGCAGCGGTCCGGCGAGGCCGAGGGGTCAGCCGACGACAGCGTCGAGCTCAGCGCGATGGCGGTCGCCGCCAAGCCCACGATCTACTCCCGGGCGCAGTGGGGCGCCAACGAGCGGCTGCGCGACAGCGGGTCGCTGCGCTACGGCACCGTGAAGACCGGCTTCGTGCACCACACGGTCAACGCCAACAGCTACTCGCGCGCCGACGTGCCGGCGCTGCTGCGCGGCATCTACGCCTACCACACGCAGTCGCGCGGCTGGAGCGACATCGGCTACAACTTCCTCATCGACCGCTTCGGGCGTATCTGGGAGGGGCGCTACGGCGGGGTCGGCAAGGCGGTCGTGGGGGCGCACACCCTGGGCTACAACGAGTCGTCCTTCGCCGCGTCGGCTATCGGCAACTTCGACATCGCCGCGCCGCCGCAGGCGGTCGTGACCGCCAACGCCCGCCTCTTCGCCTGGAAGCTGTCACTCGCGGGCATCCGCGCCGACGCGACCGGCCTGCGCGTCGGTGGCAGGACCTTCCAGGCGATCAACGGCCACCGCGACGCGGGGTCGACCGCCTGCCCCGGCCGCTACCTCTACGCCAAGCTGGGCGCCATCCGCTCTGCGGCCAGGAACGTGCAGCAGGCCGGTGGCGGCAGCACCCCGGCGCCCACGCCGACGCCGACCCCGACGCCTACCCCGACGCCGGCACCGCCGAGCGGCTTCGAGTCGCCGACGCAGGCACCGATCACCTGGCACACCCAGCCGAGCGACCTGACCCTGCCCGCCACGCGTAGCCTGATGGGCACGGCGCACCCCGACCTCGTGGTCAAGCGCCAGGACGGCTTGATCCAGACGATCGCCACGGGCGGTCAGGCGGGCTTCACCACCAAGACCCGCACGGCGGGCGACTGGGGCTCCAAGGACATCGTGGTCGCCGTCGGCGACGTGACGGGCGACGGCAAGGGCGACGTGCTGACGCGCGCCAAGAAGACCGGTGTCGTGCGGATCCACCGCGGCGACGGCAAGGGCCAGGTCGCGCCCGCCGGCTTCAAGCGCACCAAGCAGTTCCTCCGCGCCAAGCGGATCACCGCGGCGGGCGACTGGAACGGCGACGGCAAGGCCGACCTGCTGGTGGTCACCTCGGGCAACGCGCTGCGGGTCTGGAACGGTCGGGGCAACGGCACCTTCACCCCGGGCGCCGTGCTCGCGCGGAGCTGGGACGGCTACGGCCAGGCGGTCGTGACCAAGGACCTGACCGGTGACGGGCGCAACGACGTCGTGACCGTCGACGCGGCCCGCCGCCTCGTCGTGATGCCGGCGACCGCCTCGCGCGGCCTCGGCGCGCCGGTCTCGCGACGTGCCCTCGGCTCCTCCCCGGCCGCGGTGTCGAGCGCCCCCGACGCCGCCGGTGACCTCACCGGCGACGGCATCGGCGACGTGCTCGTGCAGCTGCGCGGCTCGCGCCACTCGATCGTGGTCGGTGGTGCGGGCAAGGGCGCCCTGGGAGCCACGCGCTTCGGCACGTACCCCGGCTCCAGCCACCTGCAGCGCCTCAGCGTCGGCCAGATGACGGGGTCCGCCCACGGCGACATGGTCGGGGTCAGCCCCGAGGGCCGTCGGCTCGTGGTGGTCTCGCACAACGGGCTGCGCAACTCGCTCCCGGCCAAGAGCAGCAACCTGACGCTGCCCGGCGCGACCCAGGTGCTCTCGGTGGGCGACTGGAACGGCGACGGCTACGGCGACATCGTGACCCGCGAGCAGGACGGCGACCGCCTCAACCTCCGGCTCGGCAACACCAGCGGTCGCTATTCCTCGGCCAAGTCCTTCGGCGACGGCTGGAAGAGCTTCACCCGCCTCGCCGCGGTGGGCGACATCAGCGGCGACGGCAAGCCCGACCTGGTGGGCATCACCTCGGCAGGGGCGGTGCGGGTCTTCCTCGGCGACGGCGCGCTCGGCCTGGCCGGGGTGCGGACGGCGCCGAAGAGCCTGCGCACCTTCAACATGGTGGGCTCGGGCACCTGGTCGCCGGCCTCCGCAGCCGGTCGCTACGCCAGCTCGGACGGCTCGTTCGTCCCTGCCGCCGGCACCGCGGCCTCGCTGCGTGGCTACGACTGGGTCGTGGGCGCGGGAGACGTCGACGGCGACGGGCGCCACGACCTCATCGCGCGGGCCTCTGGCGGCAACCTGTGGCTGCTCCCGGGCACCGGCACGGGCGTCGGCCCCCGGCGCTTCCTCGGCATCAACCTGGCGGGCTACAGCACCGGCGGCTGACCCGGCCCGCCGTGCACCAGGTCGACCCGCTCCTGACGGAGCCGGTCGTCCCAGGTGCTCGCGGCGGCGTGCCGGACGTGGACGACCGAGCCCGTGAGCAGCGGGGCCAGCAGGTCGGGCACGCCCTGCTCGTGCGCCGGGTGGGCCGTGGTGAGCAGCCGGCCGCCCTGCGGCAGGCCCAGGCCGGCTGCGCGGGCGAGCAGCTCGGACTGGCTGACGGTCACCCCCGCGGCGCGCCAGGCCACCGTGTCGGGCCCCACGGGCAGCACGGGCACGTGGACGTCGCTCTGGCCGGGCCACAGGTGCCCGTGGTCGAGCACGCCCGGCGGCAGCGGGTCGGACGACGGCAGCGCGAAGGGGTGCAGCGAGCAGGCCACGACGGTGGCCTCACCGTCGGCGTACGTCGCGGCGCCGCTCGCCTCGGTGACCACCACGTCGTACGGCGTGGCGAGGTCGGTGGTGACGGCGACCCCGGCCGCCCAGGCGCCGCCGAGCAGCACGGGGACCAGCCAGTGACCGGGCAGGTCGACGAGCACGGTCGACTCCTCCGGCTCGAGGTCGAGCTCCTCGACCCAGAGGTTGGCGTGCTTGGCGACCCAGTTGGCGTAGCTGGTCACCGAGAGCTCGGTGCGCTCACCCGTCGCGTCGTCGTAGTAGGTGACGAGCGGGGCGCCGGGGGCGTGCCGCAGCCGCGAGGCCAGCAGGTCGGGGAAGGTCGTGGGAGCAGGGGTGGCAGCCATCGGCGACCACGGTAGTGGGCGCACCTGCCAGCATGTGCGGGTGACCTCGACCCACGCCGACGAAGCGCTCGCGCGGCTCCACGCCGTCGTCCCCGCCGGAGGAGCCGGCACCAGGCTCTGGCCGCTCTCGCGGGCCGCGCGCCCCAAGTTCCTGCTCGACCTGACCGGGACCGGGCGCAGCCTGCTGCAGGGCACCGTCGACCGGCTGCGGCCGCTGGTGGGCGACCGGCTCGTCGTGGTGACGGGCGCGGCGCACGAGCGCGCGGTGCGCCGGCAGCTGCCCGGCGTCGCCCAGGTGCTCGCCGAGCCCGCGCCCCGCGACTCGATGGCGGCCATCGGGTGGGCCGCCGCCGTGCTCGAGCGCCAGGACCCCGACGCCCTCGTCGGCTCCTTCGCCGCCGACCACGTGGTGCTGCAGGACGAGGAGTTCCAGGCGGCCGTGCGCGAGGCCGCCGCCGTGGCGGCCACGGGGCTCCTGGTCACGGTCGGCATCGAGCCGACGGGCCCCGCGACGGGCTTCGGCTACGTCGCCGCGGGGGCGGCGCTCGACGGCTTCCCCACGGCGCGCGCCGTGCGCGAGTTCGTCGAGAAGCCCGACGCCACCCGGGCGGCGGCGTACGTCGCCTCGGGCGACTACCGCTGGAACGCCGGCATGTTCGTGGTGGGCGCCACTCGGCTGCTCGACCTGCTCGCCGAGCACCACCCGGAGCTCGCCGAGGGGCTGCGTGCGGTGGCGGCCGACCCCGGCAGCCTGGAGCGGCGCTGGCCCGGCCTCGAGCGGATCGCGATCGACCACGCGGTGGCGGAGCCGGCGGCGGCCGCCGGGCAGGTGGCGATGGTGCCCGGGCCGTTCCTGTGGGAGGACGTCGGCGACTTCGCCGCGCTCGCCTCGCTGCGGCCGCGCCGGCCCGGCACCGTCACGGTGCTGGGGGAGGAGGACCGCGTCGTCGTGGAGGACAGCAGCGGCCTGGTCGTCACGGGCGATCGCACCGTCGCGCTCGTGGGGGTCGACGACGTGGTGGTGGTCGACACCGGTGACGCGGTGCTCGTGACCAGCCTCGCCCGCGCGCAGGACGTCAAGGCCGCGGTCGAGCGGCTCAAGCGCAGCGGACGGGGTGGGCTGACCTGAGTCCCCGGTCGGGTCCCCGGGTCAGGCCCCGGGTCAGGGGGCGTTGGGCTCGGGAGCGTCGCTGGCGGGGTAGTCGTCCATGAACTGCTCGACGACCGCGCCGCTGGGGGCGCCGCAGTACTGCGTGATGCCGAGCTGGTCGCCGCTGTCGCCGCCGCCGGTCCAGTGCGTGAGCGCGACGTGCTTGCCCTCGGGGAAGGGGTCGCCGTCGTCGCTGGTCCAGGGGGCCGCGATGAACTTGTCGGTCTCGCCGTCGAACTTGCCGGCGATCGCGCTGACGTCGGCGTAGGCGTCGCTGTCGGGCGAGATCGTGTCGTCGTACCAGAGCACCGTGTGGCCGTGCTCCAGGCTGTGCACGAGCCGCTCGACCTCCGGCCGGTCGTCGGCGGTGTAGAGGGAGCGGATCTCGGAGCCCTGCAGGAAGTTGGCCCAGTGGGGGCCGGACGACGGGGGCGCCTGCTCGTAGTCGATCGGCTCGCCGATCGTCAGGTGCTCGTTGTTGCCCGAGGCGGCCTGCTCGGCCACGTCGTCGCACGACGCGTCGGCGGCGCTCGCGCCGATCTCGTCGAGGGGCGTGCCCGCCGCCTCGCGCTGCTCGGCGCGGTCGCGCAGGAAGGGGATCACCGCGGCGGCCAGCAGGCCGATCACGACGACCACGCAGACGCCCAGGATCAGCATGCTGCGACGTCGCTCCTGGCGCTGCTGGTCCTGGCGCAGCTTCTCCGCGATCGCGCGACGGTCGGCGTCGCGGGGGTTCTTCTTGGCCACGGGTCAGGGCTCCTCGGCTCGGGACGGGGCGAAGTCTACGAAGGCGGTGGTCGCCGGGCGCAGCCGCGTCGGCGCGGACGGCTCGTGCGCCCAGCCGTGGGCGTGCGCCACCACCCCGACCAGCGCCGCGTCGGCGTCGGCGTCCAGGACCAGCAGGTCGGGAGCCGCGAGCCCGGCCGCCAGACCGCAGGAGGTCAGTGCCTCGAGCAGCTCCTCGGCCGGGGCCGGCGCGCCGAAGTGCTCGCGCTGCACGCCGCGCACGGCGGCCACCACGGCCTCACGGGCGCCGAGGGCGAACATGTCCTGCGAGCGGGGCCGCAGCAGCGCCCGGGCGCCCGGGCCGTGGCTGCCGGCGGGGAGCACGCGGTGGCCCAGGCCCCGCACCACGCTCAGCGGCCGGCCACCGAGCTTGCCGGTGACGAGCTCCGCGACGTTGGCGAGCTCGTCGGCCACCGCGGGGGCCGTGACCAGGAGCGGGTTGCCGTAGGCGTCGACGGCGCCGCCGAGGTCCTCCACCGGCTCCAGGCCCGCCACCCCGACGGCGATCTCGGTCTGGCCGACGCGCCAGGCACGACCCGCCGTGTCGGTCACCACGACGGCCACGTCGACGCCGCCGCGCTCGTGCAGCGCCTCGCGGAGCCGCCGGGCCGAGGCGTCGGGGTCGACGGGCAGGCGGGCGACGTGGCCGGGCACGACGTTGGAGGCGTCGACGCCGGCGGCCGCCATCACCAGGCCGAGCCTGTTCTCCACGATCCGGGTGCCGCCGCGCCGTGCCACGACGCGCACGGTCTCCTCGGCCACCGCCCGGTCGCGGTCCTCCCGGGCGACGCGGCCCTCGGCCTTGCTGACCGCCTTGCTCGTCACGAGGACGACGTCGCCGTCACGCAGCCCGGCGTCGAGGAGCAGGGCGGCCAGGTCGGTGCCCGGCCCGACCTCCGGCACCCCCTCGACCGGCCAGGCCTGCAGCCCGGTCACCCGCCGGCCCGGTCGGGGTGCCGCTCCGCCGCGAGGGCGAGCGCCTCGGCCACGAGGTCCGCGGTGGTGTCGGGGTCGGTCATCCACAGCGGGACGGCGCGGCAGGCGATGCCGTGCGCCTCGACGTCCGCCACGGCGGGGGCGTCGCTGACGTCGACCAGCCAGCCGTCGAGGAAGCCCTCGCGGTCGGCGACCGTACGCCGGCCGCGGGCGCCGTAGTGGGCGGCGACGGCGGCGGCGCTCACCTCCACGCCCACGAGCGGGAGCAGCTGGCGGGCCATGCCGCGGACGTGGTCGTCGCCGATGATGCCCGACACCCCGACCACCGGTCCGCGGGCGTGGACGAGCGCGTCGCGCACGCCCGGCACCGCGAGGACGGGGCCCACCGAGACGACCGGGTTGGACGGCGGCACGAGCACGACGTCGGCCTCGGTGATGGCCTCGAGCACCCCGGGGGCCGGGGTCGCGTCGTCGACGCCGACGGCGGCCACGGCGTGCGCCGTCACCTCGGCGTGGTGGCGCACCCAGTACTCCTGGAAGTGCACCGCGCGGCGCTCCCCGGTCTCGGGGTCGTCGATCACGACGTGGGTCTCGACCCGGTCGTCGGTCATGGGGAGCAGCCGCACGCCCGGCTGCCAGCGGCGGCACAGCGCCTCGGTCACCTGCGAGAGGGGGTAGCCGGCCTCGAGCATCTGGGTGCGCACCAGGTGGGTGGCCAGGTCGCGGTCGCCGAGGCCGAACCACGTCGGCTCCACGCCGTACGCCGCCAGCTCCTCCTTCGCGTGCCAGGTCTCCTCGGTGCGTCCCCAGCCGCGCTCCTCGTCGATGCCGCCGCCCAGGGTGTACATCACGGTGTCGAGGTCGGGACACACCTTCAGGCCGTGCAGCCACAGGTCGTCTGCGGTGTTGGTGATCACGGTGACCTCCGGCGACCACCCCGGCGTACGGTCGGCCAGGCGCAGCAGACCCGTGACGAAGCGGGCGCCGCCGACGCCGCCGCTGAGCACCGTGATGGCGCGGGGAGCACGGTCGGCGCCACGGTCGGCACGAGGGTCAACGGGGGCCTTTTCGGGCACCGGGGGAGCCGTCTTCGACATGGACCACAGTGTGTACCAGTCGGTCCCAATACCACTGTTCGGCTTGACGACCCGCGTACGACAGGCATGTAATCACAGCAGTGTGGTTCACGCGGTCCGTCGGGATCGCAGGGTCGAGCAAGGGGCGTTGACATGGGGATCCACGGGATGCATGAGCTGTACGTGCTGGACGGAGAGGGTGAGGGCGACGAGCTCGGGTGGCAGGAGCGCGGGCTCTGTGCCCAGACCGACCCCGAGGCCTTCTTCCCGGAGAAGGGCGGCTCCACCCGGGAGGCCAAGAAGGTCTGCCTCACCTGCGACGTGCGCCAGGAGTGCCTGGAGTACGCGCTGGCCAACGACGAGCGCTTCGGCATCTGGGGCGGGCTCTCCGAGCGCGAGCGTCGCAAGCTGAAGAAGCGCGCCGTCTGAGCGCGCCGCCGGCTCAGTCCGGCGGCTCGTAGTCGGGGTGCAGGTCCTCGGCATGCACGCCGAGGTAGTCGGCGAGCTGCTCCACCGCCACGGTGAGGACCAGCGCCTCGAGGTCGCCGGGGCCGGTGACCCGGTGCTCCAGCGGACGGCGGAAGAGCACCAGGCGGGGCGGCGAGGTCGCGGTCGAGGCGACCATCGTGGCCAGCGGCACCCGCGGGGCGACCCAGGTGCGCGGCAGCACCGGGCACTCCTCCACGGCGAGCTCGACGGCACCCAGGGTGTCGGGGTGGCGCTCCTCGAGGTCGTCGAGCACGTCGAGCGCGATCCGGTCGAAGCGCTCGCGGCGCGACATCCTCGCGGGCACCGCGGCGCCCAGCTGCGGGCCGCGCGCGCCACGCCCGCGACGGTCCCGCGACGGGGGTCCGGAGCGGGGTGAGGGCGAGGTCGACGTCACGGCCGCGAGCCTACGGCGTGCGAGCGGTCGCAGCCGGTAGCGTCCCCGCCGTGGCCCTGCTCCGTCGATGCTCCCGTGCCGCGTGCGGCCGTCCGGCCATGACCACGCTGACCTACGTCTACGCCGACCAGACCGCCGTGGTCGGCCCGCTCGCGACCTTCGCCGAGCCGCACGCCTACGACCTGTGCGAGCTGCACAGCCAGCGACTCTCGGCCCCCCGCGGGTGGGAGGTGCTCCGGCTCGCGAGCGACGACCGCTCCGGCCCCACCAGCGACGACCTGCTGGCGCTCGCCGACGCCGTCCGGGAGGCCGCCGCCCCCCGCCCGGTGCCGAGCGAGGAGCCGCCCGCCGCGCTGCGCCACGGCGCCCGCCGTGGGCACCTGCAGGCGCTGCGCGCCGACGACTGAGCGCGCCCTACGCTGCGGGGGTGACCACGACGGACCCCGACAACCTGGCGACGGTCTTCAAGGCCTACGACGTGCGCGGGCTGGTGCCCGAGCAGGTCGACGAGACGCTGGCCCGGGCCATCGGCAACGCCGTCGTCGGGGTGCTCCCGACCGACGCCCTCGTGGTCGGCCACGACATGCGCCCCTCCTCGCCGGGCATGGCGCGCGCCTTCGCCGAGGGGGCCGCGCTCGCCGGTGCCGACGTCATCCTGATCGGCCTCGCGAGCACCGACCAGCTCTACTTCGCCGCCGGCAGCCTCGACCGGGCGGGCGCGATGTTCACCGCCAGCCACAACCCCGCGGCGTACAACGGGCTCAAGCTGTGCCGCGCGGGCGCGACGCCCGTGGGGGCGGAGACCGGCCTGGTCGAGGTGCGCGAGCGGGTGGCCGCGGGGGAGGAGCACCGCGCCGCGACGCCGGGCACGATCGAGGAGACCGACGTCCTCGACGCCTACGCGGCCCACCTGCTCTCGCTCGCGCCGGTGCGCGGACGCCGCCTCACCGTCGCGGTCGACGCCGGCAACGGCATGGCGGGGCTCACCGCCCCGGCGGTGCTCGGCCGGCTCGACGTCGACCTCGTGCCGCTCTACTTCGAGCTCGACGGCACCTTCCCGCACCACGAGGCCAACCCGATCGACGCGGCCAACCTGGTCGACCTGCAGGAGGCCGTTCGCGCGTCCGGCGCCGACGTGGGCCTCGCCTTCGACGGCGACGCCGACCGGTGCTTCCTCGTCGACGAGCGGGGCGAGCTGGTCGACCCCAGCTCCCTGACCGGGCTCATCGCCGAGCGCGAGCTGGCCAAGGACCCGGGCGCCGCGGTGATCCACAACCTGATCACCTCGCGGGCGGTGCCCGAGCTCGTGTCCGCCCTGGGAGGGCGCCCCGTGCGCACCCGTGTCGGGCACTCCTACATCAAGGCAGAGATGGCGCGCACGGAGGCCGTCTTCGGCGGGGAGCACTCGGGGCACTTCTACTTCCGCGACTTCTGGAGGGCCGACTCCGGGATGCTGGCCGCGCTGCACGCCCTGGCCGCGCTGGCCGAGGACGACCGCCCGCTCTCCGAGGTGCTCGCGCCCTACGCCCGCTACGCGGCGAGCGGCGAGATCAACTCCGAGGTCGCCGACAAGGACGCCGTGCTGGCCGAGCTGGAGGCCTCCTGGGCCGGGTCGGCCACCGAGATCGACCACCTCGACGGCATGACCGTGACCTTCCCGGGCGGGACCTTCAACGTGCGGCCCTCCAACACCGAGCCGCTGCTCCGGCTCAACGTCGAGGGCGACGACCGTGACATCATGACCGACGTCCGCGACCGGGTGCTTGCCGTGATCAGGAGAGACCGATGAACCTCGACCCGCGCCTGCTCGACGTGATCGTCTGCCCGGCGTGCCGGGGCTCGCTCGCGGTCGACGACGCCGCCGCCGAGCTGGTCTGCGACAGCTGCGGACGCGCCTACCCGGTGCGCGACGACATCCCGGTCCTGCTCGTCGACGAGGCCCGTACGCCGTCGTGACCGCGTCGCGTGCCTCCCGCAGGCGCCCGGTCCTGACCCGGGCGGGCCGATGACCTTCGACGACGGGCTGCTCGACGACGAGGCCGCGCTGCTGCGCGCCGACGTGCGGCTGCGCCACCTGGCCGAGGGCGGTGCGCGGGTGCGGCGCGAGGCCGTGGCCGGGGCGGAGGCGCTCGAGCAGGCGGTCGCGCTGCTCTCCGACTGGCAGCCCCGGGCGGTCCTGGCGGCCGGCCCCGACTCGCGCCTGCTGCGCGCGGTGCTCGAGCCGGTGTGCCCCGTCCCCTTCGTGGCCTGGCCGGGCCGGGGGATCCCGGGCTGGGCCAGCAGCCTCGACCTGGCGGTGGTGCTGGCGCCCGAGGGCGAGGACCCCGCCACTGCGGCCGCCGTCGCCGAGGCGGTGCGGCGGGGGTGCCCGACCGTGGTCGCCGCGCCCGAGGGGTCGCTGGTCGCACGCCACGCCGCCGGGCGCGACTGCATCCTCCTGCCCGTCGCGACGGGCGACCAGCTGGCGGTGGCCGTCACCGTGCTCGACCTGCTCGACCGGGTGCACCTGGGCCCCCGGACCGAGCCCGAGGTGGTCGCCGAGGCGCTCGACGAGGTCGCCGTCACCTGCGGTCCCTACCGCGACCTGGCCACCAACCCCGCCAAGATCCTGGCGATCGGCATCGCCGACGCCAACCCGGTGCTGTGGGGCGGCACGGTGCTCGCCGCGCGCGCGGGTCGCCGGATCGCCGACTCCGTGCGGCGCGCGACCGGCCGCACCGCCCTGGCGGCCGACGCCGAGCAGCTGCTCTCGGTGCTCGAGGCCACCCGGCAGGCCGACGTCTTCGCCGACCCCTTCGCCGACCCCGCGCCCGAGCGGCGTCCCGCGCTGGTGCTGCTCGACGACGGCGCCGAGGACGAGCTGGTGCGGGCCACGGCCGAGCGGCTCGAGGCCTCGGCGCGCGAGCGGGGGGTCCGGGTCGAGCGGATCACCTCCGCCGCGCCGACCGACGTGGCGCGCTACGCGGCCCTGCTCGCCACCGGCACCTACGCCGCGGCGTACCTGCAGGTCGGGCTCGAGTCGTGACGTAGCATGGGCTCGCGCCTTTCGCACGAGACCGTGGTCTGACGCCTGGCACCGAGCCCTCGTGCCCTCGAGGGCGCCCGTGTGCCGCACCACGCCCCCGAGCGTGTGCCGACCCCGTCACGACTCCTTAGGACTGCTGCATGGACTTCAAGGTCTCCGACCTCTCCCTGGCCACCTACGGCCGCCACGAGATCCGCCTCGCCGAGCACGAGATGCCCGGCCTGATGGCGATGCGCGAGCGCCACGGCGCCACCAAGCCCCTCGCCGGGGCGCGCATCGCGGGCTCGCTGCACATGACCATCCAGACCGCCGTGCTCATCGAGACCCTCGTCGAGCTCGGCGCGGAGGTCCGCTGGGCCTCCTGCAACATCTTCTCCACCCAGGACCACGCGGCCGCCGCGGTCGTCGTCGGCCCCGAGGGCACGCCGGAGGACCCGCAGGGCGTCCCGGTCTTCGCCTGGAAGGGCGAGTCGCTCGAGGACTACTGGTGGTGCACCCAGCGCATCCTCGACTGGCCGGGCGACGAGCTGCCCAACATGATCCTCGACGACGGCGGCGACGCCACCCTGCTGCTGCACCTGGGCGTGCAGGCCGAGAAGACCGGCGAGTCGCCCGACCCGGCGTCGGCCACCTCGACCGAGCAGCGGATCATCTTCGAGGTCCTCCGCGAGCAGCTCGCCAGTAGCCAGGAGCACTGGACGCCGATCGCCAACGCCGTCAAGGGCGTCACCGAGGAGACCACCACCGGCGTCCACCGTCTCTACGAGATGATGCGCGACGGCAAGCTGCTCTTCCCGGCGATCAACGTCAACGACTCGGTCACCAAGAGCAAGTTCGACAACAAGTACGGCTGCCGCCACTCGCTCATCGATGGCATCAACCGGGCCACCGACGTGCTGATCGGCGGCAAGGTCGCGGTCGTCTGCGGCTACGGCGACGTCGGCAAGGGCTGCGCGGAGTCGCTGCGCGGCCAGGGTGCCCGGGTCATCGTGACCGAGATCGACCCGATCTGCGCGCTCCAGGCGGCGATGGACGGCTACCAGGTCGACACCCTCGAGAACGCCCTGGCCGTGGCCGACATCGTGATCACCGCGACCGGCAACAAGGACGTCGTCACGCTCGACCACATGCGGGCGATGAAGCACAACGCGATCGTCGCCAACATCGGCCACTTCGACAACGAGATCGACATGGCCGGCCTCGAGGCCGAGGGCGTCGCCGAGCGCACCAACATCAAGCCGCAGGTCGACCTGTGGACCTTCCCCGGCGGCAACGCGATCATCGTGCTCTCCGAGGGCCGCCTGATGAACCTCGGCAACGCCACCGGTCACCCGTCCTTCGTGATGTCCAACTCCTTCACCAACCAGGTGCTGGCGCAGATCGAGCTCTACACGCGCACCGAGGAGTACCCGACCGGCGTCTACGTGCTGCCCAAGCACCTCGACGAGGAGGTCGCCCGGCTCCACCTCGGCAGCCTGGGGGTCAACCTCACGACGCTGAGCGACGACCAGGCGGCGTACCTGGGCATCGAGGTCGGCGGGCCGTACAAGTCCGACGCCTACCGCTACTGACCGGGGGGTCCTGACGTGGCGCAGCACGAGGCCGTGGAGCGGCCGCGGGTGCTCGTCGTCGACGACGACGCAGCGCTCGCGGAGATGCTCACGCTCGTGCTGCGCACCGAGGGCTTCCTGAGCCACGTGGTCAGCCACGGTGACCAGGCGCTGCGCGAGTTTCGGGCGTTCCGGCCCGACGTCGTGCTGCTTGACCTGATGCTCCCGGGCCTCGACGGGGTCGACGTGTGCCGCCAGATCCGCGCCGAGTCGGGCGTCCCCATCGTGATGCTGACCGCCCGCAGCGACACCGTCGACGTGGTGGAGGGGCTGGAGTCCGGCGCCGACGACTACGTCGCCAAGCCCTTCAAGCCCAAGGAGCTGGTGGCACGGATCCGGGCCCGGGTCCGGCGCTTCGAGGTGCCGGCCCCCGAGGAGCTGCGGATCGGCGACCTGAGCATCGACGTGGCGGGCCACGAGGTCTCCCGCGACGGCGACCCGATCAACCTGACGCCGCTGGAGTTCGACCTGCTGGCCTGCCTGGCCCAGCAGCCGCGCAAGGTCTTCACCCGCGAGGTGCTGCTCGAGCAGGTGTGGGGCTACCGGCACGCCGCCGACACCCGGCTGGTCAACGTGCACGTCCAGCGGCTGCGCGCCAAGATCGAGACCGACCCGGAGAACCCCACGATCGTGGTGACGGTGCGCGGCGTTGGCTACAAGGCGGGGGCCACCGATGACGTCGTCCCCGACGCCTGACCCGAGCCCGGCGGCCACCGCGCGCCCGGGGCCCTGGGAGCGGCTGCGCGCCCTGCCCTCGGCGACGGCCGGCTTCTGGCGCCGCTCGCTGCGTGCGCGGGTCGTCACGACGATCGTGGTGCTCAGCGCCCTGGTCGTGGGGTCGGTGGGCTGGCTGGTGATGCGCCAGCTCGCCGACGGCCTGGTGCAGGGGCGCGTCGACGCCTCCCTGGCCGAGGCCCGCACCGAGACCGCGATCGTGCGCGAGCGGCTCAGCTCGGCGGGCGGCAACGACTTCGACCCCGAGACCCAGCTGCGGCTCCTCGTGGAGACCCTCGTGGCCCGCGGCGACGCCAAGGGCTTCGAGGTCCTCGTCGAGGGCCCGGTGGGGGAGGGCGCCAGCTCGACCGGGGTGCGCACCACCCCCCGCGTCGACCCGGCCAGCGTGCCGCAGTCGCTCCGGGAGGCGGTGGAGGAGGCGACCGAGGGCCTGGAGTGGACCTTCACCGAGATCGGCTACACGGGCACCGCGGTGGAGGGCGAGCCGTCGCAGCAGCCCGGCGTCGCCGTCGGCTCGACCGTCGTGCTGCCCTCCGACGGCGGCACCTACGCGCTCTACTACCTCTTCCCCATGGGCGAGGAGCAGCGGACGCTGCAGCTGCTGCGCGGCGTGCTGCTCACCGCCGGCGCGCTGCTGCTGGTGCTGGTCGCCGGCGTCGCCCTGCTCGTCGTACGCCAGGTCATCACGCCGGTGCGCCTGGCGCGGCGCGTCGCCGAGCGGATCGCCTCCGGCCGCCTCGAGGAGCGGATGCAGGTCAGCGGCGAGGACGACATCGCGCGCCTGGCCGTGTCGTTCAACCAGATGGCCGAGGCGCTGCAGTCGCAGATCCGCAAGCTCGTCGACCTCTCGAGGGTGCAGCGCACCTTCGTCTCCGACGTCTCCCACGAGCTGCGCACGCCTCTGACGACCGTGCGCATGGCCGGCGACGTGCTCCACGACGCCCGGCACGACTTCGACCCGGTCACGGCGCGCGCGGCCGAGCTGCTGCAGACCGAGCTGGACCGCTTCGAGAACCTGCTGGCCGACCTGCTCGAGATCAGCCGCTTCGATGCGGGCGCGGCCGTGCTCGACCTCGAGGACGTCAACGTCGCCGACATCGCGCACCGGGTCGTCACGGCCACGGCGCCGATGGCGAGCCAGCGCGGCGTCCCGGTGCGGGTGCTCGACGAGGGCGTCTTCCTGGTCGAGGCCGACACGCGCCGCGTCGAGCGCATCGTGCGCAACCTGGTCGCCAACGCCATCGACCACGCCGACGAGCAGGGCGTCTCCATCCGCCTGGCCAGCGACGAGCAGGGCACCGCGCTCACGGTGCGCGACCACGGCGTCGGCCTCGAGCCCGGTCAGTCGGCCATGGTCTTCAACCGCTTCTGGCGGGCCGACCCCGCGCGCGCCCGCACCACGGGCGGCACCGGCCTCGGCCTCTCGATCGCGCTGGAGGACGCCCGGCTGCACGGAGGCTGGCTGCAGGCCTGGGGCACCCCCGGGGGCGGGGCCCAGTTCCGCCTCACGCTGCCGCGCCACGCCGGCGACGCGCTCACCCACAGCCCGCTGCCCCTGGTGCCGGAGGACCTGCGGATCCGGCCACGACGGCCCCGGCCGGTGTCGCGATGAGGCGCCCCGCCGCTGCGCTGCTCGCCCTGCTCACGGTCCTGGCGGTGGTGCTGAGCGGCTGCGCCCAGCTCCCGACGTCGGGACCCGTGCGCCACGAGTCCGCCGCCGCCCCCGACGAGCCCCTCGACGCGCCGTACTTCGACCCGCCGGGGCCGGCCGAGGACGGCTCACCCTCGGCGATCGTCTCCGGCTTCTTCGTGGCCCAGCAGGCCAACCCGCTGTCGACGCGGGTGGCGCGCCAGTTCCTCTCCGAGCGGGTGCGGGCCACCTGGCAGCCCAACCGCGGCACGGTCGTCTACGACGCCCTGACCGTGCTCCCGACGAGTGGCGGGGCGACCGTGCGCCTCTCCGACGTACGCCGCCTCGACGCCCGGGGCGGCTGGCGCGGGGGTGAGCCGGGGGAGACCGAGGACCTCGACATCGACCTGGTCTCGGAGGACGGCCAGTGGCGCATCGACAACCCGCCCCCGCAGCTCGTGGTGCCCGCCTCCTTCTTCGACCGCGCCTTCGAGCGCACCAACCTGCACTTCTTCGACCAGACCGGCACGGTGCTGCTGCCCGACCCCGTCTTCATCCCGCGGGGGGAGCAGTCGGCCACCAACCTGGTGCGCGGCCTGCTGGCCGGGCCTGGTGAGGCGCTCGCAGAGGTCAGCCGCTCGGCCTTCCCGCGAGGCACCGACCTCGAGCTCTCCGTGGTGGTCACCGAGAGCGGCGTCGCCGAGGTGCCGCTGACCCGTGAGCTGCTCCAGGCTCCCGCCGCCGAGCTCGAGCGGGCGGCCGACCAGCTGGTCTGGACCCTCGGGCAGCTCCCGGGCATCGAGAGCGTCCGGCTCACCGTGGGCGGCACGCCCGTGCCGATGCCGTCGGGGGGCATCGACACCCCCGTGACCCGCGCCCCGAGGCTCGACGCGGCCGGGAGCGCCGACCCCACCCTCTACACGCTGCGGGACGACAGGCTGCTGCGCACCACGCCCGCGGGCAGCGAGCCCGTCGCCGGTCCGCTGGCCGACCATCAGCTGCCCGCCAGGTCGTTCGCCGTCGCCTCCGAGCCGCGCCGCGTGGCCGCCGTGCTCGACGGTGGCCGCCGCCTGGTCGAGGTCCCGCTCACCGACGAGGGCGAGCAGCGCGAGCTGCTGACGGGGCAGGACCTCGCGCGCCCGTCGTACGACATGTTCGGCGACCTGTGGGTGCTCGACCGCGGCGCCGCCCGCGTGCTGCTGGTCAGCGACGGCCGGGTGCGCGAGGTGGAGGTGCCGCGGGTGACGGGGGAGCAGGTGAGCTCCCTGGAGGTGGCCCACGACGGCAGCCGGCTCGTGGTCGGCTACCCCTCGGCACCGCAGGTGCGCGTCGTCGACGTGCTGCGCACCGACGAGGGGGAGGTCTCCGGGGCACGTCGCTCCCGGGCGCTGTCGGTGGGAAGCGACCCGCCTGCCGTCGACGTCGGCTGGCGCGACCCGGCGACGCTGGCGGTGCTCACCCGCCCCACCGAGGAGACCAGCGCGGTCGACTTCGTCTCCGTCGACGGGTCGCCCCTGGGGGCCAGCACCCAGGAGCCGACCGCCTTCCGGGAGGCCGCGAGCGCGATGGTGGTCTCGCCGCGGTCGGGCACCGCGCTGCGCCTGCTCACCCCCGACGAGCGCGCCTACGCGCTCAGCGCCGAGGGCACCTGGCCGCGCTCCGCGTCGGGCGTGACGGCCGCCGCCTACGGTCCCTGACCCCTCGGCAGCAGCCGGTCGTCCACAGGGCAGGTGCCGGGCATGGCGCGGCCGGCCGGGGCGGGGCAACCTCGGCGAGGTGATCGACGCGTGGCTCGACCTGGTCCACGGCGGGTGCTGCGCCGGGTGCGGGGCGCGCGGCCGCTCGCTGTGCGCGTCGTGCCGCAGCACGCTGCCGAGCGCGGCGCTCGAGGTGTCACCGTCGCCACGCCCCGCGGGCCTGGCCCCCTGCTTCGCCGCGACGGCGTACGACGGGGTGGTGCGGGCGCTGCTGGTCGCCCACAAGGAGCGGGCGGTGCATGGCCTGTGCGACCCGCTCGCCCGCTGCCTGCTCCTCGGGCTGGCCCCGGCGCTGCCGGACCACGGGCGGACCCTGCTGGTCCCGGTGCCGAGCACCCGGCGCGTGGTGCGCGCCCGCGGGCACGACCCGCTGCTGCGCGTGGCCCGCCGCACGGCGCGGCTGGCGGGACCAGCGGTGCGGGTCGCCTCGCTGCTCGCGCAGGTCGGGGAGGCCGCCGACCAGTCGGAGCTCGGCGCCGAGGCGCGCCGGAGCAACCGCGCCGGGACCCTGGCCGTGCGGCCCGCGGCGCGCGAGCGGCTGGCCCGCAGCGGCGAGGAGGTCTCGCTGGTGGTGGTCGACGACGTGCTCACGACCGGCAGCACCGCGCGCGAGGCGCAGCGCGCGCTGGAGACCTCCGGACTGCGGGTCCGGGCGGTCTGCGTGGTCGCCGCGACCCGGCGCAGGCACCCGGCCAGGCGCCCGGCGCAGGCACCTGGGGTGCATAGGTGACCGAATGCTCTTCCCGCGGTTGCCCCACCCGACTAACGTCGGCACATGGAGATCGCGCAGAGCGTCCGCGGCCACTCGAAGGGGTCCGGGCTCTGCCCAGTCATCGGATAACCGACAGTCGTGGCCCTGCCGACGCTGTCGTCGGGGTCCGGAGACAGGAGGTCACAGGTGGACGTTGTGGTCAGCAGCAAGAACTGCGAGGTCTCGGACCGGTTCCGTGAGCACGTCGCCGACAAGCTCATCCGGTTGGAGAAGCACGACCACCGCATCATCCGGGTGGACGTGCTGCTGGCCAAGGAGGCCCGTCCGCGCGAGCCCGAGCGCAACGTCCGCATCGAGCTGACTGCGAGGTCCAAGGGTCCGATCGTGCGGGCCGAGGCCAGCGCCGAGGACAAGATGGCCGCGCTCGACCTCGCCGTCGACAAGATGGCGGCCCAGATGCGTCGCGCCGCCGACCGGCGCAAGGTGCACCGCGGTCAGCACAAGCCGGAGTCCGTGGCCGAGGCGATGGCGCGCAGCCGGCCGCCGGCCGCCCCGACGGTCGACCCCGACGCCGAGGCCACGACCGAGCGCCAGGTCGGCCCCGTCGCGGTCACCGGCGACGGCCCGCTCGTGGTGCGGCAGAAGACCCACCAGGGGTCGCCGATGACGCTCGAGCAGGCCCTCTACGAGATGGAGCTGGTCGGTCACGACTTCTACCTCTTCGTCGAGAAGGAGACCGAGCAGCCCTCCGTGGTCTACCGCCGGCGCGGGTACGACTACGGGGTCATCGCCCTCGACGTGACATAGTGAGGCCATGGTGGAGGGTGACGCCGCGGAGGCCGGTGAGGGCGAGCCGATCCGCGTCGTCGTCGTCGACGACCAGGAGCTCTTCCGCCGCGGCATGACCATGCTGCTGGGCGTCGAGCCCGGCATCGACGTCGTCGGCGAGGCCGGCGACGGCATCAGCGCCACCGACCTCGTCGTCAGCACCGTGCCCGACGTGGTGCTGCTCGACGTGCGGATGCCCAAGCGCTCGGGGCTGCAGGCCTGCGTGAAGATCAAGGAGCTGGTCCCCAGCGTCAAGATCATCATGCTGACCGTCAGCGACGAGGAGGGCGACCTCTACGAGGCCGTCAAGAGCGGCGCCTCGGGCTACCTGCTCAAGGACTCCTCCATCGACGAGGTGGCCCAGGCGGTGCGCGTCGTCGCGGAGGGACAGTCGCTGATCAGCCCGTCCATGGCGGTCAAGCTGATCGACGAGTTCAAGGAGATGTCGCGCGCCGAGCGCGAGCAGGTGCCCACCCCCAAGCTCACCGAGCGAGAGCTGGAGGTGCTGCGGCTGGTGGCACGTGGGCTCAACAACCGCGACACCGCGCGGGAGCTCTTCATCTCCGAGAACACCGTGAAGAACCACGTGCGCAACATCCTGGAGAAGCTCCAGCTGCACTCCCGCATGGAGGCCGTGATGTACGCCGTGCGCGAGAAGCTGCTCGACATCCCCTGACGCGTCCCGGCGGGTGACGGGCGGGGTCCGCGCTGTCGGTCGGCGCCGCTAGCGTGCGCCCATGACCGAGGTCGTCGCGCTCAGCCGTCCGCAGGCGCGGCGCGTGGCCCTGGCCGCGCAGGGGTTCTCCGATCCCCGCCACGCCGTGCCGACGATGCGCACGCTGCAGCGCGCGCTGCGGCGCACCGGGGTGCTGCAGGTCGACTCGGTCAACGTGCTGCAGCGGGCGCACTACATGCCGCTCCACTCGCGCATGGGTCCCTACGACGTCGGGCTGCTGCAGCGGGCCTCCGAGCGGCGTCCGCGTCGCATGGTCGAGTACTGGGCGCACGTCCAGGCCTTCATGCCGGTCGACCTCTGGCCGGTGATGCGCCCGCGCATGGAGCACCACCGCCGCAGCCCGCGGTGGCACACATGGCTCGGCACCAACGCCGGCCTGGCCGAGCGCGTGCGCGAGGAGGTGCGCGAGCGGGGCGCGTCGACGGCGCGCGACCTCGACGACGGCGCCCCCCGGGTCAAGGAGCACTGGGGCTGGAACTGGTCGGAGTCGCGCAAGGCCCTCGACTACCTCTACACCGTCGGCGACCTGGTGATCGCGGGCCGCAACCAGCACTTCGAGCCGATCTACGACCTCCCCGAGCGGGTGCTGCCACCCGAGGTCCTCGAGGCTCCCGTGCCCTCCGAGGCCGACGCGGTGCTCGAGCTGGTCCGCCGGGCGGCCCGCAGCCACGGTGTCGCCACCCTGCGGTGCCTCACCGACTACTACCGGCTGCAGATGGTGCGCGGCCAGGGCCAGCGCGCCGCCCGGGCCGCCGTCGACCGCCTGGTCGAGGCGGGCGAGCTGCTCCCCGCCCGGGTCGACGGCTGGCCGCGCGAGGCCTGGCTGCACCGCGACGCCGCCCGGCCGCGCCGGGTCCGGGCCCGGGCGCTGCTCAGCCCGTTCGACCCGGTGGTGTGGGAGCGCGAGCGCACCGAGCGCCTCTTCGACTTCCACTACCGCATCGAGATCTACGTGCCGGCGGAGCTGCGACGCCACGGCTACTACGTGCTGCCCTTCCTGCTCGGCGACCAGGTGGTCGGTCGGGTCGACCTCAAGGCTGACCGCGCCGGTCGCTCGCTGCTGGTGCAGGGGGCGTACGCCGAGCCGGGCGCGCCGCCGGAGACCGCCCACGAGCTGGCGGCCGAGCTGCACCAGGTCGCCCGCTGGCTCGACCTCGACGACGTGGTGGTGCGACCGCGCGGCGACCTGGCCGCGCCACTCCTGGCCGAGGTCACCGCCGCACGGTGAACCACGGCGCCGTGGTGCCCGACGTGCGGTGCAGCCGCACGGGCTCCGCCCTCGGGCGGGGCGGCGTACTCATCGGGTTGGGCGGGCCTCAGTGCACCGAGAAGCCGCCGTCGACCGCGAGCAGGTGCCCGGTCACGAAGCCCGCGGCGGGGGAGGCCAGGAAGACGACCGCGGCGGCGAAGTCCTCGGGCACGCCGTTGCGGCCGACCATGTGGCGCGCAGCCAGGGCCTGCTCACGTCCCGGCTCGGCCACGGTGGCCCGCGTCATGGGAGTGACCACGAAGCCGGGCACCAGCGCGTTGGAGGTCACCCCGGACGCCGACCAGGCCTCGGCCTGCGAGCGCGTCAGCCCGCCCACCGCGGCCTTGGTCACGCCGTACACCCCGGAGCGGCCGAAGGCGCTCCAGGTCTGCTGGGAGCCGACGTTGACGATCCGTCCGAAGCCGCGACCGACCATGCGTGGTCCCACAGCCTGGCCCAGCCGGTAGGGCGCGAGCAGGTTGACCGCCATCGTCTCCTGCAGCTCGTGCTCGGAGGTCTCGTGCAGCTCGGGGCGGTGGTTGACCCCCGCACAGGTGACGAGCACGTCGCAGTCGGCGACCTCGGAGGAGGTGCAGAGCGCGTCGAGCGCGGCCGGGTCGCCCAGGTCGACCGACGCGGCGGTGGCGGCGACGCCGTGGTCGAGCAGCCGGGTGCGGGCCGCCTCGAGCCGCCCCGGGTCGCGCGCCACCAGGTGCACCGCGGCGCCCGCGCGTCCGAGCGCCTCGGCCGCGGCGGCCCCGATGCCGGAGCTGGCGCCGGTGACGACCGCGCGCCTGCCCGCGAGGGAGAAGAGCTCCTCGAGATAGGTCATGGGCCCCAGCATCGGCGGTCCGGCGGTGGCAGGCCACCCTGCCCGTTACAGTGGTCGGCGGGCTGCCGCGCCCTGGTCCGTCCCCCGTCTTCCAAGGAGTTGTCCCGCGTGACGCTCATCGACAAGGTCCTGCGCATCGGCGAGGGCAAGATCCTTCGCCAGCTCGAGGCGATCGCGAAGGCGGTCAACGCGATCGAGGACGACTTCGTCGCCATGTCCGACGACGAGCTCCGCGGCATGACCGACGAGTTCAAGCGTCGCCTGGCCGACGGCGAGTCGCTCGACGACCTGATGCCCGAGGCCTTCGCGACGGTCCGCGAGGCCGCCAAGCGGGTGCTCGGCCAGCGCCCCTACGACGTCCAGATCATGGGTGGCGCGGCGCTGCACCTGGGCAACATCGCGGAGATGAAGACCGGTGAGGGCAAGACCCTGGTCTCCACGCTGCCCGCCTACCTCAACGCGCTGTCGGGCAAGGGCGTCCACGTCGTCACGGTCAACGACTACCTGGCGAAGTACCACGCGGAGTGGATGGGCCGGATCCACCACTTCCTGGGTCTCACCGTGGGCGTCATCACCCCCGACCTGCGTCCCGACGCCCGCCGCGAGCAGTACCTGTGCGACATCACGTACTCGACCAACAACGAGGTCGGCTTCGACTACCTGCGCGACAACATGGCGACCTCGCTCGACAACTGCGTCCAGCGCGGCCACAACTTCGCGATCGTCGACGAGGTCGACTCGATCCTCATCGACGAGGCCCGGACCCCGCTGATCATCTCCGGTCCGACGCAGGACGAGGTGCACTGGTACGCCGAGTTCGCCAAGGTCGCCGAGCGGCTGCAGAAGGACACCGACTACGAGGTCGACGAGAAGAAGCGCACCATCTCGATCCTCGAGCCCGGCATCACCAAGGTCGAGGACTACCTGGGCATCGAGAACCTCTACGAGTCGGCCAACACCCCGCTGATCTCCTTCCTCAACAACTCCATCAAGGCCAAGGAGCTCTTCCGCAACGACAAGGAGTACGTCGTCCTGGGCGACGAGGTGCTCATCGTCGACGAGCACACCGGCCGCGTGCTCTCCGGGCGCCGCTACAACGACGGCCTGCACCAGGCGATCGAGGCCAAGGAGAAGGTCACCGTCCGCGAGGAGTACCAGACCCTCGCGACGATCACGCTGCAGAACTACTTCCGGCTCTACGACAAGCTCGCCGGCATGACCGGCACGGCGATGACCGAGGCGTCGGAGTTCGACAAGATCTACAAGCTCGGCGTGGTGCCCATCCGCACCAACAAGCCGATGGCCCGCGTCGACCAGAAGGACCTCGTCTACCGGACCGAGGAGGCGAAGTTCGCCGCCGTCGTCGACGACATCGCCGAGCGGCACCAGACCGGTCAGCCGGTGCTGGTCGGCACCACCTCGGTCCAGAAGTCCGAGCTGCTCTCGGGCCTGCTCAAGGAGCGCGGGGTGCCGCACGCGGTGCTCAACGCCAAGCAGCACGCCGACGAGGCCAAGGTGGTGGCCGTGGCCGGCCACCGGGGCGCGGTCACCGTGGCGACCAACATGGCCGGTCGAGGCACCGACATCATGCTCGGTGGGTCGGTCGACTTCCTCGCCGACCAGGAGCTGCGCGCCAAGGGCCTGGACCCCGTCGAGCACGCCGAGGAGTACGAGGCGGCGTGGCAGGAGACGCACGACCGCGTCGCCGAGCAGGTCAAGGCCGAGCACGACGAGGTCGCCGCGCTCGGTGGTCTCTACGTCCTGGGCACCGAGCGGCACGAGTCGCGGCGCATCGACAACCAGCTGCGTGGTCGCTCGGGCCGTCAGGGCGACCCCGGCGAGTCGCGCTTCTACCTCTCCCTCGGCGACGACCTGATGCGGCTCTTCAAGTCCGACTGGGTCGAGCGCGTGCTGCTGGCGCTGAAGGTGCCCGACGACGTGCCGATCGAGAACAAGTCGGTGACCAAGTCGATCCAGTCGGCGCAGGGCCAGGTCGAGTCGCAGAACTTCGAGTCCCGCAAGAACGTGCTGAAGTACGACGACGTCATGAGCCGCCAGCGCGAGGTCATCTACGCCGAGCGTCGCGCGGTCCTCGAGGGCGAGGACCTCACCGACCAGGTGCGCCAGATGATCGACGGGGCGATCGAGACCTACGTCCTGGCCGCCACCGAGGGCTTCCCCGAGGAGTGGGACCTCGACGCGCTGTGGACGGCGCTGCGCACGATCTACCCGGTCAGCCTCCGGGTCGACGACCTCGAGCGCGAGGCGGGCGGGCGCGACGGGCTCGACCGCGGCACGCTGGTCTCCGACCTGCAGGCCGACGCCCAGAAGGCCTACGACGCCCGCGAGGCCTCGGTGGGCCCCGACCGGATGCGCGAGGTGGAGCGCCAGGTGCTGCTCTCGGTGCTCGACCGCAAGTGGCGCGAGCACCTCTACGAGATGGACTACCTGCGCGAGGGCATCGGCCTGCGCGCCTACTCGCAGCGGGACCCGTTGGTGGAGTACCAGCGCGAGGGCTACGACATGTTCAACGCGATGAAGGAGGGCATCCGCGAGGAGACCGTGGGCTTCCTCTTCAACGTCGAGGTGCAGGAGGTCGACGAGGACGAGCTCGAGGACGAGCACGACCACGACGACCACGAGCACCACGACCACGAGCACGACCACCGGCACGTGCGCGCCAAGGGCTTCGAGCCCCACGCCGAGCCGCAGCAGCTGAGCTACTCCGCGCCCAGCGAGGACGGCGAGGTGGAGGTGCGCACCGAGCGCGGCGACGACTCGCCGTACGCCAACGCGGGTCGCAACGAGGTGTGCCCGTGCGGCTCGGGCAAGAAGTACAAGCGCTGCCACGGCGCCCCCGGCGGCCCCACCGGCCAGATCAGCCGGGTCGGCTGACCGCACCTCACCGTCGCCGAGGCGTCACTCCCTGACCGCCGAGGCGTCACTCCCTGACCTCCCAGGCGTCACCCGATGACGTCTCGGAGGTCAGGGAGTGACCTCTCGGCGGGCTGCTAGCCGAGCTCGAGGGCGGTGCAGACCCAGGCGGCGCGGAGCTCGCCCCGGTGGCGCTCCAGCCGGTGCTCGAGCCGGGCGGCGACGGCATGGGAGCGCTCGCCGCGCACGAGGTGGACGGCGAGCTCGAGCACGCCGGGTCGTGGGCGCCCGACGTGCACGCTGCGGATGCGGGAGCGCAGCCGCCGCACCCGGCGGTCGGCCGGGACCGTGCGGCCGAGCAGCGTCGCGCGCTGCTGGAGCACGGCGTAGACGTCGGGCGTCGCCCACCGCAGCAGCTGGCCGGGGCCGCGCTCGCCCCCGAGGACCTCGACCAGCGCCTGGGCGAAGTGCTGTGCGACCTCGTCGACCTCCGCCGCACGGCCACGGGGCGCGACCACGACGGGGCTGCCGTGCTCCGCGGCGAGGGCCTCGCTCGGGTGCGGCGGCGCGGGCGCCGGCGCCTCCCAGGGTTGGGCGAGGTCGAGCGCCAGCGTGCCCTGGACGCTGGCGACGGGGACCCGGTCTCGGGGGATGCGGCTCAACGGGAGGGTCTTCATCGGGAGGCTCCTGGGGTGTCGGAGGGCAGCCGCAGCCGCTGCCCGGGATGGATGAGGTCGGGGTCGGCGCCGACGAGGTCGCGGTTGGTCGCGTGCAGGCGCGCCACCAGGGCCTGGACCTCGCGATCGCTGGCCCGAGGGAGCAGGCCGCGTGCCAGCGACCACAGCGAGTCACCCGGCCGTACGACGAGGTGCTCGGCGCCCTGGTCCCGGTCGGGCGCTGTCGTCGGCGCGCCCACGCTCCGCGTGGAGGTGGGCGCGTCGCTGGTGCGCTCGGGCGCCGGGAGCCAGCCGGTGCCGGCGGAGGCGGGCACCGCAGGCAGTGCGACCACCGCCGAGGCCACGAGCAGCACCGCGGGTCGCCACGCGCGGGGGCAGCCCACCCAGCGCAGCGACGGGCAGCGCCCGGCGCTGAGCCGCTCCAGCACCCCGGCCAGCAGCAGGAGCAGCGCCCACCCGGCCAGGGCGGCCAGGACCCACGAGGCGCCCTCGACGAGGAGGTCGTCGAAGTCGCGATCGTGCAGTGCCATGCGTTGACCCCCGATTCATGCGTTTGCTTGCGTTTGCGTCAGACAACGCGCAGAGTGGCGCGGTGTCAATCGACTGTCCACAGCAGCCCCAGATCGGTTTGGGAACCCGTCTCGCCGGGGATGCCACCTGCGTGGAGGCCCGGCGGGCCATCCATCGGGCCATCGGACGGGGGAAGCAGACATGACCGGTACGAGCTGGGAGTCCCGGCTCCTGGAGCTCTTCGACGACCTCGAGCAGCAGGCGGCCGGCCTCGACCTCGTCGAGCGCGAGCTGCAGGTGAGCGACCTCGCGCACTCCGAGTACGCCCAGGTCACGCTGGGTGACCGGCTGCGCGCGGCCGTCGGTCTCGACGTGACGCTGCTGCTCCCGGCCGGGCTGCAGGTCCGGGGCGTGCTCACCCGGAGCGGGGAGGGCTGGGTGGTGCTCCGCGACGCGGGGGACGCCGCCTGGGTGGTGCCGACGTCGCACCTGCTCGGCGTCGGTGGCCTCGGGCCCCGCGCAGCGCACCCGTCGACGGGCTCGGTCGCCGACCGGCTCCCGCTGCGTGCGCTGCTGCGCCGGGTCGCGGAGGGTGGGCGGCCGTGCCTGCTGCACCTGCGCGACGGGTCACGCCGCGAGGGAGTCCTGCGACGGGTCGGGCAGGACTTCGTCGAGGTCGACGCGGCCGGCTCGACGCTGCTCGTGCCCGCCGAGGCCCTGGTCGCGGTGCGGTGGACGCCGTGAGGCGCGCGAGCGCCCGCGGCTCACTCGCCGGGCAGGGTGCCCTCGACGAAGGGGTGGTCCCTCACGAAGCGCTCGGACTCGGTGTACATCCGCTGGATGTAGGCCTCGAGCTCGCTGGCCTCGACGCGCCACTGCCCGCGACCACCGATCTTGATCCCCCGCAGGTCGCCGCGGCGTACGAGCGCGTAGGCCTGGGCGCCGGAGATGTTCAGGATCTCGGCCACGTCGGGCAGCTGCAAGAAGCGCGGGGTCGCGTCCACGTGCCCCACTGTGCCACCGGAGGCGTCCTGTCGCGAAGCGACCTCGCCCAGAGCCTGTGGACGGCACCGTGAGCGCCCCGGTGGTCACCGCTCCGGCCGCCTCGCGCAGCCGGCGTCCGGGCTGGCGCAACCCGCGGCTGCTACTGGGCCTGGCCCTCGTCGCCGGGTCGATCGTGCTCGGTGCGCGGGTGGTCGCGTCGGCCGACGACACGGTGCCGGTGTGGGCGGCCACGACGACGCTGCCCGCCGGTGCCGTGGTGCAGGCCGACGACGTGCAGCGACGCGACGTCCGCTTCCCCGACGGCGACACGGCGGCGGCGTACGTCTCGGCGGGCGAGGCGCTGCCCGAGGGCACCCGGGTCGAGCGCGAGGTCGCCGCGGGCGACCTGCTGCCCCGGAGCGCGGTGGCCACCGGTGCCGTCGAGCCCCTGGTGGAGGTGCCGCTCAGCGTGGCTGCCGACGACCTGCCCCGCACCGTGCGACAGGGGTCGGTGGTCGACGTGTGGGTGGCCGCAGGCCCCGAGGGCGGCGACGGCGAGCCGGCCGTGCGCGTGCTGGAGGGGGTCGAGGTGGTGGAGGTCCCCGGCGGTGACGCCGACGGGCTCGCGCCGCAGCAGACGCGCCAGGTGATCCTCGGCCTCCCCGACGACCGCACCGACGAGCTCGGCGACGCGCTCGGGCGGCTGGCCGACGGCCGCGTCGTGGTCGCACGGACGGGATGAGCACGTGAGCCCGTCGGTGCCGTCGCCGACCTCCGGACCGATCTCGGTGCTGCTCGCCGCGGGCGGTGAGCCCTGGGAGACCGAGGCCCTGCGCCTCCTGCCCACCGAGGGGATCGCGGTGCTCAAGCGCTGCGTCGACCTGGCCGACCTGCTGGGGACGGCGACCACGGGCACGGCGTCCGTGGCGGTGGTCAGCGGGCTGCTGCCCGGCCTCGACGCCGACGCCGTCGTGCGGCTGCTGCGCGACGACGTGCGCTGCGTGGCCGTCGGCGGCGACCGTGAGGTGCTGACGCGCCTGGGCGTCGTGCACTGCCACGACCCGGGCGAGGTGGCGTCGCTCGCGGAGGCGGTGCGCGGCGCGGGATCGCGGAGCTTCGTCGTCGATCCCGTCCCGCCGGAGGCCGAGCTCCGCGAGCCAGCCGCTGAGGCGGGCCGCGTCGTGGCCGTGCACGGGGGCGCCGGCGCCCCCGGCCGCACCACCACCGCGATCGCCCTCGCGACGCTCCGCGCGCGCACGGCGTCGACCGTGCTCGTCGACGCCGACCCCCACGGCGGTGCCGTGGCCCAGCACCTGGGCGTGCTCGACGAGACCAGCGGGCTGCTGGCGGCGGCCCGGGCGGCCAACGCCGGCACGCTCGACGCCGCGGCCTTCGCCCGGTGCCGGCGACGCCTGCGCGACGGGCTGGAGGTGCTGACCGGCCTGCCGCGACCCGACCGCTGGGTGGAGGTGCGGCCGGGCGTGCTCGACGTGATCCTCGACGAGGCCGCGTCGGTGGGCGACGTGGTGGTCGACACCGGCTTCAGCCTCGAGGACGACGGCGACACCGGCCGCAGCCTGGCCCGCAACCAGATGACGCTCGACGCCCTGGCACGGGCCGACCACGTCGTCGCGGTGGGCAGCGCCGAGCCCACGGGCCTGGCCCGGCTGGCGCGCACGCTGGTCGACCTGCGCGACCTGGGGCCGGCGCCGGTGACGGTGGTGGTCAACCGGATGCGTGACTCGCTGGGGTGGAGCCGGCGCGACATCGTCGGCATGGTCGAGGGCTACCTGCGGCCGGAGCGGGTGCTCTTCGTGCCCGACGACCGGGCCGCCGCCGACCGTGCGCTCGTCACGGGCGCGGCGGTCGTCGAGCACGGCGACGCGCTGCGCCGGGCCTTCGCCGAGGTGCACGACGCGGTGTGGCCGGCGTCGGCGACGGTCAGCCCGCCATCAGCAGGGAGAGGCCGGTGGCGGTGTAGACGACCATGATGCCCACCATCGCGAGCTGGCTGCTCACCCGTCGTCGCTCCGGGGCGAGCGCGACCACGCGGTCGTGCGAGGCGATCGCACCGACCACGTGGCCGGTGACGATGGCGAGCACCTTGACCCACGCGAGCAGCGTCGGGTGGAAGGAGAGCCAGTAGTTGACGGTCGCGTCGCCGATCCCGAGGAGGTCGTCGCCACGCACCAGCGGGTCGCTCAGCTGCAGCAGCGTCGACTGCCCCTGCTCGACGAAGTAGGTGAGGTAGTGCGCGACCAGGTAGCCCACCACGATCGGCACCAGGGCGTGCGCCAGCCGTCGGGCCGGGATGCGACCCGACGCCAGGGCGAAGCTGACTCCCACCACCAGGCAGAAGGACAGCAGGGCCAGGCTGTCGAGCGGGACGTCGGGCACCGGCAGGTCGAGCCGGACGCGCTGCCACAGCAGGGTGTCGCCGAAGCTGTCGAAGGCCGTGGAGCCGAACATCACCGCCACCACGGCCAGCAGCCCGGGTCGCGGGGTCGCCGTGGCCAGGTTGGCCAGGGGGCTGCGCACCACCAGGGCGCCGTCGGCGTCGCGGCCCCAGGGCGAGAGCCGCGCCAGCAGGTCCGACCAGGCCTCGAAGGGGTCGGCCCGCGAGAGCCAGGTGTCCCCGTAGATCGCGGCCCCCACCAGCATCACCGCGACGTACGCCGCCAGCCAGACCCGTACCGAGCCCAGGTAGGCGCTCTGCGGGTTGACCAGCTCCTGCCAGGTGAAGGCGTAGAGCCCCACCGCCGCGGGCCAGTAGCCCCAACGCGCGGGGTACGTCGCCACGCCCTGCGCGGGGTCGCTGCGCAGCAGCGTGGCCAGCAGCAGGTTGAGGGTGCGGACGGGGGAGAGCGCCCGCACCACCCGCCCGCCGACGAGGGACGCGGGCACCAGGCCCACCCAGACGAGGACGTAGAAGGTGCCGAGCACCGGGTTGGTGACCAGGTCGGGGCCCCACACCAGGGGCCAGACCAGGAAGCCGAAGAAGACCAGCCCGACGACGCGCCAGGTCCAGGCCCAGGCCGGGTGGTCGACCAGCCGGCCCAGCCACGGGGGAGCGGGCCGCTGAGGTCGGCCGTCGACGTAGCGGGGCCGCTGCCAGGCCAGGGCGAGCACGGCGAACGACGCCACCAGCGCGGCGACGGCGCCACCCACGACGAGCGGGAAGGGCAGCGGGAGGTCCTGGGAGCCCCCGAGCCCGTGCTGCGGGACGAACACGCCGAGGACCCCGGTGCTCAGCGGACCTCGAAGCGCACCAGCACGACGCCCAGGTCGTGCGACTCGACGTCGACCACGCCGGGCCTGTCGAGGGTCAGCTGGTGCTCCGAGCGGCCGGCGGGGTAGTCGAGGTCTTGCTCGGGGGTGCTGTGCACGTGCAGCTCGCCGGCCGTGTCGGCCTCGACCACCAGCGTGACCGGCTCGCCCGAGGTCACCTCGACGGACTGCGCGTCGGGGGTGCCCCCGCCCGTCAGGTCGACCTCGACCTGCTGACCGGACGCCTCGTTGGTGGGGCTGGGCGTGGCCGTGGTCTCGGGCGACTCCGCGGTCGGGCTGGGTGAGCTGCTGGGCGACTCGTCGCCCGGCTCGGCGGCCGCCGAGCCGTCGTCGCTCCCGCAGCCGGCCAGGAGCACGGCACAGAGTGCCGCGGCGACGCCGCCGAGCGCCGTACGACGAGGGCGGACGGGGTGGCGCAGGGCTGGCACGGGTTCCTCCCGGGTGTGTGCTCGACGGTGCCTGGCTGGGCTCTGCCACAATCCCATGCGGTCCCTCAACCGGATGAGCGGAGGTGGTCTCGGTGCCGACGTCGGACAGGCTGCGCCGCAGCGACCTCGCCCTGCTCGCGGAGGAGACCGACCAGACCCCGCTGCACAACGCGACGCTCGAGATCTTCGACCCCGCCGACTCCGGGCTCGACTACGACGTGCTGCTGCGCCACATCGACGACCGGATCGCCTTCGTGCCGCGCTACCGGCAGCGGCTCCGCGGCGTCCCGGGCCGGCTGGCCAACCCGGTGTGGATCGACGACGAGTCCTTCGACCTCGCCTACCACGTGCGCCGCTCGGCACTGCCCCGCCCGGGCAGCATGGAGCAGCTGCGCGAGCTGGCGGCCCGGATCGTGTCGCGCCGGCTCGACCCCTCGCGGCCGCTGTGGGAGGTCTACTACGTCGAGGGGCTCGAGGGCGGCCGCGTCGCGGTGCTCTCGAAGTCGCACCAGGTGCTGGTCGACGGCATCGCCACGGTCGACCTCGGCCAGGTGCTGCTCGACGTCGACCAGGGTCCCCGGCAGCTGGTCCACGAGGGCTGGGTGCCCCGGCAGGAGCCGACGCAGGCCTCGCTGCTGCTGAGCGCCCTCGGCGAGACCGTGCGCGACCCTCGCGTCGCGGCGGCGTCCGCCCGCAGCAACGCGGAGGCCGTGGGCCGCGTGCTCAGCGGCAGCCTCGCGGCTGCCGGCTCCCTGGCCGGCGGGCTCACCGGCAGCCTCGGGCGGCGGCAGCTGCCGGAGTCGCCCTTCAGCGTCGAGCCCTCCGCGCAGCGCCGCCTGGTGTGCGTGCGCACCTCGCTCAAGGACTACCGCAAGGTCCGGCGGGTGCACGGCGGCACGGTCAACGACGTCATCCTGGCGACGCTGGCCGGGGCGCTGCGCGCCTGGCTGATGACCCGCGCGGAGCCGGTGAGCGCGAGCCGACGGCTGCGGGCGCTGGTGCCCATGAGCGTGATCGACGAGGAGCTCGAGCCCACCTCGCTCGGGTCCCAGGTCGTCGGCCACCTGGTCGACCTGCCGATCGGCGAGGGCTCGCCGGTGGTCCGCCTGCACCAGGTCTCCTACGCGCTGCGCGCCCACAGCGAGACCGGTCGCGCCGTCGCCGCCGACCGCATCGCCGGCGTCGCCGGCTTCGCCCCGACCACCTTCCACGCCCTGGGGTCGCGCGTCGCCTTCGCCGAGGCGCGCCAGGCCGTCAAGCTCGTGGTCACCAACGTGCCGGGTCCGCAGTTCCCGATGTACCTCGCGGGGGCCGAGATGCTGGAGACCTACCCGGTGCCGCCGCTGCTCCCCGGCTTCTCGATGTCGGTCGGCGTGACGTCGTACGACGGCGCCGTCTACTACGGCATCGCCGCCGACCGTGACGCCCTGCCTGACATCGACGTGCTCGGGCAGTGCGTGCGCGAGGCGCTCGACGAGCTGGTCGACAGCGCCAGCGACGCCCGGCCCCGGGCGCCGCGCGGGCGGCGTACGCCGAGGGACGACTGATGCCGCGGCTCTACCTCCCGCTGACCTGGGCGCAGCTGCGCGAGCTGCACGAGACCGGCGAGGTGCCGGCCGGCGCCGCCCGGCTCCGCGCCGAGGGCGACGACGAGGAGGCGGAGTACGACGCGCTGCAGGACGCCGCCGACGCCTCCGCGGCGCTGCTCGACGGCCCCGGCCGGCGGGTGGTCGTGGTCGCCGAGGTGGCCGACGCCGAGGCTCCGGTGGCGCTCGCCCGGGTCGTGGCGGTGCACGCCGACGACGCCCCGCTCGACCCCGGCTCGGCGGCGTACGACGACCCTCCGGAGCTCGGCTGGTGGGCGACGCAGGAGATTGCGGAACTCCTCGGTTCCGGAAGATAGAAAATTCGGGTCGTCACCGACATTTCCGTCAACTAGCATGAGCCCCACACCTGAGCAGCGGGGGCGGCGATGAGCGGACGTCACCGGCGGGGGCTGCTGCCCCGCGTCGTGGCGTTGACGGCCGTCCTGGCCGTGGTGGCCAGCCCCCTTGCGGTGAGCCCGGCGGTGGCCGCGGAGGCCGACCCGCCCCGCCCGGCCGACGCAGCGGAGGCGGCCCTCGCCGACCTCCGCGACGAGGCGTCCGGCGACGTCGAGGTCGCCCGCGACGACGCCGGTGCGGTCACCTCGGTCGTCTCGGCCGACGGGTCCGCGGTGCTCGAGACGGCGTCGGGCTCGCCCACGCGCGCGACCGCCGAGGTGCTCGACGAGCACGGCGAGGCCTTCGGTCTCGACGGCGAGGTGTCCGAGGCGGTCGTCACCCAGGCCGTGCCCTCCGCGACCGGCGGCACCGTCGTCCGGGCCCAGCAGGAGGTCGACGGTGTCCCCGTCTTCGGTGGGCAGGTCGTCACCGTGCTCGACGAGGACGCCGACGTCGTCTCGCTGGAGGCCGCGACCACCCGCGAGCCCGTCGAGGCGTCCCGCCCCGAGGTGGCGGCCGCGACCGCGGTCCGCACCGCCGTGCGCGCCTCGGCGCGCGCCCACGACCTCGACGCCGACGCCCTCGAGGGCGAGCTGCTCGGCCGCCGCCTCTTCGACCCGGCGCTGGTCGGCGTCACCACCCCCGGCGGCACCCGCCCGGTGTGGGAGGTCGAGGTGCGCGACGGCGCCGCTGTGCGCGACACCGTCCTCGTCGGCACCGACCGCGGCGAGGTCGCGCTGCGCTTCGACAACGCGCCGCGCGCCACGAGCCGGTGGGTCTGCGACAACGCCGGTACCGAGCGGACCTCCGAGAGCAGCACCACGGCCTGCGCCGAGGCGGCCGGCACCGAGGCGGAGCCTCCGGTCCGGGGGGAGACCCGCCGCGCCTTCGCCCACCTGGGTGCGACCGCAGCGACGTACGACGAGCTGGCCGGCATCGACCTGACCGGGATGCTGGGAGTCAGCGGGGTCGGTGGCAAGCGCCTGCTCGCCACGGTCAACTGGTGCGAGAGCAACGCCTGCCCCTACCGCAACGCCTTCTGGGACGGCACCGGCGTCGTGCTCGGGGCGGGCTACGCCGTCGACGACATCGTGGCCCACGAGCTCACGCACGGCTACGTCGAGCGCACCTCCGCACTCTTCTACTGGCAGCAGAGTGGGGCCATCAACGAGTCGCTCGCCGACGTGATCGGCGAGGTCGTCGACCAGCGCGCGCCGGCGCTGGACCCCGACCCGACGGAGGACCCCGACCCGACGGAGGACCCCGACCCGACGGAGGAGCCGAGCCCGACGGAGGAGCCGAGCCCGACGGAGGACCCGAGCCCGACGGAGGACCCGAGCCCGACGGAGGACCCGAGCCCGACGGAGGACCCGTCCCCGACCGACGAGCCGTCCCCGACCGATCCGCCCGCCCCGAGCGACAGCCCGTCGCCGACGGCGGGGCCGATCCCCACCGGTGACCCCGGCATCGCCGCCGGGTTCGCCGCGGCCGTCGTGGGCGCCACGGATCCAGCGGTCGACGACGACTGGCTCATGGGGGAGGACCTGACCCGTGGCGCGCTGCGGTCGCTGGCTGACCCGACGGCCCACGGCCAGCCTGACCGGATGCGCAGCCCGCTGTGGAAGGACGAGGCCGCCCTGTGGGGCTCCGACCGTGGCTTCGTGCACCACAACCTCGGCGTGGGCAACAAGGCCGCCTACCTGATCTCGCAGGGTGGCCGGTTCAACGGCACCACGGTGACCGGCATCGACGGTGACGACGCCGGCCTCACCAAGACTGGGACGCTCTACCTGCAGGTCATCCCGCGGCTGACCTCGGGGTCCCAGTACGCCGATCTCGCCCGGGTGCTCGCCTCGACCTGCGACGAGCTGGCGGTGACTGGCACTGCCGGCTTCACCGCCGCCGACTGCACGTCGGTCCGCGCCGCCACCAAGGCGACCGAGATGACCGCCGCCCCGGCTGCCGCAGGCGCGGCGGCCCCCGAGGTGCCTGCGAGCTGTCCGACCGCGAGCGTGCGGCGCAAGCTGCTCCTCGATGCCGAGCGGACACGCGAGTTCGGCTGGCAGGTCACCGAGGGGCTGTGGGTCCGCCCCGGAGCCGACGCCGGCTGGAGCTCCTACGCCTACGCCCGCAGCGGCAAGGAGTCGTTGCTCGGCCTCTCGCCCTCGCCCTTCGAGTACGGCGACGAGCCCGTCTCGTCTGCGACGAGCAAGTCCTTCGCCGTGCCCCTGACGGCGGGGGGCGCCTACTTCCACTTCTCGCACGCGTACGCCTTCGACCACGACGTGGCACGCGGCAAGTACTACGACGGCGCCACCGTGCAGGTGCAGAGGTCCGTCGCAGGAGAGTGGCAGGAGGTCGCCCTGCCGAGCTCGGCCTGGGCCAACGGTCCCGACAAGCAGGTGGTCGGAGACCGAGAGCCGGGTTCCTTCACCGGCTTCAGCGGCGACAGCCGTGGCTGGGGGTCCAGTCGGCTCGACCTGACCTCGCTGCAGGGGCAGACCGTGCGCCTGGTGCTGCACCTGGAGAGCGACGAGGCCTACCACGACATCGGCTGGTGGCTCGACGACCTGCAGGTCTACGCCTGCGACGCCCCCGCGCCCAGCGCCCCGGCGTCCTTCCGGGCCACCGCGGGCACGTCGACGGTGAGCCTGGCGTGGCAGCCGCCGGCCACCGGCGCAGCGCCTGCCCGCTACGAGGTCTGGCGCGACGGTGCGATCACCCGGCTGGCCCCCTCCGCGCGCAGCTGGCAGCTGACCGGGTACGCCGCCGGGGCCAGCACGACCGTGCGGGTGCGCGCCGTGGCCCGGGGCGGGCTCCCCGGAGCCTGGGCCAGCAGCAACCTCAGGCTGCCGGTGACCCCCAAGCCCACGCCCACCCCGACGCCCACGGTGAAGCCGAGCGTGCGGCCGACGGTGAAGCCCACGGTCAAGCCGGCGCCGATCGTGCGCAAGGCGGTGCGCGCGGTGACGACGTCCTCGAAGTCCCGGGTGCGGCGCAACCAGGCCTTCGTGGTGCGGGGCACCGCCGTCGTGCGCGGCACCGGCGCCAAGGTCCGCGGCGTGCGGATCACGTTGCAGCGACGGGTGGCCGGCACGTCGCGGTGGCGCACCGTCTCGGCGCGCACCACGCGCGCCGACGGCACCTACCGCTGGAAGGTGCGGCAGACGCGCTCCACGGCCTACCGCGTGGTGGTCGCGGGGGGCAAGACCACGCTGCGCAGCGTGAGCCCGACGCGCGGCGTACGCCTCGTCAGGTAGCCGCGGAGCCGGGTGGAGCGGCTCGGGGCGACATGACAGCATCGCTGTCCATGGACGCCGTCACGAGCCCACCTCCCGCCGTCAACGAGCCCAACCTGCACTACGCCCCCGGCAGCGCCGAGCGCACCGAGGTCGAGGCCGCCCTGGCCCACCTGGCGGCGGCACCGCGTGACCTGACGGCCACGATCGGCGGGACCAAGCGACTCGGCGGCGGCGCCGAGATCCCGGTGGTGCAGCCCCACGCCCACGCGGAGGTCCTCGGTGTGCTGCGGAACTCGACCAAGGCCGACGCGCGTGCTGCCGTGGCGGCGGCGTCCGACGCGGCGCCCTCCTGGCGGGCGATGTCCTTCGACGACCGCGCGGCGATCATCCTCAAGGCGGCCGACCTGCTGGCGGGGCCGTGGCGGGCGACCCTCAACGCCGCCACCATGCTCGGGCAGTCCAAGACGGTCTGGCAGGCCGAGATCGACGCGGCGTGCGAGCTGATCGACTTCTGGCGCTTCAACGTGCACTTCGCCCGCGAGATCCTCGAGCAGCAGCCGCCGGCCAACTCGCGGGGGGTGTGGAACCGCACCGACCACCGCCCGCTCGAGGGCTTCGTCTACGCCATCACGCCCTTCAACTTCACCGCCATCGCCGGCAACCTGCCCACCGCGCCGGCGTTGATGGGCAACACCGTGATCTGGAAGCCGTCGCCGACCCAGCAGCTCGCCGCGCACCTCACGATCGAGCTGCTGGAGGAGGCCGGCATGCCCCCGGGCGTCATCAACATGCTGCCCGGCGACGGCCTCGAGGTCTCCGAGGTGGCGCTGGCCCACCCCGACCTCGCCGGCATCCACTTCACCGGCTCCACCCCGACCTTCCAGTCGCTGTGGAAGACGGTGGGCGACAACCTCACCGGCTACCGCTCCTACCCGCGCGTGGTGGGGGAGACCGGCGGCAAGGACTTCATCGTGGCCCACCCGTCGGCCGACGTCGACGTGCTGCGGGTGGCGATGATGCGCGGCGCCTTCGAGTTCCAGGGCCAGAAGTGCTCCGCGGCCTCGCGTGCCTACGTGCCGGAGTCGCTGTGGCGGCGGATGAAGGACCAGCTGGTCGCCGAGACCGACAACCTCACCATGGGTCCCACCACCGACCTGTCCAACTTCATGGGCGCCGTGATCGACGACCGGGCCTTCGCCAAGCACAAGCGCGCGATCGCCCGGGCGAAGCGGTCGAGCAAGCTCGACGTCGTCGCCGGCGGCAAGGTCGACGACAGCGTCGGCTACTTCGTGCGCCCGACCATCGTCGAGGCCAGCGACCCCACCGACGCCATGTTCACCGAGGAGTACTTCGGTCCCATCCTCGCGGTGCACGTCTACGCCGACGGCGACTACGAGGCCGTCGTCGACCAGATGGAGTCGGTGGCGCCGTACGCCCTGACCGGTGCGGTGATCGCGCAGGACCGGCGGGCGATCGCCTGGACCACCGAGCGGCTGCGCTTCGCCGCCGGCAACTTCTACGTCAACGACAAGCCGACCGGCGCGGTCGTGGGGCAGCAGCCCTTCGGCGGTGCCCGCGCCTCGGGCACCAACGACAAGGCGGGTGCACCGCAGAACCTGATGCGCTGGACCTCGCAGCGCTCGATCAAGGAGACGCTCGACCCGCCGAAGGATCACCGCTACCCGCACATGGGCGCGTGAGGACCGAGCCGCCGCCGTCCGGGAGCGAGGCCGAGGTCCTGCTCGGCTTCCTGGACTTCCACCGCGAGACGGTGCTGGCCAAGTGCGCGGACCTCGACGACGTCGGCCTGGGGACGCCGTTGCCGCCGTCGACGATGACGCTCGGTGGCCTGCTCACGCATCTCGCCTTCGTCGAGGACTACTGGCTCGGCCACGTGGTCGCCGGGCGTGACCCGGTCGAACCCTGGCGCAGTGCCGACTGGGAGGCCGACGCCGACGCCGACTGGCACCTCGACGTCCCCCGGGCCGAGCGCCTCGCGCTGCTGGCGGACGCGGTGGCGCGCTCGCGCGAGGTGACCACGGAGCTGCTCGCGTCGCCGGACGGCCTCGGCACGCTCTCGCAGCGGCTGCGCGGTGAGCACCGCGTCTCGCTGCGCTGGGTGCTGGTGCACCTGGTCGAGGAGTACGCGCGGCACAACGGCCACGCCGACCTGATCCGCGAGTCACTCGACGGCAGCGTGGGGGAGTAGCTCAGGTCCCCGTCGCGGCCTGGTCGAGGGTCACGGTCATGCCGTCGAAGTCGCCCGCCGGGGGGATGGGCGTGATGACGTCGACGAGCACGCCGGCAGGTCCTCGCACGATGAAGTGCCGCTGCCCGAAGTCCTCGGACCGCAGCGACAGCAGCTCCTCGCAGGCGCCGGAGCCCACGAGCCGCTCGTGGGCGGCGTCGACGTCGTCGACCTCGACGTTGACCAGGAGGTGCTGCGAGCTGGCGCCACGGTGTCCCACCGGGATGGTGGGGTGGTCGCGGTCGACCAGCGCGAGCTCCTGGCGGCCCGAGGCGAGGCTGACGTACCACGGCGTCTCGAAGACGACGGAGAAGTCGAGCAGGTCGACGAAGAAGGCGGCCGAGGCCGACACGTCGTCGGTCATCAGGACGGGGTAGAGGCTGACGACGTGCACGGGGTCCTCCCGGTGATAGAAACGGTCTGTCTCCAAACCGTATAGATACATCGTGTCTCTATCAAGGGGGTCCCGTGCCACGAGCCAGCCGAGCCGACAGTGCCGCCACGCGCGAGCGCGTGCTCGACGTGGCGAGCCGGTGCTTCGGGGAGCAGGGCTACGCCGCCGTCGGCGTCGCCGCCATCGCCGCCGCCGCGGGGGTCACCCGGGGCGCCGTCTACAACCACTTCCCCGACAAGCAGGCCCTCTTCGCCGAGGTGCTCCGGCGCGCGCACGCGAGGGTCGCCGCGCACATCGAGGCCGAGACCGCCGGTCTCACCGACCCGTGGCGCGCCCTCGCGGTGGGCTGCGAGGCCTTCCTGGTCGCCGCCACCGACCCCGCCCTGCGCCGCGTGCTCCTCGTCGACGGTCCTGCCGTCGTCGGCTGGCGGTCGTGGCGCGAGGCCGACCGGGAGGCGTCGGAGAGCAGCCTGGACCGCGGGCTCGCGGCTGCCGGCGTCACGCTGCCGGCCGCGACCGCCGCGCTGTCGGGGGCGATGAACGAGCTGAGCGTGTGGGTGGCCGCCCACGACGACCCGACGGAGGCGCTCGCGTCGGCCACCTCCACCGTGCGGCTGCTGCTCGCAGGCCTGCGCGCAGGCTCCGACCCGTCCGGCGACGGGTGAGCGGCGCGGGCGGGGTCAGGCGAGGTAGCTGGCGCCGACCCTCGCCTCGGTGCGCAGCGCCTTGACGAGCATGTCGGCGATGAGGCCCTCGACCTTGCCGCCGACGAGCGGGATGTTGACCCGGACGGCGAGGTTGACCGTCTCGGTGACGCCCTGCGGGTCCTCGGTGAGGTGGGCGGTGCCGGTCATCTCGCCGGGCTTGCCGGGGATGACGACCTCGATGTCGCCCTTGGCGGGGGAGAGCCAGTCCTCGCGCGCCACGATGTTGATCTCCTCGCCGACGAACTTGCGCGCGAAGCCGGGCAGGCCGGCCGCCGACTGCACCTGGTCGACGGTGACCTTGAGGCGGTCGCCGTCACGCTCGGTGGTGACGTCGTGCCGCACCACGTGCTGGGCCTCGCAGACCTGCTCGCGGAAGGCGGCGTCGGAGAGCATGTCGTAGACCTGCTCCAGGGTCGCGCCCTCGTAGCGCCACTCCTCGTGGATCTGCTTCATCGGCTGCTCCTCGCGTACGTCGGTCGGGGTGGCGTGCCGCATCATGCCGCACGGGTGCGCCAACGAGGCGGCGTACGGCTAGGTTCTGGGGCATGGAGGAGACCTTCGTCTCGTTCGGCGAGGACGTCGCCGGCCACGAGTACGCCGGCACGCAGCTGACCTACGGCAGCTACCTGCAGCTGCCGCGGCTGCTCGACGCCCAGCGCCTGGAGTCCGACCCGCCCGCCCACGACGAGCTGCTCTTCATCACCATCCACCAGGTCTACGAGCTGTGGTTCCAGCAGCTGCTCCACGAGGCCGAGACGGTGCGCGACGCCCTGGTCGGCACCCTGGCGGAGAGCGGGGGGCGCGACCTGTGGTTCTCCCGCCACCTGCTCACCCGGATGCACGTCATCGCGCGCACGCTGGTGCAGCAGGTCGACGTGCTGGAGACGATGACGCCGCAGGACTTCCTGGTCTTCCGGCAGCGCCTCGCCCCGGCCAGCGGCTTCCAGTCCGTGCAGTTCCGCGAGCTGGAGTTCCTCTCCGGTGCCAAGGACCCCGGCTACGTCGACCGCTTCCGCGGGCTCACCGCCGAGGAGCGGCAGCGGCTCGCGCGTCGCCTGGAGGAGCCGTCGCTGTGGGACGGCTTCGTGCACGTGCTCGGCGAGGCGGGGCTGGCCACCGACGACGACGAGGCACTGACCGCCTCCCTGCGCACGGTCTTCCATCACCGCTCCGACTACGCCGAGCTGTGGGGCCTGGCGGAGGCCCTGCTGCAGCACGACGAGCTCGCCGCGGCCTGGCGGGGCCGGCACGTGGTGATGGTGGAGCGCATGATCGGCGCGAGGTCCGGCACCGGCGGGTCGAGCGGGTCGACCTACCTGTGCAGCCGGCTCGACCTGAAGTACTACCCGCTGCTGTGGGAGCTGCGCTCGTCGCTCTGAGCGCGCCGCCACCGGGCGCCGCGCGGGTGGTGTCGGACGGGTCGCCCGGGGCGTTAGCCTGCCGGAGTGACGACGCTTGACCAGAGCAAGTCCGAGCTCCTCACCGAGCTGGCGCAGTACGCCGAGTCCAAGGGCGTGCCCCTGGCGGCGGACGTCGACGTGCCCGCGATGCTGCGCACCTTCTACCGGCACGTGGTCGCCGAGGACCTCGTCGACCGCGAGCGCGGCGACCTCTTCGGCGCGGGCGTCTCGATGCTCAAGCTTGCCTCCGAGCGGCCGCAGGGCACCGCGGTGGTGCGCGTCCTGACCCCGCGCGTCTCCACCCACGGGTGGTCGGCCAACGGCCACACCGTCGTGGAGGTCGTCACCGACGACATGCCCTTCCTGGTCGACTCGGTCACGATGGCGCTCGACCAGCACCACCACGACGTGCACCTCGTCATCCACCCGCAGCTGGTCTGCCGCCGCGACGTGAGCGGCAGCCTGCAGGAGGTGCTCGACGACCAGGCCGACTCGACGCCCCACGACGTCACCCGCGAGTCGTGGATGCACCTGGAGATCGACCGGGTGCCCGACGAGGAGCTGCCGCAGATCGAGGAGCAGCTCGCCAAGGTGCTGCTCGACGTGCGCGACGCGGTCGAGGACTGGTCGCGGATGCACGCCCGCGCCGCCGGGCTCGTCACCGAGCTGCGCGAGCAGCCGCCCGTGGGGCTCCCGCCGGCGGAGGTGGAGCAGGCCGCCGCGCTCCTGGAGTGGCTGGCCGACGACCACTTCACCTTCCTCGGCTACCGCGAGTACGCGCTGGAGGCGCACGACGGACAGGACGTGCTGGTGGCCCGTCCCGGCACCGGCTTCGGCATCCTGCGCGCCGACCCGGGCGCCCCGCGTCCGCTCCCGGAGGCCGTGGCGGCGTACGCCCGCGAGCCCCGGGTGCTCGTCCTGGCCAAGGCCAACTCGCGCGCCACGGTCCACCGCCCCGTCTTCCTCGACTACGTCGGCGTGAAGCAGTTCGACGAGTCGGGCGCCGTCGTGGGGGAGCGGCGCTTCCTGGGCCTCTTCTCCTCCGCCGCCTACACCGAGTCGGTCAAGCGGATCCCCGTGCTGCGCGAGAAGGCCGCCGAGGTCATCGACGCGGTGGGGCTGGAGCCGCTGAGCCACGCGGGCAAGGCGCTGATGGACGTGCTGGAGACCTACCCCCGCGACGAGCTCTTCCAGACCCCGGTCGCCGACCTGGTGCCGATCGCCTCGCAGGTGATGCACACCCGCGAGCGCCGCACGCTGCGACTCTTCTGCCGCCGCGACACCTACGGCCGCTACCTCTCCGTGCTCGTCTACCTCCCCCGCGACCGCTACAACACCGCGGTCCGCGAGCGGATCGCCGAGATCCTCAAGCGCCAGCTGCACGGGGAGTCCGTCGAGTACACCGCCCACGTCGGGGAGTCCTTCGCCGCCCGGCTGCACTTCGTCGTGCGGCCACCGCGCGGCGAGCTCGCCGCCGAGCCGGACGTCGCCGACCTGGAGCGTCGCTGCGCCGAGGCGGCGCGCTCGTGGTGCGACGACTTCGCCGCGGCCGTGGTCGCGGCGTACGGCGAGGAGCTGGGCAGCCGCTACGCGCGCGCCTACGCCGACTCCTTCCCCGAGGCCTACAAGGAGGACTACCCGGCCGCGGCCGCCGCCGTCGACCTCGGCAGGCTCGAGGAGATCGAGGCCGAGGGCACCGCCGGCATGACCCTGGCGCTCTACTCCGACGTCACCTCGCGCCCGGGGGAGGCCCGGCTCAAGGTCTACCGCGTCGGGACGCCGCTCTCGCTCTCCGAGGTGCTGCCGATCCTCTCCACGACCGGCGTCGAGGTGGTCGACGAGCGGCCCTACGCGCTCGAGGGGCTCTCGCGGCCGACGTACATCTACGACTTCGGCCTGCGTCACTCCGGGGACCTGCCCGACAGTGCGCGCGAGCTCTTCCAGGACGCCGTGAGCGCGGTGTGGCAGGGCCGCAACGAGAGCGACGGCTTCAACGCACTGGTGCTGTCGGCTGGGCTGAGCTGGCGGCAGGCGATGGTGCTGCGCGCCTACGCGAAGTACATGCGCCAGGGGGGCACCCCCTTCGCCCAGGACTACATCGAGGGTGCGCTGCGCCTCAACGTCGACATCACGCGGCTGCTCGTGCAGCTCTTCGAGGCGCGCTTCGACCCTGGCAGCCGCCGCGAGATCCCCGCCGACGGCGAGGCGCGACAGGCCAGCTGCGGCGAGCTGGAGGAGCGGATCACCCAGGCGCTCGACGCCGTCAGCAGCCTCGACCACGACCGGATCCTGCGGTCCTACCTGGCCATCATCAAGGCCACGCTGCGCACCAGCTACTTCATGACCGGCCCCGACGAGGAGCCGCTGGACCGGCTCTCGCTCAAGCTCGACCCCGCCGCCATCCCCGACCTGCCGGCGCCCCGGCCGAAGTTCGAGATCTTCGTCTACTCGCCGCGCGTCGAGGGCGTGCACCTGCGCTTCGGCGCCGTCGCGCGCGGCGGCCTGCGGTGGTCGGACCGTCGCGACGACTTCCGCACCGAGATCCTGGGCCTGGTCAAGGCGCAGATGGTCAAGAACACCGTGATCGTGCCCGTGGGCGCCAAGGGTGGCTTCTTCGCCAAGCAGCTGCCCGACGGTTCGGAGGAGCAGGGCGGCCGTGAGGCGTGGCTCGCCGAGGGCGTGGCGTCCTACCGCACCTTCATCTCGGGCCTGCTCGACCTCACCGACAACCTGGTCGAGCGCGACGGCCGCCGCGAGGTGGTCCCACCGACCCGCGTGGTGCGCCACGACGGCGACGACCCCTACCTCGTGGTCGCGGCCGACAAGGGCACCGCGACCTTCAGCGACCTGGCCAACGAGGTGTCGCAGGAGTACGGCTTCTGGCTCGGCGACGCCTTCGCCTCCGGCGGCTCGGTCGGCTACGACCACAAGGCCATGGGCATCACCGCCAAGGGCGCCTGGGTCTCGGTGCGGCGGCACTTCCGGGAGATGGGCGTCGACTGCCAGACCGAGCCCTTCACCGCCGTCGGCATCGGCGACATGTCGGGCGACGTCTTCGGCAACGGCATGCTCTGCTCCCGCACCACCCGCCTGGTCGCCGCCTTCGACCACCGCGACATCTTCGTCGACCCCACGCCCGACGCCGAGGCGTCGTACGCCGAGCGCGAGCGGCTCTTCGCGCTGCCGCGCTCGTCGTGGCAGGACTACGACGCCTCCCTGATCTCCGCGGGCGGGGGCGTGTGGCCGCGGTCGGCGAAGTCGATCCCGATCAGTGCGCAGATGCGCGAGGCGCTCGGGCTCGACGAGGGCACCCTGCGGCTGACGCCGGCCGAGCTGATGCGCGCCATCCTGCTCGCGCCGGTCGACCTGCTGTGGAACGGCGGCATCGGCACCTACGTGAAGGCCTCCCACGAGTCCCACGCCGATGCCGGCGACAAGGCCAACGACGCGATCCGGGTCGACGGTGAGCAGCTGCGGGCGCGCTGCGTCGGTGAGGGCGGCAACCTCGGGCTCACGCAGCTCGGGCGCATCGAGTACGCCCGGTTGGGCTGCGGCGGCGAGGGCGGGCGGCTCAACACCGACTTCATCGACAACTCCGCCGGCGTCGACACCTCCGACCGCGAGGTCAACATCAAGATCCTGCTCGACCGCGTGGTCGCCGAGGGCGACCTCACCCGCAAGCAGCGCAACCAGCTGCTGGCCTCGATGACCGACCAGGTCGCGGAGCTCGTGCTCACCGACAACTACGACCAGAACCTCGCGATGGCCAACGCCGAGGCGCTCGCGCCCGCGCTGCTGCACGTGCACGAGGACTGGATCCGGACGCTCGAGCGGCGCGGCGTGCTCGACCGCGAGCTGGAGGGACTGCCCTCGCGCCGCACCGTCGCCCGGCGGCGTGACCGGGGCCAGGGCCTCAGCGGCCCGGAGCTCGCGGTGCTGCTGTCGTGGACCAAGATCGTGCTCGCCGACGAGCTGCTCGAGACCGACCTCGCCGACGACCCCTTCGTCCGCTCCGAGCTCTACTCCTACTTCCCGGCGGCGATGCGCCAGGGCTACCGCGGCCAGATGGAGGCCCACCAGCTGCGTCGGGAGATCGTCGTGACGCAGCTGGTCAACAACCTGGTCAACAACGCCGGCATCACCTACCTGCACCGGCTCTCCTCCGAGACCGGGGCCGGGTCCGAGGAGCTGACCCGCGCCAACTTCCTGGCGCGCGAGATCTTCGGCGCCGACCGGCTCCAGGCCGAGATCTGCTCCTTCGACAACCAGATCCCCGCCGACCTGCAGACCCGGATGCGGCTCGAGGTGCGCACCCTGGCCGAGCGGGCCTCGCGCTGGCTGCTGGGCGGCCGCCGGCTCGAGGCCGGCAGCGAGGCCGTGGTCGACGCCTACGAGGTCGTCGTGGAGAAGGTCGTCGCCGAGCTGCCCTCGCTGATGACCGGCCTCGAGCTGGAGGCCTTCGAGGGACGCCGTGACCGGCTCGTCGCCGCGGGGGTCCCGGAGACGCTCGCGATCCGCGTGGCCACCTGCCCGCCGGCGTACATGGTGCTGGGGATCGTCGAGACCGCCACCCGCACCGGGCGCGAGCCGCTCGAGGTGGCGCGCACCCACTTCGAGGTCGGCGAGCGCTTCGAGCTGCCGAGGCTCGTTGGGGCGATCCTGGCCCTGCCCCGCGACGACCGCTGGCAGACCATGGCCCGCGCCGCGCTGCGCGACGACCTCCACGTCGTCCACGCGCAGCTGACCGCCGCGGAGCTGCAGGACCGCGCCCCGGGCGATAAGGACGCCCAGCAGGCCGTCTCCACCCTCCGGGAGATCCTCGACGAGGAGGAGGTCGACCTCGCCCGCCTCTCCGTCGCCCTCCGCGTCGTCCGCGCGCTGCTGTAGCGACTCTCGCCGTCGTCGCGCCGACCCTCGTGCCGCGCGGCGCAGACCGCGACGTTTGAACGCCAGGCGATCGGGCATCCCTACTGACCGCGCCTGCCCGCGCCGGAGCAGGCACACCGGCTGCGACCCACGCTGCTGGACGACATGACGCAGCGGGCGACCCCCCCTGTGTCGACGGTGACCGGAGGCGAAGCATGAGCGACAGCACGATCAGGTCGGCCCTGGAGGTGGCCTGCGACGGCTACGAGACCCTCGCGGTGGCCGACGTGCCCGACGACGTGGACGACCCGGCCTCCTACATCGCCGGGGCAACCACCGCCGCCCGCATGATCGCCCTGCCCACCCTCGAGGGCGGGCGGCGGCCATGACCGGCAAGGCTCTCGCCCGCGTCGACCCCCACCTCATGCCCCGCGGTCCCATGGGGTTCTACGACCGCCGCGTGCTGCACGCCTACACCCGGACGTGGGCACGGTCCCTGAGTCCCGAGGAGTACGCCTGGCGCTTCGGTGGCGGGCACGGCGGCGGGGCGGCCGACGACCTCGAGGCCACGGCACTGGCCGACGAGAGGGCCGAGGACGAGCACGAGTGGCAGGAGTTCCTGGCGGGGCGCGACTGAGCCGAGCAGCCCGAGGGCTCGAGCCCCTCGCGGCCCCTTCGGGTGGTCGAGGAGGTCGCGCCGCACCCCGGGTGGTCGAGGAGGTCGCGCGACCGTCTCGAGACCCCGTACGACGCCCGCCCCCCGCACCCCGTCGGGTGGTCGAGGAGGTCGCGCAGCGACCGTCTCGAGACCCTGCCAAGAACTTCCCGACAGGGTCCGGATGGTGGACGAAACCGCAGGTCAGCGGCCTGGACTGTCGGTGGTCGCGGGTTCAATGGACCTATGAGCGAGCAGGTCGGGGACGGCACCGGAGACGGCTCGCTGGCGCCTGCCGCGCACCCGGTCGCGGACCTCGCCGCCCGGCTGCGGCGCCGGCTCGAGGACCTGACCACCAGCCCGGTGCCGGTGTGGGCGATGAGCAGCGACGAGAAGGCCCAGACCCTGCTCGACCTCGCCGTCGCCCAGGCGCAGCTCGACGCACTACGGCTCCAGGTCCTGGCCGAGGCCGACCGCGACCCCGACGTCACCGACCCCGGCGACCGCACCGTCGCGGAGTGGGTCGCCCGGCGGACCCGGCAGACCCGGCCGGCCGCACGCGCCGACCTCAAGCTCGCCCGCGCCCTGGACTCCGACCGACCCGTCCTGGCCGCGGGGATGGCGGCCGGTCGGGTGAACCTCGCCCAGGCCCGGGCAATCAGCCGGGCGCTGGACCTGCTCCCGGTCACCGGACGCTTCGCCACCACCCCCGACCAACGCGCGACCGCGGAAGCCCACCTGGTCGACCTGGCCGGCGACTTCGACGCCACCGCGCTCGAGCAGCTCGGCCGCCGCATCTACGCCGTCATCTGCCCCGACGCCGTCGATGCCTACGAGGGCACCCTGCTCGAGGCCGAGGAAGCCCGCGCCGCCCGCAAGACCAGCCTCGAGATGTGGCAGGACCACCACGGCACCTGCCACGGCCGCTTCCGCATCCCCCAGCTCCACGGCCAGATGCTGAAGAAGGCCCTGCAGGCACTGACCAACCCGACCCGGGTCTCGACACCAGAGCCGGTCGAGCCTGTCGAGACCACCCCGGCGCCCGTCCTGCGCGGGCAGGCGCGGCCCGCCACCGGCTCATCCCCGCCGTGCTCGGCGGGGCCGGTCAGGTCCTCGACCTCGGCGCCACCCAGCGGCTCTTCACCAAGGCCCAGCGCCTCGCCCTGACCCTGAGCCAGGTGACCTGTCGCGCTGAGCACTGCACCGTCTCCGCCGCGATGTGCCAGGTCGACCACGCCATCCCCTGGGCCCGCGGCGGACCCACCGACCTCACCAACGCCCGGCTGCTGTGCGGACCCCACCACCGCCGCCTGACCCACCCGGCGTACCGCCACGAGACCATCCCCGAGGGCCGCGTCCGCTTCCACCGACGTGAGTGACGTGGAGTCAGGCAGGCGCGGGGTGGGTGTCGTCGCCCTGATCGGGGGCGGGGTGGACGTCGTCGGCCGTGGGGGTCTTGCGGACCGCGAAGGCCATGGCGACGAGGACCCCGCCCCAGAAGAGCGCGAGGACGCCGAGGACCACCGTCAGGCTGAGGGCGGCGCGGCCGGGGTTCGCCACGAAGAGCACGCCCAGCACCAGGTCGAGCACGGCTCCGAGGCCGAGCAGGAGCCGGGCGCTGCCGGCGAGGCCGGGACGGAAGGCGCCGACCCCCTCGAAAACGCCACGCACCAGCAGCCAGATGCCGAGCACCCACGTCAGGATGAGTGCGGTCGCACCAGGGCGGGTGATGGCGTAGAGGCCGGCCAGCACGGCGACGAGTGCCATCGCGAGCGCCAGCGCCTTCTGGCCGCCACTGCCGTGGCGGAAGGCCTCGACTGCCAGGCCGATGCCGTCGGCCAGGGCCCAGATGCCCCACAGCAGCGCGAGCGCGATGACGGTCGAGACCGGCCACACGATGGCCACGAGTCCGAAGATGATGCCGACGACGCCGCGGAGCAGCAGCATCGTCCAGGGAACGCCGAGGTTCATGACGACCTCCGAGGACGGGGCCCCGCCGGGTTGGAGGCCCGGATGCTGAGACTCTAGACCCGGGCGGGCTCCCGTGGCGTCACGCGCACTCCAGGGCGCCCTGGAGCAGTGAGGGCCCCACCCAGGTGACGTCGTCGTCGCGCTCGAGGAAGTCGCGCATCGTGGTCAGGTCCCGCACGCCGCGGGGCGCGACGATCGGCTCCTCCTGCTCAGGCGACTTCATCGAGCTTGCCCGTCGCCACGTCGAAGACGAACCCCCGCACCTGGTCGCGGTGCGGGATGAAGGGCGAGGCCTGGATCCGGGCGATCGACTGGCGCACGTCCTCGTGCAGGTCCGCGAAGGCCTCGGCCGCCCACTCGGGCTTGATCCCCGTGTCGTCCTGGATGCTGCGCTTGAAGTCGTCGTCGGTGAAGGTCAGCATCCCGCGGTCGGTGTGGTGGACCAGCACGATCTCCTCGGTGCCGAGCAGCCGCTGGCTGATGGCGAGCGAGCGGATCTCGTCGTCGGTCACGACGCCGCCGGCGTTGCGGATGACGTGTGCCTCGCCCTCGGCGAGGCCCAGAGCGCGGTAGACGTCGAGGCGAGCGTCCATGCAGGCGACCACGGCGACGTGCTTGGAGGGCGGGAGGGGCAGGGGGCCCTGGAAGCTCTCCGCGTAACGGGCGTTGTTGGCGAGCAGCTCGTCGGTGACGGTCATTGTTAACAACTCCTATCGAGTAAAGACAGTATGAGCGTACGCCGCCCGGCCACGGGCCGTCGCTACTCTCACGCCGTGGACACCGACCTCATGGATCTCGACGCGGTCTCGCTCGTGCGGCGTACGACGAGTGGGGAGGTCACCGCCGTCGAGCTGGTGGAGGCCTCGCTGGCGCGCATCGCGGAGCGGGACCCAGGGCTCAACGCCTTCTCGGTCGTCCGTCGCGACGCGGCCCTCGCCGAGGCGGCCGAGGTCGACGCCCGCACCGAGCGCGGTCCGCTGCACGGGCTGCCCGTCGCGATCAAGGAGGAGCTCGACGTCGCCGGCTGCGTGACGACCTTCGGGGGCCGGGGCAACAGCACGCCCGCGACCGTCGACTCCGAGATCGTGCGCCGCCTGCGCGCGGCCGGCGCCGTCGTGGTCGGCAAGACCCGGATGCCCGAGTTCGGCCAGTGGCCCTTCACGGAGTCCGCCGACGGCGGCATCACCCGCAACCCGTGGGACCCCACCCGCACCCCGGGTGGGTCCAGCGGCGGCACCGCCGTCGCGGTGGCTGCCGGGATGGTCCCGGTCGGGATCGGCGGCGACGGTGGCGGCTCCATCCGCGTCCCCTCGGCGTGCTGTGGCCTCTTCGGGCTCAAGCCGCAGCGCGGTCGCGCCACGACCTCGCCCATGGAGCACCTGTGGTGGTCGCTGGGCACCGTCGGGCCGCTGACCCGCACGGTCGCCGACTCGGCCCTGGTGCACGACGTCATCGACGGCAACCTCCCCGGCGACCGCTGGACGGCCGAGCCGCCCCCCACCGACTTCGCGACCGCGGCGGCCAGCGAGCCGGGCCGGCTGCGCGTCGGCGTCGTCACCAGGGGCTCCAGCCCTCTGGTCCGGCTCGACCCCGTGCAGGCCGAGGTGGTCCAGGAGTACGCCGCGCTGCTCACGGAGCTGGGTCACGAGGTGCGCGAGCTGGGTGGTCGGCTGCCGGACCCGACGGTGGCCTTCCTGCCCCAGTTCTTCGGCGGCGTGCGGGCCGAGGCCGAGATGGTCGAGCACCCCGAGCGGCTCGAGCCCCGCACCCGCGAGGTACGCCGCCTGGGCGGGTGGGCGCGCCGCGGCGTCGTCGAGCGGGCCATCCGGGCGGGGGAGCGGCTGGGCGACAAGGTCGACGAGCGCTGGTTCGAGGGGTCCGACGCCGTCGACGTGCTGCTCATGCCGACGCTCGCGCACCGTCCGTGCGAGGTGGGTGCGGTCGCGGGTCGTGCCGTGACGATGATGCTGCGCTCCCTGCCGGTCATCGACTTCTGCGCGCTGTGGAACATCACGGGCCATCCCGCCGCGGCCGTGCCCGCGGGCGTGGGTGGCGACGGGCTGCCGCACTCGGTGCAGCTCGTCGGACGCCGTCACGACGAGAGCACGCTGCTCTCGCTCTCCGCCCAGCTCGAGCGCGCCCGGCCGTGGTCGATGCCGGTGCTGTGACGCTGCGGGCGGGTGCGCGAGGGGATGCCGACCGCTGCGGCGGGCACTGGATCGGGGTGAGCCGGCGAGACTGGCCGGCCGGAGCGTGGTGGGAGGTGCGGCGTGCCCGAGGGTGACAGCGTGTGGCTGGTCGCGCGCAAGCTCGACCGGGCGCTGCAGGGGGCGACGGTCACGCGCTCGGACTTCCGGGTGCCGCGGCTGGCCACGCGTGACCTCGCCGGGCGGAGCGTGCTCGAGCACGCCACCCACGGCAAGCACCTGCTGACCCGCTTCTCCGACGACGTCACCCTGCACTCCCACCTGCTGATGGACGGCTCGTGGAAGACGACCGGACCCGGCAAGCGCCTTCCCGGGCGCTTCATGCCGCAGGTGCGGGTGCTGCTGTCCGTCGACAGCGGGCACACGGCGTACGGGCTGAAGGTGCACCGGCTCGAGCTCGTGCGCACCTCCGAGGAGCACCGCGTGGTCGGTCACCTCGGCCCCGACCCGCTGCGCGACGACTGGGACCCCGCGGAGGCCGTACGCCGCCTGCGCGCCGAGCCGGAGCGGCCCTTCGTGGCGGCGCTGCTCGACCAGCGGCTGATGGCCGGGCTGGGCAACCTGTGGGTCAACGAGCTCGCCTTCCTGACCGGCGTGAGCCCGTGGACGCCGATCGGCGAGGTCGACGTGGAGCGCCTGGTCGTGCGGGCCGCCGACGCGCTGCACCGCTCCGCGACCACCAACGGCGCCTACCAGGTCACGACGGGCAACCCGACGCGTGGCGAGACCCACTGGGTCTCGGGCCGGCAGCGCAAGCGGTGCCTGCGGTGCGGCGACCAGGTGCAGATGGTCGAGGAGGTCGCCAACGACCCGGAGCAGCGGCGTACCTGGTGGTGCCCCACGTGCCAGCCCGGCCCCGCACCCGACCCGAGCCGCTCCAGCGTCCCGAGGAGCAGTGCTACACGGTCCGCTTCGCGGTCTGCTTACGCAGGCCCAGCTGCTCGGCGTACACCACCACGTTCTCGGTGAAGTCCTGGCCGTCCCAGCCGGTGCAGGTGATGAGGACGAGCCGGTTGCCGCCGTGGTCCTGGGCGAAGATCTCCTTGTTGGCCGCCGCGAGCTCGGCCTTGGTCAGCGTCTCGGTGCGCTCGACCTCGTAGACCACGCGGCCGGCCTCGGTGCCCAGCGCGATCCGCTCGCCGGCGTCGAGGCGTCCGAGCCGGTCCATCACGCCGCCGCCGTCGTGCACCGTGTGGCCGGTCAGCACGGTCTGGCCGCCCTCGGCGCCGGGCCGGCGCGAGCCCTGCCACCAGCCGACCACCCGCTCGTCGTCGGGCGGGTCGAGCACGCCGTCGTCGTCGAGGCGCACCGGGACGACGGGGGCACGCAGGTCGAGCGACGGCACCACGAGTCTGGTCGGCGTCGCGGGCGCCGACATCGGCGCGAACTCGTCGTCCTCACCGAAGCCGAGCGCGAGCCCGCCCACGAAGAGCGCGACGAGGACGAGCCCGCCGAGCAGCCGGTCGCTCATGCCCGGTGGCGTCGCAGCGCAGACCAGCCGGCGGCTCCCGCGGCTCCGGCACCGACGGCCAGGGTCAGCCAGGGCAGCAGCCCCAGGCCCTGCTCGTCACGCTCGCCCGCCACACCGGCGGAGACCGCGGTCGGGATGCGGGGCTGCGCCGCCGGCGGGGGGGCCGCCTCAGGCTCGGGTGCGGGGGCCGCCTCGGAGACGACCCGGTCGGCCGGGCCGCAGCCCACGGCGCCGACCCGGGCGTCGACGAGCGGGGCGTCGATCGCCTCGGCGGCGGCCGGCAGCACCTGCGCGTGAAGTGCCGTCACGCGGATGGAGTCGCTCGTGGGTCGAGTCTGCTCGTTCAGCGTGATCCGGAGCAGGTTCTCCTCCAGCGGCGCGAGCTGGTCCTCGAGGTTGTCGCGGACGCCGGCGACGAGCTGCTCGCGCAGCTGCGCGACCACGGCCTCGTCGACGTCGGCCAGAGCGCCGTCCAGCCCTACCTGCAGCTGGGTGCTGACGGCGCCGAGCAGGACGTCGAGGACGTCGCTGAGGTCGGTGACCACCTCGGTGTTCGGGGGCGGGTTGGCCGGAAGGCTGACGACCGGGAGGGTCTGCCCGCCACCGACCAGCACGACGCCGGCGTTGGCGATGCTCGCCGAACCGGAGGGCTGGCCGTCGTCGACGGTGCAGCGGCCCTCGATCGCGTCGAAGCGGGCCACCAGGCCCAGCTCGCCGAACTGCTCCTCGAGCGGACCGCGGACCTGGTCGATCGCGGCGTCGACCTGGTCGCGCACGGCGTCGAGCTGATCCGCGCCCTCCAGGACCGGCTCCAGTGCGTCGACCAGCTCCGGCGGCAGCTCGTCGGTGGGAGGCGCCTCCAGTCCGAGGCCGTCGAGGCTCAGGTCGGTCAGCGACCCACTGACGGTGTCGCCGGGAGTCAGGCAGGAGCCGTCGCCGATCTGCACCACACCGCCGCCGGCCCCGGCGACGCCGGCACAGGCGGCCGAGCGGCCGTTGGTCGCGGTGGCCTGCTGGGTCAGCACGCCGAGCTCGACGAAGCCGCCGGAGGGGATCGCGGGCGTGGTCTCGCCCGAGACGCTCTCCTGGCCGTCGTAGGTCGCGGTCACGGTGCCGCTGTCCTGGCCGTTGTCGGCGACGGCCACGGTGAGGGCCGTGGCGTCGGAGCGTGACGTGACGCCGTCGGCGTACGCCGCGACGGGCGCACCGACGACGAGCGCGGCGAGGCCGGCGACCAGGAGTGGTCGTGGACGACGAAGCATGGTGAGTTCCTCCCCGGACGGCGCGCAGCGCGCGCGCCTCCTGCCTGCCCCAACGGCGGGGGGCGGCGGAGGTTACGCCCGGGTAGCACCTCGTGGTGCGCGGACGTCAGCTCGCCTTCTTGGCCTGCTTCTTCGAGGCGGTCTTCTTCGCCGTCTTCTTGGCGGCGGCCTTCTTCGCCGGCGCCTTCTTGGCCGCGGTCTTCTTGGTCGCCTGCTTCTTGGCGGCGGACTTCCTGGTCGCCGGCTTCTCGTCCTCGTCGTCCTCGTCGTCCTCGGCGGAGGCGGCCTCGTCCGCGCTGCCACCCCGCGCCGACTTGGCTGCGTCGACGCTGCGCTGCAGCGCCGCGAGCAGGTCGACGACCTCGCCGCCGGACTTGGTGCTCTCCGGCGTGCGCTTGACCTCGCCGCCCTCGACCTTGGCGGTCACCAGCGCCTCGAGCGCCTCGCGGTAGTCGTCCTCGTACTCGTCGGGTGCGAAGTCGCCGGCGAGCGTCTCGACGAGCATCTTGGCCATCTTGACCTCCGCCGGCTTGGCGTCGGAGGTGTCGACCGAGGCGAAGTCGGGGGAGCGGATCTCGTCGGGCCACATCATCGTCTGCATCACGATGACGTCGTCGCGCACGCGCAGCACGGCCAGCGACATCCGGTTGCGCAGCGAGACCGTCACGAGCGCCATCCGGTCGGCGTCCTGGAGCGCCTCGCGCAGCAGCGCATAGGGCTTGGCGCCGGTGCCCTCGGGCTCGAGGTAGTAGCTCTTCTCGAAGAGCATGGGGTCGACCTGCTCGACGGGGACGAACTTCTCGACGCTGATCTCGCGGCTGCTCTTGGAGGGCAGCTCGGCCATGTCCTCGTCGGTGAGGATGACCATCTCGCCGTCCTCGGTCTGGTAGCCCTTGGCGATGTCGGCGTACTCGACCTCCTCGCCGTCGAGGCTGCAGAGCCGCTGGTAGCGGATGCGGCCGCCGTCCTTGGCGTGCACCTGGCGGAAGGTGACGTCCTTGCTCTCGGTGGCGGCGTAGAGCTTCACGGGCACGCTGACGAGCCCGAAGCTCACCGCGCCCTTCCAGATCGCACGAGGCATCGCTGGTCCGTCCTCTCCCTCAGTGACCCCATAGTGACCCATCCGGGCCTGCACATTCATCCGTCCGGGGCACCGGTGTCGGCTCGGGTGTCGGCCCCGGCTGCCACGATGGCCCGGTGCTGCCGATGCTCGCGACCCGAGGCGACCACGTGCCCACCGGCTCCGGGTGGGCCCACGAGGTCAAGTGGGACGGCATGCGGGTCCTGGTCGAGCACGCGGGCGGTCGGCTGCGGGTCTGGTCGCGCAACGAGAACGACGTGTCGGTCAGCTTCCCCGAGCTGCAGGACCTCGCCCCGCTGCTGCCCGAGGGCACCGTGCTCGACGGCGAGGTGGTCGCGCTCGGCGAGGGCGTGCCGTCCTTCGGCGCGCTGGCCGACCGGATGCACGTGCGCGACGCCACCCGCGCCCGCCGGCTCGCGACCACCAACCCGGTCACACTGCTCGTCTTCGACGTGCTCCGCGTGGCCGGCGACGACCTGCTCGCCCGGCCGCTCGCGGAGCGGCGCCAGCGGCTGCTGGCGCTGGGGCTCGACGACGTCGCCTGGCAGGTGCCCCCGCAGTACGCCGACGGGCCGACGCTGCTGGCCGCGGCCGAGGAGCAGGGCCTGGAGGGCATCGTCAGCAAGCGGCTCGCGGCGGCGTACCACCCGGGGCGGCGCAGCCGCGACTGGCTGAAGTTCCCGATCCGCCCGACCGCGTCGTACGTCGTGGGCGGCTTCCGGTGGGAGACCGGCTCCGCCCACCGCCTGGGCGCGCTGCTGGTGGGGGAGCCCGGACCCGACGGCCTGCGCTACCGCGGCCGGGTGGGCAGCGGCGTGAGCGGGCGCGCCGGCGTGCTGCTGGCCGAGCTGCTGGAGCCGCTGCGCACCACGACCGCGCCCTTCGCCGACGAGGTGCCGCGCGTCGACCGGGCCGGCACCGAGTGGGTCGAGCCGCAGCTCGTGGTCGACGTGCAGTACCTCAAGCTGACCACCGACGGCCGGCTGCGGCAGCCGGCCTACCGCGGCGTACGCCGCGACCTCGAGGCAGGAGACCTGTAGTGGCCAAGCAGGAGCGCACCGAGACCCCGGTCGAGGTCGACGGCCGCGTGCTGACGCTGGTCAACCTCGAGAAGGTGATGTACCCGCGCACCGGCACCACCAAGGCCGAGGTGCTGCAGTACTACGCCCAGGTCGCGCCGGTGATGCTGCCGCACCTCGCCGACCGCGCGGTCACCCGCATCCGCTGGCCGCACGGCACCGGCGACAAGTCCTTCTTCGAGAAGAACGCGCCCTCCGGCACGCCGTCGTGGGTGCGCACGGTGACCGTGCCCACCACCGGCTCGCGCACGGCGTCGAAGGAGGAGGGCGAGCTGCGCTTCCCGGTGGTCGACGACCTGGCCACCCTCACCTGGCTGGTCAACCTCGCGGCGCTGGAGCTGCACGTGCACCAGTGGACCGTCACCGCCCGAGGCCGCCCCCGCAACCCCGACCGGCTCGTCGTCGACCTCGACCCCGGCGAGCCCGCCGGCCTGGGGGAGTGCGCCCAGGTGGCGCTGCTGGTGCGGGAGCGGCTGGCGGCAGACGGGCTGCGCTGCACGCCGGTGACCAGCGGCTCCAAGGGTCTGCACGTGTACGCCGCCCTCGACGGCCGGCGCAGCACCGACGAGGTGCGCGACTACGCCAAGCAGGTCGCCGAGGAGCTCGAGGGCTCCCACCGGCAGCTGGTGGTCTCGCAGATGACCAAGGCGCGGCGCGGCGGCAAGGTCTTCCTCGACTGGTCGCAGAACACCGGCTCCAAGACCACGATCGCGCCGTACTCCCTGCGGGGCCGCGAGCTGCCCCTGGTGGCCGCCCCGCGCACCTGGGCCGAGGTGGAGGCGGGGGCCGACGACCCGCTGGCACTGGAGCACCTGCGGATGGAGGAGGTGCTGGAGCGGGTCGCCGACCTCGGCGACGTCTTCGACGCGGAGGCCGATGCCTAGGAGCGCCGGGTCATCACCATGGCCACGAGACCACCGGCGAAGATCAGCAGGCCGACGAGGGCCAGGAAGAGCAGGCTCGCGGGCGCGCCGACGTCCGGCAGGACCGTGGTCAAGGAGTGCGCGGGCAAGGTGTGCGCCAGGGATGGCACGTGCCGCTCCTCTCCACCCCCCACGAGTGTGATCGGCGCCACCCTAGGTCGAACTCGTCGATCTGCGGCGATGGCACCGCAAGAATCTCGAAAGTACCCCGAACCTCGCGCGGACGAAGCCATCGACATCGGGAGGAATCCGCCCGTCGTAGTGTGGTGACCGTCACGTCGAGTGCGGCCCCGGGGCCGCGCGGAGGAGGTCCACCGTGCAGCTGCGCGACCAGGTCTACGTCGACGGCACCTGGGTGCCCTCGACCGGGAGCGGCGTCATCGACGTCGTCGACGCCAGCACCGAGGAGGTCTACGGCCAGGTGGCCGACGGCACCGCCGACGACGTCGACCGTGCCGTCGCGGCGGCGGTCGCGGCCTTCGAGGGCTGGTCCCAGGCGCCGCGCGACGAGCGGCTGAAGGTGATGCAGGCGGTCGCCCAGGGCCTGGCCGACCGCAGCGACGACATCGCCGAGACGATCGCCCACGAGGTCGGCATGCCCGTGAAGTGGGCCCGCCGGATCCAGGCCGGGCTGCCGGTGGCCAACGCGCAGGCCCAGGTGCAGCTGCTGTCGGACCTGGAGACCGAGCAGCGGATCGGCAGCTCGCTCGTGGTGCGCGAGCCCATCGGCGTGGTCGGGTGCATCACGCCGTGGAACTACCCGCTGCACCAGGTCGTCAACAAGGTGCTGCCCGCCATCGCGGTCGGCTGCACCGTCGTCCTCAAGCCCAGCGAGGTGGCGCCGCTCTCGGCGTACCTCTTCGCCGAGGTGCTCGACGAGGCCGGCGTGCCGCCCGGCGTCTTCAACCTCGTCAGCGGCACCGGCGCCGTCGTGGGGGAGGCCATCGCCTCGCACCCCGACGTCGACATGGTCTCCTTCACCGGCTCGACCGCCGCGGGCAAGAGGGTCAGCGAGCTGGCCGCGCAGACCGTCAAGCGCGTCGCGCTCGAGCTCGGCGGCAAGTCGGCCAACGTCTTCCTCGACGACGCCGACTTCGCCAGGGCCGTGCCACCGGGGGTGCGCCACGGCTGCTTCATCAACTCGGGCCAGACCTGCTCGGCGCTGACGCGCATGCTGGTGCCGCGCGAGCGCCAGGCCGAGGTCGTCGAGCTGGCCCGGCAGACCGCCGAGTCGATCGTGCTCGGCCCGGCCGCGAGCGAGGAGTCCGACCTCGGGCCGCTCGTCTCGGCCACCCAGCGCGACCGCGTGCGCGGCTACATCCAGCGCGGCATCGACGAGGGCGCCACCCTCGTCACCGGTGGCGTCGAGCCACCCGACGGCCTCGAGACCGGCTACTTCGTGCGGCCCACCGTCTTCGCCGACGTCACCAAGGACATGACGATCGCGCAGGAGGAGATCTTCGGCCCCGTGCTCGTGGTGATGCCCTACGACGACGAGGAGGAGGCGCTCGAGATCGCCAACTCGACCGTCTACGGCCTCGCCGGCGGGGTGCAGTCGGGCTCGCTGGAGCGGGCCACGGCCTTCGCGCGGCGGATGCGCACCGGCCAGGTCGAGGTCAACGGCGGCGCCTTCAACATCCAGGCGCCCTTCGGCGGCTACCGGCAGTCCGGCAACGGTCGCGAGCTCGGCCCCTTCGGGCTCGAGGAGTTCCTCGAGGTCAAGAGCCTGCAGCTGCCGAAGTCGAAGGGCTGACCACCCGCAGGGTCGCGAGGGTCGGGTCGGCGGCGTAGGCGATGCGGACGCCGGAGGCACGTGCCTCGCGCAGCTCCGCCAGCGCGGCGGCGGTGACCCGCTCGCCGGGGGCGAGCACCGGGATCCCCGGCGGGTAGGGCGCGACCAGCTCGGCGCACACGTGCCCGACCGCCTCGTCGGACGGCACGGTCTCGTGCGCCGCGAAGTACGCCGTGCGCGGCGGCAGCACGGGCTCCGGCGTCACGGCGTACGCCGCAGGTCCGACGACCGCGCGCGGCTCGCCGCGGTAGCGCTCGACCGACGCCACCAGCACGGTGGTGAGCGCGTCGAGGGACTGCGTCGTGTCGGCGAGCGAGACCACCGCCACCACCAGGTCGCGCTCGGCCGCCTCCACCGGCAGCCCGGCCGCCAGCAGGTCGCGCTCCACGGCGATGCCGTCGGCGCCGGTGCCGTGCAGCAGCACCGTCAGCTTGAGCGGGTCGACATTGGGGCCGTGGAGCACCGCCAGCCCCTCGACCTCGGCGAGCCGGCGCCGCGCCACGCGGGTCGCCTCGACGACCGGGCCGAGCAGGCGCTCGCCGTCGCGCTCGAGCAGGGCGCGGGCGGCGTCGATGCTGGCCAGCACGGCCCCCGCCGGGCTGGTGGTGGCGGTGGCCTCGACCCCGGCGTCGAGCCGGGCGGCGTCGACCCGCTCGGTGCGAGCGAGCACCAGCGCCGCCTGGCTCCAGGCGGGCAGGGTCTTGTGGGCGCTGGTGACCACGACGTCGGCGCCGAGCTGGAGCGCGTGGCGCGGCAGGTCGGGGTGGAAGCCGAAGTGCGCCGCCCAGGCGGCGTCCACCACGAGCGGGACGCCGTGGCGGTGCGCCACGTCGGCGAGACCGGCCACGTCGCCGACCGTGCCGACGTACGACGGGTCGCCGACGAGCACCGCCACGGCCTCGGGGTGCTCGGCCAGCACCCGCGCCACCTCCGCGGGCGGCACGCCGAGCGGCAGGCCCGTGGCCGGGTCGACGTCCGGGCGCACCCAGACCGGCTCCAGGCCCGCCAGCACCAGGCCGAGCAGCAGCGAGCGGTGCAGCGTGCGGCTCACCACGACGCGGTCGCCCTCGCGGCCCAGCGCGAGCGCCACCGCCTGGTTGGCGTGGGTGGCGCCCCCGGTGGAGAAGCGGCACAGGTCGGCGCCCCACAGCCGCGCCGCCCGCGCCTCGGCCTCGACCAGCACCCCGGCGGCGAGCTTCATCGTGTCGAGCCCGGCGTAGAGCGGCACGTCTCCGGCCACCACGTCGCCGACCAGGTCGTGCCGCTGCTTGTGCCCCGGGATCGTGAAGGGCGTGGGCGCCTGCTCGTGGAAGCGGAGCCAGGCGTCGAGCAGCGGCGCGTCGTCGCGCAGCCCGCGCGGGTCAGTGGGCATGTGGTCCATCCTCCCCGCGGGGTGCCCGGTAGGCGGCGGTCACAGGCCCGCGATGGTGCGCTTGATGTCCTTGAGCATCAGCACCAGGTGCAGGTTGTCGGTCGGGCTCTGCTCGAGCTCGGGGACGAGATGCCGGTAGAAGGCGCGAGCGTCGGCCGACTCCGCGTGCACGAGCAGCCCGCGGCACCCGATCTCGGCCGACAGGGCAGCCACGCGGGTGATGACGTCGACCAGCAACCCCGCACCGAGTCCCTGGCCCTCGTGGTCCACGTCGACACCGAGGCGGGCGAGGAGGGCCACTGGCTGCGGGTACCGCCCGGCGCCCTTCCGCATCCGCTCCGGAGTGGCGGCGGCGACCAGCTGGGCCATGCACCAGGCGTAGTACGCCACCACGCGGTCGTCGCCAGGCTCGGTGACCACGAAGACCTTCGTGGTCCCCATCGAGGCCGACTGCCGTGCGAAGCGCCGCAGCCAGGCTGTCTGCTCCACTGAGCCGCACGTGAAGTCGGCGATGTCGTGAGAGGAGTCGAGTGGGACCGGTCCCCTGTAGGTCACGGGGCGAAGGGCGACGGGCGGGTCAGCAGCTGAGCCAGACCGGGCAGCTCGCGTGCCGGCCGCTCGTTGAGGGCGTCCCACGCCTCCAGCGCCGTGGGTTCCAGTCCGAAGGACTGCCGGTCGCTGAGCACGCGTCGCGCTGCCTCCGAGGCGTGGGCGACCACGAACTCGGTGAGGTCGGTGCCGGACGCCGCAACCGCGCGGTCGATGAGCGCACGCTCCTCCTCCGTGGTGCGCAGCTCCAGTCGACGATTGCGCCGGCGCGTGGCCCCCTCGGTCATGCCGGGTTCCTTCCTCACTCCAGTTCAACGTACGGCCAGTGTACGTCCATCTGGAGAATGTCGGGGACGCGTGATCCAGGAGTGGCGGCTCGGCACGCGAGTGGTGCCTGGGACCGAGAGTTGTCCACAGATCGGTCGGAGGTGGTTTCGGCCGCGTCGGGCCGCGGGTAGACCTGCGCGCATGTCGGTGCAGGTCACAGGGGTGTCCGGGGGTGCGGGGCGACGTCCCCGTGCGTCGGTCGGCGACCTGATGACGCTGCTCGACGACGAGGTGCGTGCCGTCGTACGCCGTGACGGCGTCGACCCGCAGGTCGATGCCGCTCGCGTACGACGCATCGCCGAGCAGGTGGTCGCCGCCCACGACCAGCGCAGCCTCACCGGCGTGGTGGCGCCGGTGCCGGACCCTGACGGCGCGGTCTCCGAGCTGGTCGCGCGGGTCTCCGGCTTCGGTCCGCTGCAGCGCTTCCTCGACGACCCCACGGTCGAGGAGATCTGGATCAACCAGCCGCACCGCGTCTTCGTCGCGCGTCACGGCCGTCACGAGCTGACCAACGTCGTGCTCACGCGGGTGGAGGTGCAGGAGCTGGTCGAGCGGATGCTGAAGGCGAGCGGACGCCGCATCGACGTGAGCCAGCCCTTCGTCGACGCGATGCTGCCGCAGGGCCACCGGCTGCACGTCGTGCTCGAGGGGATCAGCCGCGACTTCGCGGCCGTCAACCTGCGCAAGTTCGTGCTGCGCGCGGCGCGTCTCTCCGACCTCGTGGCGCTGGGCTCGCTGACCGAGCAGGCGGCGCGCTTCCTCGAGGCCGCGGTGCTCGCGGGGCAGAACATCCTGGTGGCGGGGTCGACCCAGGCGGGCAAGACCACGATGCTCAACTGCCTGGCAGCGGCGATCCCGGGCGGGGAGCGGGTGGTCTCGGCCGAGGAGGTCGCGGAGCTCAACTTCGTGCACCCCGACCACGTGCAGCTGCAGACCCGGCAGGCGGGTCTCGAGGGAACGGGCGAGGTGACGCTGCGCGATCTCGTGCGCGAGTCGCTGCGGATGCGCCCGACCCGGATGATCGTCGGCGAGGTGCGCGGGCCGGAGAGCCTCGACCTGCTGCTGGCGCTCAACTCCGGTCACCCGGGCATGGCGACGCTGCACGCCAACAGCGCCCGGGAGGCGCTGGTCAAGCTCTGCACCCTGCCGCTGCTGGCGGGGGAGAACATCTCCTCGCGCTTCGTGGTGCCCACGGTGGCGAGCTCGGTCGACCTGGTCGTGCACCTGGGCATCGACACCGGCGGCACCCGACGGGTCCGCGAGATCGTCGCCGTGCCGGGGCGGGTGGAGCACGACATCGTCGAGACCGAGCCGGTCTTCGACCGCAGCGACGGCGAGCTGCGGACGACGGGCGGGATGCCCGGACGGCTCGAGTCCTTCGCCCGCGCGGGCATCGACGTCCACCGGCTGCTGCACGACACCACGGTCGGGGGGCAGTGATGGGCGCGCTGCTGGGTCTCGTCCTCGGGCTGGGGCTGCTGCTGGTCTGGTCGTCCACCTGGCCTCCGCAGGTCGTGACCGGCACGTCGGGTCGGCGGCGTACGCCGCGGCTGCGACCGCTGCTCGTCAGCGCCGGGTTGCGCGACGTCGGCGTCGGGGCGTTCCTCACCGTCTGCGCGGTCTCGGCCACGGCCTGCGCCACGGTGGTGCTGCTCGCCTCGCGCACGCCGCCGGTCGCGCTGGTCTTCGGCCTGATGGGTGGCTACCTCCCCGTCGCGCTCGTGCGGGGCCGTGCCGAGCGACGGCTCCGCGAGCTCGCCGAGGTCTGGCCCGAGGCGGTCGACAACCTCGCCTCGGCGGTCCGCGCCGGTCTGTCGCTGCCCGAGGCCCTGGGCGGCCTCGCCGAGCGGGGCCCGGAGCCTCTGCGCCCGGCCTTCCGCGACTTCGCGGTCGACTACCAGGCGGGTGGACGCTTCTCCGACGCCCTCGACCGGCTCAAGGAGCGGCTCGCCGACCCGGTCGGCGACCGCGTGGTGGAGAGCCTGCGCGTCGCGCGCGAGGTAGGCGGCGGTGACCTCGGGCGACTGCTGCGGACGCTGTCGGGCTACCTGCGCGACGACGCCCGCACCCGTGCGGAGCTGCAGTCGCGGCAGTCGTGGACGGTCAACGGCGCCCGGCTCGCGGTGGCGGCGCCGTGGCTGGTGCTGCTGATGCTCTGCTTCCAGCCGGAGGTGATCCAGCGCTACGCCACACCGGCCGGGGTGGTCGTGCTCGGCACCGGCGCAGCGCTGTGCGCGGTCGCCTACCGGCTGATGGTGCGGATCGGCCGGCTCCCGTCGGAGCGGAGGATCCTCGCGTGAGCGCGCTGGTCGGCGGACTGCTCGGGCTAGCGCTGGGCGTCGGCCTGCTGCTGGTGGCCCTCGCCGTGCTCGACGCGCGGCGTACGCCGATCGAGGTGCGGGTGCTGCCCTATCTCCGCGACCTGCCGCGCCCCTCGACGCTGCCCGCGCCCGTGCGTCCGGGCAACGCCTTCGCCGCCGTCTTCGGGCCGCCGCTGGCAGCCGCGGGCCGGACCGTGGAGCGGGTGCTCGGCGGCGCCACGTCGATCCGCCGTCGGCTCGAGCGAGCCGGGTTGGCGACCGACGTCGCGCAGTTCCGCGTCGAGCAGGTGCTGTGGGGACTCGCGGGCTTCACCCTGCTCGCGGTGCCCTCCGGGGTGGTCGCGGCGGCGTCGCCGGAGCGGGCCGTACCGCTGATGGTCGTGTGCCTGATCGCCTTCGCGCTCGGCGTGCTGCTCCGGGAGAACAGGCTGACCGCGCAGGTGGCTGCTCGGGAGCGCGCGATCCTGCAGGAGTTCCCGACGATCGCCGAGCTGCTCTCGCTCGCGGTGGCCGCGGGGGAGAGCCCGGTCTCGGCGCTCGACCGGGTCTGCCGCCGCAGCCGCGGTGCGCTCTCCGAGGAGCTTCGCCGCGTCCTCGCCGACGTGCGCACCGGCACCCCGCTCACCCGGGCCTTCGACGAGATGGCCGCCCGCTCCGGGCTCGCCGTGGTCTCGCGCTTCGCCGAGGGCCTGGCCGTCGCCGTCGAGCGCGGCACACCGGTGACCGACGTGCTGCACGCCCAGGCCGGCGACGTGCGTGAGGCCTCGCGGCGCGCGCTGATCGAGTCCGGTGCCCGCCGCGAGGTCCTGATGATGGTCCCGGTGGTCTTCCTGGTGCTCCCGACCGTCGTCGTCTTCGCCTTCTGGCCCGGCCTCGTCGGCCTGCGGCTCGTCGTCCCCTGACCTTCCCGCACGATCCCTGGAGGAACCCATGCACGACCTGACCCGACTGCTGCGGGGCACGCGCCCGCGTGACGAGCGCGGCGACGTGCCCGGATGGGTGCTGATCACCGTGATGACCGCCGGCCTCGTCGCCGGCATCTGGGCGATCGCCGGGAGCCAGCTCGGCGCGATGCTGCGTGCTGCGCTCTCGTCGGTCACCGGCTGAGACCCCACGTCGTGACCGCTCGGCGCGAAGGCTGTGCCGTCTGGCTCTCTCGTCGGTCACCGGCTGGGGCCGAGCGCGAGGACGGTGCCGCCGTCGTCGACTTCGTGCTCGTCAGCCTCGTGCTCGTGCCGCTCGTGCTCGGCCTGCTGCAGGTCGGGCTGGTGCTGCACGTGCGCAATACCCTCGTCGCCGCCGCCACCGAGGGGGCGCGCTACGGCGCCACCGTCGACCGCAGTCCCGCCGACGGCGCCGCCCGCACCCGCACCCAGGTCGACGACGCCGTGGCCGCCCGCTTCGCGCGCGACGTGAGCGCCTCGCGCACCACCGTCGACGGCGTCCCCGCCGTCGTGGTGCGGGTGCGCGCCGACGTGCCCCCGCTGGGGCTGTGGGGACCGCCCGTGCGCCTCGACGTCGCCGGCCACGCGGTGCAGGAGCCCGACCTGCCGGTGGGGGAGCCGTGAGGCGAGAGGAGCAGGGGACGGCGCTCGTCGAGATGGTGTGGCTGGCGATCCTGCTGCTCGTGCCCCTGCTGTACGTCGTGCTGACCGCCTTCGAGGCCCAGCGCGAGGCGTACGCCGCGTCGGCCGCGGCGAGGAGCGCGGGACGTGCCTTCGTCACCGCCCCCGACCAGGGGTCGGCGCACGCGCGGGCCCGGGCCGCCGCCCGGCTCGCCTACCAGGACCAGGGCATCGAGGAGCCGCCCGCGCTCCGCATCACCTGTGACCCTTCCCCGCGCGCGTGCCTGACGCCGGGGTCGGTGGTGCGCGCGGAGGTGCAGTCGAGGGTCACGCTCCCGCTGCTGCCGGCGGTCTTCGGGTCGCAGTCGCCGGGGATCGAGGTCGACGCCGCGCACGAGGCGCCGTACGGCGAGTTCCGAGAGGCCCGCCCGTGAGGCGAGCCCCCAGGGATGAGCGCGGGTCGGTGACGCCGCTGATCATCGGCTTCATGCTCGTGGTGGCGATGCTCGTGGCGGTCGTGGTCGACGCCTCGGCGGCCTACCTTCGACGTCAGTCGCTGCACGCCACGGCCGACGCCGCGGCGTTGGCCGCGACGGAGGCGTTGGAGGGCGAGCGGGTCTACACCGAGGGGCTCGGGCGCACGGCCGAGCTCGACCCGGTCGCGGCGCGGGGGCACGTGGCGGCGTACGTCGCGAGGAGCGGTGCGCAGCAGCGCTGGCCGGGGCTGGATTGGCGCGTGCGCACGGCGGGCGACACGGTGGTGGTCCGCCTGACCGCCCCCCTGGACCTGCCGTTGCAGGTGCCGGGTGTGGGGGACGGGTGGCGGATCAGCGGTGAGGCTGCGTCGGTCGTCGTGGTCGACGACCGCTGAGCCCCAGGACCTGCGGGTCCGTCAGGCGGCGAGGGCGACGACGATCGCGCCGTCGACGGCCGCGAAGACCTCGGGAGTGATCTCGGTGATGCCGTGGTCGGCGGCGGCGTGCGAGGCCACCGAGGCGAGCAGGGCGTTCTTGTCGGTGTTCTCGAAGCTGCTGGCGCAGCCGGGCATGACGTCGCCGCAGGCGAGACGGAAGATCACGATGTACTCCTCAGGGGTTGGTGGTGGGTGAGAGTGGAAGTCGGAGCCAGAAGTGGCCATGGCGGTCGTCCTGCTCGAGGCCGAGCGTGCCGCCGAGCGCCACGGTGAGCGCGCGGGCGAGGTAGAGGCCGATGCTGACGCCGGTGCCGTCGTCGTTGGCGTCGAAGGGCTCGAAGAGGGCCTGCAGCACGTGCGGCTCGATCGGGTCGGCGGTGCGCGCGATGCGCAGCTCGAGCCAGGCGCCGTGGTGCGTCGCCGCGAGGTGGCACGAGGCCGGCGCGGGCGGGAGCTGGGCGGCGTCCCACAGGTCGTGCACCGCGCGGGCGGCGAGCTCGGGGTCGGTGACCAGGGCGTGGTCGAGGTCGGCAGTGGCGTGGACCGCGACCCCGGCCAGCGTCGCGATCTCCCGCAGGCTGGTGGCCCGCGGGGTGGGCTCGAGCCGGCCGAGGGAGGCGGCGGCGAGGTACTGCACGTCGGCGACGCGGGCGGCCACGTCGCCGAGGGCTGACTCGAGCTTCTCGGCGGTCGACTCCAGCATCGAGGGCGGCAGGTCGCCGTCGGCGAGCATCGAGGCCCAGCCGCGGGCGACGGCCAGCGGCGTGCGCAGCTCGTGGGCGAAGCCGGCCAGGAAGCGGTCGCGCTGGCGGGCGACGTCGGCCTCCGGCCGGTTGGTCAGCGCCGCGGTGCCGGCGTCGGTGAAGGCGCGCACCCAGCGGCGCAGCAGCACCTGCTCCACGCCGCTGCGCACCGCGACCTCGGGGAGTGGGGTGCCCGACATGACGTCCAGCACGGCGGCCACGCGCGCGTCGGTGGGCGCGGCGGGCTGCGAGGACACCAGCCCCAGCCGGGGCCCCGAGGAGGTCATGGACACGGGAAGAACGGTAAGGAGACGATCCGACGGGTTCGCGCGGTTTGGGGCATTTTAGCGCGCAAGGTCTAGACCAGCAGGTGTGAACGACGTCGTTCGAACACCTGTGCGATCATCGTCTCCATGCGAGGTGGGTACGGCGCGGGCGAGCACGGCACCCTGGCCGAGCGCGTCGCCGCCACCCAGCGGCGTGCGACCGAGCCCGCGCCGGCGCCGGTCACCCCGGCCCGCCACTGCCTCGTCGACGGCGAGCCGAGCCTGCTGGTCGAGTGGACCCGCACCGACCGGGGCTGGGAGGGCCGGGTCGTCTCGGTGATGTGGCTCGACGCCGTCGGCTGGGCGACGGTGGAGCGATGGCTGCCTGCGGCGGCCATCCGGCCGGTCACCCAGCCGGTCACGTAGCCTTGCCGGTTGTGGCGGCCACCGACTTCGACTCCGAGATCAAGCAGCTCCAGGCGACGATGAAGACGATCGGAGCCGTGCTCGGCCTCGACGAGCTGCGCCGCGAGATCGACGACCTCGGCGAGCAGGTCGCCGCGCCCGACCTGTGGGACGACCAGGCCAACGCCCAGCGGGTCACCGGCCGGCTCAGCGCGCTGCAGGGCACCGTCGAGCGCTTCGAGTCGCTGGAGTCGCGCATCGACGACCTCGAGGTGCTGGTGCAGCTCGGGCGCGAGGAGGGCGACGCCGACTCGATGGCCGAGGCCGAGACCGAGCTCGCCCGGCTGCACAAGTCGGTCGAGCAGCTCGAGGTCCGCACCCTGCTCTCCGGGGAGTACGACGTCCGCGAGGCGCTCGTGACCATCCGCGCGGGCGCCGGCGGCGTCGACGCCGCCGACTTCGCCGAGATGCTGATGCGGATGTACACCCGCTGGGCCGAGCGCAACAAGTACGGCGTCGAGGTCTTCGACACCTCCTACGCCGAGGAGGCGGGCCTGAAGAGCGCCACCTTCGCGATCCACGCGCCCTACGCCTACGGCACGCTCTCGGTCGAGGCCGGCACCCACCGGCTGGTGCGGATCAGCCCCTTCGACAACCAGGGACGCCGCCAGACCAGCTTCGCCGCCGTCGAGGTGGTGCCGGTGCTCGAGCAGACCGACGAGATCGACGTGCCCGACGAGGAGATCCGCGTCGACGTCTACCGCTCGAGCGGCCCCGGCGGTCAGAGCGTCAACACCACCGACTCCGCGGTGCGCCTCACGCACATCCCCACCGGCACGGTCGTCTCCTGCCAGAACGAGAAGAGCCAGCTGCAGAACAAGGCGAGCGCGATGGTGATCCTCAAGGCCAAGCTGCTCGCGCTCAAGAAGGCCGAGGAGCGCGCCCACCTCGACTCGCTGCGCGGTGACGTGCAGGCCAGCTGGGGCGACCAGATGCGCAGCTACGTGCTCAACCCCTACCAGATGGTCAAGGACCTGCGCACCGAGTTCGAGGTCGGCAACCCGCAGGCGGTCTTCGACGGCGACATCGACGGCTTCCTCGAGGCCGGCATCCGCTGGCGCCGCGGCGCCGAGGCTGCCGACCAGAACTAGGCGTACGCCGTGGCGCTCGAGGTCGTGCCGGCCCACCGGGCTGCGTGGGAGGACCTCGTGCAGGTCTTCGGCACCCGCGGCGCGGGTCAGCGCTGCTGGTGCCAGCGCTACAAGCTCTTCCCGCGCGAGTCCTTCGGCGGCTTCCCGGCCGAGGAGCGCGCCGAGCGGATGCGCGAGCAGGCGGGCTGCGAGGTCCCCGGCTCCACGGAGACCTCCGGGCTCGTGGCGTACGACGACGGCACGCCCGTCGGCTGGGCGGCCGTCGAGCCACGACCCCGCTTCCACGGCCTGGTGCGCAACCAGAAGGTGCCCTGGGCCGGCCGCGACGAGGACCGTGCCGACGAGTCGGTCTGGGCGATCACCTGCCTCTTCGTCCGGGCTGGCCACCGCCGGCGGGGCGTCAGTCGGGAGCTCGCGCACGCCGCTGTGGCCCACGCCCGCGAGCGCGGTGCCCGCGCCGTCGAGGCCTACCCGATGACCACGACGCGGGCGATCGACGAGGAGCTGCACGTGGGTCTCCTCGAGGTCTACCTCGAGGCGGGTCTCCGCGAGGTCTCGCGGCCGACGCCGCGGCGGGCCGTGGTGCGGCTCGACCTGCGCGACGACGGGACGCCCTAGCCCGTCCCGCACATTCGCTCAGGACGGTGATCAGCCGGCCGATGAGCACGCCGGCGCCCCGACCGGGACGCTGCCCCCTGTCCAGGAGCATCATGACCCTCCGCCTCTCCCGCGCCGCCGGTCTCGCACTCGCCGGCGCGCTGGCCCTGACGCCCCTGTCGGTGACGTCGGCCCAGGCCTCGCCCCCACCGGCGCCGCAGACCTCTGAGCCCGACACGTCGTGGTTCAAGGATCCGCTGACCAAGAAGCAACGTCGCGCACTCGTCGCGGTGCCCTCACGGCCCCACCTCGTGCCCGGCAGCCCGAGGGTGCGCGCCACCCAGGCGCTGTACACCTCGCGCGACGGCAGCCTCGCGGTCCCGGCACGTCGCGCCGTCGGCCACGACCTGGTCGTGGGCCAGGCGCTGACCTTCACCGGCTCCGCGCTCTTCGCCCAGGGGAGCCCACGACTGACCCCGACGGCGCGCGCGCTCGTCGCGCGGCTGCAGGGCAGCCTCGAGGGACTCTCGCGGGTGCGCTGCGAGGGGTACACCGACTACGGCCGCGCCCGGCTCGGCCACCACAAGAGGCTGAGCGCCGCTCGGGCCCAGAGCCTCTGCGACGCACTGGCCGCGCAGCACCCCGGGCTGCGCACGAGCGTCAAGGGCTACGGGCTGGGCCGTCCGGCACAGCTGGGCGCGCGGGCCAAGGACCGGGCGGCCAACCGTCGGGTGGTGCTGGTCGCCCAGCGCGCGGCGGTCCCGACCCCGACCCCGACGCCGACCCCGACGCCGACACCCACGCCGACCCCCACGCCGACACCCACGCCGACCCCCACCCCGACCCCGACACCCACCCCGCTGACCGCACCCGGTGCCCCCGGGGCCCCGAGCGCCCATCTCGAGAGCGGCGACGTCACGTCCTCGTGGAGTGCACCCGCCACCGACGGCGGCAGCGCGGTGACCGGCTACGAGTACTCCCTCGACGCCGGCCAGACCTGGGTCGCCTACGCCTCGTTCGTCGACACCGCCGGTGTCCTCACGGGCACGTTCGCCGCCGCCGACCTGCCGTGCGTCGACGGGTCACAGGACCTGCTGGTGCGCGCGGTCAACGCGCAGGGTGCCGGTGCGGCGTCCACGGCGACCGACGTCTCCGACCTCTGCCCGGCCCCGGTGACGGGTCCCTCGGCCCCTCGGGACCTCGCGTCGATGTACTGGCACGCCTTCCACTGGCACGGCGGATCGTGGCGGGTGCCGGTGACCGACGGCGGCAGCGCGATCACCGGCTACCAGTTCGCGCTCGACGGGACCTCAGCGTGGACCGACCACGAGACGGCCACCGCGGACGACACGGTGATGCCCATCGGCTGGACGTTCGAAGCGTGCGACGGTGCCTCCTTCATGGAGACCGTGCAGGTGCGCTGGCGCGCCGTCAACGCCGTCGGGCCGGGTGAGGCCAGCGACCCGGTGGACGTCGTCTGCGACAACATGTAGCAGGCGTCCTCACGGTGCCTCAGCGCCGCAGCCACCACTCGAAGCGCCTGGTCATCCAGGGCAGCAGGCCGTAGACCATGACCGGGGTCGCGGCCAGGGTGGTGGCTGCGGTGCGCAGCACCAGCTCGAGGTCGGGGCCGGTGCCGTGCACCAGCAGGCCGTAGAGCACGCCGAGCAGCAGGCTGAGCGGGAAGAAGGCCAGCCAGATGACGGTGCCCTGCTTCCACCGCGGCGGTCCGGGCGCCGGGGGCCGCAGGTCCTCCACGTCGTACGACGCGGGCTCGTCGAACCAGCCCTCAATGCCGGTACGCCGCTCGAGCCGGGTCTCGCCGACCAGTCCCTGCGACGACGCCAGCCACCACGCCCGCTGCGAGGAGGACTCCCAGGCGTCGAGCGACTCCTGGTCGGCGAAGCGGTAGAGCATGTGCCACTCCTCGGAGTCCGCCGCGGGGCGGACCCAGCCGACGCCGAGGAAGCCCTCGAAGCGCTCGGCCAGCGAGGCGCCCGCGCGCAGCCACGCGACCATCTGCGCCGCGTGGTCGGGCGCGACGGTGCGCACGACCGAGACGGTGACCGGCCCGCTCGCCGTGGCCGTCACGACGTCGGGTCCTCCGAGACGCGCACCACCAGCTTGCCGAAGTTGCGGCCGGTGAGCAGGCCGCGGAAGGCCTCGGGAGCCGACTCCAGGCCGTCGACCACGTCCTCGCGGTAGCGCACCGTGCCGTCGGCGAGCCAGCCCGACATCTCGCGCACGAAGTCGCGCCCGTGGCTGGCCGTGAACTCGTCCTGGATGAAGCCGCGCACGGTCAGGCTCCGGCGCAGCACCAGGCCCAGGAAGCCGGGCAGGCGGTCGGGGCCCTCGGGTGCCTCGGTGGCGTTGTAGCCCGAGACCAGGCCGCAGACGGGGATGCGGGCGAAGGTGTTGACGTGGCGCAGCACCTGGCGGGTCACCTCGCCGCCGACGTTCTCGAAGTAGACGTCGACGCCGTCGGGCACGGCGCCCGCCAGCTCGTCGGCGAAGTCGGGGGAGCGGTGGTCGAGCGCGACGTCGAAGCCGAAGTCGTCGAGCAGGGCCTGGCGCTTCTCCGGGCCGCCCGCGATGCCGACGGCGCGGGCGCCGCGGGCGCGCGCGATCTGGCCGACCGCGGAGCCGACCGGTCCGGTCGCGGCGGCGACCACGACGGTCTCCCCGGGCTGCGGCCGGCCGATCTCGAGCAGGCCGGCGTACGCCGTGAAGCCGGGCATGCCCATGACGCCGAGGGCGGTGGAGATCGGCGCGCGCTCGGGGTCGAGCCGCCGCAGGCCGGTGCCGTCGCTGATCGCGCGGGTCTGCCAGCCGGAGTACGACAGCGCCACGTCGCCGGGGGCCCACTCGGGGTGGCGCGACTCCTCGACGACGCACACGGTGCCGCCGACCATCACGTCGCCGATCCCGACGGGGGCGGCGTACGACGGGGCGTCGCTCATCCGGCCGCGCATGTAGGGGTCGAGGGAGAGGTAGACGACCCGGAGGAGCAGCTGGCCCTCCACGAGGGCGGGCAGCTCGACGCGGCGCACCTCGTAGGTGTCGTCGGGGGGCTCGCCGACGGGCCGCCTGGCCAGGGTGATCTGGGTGGTGTCGCTCATCCTTCGAGTCTCCCGCAGCGCCGACCCCTCCCTCCAGCCGGGCGGCGCTGCGGGCGATCCCGTGTGACCCAGGGAACTAGCCGAAGACCGCGGTCTCGGCGTCGACCAGCCCGTGGCCGTCGAGCGGGGTCCAGCCGCGCCCGAGGTCGTTGCGCATCACGCCGTAGACCTTCCGGCCGTCGGTGCGCACGCCCTCGAAGGCCATCCCGATCGGCACCGGCAGGTCCTGCGGGTAGAAGACCGCGCCGCCGAGCTCGTCGGCGCCGTTGCCCTCCTCCGCGCCACTGAAGCCGGAGACGGCCAGGTCGCGGTCGATCCCGAAGCGCACCTGCTCGCCCTTGCGCAGCCCGCCGTCGAAGCGCAGCGTCATCCGCCGGAACTGCCCGTCGCCCGCCGCGCGGGAGTACGACGCGCTCACCTCCGTGGCGCGCACCCCGCCGGCGACGCCGCCGACGGTGAAGGGGAAGCCGCCCTCGCGCCAGGTCCCGGGCTCCGTGGGGAGCGGACGCGGGTCGAAGACGAGGCCGTCGGAGAGCAGGCCCCGCTCGCCGGGCGCGGTCGGGCTGGCGGTCTCGCCGTAGAGCGTCAGCGAGCGCAGCGGCACGCCGCCGGAGTAGTCGAGGGTGAAGAACTCGTCGTCGACCATCGACAGCGGAGCGCTGGGCCGCAGCTCGTAGCCCTGCCCGCCCGACGCGCTCAGCTCGATCCCGCCCGACCGGCCCGACGACTCGTTCGGGTCGAGGTCGTGCAGGAAGGCGGTGCGCTCGAGCCGCTTGCGCAGCTGCGCCGGCGAGAGCCGCTGGCCGCCGCCGGCGCGGTCGAGCACGAGCGCGGCGATGGCGGCCGCGTGCGGGGCGGCGGCGCTGGTGCCGAAGAAGTTGGGCTGGTCGTCGTCGTCGCGGGCGTTGTCGATGCCGAAGAAGGTGTTGTTGCCCCCGTCGGTGGCCGCCACCTGCGGCACGCGGCGTACCTCGGTGCGGCGCAGGCGCTCGCCCTGGGAGTCGAACATGACCGGCAGGTCGCCCCCGGGCGAGGTGATGAAGTTGGTGCCGAAGGGCCGGAAGGCGTCGTACGCCGCCACGGCGGTGGAGCCGCGGGCGTAGGCGTGGCCGATCGTGGCGGGTGCCATCGGGTCGACGTGCTCGGTCATGGCGGCGTCGCCGAAGATCAGGTGGCGCATCCGGGTGGCGGTGAGCGGCCCGGTGCCCGAGCGGGAGACCACGACCTGCACCTGGCCCTCGCCCTCGACGAAGCTGAGCTCCTGCGGCCGGCCCGTCAGCTCGTTGTCGTCGGAGAGCGAGAAGAGGTAGTCGCCGGCCCGGTCGAAGAAGAGCAGGTTGAGGTCGGTGCCGACGTCGGAGGGCTCCGCGACCGGGGCCACCGTGAGCGAGAAGGGCCCGCTCGCGCCGTAGCTGTACTCGAAGACGTAGACGGTGTAGGTGCCCGCCTCCGCGAAGCTGGTCGCCAGCGTCTCCGGCGAGGTCGCCTGGTCGACCGTGGCGACCTCCTCGCCGTCCTCGTCGTACACCGCGAGGACCAGGTCGGCGGCTCCGGAGGGCAGCGAGTCGGCGCGGATCACGACGGGCTCGCCGACGCGGTCGGGCGTGACCTCCAGCTGGTACTCCGCGAAGGGCTCCTCCTCGCTGGTCTCGCCCTGCACGTCGAGCCAGGGCTCGCCCAGGGTGGGTCCGTCGAGGTCGACCGGGTCGTCCCACTGCAGGTTGAACCACGAGCCGCTGGGCCCGAGGTCGAGGTCCTGGGCGACGTCGGTGCCGGCGCTCTGGTCGAGGTCGACCAGGCCGCCGTCGTAGAGCTCGGGCGGCACCTGCGAGAGGTCGACCGAGCGTGCCGCGCGCGGGCCCACGAGGCGCAGCCGCCCGTCCCACGCGGCCTGCTCGCCCTGGTTGCCGATCGCGCTGAAGTAGTGCACGCCGTCGGCGGCGACGTCGTCGATGGCGTCGGTGAGCACGGAGTCGGAGAAGGCCGGCTCCTCGAAGTAGACGATGTCGTCGACCAGCACGTCGGCGCCGCAGTCGTCGTCGGGGTCGGCGAGTCGACGCACGTTGTCGGCGAAGCCCAGCAGACCCGTGTACGCCGTCGCGAAGCACAGCCGGGCGCCCGGGGCCACGTCGTGGGCGATCTGGAGCATCGCGCGGCCCTCGTCGACCACCGACTCGGGGTCCTCGTAGTCCTCGAGCACCACCACGTCGTCGGGTAGGTCGCCGCTGGTGACGTCGTCGGCGGCGCGCACGGTGAGCTCCTCACCGGTGACGGTGTAGGCGGCCTGGTCGTAGGAGTCGGAGAGCGCGCCGATGGTGATGCCGGAGCCGTCGATCCCGCGGCGCTGCACGCGGTCGGCGCGCTGCAGCCGCACGCCCTGGCTGGTCGCGTCGCCCCGCATCGCGGCCGGCGCGGTGGAGAGGTTGAGGGTGCCGGTCTCGGCCAGCCCGGCGAGGGTGGCGACGGTCTCGTCGGTGGCGAAGCCCTCGAGCGAGCCCTGGGCGTCGTCGGTGGCCGTGACGCGCAGCCCGGCGTCCTCGGCCAGCCCGCGGTACGCCGCGTGGTCGACGCCGTCGGCCGGGGTCGCGGTCACCCGCAGCCGGCCGCGGGCGTCACGCGCGGCGAGCTTCTCCGGCGCGAGCCGCACGCCGGCCGCGCTGGAGCCGCGCGGCGCGGCGACGTCCTCGCCCTTGCCGACGAGGTCCTGCAGCCCGAGTCCCAGTGACGGGCGGGTGGCCCCGGGGTCGGCGGCTGCCGGGTCGGGCTCGGCGGCTCCGGTCGGCGACTGCGTGGTCAGGGTGAGGCAGGTGGCGAGCACGGCGGCGCCGCTGAGTCCCGCGAGGGCACGACGGGGCATGGGGGTGTTCCTTCGAGCAGGCAGCGGGGGATCCGAGAGGGTCCTGACGCTAGGCGCTCCGCGGCGGCTGCGGGTCGTTTCCGCCGAAGAGCCGCGGTCTCAGCCGGCGGTGTCGAGGACGTCCGCGACCTGGGCGCACCACGCGTCGGCGCGCGGGGCGAGGCCCTCGGCGGGCCCGGCGAGCTCGCAGGTCAGCCAGGTGTCGTCGAAGAGCCCGGCGCGCCGGTCGCGCACGCGGTCGTCCCCGAGCCGGCACACCTGGTGCACCGAGGGACGACCGAAGGCGTCGTCGACCTCGGCGTCGCACCCCTCCCGGTCGGCCGCCTGCTCGGTGGTGCGCGTCGCCAGCCGCTCGCCGACGGGCCGCGCGAAGATCCAGGCGCGGGCCACCGTGCCGCCCGCACGCCAGGTGCACCCGGACTCCTGCACGTCGAGGTCGGAGGCGCGGCGGGCCGAGCGCTGCGGGGCGTCGTCCAGCGCGGCGGCCACGGACTCCTCGGGCACCAGCTCGCAGAAGTCGATGCGCGGCAGCGCCATCTCGGCGGGGTCGAGCTCCGTCACGCTCTCGGGGGGCGGGTCCGGCGCCGGCTCCTCGGCCGTGCCCGAGCAGCCGGCAGCGAGCGCGGCGACCAGCAGCGCCGGCACGACACGGCGACGGGCCGAGGAAAGCGACATGCAGGGCACCGTACGGATCAGGACCTACTCTGGCCAGCGGTCGGACCCTTCCCCCGCGAGACCCTTCCCCGTCCCCGTCTCCGGCCACCCCATGCCGTGATCAGATTCGAGAGCGTCACCGCGATCTACCCGGGCCACACCGCCCGCGCGCTGGACGACGTCGACGTCCTCGTCGACGAGGGCGAGTTCGTCTTCCTCGTCGGCGAGTCGGGCTCGGGCAAGAGCACCTTCCTGCGGCTGGTCCTGCGCGAGATGAAGGCCGCGCGAGGCAAGGTCTACGTCGCCGGCAAGGACGTCGGACGGCTGCGCTGGGGCGTGCCGAAGCACCGCCGCCGCGTGGGCACGGTCTTCCAGGACTTCCGCCTGCTGCCGACCAAGACGGTGGCGCAGAACGTCGCCTTCGCGCTCCAGGTGATCGGCAAGCCGCGGGCGCAGATCCAGCAGCTGGTGCCCGAGACCCTCGAGCTGGTCGGGCTCTCCGGCATGGGCCAGCGGCTGCCCGACGAGCTCTCCGGTGGCGAGCAGCAGCGCGTCGCCATCGCCCGGGCCTTCGTCAACCGGCCGCAGATCCTCATCGCCGACGAGCCCACCGGCAACCTCGACCCCCACACCAGCGACGAGATCATGGGTCTCCTCGACCGGATCAACCGCACCGGCACGACCGTGCTGATGGCGACGCACGACGTCGGGGTGGTCGACCAGATGCGCAAGCGCGTGGTCGAGCTCGACGGTGGCCGCGTGGTCCGCGACCAGCTGCGCGGCGTCTACGGCCACAGCTACTAGAGGAGCTCCCGTGCACCTGCGCTACGTCTTCTCCGAGACCCGCACCGGCCTGCGCCGCAACGTCTCGATGTCGATCGCCCTGATCGTGACCATCTTCGTCTCCCTGACCCTCGTCGGGATGGGGCTGCTGCTGAACTCCCAGGCCGACAAGGCCGAGCGCTTCTGGGGCGACAAGCTCCAGATCACCGTCTTCATGTGCAACGCCAACAGCCAGGTCGACACCTGCGAGGGCGAGGTCACGGCGGCGCAGAAGGCCACGATCGAGTCCACCATCGCCGCGAGTCCCGAGGTCGACTCCTTCTACTTCCAGGGCAAGGAGCGCGCCTTCGAGACCTGGAAGGAGGTCTACCTCTCCCAGGACAGCGAGCAGCAGGAGATCTACTCCACCGTCACGGCCGACGACATGCAGGAGTCGTACTGGATCAAGCTCAAGGACCCCGAGCAGTTCCAGGGCATCAAGGCCGCGCTCGGCGAGGAGCAGGGCGTGGCCGCCGTGCGCGACCTGCGCGAGGTCCTCAAGCCCATCTACTTCTGGATGACGGCGATGAAGTGGGGCGCCATCGCGGTGGCCGGCTTCCTGCTGATCGCCGCGATCATGCAGGTCGGCAACACCATCCGGATGGCGGCGTACGCCCGGCGCAAGGAGATCGGCATCATGCGGCTGGTCGGCGCCTCCCGGCTCTATATCTCATTGCCCTTCCTGATCGAGACGCTGGTCGCCGCCACCATCGGCGTGGCGCTCGCGGCCGCCGCGATGCTCACCTTCATGTACGTCGTGATCTACGGCATGCTGCGGCCCACCTCGACCATCGTGGAGTGGGTCGACTGGCAGGACTCCTTCCTGGCCATCGGCGGCGTGGCGGCGCTCGGCCTGGCGCTCACGCTGCTGCCCACCCTGCTCATGACACGCAAGTACCTGAAGGTCTGAGGCCTGTGCGACCACGCTCCCGGACCTCCCGCTCGCTCGCCGCGGCGGCGACGCTCGCGCTGACCTGCGCCCTCGTGGCGCCCGCTGCCGGTGCCGACGACCTGCGCGACCGCGACAAGCGGGCCAAGAGCCAGGTGCGCGACGCCCAGGGGGCGCTGCAGGAGTCGAGCCGGCGGGTCAGCAAGGCGCAGGCCCGGCTGGCGGCCGCGCGCGAGCAGCTCGCCGGTGCCCAGCAGCGCCTCGGCGAGGCGCGGGGCGCGCTCGGCCGCGCCCAGGCGCACGACGCGGCCATGGCCGAGCGGCTGGTCGAGGCCGAGGCCGAGCTGGAGCAGGCCCGCACCGAGCTCGAGCGCGCCAAGGCCAAGGTGCGCTCCCAGCGCGGCGACATCGGCCGCCTCGCGGCGTCGATGTACGCCAACGGCGACCCGCAGCTGGTCGGGCTCTCGATCATGCTCGACTCGCAGGACCCCGCCGAGGCGACCACGCAGCTCAACACCGCCAACGCGCTGATGGACCGCCACACCGTGGTGCTGGCCGAGCTCAGCGAGGCCCGTGCCGAGATGGTGCGCCAGGAGCGCCGCGTCGAGACGGCGACCGAGCGCGTCGCCGACGAGCGCGCCGCCGCCGCCGAGCGGCTCGCCACCACCGCGACCCTCGAGGCCGAGGCCACCGAGGTCGCGACCGAGGTCCGGACACTGGTGGGGGAGCGGCGCTCCGCCCGGGCGAGCGCCGTCCGCATCAAGGCGGCCGACCGGCGGGCGCTGGCGGCGGCGGAGGCGCAGGCCGCCGCGATCCGCAAGCTGATCCTCGAGCGTGCGGCCAAGCAGCGGGGCGGCTTCCGGGGCGACAGCGGCGGCTTCCTCGGGCGCCCCGTGCCGGGCGGCATCACCTCGCCCTACGGCTACCGCACCCACCCGATCTACGGCTACTGGGGGCTGCACGACGGCACCGACTTCCGCGCCCCCTGCGGCACCGCCAACGTCGCGGTGGGCGCCGGCACGGTGATCTCGCAGCAGTGGAGCGACGTCTACGGCAACCGGCTCTACCTCGACGTCGGGCAGGTCAACGGCAAGAACCTCACGGTGGTCTACAACCACCTCTCCGGGTACGCCGTCAGCAGCGGCGCGCGGGTCAGCCGCGGCCAGACCCTCGGCTACTCCGGCAACACCGGCTGGTCGACCGCCTGCCACCTGCACTTCTCGGTGCTCGAGAACGGCAGCCCCGTCGACCCGATGAAGTACCTCTGAGGCCGGTGCACGGCCCTCTGGGATGATGGGCAGATGCCCAAGGAGCAGGGACGCAAGCTGGTCGCGCAGAACCGCAAGGCGCGCTACGACTACCACATCGACGACACCTTCGAGGCCGGCCTGGTCCTCCAGGGCACCGAGGTGAAGTCGCTGCGCGCCGGCCGGGCCACGCTCGTCGACGGCTTCGCCGAGATCGACGGCGGCGAGGCATTCCTGCACGGCGTGCACATCCCGGAGTACACCGAGGGGACCTGGACCAACCACGAGCCGCGACGGGTGCGCAAGCTGCTGCTGCACCGCGCCGAGATCGACAAGCTCGAGAGCCGGGTCAACGAGCGTGGCTACACGCTGGTGCCCACCGCGCTGTACTTCAAGGACGGCAGGGCCAAGGTCGAGCTCGCGCTCGCCCGCGGCAAGAAGTCGCACGACAAGCGCCACGCCATCGCCGCCCGCCAGGCCGACCGGGAGAAGCAGGAGGCGCTCGGCCGCCGCATGAAGGGCATGTCCTGACCGCGGAGCCCGGGGGCCTGCTGCCGGCCGACGAGCCCGGCGTCGAGGACCTCTGGCGCGCGCTCGGTCTCCCCGGGATCGTCGACGCCCACGTGCACTTCCTGCCGCCGCAGCTTCAGGAGCGGGTGTGGGCGGTCTTCGACCAGGCCGGCCCCAAGATCGGCCGCGAGTGGCCGATCCGCTACCGCTACCCCCACGAGCAGCGTGTCGAGCAGCTGCGCTCCTTCGGCGTGCGGGCCTTCCCGACGCTGCCCTACGCCCACCGGCCCGGCATCGCCGCGTGGCTCAACGCATGGTCGCGCGACTTCGCCGCCGAGGTGCCCGAGTGCCTGGCCTCGGCGACCTTCTACCCCGAGCCCGGTGCGGCGGCGTACGTGAGCGAGGCGGTGGCGGCCGGTGTCCAGGTCTTCAAGGTGCACGCGCAGGTGGGGGAGTTCGCGCTCGACGACCCGCTGCTCGACGAGGTGTGGGGGCTGGTCTCCGACGCCGGCGTGCCGGTCGTGACCCACGTGGGCTCCGGGCCGGTCGGCAACGCCTTCACCGGCCCCGACCACCTGGCCCGGCTGCTGCGTCGTCACCCGCGGGTGCCGGTCGTGGTCGCCCACATGGGGGCGCCGGAGTACGCCGAGTTCCTTGGCCTCGCCGAGCGCCACGCCGCCGTCAGGCTCGACACGACGATGGTCTTCACCGGCTTCTTCGACGTCGACGCGCCCTACCCCGACGGGCTGCTCGCCCGGCTGGCCGACCTGGGGGAGAAGGTGCTCTTCGGCAGCGACTTCCCGACCATCCCCTACCCCTACCGCGAGCAGGTCGAGGGCGTGGTGGGCCTGCGCGAGCGGCACCCCCGGCTCGACGACGCGTGGCTAAGCCGGGTGCTGTGGCACAACGGCGCCGAGCTGTGGGGTCTGTCGAGCTGAATCGGGAATGCTCCTGCCGGTCCGGGTCGTTACACTGGCCGAGACAACTCAAGAGGGGCTGATTGGTTTCGACTGGGGACGTTGGTCCCAGGAGAAGCGGGTCGAGAAGCCAGCGTCATCTCGTAAACGATCGCTGGAACCCATAAGTGCCGACTCCAATCGCACTGACTTCGAACTCGCTGCCTGAGCAGTGATCGGAGCGTCAGACCGGGCATCCGCCCTCGTCCCGGACCCTGACGTCATCTAGAGGGCTTGCTGACCACTCTCTGTCAGGAGGGGTGGTCGGGACTCAATCCTGACTGGGCCCGTCGGCGACCTGTTCGTGGGAGCGCCGGGGCCGAGAAAAGCGACATCACGAACTGCACCCGGAGAAGACCTGGCACGGCGCTCTAGGACGCGGGTTCGATTCCCGCCAGCTCCACCAGCCCTCACGACGCACGGGGAGGACCACGGCACCAGCTGCCGGGTCCTCCCCGTTCGTCGTTCCTCGCGTCGCGGCTACTTCTTCTGGCGGCGGCTGCCCCCGTGCCAGTCCTCCTGGGCACCCACCTCGCCCTGCGCGACGCCGAGGCCGCGCAGCTGGGGGAGCTCACGCAGGCTGCGCTTGAGCTCGGCAAAGCCGGGGAAGCCGGCCAGGCCGACGACGTGCTCCCACAGCCGGACGGCGTCCTGGGGCTCCGGCAGGCGCGAGATCACCGGGCCGAAGAAGGCGAGGCCGTCGGGCGGCCGCACGTGCAGGATCGGCGTGCCGACGTCCTTGCCGGTGAGCGCCAGCGCCTCGTCGGTCTCGGCCCGCAGCGCCGCGTCGCGGTCAGTGTCCTCGAGGGCGTCGACCAGGTCCGCTGGCAGGCCGACCTCCTCGAGTGCCGGGGCCAGGAAGTCGGCCGTCCCGCGGACGTCGGGCTCGCCGGCGGCGGGCCGCGGCAGCGGGTCGGACTCGAAGATCCGCGCACCCAGTGCGGCGTACAGCGGTCCCACGGCCTCGCGACCGTGCTCCTCGCGGACGCGGTGCAGCACCCGCAGCAGGCGCAGGCCCGCGGTGTGGCCGGCCTCGTACTCCGGCGGGAAGTGGCTGTCGTAGTCGACCTCGGCGTTGAGCAGGCGCAGCGAGATCAGCCGCCAGTCGACGGCGTAGTCGCGCTGGTCCTGCACCAGCCGCACCCACTGGCTGGTCATCCACGCGAAGGGGCACACGGGGTCGAGGTAGAAGTGCAGGTCGGCGTCGCTCACCCCGACCTCGTACCCGACCGGGGCGCTGCCGACTCCGGGGCTACCGGCGCAGCACGCGGCGAGCGAGGGTGTTGCCCGTCAGCTGCACCACCTGCACCAGCGCCACGATGATGAGCACCGCGGTCCAGGTGACGACCGTGTCGAACTGGCGGTAGCCGTACTGCAGCGCGAAGTTGCCCAGCCCCCCGCCGCCGATGACGCCGGCGATCGCCGACATGTCGACCAGGGCGACGAAGACGAAGGTGTAGCCGAGGATCAGCGGGCCGAGCGCCTCGGGGATGAGCACCGTCCGGATGATCCGCGGCCGGCTGGCCCCCACGGAGCGGGCCGCCTCGATCACGCCGGGGTCCACCGTCACGAGGTTCTGCTCCACGATCCTGCTGATGCCGAAGGCCGCCGCGAGGGTGAGCGCGAAGATGATCGCGCGGTTGCCGATCCCGATGCCCACGACCACGCGCGCCAGCGGCTGCACGGCGGCGATGAAGATGACGAAAGGGATCGGGCGGAAGAAGTTGACGAAGACGTTGAGCACCGCGTTGGCCACGCGACTCTCGTAGAGGCCGCCGCGCCGGGTCACGTAGAGCGCCAGGCCGAGCAGCAGGCCGAGGAGGCCGCCCAGCACCAGGGTGATCGCGACGATGTAGAGGGTCTCGTAGGTCGACTGCCACACCAGCGGCCAGAGCTGGGAGAGGTTGGTGTCGAGGTCCATCAGCCGAGCTCCTTGGTGGGCACGAGGTCCTGCACGTCCCGGATGGCCGCCTCGACGGCCGCGGGGGCGCCGTCCAGGGCCAGGGTGAGGTTGCCGAAGGTGTCGCCCTGCACCTCCTCGATGCCGCCGTAGACGAGCTCGAAGCGGACGTCGTGGCGCAGCAGCCGGCCGAAGACCTCCGACTGGCGTACGTCGTGCCCGCGGAAGGACAGCTTCACGAAGCGGCCGGGGTGCCGCTCCCGCAGAGCCGCGAGCGTCTCGGCGTCGGGCTCGTCGTCGACGATGGTGCCGACGAAGCGGCGGGTGACCGGGCGCTGCGGCTCGGAGAGCACGTCGAGCACGCGCCCCTCCTCGACCACGCGCCCGGCCTCCATCACCACGACGCGGTGGGCCAGCGAGCGCACCACCTCCATCTCGTGGGTGATGACCACGATGGTGATGCCCAGCTCGCGGTTGACGCGCCGCAGCAGCGCCAGGACCTCCTCGGTCGTCTCGGGGTCGAGCGCGCTGGTCGACTCGTCGGCCAGGAGCAGCGACGGCGAGGTCGCCAGGGCGCGGGCGATGCCGACCCGCTGCTTCTGTCCGCCGGAGAGCTGGTCGGGGTAGCTGTGGGCCTTGTCGGCCAGCCCCACGAAGTGCAGCAGGTCGGAGACGCGCTGGTGCTGCTCCTGGCGCGGGACGCCGGCGACCTCGAGGGGGTAGGCGATGTTGCCCCACGCCGTGCGCGAGCTGAACAGGTTGAACTGCTGGAAGATCATGCCGATCCCCAGCCGCACCTGCCGCAGCTCGCGCTCGCGCAGGGTCGTGATCTCCTGCCCGTCGACCCGCACGCTGCCCGACGTGGTGCTCTCGAGCGCGTTGATCAGGCGCACGAGGGTCGACTTGCCGGCCCCCGAGTAGCCGACGATGCCGACGATCTCGCCCGCCTCCACGGTGAGGTCGACACCGCGGACCGCCTCCACGGCCTGCCCGCCACGCACGGCCGGGAAGGTCTTGTAGACGTCGCGCAGCTCGAGCAGTGCCACGGCTACTGCCGCGACTCGGTGTCGGCCTGCACCTTGTCGAGCGCCTCCTGGAGCTCGGCCTGCGGCACCTTGACGAACTCCGCCGTGCCGCCGGAGACCTCGTCGACGCCGTCGAGCACGGCCTGGGTCTCCTGGTAGACCTCCACCAGCTTCTGCAGCGTCGGGTCGTCCTTGTCCTCGGCCTTCACGGCGAAGACGTTGACGTAGGGCAGCGCGTTGGGGTCCGAGGGGTCGTCGGTGGCGATCGCGTCGTCGAACTGCAGCCCCGCCTTCTCCACGAAGTCGTTGTTGATGATGGCGGCGGTGACGTCGGGCAGCGAGGTGGGCGTGAGGTCGGCCTTGATGGCCTTGACCTGCACCTTCGAGGCGCTCTCGTCGATGTCGGCGATCGTGGAGTAGATGCTGCCCCCGCCCTCGAGCGTGATCAGCCCGGCCGACTGCAGGATCAGCAGTCCGCGCGCCTGGTTGCTGTCGTCGTCGGGCACGACGACGGTGTCGCCCTGCTCGATCTCCTCGACCGAGTCGACCTTGCTGGAGTAGAGCGCGAGCGGGTAGATCGCGGTCGAGCCGAGCGGCACGAGGTCCTCGTCGTTGGCGACGTTGTACTCCGCGAGGTAGACCAGGTGCTGGAACTGGTTGACGTCGAGCTCGCCCTCGCTCAGCGCGGGGTTGGGCTGGGTGTAGTCGGCGAAGTCGGTCACCTGGAGGTCGATGCCCTCCTCGGCGGCGGCGTCGGTCAGGACCTGCCAGTAGGGGTCGCTCGCGCCCACGGTGCCGAGGGTCACCGTGGTGGTCTCCTGGCCGTCGGCGGCCGCGCCGCCGCTGTCACGGCCCAGGAACCAGACGGCGCCGGCGATGACGAGGGCGACGACGACGGCGACCGCGAGGACGACGGGCGTCCTGCTGCGCTCGGGAGGTGCGATCTGCGGGTGCTGCTCGGACATGGTGAGGCCTTTCGGGGTTCGCGAGGGTGAGCGCTGGGCGCGCGCGGTGCTTCCTGGTGTCGCGTCCGCAGGGACGCCGGGGCGGGTCCTGGCCTCAGCCAGGACCCGGCCGACACGCCACGCCCTTAAGGCGAGCATGTATATGCACAAACTCAGGAATCACCTGCACGACACTAGGCGCCCCAACGCCTCGGACTCCACTTCAGGTGCTCGCTGCGGCGTGTGTCCTTGCTCACCGCGGCCCCACCGTGGCGGCCGAGGTCGCTCCTCAGGGGGCGATGCCGATGCCGGGCACGCGGCTCCAGTGCCGCTCCTGGCGCTCGGTGAGGGCCGGCCAGCGGCGGCCGCCGGGGCGGGCCTCGACGCGACTGGCGTAGGAGCCGGGCCGGAAGGCCGGGTCGACGAAGCAGCCCGCGCCGTACGTCGCGTCGGCGCGCTCGCAGCCCCGGGCGACGGCGCGCGGCGTCGGCTTGCTCCCGCCGTCGGCCCAGCGGCCCAGCGCCCGCACCGCGGCGGCGTAGCCGGAGTCGCTGAGCGCGCTGTGCTCGCTCTCGCGCGTGAAGACCTGCACCAGCGACCGTGCGGTGCCGGCTGCCTCGCGGGTGGCCCGGTAGGCCGACTCGTGCTCGACGAAGGCGGTCGGGTCGTCGATCGCGTGCAGCGTCAGCGTGGGCAGGGTGGTCGCGCCGGTCAGGTCGCTGTCCCACGAGAGGTCACGCCGCGCGCTGCGGTCGGGGGAGAAGCGCTCCACGCCCCGGTTGAGTGCCCGGTCGTCGTGCGACCCGGAGTAGCGCACGCCCCGGTTGCCGAAGGGGTTCCGGCCGTCGAGCCGCTCGGTGACGATGTCGCGGAAGGTGAAGACCGAGAAGCGCAGGTGCGACTCCAGGGTGCGCTCGGGGACCCGGGTGACGGCCAGGATGTCGTCGAGGTTGCGCTGCTGCAGCGCCGTGCGGTCCGCGGGCTCGGAGGCGTAGCCGGTGCACTCCTGGAGCCGGCTGCGCAGGCCGGCGCTGGTCAGCGTGGAGCCGGCACGCAGGCCCTGCCACAGCGGGTACTGCGGCTCGGTGGGCCGGGGCAGGTTGCGGCAGTAGTACTGGTAGACCACGCGCAGGTCGACGCGGTAGTCGTAGCCGCGCGTGCCGCCGCCGAGCACCCCGTTGGTCAGCAGGACGCCGTCGTAGGCGCGCGGCCGGGTCTCGGCCAGCTTGGCGGCCACGTCGCCGCCCCACGACTGCCCGTGCAGCAGGGTGTGGTCCGGCCGGCCCACCTCGCGCACGAAGGTGCGGCGTACGGACTCGGTGTCGGCGGCGGCCATCCGTGCGCCGTAGCCCCCGCGCCGGTAGGTCGAGCCGGCCCAGGCGTAGCCCTCCCGGACCATCACCGACCAGCGGTCGAGGTCCTCGAGGCTGCGTGAGGCGTCGACCGGGTCCTCCAGGTCGGGCCCGCCGTGGGCGTGGACGACCAGGTCGCCGTTCCAGTCGTGCGGCACGGCGATGGCGTAGTTGGCGCCGGCGGCGTCGCGCCCGGTCAGGCAGTCCGCCAGGGCGGCCACCTGCTCGGGGCAGGCCGTGGGCGCCGGTGCGGCCGGTCCGGTCGCGGGGGCAGGGGTCGTCAGGCCGGCGAGCAGGCCGGCCGGTGCCAGCGCCAGGGCCAGGGCCGCGGCGGTGGTGCTGCGTGCGAGGGTGCGATGCATCCGTCCTCCAGGGGTGAGAGGCGCCGGAGCGCCCGAGATCTGTGGAGTACGTCACACCTCGACGGGGTGGCGCCAGGTTCTGTTCACAACGTTCACAGCCCTCCGGCGCGGCACTCGCGCCTTTCTCACATGACTCTCATCGCGCTGGGGCACCGTGGAGCCATGACGCGATCTCGAGCCCTGCTGGCCACCGCCGGCCTGTCCCTCTCCGCGCTCCTGCTGACCGCCTGCGGCGGCCTCAGCGACGAGGACCGCGAACGCGCCGAGGAGGCCGCGCTCGCGGCGGTCGGCGACGGGCGGGTCACCGAGGTCGACGAGGGTGACGACGACGAGACGGCGGCCTTCAACGTGGAGGTGGCGCTCGACAGCGGCCAGGACGTTGACGTCGAGCTCGACGAGGACTTCGAGGTGCTCAACCAGGGCGAGATCGACACCTTCCTCGCCGGCCAGTCCGGCAGCGGCGGCGCGGACGACGGCGGCGCCACCGAGTCGCCCGCGCCCGACGACGGGGTCGACGACGGCACCCAGGGCGACGTCGACGACGACACCCCGCTCGAGGGCCGGATCAAGCAGCAGGCCGAGCGGGCGGCGCTCGACGAGGTCGGCGAGGGCCGGGTGACCGAGTCGACCTACGCCGACCGCGACGAGGACCACGTCTACGCGGTCGAGGTCGAGACCGGCTCGCGCGACGACGACGACGTCACCGTGGAGCTCGACCGCGACTTCGGGGTCGTCCGCGTCGACCGCTGAGCGAGCGCCGTCGGCTCAGGTGTGCAGGGCCGCCACGAGCGCGCGCAGCGGCGCCCACTGCTCGCGTCCGCGCCGGGTGACGGCGTACGCCGTGAGCACGACACCGCGCCCCGGGAGCCGCAGCACCCGCACCTCGGGGCGCGTCGGTCGATCGAGCGGGAGCAGACCGACGCCGTGTCCGGCGACGACGAGGTCCTCGACGAGGTCGAGGCTGTCGATCGAGTGCCGGGTGCGGGGCGTGAAGCCGGCGAGGCGGCCGAGCGTGCGCAGCGCCTCCTCGTCGGCGGTGTTGCGCGAGTTGACGATCCAGGTGGCCTCGGCCCACCGGCCCAGGTCGTGAGCGTCGTCCGGGGCACCGGCCGCGGGCACGCCGAGGCCCCACGTCGTGCGCCACAGCGGCTCGGCCCGCAGCGTCGCCGGGAGCAGCGCCGGCGCGAGGTCGTAGTCGTAGGTCAGCGCGAGGTCGAGCGCGTCGTCCTCGAGCAGCGCGAAGGCCTCGCGGGGCTCGTACTCGTGCACCACCACGTCGAGGCCGGGGTGGGAGGACGCCAGGTCGGCGACGGCCGGCAGCAGCGCGCGCCGGATCGCGGTGGCGAAGCCACCGACCCGCACGGTGCCGCTCGGGTCGGCCGAAGGGTCGAGGTCGCGCCGGGCGGCGTCGACGGCCGCCAGGATGGTCACCGCATGGTCGGCGAGGCGCTGCCCGGCCGGCGTGAGCCGCACCCGGCGCCCGACGGGCTCCAGGAGCGGGGTGCCCGCCTCCCGTGCGAGCGCGGCCAGCTGCTGCGAGACCGCCGAGGTGGAGAGGCCGTGCTCGTCGGCCACGGCACGCATCGAGCCCAGGCGCGAGAGCTCGAGGAGCAGGTGGAGCCGGCGGGTGTCCATGGGACACATCGTCCTACATCCGTGGACGATGGGTGAAGCACATCCGCGTGGACGTGGACGATCGACGTGGGGTGCACTGGTGCCGTGACCACCTCCTCCCAAGGCCCCTCCACGGTCGACAGGGGCGCGCTGATGGCGTGCGCCGCGATGCTCAGCGTGCAGGTGGGCCTCGCGGTCTCCGTGGGGCTCATCGACCTGGTGGGCGCCGAGGGGGCGGCCTGGCTGCGACTGGTGTGGGCGGGCGCCCTGATGCTCGTCATCGGCCGACCGTGGCGGATCCGGTGGCGACGCGAGGCGCCCGTGGCGGCCGTGCTGCTGGGCATCGTCACCGCCGGTGTCACGCTGCTCTTCATGCAGGCGGTGGCCCGGCTCCCGCTGGGCACCGCGAGCGCCCTGGAGTTCCTCGGACCGCTGGGCGTGGCGGTGCTGCGCGGCCGGGGCAGTGCGCGGTGGGTGTGGCCGGGGCTCGCGGCCGCCGGCGTGCTGCTGCTGACCGAGCCGTGGTCGGGCGGCGCCGACCCCGTCGGCGTCGGCTTCGCCCTCGCCGCGGCGTGCTGCTGGGCGGCGTACATCCTGCTGACCCAGCGGGTCGGTGACCAGGTCGCGGGGCTGGCCGGTCTCGGCGTCTCGATGCCGGTGGCGGCCGTGACCGCCTCGCTGGTGGCCGGCCCCGCGACGCTGCCGCAGATGACGCCCGGGCTGTGGCTGGTCGGGCTCGGGCTCGCGCTGCTGCTGCCGGTGCTGCCCTTCAGCCTGGAGCTGCTGGCGCTGCGACGGCTCACCGCGGCGGCCTTCGGCACCCTGATGAGCCTGGAGCCCGCCTTCGCCCTGCTCGTGGGGCTGGTGCTGCTCGCCCAGGTGCCCGGACCGCTCGCGGTGCTGGGCATCTGCCTCGTCGTGGCCGCCGGCGTGGGGGCCGAGCGCACCGGCGCGCGGGAGCCGGAGGGCTCAGCGGGGGAGCAGGGCGGCGGCCCGCGCGACCACGGGGTCGCAGTCGACGCCTGAGTCGACCGCCTCGCGCAGCCGGGTGCGCATCCGCGGGTCCCAGAACATCCGCAGGTGGGTGGCCACGCGCTCGGCCGCCTCCTCCTCGGGGAGGTGGCGGAACTGCAGGGCGATGTCGGTGGCCAGCCGCAGCGGGGCGCCCCCCGGGGCCGCGACGCTCATCGGTCCGCGCGCCCGGCGAGCTCGTGGTCCGCGGTCGCGGTCACGCCGACCGTGACCTGCACCGCCGTCACCTTGTACTCCGGGCAGTTGGTGGCCCAGTCGGAGCTGTCGGTCGTGACCACGTTGGCGCCGGTGAGCGGGTAGTGGAAGGTCGTGTAGACGACCCCCGGCGGCATCCGGTCGGAGATCAGCGCCCGCAGCACGGTCTCGCCGGTGCGGCTGGCGATGGTGACCTGGTCGCCGTCCCGGATGCCGCGCAGCTCCGCGTCGCTGGCGTGGATCTCGAGCACGTCCTCGGCGTGCCACACGACGTTGGGCGTGCGCCGTGTCTGCGCCCCCACGTTGTACTGGCTCAGGATCCGTCCGGTCGTGAGGATCAGCGGGTAGCGCCGCGTGGCCCGCTCCTGCGTCGGCACGTACGCCGTGACCACGAAGCGGCCCTTGCCCCGGGTGAACTCCTCGACGTGCATCACCGGGGTGCCGGTGGACGCCTCGTCGCGGCAGGGCCACTGCACGCTGCCCAGCCGGTCGAGCTTGTCGAAGGAGACGCCGGCGAAGGTGGGGGTGAGCGCCGCGATCTCCGCCATGATCTCGCGCGGGTGCTCGTAGTGCATCGGGTAGCCCATCGCCTGGGCGATCTCGCACGCGACCTGCCACTCGTGCCTGCCGGTGCGCGGCTCCATCACGGGGCGCACGCGGTTGATGCGGCGCTCGGCGTTGGTGAAGGTGCCGTCCTTCTCGAGGAAGGACGTGCCCGGGAGGAAGACGTGCGCGAGGGCGGCCGTCTCGTTGAGGAAGAGGTCCTGCACCACCAGCAGGTCCAGCGACCGCAGCGAGGCGTAGACGTGGCTGGTGTTGGGGTCGGACTGCGCGATGTCCTCGCCCTGCACGAAGAGGCCGCGGAAGCTGCCGTCGAGCGCGGCGTCGAACATGTTGGGGATCCGCAGGCCGGGCTCGGGCGAGATCGTGCTGCCCCACAGGCCCTCGAAGCTCTCGCGGACGGCGTCGTCGGAGACGTGCCGGTAGCCCGGGAGCTCGTGGGGGAAGGACCCCATGTCGCAGGAGCCCTGCACGTTGTTCTGCCCGCGCAGCGGGTTGACCCCGACCCCGCTGCGCCCGATGTTGCCGGTGGCCATCGCGAGGTTGGCCATGCCCATCACCATCGTGGAGCCCTGGCTGTGCTCCGTGACGCCGAGGCCGTAGTAGATCGCGGCGTTGCCGGCGCCGGCGTAGAGACGGGCGGCGGCGCGCACGTCGCCCGCCGGCACCCCGGTGACCTCCTCGACCGCCTCGGGGCTGTGCTCGGGACCGGCGATGAAGGCGGCCCACGCGTCGAAGTCCTCGCACCGCGCGTCGACGAACTCCCGGTCGACCAGCCCCTCGGTCACCACCACGTGGGCGAAGGCGTTGATCATCGCGACGTTGGTGCCCGGCGCCAGGGGCAGGTGGTATGCCGCCTCGACGTGCGGTGAGCGCACCAGGTCGATGCGGCGCGGGTCGACCACGACGAGCTGGGCGCCCTCGCGCAGCCGCCGCTTCATCCTCGAGGCGAAGACCGGGTGGCCGTCGGTGGGGTTGGCGCCGATCACGACGATCACGTCGGCGTCGGCGACCGAGCGGAAGTCCTGCGTGCCCGCGGACTCGCCGAAGGTCTGCTTCAGGCCGTAGCCGGTGGGGGAGTGGCACACCCGCGCGCAGGTGTCGACGTTGTTGTTGCCGAAGGCCGTGCGCACCATCTTCTGCACGACGTAGACCTCCTCGTTGGTGCAGCGCGAGGAGGTGATGCCGCCGATCGAGCCCGGGCCGTGCTCTCGCTGGATCGCCCGCATCCGCTGGGCGACGTGCGTGATCGCCGTCTCCCAGTCGACCTCCTGCCACTCGTCGGTGATCGACTCGCGGACCATCGGGGAGAGCACCCGGTCGGTGTGGGTGGCGTAGCCGAAGGCGAAGCGTCCCTTGACGCACGAGTGGCCCTCGTTGGCGCCGCCGGCCTTCTCCGGCACCATGCGGACCAGCTCGTCGCCGCGCAGCTCGGCGCGGAAGGAGCAGCCCACCCCGCAGTAGGCGCACGTCGTCAGCACCGAGCGGGTCGGCATCCCGAGCTGCACCACCGACTTCTCGGTCAGCGCCGAGGTCGGGCACGCCTGCACGCACGCCCCGCAGGAGACGCACTCGGAGTCCATGAAGCTCTCGCCGGCGCCGGCGGAGACCTGGGAGTCGAAGCCGCGGCCCTCGATGGTCAGGGCGTAGGTGCCCTGCACCTCGCCGCAGGCGCGCACGCAGCGCGAGCAGGCGATGCAGGCGGAGGGCTCGAAGTCGAAGTAGGGGTTGCTGTCGTCGGCCGGGAGGTCGAGGTGGCTGCGGCCCTCGCGGCCGTATCGCACCTGCTCCAGCCCGACATCGGCCGCCAGCAGGCCCATCTCGCAGGCGCCGCTGGCGCAGCCCGAGCACTCGGCGGGGTGGTCGGAGAGGTAGAGCTCCATGACCCCCTGCCGCAGCCGCTCCAGCCGGGGCGAGCGGGTGCGGACCTCCATGCCGGCCTCGACCGGCGTGGTGCACGAGGCCGGCGCGCCCTTGCGGCCGTCGATCTCGACCAGGCACAGCCGGCAGGAGCCGAAGGCCTCCAGGCTGTCGGTGGCGCACAGCTTCGGCACGTCGACGCCGCGCAGCGCGGCGGCGCGCATCACCGAGGTGCCCGCGGGGACGCTCACCTCGACGCCGTCGACGCTCAGCGTGACGGGAGGTGCGGCGGGGTCGGCGGCCGCGGGGGGCGGCGTACCGAGGTCGGGCTCGCGCTGCAGCGTCATGGTGTCCCCTGAGGTGGTGCCGGTGAGGTGCGGGCGGTGAAGTCGTCGGGGAAGTGCCGCAGCGCGCTGCGCACGGGGTTGGGCGTCAGGCCGCCCATGGCGCACAGCGACCCCTCGGTCATCAGGTCGCAGAGGTCGCCCAGCAGCGTGAGGTTGTCGTCGGGGTCGACACCGGCCGTGATCCGGTCGATCACCTCGACCCCGCGCACCGCGCCCACCCGGCAGGGGGTGCACTTGCCGCAGGACTCCTCGGCGCAGAACTCCATGGCGAAGCGCGCCATCGAGGCCATGTCGACGGTGTCGTCGAAGAGCACGAGGCCGCCGTGGCCGAGCATCGCGCCGGCTGCGGCCAGCGCCTCGTAGTCGGTGGGCAGGTCGAGCCCGTCGGCGGGCACGTAGGAGCCCAGGGGTCCGCCGACCTGGACGGCGCGCAGGGGGCGGCCGCTGCGGGTGCCGCCGCCCCAGCCGTGCACCAGGTCGTGGAGGGTGACGCCGAAGGGCGTCTCCACCAGGCCGCCGCGCGCCACGTTGCCGGCGAGCTGGAAGACCTGGGTGCCGCGCGACCGCTCGACGCCCAAGGCGGCGTACGCCGCCCCGCCGTCGGCCAGGATCGCGGGCACGCTGACCAGCGTGAGCAGGTTGTTGACCACCGTCGGACGACCGAAGAGGCCCACGAGCGCCGGGATCGGGGGCTTGGCCCGCACGGTGCCGCGCCGCCCCTCGAGGCTCTCGAGCATCGAGGTCTCCTCGCCGCAGATGTAGGCACCGGCGCCCATCCGCAGGTGCAGCTCGAAGCCGAAGCCCGAGCCGAGGACGTCGTCGCCCAGCCAGCCCCGCTCGTGGGCCAGGGCGATCGCGCGGCGCAGCACCGCCGCGGCGTCGGGATACTCCGAGCGGAGGTAGACGTAGCCCTCGTGGGCGCCGACGGCGTAGCCGGCCACCACCATCCCCTCGATCAGCGCGAAGGGGTCGCCCTCGAGCACCACGCGGTCGGCGAAGGTGCCGCTGTCGCCCTCGTCGGCGTTGCAGCAGACGTACGTGGTCCCGCCACCCTGGGCCTCCTCGGCCTCGGCGACGGTGCGCCACTTGATGCCGGCCGGGAAGCCGGCGCCGCCCCGACCGCGCAGACCCGACTCGACGACCTCCTCGACGACCTGGGCGGGCTCGAGCGACAGCGCCCGGCGGAGACCGGCGAGCCCACCGTGGGCGAGGTAGTCGTCGGGGGAGAGGGGGTCGACGACGCCGACGCGCGCCAGGCAGAGGCGGTGCTGGTCGCGCAGCCACGCGATCTCCTCCACCGGCCCGTGCGCCGGACCGGTCGGCACGCCGTCGAGGAGGCCGTCGGCGACGAGCCGGTCGACGTCGCGGGCGGCGACCGGGCCGTAGCCCACCCGCCCCGCCGGGGTCTCCACCTCCACGAAGGGCTCGAGCCAGAGCATCCCCCGGGTGCCGGTGCGCACCAGGCGCACGTCGCGCCCGTGCGCCGCGGCCGCGGCCTTGAGGGCGGCGGCGACCTCGTCGGCGCCGACCGAGACCGCCGCCGAGTCGCGCGGCACCCAGACGGTCACCGGCCCGTTCGAGGGCGCGCTCACGGGCGTGCCCTCGCGACCAGGTCGAGCACGCGGTCGGCGTCGAGGCGCCCGTGCACCCGGCCGTCGACCTGCCCGGACGGGCCGAGCGCGCAGTTGCCGAGGCAGAAGACCTCCTCGAGGGAGACCTGGCCGTCGGGGGTGGTCCCCCCGAGCCGGGCACCCAGGCGCTCGCCGACGTCGCTCACCAGTGCCTCGGCCCCCACCGAGGCGCACGCCTCGGCACGGCACAGCCGCACCCGCACCGGGGCGGGCGGGGTGGTGCGCAGGTCGCGGTAGAAGGTGATGACGCCGTGCACCTCGGCCCGCGACAGGTTGAGCTCGTGGGCGACGACGGGCACCAGCGCGGGGTCGAGGTGCCCCAGGCGCTGCTGCAGGTCGAGCAGGACGACGAGCAGGTTGCCGGGTTCGTGCCGGTGCTCGTCGACCACCGCCCTGACGACGTCGGCATGTGCGTGAGGGCTGGGTGTGGCCTGGGTCACATGCTCCACCTCGCGAAGGTAGGTCTCGCCCCGAGGCCAGTCAAGGAAGCGGCACCCCGGCAGGGGATCGCGACCGACACTCGGGTACACACGTGCCATGGCTCGGATCCAGTGGCGACGCTCCGCCCCCCTCGACGACATCGACGAGTCACGGCTGGAGGTGCACGGCCCCAAGGACGAGGCGGCCGGTGCGACCGCCGTGGCCGTGGCCATGAAGCGGGCGGTGGAGGAGATGGGGCCGGTCCGCACGGCCCGGACGCTGCTGCGTCTCAACCAGGTCGACGGCTTCGACTGCCAGGGCTGCGCCTGGCCCGACCCGGCGCCGGGTCACCGTCACACCGCGGAGTTCTGCGAGAACGGCGCGAAGGCCGTCGCCGAGGAGGCCGTCGACCGCTACGTGGGCCCGGAGTTCTTCGCCGCGCACAGCCTGGCGGACCTGGCCGACAAGACCGACTACTGGCTGGGCCACCAGGGCCGGCTGACCCACCCCGTCGTCCGCCGTGCCGGCGCGACGCACTACGAGCCGATCGAGTGGAGCGACGCCTTCGCCATGATCGGCGAGCAGCTGCGCGCGCTGCAGAGCCCCGACGAGGCGGCGTTCTACACCTCGGGCAAGACCTCCAACGAGGCGGCGTACGTCTACCAGCTGCTGGCACGCAGCCTGGGCACCAACAACCTGCCCGACTGTTCCAACATGTGCCACGAGTCGACCAGCATGGCGCTGGCCGAGACCATCGGCATCGGCAAGGGCTCGGTGAGCCTGGAGGACGTGCACCGCGCGGAGCTGATCGTCATCAGCGGCCAGAACCCGGGCACCAACCACCCGCGCATGCTCAGCGCGCTCGAGGTCGCCAAGCGCAACGGCGCCAAGATCCTCGCCATCAACCCGCTGCGCGAGGCCGGGCTGGTGAAGTTCAAGAACCCCCAGACCCCGCGGGGCATGACGGTCGGCCAGGAGCTGGCCGACCTCTTCCTCCCCGTGCGCGTCAACGGCGACCTGGCGCTGTGGCGCGGCATCGCCGCGGTGCTGCTCGAGCGCGAGGCCGCCGAGGGCGGCGTCGTCGACCACGACTTCATCGCCGGCCACACCGTCGGCTTCGAGGACTGGCGCAAGGAGGTGGAGGCCACCGACTGGGACTTCGTCGAGCGCGCCACCGGCCTGTCGCAGGCGCAGATCCGCGAGGCCGCGGAGATGCTGATCGCCTCCGAGGCCACCGTGCACTGCTGGGCGATGGGCATCACCCAGCACCGCAACGCCGTGGGCACCATCAAGGAGTTCGTCAACGTCGCCTTCCTGCAGGGCAACATCGGCAAGCCGGGGGCGGGGCTGTGCCCCGTGCGCGGTCACTCCAACGTGCAGGGCGACCGGACCATGGGGATCTGGGAGCGCGTGCCCGACCACTTCCTCGACGCGCTGCGCGACCACCACGGCATCGAGCCGCCGCGCGAGCACGGCTACGACACCGTCGACACCATCCGCGCCCTGCGTGACGGCAAGGTCCGCTTCTTCATGGGCATGGGCGGCAACTTCGTCTCCGCGGCGCCCGACACCGAGGTCACCGAGGCGGCGATGGAGCAGGCCGAGATGACCGTGATGGTCGCGACCAAGCTCAACCGCTCGCACGTCGCCATCGGCCGTACGGCGCTGATCCTGCCGCCGCTCGGACGCAGCGAGAAGGACCTGACCGGCGGTCTGGAGCAGCGCGTCACCGTCGAGGACTCCATGTCGGCGGTGCACGCCTCGAAGGGGCCGCTGCAGCCCGCGAGCCCGCACCTGCGCTCCGAGGTCGACATCGTGTGTCGCATCGCCGAGGCGACCTTCGGCCCCGACCACCCGGTGCGCTGGTCCGACTACCGCGCCGACTACCGCGAGATCCGCCGTTCGATCGGCATCGTGGTGCCCGACTGCGCGGCGTACGAGGAGAAGGTGGAGCAGCCGGGTGGCTTCGTGCTGCCGCACCCGCCCCGCGACACCCGGACCTTCCCGACCGAGCAGGGCAAGGGCGTCTTCACCGCGGTCCCGGTCAGCGTGCTGCATGTGCCCGAGGGCCGCCTGGTGCTGCAGACGATGCGCAGCCACGACCAGTTCAACACCACCATCTACGGCCTCTCCGACCGCTACCGCGGCGTGGAGAACGGTCGCCGGGTCGTCTTCGTGCACCCCGACGACATCGTCGCCTTCGGCCGTCGCGACGGCGACCTGGTCGACCTGGTCAGCGAGTGGGAGGACGGCACTGAGCGCTCGGCCCCGGGCTTCCGGATCGTCTCCTACGACACCCCGCGCGGCTGCGCGGCGGCGTACTACCCGGAGACCAACCCGCTGATCCCGCTCGACTCGACCGCGGAGGGCAGCAACACCCCGACCTCCAAGGGCGTCATCGTGCGCTTCGAGGACCCGCGGGGCGGGGGGAGCACCTCCGAGGGCGGCGGTGACGCCGTGGGCTCCGACGAGGGCCACAAGTCGCGGCCCGAGCCGCACCAGCTGAGCTGACCGCGACGGGCGACGGGGGAGACCGATGGCGGACTGCGCCTTCTGCGCCATCGTGGCGGGTCGCGCTGCGGCGTCGGAGGCCTACCGCGACGGGCACCTCGTGGCGTTCCTCGACACCCGGCCGCTCTTCAAGGGCCACGTCCTGGTCGTCCCCGTCGACCACGTGGTGACGCTGCCCGACCTGCCCGCGGAGCAGCGCGACGGCTTCCTCGCGCTGGTGCAGCGTCTGGCCGCGGCGATGGTCGACGGGCTCGGCGCGCAGGGGTCCTTCGTGGCGATGAACAACACCGTCTCCCAGTCGGTGCCCCACCTGCACTGCCACGTGGTCCCGCGCACCAAGGGAGACGGGCTGCGCGGCTTCTTCTGGCCCCGCACGACCTACGCCGACACCACCGAGCGCGACGAGTACGCCGCCCGCCTCGCGGCCGTCCTGTGACCCTTCGCTAACGTGACCCGCGAGTAACCAGAGACGAAGCGAGGAGTGCAGATGGGCCGCTACGAGGGACGGATCGCGATCGTGACGGGCGCCGCCCGGGGGATCGGGGCGGCCATCGCCGCCCGGCTCGCCGAGGAGGGTGCCTCGGTCGCCGTGCTCGACCTCGACGAGGCCCAGGCCGCCCTCACCGCGAGCGGCCTGCCGCTGCAGGGCGACGCCCGCGCCATCGGCGTCGGCTGCGACGTGGCCGACGAGGAGTCCTCCGCGGCCGCCGTCGCACGCGTCGTCGAGGAGCTCGGCGGGGTGCACGTGCTGGTCAACAACGCCGGCATCACCCGAGACAACCTGCTCTTCAAGATGAGCGTCGCCGACTGGGACTCCGTCATGGGCGTGCACCTCAAGGGCGCCTTCCTGATGAGCCGGGCCGTGCAGAAGACCTTCGTCGACCAGAAGTACGGCAAGATCCTCGGGCTCTCCAGCGTCTCGGCCAACGGCAACCGCGGTCAGGCCAACTACTCCGCGGCCAAGGCCGGCGTCCAGGGCTTCACCCGGACCCTCGCCCTGGAGCTCGGCAAGTTCGGCGTCAACGTCAACGCCATCGCCCCCGGCTTCATCGCCACCGACATGACCGACGACACCGCCCGGCGGGTCGGGATGGACGTCGAGTCCTTCCGTGCCGCCGCCGCGGAGTCCAACCCCGTCAAGCGCGTGGGCTTCCCCGAGGACATCGCCGCGGCGGCCGCCTTCCTGTGCAGCGACGAGGCGTCGTACATCACCGGCCAGACGCTGTACGTCGACGGCGGCGCCAAGATCTGAGAGGCCACGATCCGGGTCGCGGCGACACCCCGGGTGTGGACGTGCGCGGATCGGGCACGGCAGTGGGTCATCCTGGCCTCATGCGTGCCGCTTCCCCCCGCGCCCTGCGCTCCGGCCTGCTGACGGCCGTCGTCGCCACCACGGTGCTGGCCCTGGCCGGCTGCAGCGCGGGCGGCGACGACGCCCCTGCCGCCGAGCCCGACTCCCAGCCGGTCGAGGGCGGGGCCGAGCTGGCCGCGCTCTGGCCGCTGACCGGCGAGCCGGTCGAGGGGCGCACCCCGGACCACCCGGTGACGGTGGTCAAGATCGACAACTCCGCGAGCAGCTCCCCGCAGGTGGGGCTCGGCAAGGCCGACCTGGTGACCGAGGAGCTGGTCGAGGGCGGCATCACCCGGCTCGCCACCTTCTTCTACCAGCAGCTCCCGACGCAGGCCGGTCCGGTGCGCTCGATGCGCGCCACCGACATCGGCATCGTCAAGCCGGCCCACGCGCTGCTGCTCGCCAGCGGCGGCGCGCCGCCCACGGTGCGGCGCATGGCCGACTCGCTGGTCGAGGTCCGCACCGAGGGCGAGGGTCCCGGCTGGGCCCGCGACGGCGCGCGCCGGGCGCCGTACAACCTCATGGTCAACGTGCGTCGCGCGGCCGAGGCCGAGAAGGACCTGGCCAAGGTCCCCGCGAGCTACCTCCCCTGGGGCTCCGCCGACGACGTGGAGGGCGGCCGGCCCGCCAAGGCCTTCGACGCGGTCTTCAGCCCCGCGCACACGACCTCGTGGCGCTTCGACGGCACCCGCTACGTCAACGAGAACAGCTACGCCGCGCAGGGCGACCGCTTCAACCCCGACACCGTGCTGGTGCTGCGGGTGCAGCAGGGCGACGCCGGCTACCTCGACCCGGCCGGCTACCCGGTGCCGGAGTCGATCTACGAGGGCGAGGGCAACGCCGTGCTCTTCCACGGCGGCACGATGGTGCGCGCGACCTGGAAGAAGCAGACCCGCCAGGAGCCGCTGCAGCTGGTCACCGCCGACGGCGAGGAGCTCAGCGTGCCCGCCGGCCGCACCTGGATCGAGCTGCTGCCGCGCGACGCCGACGGGGGCAGGCTCGCCCTGCGCTGAGACGTGCGCTGACGCCTGCGCCGGGACCTGCGCCGGGACCGGTGCTCAGGGGGCCGCGACGGGGTCCGTGAGGCGCAGTCCCGCCGTGGCCTGCTGCCGCAGCCCGTCGAGGACGACGCCGAGGGCGCACTCCACGCGCAGCGTCTCTGCGGTCGGGTCCGCCGCGCTCGCGACCTGCTCGCCGGCGGCGGAGACGGCGCCGTACAGGATGCGGCTGAAGGTGTCGACCATGGCGGGGTCGACGACCTCGGCCGAGGCCACGAGCACGCGCTCGGTGACCTCGTGCACCAAGGCACGGCTGGTGCGCTCCTCCTGCTCGCGGAAGCGCTCGTGCCCGAGCACCGCCGGGCCGTCCTGCAGCACCACGCGGCGGTAGGCCGGCTCGCGCACGACGTCGAGGAAGGCCCGCAGCGCGCTGCGGGCCTGGTCCCATGGGTCGCCGGCGGACGTCATGGCGGCGCGGATCCGCGCCGCGGCGTCCTCCTCCACCCGGGCGAAGACGTCCTCGAAGAGCGCCTGCTTGCCGGCGAAGTGGTGGTAGAGCGCGCCCTTGGTGACCTGCGCGCCGGCGACCACGACGTCGAGGCTGGTGCCGGCGTAGCCGTGCTCGGCGAACTGGGCCGCGGCGACGTCGAGCAGCGCCCGCTTGGTGGCGGCCGAGTAGCGGCGTCGCAGGGGGGCTGGTGGCACCGGCGAAGCATAGGCCCGACGCGGGGGCGATGTGGGTGACCTCACGCCCGGCGGAGCGCGGGGTCGGTCCGACCGCGGGTACATACTGAAAGTACGTACCGTGAGTATGTCCGACTCGGAAGGCATCACCATGACCTCCTCGACCTCGACCTCCAGCCAGCTGCGGGGCCAGGTGCTGCGCGACGCCCGCAGCCGGCTCGACGACGCGGTGGCGACCGCGACCGCGCCCGCCGACCTGCTCGACGTCGCACTCGCCACACCGGGTGCCGAGGCTGCCTTCGCCGACGCGGTCGACCTGGTGGGGGCGCTGCTGCTGCGCTGGCACGCGAGGCTCTCCGCCGAGGTCGAGCGCGGCCTCGCACGTGAGCCGCGGGACCTGCCGGGCACCGTCGTGCACGCCTGGGCCGAGACGGCGCGACAGCTCCCGGGGCTCCGGGCCCTGGTGGAGGCCGAGCTGGCGCACCCCTCCTCGGAGCCGCTGCTCGCCCTCCTCGAGCGCGCCCGGCGCCGAGAGCGGGCACGGCTGGCCTGGGCGGCGGGGCTCGCCGCCGGCGAGGGGCCCGCGGCCGTCGCCGCCGGGGCCCGCCTGCAGCGGGCGGCACGCCGGCTGTGCCCCGACGGCTCGCCGAGCCTGGGGCGACGACTCCGTGTCCTGCTCGCCTCGTGAGTACCATCGGGGGGTGAGCAGCCCCCAGACGACCGGTTTCGGGACCGGTGTCCTCGAGGACACCAGGGTCGACGAGCGCACCGTGCCCACCCACGACGGTGACCACGAGCGCTTCTCGCACTACGTCCCCAAGGACAAGCTGATGGAGGCGATGGTCACCGGCACCCCCGTCGTCGCGCTCTGCGGGAAGGTGTGGGTCCCCAGCCGGGACCCGCAGAAGTACCCCGTGTGCCCTGCCTGCAAGGAAGTCTGGGACTCCTTGCGGGGCGGCAACGACGGGGACGACGCATGAGGAGCCGTCTCCTCGGTCTCTCGCTGACCACGGCCCTCGCCGTGCTGCTGCCGCTCCTCGCGGCCGAGGGTGCGTCCGCGGCCGTCACCGCCACGGCGGGCAGCGCGCGCATCTCGGCCGGCGCGCTCGACGCGCTCTGCCAGCCCGACACCGCGTCCGCGCGCAGCACGCCCACGGCCTGGCGCGAGCACCCCGACCACCCCGAGGTCTCGCACGCCGACCAGGAGGCGCTCGACCCCGTCGCGTCCCCCGACCAGATGCGCCGCGCCGAGCGGGCGCTGCCCGGTCGGGTGCGCATCCCCGTGCACGTCAGCATCGTGCGCGGGACCCACCGCACCGACCGCACGGTGCCGATGCGCGCCTCGCGCAAGTACGTCGAGCGCCTCAACAAGTCCTTCGCGGGCGAGAAGTCCTCGCTCGGGCCCGGCACGCGCTACCGCTTCTGGCTGGCCTCGGTGCGGGTGGTCAAGAACGACACCTGGTACCACGCCGTCGGCAACAGCAAGGCCGACCGGACCATGCGGCGCAAGCTCCACCGCGGTGGCGCCCACAGCCTCAACCTCTACCTGACCCGCCCGGGTCGCCCGGGCGAGTTCAGCGGCATCCTCGGCTACGCCCGCTTCCCCTGGCAGCACAAGTACCCCAACCGTCGCCTCGACGGCGTCACGGTCAGCGTCGACGGCCTGCCCGGCGGGCGGGCCAAGGGCTACGCCACCGGCGACACCCTGGTGCACGAGGTGGGTCACTGGATGGGGCTCTTCCACACCTTCCAGGGCGGCTGCGAGGGCCGGGGCGACCACGTCGCCGACACCCCGGCCGAGGCCGAGCCGAGCTTCCGCTGCCAGGTCGGCCGCAACACCTGCAAGGCCCCCGGCGTCGACCCCGTGCGCAACTTCATGAACTACTCCTACGACGCCTGCATGAACCACTTCACGCAAGGCCAGGTCGACCGGATGGACCTCGCCTGGTTCCGCTACCGCGACAAGGACCGCTAGACAGCTTGAGCGACCCACGCCAGCCGGGGCAGATCGATCTGCCGCCGGCCTATCCCGACCGCGCCGCGTGGGGCACCGCCCCGAGCCTGCGCGCCTGGCAGACCGCTGCCCTGGCGGCGTACGCCGAGACGAGCCCCCGCGACTTCCTGGCCGTGGCCACCCCCGGCGCCGGCAAGACGACCTTCGCCCTCTCGCTGGCCAGCGACCTGCTCTCGCGGCGCCTGGTCGAGCGGGTCACCGTGGTGGCCCCGACCGAGCACCTCAAGCACCAGTGGGCGCAGGCCGCCGACCGGGTCGGCATCCCGCTCGACCCCGACTTCTCCACCCGGCGCCGCAGCAGCAAGGACTTCCTCGGGGTGGCGCTGACCTACGCCGGCGTCGCGGCCAACCCACTGGCCCACCGCGTGCGCACCGAGCGCTTCCGGACCCTGGTGATCCTCGACGAGGTGCACCACGCGGGCGACGCGCTGTCGTGGGGCGAGGCGGTGCGCGAGGCCTTCGAGCCCGCCCGGCGGCGGCTGGCGCTGACCGGCACGCCCTTCCGCTCCGACATCAACCCGATCCCGTTCGTCACCTACGCCCCCGGTGACGACGGCGTGCCGCGCTCGGTGGCCGACTACACCTACGGCTACGCCCACGCCCTGGCCGACCACGTCGTGCGCCCGGTGCTCTTCATGGCCTACAGCGGCCAGGTCGAGTGGCGCACCCGCGCGGGCGACGAGGTGGCGGCGCGGCTCGGTGAGCCGCTGACCAAGGACATGACCGCGCAGGCGCTGCGCACGGCGCTCGACCCCCACGGAGCGTGGATCCCCGCGGTGCTGCAGGCCGCCGACCGCCGCCTGACCGAGGTACGGCGCCACGTCCCCGACGCCGGCGGTCTCGTGATCGCGACCGACCAGGAGCACGCCCGCGCCTACGCGGCGCGCCTGGCTGAGGTGGCGGGGGAGAAGCCGACGCTGGTGCTCTCCGACGAGCCCTCGTCGTCCAAGCGGATCCAGAAGTTCGCCGAGGACGGCAGCCGCTGGATGGTCGCCGTCCGCATGGTCTCCGAGGGGGTCGACGTGCCGAGGCTGGCGGTCGGCGTCTACGCCACCACCACGGCGACGCCGCTCTTCTTCGCGCAGGCGGTCGGCCGCTTCGTGCGTGCCCGCGCCCGCGGCGAGACGGCGTCGATCTTCGTGCCGTCGGTGCCCGCGCTGCTCGAGCACGCCGGGCAGCTGGAGCTCGAGCGCGACCACGTGCTCGGCCGCCCGGTGCGCGACGCCGACGACCTCTTCGCCGCGGAGGACGACCTGCTCGCGCGCGAGCAGCAGTCGGAGGCGGCCTCCGACGACCTGCAGCAGCTCCCCTTCGAGGCGATCGGCTCCAGCGCGACCTTCGACCGGGTGCTCTACGACGGCGCCGAGTTCGGCCACGCCGGCGAGGTGCACGTCGGTTCCGAGGAGGAGATGGACTTCCTGGGGATCCCCGGGCTGCTCGACGCCGACCAGGTGCGCGACCTGCTGCACCTGCGGCAGCGCGAGCGCGCGAGCCACCGCAAGGCCGAGGTGCCGCGGCAGCACGACGAGCCGCGCGAGCAGGTGACGCACGAGCAGCTCGCGACGATGCGGCGCGAGCTCAACGGCCTGGTCGCCGCGTGGTACCACCGCACCGGCCAGCCCCACGGCGTCACCCACGCGACGCTGCGCAAGGAGTGCGGCGGCCCTCCGGCCGCGGCCGCCTCGGCCGACCAGCTCCGCGCCCGCATCGAGCGGCTGCGCGACTGGGCCCGACGCGGCTGACCGACCCGCCGACCCGCCCCAGATGTACGCCGACCCGCCTGAGATGTACGCCGACCCGCCCCAGATGTACGCCGACCCGCCTGAGATGCCGTCATCTCAGGCGGATGGGCGGCTCACTCAGCCGGCGTCGCCGGTCGCCACGAGCTGAGCCTCCGCGGCGCCGTGCTCCTGGGCGTGCTCCGGGCGCGACAGGTGGTGCCGGCCGAGCAGCAGCACCGCGGCGCCCACCAGCACGGCGGCCGCGCCCATCCAGAAGGGCGCGTGCACCGAGACGTCCTCGCCCAGCCGCCCCGCGGCGTACGGCGCCACGGCCCCGCCCGAGAAGCGCACGAAGCTGTACGCCGCCGACGCGACCGGTCGCTCGACCGGGGCGGCGCCCATGACGGCCTCGGTGATCACCGTGTTGTTGACGCCGAGGAAGCCGCCCGCCAGCACCACGCTGATCACCAGGGCGGGCTTGGAGTCGGTCAGCAGCGCCATGGCGGCCAGGTCGGCGGCGAAGAGCACGAGCGAGACCACGACGGTGGGCACGGTGCCGTAGCGCCGCTGCAGCACCGGCGCCAGCCACACCGAGGTCACGGCGAGCATCAGTCCCCAGCCGAAGAACACCCAGCCGACCTGGGCCGCGGGCAGGTCCAGCGGGAAGGGCGTGAAGGCGAGCAGGGTGAAGAAGCCGACGTTGTAGAAGAGCGCCGTCAGGGCGATGGTCAGCAGGCCGGGGTGGCGCAGGGCGCGGAACGGGTCGGCCAGCGTCGTACGCCGTTGCGCCGGCGGGGTCGAGGGCAGCAGCACCGCCGTGGCGAGGAGCGCGACCCCCATGAGCACGGCGACGCCGAAGAAGGGTGCGCGCCAGCTGAGGGAGCCGAGCTGGCCGCCCACGATCGGGCCCATGGCGATGCCCAGCCCGAGGGCGGCCTCGAAGAGGATGACCGCCTGGGCGACGGAGCCGCTCGCGGAGACGACGATCGTCGAGAGGGCCGTGGCGATGAAGAGCGCGTTGCCCAGTCCCCAGCCCGCGCGGAAGCCCACGATGGCGCCGACGGTGTCGGAGGCGCCGGCGAGGGCGGAGAAGACGATGATCAGCGCGAGCCCGAGCAGCAGCGTGCGCTTGGCGCCGAGCCGCGACGAGACCACGCCGGTCACGAGCATCGCCACGCCCATCACCGCCATGTAGCTGGTGAAGAGCAGCGACACCTGGCTGGGGGAGGCGCCGAGCTCGTCGGCGATGGGCTTGAGGATGGGATCGACCAGGCCGATGCCCATGAAGGCGATGACGCAGGCGAAGGCGACGGCCCAGACGGCCCGGGGTTGACGCAGCACGAGCACTCCTAGTGGTTGTATTCGGCAACCACTTTAGCGAGGACTCCGATGCATCGACCCCTCGGGGTCACCGAACGCCGGGCGTGGCGGGCTGCGTGACGTCGCGGAGCAGCCGCACCGCGGCGGAGAGCTCGGCCACGGAGTGACCGGACTCGGCCACGCGGCGCGCCATCACCGAGGCGTTGCGCGAGCGCACGTCCGCGAGCACCGAGCGGCCGTCGTTGGTCAGGTCGACGACGGTGGAGCGGGCGTCGGTCGGGTGGGGGCTGCGGTCGGCCCACCCCTTGACGACCAGTCCCTTGACCAGTCCGCTCATCGTCGGCTGCGTGCAGCGGTCGACCTCGGCCAGGGTGCCGATGCTGCTCGGCCCGATCTCGTCGAGCAGGGCGAGCAGCCGGAAGCCGGCGGCCGAGACCTCGGAGGTGCCGCGACGCACCTCTCGCACCAGGCGGCCGCTGAGCACGACCAGGTCGTTGCTGAGGCGGTGGGCGTCGTCGTTGTCCACGGCAACCAGATTGTCGTGCCCCCGACCCGCGCAGCAAGTCCGCCACGCGGTGGACCAGCCCGCCGAGAGGTCACTCGCTGACGGTCGAGGAGTCACTCGCTGACGGTCGAGGGGTCACTCGCTGACACTGGGCGGTCAGGCAGTGACCTCTCGGTGGTCAGGCAGTGACCTCTCGGTGGTCAGGCAGTGACCTCTGGGCGGTCAGGGAGTGACCTCTCGGCGGAGGGGAGGTCGGGGACGACGAGAGCGCGGCACCAGCGGCGGGTGCGGGCGGCGGCGTCGGGGTCGGTGGTGAGCCAGTCGGGTGCCGGCGCCGCGCCGTCCAGGACCGTGCGACAGGTCGTCAGCGCCGCGACGACGTCGTCGGGGGAGTCCGCCGTGACGACCATCGCCAGCTCGCGGTCGAGGGCGGCGTCGACCACGCCCGGGTCGGGCGGCCCGTCGAGCAGCAGGCCAACCTCGCGGAGGGCGAGCTCGTCGAGGGCGCCCAGCCAGGCCGGTGAGACGGGGCCCGGCGGGGGAGCGGCGTAGACCTCGACGTCGTCGTCGAGCTCCACCGAGTCGAGCACCGCGACGACGCGGCGGGCGTTGCGCGCGGGGGTCTCCTCGCCGCGCAGCCGCACCGAGACCCGGCGCAGGCTCACGCGCCCGGGGTTGCCCGTCGTCCAGCGCAGCGCGGCCTCGAGCGCGCCGGCGCCGCCGGTGATCGCGAGGTGCACGGGCAGGTCGTCGGTGCGCAGGTGCGTCAGCTCGCGCTCGGTGACGCAGAAGGCCCCGACCGCCTCGCCGCCGGGGCCGCGGCGTACGGCGTGGTGGGCCTGCAGCGCGGGGGCCAGCGCCCGGCCCGAGAGCACCGCGGCGTCGTCGAGGAGGCCGGCGGTCCAGGAGGTCACCGCCCGACACTAGCCTTGGGCCGCGTGAGCGAGCAGCAGAGCAGTCCCGGGTCCGAGTGGTGGCGCCACGCCGTGATCTACCAGGTCTACCCGCGGTCGTGGGCCGACGCCGACGGTGACGGCATGGGCGACCTCCCCGGCATCACCGCGCGGCTGCCGCACCTGGCCGAGCTGGGAGTCGACGCGCTGTGGCTCTCGCCCTTCTACACCTCGCCGCAGCACGACGCCGGCTACGACGTGGCCGACTACCGCGACGTCGACCCCCGCTTCGGCACGCTCGCCGACGCCGACGCGCTCCTCGCACGGGCGCACGAGCTCGGCCTGCGCGTGGTCGTCGACCTGGTGCCCAACCACTCCTCGAGCGACCACCCGTGGTTCCAGGCCGCGCTGGCCTCGCCCCCCGGCAGTCCCGAGCGGGCCCGCTACGTCTTCCGCGACGGCCGCGGGCCCGACGGGGAGGAGCCGCCCAACAACTGGCGCAGCAACTTCGGCGGCCCGGGGTGGACGCGGGTGACCGAGGCCGACGGCCGGCCCGGCCAGTGGTACCTCCACCTCTTCGACGTCACGCAGCCCGACTTCGACTGGACCAACCCCGAGGTCGGCGACGAGATGGAGTCGGTGATCCGCTTCTGGCTCGACCGCGGGGTCGACGGCTTCCGCATCGACGTCGCGCACGGCCTGGTCAAGGTCGAGGGCCTCCCCGACACGGAGGTCAACATCGTCGACCTCCCGCCGGGCGAGCAGGTCACGGTGACGACGTCGAGCATGCCGATGTGGGACCAGCCCGGGGTCCACGACATCTACCGCCGGTGGCGCCGCGTCACCGACTCCTACGGCATCCCCGGCGAGGACGCCGACCGGATGCTGTGCGCCGAGGCCTGGGTGGTCCCGTACGACGCCCTCGCGCTCTACGTCCGCCCCGACGAGCTCCACCAGGCCTTCAACTTCCCCTTCCTCGTCACCCCGTGGATCGCCTCGGCGCTGCGCGAGTCGGTCACCGAGTCGCTCGCGGTCGTCGCGCCGTACGACGCCCCCCAGACGTGGGTGCTCTCCAACCACGACGTCGTGCGCCACGCCACCCGGCTGGGCTACGAGCCGACCCCCGGTCCGACGCGCATGGACGCGGTGGGCCCCGACGACCCGCAGCCCGACGCCGCCGTCGGGCTGCGCCGTGCGCGGGCGGCGACCGCGCTGATGCTGGCGCTGCCGGGGTCGGCGTACCTCTACCAGGGCGAGGAGCTGGGCCTGCCCGAGGCGACTCAGCTGCCCGACGACGTGCTGCAGGACCCGACCTGGGTCCGCTCGGGCCACACCAGCCGGGGCCGCGACGGCTGCCGGGTGCCGGTGCCGTGGGAGGGCGACGCCCCGTCCTTCGGCTTCGGGCCGTCCGAGCGCAGCTGGCTGCCCCAGTCCGACGTCTACGGCGAGCTCGCCGTAGACCGTCAGCGCGGCGTCCCGGGCTCGACGCTCGAGCTCTACCGCGAGCTGCTGCGCGTCCGCCGCGAGCTCGGGCTCGGGATGCGCGAGCTGGTCTGGGTCGAGAGCGGCGTCGACGACGTGCTCGCCTTCGACAGCGTGGGCCGTGACGGCCCCGCGGTGCGCGTGGTGACCAACGTCGGGGGCGAGCCGTACCCGCTGCCCGAGGGGGAGGTGCTCGTCGCGTCCACCGAGCTCGACGGCGACCTGCTGCCGGCCGACGCGACGGCGTGGGTGCGTCACTCCTGACACTCTTGTGGTCCTCAACCCCGCGCGACTAGGGTCCGTCGTATCCCGCCTGTGAGCCAGATCACAGCCGGGGCTCGGGGAAGGGGAGCGGTCGATGACTCGACAGGCACGATCCCGACGATGGCTCGCGGCAGGCGGCAGCGCCGTGGTCGCCTGCACGGTGCTCTCAGCCTGTGGGGGCGGTGACTCCGGGGCGATCGACCTGAACTACTACGGCGACGCCTCCCAGCTGGGCATGGCCGAGATCATGCAGCGCTGCAGCGAGGAGTCCGACGGCCGTTACCGGATCATCGGCAACCTGCTGCCGAGCGACGCCGACGGCCAGCGCGACCAGCTCGTACGCCGCCTCGCCGCCGGCGACACCGGCATCGACGTGGTCGGTCCCGACGTGACCTGGACGGCCGAGTTCGCCGAGGCGGGCTGGCTGGAGCCGATCGAGGGCGAGGACGCCGAGCGCGCGACCGAGGGACTGCTGCAGCCCCCGATCGACACCGCGACCTGGAACGACACCCTCTACGCGATCCCGAAGAGCACCAACGTGCAGCTGCTCTGGTACCGCACCGACCTCGTCGACGAGCCTCCCACCACCTGGGAGGAGATGTTCGAGATGTCGCTGGACCTCAAGGAGCAGGGCGAGCCCTACGTCATCGGCTTCACCGGCGCGCAGTACGAGGGCTACGTGGTGGGCTTCAACACCGTGCTGGCCTCCTTCGGCGGCGAGATCGTCAACGAGGACAGCACCGAGGTCGAGATCGACGACAAGACCGTGCAGGCGCTGGAGCTGCTGCGCGAGCTCGGCACCAACGGCACGGCGTCCCGCTCGCTCTCCAACAGCCAGGAGCCCGAGGTCTTCGCCCAGATGCAGACCGGCGAGGCGGCCTTCATCCTCAACTGGCCCTACGTGTCGAGCGCCATGGCCGCCGCGGCCGAGACCGACGAGCAGAGCGCCGAGGTGCTCGACAACCTCGCCGCGACCAGCATCCCGCAGACCACCGAGGACCAGCCGGCCCGCGTCACCCTCGGTGGGCGCAACATCGGCGTCAGCTCGACCTCCGAGCACAAGGCCGAGGCCTTCGAGGCCGCGCTGTGCATGGCCTCCCCGGAGAGCCAGGTGACCCAGGCGATCGAGGCCGGTGACGTGCCGGTGACCGAGGCGCTCTTCGAGCGGCCGGAGATCCGCGAGGCCTTCCCGCAGTACGAGATCATCCTCGACTCGCTGCAGACGGCCTCCAACCGCCCGAAGTCGCCGGTCTACCAGAACATCTCGACGACCATCTCCAACGTCATCTCGCCGCCCTCGCAGATCGAGCCGGAGGAGACCGCGGAGCGGCTGCGCAGCGAGATCCAGGACGCCCTGGACGGAAAGGGGATCCTGCCGTGAGCGCGACCACCACCCAGCCGGGCCCGGGCAGGTCGGAGGCCGAGGACGAGGCCGCCCGGATCGCCCGACAGCGACACAACGAGGGCATCCGCGCCGAACGACGCTTCGGGCTGATGCTCTGCGCCCCCGCGGTCATCGTGATGGCGGCCGTGACGGCCTACCCCATCGCCTACGCGGTCTACCTGTCCTTCATGCGGGCCGACCTGCGCAACCCGAGCGACCGCGAGTTCGTCGGCCTCGACAACTACATCACCATCCTGTCGAGCCCCTACTGGTGGAACGCCTTCTTCGTGACCTCCTTCATCACCGTGGTCGGCGCGGCCCTGCAGCTGGTGCTCGGCATGGCGCTGGCCATCGTGATGCACCGCACGATCGTGGGTCGCGGCCTCGTGCGCACCTCCGCGCTCGTGCCCTACGCCATCGTCACCGTCGTCGCGGCCTTCTCCTGGCGCTTCGCCTGGAGCCAGGGCATCGGCTGGCTCGCCGGCCCCGACTCGGCCCCGCTGACCGAGCGATGGCCCTCGCTCTTCATCATCCTGCTCAGCGAGGTCTGGAAGACCATCCCCTTCATGGCGCTGCTGCTGATGGCGGGCCTCGCGCTGGTGCCCGAGGACCTGCTCAAGGCCGCGTCGATGGACGGCGCCAACGCCTGGCAGCGCTTCATCAAGGTCACCGTGCCGCTGATGAAGCCGGCGATCCTCGTCGCACTGCTCTTCCGCGTCATGGACTCCTTCCGGATCTTCGACAACATCTTCGTGCTCACCAGCGGCGCCAACGACACCTCGTCGGTCTCCGTGCTCGCCTACAACAACCTGATACGCGGGCTCAACCTGGGCATCGGGTCCGCGATGGCCGTGCTGATCTTCCTCACGATCGCGATCGTCGCCTTCGTGTTCATCAAGGGCTTCGGCACCGCCGCGCCCGGTGCGGACGGGGGTCGGTGATGGCGGCCACCAACACGCTCGAGACGCCGCGCCGCAAGCTCTACTGGGGCGCCGTCAACGCGGTCGTCCTGATCTACGCCTTCGTGCCGGTGATCTGGATCGTCTCGCTCTCGCTGAAGTCCGACGGCGAGCTCAACAACGGCCGCTACATGACTACCTCGCCGACCTTCGAGGCCTACCAGCAGATCTTCAGCAACGACGACTTCACCCGGGCGCTGATCAACTCGATCGGGATCTGCCTGATCTCGACCTTCCTGGCCCTGCTCATCGGCACGTCGGCGGCGTACGCCATCGCGCGGCTGCAGTTCCCGGGCAAGAAGGCGATCGTGGGGGCCTCGCTGCTGGTCGCGATGTTCCCCCAGATCGCGCTGGTGACCCCGCTCTTCAGCATCACCGTCGCCATCGGCATCTTCGACACCTGGCTCGGGCTGATCATCCCGTACATCACGTTCGCGCTGCCGCTGGCGATCTACACGCTCTCCGCCTTCTTCCGGGAGATCCCGTGGGAGCTGGAGAAGGCCGCCAAGATGGACGGCGCCACGCCCTACCAGGCCTTCCGCAAGGTGATCGCGCCGCTGGCGATGCCGGGGGTCTTCACCACGGCGATCCTGGTCTTCATCAACTGCTGGAACGACTTCCTCTTCGCGCTCTCGCTGACGACCTCGACCGACGCCCGCACGGTCCCGGCGGCGCTGTCGTACTTCCAGGGCGCCACGACCTTCGAGAAGCCGACCCAGGCCATCGCGGCGGCCGCGGTCATCATCACCATCCCGATCGTCATCTTCGTGCTGTTCTTCCAGCGGCGGATCGTCGCCGGTCTGACGTCCGGAGCCGTCAAGGGCTGAGGCCCTCGACCCCTACCCAAGGAGCGAACCGTGGCAGAGATCGTCCTGGACCACGTGGTCAAGCGCTATCCCGACGGCGCGCTCGCCGTCGACGACTTCAACCTCGAGATCGCCGACGGCGAGTTCATCATCCTGGTCGGTCCGTCGGGCTGCGGGAAGTCGACCACCCTCAACATGGTGGCCGGCCTGGAGGACATCACCCAGGGTGAGCTGCGCATCGACGGCAAGGTCGTCAACGACAAGGCGCCAAAGGACCGCGACATCGCCATGGTCTTCCAGTCCTACGCGCTCTACCCCCACATGACCGTGGGGGAGAACATGGCCTTCCCGCTCGTGCTCGCCGGCGTCGACAAGAGCACCATCAACGAGAAGGTGGGGGAGGCGGCGGAGATGCTCGAGCTCACCCACCACCTCGACCGCAAGCCCGCCAACCTCTCCGGGGGCCAGCGGCAGCGCGTCGCGATGGGCCGCGCGATCGTGCGCAGCCCGAAGGCCTTCCTCATGGACGAGCCGCTCTCCAACCTCGACGCCAAGCTGCGGGTGCAGATGCGCACGCAGGTCTCGCGGATCCAGAAGTCGCTGGGCACCACCACCCTCTACGTCACCCACGACCAGGTGGAGGCGATGACACTGGGCGACCGCGTCGTGGTGATGCGCGGCGGCATCGTGCAGCAGGTGGGGTCGCCCACCGAGCTCTACGAGCGTCCGCGCAACCTCTTCGTGGCCGGCTTCATCGGCAGCCCGTCGATGAACTTCCTGCCGGCCCAGGTCGAGGGTGACTCGCTGCAGACCGGGCTCGGCTCGCTGCGCATGCCCGACCGCATCCGACAGGCGGTCGACCAGAGCTCCTCGCGCGAGGTCATCGTCGGCATCCGGCCCGAGCACTTCGAGGACAACGCGCTGGTCGGCGACAAGGCAGGCTCCACCGTCGAGGTCACCGTCGACCTGGTCGAGTCGATGGGCTCCGACGTCTTCGCCTACTTCACGGTGCGGGGCGACGCCGCCACCTCGGGCGACCTCGCCGACCTCGCCGCCGACGCGGGCCAGGACATGCACGGCGAGGGCACCCAGGTCAACGCCCGCCTCGACCCCGCCTCGCGGGTCTCGGCCGGTGGCCAGTCGACGTTGTGGGTCGACACCGCGAAGATCCACGTCTTCGACGCGGAGTCGGGCCAGAACCTCACCCTGGAGGCGCACGAGCCGACCCCGGCCGCCACCGCCTGACCCGGGGTCAGGCGCGCACGGAGCCGCCGGGGGAGGCGCGCCGCCGGCGTGCCTGCTGGTCGCGGATCACCTCCAGCACGTCCATGTTCCAGTCGTGCTCGCGGATGAGCCGGTAGCGCTCGCCCGCGACCCGGATGTAGGCATCGGCGCCGGTCTCGTCGGGTCCACGGACGCCGGCGCGGTCGATCATCTCCAGCACCGGGGTGTACTCCTCGTCGAACCACCGCCGGGCCATCGTCTCCTTGTCGAAGTAGGCGCCCTCGGCGTGCATCAGCCGGCACGCCCACGCCTCGACCATCTCGGCCAGCCGGTGGTAGTCGGTCGGGTCGGTGCAGCTGATCGCGGCGCGGCGGTGCCCGGTGAGGGGGACCCGCTTGAGGAAGCGCAGCCCCCAGTTCTTGGCGTCGAGGTCACGGCGCCCACCGATCCCCTCGGTGTCGATGACGGTGTCGATCTCGGTGACGTCGGCCTCGATCTCGCGCTGCCCCATCGCCCGGGCCACGGAGACGCGGTGGTGCCCGTCGCTGACGAAGTAGAGGTTGCCGAGCTTGTAGACCTGGATCGGCGGCAGCGCGTGGCCCTCGCGGGCGAGCCGGGAGACCCGCTCCCAGCGCTGCCGGCTCCGGTCGGAGGTCGGGCGGAAGCGCCGGTCGAAGTCGCGCACCTTGTCGACCGAGCCGACGATCTGGTCGAGCGGGATCAGCCGGACGCCGAGCCGGCGCTCGCCCCGGCGTCCGAGTGCCTGCACGGCCTCGGTGAAGGAGAGGCTCTCACGCGCCGCCTGCGGGTCGGCCCGCAGCCAGCCGGCCAGCTGCGAGAGCGTCTGGTGACGCCTCGCGCGCAGGAAGTCGCTCTCCGCGTCCTGGCGGGGCGATCCGGTGTCTCGAGCCATGCCACCCATTGTCTCCCGCTCTCAGGCCGGGCGTGCCGCCTTGACGGCGGATCGCGGGGTGATGTCCAGCACGCGCCACGGGATCACGTTGCGGATCGTCGTGGGCCCGACCTGGCGGTCGGGCATCTGCATCCCGTAGGGGTGGATGTGGCCGTGCAGGTGCCAGGTCGGCTGCAGCCGGTCGAGCACGCGGTGGAGCGCCTCGATACCCTCGTGGGGCTTGTCGTCGCCGTCGCCGAGACCCTTGGGTGGGGCGTGGGTGAGCAGCACGTCGATCGGGCCGCCACGGCGGGCGCGCCGCAGCAGCCGGGCGGCGCGGCCGGCGTACTGGCGCTGGGAGTACTGGTGCGGCCCGGGGCGGTAGCGCACGCAGCCGCCCAGCCCCGCGATGCGAAGCCCCGCGGCGTCGACCACCTGCTGGTCGGCGTGCAGCACCCCGAGCGGGCGGGTGCCGTGGAAGAGGTCGGAGGGGTCCTCGCGGATCTCGGGGTCGTGGTTGCCGGGCACGTAGACCATCGGGCAGTTGACGGTGCTGGCCACCCACTCGACGTAGTCCCACGGCAGGTCACCGGCCGACAGCACGAGCTGGGGGGCGAGGTCGCGCAGCACCGTGGAGGTCAGGTTGGACGCGACCTCGTCGGCGATGACGAGCGTGGTGACCATCACGTCAGACTAGTGCCATGACCGACTCGGTGCAGGTGCGCCAGGAGGGGGCCGCGCTGTGGCTGACCCTCGACGAGCCGGAGCGCTACAACGCGCTCACCAGCGACATGACGGCGGTGCTGCTGCGGGAGCTGCGCGCCGTGGCGACGCGCGACGACGTCCGCGTGGTGGTGCTGACCGGCCGGGGGCCGGCCTTCTGCGCGGGCGCCGACCTCGGCGGCCCCGACCCGCAGGACCGGTACGACGGCGGCTCGGTCGACGCGGCCAACGCTCTGGTGCGTGCCGTGCTCGAGCTGGACCGGCCGGTGGTGTGCGGCCTGGGGGGCGTGGCGGCCGGGGTGGGGATGTCCCTCGCGCTGGCCTGCGACCTGGTGGTGGCCACGGCCTCCGCCTCGCTGACGCTCGCCTTCTCGCGGATCGGCCTGATGCCCGACGGGGGCGCCTCCGCCCTGCTCGCCGCCTCTGTCGGGCGGGCGCGCGCGATGCGGCTGGCGCTGACCTCGGACCGGGTGGGCGCCGAGGAGGCCCTCGCCATGGGGCTGGTCACCCACCTGCTCCCCGACGAGGAGTACGCCGCCGGGCTGGAGACGCTGGTCGACCGCCTGGCGGCCGCCGCCCCCCTGGCCGTGGCCGCGACCAAGAAGGCCGTCAACGCCGCCACCCTCGCGGAGCTGGAGGGCGCCTTCGCGCGGGAGCGGTCGGGCCAGGCCGTGCTGCTGCGCACCGTCGACGCCGCCGAGGGCATGGCGGCCTTCGCCGAGCGACGTCCGCCGCGCTTCGAGGGCCGCTGAGCCGGCTCAGGCCAGCCGGGCGCCGGCCTCCCGCATCGCCGCGAGCGCGTTCTCGGTCGACTCGGGTGCGACGCCGGCGCAGAGGTCGAGCAGCACCGTGGTGGTGAAGCCCTCGGCGACGGCGTCGAGCACCGTGGCGCGCACGCAGTGGTCGGTGGCGATGCCGACGACGTCGACGGCGTCGACGCCGCGCTCGCGCAGCCACCCCGCGAGGGACGCGTCGTCGGGGGAGCGGCCCTCGAATCCGGAGTACGCCGCCTCGTGCCGTCCCTTGCGGAAGACCTCGTCGAAGCGGGCGGGGTCGAGCTCCGCACGGAAGTCCTCGCCGGGTGTGCCGACCTCGCAGTGCACCGGCCAGGAGTCGACGTAGTCGGGCTCGATCGACCAGTGGTCGCCCGGGTCGACGTGGTGGTCCTTGGTGGCCACGACCGCGTCGTACCCGTGGTCGCCGGCGAGCAGCGCGGCGACCTTCCCGGCCACGGCGATCCCCCCGGTGACGGGCAGCGAGCCGCCCTCGCAGAAGTCGTTCTGCACGTCGACGACGATCAGTCCGCGGGTCATGGGGCGAGGGTAGTCGCGGCCACGGTCGCCCACGTCGACCGGGGAAACCGGCGCGGGCCGCCGGCTAGGCGTCGCCCACCAGCAGCGTCTCGATCACCGGCTCGCCCTTGGAGAGCTGCCTGGCGATGGGCGGGAGCTCCTCGCGCACCCGCAGGTGCCGGTCGCGCGCGACGTCGAGCGGCTCGCGCCAGACCGGCTGGCCGTCGCGCACCAGCGGCTCGAGCAGGGCGCGCGCGTCCTGCTGGTCGTGGTCGGGCCGGCCCACGCCGACCACCTCGGCGTTCGCCCGCCCGTCGGGGCCCAGGCGGCGCAGGGCGTACTTGCGGCCACCGATCGAGACCTTGCCCGAGCTGCGCTTGGCGACCGACTCCAGGCGGCCCTCGTCGTCCTCGCGGGCGACGAGCTTGTAGACGAAGCCGCTGGTCGGGGCGCCGCTGCCGGTGACCAGCTCGGTGCCGACGCCGTAGCCGTCGACCGGTGCCGAGGCCAGACCGGCGATGGCGAACTCGTCGAGGTCGGAGGTCACGATGATGCGGGTGTCGACCGCGCCGAGGTCGTCGAGCTGCGAGCGCACCTCGTGGGCGAGCATGCCGAGGTCGCCGGAGTCGAGCCGCACGGCGCCCAGCCCCGGGCCCGCGAGCTCGACCGCGCGGCGTACGGCGCCCGCCACGTCGTAGGTGTCCACGAGCAGGGTGGTGCTCGCGCCGAGCGAGCTCAGCTGGGCACGGAAGGCGTCCTCCTCGGTGTCGTGCAGCAGCGTGAAGGAGTGGGCGCTGGTGCCGGTCGAGGGGACGCCGTAGAGCCGCCGCGCCATCAGGTTGGAGGTGGCGGTGAAGCCGCCGACGTACGCCGCCCGGGCGCTGGCCACGGCCGACCACTCGTGGGTGCGGCGGGAGCCCATCTCGATGCAGGGCCGGCGTCCGGCGGCCCAGGTCATGCGCGAGGCGGCCGAGGCGATGGCGGAGTCGTGGTTGTAGATCGAGAGCAGCACGGTCTCCAGCAGGACGGCCTCGGCGAAGCTCGCCTCGACCACGAGCACCGGCGAGAAGGGGAAGTAGACCTCGCCCTCGCGGTAGCCCCAGACGTGCCCGGAGAAGCGGTAGTCGGCCAGCCAGGCCAGGGTGCGGGCGTCGACGATGCGCTGCTCCTCCAGGAAGGCCAGCTCGGCGTCGTCGAAGCGGAAGCGCTCGATCGCGTCGAGGGCGCGACCGACGCCGGCGACCACGCCGTAGCGGCGTCCCTCGGGCAGCCGGCGGGGGAAGAGCTCGAAGTAGGAGCGCCGGTGCGCGGCGCCCGACGCCAGCGACGCCTGCAGCATGGTGAGCTCGTAGTGGTCGGTCAGCAGCGCCGTGGAGGCGGGCTCCGGCGACGGCGCGGGCACGGCGCCCGGGGCAGTGGTCACCGGGTCAATCTAGGGCGTGGCGCGCTCCGGCAGCGGGGCGCCGGCCCACCCGGCGCGCCCGCCGGGTCGGCGGCCCTGTGCACAATGGGGCCGTGTCCACCTCACCGGTCGAACTGGACGAGCCCGAGGTCGCCGACCTCGCGCAGACCGCGACGCCGTGGGTGACGATCGTGTGGAACGACCCGGTCAACCTGATGTCCTACGTGACCTTCGTCTTCCAGACCTACTTCGGCTACTCCAAGCGCAAGGCGGAGAAGCTGATGATGGAGGTGCACGAGGACGGCCGGTCGGTGGTCTCCACCGGCTCCCGCGAGGAGATGGAGCGCGACGTGCAGGCGATGCACGAGTTCGGTCTGTGGGCCACGCTGCAGAGGTCCGACCAGCCGTGAGCGACCCGAGGAGCCACCGATGAGCGCCGGCTTCCGCAGGCACCGCAGGAGCGGCGCGGCGCTCGCGACCTTCACCGTCTTCGAGGCCGACCTGCTGCGCTCGCTGGCCGCCCAGCTCATCGAGCTGCTCCGCCACGAGGAGGCGGCGCCGAGCGATGCCGACCCCCTGGAGCAGATGCTCGACTTCAGCGGACCCACGACCGCGCCCGACGACCCGGTGCTCGCCCGGCTCTTCCCCACGGCGTACGCCGAGGACGACGAGGCGGCCGCCGACTTCCGCCGCTTCACCGAGGCGGCGCTGCGCGACGGCAAGGCGGCCGGGGCGGCCGCGGTGATCGAGGCCCTCGAGGAGGCCGGACTCACCGCCGAGCCCGAGGACGGCGTCTTCATCGACGTCGAGCTCGACGCCGCCGCGACGATGACCTGGCTGCGGACCTTCACCGACATGCGGCTGGCGATCGCGACCCGGCTGGGCATCGAGGACGGCGACGAGGAGCGCTGGGCCGAGCTCGACGACGACGACCCGCGCGCGCAGGTGCACGACATCTACGACTGGCTGGGCTTCCTGCAGGAGACCCTCGTCCGCAGTGCGGCCTGACGCCGAGCTCCGCACGCCCTCCCCCTAGGCTTGAGCAGTGCTCACGCTGACCACCGAGATCCGTGACCGGATCGTCGCCCACGCCAAGCGGGACCACCCCGACGAGGCCTGCGGCATCGTCGCGGGTCCCGAGGGCAGCGACCGGCCCGAGCGGCTGGTCGAGATGGTCAACGCGGCGGGGTCGCCGACCTTCTACGAGTTCGACTCCACCGAGCTGCTGGCGCTGTACAAGCAGATGTGGAGCAACGACGAGGAGCCGGTGGTGGTCTACCACTCGCACACCGCGACGGAGGCCTACCCCAGCCGCACCGACATCGGCCTGGCCAGCGAGCCGGGCGCCCACTACGTGCTGGTGAGCACACGTGAGCACGGGAATAGCGAGGGACCTGTGGAGTTCAGGTCGTATCGCATCATCGACGGCGAGGTGACCGAGGAAGAGGTCACGCTCGTGGAGAGGTACTGAGCATGTCCATCGACGTCCGCATCCCCACCATCCTGCGCACCTACACCGGCGGCGCCAAGGAGGTGCAGGGCAGCGGGGGCACCCTCGCCGACCTGATCGACGACCTGGAGGCGAACCACCCCGGCCTGAAGGACCGTCTCGTGGAGGCGAAGAACGGCAGCGACGACCTGCGCCGCTTCGTCAACCTCTACGTCAACGACGAGGACGTCCGCTTCACCGGCGGCCTCGGCACCGAGCTCTCCGACGGCGACCAGGTCGTGGTGCTGCCGGCGGTCGCGGGCGGCTGAGCCGCGCCCCCATGCGCTTCGACAACCTGCTCGACTCCGTCGGCGGCACCCCCCTGGTGGGGCTGCCGCGGCTCTCGCCGTCCCCCGACGTGCGGCTGTGGGCCAAGCTGGAGGACCGCAACCCCACCGGCTCCATCAAGGACCGGCCGGCGCTGCGGATGATCGAGCAGGCGGAGAAGGACGGCACGCTGCGCCCGGGCTGCACCATCCTCGAGCCCACCTCCGGCAACACCGGCATCTCGCTGGCGATGGCGGCCAAGCTCAAGGGCTACCGCATCGTGTGCGTGATGCCGGAGAACACCTCCGAGGAGCGCCGCCTGCTGCTGCGCATGTGGGGGGCCGAGATCGTCTCCTCGCCCGCCGCGGGCGGCTCCAACGAGGCCGTGCGCGTCGCCAAGCTCGTCGCCCAGGAGCACCCCGACTGGGTGATGCTCTACCAGTACGGCAACGACGCCAACGCCCTCGCGCACGAGGAGGGCACCGGGCCCGAGCTGCTGGCCGACCTCCCCGAGATCACCCACTTCGTCGCCGGGCTCGGCACCACCGGCACCCTGATGGGCACCAGCCGCTTCTTCCGGGCCCACAAGCCCGAGGTCCGGATCGTCGCGGCCGAGCCGCGCTACGGCGAGCTGGTCTACGGCCTGCGCAACCTCGACGAGGGCTTCGTGCCCGAGCTGTACGACGAGTCGCTGATCGACTCCCGCTTCTCGGTCGGGCCGCGCGACGCCGTACGCCGCACCCGCGAGCTGCTCGAGCAGGAGGGCATCTTCGCCGGCATCTCGACCGGCGCCATCCTGCACGCCGCCCTGGGCCAGGCGGCCAAGGCGGTCAAGGCGGGGGAGCGCGCCGACATCGCCTTCGTGGTCTGCGACGGCGGCTGGAAGTACCTCTCCACCGGCGCCTACGAGGGCACCGTCGACGAGGCCGAGGAGCAGCTCGAGGGCCAGCTGTGGGCCTGAGCGCGAGCCCGGGGCGCTCATGGACCTGCTGATGGTCGGCGTCGCCGCGCTGTGCGGCGTCGCCGCCGTCGGCCTGGTCGTGGAGATGGTCCGCAACCGGCAGCCCGGTGGCCTGCTGCTCGACTTCCTCGGCCTGGTCGCCGCGAGCGTGCTCGTCGTCACGGTCTGGGGCGTGGTGCGGCTCTTCGGCGACCGCGGCGACGTCCCGGTCTGGGAGTACCTGGGCTACCTGCTGCTCGTCCCCTTCTGCATCCCGGCGGGCATCGTCTGGTCGCACGGCGAGAGGTCGCGCGGCGGCACGGCCGCGCTGCTGGTCGCCGTGCTGGTCGTGCCCTTCCTGCTGCTGCGGCTGCACGACATCTGGGCGGCCGGCACGTGAGCGGCGCGCCGCGCTCGCCCGAGCTGCGCACCGGCTGGGGTCGCACCCTGGTCTTCGTCTACGGCGTCTTCGCCGTCGCCGCGACCGCGCGGTCGTCCTACCAGCTGCTCACCAAGGCCTCCGAGGCACCGCTGGCCTACGGCCTCTCCGCGCTGGCCGCGGTCGTCTACGTGGTCGCGACCTACGCCCTGGCCACCGGACGCCGGCGGCTCGCGTGGACGGCCGTGGGCGTCGAGCTCGTCGGGGTGCTCGTGGTCGGTGCCGTGACGCTGCTCGACCGCGCCGACTTCCCCGACGCCACGGTCTGGTCCGGCTTCGGCGCGGGCTACGGCTACGTGCCGCTGCTGCTGCCGCTCGCGGGCACGTGGTGGCTGTGGCACTCCTCTCGTTCCCCCCGCAGCGGCGCGTCGGCGACTAGCGTGTCCTCTCGTGAGTGACGCGCCGATCGGGATCTTCGACTCCGGCTTCGGGGGCCTGACCGTCGCCCGGGCGGTGATGGACCAGCTGCCCCACGAGTCGGTGGTCTACCTCGGCGACACCGCGCGGCAGCCCTACGGGCCCAAGCAGATCGGCGAGGTCCGCGAGTACGCCCTGGAGTGCCTCGACCACCTGGTCCTGCAGGGGGTCAAGGCCCTGGTCATCGCCTGCAACTCCGCCAGCGCGGCGGTGCTGCGCGACGCCCGCGAGCGCTACGACGTGCCGGTCGTCGAGGTGATCCTCCCGGCCGCCCGGCGTGCGGTGGCCGCGACGCGGTCGGGCGAGGTCGGCGTGATCTGCACCCGGGCGACCGCCCAGTCGCTGGCCTACGCCGACGCGCTCGCCGCGGTGCCCGGCGTGACGCTGCACACCCAGGTCTGCCCTCGCTTCGTCGACCTCGTCGAGCAGGGCGTGACCAGCGGCCCCGAGCTGCTGGCCGTCGCGCACGAGTACCTCGACCCGCTGGTCGCGGCCGGCGTCGACACCCTGATCCTCGGGTGCACCCACTACCCGCTGCTGACCGGTGTCATCTCCTTCGTGATGGGGGAGCAGGTGACGCTCGTGAGCAGCGCCGAGGAGTGCGCCAAGGACGTCTACCGCACCCTGATCGAGCACGGCCTGGAGCGCCCCGACGACGCCACGGCTGCCCACGTCTTCGTGACCACCGGCCAGCCCGACGAGTTCGCCACCGTCGGCCAGCGCTTCCTCGGCCCCGAGCTGCAGCAGGCCACGCAGTTCGCCGGCGCGTGGGCCTCGGCGTGAGGGTGCCATGAGACTGACCGTCGTCGGCAGCTCCGGCTCCTACCCCGGACCCGGGTCCTCCGCCAGCTGCTACCTCCTCGAGGCCGACCACGCGGGCCGCACCTGGCGGATCCTGCTCGACCTCGGCAGCGGGGCGCTCGGCACGCTGCAGTCGCTGACCGACGCCAAGGGGATCGACGGGGTCTTCCTCTCGCACCTGCACGCCGACCACTGCCTCGACCTCTGCGGCTACTACGTGATGCGCAAGTACCACCCCGACGGCGCGCTGCCGCGGATCCCGGTCTGGGGTCCGGCCGACACCGCGGGGCGGATGGCCCGGGCCTACGACCTCGACCCCGACCCGGGCATGACCGAGGAGTTCGACTTCCGCCCCTACGGCACCACCGCGATCACCTTCGGTCCCTTCTCGGTGATCGCGCGGCGCGTCGTGCACCCCGTCACGGCGTACGCCCTGCGGGTCACCGCCGACGGCCGCTCGGTCGCCTACTCCGGTGACACCGGCGTCTGCCACGGGCTCGACGACACCGCCCGCGACGCTGACCTCTTCCTGTGCGAGGCGTCCTTCCTCGAGGGCGCTCCCAACCCTCCCGACCTGCACCTGACCGGGGCCGAGGCCGGTCGCACCGCCGCCGGCGCGGGGGCCCGCCGGCTCGTGCTCACCCACATCCCGCCCTGGCACGACCCGGCCACGGTGCTGGCCGAGGCGCGGGGCGAGTACGCCGGCGACATCGCCCTCGCCGCCCCGGGGCAGGTCTACGACCTCTAGCCCGGCTCCTCAGGAGTCGGGGGCGGCCGCGAGCACGGCGATGGCGATCTGCACGCGGTTGTCGACCCGCAGCTTGGTGAAGAGTCGCGAGATGTGGGTCTTCACGGTCGGCACGCTCAGGTGCAGCTCGCGGGCGATGTCGGAGTTGGAGAGGCCCCGGGCGATGGCCTCCGCGACCTCCCGCTCCCGGTCGGTCAGCGCGGCGAGCCGGTCGCGGGCGGCCTCGGCCTCGGCGTCGGGACCGGCGGCGCCGAGCTGCTGGACCTGGGCGATCAGCTGGCGGGTGACGCTGGGCGAGAGGATCGGCTCCCCGCGCGCCACCCGGCGCACCGCGTCGACGATCAGGTCGGGGGCGGTGTCCTTGAGCAGGAAGCCGGCGGCGCCCGCCGCCAGGGCGCGCACGACGTGCTCGTCGGCGTCGAAGGTGGTCAGCACCAGCACGGCCGGCGGCTCGGCCGGGGCGAGCAGCCGCTCGGTGGCCTCGAGCCCGTTGAGCCGGGGCATCCGGATGTCCATCAGCACGACGTCGGGCCGCTCGCGGGCCACGACCTCGAGCGCCTCCTCGCCGTCGGCGGCCTGCGCCACGACCTGGAGGTCGCGTGCGCCGCCGAGGATGAGTGCCAGGCCGGAGCGCACCAGCGGGTCGTCGTCGACCAGCACCACGCGGGTCACTCCGGCCACGGCAGGGTCACCTCCAGCACGAACTGTCCGCCCTCGACGGCCGAGCGCAGCGTGCCGCCGCTCAGCTCGGCCCGCTCGGTGAGCCCGACGATGCCGAAGCCCGCGCCCGTCGTGGGGTGCCCCCACGCCGGCAGCGGGTTGGCCACCGACACCTCGAGACCGGCGCCGGGGGCGCCGCCGAGGCTCACCGTGGCGTGCGCGGCGGGGGCGTGCTTGCGCACGTTGGTCAGGCCCTCCTGCACCACGCGGTACGCCGTCCGGGCGACGCCGGGGGGCACGGTGGCTCCGGGGGGCAGGTCCTGCACCAGGTGCACCCGGGCCCCACCGGCGTCGGCCTCGGCCACCAGCGTCTCGACGTCGGCGAGCGTCGGCGGTGGCTGGTCGGGCGCGAGCTCGCCCTCGTCGCCCCGCAGCACGCCGAGCACCGAGCGCAGCTCGCTCATCGCCAGCTGCGCGTTGTCGAGGATCACCTGGGCGCTCTGCGAGACCTGCTCGCGCTCGAGGTCCTCGCGGAAGCTCAGGGCGCCGGCATGCATCGTCACCAGCGAGATCCGGTGGCCGAGCACGTCGTGCATCTCGCGCGCGATGCGCTGCCGCTCCGTGGCGCGGGCCTGCTCCACGCGCAGCGCCTGCTCGGACTCGGCCCGCTCGACGCGGTCGCGCAGCGACCACAGCAGCTCACGGCGGGAGCCGGCGTACATGCCGGCCATGAGGAAGGCCGTGACGATGACGACGTTGAAGCTCAGCGTGAGCCACCAGGGGTCGGTGCCGGCGCCGGGGCTGGTGGCCGCCCAGAGCTGCGCCGAGACCACCGACAGCACGCCGATGCCGACGACCTCGGCCCACCGCCTCCGGGTGGCCAGCGAGACCACGGCGAGGATGCCGGGGCCCGCCGAGGCGGCGGAGGCGATGCCGACGAGCGTCAGGCCGACGGCCACCGCCCGCGGGAAGCGTCGTCGCCACCCGACGACGACGAAGGAGACGACACCCAGCAGCAGGTCGACCGCCAGGATCGCCTCGCTGCCGTCGGGGGCCTCGGAGACGGTGATGCCGAAGGCCGTCGCCGAGACCGCGAGCATGAGCAGGTAGCGCCAGGTGTGGCCCCAGACGCTCAGCCGCGGCTGCCACGGAGCGTCGGCAGGAGCACGGTCGTCGGGCACGCCCCCACCCTAGGAGCGAGGAGGGCGGCGCGGCATCGTCCCGGAGACGCGCCCAGCCGGGCGCGGCGTCGTACTTTGGTCGCGCGACCAGAGTCCCCGGGCCGACGCGCGGGGGCGACCGCAGCGGCCAGGCTGACGGCATGGCTCCCGGAAGGAATCCTCGATGATCCAGCTCGACCACGTCACCAAGCGGTACGGCGGGTTCACGGCGGTCGACGACGTGTCGTTCACCGCTCGCCCCGGCCGCGTCACCGGCTTCCTCGGCCCCAACGGGGCCGGCAAGACCACCAGCATGCGCATCATGGTCGGCCTGACGCACCCCGACCAGGGCAGCATCACGATCGGCGGTCACCGCTACCACGACATCCCCAACCCTGCCCGCCACGTCGGCACGCTGCTCGACGCCTCGGCCCAGCACGCCGGCCGCACCGGCCGGGAAGTGCTGCGCATCACCGCCGGCACGATCGGCGTCGGTCGCGACCGGGTCGAGGAGATGCTGACCCTGGTCGGCCTCGACGGCTCCGAGGCCAAGCGCCGGGTGCGCAACTACTCCCTGGGCATGCGCCAGCGGCTCGGCATTGCCAACGCGCTGCTGGGCGACCCCTCCGTGCTCGTCCTCGACGAGCCGGCCAACGGCCTCGACCCGGCCGGCATCCACTGGATGCGCGGGCTGCTGCGGTCCTTCGCCTCGCAGGGCGGCACCGTGCTGCTCTCCTCGCACCTGCTGCACGAGGTGGAGATGATCGCCGACGACATGGTGCTCATCGGGCGTGGGAAGATCGTCGCCCAGGGCACCAAGGCCGAGCTGCTGCAGACCCGTGGGTCGTTCGCCCGCGCCGAGCAGCCCGACGCGCTGGCGGCCGCGCTCCGCGAGGCCGGCGTCGAGGCCGTCACCTCGGGCGACCAGGGCGTCCGCGCGGAGTGCGACCCCGTCGAGATCGGCCGCGTGGCCGCTCGCGCCGGCGTCGTCCTCGTCGAGCTGCGCCCGGCCGACGGCGCCGGGCTGGAGGAGATGTTCCTCCAGCTCACCGCGGGCGACGCCCGCGAGCAGGTGGGTGCCTCGCCGGCCCCCCAGACCGACCCGTCCGCCTCGACCGCCGGAGCGACCCGATGAGCACGACCACCGCCACTCCCGACCCCCGCACCACCCTCGACCTCTCGCACACCAAGCCGATCTCCTTCCTCACCCAGCTGCGGGTGGAGCTGCGCAAGAGCTACGACACCCGCGCCGGGCTGTGGCTGCTCATCGTCATCGCCGCCTTCGCCGCCCTCGGCATGGCCATCGTGGTCGCGGTCGGCCTGACCCAGGACGACTTCGAGCCGGAGTTCGGCACCTTCTTCTCCACGACCAACTACACGACGGCCGTGCTGCTGCCCGTGCTCGGCATCATGCTGGTGACGAGCGAGTGGAACCAGCGCACCGCGATGGTGACCTTCACCCTGGAGCCACGGCGCACGCGGGTGGTGCTGGCCAAGCTGGTCGCGGGGCTGCTGCTGGCCCTGGTGGTGGCCGTGGTCGCCACCGGCATCGCCGCGATCTGCAACCTGCTCTACGGCCTGCTCTCCGGCGACGGGGCGTCCTGGAGCCTCGGGGAGGTCTCGGTGCCCGGCTTCCTGCTGCTCCAGACGATCGGCATGCTGTCGGGCTTCGCGCTGGCCGCGCTCTTCCTCAACACGGCGGCCGCGATCGTCGTCTTCTTCCTCTACTCCTTCGTGCTCCCGCCGGTCTTCCTGCTCGCGGCCGCGCTGCTCGAGTGGGTGCGCGACATCCAGCCGTGGATCGACTTCAGCGCCGCGCAGGGCCCGCTCTTCGACTGGAGCATCGAGGGCGAGGAGTGGGCCCACCTCGCGGTCTCGGGCGCGATCTGGCTGTTGCTCCCGCTCGCCATCGGCGTGTGGCGGGTGCTGCGGGCCGAGGTGAAGTAGCCACCCTCTCGAGGCCCACGAGAGGCCCACTAGGGTCGCCGGCATGACTTCGCGTGCTGACGGCCGGGCCGACGACCAGCTCCGCCCCGTCCGGGTGACCCGCCACTGGCAGGACCACCCGGCGGGGTCGGTGCTGGTCGAGTTCGGTCGCACCCGCGTGCTGTGCGCCGCCTCGGCGTCGGAGGGTGTGCCGCGCTGGCGCAAGGGCTCGGGGCTCGGCTGGGTGACCGCGGAGTACGCGATGCTCCCGTCGGCCACCAACACCCGCTCCGACCGCGAGTCGGTCAAGGGCCGCATCGGGGGGCGCACCCACGAGATCTCCCGCCTCATCGGCCGCTCGCTGCGTGCGGTGATCGACTACCGGGCGCTGGGGGAGAACACCATCGTGCTCGACTGCGACGTGCTCCAGGCCGACGGCGGCACCCGCACCGCCGCGATCACCGGGGCGTACGTCGCCCTCGCCGACGCCGTCGCCCACCTGCGCACGCAGGGGGCGCTCGCCGGCGACCCGCTCACCGGCTCGGTCGCGGCCGTCTCGGTCGGCATCGTCGACGGCCTGCCCCGGCTCGACCTGCCCTACGAGGAGGACGTGCGCGCCGAGACCGACATGAACGTCGTGATGACCGGGCAGGGCAGCTTCGTGGAGGTGCAGGGCACCGCCGAGGGCGCGGCCTTCGACCGCCGCGAGCTCGACGGCCTGCTCGACCTCGCCGTCAAGGGCTGCGCCGACCTGACCCGCATCCAGGAGCAGGCGCTCGCGGATGGCTGACGCTGCACGCCTGGTCGTGGCCTCGCGCAACGCCGGCAAGGTCGCCGAGATGCACCGGCTGCTCGTCGCGCACGTGCCCGACGTGGAGGTGCTCGGCCTCGCCGACGTGGCGGCGTACGACGAGCCGGTCGAGGACCAGCCCACCTTCGAGGGCAACGCCCTGCTCAAGGCCCGGGCCGGCGTCGCCGCCACGGGCCTGCCCTGCATCGCCGACGACAGCGGGCTGTGCGTCGATGCGCTCCAGGGCATGCCCGGCGTGCTCTCGGCGCGGTGGTCGGGGCCGCCGAAGTCCGACGAGCGCAACAACCGGCTGCTGCTCGACCAGCTCGCCGACGTGCCGGCGGAGCGCCGCGGTGCGGAGTTCCGCTGCGCCGTCGCGTGCGTGCTGCCCGACGGGCGCACCGTCGTGGTCGAGGGCGTGATGCGCGGCCGCGTCATCACCGAGCTGCGCGGCGAGGGGGGCTTCGGCTACGACGTGCTCTTCGTGCCCGACGACCAGGAGGGCGAGCTCACGTCGGCGGAGATGACGCCGGCGCAGAAGGACGCCGTCTCCCACCGCGGCCGTGCGCTGCGCGAGATCGCGCCGCAGGTCGCGACGCTGCTCACGTCGTAGGCCCGCTCAGGCGGCCGGTGCGGCCACCGAGGTGCGCCGCACCAGCAGCGAGCCCCAGGCGACGGCGAAGGCGAACATGAAGAGCGAGTAGACCGCCGCCGGCACGGAGGCCTCGGTGCTGCCCAGCACCTCGACCGCGACGAAGATCGCGAGCGTCGCGTTGTGGACGCCGATCTCCATCGACGAGGCGATCGCCTGCGGCACGCCGACGCCGAGCGCGCGCGGGACGGCGTACCCGAGGACCAGGCTGGTCGCGCAGAAGACCGCGCAGGCGACTCCGACGGAGGCGAGGTAGCCGACGACGTCCTCGCGCTGGTCGAGCAGGATCCCGAGCACCAGGACGGCCAGCACGACCGCGGACCCGACGCGCACCGGTCGGTCCATCCGCTCCGCGAAGTCGCGCCGCCGGGCCCGCACCACCATGCCCACGACCACCGGCACCAGGATGATCGCGAAGACGCCGAGCACCTCGCCGAGCGGCAGCGAGACCTCGCCGGCGAGGTCGAACCAGGAGATCGCGAAGCCGGTGATGAGCGGCAGCGTGACGAAGGCGATCACGCTGTTGATGGCGGTCAGGGTGATGTTGAGCGCGACGTCGCCGTGGAAGAGGTGGCTGAAGAGGTTGGCCGTGGTGCCACCGGGGGACGACGCGAGCAGCATCATGCCGACCGCGAGCAGGGGCGGCAGGTCGAGCGCGAGCACCAGCCCGAAGCAGAAGACGGGCAGCACGACCAGCTGGCACACCAGCGCCACGACCACGGCACGCGGGTGGCGCGTGACGCGCCGGAAGTCCTCCAGGGTCAGGTCGAGCCCCAGGCCGAGCATGATGACGGCCAGGGCCAGCGGCAGCCCGACCGTGGTGAGCGCGCTGTCCATGGCCGGACTGTAGTGACCTCAGAGGGTGACGACGACCTTTCCGCCCGGGTGGCCCTCCTCGGAGTGGCGGTGCGCCGCGGCGATCTCCTCGAGCGGGTACGTCGCCGCGACGCGCACGCGCAGCCGGCCGTCGTCGGCGAGCGCGGCCAGGGCCTCGAGGCCCTCGCGGTCCGGGCGTACGAAGACGTAGGTGCCGCCGAGGTCCCTGACGGCGGGGTCGATCACGGAGACGATGCGGGTGCCGCCCTCGACCTGCCGGGGGGCGTCGTCGAGCGCGTCGCCCCCGATCAGGTCGAGCACGGCGTCGACCTTGCCGCTGCCGGCCGCGAGCTGCTCGCTGATCGGTCCGGCCGTGTAGTCGAGCACCTCGTCGGCCCCGAGCTCGCGCAGCCAGTCGTGGGCACCGGCGCTCGCCGTCGCCACCACGTGCGCGCCCTGCGCCTTGGCGATCTGCACGGCCAGGTGGCCGACGCCCCCGGACGCGGCGTGCACCAGCACCCGGTCGCCGTCGGTGACCTCGAGCCCCTCGGTGAGGGCCTGGTAGGCCGTCAGTCCCGCCAGCGGCAGGGCGGCGGCCTCCTCGAAGGAGAGGGAGGCGGGCTTGGGAGCCAGGGTGCGCTCGGGCGCGGCGACCAGCTCGGCGGAGGTGCCCAGGGCGACGTCGTCGCGGCGCACGTAGCCGTAGACCTCGTCACCGGGCACCAGCCCCGTGCGCACGGCGGGACCGACGGCCTCGACGACGCCGGCGACGTCCCACCCGGGCACGATGGGCAGGTGGTGGGGCAGGGCCCCCTGCAGGTAGCCCTGGCGCACCTTCCAGTCGACCGGGTTGACGCTGGTGGCGCGGGCGCGCACCAGCACGCTGTCGGGCCCGACGGGAGGCTCGGGGACGTCGCGGACCTCGAGCACCTCGGGGCCGCCGAACTCGTCGTAGATCGCTGCTCGCATGGCTGTCACAACGTCGCGCCACCCCGGGGATGTTCCGTGCCACGACGTGCCGGAGGGGGGACTCGAACCCCCACGCCCGAAGGCACGGGCACCTAAAGCCCGCGTGTCTGCCGATTCCACCACTCCGGCCGAGGCGGCACGATCCTACGAGGCGGAGGTCTCCAGCCCGAGGTCCCTGCGGAGCTTGGCGACGTGACCGGTGGCCTTGACGTTGTACTGCGCGACCTCCACGGTGCCGTCCTCGTTGACGACGACGGTCGAGCGGATCACGCCCTGCACCACCTTGCCGTAGAGCTTCTTCTCGCCGAAGGCGCCGTACGCCGTCATCACCGACCGGTCCTCGTCGGAGGCCAGCGTGATGCCCAGGCCGTCGCGCTCGCGGAAGCGGGCGAGCTTGGCCGGCTTGTCGGGGGAGATGCCCACCACCTCGTAGCCGGCGGACCGCAGCGACTCCAGGGAGTCGCTGAAGTCGCACGCCTGCTTGGTGCAGCCGGGCGTCATCGCGGCGGGGTAGAAGTAGACGATCACGCGGCGTCCGCGCAGGTCGGCCAGCGAGACCTCGCCGCCGTCGTCGGTGGGCAGGGTGAAGTCGGGGGCCACGTCGCCGGGGGACAGCCGGGCAGGGGGCGTGGCGTCGGTCTGGGTCACGGGCTCTCCGAACGGCTAGTTGCGAACAGTTTGCAGAAGGTGTTTGCTCGCGACATGCACGTACCCGACGGATTCCTCGACGCGCCGACGTCGATCGCGACCGGGGTGGTCGCGGCCGGGGCCGTGGCGGTCGCCCTGCGGGGTGCGCGCCGCGAGCTCGACGACCGTACCGCGCCCATGGCCGGGCTGGTCGCGACCTTCGTCTTCGCCGCCCAGATGGTCAACTTCCCCGTCGGTGCCGGCACCTCCGGCCACCTCATGGGCGGGGCCCTGGCCGCCGTGCTCGTCGGTCCGTGGACCGGGGTGCTGTGCGTCAGCGTCGTGCTGATCGTGCAGGCGCTCTTCATGGCCGACGGCGGGATCACCGCGATCGGCACCAACATCACGCTGCTCGCCCTCGTGGGCGTCGCCGTGGGCTGGCTGGTCTTCGTGGCCGTGCGCGCGATCCTGCCGCGGCGGCTGAGCAGCGTCGCCCCGGCAGCCGCCGTCGCCGCGCTGGTCAGCGTGCCCGTCGCGTCGCTCGTCTTCACCGCGCTCTTCGCCGTCGGCGGCACCGCGCCGATCGCCACCGACCGGGTGCTGACCGCGATGCTCACCTGGCACCTCGCCATCGGCGTGGGCGAGGCCGTGGTGACGGCGCTGGTGGTCGGGGCGGTGGTGGCCTCACGGCCCGACCTCGTCCACGGGGCCCGCCCGGCCCTGGCCGCACGGCGCGCCGAGACCGCCGCGCGCGTCGCGGCCGCGACCCCCACGGGGGAGCGGGCGTGAGCGGGGGAGCGCGGTCCAACCGCCGCTTCTTCGCGGCGTTCCTGCTCGTCAGCGTGCTGGTGGCCGCCGGGCTGAGCTACTTCGCCTCCTCCCACCCCGACGGGCTGGAGTTCGTCGCGGAGGAGACCGGCTTCCTCGACCGGGCGGAGGACTCGCCCACCGCGGCCAGCCCGCTCGCGGACTACACGACCGAGGGCGTCGACAACGCCTGGGCGAGCGGCGCCATCGCCGGGGTGGCCGGGCTCGCGCTGACCCTCGGCCTCGGTGGGGGGCTCTTCTGGGTGCTGCGCCGCAAGGGCGAGGACGACGCCGCCGACGCCGACGAGGACGCCGACGGGCCCGTCACGGCCGGGAGCCGCTGACGTGGGTGCCGGGCACGGCCACCGGCTCCACTACCACGGGCACAGCCCGGTGCACCGCGCTCCGGCGCACCTGAAGATCGCCACCCTGCTGGCCTTCGTGCTGCTCGTCGTGGCCACGCCCCACGCGTGGGTGTGGGCCTTCGCGGCGTACGCCGCGCTGCTGCTCGGCGTGGTCGCGCTGAGCCGGGTGCCGGCGGCGTACCTGGCCAAGCGGATGGTGGTCGAGGTGCCCTTCGTCGTCTTCGCGGTGCTGGTGCCCTTCGTCTCCCACGGCCCGCGCACCGAGGTGCTCGGGCTGAGCGTCTCGGAGCCCGGGCTGTGGGCGGCCTGGGGCCTGCTGGCCAAGGGCACCATCGGCGTGCTGGCCTCGCTCACGGTCGCCGCGACCACCGAGCCGCAGCAGCTGCTCGCCGGGCTGCGGCGGCTCCGGCTGCCCGACCAGCTGGTCCAGATCGCGGGCTTCATGCTGCGCTACCTCGACGTGGTGACCGAGGAGCTGGGCCGGATGATGGTCGCGATGCGCTCGCGCGGCTGCGACCCGCGCTCGCCGCGGCACTGGCCGGCGGTGGGCCGCACCCTCGGCGCGCTCTTCGTGCGCTCCTACGAGCGCGGCGAGCGGGTGCACCTGGCGATGCTGTCGCGGGGGTACGACGGACGCATGCCCGACCTTCCCGCACCGGCCCACCGGGAGCACGCGTGAGCGAGCCCGTCCTCGACGTACGCCGCCTCGCCCACGCCTACCCCGACGGGCACGAGGCGCTGCGCGGCGTCGACCTGCACGTGCACCGGGGCGAGCGGGTGGCGCTGCTCGGTCCCAACGGCGCCGGCAAGACCACGCTGGTGCTGCACCTCAACGGCATCCTCACGCCGACCGCGGGCTCGGTGAGCGTCTCGGGGCTGCCCGTCGGGGCACCCCACCTGCAGGAGGTGCGGCGCCGGGTCGGCGTCGTCTTCCAGGACCCCGACGACCAGCTCTTCATGGGCAGCGTGCACGACGACGTCGCCTTCGGACCGGCCAACCTCGGGCTGCGCGGCGAGGCGCTGCGGGCGCGGGTGCGGCGCGCGCTCGAGCAGGTCGGCATGCAGGACTACGCCGACCGGCCGCCGCACCACCTCTCCTACGGGCAGCGCCGTCGGGTGGCCGTGGCGACGGTGCTGGCGATGGAGCCCGAGGTGCTGGTGCTCGACGAGCCGTCGTCCAACCTCGATCCCGCCTCGCGTCGTGAGCTCGCCGACATCCTGCGATCCCTCGACGTCACGGTGCTCATGGTGACCCACGACCTGCCCTACGCCCTGGAGCTGTGCCCGCGCGCGGTCGTGCTGCACGACGGCGTCATCGCCGCCGACGGCGCGACCGTCGACCTGCTCGGCGACCCGGAGCAGATGGCGCGCCACCGCCTGGAGCTCCCCTTCGGCTTCGACCCGCGCGCCGCACTGGGCCACCGGCCCGCTTGATAGCCTGCGGCGCGTTGTCCCCTCGCCAGTCAGGAGCCCCGGAGTGACCGATCAGCAGGTGTCGTCCCTCGAGCGCGACATCGAGGAGACCCGCGACCGGCTCGCCGCCACGATCGACGAGCTGGTCTACCGCGCCAACCCCAAGACCATCGCCCGCCGGCAGGTCCGCGACGTCAAGGCGCACTTCGTCGCCCCCGACGGCTCGCCCCGGCAGGACAACATCCTCAAGGCCGTGGGTGGCGTCGTCGGCGTGGTGGCGCTCTTCGTGCTCGTGCGCCGCGTCGCCGGCAGCTGAGCGAGCCGTACGCCGTGGCAGCCGGAGGCGCGGGCGGACTCGCCAGCATGACGCAGCCGTCGGGGGAGAAGACCCCGATCCGGATGCTGCACGACCGGCTGCTCGTGGCCGTCGACAGCGAGCCGGGGGAGCGCCGGTCGACCGGCGGCATCCTGATCCCGGCGACGGCGGCCCTGGGCGGGCGCCGGCTCTCCTGGTGCAAGGTGGTGGCCGTCGGCCCGCACGTGCGCACCATCGAGGTGGGTGACCGGGTGCTCTTCGACCCCGACGACAAGGCGGAGGTCGAGGTGAGCGGCGAGCTCTACGTCGTGGTGCGCGAGCGTGACGTGCACGCCGTGGCGGCCGACCGGCTGGGCGACGCCCAGACCGGCCTCTACCTGTAGCCGCCCGCTCCCAGGCTGCCCCTAGGCCGGTACCTCGACAGGCTCCGCGTCGGCCGCGGGCTCCGGTGGTGAGGGGTCGACCGGCACCCGGAAGACGAAGGTCGTGCCGGACCCGGGCGTCGAGGTGAAGCTGATGTCACCACCGTGGGCCTCGGCGATCGAGCGCACGATCGACAGGCCCAGCCCGGTGCCCTGGATGGCGTTCTGCGTCGCGGTGCTGGAGCGGAAGAAGCGGGCGAAGAGCTGCGCCTGCTCGGCCTCGGGGATGCCGACGCCGGTGTCGGCGACCTCCACGAGCGCCTCGTCGGCCGCCACGTGCACCGCGACGTCGACCCGGCCTCCGGCGGGGGTGAACTTCACGGCGTTGCCGACCAGGTTGAGCACCAGCCGCTCCAGCTGGTGGGGGTCCGCCTGCAGCAGGACCTGCGACGGCCGCTCGGGCAGGCGCAGCTCCAGGGCGACGCCGCCCTTGCGCGCGGCGTGCGCCATCTCCTCGACGGCGCCGCGCACGGCCGTCACCAGGTCGGTCGGCACCTTGTCGACCCGCAGGCCGCCCTCCTCGACCCGCGCCAGGGTGAGCAGGTCCTCCACGAGGTGCAACAGCCGCTCGCTGTTGCGGTCGATCTTCTCCACCAGGTGGTCCTGCGCCGGGGTCAGCGCCTCCGCGACCTCCGAACGCAGCAGCTCGGTGTAGCCGATGATGCTGGTCAGCGGGGTGCGCAGCTCGTGGCTGACGGCCGAGACGAAGTCGTTCTTGGCCTGGTCGAGCTGGCGCATCCGCTCGATGGTCTCGCGGTCCTTGTCGCGGGCCTGCACCAGCGCCTGCTCGGCGGCACGCCGGTCGGTGACGTCGCGCACCACCGAGAGGTGGCCGACGACCTCGCCGCCGCGGTCGCGCACCACGGTCACGCTGACCGACACGGTGAGCCGGTGGCCGTCGCGGTGCACGTAGGTCCAGTCGCGCGTCCCGGTCGGCTCGCCGGCCCGGGACTGGTCGGTGACGACCGCGTAGCCGTAGCCGACACCGAGCTGGGTGGCGCGCGAGAGGACCTCGCGAGGGTCGTGCAGCAGCAGCGGGTCCCGCCGCCCCACCAGCTCCTCGGCCTGGTAGCCGGTGAGCCGCTCGGCGCCGGGGCTGAACCACGTGACGACGCCCGCGAGGTCGGTGGCGACGAAGGCGGTGCTGTCGGCCGACTCCATGAGGTGGCCGAGGCGCACCTCGTCCTCGCGGATGCGGTGCAGCGAGGCCCGCAGCGCGCCCATGGCGACGACGAAGGTGACCGAGGTGACGCCGGCGACGGCGAGGAAGGTCTGGGCGGAGGCCGCCATGTCGACGAGCGAGGCGTCGGGGTGCATCGGGCCGAAGGGACCCACCCCCGCACGCGAGGCGAGCACGACGGCCAGCGAGACGGCGTACAGCTCCGCCGCGGCCCAGGAGGGCGGGAAGCGCGAGGCCGACCAGGCGAGCATCGGCAGCAGCAGGTAGCCGACCGGCTGGTCGGCGGAGGCGCTGCCGTAGAGCAGCGCACCCACCGCCAGCAGCCCCAGGTGCAGTGCCACCTCCGAGGTGCTCACCCGCTCGGGACGCGACTCGCGCGCGACGAAGAGCGGCAGCACCAGCAGCAGGGCCGAGCCGTGGGTGAGGCTGAGCCAGGTCAGCACCCGCCAGGGCCCCGTGTCGTGGTGGATGGCCTCGACGAAGGCGATGGTCGACGCGCACGCGAGCGAGCCCGCCACCACGGCGACGAACCAGCGTCGGAAGTCGCTCCAGGAGGCCAGTCGGGCGCGGCCCGCGGTGCCGCGGCGGGCGAGACCCACGACGAGCAGCACCTCGAGGGTGCAGCCGAGGGCGAGCGCGACGCTGAGCACCTGCTCGACCCCGGTGATGGCCGCCGCGAGGCCCACCACACCGCCCGTCGTGGCGGCTCCCAGGAGCAGCGCCCCGCGGGGGAGGAGCAGCAGGGTGACCACCGCCACGGCGCTCGAGAGCCACCACTGCACCACCAGGCCGTCGAGGGCGCTGTGGCGCAGCGAGGTCCGCGCGAGCTCGTGCACGAGGACGGCGGCGAGCGCCGCCGCAGCGGCACGACGCAGGGGGAAGCGGGTCACGGCGGGTCCTCGGGGCGCGGAGCGACTGGCAGCAGCGTAGGGCGCCCGGACCCGATGACCGGCCGAATCCCCTAGATCGGGCGGGGTGTCAGGTGTACGTCGTGCGGCGGTGCGCCGTCAGCGCCATCACCAGCGCCACCACCCAGCCCACGACGGTCCAGCCGAGCACCAGGTTGACCCAGAAGACCACGCCGGTGTTGGACTTGCCGCGCGTCGCGGCGATGGCCCAGGGCAGGAAGTAGCCGGCGGTCAGCACGGTCAGCACCCAGGCGACCACGACCTGCACGGGCCGGGGACGCTCATCGGTGACCGTGATCGGGTGACGGATGCTCATGGCTCCGAGGGTAGGCGGGTGGGCAACCGCGCACGTGGCCTGCACCACACCGGCTCGATTTCATCTGCGCTGAGCGCCGCTGCTATGGTTCTGGTCGCCCTGAGGGCACTGCGGCATTAGCTCAATTGGCAGAGCAGCTGACTCTTAATCAGCGGGTTCGGGGTTCGAGTCCCTGATGCCGCACCACGCAGTCCCGTGACACGCAGTGCCGCCCGGCCCCTCCTCGGAGGGGCCGTTCGCGTGTCCGGGGTGGGCGCGCGCGAGAAGGTTTACTGCTCAACCACGTTGAGGCACACTGGGAGTCCCCCTGGAGGTGCGCGATGCCCGCAGTGACCCACCCCGACCTGACCCTGCTCGACCGGCTGCCCGGTGTGGGCCTGGGCGACACGGTGCGACCGGTCAAGCAGCTGGTCGACGCCCCGCGCGGCTACGAGGGCGAGGGCTTCCCGGTGCGCCGTGCCTTCGCCGGCGTCGACCTGCGTGACCTCGACCCCTTCGTGCACATGGACCAGATGGGCGAGGTCGAGTACGCCGCCGGCGAGCCCAAGGGCACGCCGTGGCACCCCCACCGAGGCTTCGAGACCGTCACCTACCTCATCGACGGCGTCTTCGACCACCACGACAGCCACGGTGGCGGCGGCTCGATCACCAACGGCGACACCCAGTGGATGACCGCCGGCAGCGGGCTGCTGCACATCGAGACCCCGCCGGAGTGGCTGGTGCAGCAGGGCGGGCTCTTCCACGGCGTGCAGCTGTGGGTGAACCTCCCGCGCGACGCGAAGTGGAACCCCCCGGCCTACCAGGACATCCGCTCGGGCGCCGTCGGACTCGCCACCTCGGCCGACGCCGGGGCGCTGGTCCGCGTCATCGCCGGGACGGTCGGCACGACCCGCGGGCCGGGCTCGACGTACACGCCCATCACGCTGGTGCACGCCACCGTCGAGGCCGGGGCGCGGCTCGACGTGCCCTGGCAGGCCGACCACAACGCGCTCGTCTACGTGCTCTCGGGCCACGGCACGGTGGGCGAGGAGGAGCGACCGGTGCGCACCGGTCACCTCGCCGTGCTCGGCGCCGGCGACGTCGTGACGGTGCACGGCGCCGCCCGGCAGGACAGCCGCACGCCGGCGCTCGACGTGCTGGTCCTGGGCGGTCGGCCCATCCGCGAGCCCGTGGCCTGGGCGGGTCCCTTCGTGATGAACACCAAGGCGGAGGTGCTCCAGGCGCAGGAGGACTTCATGAAGGGACGGCTGGGCACCGTGCCGAGCGTCCACGGCGCACCGACGCGGATGCGCTCGACCCCCTAGCCGGTTCGTGCGAAGGACCCGCAGGCAGGTGCCTGCGGGTCCTTCGGCTGTGGGGTGAGTGACGGGGCTTGAACCCGCGGCCCCCGCGACCACAACGCGGTGCTCTACCAGCTGAGCTACACCCACCACGACCCTCGGGCGGTCACCCGCCTGAAGGCCGCGGCAATACTAGCGGCTGGAGGCGGTCGTGGCCGAATCGGGGCCGCCCTCGTCGCCGCCCCGGTCGCCGCCGTCGTCGCCGAAGCCGGTGAGGGCGCCGCGGTGGAGCCGGGCGATGCGCTTGGCCTCGGTGGAGTCGGGGCCGGGCGGGGCGACGAAGACGGCGTCGCGGTAGTAGCGCAGCTCCTCGATGCTCTCGCGGATGTCGGCCAGCGCGCGGTGGCCGCCGCCCTTCTCGGGGGCGTTGTAGTAGGCGCGGGGGAACCAGCGCCGCGAGAGCTCCTTGATCGAGGAGACGTCGACGATCCGGTAGTGCAGCGCGGCGTCGAGGTCCGGCATGTCGCGGGCCAGGAAGCCGCGGTCGGTGGCCACGGAGTTGCCCGCCAGCGGCGGGCGGCTGCCCTCCGGGCAGTGCTCGGTGACGTACTCCAGCACTCGCTTCTCGGCCTCGGCGAGAGAGACCCCGCCCTCCAGCTCGTCGAGCAGTCCGGACTTGACGTGCATCTCGCGCACGAAGTCGATCATCTGGTCCAGCGCCTCCTGCGGAGGTCGGACCACGATGTCGACGCCCTCGCCGAGCACCTCGAGGTCGTAGTCGGTGACCAGGGCCGCGACCTCGATGAGGGCGTCGGCCTCGAGGTCGAGCCCGGTCATCTCGCAGTCGATCCACACCAGTCGCTCGGTCACGACAGGCACCCTATCCGTGCGTACGTCGCCTCCTGCGATGCTGCCGCCATGGCCGACCGTGACCTCACCCCGTCAGAGCACCCGCTGCGCGCCTTCGTCGAGGGCCTCCCGAAGGCCGAGCTGCACGTGCACCAGGTCGGGTCGGCCTCGCCCGCCATCGTCTCGGCGCTGGCCGAGCGCCACCCCGGCACGGTGCCGAGCGACCCCGACGCGCTGCGCGACTTCTTCCGCTTCCGCGACTTCGCGCACTTCGTGGAGGTCTACCTCGCGGTGGTGGCCCTGGTCCGCGAGCCCGAGGACGTGCGGCTGCTCACCTACGAGGTCGCGCGCGAGATGGCCATCGCGCAGTCGGTGCGCTACGCCGAGCTCACGTGCACGCCGTACACCGCGGTGGCGGCGGGCGTGCCCATCGAGGCCTACACCGAGGCGATCGAGGACGCCCGCGTCGCAGCGGAGCGCGACCACGGCATCGTGCTGCGCTGGATCTACGACATCCCGGGGGAGTCGGGGCTGCCGGCAGCCGACGCGACCCTGCGCCACGCGCTCGACCACGGCCCGCAGGCGCTGGTCGGCTTCGGCCTCGGCGGACCCGAGATCGGGGTGCCGCGGCCGCAGTTCGCCCCGCACTTCGAGGCGGCCCGCGCCGCCGGGCTCCACTCCGTGCCGCACGCGGGCGAGACCACCGGGCCGGAGACCGTGTGGGACGCGCTGCGCCACCTCGGTGCCGAGCGCATCGGCCACGGCGTCTCCGCCGCGCGCGACCCCGAGCTGCTCGCCCACCTGGCGGAGCGCGGCGTGCCGCTGGAGGTGTGCCCGACCTCCAACCTGGCCACCGGCGCGGTGGCCTCGCTGGCCGACCACCCGCTGCGCGCCCTGCGCGACGCGGGCGTCGTGGTGACGGTCAACAGCGACGACCCGCCGATGTTCGGCACCACGCTCAACCAGGAGTACCTCGTCGCCGCCGACCTGCTCGACCTCGACGAGCGGGGGCTCGCCGACCTGGCGCTCACCGCGGTCGAGTGCTCCTTCGCGCCCGAGGAGTTCAAGCAGCGGGTCCGGGCTGAGGTCGGTGCCTACGCCGCACCGGCCTAGGGTCGCCGGGCTGCTCGGCGTAGATCTGCTCCCAGGAGTTGTGCTCGGTGCGGCCGTCGGGTCGCCGGCACTCCAGCCGCACGCGCAGCAGCAGGTGACTGACCTCCCAGTCCTCCTCGTCGCCGTACGCCGCCTCGTCGCGCCGCCAGCGGTAGCCGTGCGCCGTGGCGTCGAAGGGCAGCTCGACGAGCTCCTCCGGCAGCACCCGGTCGACGCGCGCGCGGGGCTCGCCGCCGAGGTCGTCGTGCCACCACACGCGCACGTCGTCGGCGGGCTCGCTGCCGACGTGCCGCAGCACGAGCACCCCGGCGGCCTCGTCGTAGGTGCCCTGGAACTCCACCGGCAGCTGCGGCAGCGCCACTGGCTCGCCGTCGTGCGCCGTGGGGTCGGCGCGGCGGGCCCGCCGCGCGACGTACACCGCGAGCACGGCCAGCGCCGCCACCACCGCCACGAGCCACTCCATGGACGGGGAGCCTAGGGGGAGGGGCGGCGGCTCAGCCCGCGACCACCGGGTTGACCAGGTGGCCGATCCGCGGGATCCGGCACTCCGCGACGTCGCCCGCGCGCACGTGGATCGCGCCGGGGGTGCCGGTGGAGATGACGTCGCCCGGGAAGAGCGGCATCACGGCGCTGTGGAAGGCGACCAGGAAGGCCGGGCTGTAGCGCATGTGGGCCACGGTGTTGGTCCGGGTCTCGGAGCCGTTGACGACCGTGGACACCTCGACGTCGGCGAGGTCGCCGAAGGACTCCAGCACCTCGCCCATCGGGACGATCTCGGGTCCGAAGGAGAAGAAGCCGGGGAAGTTCTTCGACCGGGTCAGGAAGCGCGGGTTGCGCTGCAGGATGTCCTCGGCGGTCTGGTCGAGCACGGTGGTCACGCCGAAGACGTGGTCGAGGGCGTCGGCCTCCGAGACGTTGCGGCACTCCCGGCCGATGACCAGGCCGAGCTCGGCCTCGGCCGTCGTGCGCTCGCTCTGCGGCGGCACGGGGATGTCGTCGCCGGTGCCGATGATGGTGTGGTCGCCCTTGATGAAGGACGCCGGCTCGTCGGGCACGCTCTCCGAGAGGTCGGCGGCGTGGTCGACGTAGTTGAGCCCGATGCCCCACAGCTTGCGGGGGCGGCGGTACGGCGCGGTGAAGCGGACGTCGGCGGCCGGCACGAAGAGCGCGTCGTCGGCCGACCCCGCGGCCCGGCTCAGCGCGTCGTACAGGTCCAGCTCCAGGACGTCGAGCAGCGTGCGCACGTGCGCGTCGGTGAGGGAGGCGACCGGGGCGACGCCGCGGGCGGGGTCGACGACGACCGGCACCTCGGCGCCGTCGCGCAGGATCGTGGCGAGCCGCATCAGTAGCCCCCCACCAGGCCGCCGTCGACGCGCAGCTGCTCGCCGGTCACGTACGCCGCCCGCGTGCTGGCGAGGAAGGCCACCACGGCGCCGTACTCCGCGGGGTCGCCGTAGCGTCCGACGGGGATGGCGGCCTGCGAGGCGGCCTGGGTGTCCTCGACGCTGCGACCGGTGCGGTCGGCCGCCGCCTGGTCGAGCGAGGCCAGCCGGTCGGTGGCGATGCGGCCCGGGAGCACCATGTTGACGGTGACGCCGTCGGCGGCCACGGCACCCGCGAGGGTCTTCAGGTACGCCGCCAGCGCGGCGCGTCCGACGTTGGAGGCGGTGAGCGTGGGGATCGGCTGCTGCACCCCGCTGGAGCCGACGGCCAGCACCCGGCCCCAGCCGCGCGAGCGCATGCCGGGCAGCACCTCGCCGACGAGGGCGACGTGCTGCTTGAGCAGCAGGTCGACGGCGGCCTGGGCGTGGTCGGCGGTGAAGTCGTCGGCGGTGCCGGGCGGCGGGCCGCCGCCGTTGAGCACGAGCACGTCGACCTCGCCGGCGGCCTCGCGCGCCTCGGCGACGATGCGCGCCGGAGCGCCCTCCTCGGTGAGGTCGGCGACGACGCCGTGGGCGGAGGGGAGCGAGCCGGCCAGCTGCTCGACCAGGTCGGCCCGCCGGCCGACGACCACGACGTGCGCACCCTCGGCGGCGAGCGCCTCGGCGCTGGCACGGCCGAGGCCGGAGGTCGAGCCGAGGACGAGGGCGACCTTGCCGTTGAGTCCGAGTTCCATCTGTGCTCCTTCTACGTGGTGGGGAGGTGGGCGAGGTGCTGCTCGAGCACCGGCAGCAGCGAGGCGGGCAGCGAGGGGGCGGGTGGTCGCACCCGCCCGGTCGTCAGCACGCCGCGGCGGCGCAGGATCTCCTTGCGGATCGCGAGGCCGATGCGCAGCTGCCCCTCGAAGTTGGCCAGCGGCAGCCACGGCGCCCAGGCCGCGTGCGCGCCGGCGAAGCCGTTGCGCGCGAAGCCGTCGAGCGCAGCCCGCAGCCCCTCGGGGTGGCTCATGCCGGTCATCGCGCCGGCCGCGCCGCAGGCGAGCTCATCGACCAGACCGACGCCGCCGAGGCCGCCGAAGACGGGAGCGTCGACCGCCTCCGCGAGCGTGGCGACGGCCGGCGAGACCGGCGTCGACTCCGCCTTGACCGCGGCGACGTACGGCGCGCAGCGGCCCACGACCTCGACCAGCACCTCGGGGGTGACGGTGACGTGGGAGACGGCGGGGTAGTCCTGCACCACGACGGGCAGGTCGGTGGCGGCGTGCACGGCCGCGAAGTGGTCGACGAGCACGTCGGCGCGCGGCGAGCTCACCTGCACCATCAGGGCCTGGGGCGCCCGCGCGGAGGCCGCGACGCACGCCCGGGCCTGGTCGACCGCGCCGGCCGTCGACCGGGCGGAGAGGCCGAGCACGAAGGGCAGTCCACCGCCCGAGACGGTGCGCACGACGTCGCGCTGCTCCTCGAGCGAGAGCTGCTCGGCCTCGCCGAAGACGCCCAGCGCGACGACGCCGTCGGCCCCGACCTCGTCGGCGAGGGCAAGTTGCCGCTCCAGCGAGCCGAGGTCGAGCGCCAGGTCGTCGTCGAAGGGCGAGGCGAGCACCATCCACAGACCGCGCGAGAGGTGCGCCGTCATCGGCGTACCTCCGAGCGACGCTGCACCAGGTCCTCGACCACGTGCTCGGCGATCGCCAGGCTCGAGGTGGCGGCGGGCGAGGGCGCGTTGCGCAGCGCGGTGACGCGGCCCCGGCTGGTGATGCGGAAGTCGTCGACCAGAGACCCGTCGCGCTCCAGCGCCTGGGCGCGGATGCCGCTCGGGCCGGGCACCACGTCGTCGACGTGGATCTCGGGCACGTAGCGCCGCGCGGCGGCCACGAAGCGGCGCTTGCTCAGCGAGCCGGCCATCTCGGCGATCCCGGTGCGCCAGTGCTGCCGGGCGAAGCGCCGGAAGCCGTCGTACGCCGCCACCTCGCGCAGGTCGCGCAGGCTCAGCGTGCGCCAGTCGTAGCCCTCGCGGGCCAGCGCCAGCACGGCGTTGGGTCCGACCATCACCTCGCCGTCGACCCGGGGCGTCAGGTGCACGCCGAGGAAGGGGTAGCGCGGGTCGGGCACGGGGTAGACCAGGCCGTTGACCAGCGAGCGACGCTCGGGCCGCAGCAGCCAGTACTCGCCCCGGAAGGGCACCACCTTGGGGGCGGCGTCGTCGCCGGCCAGCGCCGCGGTGTGGTCGGCCCACAGCCCGGTGCAGAGCACCACGTGGTCGTAGCTGGCGCGCACCGGCTCGCCCGCGGTCGTCCGGCCCTCGACGTGGACCTCGGCGCCGGCGTTGCGCAGGCCCACCAGCTCGTGGCCCAGACGCACCTCGCCGCCGTGCTCCTCCACCAGCGCCGCCAGCCGGCGGGTGACACCCGGGTAGTCCACGATCGCAGTCGTGGGGGAGTGGAGCCCCGCCACGCCGCGCACGTGCGGCTCGAGCTCGCGCAGCTCGGCGGCGTCGATGCGGCGGATGCCGGGCACGCCGTTGGCGCGGGCGCGGTCCTCGATGTCGCCGAGCCGACCCTCCTCCACCTCGTCGAGGGCGACGAGCACCTTGCCGCACTCGTCGTAGGCGATGTCGTGCTCGGAGCAGAAGTCCTTGAGCATCCCGACGCCGCGACGGCACAGCGTCGCCTTCAGCGAGCCGGGCACGTAGTAGAGCCCGGCGTGCACGACGCCGGAGTTGCGGCCGGTCTGGTGCGCGGCGAGCTCCTCCTCCTTCTCCCAGATCGTCACGTGGGCGGAGGGGTCGACCTCCTGGATCCGTCGGGCGACCGCCGCCCCGACGATGCCGCCCCCGACGACGGCGTACGTCGCGCTCATCGCACTCCCTCGGTGTGCTCGGCTCGCGCCTGGTCCAGCCAGGGCGCCTCCCAGTCCAGGTTGTCATGCTCGCCGAGCAGCGGTGGCGCGACCTCGGCGGCCGCGGTGGCGCCGTCGTAGCGCAGCGCGCCGCCGGGCACGCTCACCTCGCCCAGCGAGGGGTGGCCGAGCGTGTGGATCAGGCCGAGGTGCCGCACCTGCTCCCAGGCGTAGACCTCCGGGATGCTGCGGATGCGGCCCGCGGGCACGCCCGCCGCCACCAGCTCGGCCAGCACGACGTCGGCCTTGCGGTCGGCGAGCAGCGCGTCGATCTCGGCCTGCAGCGCGTCGACGCCCGCGACGCGCTCGCGGTTGGTCGCGACGTCGGGCCGGGCGGGGTCGATGCCGACCAGCGGGGCGAAGCGGCGCCACAGCGCCTCCGAGCCCACCGCGATGACGAGCGCCGCGTCGGCGCACCGGAAGGTGCCGTAGGGCGCGATCGAGGGGTGCCGGTTGCCGGTGCGCCGCGGCTCGGCGCCGGCGCTGAGCCAGCCCGCGCCCTGGAAGGCGTGCACCGCGGTGACCGCAGCGAGGAGGCTGGTCTCGACGGCGCGGCCGGCGCCGGTGCGCTCGCGCTCGTGCAGCGCCGACATCACCCCGAAGGCGCCGAACATGCCGGCGAGCAGGTCGCTGATCGGGAGCCCCACGCGGGTCGCCTCGCCGTCCGCCGGGCCGGTGAGGCCCATCAGGCCGGCCTCGGCCTGCACGATCTGGTCGAAGCCCGGGCGGTGGCCGTCGGGTCCGCCGGCCCCGAAGCCGGTGATCGACAGCGTCACCAGGCGGGGGTTGGCCGCGCGCAGGTCCACGGGGTCCAGGCCCAGCCGGGCGAGCAGCCCGGGGCGGTAGTTCTCGACCAGCACGTCGGCGCCGGCGCAGAGCGCCCGGAGCCGGTCGGCGCCCTCGGGGCTCTTCAGGTCCAGGCGCACCGAGCGCTTCCCGCGGTTGGCGGAGAGGTAGTAGGCCGACTCGGGTGACTCGTCGTCGCCGTCACCCTGGCCCGGCACGAAGGGCAGCCAGCCGCGGCTGTCGTCACCCGAGGGGGGCTCGACCTTCAGCACGTCGGCGCCGACGTCGGCCAGCATCATCGTGGCGTAGGGGCCGGCGAGGGCGCGGCTCAGGTCGACGACCCGGACGCCCTCCAGGGACCGGTGCGGGCTCTGCTCGTTCACGTACGTCCTCCCATCAGCTTCAGTCCGAGACTCATCAAGACGATCACCGAGGTGACCCGCAGCACGTGGATCGCGAGCACCACCGGCACCTGGGCCTTGGCCTCCGCCGACAGCACGCCCATCTGGGCGATGCCGCCGGGGGCGGTGGCCAGCAGGGCGGTGTGGGCGTCGAAGCCGGCGAAGCGCCAGAGCGCGAGCGCGAGCACCAGCCCGAAGACCAGGAAGGCCAGGACCGTGACCAGGATCGGCACCGCCGCCGAGCGGAGCGCGGCGAGCGACTCGGAGGTCACCTGCTGCCCGAGGAATGCGCCCACGGCGGCGTACACCACCCACTTGGCGGCCCCCGGCACGGGCACCTGCACGTCGCGCAGCAGCGAGTACGCCGCGACCCCGGCCATCGCCCCCAGCAGCGGGGCGGCCGGCAGCCGCAGCAGCGTCGCGAGACCCGCACCGCCGGCCGCGGCCGCCACGGTCAGGACCGCGTGCAGCACGGCAGCGTTCATCGGCTGGGACCGGACGACCGGGCGTGGTCGTCGGTGCCCTGCGGGGTGTCCGCCGCGTCCTCGTCGACGGACGTCGCGGCGTCCTGGCGCTCGGCCCGACGGCGGCTGCCCAGCTGCGCCAGGCCGCTCTTGGCCATCGCGCTCAGCTGCGGCAGCAGCAGGGGCAGCAGCAGCATCACGACGATGAGGACGAGCAGCACCTGCGAGGTGGAGCGGTCGAGGAAGATCCCGAAGCTGCCGCCCGAGATGATCATCGTCTGGCGCAGCGACTCCTCGGCGAGAGGACCGAGCACCAGGGCGATCACCAGCGCGGCGGGGGAGAGCCCGAAGCGGCGCATGAAGAAGCCGAGCACGCCGCAGACCAGCATGATCGCGACCTCCACGATGGAGGCGTTGACCGTGAAGGTGCCGAGCACGCAGACCACGATGATGATCGGGCCGAGCACCCGGAAGGGGACGCGGGCGATGCTCGCGAAGGCCGGGATGCAGAAGATGTTGACGACCAGCAGCATGATGTTGCCGAGGAACATGCTCGCGATCAGGCCCCAGGCGAACTCCGGGTTCTGCGTCATCAGCAGCGGGCCGGGCTGGAGCCCCCAGAGCAGGAAGCCGCCGAGCAGCACGGCCGTCGAGGCCGAGCCGGGGATGCCGAGGGTCAGCAGCGGCACCATCGCGCCGGACGACGCGGCGTTGTTGGCCGCCTCGGGACCCGCGAGCCCGGGCATCGCGCCCTTGCCGAACTTCTCGGGGGTCTTGGAGACCGACTTCTCCAGGTTGTAGGACATCAGCGACGCGACGGTGGCGCCGGCGCCTGGGGTGGCTCCGACGAAGAAGCCGAGCAGCGAGCCGCGGGCGATCGGCGCGGCCGACTCGCGGTAGTCGGCCTTGGTGGGCCAGAAGCCGCGGGAGCGGGCCGAGACGTTGAAGTAGGCGAGCTTCTCGAGGTGGCCACCGCGCCACAGCGTGTGCAGCACCTCGCCGACGCCGAAGAGGCCGATCGCGACCGGGATGAAGTCGATGCCGTTGATCAGCTCGACCGAGCCGAAGGTGTAGCGCTGCTGGCCCGTGCCGATGTCGATGCCGACGGTCGCGATCGCGAAGCCGATCAGCGCCGAGAGCGCGCCGAGCAGCTTGTTGCCGCCGATGATCACGATCAGCGTCAGCAGGCCGAGCACCACGATGAGGAAGAGCTCCGGCGGGCCGAAGCTGGCCGCCACCGACGCCGTGAGCGGCGAGGCGATGCTGATCAGCACCGCACCGGTGATACCGGCGACGAAGGAGCCGACCGCGGCCATCACCAGGGCCGGCCCCGCCCTGCCCTGCTTGGCCAGGGGATAGCCGTCGAAGGTGCTCGCCACCGTGGCGGACTCGCCTGGTGTGTTGATCAGCACCGAGGTGATCGTGCCGCCGTACATCGCGCCGTAGTAGACGGCGGCGAGCATCACGATCGCCCCCGTGGGGTCGAGCGCGAAGGTGATGGGCAGCAGGATGGCCAGGCCGGCGGAGGGGCCGAGCCCGGGCATGACGCCCACGACCATCCCCATCATCACGCCGGCCAGCAGGAGCAGGATGTTCTGCACCGTGAGGATGGACACGATGCCGTTGGCGAGGTTGTCGAAGACGTCCATGGTCGGGACCCCGATCAGAGGAAGGGCAGCACGCCGGCGGGAAGCCCGGCGTTGAGCAGCGTCTGGAAGAGCAGGTACATGACGAGGGGCAGGCCGATCGACACCGCGACGTTGACCACGGGGCGCGTCCGGTTGAGCGTCCACAACATCCCCGCGAGGAAGAGCGCGGAGGCGACGATGGCGCCCAGCGAGAGCAGCGTGGCCGCGAAGAGCGCGGCCGCCAGCACCATCAGGGCCAGCAGCCGGGGGTGCTTGCCCAGGTCGGCGTCACCGACCTCGTCCTCGAGCGCGACGGTCTCGTCCTCCACGTCGGGGGCACGCAGGGTCACCACGAGCGACCAGAGCGTCACGGCGAGGCCGGCCACGCCCAGGAGGCGCGGGAAGAAGCCGGGGCCGATGCGCCCCGCGGTCGTGCGCCACTCGAGGGCGAAGGCCATCTCGGTGTAGGCCGCGAGGACGACGAGCAGGAGGGCGAGGAAGACCACCTTCGGCCGCCGCCACGCGGGGGCCCGGTCGTGCGACCGGGCCTCCGCGTCGGCGGGCAGGTGGCTGCCTGCGTGCAGCGGCATGGTCACAGAGCCCCCAGCTCGGTCAGCTGCTCCTCGAAGGAGGTCTGGGTCTCGTCAAGGTAGGTGGTGAAGTCCTCGCCCCAGCGCTCGTCCTCGACCAGGAAGTTCTCCTCGAGGTAGTCCTGCCAGGCCTCGCTCTCGGCGACCTCCTGCATGGTCTCGATCCACCACTCCTGCGCCTCCTCGGGCGCGTCGGGCGGCAGGATCAGGCCGCGCGGCATCGAGGGCATGTCGCTGATGCCCTCCTCCTCGCCGGTCGGCACGTCGGGCAGCGCCTCCAGGCGCTCGGGCCCGGTGAAGAGCAGCGCCGAGGTCTGTCCGGCCTCGATCTGGCCCATGATCGAGCCGGGGTTGGAGATCATCGAGTCGATGGCGCCGGAGAGCAGCGAGGTCTGCATCTGGCCCTCGTCGTTGTAGGGCACGTAGTCGATCTCGTAGCCGTTGGCGTCGGCGATCATCTGCTGGAGGATGAAGTCGACGTTGACGGTGCCGATGCCCCCCACGACGACCTTGCCCTTCTCGGTGGCGTAGTCGACCCACTCGTCGTAGGTCTGCCAGTCGCTGTCGCCGGCCGTGATCAGCAGCGCGTTGTCGGCGGCCATCAGCCCGACCGGGGTGAAGTCGGTCGGCTCCCAGCCGGTGTCGGCCTGCAGCGGCGTGGTGATGAAGGAGCCCGAGGTCGTGGAGATGCCGTAGCCGCTCCCGCTCTGGCCGAGCAGGTAGCCCCAGCCGGTCGCGCCCGAGCCGCCGTCGCGGTTCTCGACCACGATGTTCTCGGGGTAGAGCTCCTCGCGCTGCAGGATGTCGACGATGGTGCGCGCCATGATGTCGTTGCCGCCACCGGGCCCGAAGGCGATCGTCCAGTCCATGTCCTCGGAGGGGTAGTCGCCTCCGGCGAGCCCACCTCCCGAGTCGCCCCCGCCGCAGGCGCTGAGCGCCAGCACCGCTGCGGTGGCCGCCGCGGCGGCCAGCGTCTTCGTGATCTTCATGGTTCCTCCAGGTGCGTACGGCACGGGCGTGCCGGGTGAGTGGGCGGTGTAGGGGGCTGGTGCGGGTGCGTCTCAGCCGGCGTCGAGCCGGTGCCAGGAGCCGGTGCCCATGGCGGTGAGACGGCCCTCGGCGTCGTGCAGGCGCGACTCGAGGTGGACGAGGCGGCGGCCGGCGCGGATCACGCGGCCGGTGCAGGTCCCGTCCCCGGTGAGCGGGCGGAAGAAGCGCACCTGCATCTCGACGGTGACCGCGGCCGAGAGGTACCGGCGGCACAGGTGACCCATCGAGATGTCGATCGCGGTGGTGACGACGCCACCGTGCACCGAGCCCTGCGGGTTGCACAGGTGCGCGGCGTACGGGAGGACCACGGTGCAGGTCTCGGCCTCGTCGTCGTAGCCGATGTCGAGCTGCAGGAAGCGGCTGAGGAAGAAGTTGCCGAACTCCATGGCCGGGTCGCTCCCGGCCGCGTGCGCGAGCGCGGCGACGGCGTCCGCGTCGACCGGCGTCCGAGGTGTCGAGGTCGTGGTGCTCACGTCAGGACCACGTGAAGCGCGGCGCGCGCTTCTCCATGAAGGAGCGCACGCCCTCGGTGAAGTCCTCGGTGTCGAAGGACGAGTTGCGCAGCTCGGTGGTGGCCTCGTCGTCGCGGACCTGCCCGCGCACGACCTTGTCGACCATGACCTTGCCGGCGCGCACGCTGAACTGTGCCCGCGAGCAGATGGTCTCGGCGAAGTCGTAGGTGAGGCCCTCGAGCTCGTCGGGCTCGACGACCTCGTCGAAGAGCCCCAGCTGCACCGCGCGCTCGGCCGGGATCTGCTGGCCGCTCATCAGGATCCACTTGGCCCGCGACGGGCCGACGAGGTCGACCGTGCGCTTGGTCGACTCCAGGCTGTAGACCAGCCCGAGCTTGGCCGGGGTGATGGCGAACTTGGCCCGCGTGTCGGCGAAGCGGATGTCGCAGGCGAGCGCGAGGCCCGCGCCGCCGCCGATGCAGTAGCCGTGGATCATCGCGATCGTGGGCTTGGTGAGGCCCTCGATGGCGTGCTCGGCGGCCGCGACCTTCTCGTTGTAGGCCTTGGCCTTGACGGCGTCGCTGCGCTCGGCCTCGAACTCCTTGATGTCGGCGCCCGCGCCGAAGGCACGCTCGCCGGCGCCGCGGACGACGACGACCTTGACGGCGCTGTCGTTCTCGAGCTCCTGGACCAGGTCGGGCAGGTCGCGGTACATCGCGACGCTGAGGGCGTTGTGGCTCTCGGGACGGTTGAGCACCAGCGTCGCGATCGCGTCGCGTCGCTCCACCACGAGGTGGTCGGACATGTCTCAGGCCTCCTGGGTCTGGTCGGTGGTGGCGTGCAGGTCGGGGTGGGCGTCGAAGGCGACCGCGTCGGTGAAGGCGGCCTCGATGTCGGCGTCGGAGACCCCGACCTCGCGCAGCACCTCCGCAGTGTGCTGGCCGAGCCACGGCGCGGGTCCGCGCACGGTGAAGTCGAGTCCCGAGAACTTGGTCGGGGGACCGATGGTCTTCATCTCGCCGATGATCGGGTGGTCCATCTCGGCGACCATGTCGCGCGCCACGACGTGGGGGTCGCTGAGCGTCTCGTCGAAGGTGAGCACCGGACCGCAGGGCACGCCCACGGCGTCGATGATCTTGATCCACTCGTCGGTGGTGCGGGTCTGGGTGATCGCCTCGATCTCCCGCTCCAGCTCGTCGATGTTCTCCATCCGGTCCGGCAGCGTGGCGAAGCGCGGGTCGGTCTCCCACTCGGGGCGCTCCAGGGCGCCGAGCAGCCGCAGCCAGAGCCGGTCGTTGGCGGCACCGACGGTCACGTAGCCGTCGCTGGTGCGGAAGGCCTGGTAGGGCGTCGACCGGCGGTGCCGGGTGCCGGTGGGCTGCGGGACCTCGCCGGCGCCGAAGAAGGCTCCGGACTCCCACACCGACCAGGCCAGGCCCGCGTCGACCAGCGAGATGTCCATGTACTGGCCCTCGCCGGTGGCGGTGCGGTGCATCTGCGCGGCGAGGATGGAGTAGATGGCGGTGGCGCCGGCGGCGATGTCGTTGATGGCGATGCCGACCTTGGCCGGACGTCCGCCGGGCTCGCCGGTCATCCGCAGCAGGCCGACCATGCCCTGGGCCATGATGTCGAAGCCCGGGCGGTCCCGGTAGGGGCCGGTCTGGCCGAAGCCGCTGATGGAGCAGTAGAGGATGTCCTCGCGCAGCGCCTTGAGGTCGTCGTAGCCGATGCCGAGCCGGCTCGCCACACCCGGGCGGAAGTTCTCGATCACCAGGTCGGCCTCGGCGGCCATGGCGTGGAAGAGCTCCTTGCCGCGGGCCGTCTTGAGGTCGAGCGAGACCGAGCGCTTGCTCCGGTTGGGCATCGCGAAGGGGTAGCTCTCGCCGTTGATCTTGGGCGCCAGTCGTCGCGAGTCGTCGCCGGTGTGCGGCTGCTCGATCTTGATGACGTCGGCACCGAGCTCGGCGAGGACCATCGTGCAGTAGGGGCCCGAGAGGAAGCGGGTCAGGTCGAGGACACGGAAGCCGGTGAGTGGACGCTTGCCGGAGGCTTCCCGTATCGTGGGATCAGTTGCCGTCATGCGGGAACTGTGTCAGACGCCACACCGAGCGTCAAGAGGTGCCGCCCGTGTCGGGCACACTTCATCCGTGCCAGACGAGAGGCCCGTGACGGGGTCGGACGGGGGAGCCATGCCGGCTCGCAACGGAGTCCAGTCGATCGATCGCGCGGTCGCGATCCTGCGCTGCTTCGACGCCCACCACGCCGATCTCGGCATCAGCGAGATCGCCCGCGCCACGGGGCTCTCGACCAGCACGACCCACCGCCTGCTCGCCTCGATGACGACCAACCGGCTGCTCGGGCAGGGGCCCGACAAGCGCTACCGGCTCGGGCCGCTGCTCGTGCAGCTGGGCCGGTCGGGAGCCGTGCCGTCGTCGCTGCGCGAGGCGGCGCGGCCCTTCATGGTGGCGCTGCGCGACGAGGTCGACGAGACCGTGGGCCTGCACGAGCTGCTGCCGACCTACGAGCGCGTCGTGGTCGACCAGGTGGAGTCGCGCCAGGAGCTGCGCCGTCACTACACCGACATCGGCATCCCGATCGCGCTGCCCAACGGCGCGCCCGGCAAGTGCATCCTCTCCCGGCTGCCCTGGGAGCGGCAGGAGGCGGTGCTGGCGCGCCCGATCGCTGCCGTCACCGACCGCACCGTCACCGACGCGGAGGCGCTGCGCGTCGAGCTCGCGCTGTGCCGGTCGCGCGGCTGGGCCGGCTCCGACGCCGAGCGGACGCCGGGCATCCGCGCCGTCGCCGCGCCCGTCTTCGACCACACCGGCCGGGTCGTCGGCGCACTGGGCCTCTCGGTGCCCACCGTGCGGATGGACGACGCCCGCGCCGACGAGCTGGGCCACCGCGTGGCGGAGGTCGCGTGGGAGGTCTCCGAGGCGCTGGGGGCGACCCGCGCCGAGGTCGACCGACTGCTCCGCGAGGCGGAGCCGCCGCCGGCAGGGTGAGTCCGGCCGTCGCGACCCCTCGCCCGACACTCCGTGGACGGTCGAGCGCCGTGCCGCGACACGGCGTACTCTTCAAACATGATCAACTCACTCAAGTTTTTCGGAGGGCTCGTGTCGGAGCTCGTCGTGATCCTCGGCTACGTCGCGCTGCAGGGGCGCGGAGGGCGCCGCGCCTGACGGCGTGCACCGCCACCTAGCATCCCGCGTGTGGCGTACTTCGAACGGCTCGACGAGACCACCTTCCGGGCGACCGAGCACACCAGCGGTGCGTGGGAGCTCGAGCACCAGCACGTCGCGCCCGCCCTCGGGCTGCTGACGCACCTCGTCGAGCGCGACCGCGACGCGCGGCGCGACGACGGTCTCGTGCCGACCCGGCTCGCCTTCGACATCCTCGGCGTGATGCCGGTCGACGAGCTCGTCGGCACCGTGCGCGTCGTACGCCCCGGCCGCACCGTCGAGCTGGTGGAGGCGACGCTGCAGCACGCCGGACGTGACGCCGTGGTGCTGCGCGCGTGGCTGATGCAGCCCGGCGAGACGGCCGGCGTCGCCGGCACCGACCTCCCGGCCATGCCGGGACCGGACGACACGCCTCCCTGGGCCGCGGCGGACTTCTGGCAGGGCGGGCTGATCGCCACCACCGAGGTGCGGCGTACCTCGCACGGGCCCGGGCGGGGGCACGTCTGGGTGCGCGCCCAGGAGCCGCTGCTCGCCGACGAGCCCGTCGGCCCCCTCGCCGCCACCGCCGGACTGCTCGACGTCGCCAACGGCATGTCGGTGCGCGTCGACCCGCGCGAAGTGCGCTTCCCCAACGTCGACCTCGCCGCCCACCTCTTCCGCCAGCCCGCCGGCGACTGGGTCGGCTTCGACACCACGGTCTCCCTCGGCACGCACGGCGTCGGCCTCACCAGCAGCGTCCTCCACGACGTCCACGGCCCCCTCGGCACGCTGGCCCAGTCCCTCACCGTCCGGCCCGTCGCCTGACACCGCCCGCCCGCACGCCGCCCGCCCACCACCCCCCTTCGGGTGGTCGAGGAGGTCGCGCAGCGACCGTCTCGAGACCCCTGGAGAAACTTCCCGACATCGTCCGGATGGTGGACGAAACCGCAGGTCAGCGGCCTGGACTGTCGGTGGTCACGGGTTCAATAGGGCCATGAGCGAGCAGTCCGGCGGTGGTGTGGGAGGCGACACAGCCACCTCGCCCGCGCATCCGGTCGCGGACCTCGCCGCCCGGTTGCGCCACCGGCTCGAGGACCTGACCACCAGCCCGGTGCCGGTGTGGGCGATGAGCACCGGGGAGAAGGCCCAGACCCTGCTCGACCTCGCCACCGCCCAGGCGCAGCTCGACGCGCTGCGGCTGCAGGTGCTGGCCGAGGCCGACCGCGACCCCGACGTCACCGACCCCGGCGACCGCACCGTCGCGGAATGGGTCGCGCGCCAGACCCGGCAGACCAAACCGGCCGCACGTGGCGACCTGAAGCTGGCCCGCACCCTGGAGACCCAACGCCCCGTCCTGGCCGCGGGGATGGCGGACGGTCGGGTGAGCCTGGCGCAGGCCCGGGCGATCAGCCGGGCGCTGGACCTGCTGCCGGTCACCGGCCGCTTCGCCACCACCGCCGAGCAACGGTCGACCGCGGAGGCGCACCTGGTCGACCTGGCCGGCGACTTCGACGCCACCGCGCTCGAGCAGCTCGGCCGCCGGATCTACGCGGTCATCTGCCCCGACGCCGTGGATGCCTACGAGGGCACCCTGCTCGAGGCCGAGGAGGCCCGCGCCGCCCGCAAGACGACCTTCGAGATGTGGCAGGACCACCAGGGCACCTGCCACGGCCGCTTCCGCATCCCGCAGCTGCACGGGCAGATGCTGAAGAAGGCCCTGCAAGCCCTGACCCACCCGACCCGGGTCCCGACACCAGAGCCGGTCGAGCCTGTCGAGACCGACAACCCGGCCGCCGAGCCCGCCCAGGTCTCGACAAGCTCGACCGGCAGCCAGATGGTCGAGCCTGTCGAGACCCGCCCGCTGCCGGTCGAGCCTGTCGAGACCACCCCGGCGCCCGTCCGGCGGGGGCAGGCGTTCTGCGAGCTGCTCGAACGCCTCCGCGCCGAGGACCTCCCGGCCACCGGTGGCGGTGACGCGACCGTGGTGGTCACGATGACCCTCGAGGACCTCGAGGGCCGGCTCGAGCAGGCCGGGGTCGCCACCCTCGACACCGGCGCCCGGATCTCCGCACGCGAGGCCCGGAGGCTTGCCGCCCGCCACCGGTTGATCCCCGCGGTCCTCGGCGGTGCCGGCCAGGTCCTCGACCTCGGCGCCACCCAGCGGCTCTTCACCAAGGCCCAGCGCCTCGCCCTGACCATCGGCCAGCGCACCTGCCGCGCCGAGCACTGCACGGTGCCGGCGGCGTTGTGCCAGGTCGACCACGCCATCCCCTGGGCGCGAGGCGGACCCACCGACCTGGCCAACGCCCGGCTCCTGTGCGGACCGCACCACCGCCGCCTGACCCACCCCGGCTACCGCCACGAGACCACCCCCGGCGGCCGCGTCCGCTTCCACCGACGCGAGTGAGGCGCAATGCGGTCGAGCGCCCCCGGCAGGACTCGAACCTGCGACCTAGAGATTAGAAGGCTCTTGCTCTATCCAGCTGAGCTACAGGGGCGGGGGATCGGAAGTACAGTCGGGAAAAACATAGGTACAACCCTGATGTAGTTCGACGAGGCCGCCGATCCGCGCACAGTATGCCGCAGCTGGCCCGGAGGCGGCCTTCACGGGACTGTAGTACTCGGTGCCTCGGATGAGAGGCCGCAACGTTCGAATGCATGCCCGGGTGTGCGCCGGGTGGGGGCCCGAGCGCAGGGGTTGAACCCCGCAGCTGTCGTCGTTCGGAATGCGCCTCGGTGGGGGGCTCTGTCGAACACGCCTTGGCGCCATCCTCGTGCGTTTGTGCGGATCCAGTGCTCCTGGATTCAAGCTGCCATAGGTTTGCGGGCGTGAGATCCCATTCCGGCGTAACGAGTCTTCATGTGCGCCGCTGACGGCGAGCCGGAAGAGGCTCCAGTGGAGACCAGCAGCCCTGGGGCAGCCCCGGGACCTCTCGACGAGACTCCGGAGTCGTCTGGTGGACAGCGAGCCCGAGGCTCGCTGGGCCTGGATGCGGCCGCGCTGTCGTTGGGCGGCAGCGAAGCCGTCTCAAGCGCGGTGCGCGGTGCGTTAGAGGGCGTCGTGAAGGATGCGGTGCGCGGTGTCGATGTGCGGGCCGCGGTTCGTGATGCCGTGCGCAGGCAGACGTGGTCTCTTGGTGGTGCTGGGGCGGCGGGACTCGATGATGCGGTGCGCACGGCGCTGGAGGGCGCGGCGAGGGACGCGGTCGGCCGTGCCGATGCGCGGGCCGCGGTTCGTGATGCCGTGCGCAGGCAGACGTGGTCTCTTGGTGGTGCCGAATCGGCGGGACTCGATGATGCGGTGCGCACCGCGCTGGAGGGCGCGGCGAGGGACGCGGTCGGCAGTGTCGATGCGCGGGCCGCGGTTCGTGAGGCGATCCGCAGGCGGACCTCCCTGCTGGGCGAGTCGCGCTTCGTTGATCCTGCGCTTGCCCTAGAGCTTGCAGACTCCCGACCGACGAGTCCGGCACTGACCGAGCCGGCGCCGGACGTCGTAGCCCGGCGACGAGACAGACGAGTTCCCAGCGATGGTCTCTTCTCCGAGAACTTCACAGGCCCCGGAAGCTTCTTCGCGACCCACGAGGTGGTCATCGACTCCTTCGTAAGCCTCAGCAGGGAACTGAGCGCTCTCTCGGAACGGAACCCAGACCTCAGCATGGTGTGGCGCGGACAACAAAACGCGGACTGGGGGTTGCACAGCAGCCTGTATCGAAAGCTGCTGGAGCACCACGACGTGAAGACTTCGAGGGCCGATGGCGAGTCCGGCCCGGCCCCTCAGACGTTCCCCGACGAGTCGGCAATGGTCGAGGCAGAACGCTCAATCTTGGAAGAGGCCGCGGACTGGCGTATGTCAGATCTCTCCGCGCTCGAGTTGATGGCTCGGCTGCAGCATCATGGTGGTCCCTCGCGACTCATCGACGTCACGCGCAACCCGCTGATTGCAGCTTGGTTTGCCGTGGAGGACGGGGAGGCCGACAGCCAAGACGGCCGACTGTTCGCCCTGGCGACTGCGCCAGTCGGCAAGAACAATCCTGGAAACGCGGTGTTGAGCGAGGTTCTAGCTAGTAAGCGGTACCCGTTCTGGGCGTACGAGAGTGAGGAGGAGCGGAGCGAAGCTGAGTGGGGCACTGGGGCACGTCGCCGGATCTGGGTCCCTCCTGCTTACGACGCGAGGATCGCAGCACAGAACGCCGCGTTCTTGCTGGAAGGGGTGCCGATGTTCACCGCAGCCAAGTTGCGAATGTTCAGGTCATCCGAGAAGCGGCAGTGGCGGGCAGTGGATGTGGCCGCCTCCACATCGATCTACGCTAGACCGGCGCATCCCCACCGGCGGGCGAGAGCCAACGAAGCCGGGTTGGCTCCCGTCTTCACTTTCCGAATCAAGGCTGAGGCCAAGAGCGAGATCAGGCAGGCACTGACGCGCGTCTATGGCTACACAACGGCCCTTCTCTATCCAGACATCCAGGCGCTCAGCCTGCGCTTGCGTTCGCGCTCCGATTGGGTAGGGCGGATGCGGGATCAGCAGTGAGTCGGGTTCACGCAGGAGTCGGCGGCGAAAGGCCTAGCTCGGCCTCTTGCCAACCGTCGCAGTCGCAGTCGCCATTCGCCGAGCGGCCGCGTTTCGGATCCTCACGTCTTGGATGGCAAGAGGGCACGAACAGTTTCGCGGCCATCTCGCCTAGGTGAGCGCCAGCTGGTCGCGGTCTGACTGCGCCCTCAGCTGCACGCTGGGATCTCGGCGACGTGGCGAGCCTTGACTTTGGCGACGGGGTGGCCGGACTCCTTGTCGAGGAGGAGGATCTTGCCCTTGTGGTGGTCGGTCTCTTCGATGGTGCAGCTGATGTCGTTGAGGAGGTTGTTGGTCTTGCCGCCGTGGATCTTCCTGGCGGTCTTGAAGTCGCGGTCGTGGAGGATGATGCGCCAGGGGCGGGCGACGGTGAGGCTCTTGACGGTGACGTCGGGGTCGGCGACGCCTGCGCGGCGCAGGAAGCGTGTGACGACCGGGTTGAGGGAGGCACAAGCCTCCTTGGTGCCGGGGCTGGTGCCGGTGTAGGTGAGGCGCTGGGTGCCGGGGGCGTTGGTCGACAGGGTGCGGGCCAGTGCGTGAGCGGTGAAGGTGTCGAGGGAGACGGTGCGGCCGGACCAGCCCCAGAGGCCCTTGGCGTGGATCTTGGTGGGTTCGGTGCGATGGTTGAGGTGGTCGGTGGTCAGGGCGGTGCTCTCCATGGTGTGCACGCCGGCGGCGCCGATGAGGTAGGCGGTGATGGGGAGGAGAGGCGCGTTCTCGTGGAGGTCGATCTCGACGAGGATGTTGCCCAGGAGGATCTCGTCGTCGGTCATGGGGCGGCGGGCGCGGTCGTAGCGTGGGGGAAGCGTCGGCAGGCCGCGGTCGAGGCTGTCGTGGGCAGGGCGGTCGCTGCGCTTGCGCGGGTTGGTCATGTGGAGCAAGACGGTGCCGCGCAGCGCGCTGAGGGTGTTGCGGAGCAGGTGCAGCCGGTCGAGCTTCTTGGGTGACAGGTAGCCGTCGAGGGTCTTGGCGCCGGCGAGCTTGCGCAACATCTTGTCGGCGTCGAGGTCGCGCAGGTCGGGCGCGTTGTTGGCGTGGGCCCACTGCTCGATGACCTGGACCGTCTCCAGGATGGTCTCGACGTCGCCGGGGTAGAGGCTCATCAGTTCCCAGCTGGCCCGGGCCAGCTCGGCGGCCTGCTGGACCGTCACGTGGGCGAGGTCGTCGACCATCGCGTGCAGGCAGCGGCGGCCGCGGCCCACGCGCTTGGCGCCGGGGCCGGTGGGCTTCGAGGTGGCGGTGGGCTTCGAGGCAGCGATGAGGTACGAGGCGCCGGCGGGCTTGGCGGCGGTGGACATCTGGAGTCTCCTTCGTTGGGGTGGCGAGGAGACCTGTCCGAGGGTGAGCGAGGTGCGCAATCGGGCACGTGTGAGAACTGAACCGCCCCGGCGAGTCCGGAGGCTGGGTTTGATGGCTCAGCCGGTCGGCTGGAGCCCGTTTCTTGCAGCGTAGTGAAGTTCCTCGGCTGCGATCG
>NZ_JOJN01000006.1 GCF_000720335.1 Nocardioides aequoreus | reverse complement strand
TGCCAGCATGGATCCACCAGTACAACCACCACCGGCCCCACTCAGCCATCGGGAAGGCCGCACCCATCAGCAGGTTGAACAACCTGGCTGGACATCACACCTAGCAGCGCTCAGGACAGCACCGCTCACGACAGGGGCACGCGCAGCAGCTGCCCCACCCGGATGACGTCGGGGTCGGTGACCGCCGGGTTGGCCGCCACGACCTGGGCGAGTGTCGTACGACCGAAGTCGCGGGCCTGCCGCACGATGCCGGTCAGCGTGTCGCCGCGCTCGACGCGGTGGAGCAGCCAGCCCGCGAGGTCGGGGAAGCAGATCACCTCGACCCGGCGCAGGTCGCTGCCGGGCCCGTCGTCACCGGTGTCGCCGAAGACCTCGACGACCAGCCGGGTGCCGGGGCGGGGCGCACGGTCGAGCTCGACGGTGGTGCTGAACTCACCGAGCGCGAAGCCGCCGCCGGCCGACTGCGCGAAGCCGCGCCCGACCACCCGGTCGCCGCGCCGCACGCGGATGCCGATGGTGCCCTCGAAGCCGCTCCCGATCCCGGTGACGACGAAGCGTCGTCCGACGAGGTCGTCCTTGGCCGGCTGCCTGACCCGTACGTCGCTGCGCAGTCCCATGTCGGGAACCTAGGGCCTGCAGCCCGCCCGGTCGAGGGTCAGCCGAAGCGACCGGAGATGTAGTCCTCGGTGCGCTGGTCCTCGGGCCGGCTGAAGATCTTCTTGGTGAGATCGAACTCCACGAGCAGGCCGGTGCGGTTGCCTGTGGTCTCGTCGGGTCGCGCGGTGAAGAACGCAGTGCGGTCGGAGACGCGGGCGGCCTGCTGCATGTTGTGCGTCACGATGATGATCGTGTAGTCGCGGCGCAGGTCGTTCATCAGGTCCTCGATGCGCGAGGTCGCGATGGGGTCGAGGGCCGAGCAGGGCTCGTCCATCAAGATGACGTCGGGTCGCGTCGCAATCGTGCGGGCGATGCACAGGCGCTGCTGCTGACCACCCGAGAGGCCGTACGCCGACTGCTTCAGCTTGTCCTTGACCTCGTCCCAGAGGGCTGCGCCACGCAACGCCTCCTCGACGTGGTCGTCCATGCTGTCGACCTGCATCCCGATGACCTTCGGTCCGTAGGCGATGTTGTCGTAGATGGACTTGGGGAAGGGGTTCGGCTTCTGGAAGACCATGCCGATGTGGCGCCGGACCTGGATGGGGTCCACCTTGCGGCCGTAGATGTCGACGTCGTGGTACAGCACCTCGCCCTCCACCCGACAGCTGGTGACCAGGTCGTTCATCCGGTTCAGGCACCGCAGCACGGTCGACTTGCCGCACCCTGAGGGGCCGATCAGTGCGGTGATCTCGTTCTTGCCAAAGGAGAGGTTGACGTCGTGGACGGCGTGGAAGTCGCCGTAGTAGACGTTGAGGCCCTGGGCTCGCATGATCGGTGCGTGGGGCTGGGCAGGCAGCTCGTGCTCAGCTGCCGCCTGCACCTCCAGGCCGACGAACGCCTGAGCGTCGGAGTCGTTGTCTGTGTGCAAGGCCGGCTCTCTCGTGGTGTAGGTGGCAGGACGGTTGCTCATGTGGGTCACCACTCTCGCTGGAACTTGTTGCGGATGAAGATGGCCAGTCCGTTCAGCGCCAGGACGAGGACGAGCAGGACCACGATCGCAGCAGAGGCCGCCTGCTGGTAGGCCTCCTGCGACTGCGATGTCAGGTAGAAGATCTGCAGGGGCAGTGCCGTCACCGCGCTGAGCGGACCGCTGGGATCGAAGCGCACAGCCAGGGCGATGCCGAGGAGGAGAAGCGGCGCCGCCTCACCGATGGCGCGGGAGAGCCCGAGGATCGTGCCCGTCGCGATGCCTGGGATCGCCGAGGGAAGGGTCTGCTTCCAGGTCGTCTGCCACCGCGTGGCCCCCAGCGCCAGGGAGCCGAAGCGGATCTCGTTGGGCACGGACCTGACGGCCTCGCGGGTGGTGATGATGATGACCGGCAGGATCAGCAGGGCCAGAGCGATGGCACCGCCGAGGACGATGCCCTTGCGCTGGAAGCCGAGAAGAGCCATCACCGCGACGGCGAGCAAGCCGTAGACGATGGAGGGTACGGCGGCGAGGTTCTGCAGGTTCAGCTCGATGAGCCGGTTCCACCAGCGGGAGTTGTCGGCGAACTCCTCCAGGTAGAGTGCCGCGGCGATCCCCAGCGGCACGGCCATGAGCGCCGTGAAGGCCATCAGCCACAACGTGCCCAGGATGCCGGCACGGAAGCCGGTCCGCTCGGGGAAGAGCGTGCTGTCGTAGCGCAGCAGCAGATCACTGTCGAAGCGGGGAGCACCCGTGATCGCCACGTCGACGATGAGCACCAGGAGCACCATCACGCCGAAGAACAGGGAGAACCAGAGCGCCCCGAGGAAGATCAGGGACTTCGGGTTGCGGTCGCGGCTGCGCCCGGTCGCGACGGCGGCCTGGATGGCCTCACGGGTGTAGCCGGCGGTGGTGAGCGTAGACATCAGTAGGCCTGCCTGTAGCGACGGACGAACGCGATCGAGATCATGTTGATGACCAGCGTGATCAGGAAGAGCAGCAGCCCGACGGCGAAGAGCATGGTGTAGCTGACCGACCCGACAGGGTTCTCGCCCTGAGCGGTCTGGGCGATGAACCCGGTCATGGTCTGCATGCCGTCACGAGGGTCGAGCGAGAAGTTCTTGCGGGCGCCCGCGGCCAGCGCGACGATCATGGTCTCGCCCACGGCGCGCGAGAGCCCGAGCACCACGGCCGCGGCGATCCCCGACAGGGCCGCCGGGATGACGACGCGCAGCGTCGTCTGCATCCGGTTCGCCCCCATCGCGAACGAGCCCTGGCGCATCGACTGCGGTACGGCGCTCAGCGCGTCCTCGGAGAGCGAGGCCACCGTCGGGATGATCATCACGCCGAGGACCAGGCCGGCGGCGAGCGCGTTGGTGAAGCCGACATCGAGGTTGAGGATGCTCTGGAGCAGGGTCGGGGTCACGAAGGCAAGTGCGAAGAAGCCGTAGACCACCGAGGGAACGCCGGCCAGGAGCTCGAGGACCGGCTTGAAGATCTTCCGCGCTCGGCGGCTGGCGTACTCGGAGAGGTACATCGCCGCGCCCAGGCCGAGCGGAACGGCGAGCAGCAGGGCGATGAACGTCGTCATGAGGGTGCCGGTCACCAGCGGGATGACTGCGAACTGGCCCTCGATGGCGAAGAAGTCGCCGAAGGGCACCTGCCCGAAGAAGTGGATCACGGGCTCGATGAGAGCCACGATGATGCCGGCCGTGATCGCGACCGACAGCATCGCCGAGGTCGCCAGAACGACCAGGATGACCGACTCACCGGGACGCGCTCGCGCGGTGAGGTCGATGGCGCCGGCAGGGGCAGAGCCCGTCCGAGAGGACGGGCCCTGCCCTGCGTCATTGATGGATGTCATGAAGTTCCTACCGCGCTGACGATCGCCTCGCGCTCAGCTGCTCAGACCCTCGAGAGCGGACTGGGTCTCCGCGTACTGGTCGTCGTTCAAGGGGATGTACTGGGCTGCCTCGGCGATGGTCTCGAGGTTCTCGATGTAGAAGTCGGTGTACTCCCGGACCGCCTCGTTGTCGGCGTAGGAAGCCTGGTTGATGTAGATGAAGAGCGGGCGCGACAGCGGGGTGTACTCGTCGGCCTGCGCGGTCTCCGCGGACGGCTCGACACAACCGTTGCCGTCGTCGATGGAGAGGGCCTTGAGGTTGTCGGCGTTCTCCTCGTAGTAGGTGTAGCCGAAGTACGCCGTGGCGCCGGGGGTGTTCTCAACGCCCTGGACCAGGACGTTGTCGTCCTCGCTGGCCTCGTAGTCGGTGCGCGTGGCCTCCGACTCGTCGCCGATCACGTCGGCGGCCAGGTAGTCATAGGTGCCGGAGTCAGTGCCCGGACCGAAGAGAGCGATCTCCTGGTCGGGGAACGACGGGTCGAGCTGGTTCCAGTTGTTGATCTGCGAGTCAGGCTCCCAGAGCTGCACGAGCTGCTCCGTCGTGAGGCAGTCGACGTCGAGGTCCTTGTTCGCGACGATCGTCAGTGCATCGGTCGCGACGCGGAGCTCGGTGTACTCGATGCCCTGCTCCTCGCAGGCTGCGATCTCGTCCTCTTCGATGGGACGCGAGGCGTCGGAGATGTCGGTGGTGCCGGCGCAGAACTTCTCGAAGCCGCCACCCGTGCCCGAGGAACCGACGGCGACCTCGATCTCGGTGCCCTCCTCGGTGAGGAGCTCGTACGCGGCATTGCTCATGGGAAAGACAGTGGAGGAGCCGTCGACTGCGACGGACCCGGTGGCGCCGCCGCTCTCGGAGCCGGCGTCGGAGCCTCCGCCGCACGCGGCGAGTGAGACGGTGAGAAGAGCAGCGCCGGGCAGCGCGGCCCAACGTAGGGAAGTGCGGTTCACTTCGATTCTCCTGTGATGTCAGGGATGGACGCTCCGCACGCTAGGAATCACAGGTGTCTCGACGCGCCTGCGTCGGTGAACGCCGGGTGAACGCTGCCTGCCCATCCGCCGACTCCGGTGACCCAGGTCACCGGAGTCTGCGCAGGTCAGGCGAGCAGACCGGGCAGATGACGCTCGGTCGCCACCAGTCGGCCGCGCCGGTGGTGGCACACCACGAGCTCCCCGGGGGCGAGTGGCTCCTCCTCGGTGCCGAGGTCGGCCAGCAGGTCGGGGAGGATCGGGCGGTGGCTGCACACCACGCTCGGCTCGCGCGCCTCGCGCAGGGCGTGCAGCACCCGGCGGGCGTGGGCGGCGTCGTAGGCCTCCTCGGAGAGCTCCGGGAGCTCCTGCACCGGCAGCACCTGCTGCTCGGCGTACGGCGCGACCGTCTCGAGGCAGCGGGTGGCGCTGGAGCTGACGACCTGGGTCACGCCGTAGGAGCGCAGCAGGTCGCGGAGCCTGCGGGCCTGCTCCTGGCCGACGTCGCTCAGCGGGCGCTTCCAGTCGGCGCGGCGCCACTGCCCGCGCTTGAGCGCCTTGGCGTGCCGCACCACCACGACCGCGGTGGTGGGGCGGGGCTCGTCGTAGAGCTGGTCGAGGAGGGCGATGTCGTCGAGGTAGGTCAGCCGCGACGCCGCCTCGTCGACGGGCACCCACGCCAGGCCGTCGACCTCGGCGTTGACCTCGTAGGTCGTCAGGTCGTCGTCGCCGACCACGTGACCCACCCAGTAGTGCACCCGCTTGGCACGGCCTCCGCCGACGGCGTACAGCTGCGGCCGGAGAGGGCGGCCCAGCCGCACCTCGACGCCGGTCTCCTCGACGACCTCGCGGACCGCGGTGGCGGTGACGTGCTCGCCGGGGTCCTGCTTGCCCTTGGGGAAGGACCAGTCGTCGTACTTGGGCCGGTGGACGACCAGCACCTCGCGCGCGTCGGGGCCCTTTCGGACGACGACGGCGCCCGCCGCCACGATCTCGGGACCACGGGGCTCGGGTCGCGCGGGCGGCGCCATGGCGACATCCTCACACGCGCAGGGAGCGGCTCGCGAGGGTCACCACTACCCTCGTCGCGTGGTGGGGCTCACGCCGGGGCGGCGTCGCGCGGTGGCGGTGGCAGGGCTCGCCCTGCTCGGCGTCGGCGCGCTCGTGGTCGCGCTGCTGGTCCTGCTCGACCGGCTCGACCGCACGCCGCTGGAGCGGGCGCTCGCGGTGGCGCCCCCCGCGAGCCGGGTCTCCTTCACCGACTGGACGGCCGTGCGCGCCGCGGTCGACGCCGACCTCGGCGACACCCCCGACCGGGAGGCGGTCGAGGAGATGGTGGACGCGGCGTACGACCGTGACCTGGCGGCGGTCTCGGCCGTCGACGAGGCCGCGGGCGCCATGCAGCAGCTCTTCGGCTTCGGGCCAGGTACGGCGCAGTGGGAGGTCTACGCGCAGTCGACGGAGGGCGCCGCGCTGGCGCTGCGCCCGCCCGACGGCACCGACTACGACGTGCTGGGCGACAACCTGCGCTCCGCCGGCTTCACCGCGCCCGACGGCGGTGACGACGGCGACGAGGGCGGCGTCTGGCGCGGGGGCATCGACCTGGTGGCAGACCTCGACCCGACCCTCACCCCGGTCGTGCAGTACGTCGTGCTGCTCCCCGACGAGGGGCTGGTGCTGGCCAGCGACGAGGCCGACTACGCCGAGCGCGCCGCCGCGGTGGCGACCGGCGAGGAGGAGCCGGTGGGCGACGCCGACGGCGTGGCCGACCTGGCCGCGCGCATGGAGGGCGCGCTCAACACCGTGATGTGGGTCGACGACTTCGCCTGCACCGACCTCGCCATGGCGCGCGCCGACGACGAGGCCCGCGCCGCGGCGGAGGCCCGGGTCGCCGAGCTCGGCGGGGTCTCGCCGCTCTCGGGCCTCGCGCTGGGGCTGGTCGAGGGCGGCCGGCTGCGCGTGGTGGAGCACTTCGCCGACGCCGACCAGGCCGAGCGCGACCTGGAGGTGCGCGCCGAGCTCGCCGTGGGCGAGGCCTACGGCCGGGGCGGCGCCTTCACCGACGACCTCGAGCTGGTGCGCTCGCGCACCGTCGACGCCGACGTCGTGCTCGACTTCGAGCCCGTGCGTCCCGACGGCTTCCCGCTCTCCTCGCTCTACGACGGCCCGCTGGTGCTCGCCACCTGCTGAGCGGTCACAGGTCGTCGTCGAGCAGCACCCGGTTGGGCTCGATGGCCAGGTACGCCGCCCGGAGCCCGGGGTCGTCGATCTCCTCCGCGGTGGCGTGGATCAGCGTCCGGGCGGCGATCAGCACGTCGGTGTCGCGGGGGTCGCCGGCCGCGCGCAGGACCTCGACGCAGCCTCGGAGCATCGTCGCCGGCAGCTCGGTGCCGAACATCGACTCCCGGTCGAGGTGGGGCAGCACCGGCTCCAGCAGCGCGACCGCGTCGGTCAGGTCGCCGCGGGCCGCGGCGACACGGGCGCGCCCGACGACGGCCTCGCGCACGCCCGCGTCGCGGCCGACCTCGGCGTACAGGCGCGCGGCCTCGGCCAGCTCGCGGTCGGCCTCGTCGAGCCGCGTGGGACCACCACGCACCAGCGCGCAGCCGAGCGTGAGGTGGGCCAGCGCCGCGTCGAGCGCGGAGGAGGTGACACGGGCGGCGCGGGTGGCCTCGCGGCCGCGCTCGATCGCGGCCTCGACGTCGCCGTGCACCAGGGAGACCTGCACCAGGCGCACCTCGGCGTCGATCTCGAGCGGGTGGTTGCCCACGTCGCGGGCGATCCTCCCCGCCTCCTCGGCGTGGCGGCGCGCGTCGTCCCACCTGCCGGTGAAGAGGTCGACGTGGGAGAGGATCACCAGGTTGACCGAGGTCGCCTCCTGGTCGCTCAGCGACCGGGAGAGCTCCACGGCCCGCCGGGCGTGCCGGTCGCTCATCGCGAAGCGGCCGAGCACGACGCCGACGCTCGCGAGGTTGCCCAGGTTGATCGCCTCGCGGTAGACGTGACCGGCCCGGCGGAAGATCGGGAGCGTCTCCTCCAGGGCGGCCTGCGACTCGGCGAAGCGGCCCATGTAGAAGAGCGTGGTCGCCAGCTGGGCCAGCGCCGAGCTCTCCAGCTCGGTGTCGCCGAGCCGGGCGAAGATCTCGCGCGCCCGGGCGCCGTGGTCGTACGACGTGGCGTAGTCGCCGACGTTGCCCGCCACCATCGCGAGGTAGCGGGTGGCCTCGCCGACGAGGTCGGGCCGCCCCGCCCCCTCGGCGGCCTCGACGCACCGGTCCAGCATGGCCCGGGCGGCGTCCGGGTCCTCGGCCCAGGTCAGGGCCTTGCCCTGCCACAGCAGCGCCTCGGCCCGCAGGTCGTCGCGACCGAGCCCGGTGGCCCGCTGCACCGCCTCGCCGGCGTGGCGGCGGGCCTCGTCGTACTCGCTGAGCACGAAGGCGAGGCGGGCGCGCACGACGAGCAGCAGCACCTGCCGCTCGGGGTCGAGGTGCGGGGCGAGGGTGAACATCTCCTCGATCCCCTCGCCCTGCCGGGCGCGCTCGCCGAGCCGGTCGTGGAGCTCCTGCCGGCTGGCGAGCACGTCGAAGCGCAGCCGGTGGTCGTCGTCGGCGACCAGCCGGTGGGCGCGGTCCAGCAGCTGGCCGGCCTCCTCCAGCGCGTAGACGCGGGCGGCCCGGTCGCCCGCCCGCAGGTAGTACGCCGCCGCTCGCGGGTCGCGCGCCTGCTCCAGGTGACCGGCGACGATGCCCGAGAGCAGGTCGTCGCGGTCGCTGCGTGCCGCGGCAGCGGCCATCCACTCGCCGACCTCGAGGTGGTAGCGCTCGCGGTGGACCCGCAGCATGCCGTCGTAGGCCACGTCGCGGAGCAGGGCGTGCTTGAAGACGAACTCGCGGGAGCCGCCGAAGCGACTGACCTCCCGCTCCAGCAGCACGTCCCGCCGGCGCAGGCCGTCGAGCAGCGCGGCGACCTCCTCGGCCCCCGGGCGGCCGGGACGGTCGCTGAGCAGCGCCTCCTCCCAGAAGACGCGGCCCACGACCGAGGCTCGCTGCAGCAGCCGACGCTCGTCGTGGCCGAGCGCGTCGAGCCGGGCCTGCAGCACGCCCTTGAGGGTCGAGGGCACGGCCCGGGTGCCGATCAGCGCGCGCTCGACGAGCCAGGGCTGGTCGTCGCCGGCGCCGCGCGCCACGATGCCGCTGTCGATCAGCCAGGTGACCAGCTCCTCGAGGTAGAAGGGGTTGCCCTCGGCGCCGTCGACGACGAGCGAGACCACCTCGTCGGGCAGGTCGCGCACGCGGTGCAGGATCAGCCGCACCAGCTCGCGGCTCTCGCGTCGCGACAGCGGGCCGAGGTCGAGCCGCTCGTGGTGGGAGAGCCCCTCGCCCCAGCGCGGTCGTCGCTCCAGCAGCGTCGGACGGGCCGTGGCGACGACGAGCACCGGGGAGTCCGCGAGGTAGGGAGCCGCGGCGTCGAGCCAGCGCAGCGTGCCCTCGTCGGCCCAGTGGATGTCCTCGAGCAGCACCACGACGGGGGACTGCTCGGCCAGCGAGGCGACCATCCGGGCGCAGGCGTCGGTGGCGACGTCGCGCAGGTTCTGCGGGTGCGTGGTCACCTCGTCGCCGGGGCGGAGCACGTCGTACCCCAGCCAGGTGGCGGTGTGGAGGGCGAGCGAGAGCGCGTCGCGGCTGCCCACCACGCCCCGGAAGGCCCGCACGAAGGCCTCGCGCACCTCCTCCGCGCCGTCGTGCCCGTGCAGGTCGAGCCGGGTGGCGATCACGTCGCGCAGCAGCGCCAGCGGGGTCTCCTGGGTGACCGGCGAGGCGCGCCCGCGGAACCAGAAGAAGCTCTGCGGCACCGCCGCCAGCCACTCGTGCAGCTCGTGGAGCAGGCGGGTCTTGCCGATGCCGGCCTCCCCGAGCACCGTCACGACCCGCCAGCGGGCGTCCTCGGTGACGTCCTCGACCCGGTCCTGCAGGAAGCGCAGCTGGAGCGCCCGGCCGACGGTGGGGGTGGTGACGCCCTCGACGCCGCCGGTGGGGTCGAGCGCGAAGGCCGCCCTTCGCTCACTGGTCACGACGTACGACGCGACGGGCTCGGCGATGCCCTTGAGGGACAGCGGTGGCTGCATGTCGACGGCGAACTGGCCGCGCAGCTGGCGCTGCGTGTCGGCGGAGACGAGCACGCGGTCGACCGGTGCCGCGGCCTGCAGCCGTGCGGCGCGGTTGACCGTCGGCCCGACGGCGACGAACGAGCTGTCGCCGCGCTCGTCGAGCGTGCTGACCACGACCTCGCCGGTGTCGATGCCGACGCGCATGTGCAGCTCCACGCCGTGGCGCTCGCGGGCCGTGGACGAGAGGCCCTCGAGCTCACCGAGCATCTGCAGCCCCGCCCGCACGGCGCGCTGCGCGTCGTCCTCGAAGGAGCGCTCGAGGCCGAAGACCGCCATCACCGCGTCGCCGATGAACTTCTCGACCACGCCGCCGTGGGCGGAGATCACCTGCCGCCACCGGGCGAAGTAGCCGGTGACGACCTCGCGGGTGTCCTCGGGGTCGAGCTCGCGCGAGAGCACCGTGAAGTCGACGAGGTCGGCGAAGAGCACGGTGACCAGTCGCCGGGTCTCCGCGCGCGGCGCCCGCAGCTGGTCGCGGCGGGCCAGCAGCGGATCGAGGGCCGTGGTGACGACGTCGTCGCCGAGCAGGTCGCGCTGCGCCTCCAGGGCGGCGATGGCGGCCTCGAGCGACACCAGCTCCGTGGCCTCGTCCCCCGGCATGGCGTCACGGTAAGGCCCGTCGCGCCGCGGGGGTAGGCCGTTCTGGACCAGGGGATGGTCGTCCGGCTCCTCGCGCACTAGGTTGCCGAGAAGCCCCGCTGCCCCCGGAGGTCTCCGTGCGTGTCCACGCCGCTGCCGCGTCCGTCTCCTGGATCCCGACCGACTCGCTGACCGGTCCCCTCAAGAAGGGCATGGACCTCCGTGTCAGCCGCTACGACCAGCCGCCCCCGGAGCGGCTCGAGGTCCCCGACGGCGTGCTCGCGCTGCGCGACGCCGACGCGATGCGCTTCGCCAACGTGCTCTCCGCGAGCGCCGACTTCGACGGCGACCACGTGGTCGACGCGTCGTACGACGCGGGCTCGGGGCTGGCGATCGGCGTGACCACCGCCCGGATCGGCCGGCTCGGGGTCACCTTCCGCGCCGTCGGCCTCCCCGACATCCGGCGCGAGCCGCTGGTCGAGCAGGGGGAGGACGGCCCGTCGGTGCGCTTCGTGCAGACCGTCGGCGGGCGGACGGGAGCCCCGATCCCGCGCCCGGTGCCGCACCCGCCCTTCGTGCGCTGGCAGGCGCCGATCGTCTGGACCACGCTCGCGCTGACGCTCCGCGCCGACGGCAGCAGCAGCGTCGAGCTCACCGGCGCCAGCGCCTTCCCGCGCCACTGGGTCTACGACGCCTCCGGCGAGGTCCGCTCCAAGAGCGGCCTCACCGACCAGGCGCGCTGGATGGCGCACTCCTTCGGCGTCCGCACCCCGTGGGCCTCGCGAGACCGAGACGCGACCGTGGTGGAGGTGGAGTCGGCGCTCGAGCGCGAGCTCTCCGCCGACATCATGCGGGGCGGGGAGCGCCCCGAGATCCGTCACGTCGCCCAGCACGCCCGGCTGACCGTGCAGGGCGACCCCGGCGACGAGCTCTACCTGCTGCTCGACGGCGTCGTCCGCGTCGACGTCGACGACAAGGCCGTCGTCGAGCTCGGTCCCGGTGCGGTCCTCGGCGAGCGCGCCCTGCTCGAGGGCGGCACCCGCAGCTCCACGGTCACCGCCCTGACCCCCCTCCGCGTCGCCGTCGCCCCCCGGCACGCCGTCGACCTCGACCGTCTCCGCGCCCTCGCCGACACCCACCACCGCGAGGACGACTGAGCGTTTCCCGGCAGCAAATTCACCGGCCGGCCGGTGAATTTGCCACTGGAGCGCCGAAACATCGGCGGACAGGTGCCGGTTCTGTCGCGCCAGTGACCCAATCGAGCCGCTTCGCCACCGCCGGTTGTCGTCCACAGGGCCTCCTTCCGGGGACGTCGTCCACAGACGACGGGCTCGGACCCCGTGGGGCGGATGACCGGCACAGGGTCCCGTCATGGACGAGATCATCGAGAAGCTCTGCGCCGGACGGCACTCCTTCCGTCGCGGCGAAGCGGTCGACATCGGGTTCGACGACAAGGCGTTGCGGGCTGCCGTGCGCGCCGGGCTCCTCTGGCACGTGTCCCACGGTCGCTACGGGCCGTACGCCGCCTGGGCCGAGGCGTCGCTGCTGCAGCGCCATCTCTGGCGGCTGGAGGCCGCAGCCGAGGACGCGCACAGCGACGTCGCCGCCTCCCACGTCAGCGCCCTGGCGGTCTACGGCGCGCCGACCTGGCGCTTCTCCCTGAACCGTGTGCACCTGGTCAGGCTCGACGGCCGCGCCAACCGGCGCACGAAGGTGCTGACTCAGCACCGAGGGAGCGTGCAGCCCGACGACATCGTGGTGCACGAGGGCACGCGGGTCACGTCGGTGGAGCGGACGTGCCTCGACATCACGACACTCGGCCAGCTCGAGGACAGCCTCGTCGTCCTCGACTGGTTCCTCCACGGCGGCAGCACGACGAAGAAGGCGCTGGTCGAGCGGGCTGCCCGCTTCCGTCGCGTGCCCGGCACGCTCCACACCGACCTGGCGATCGGGTTGGCGGACCCGCGGCGCGAGTCAGTGGGGGAGTCGAGGTCGGCGTACCTGTTCTGGAGGTACGACGTGCCGGCACCGGTCCCGCAGTACCGCGTGTACGACGGGGACGGTCGCGAGGTGGCTCGTCTCGACTTCGCCTGGCCTGAGTACGGCGTGTGGCTGGAGTTCGACGGTCGCGAGAAGTGGCAGCGCGCGCTCGACGGGGGACTCGATGCGATCGCGCTGATGAAGCGCGAGCGTCGTCGGGAGCAGGTCGTCACCCAGCTCACCGGGTGGCGCTGCATCAGGATCACCTGGGCCGACCTTGAGCACCCCGAGCGGTTGGCGGCGTACATCAGGAGCGTGCTCGCGGGCGGACCGGTCCACTGAGGCCAGCAGGGGACCAATCCACCACTGGCGTCACCAATCTGGAACTGGCGGACCGATGTTTCGCCGTGCTGGTTCCAAATTCACCGGCCGGCCGGTGAATTTGCCGGCCATCTACGGCGGTGGCTCAGCCCTCGCGAGGAGCGCGGCGGGCGCGGGCGCGGCGACGGTGCCGGTGGATGGAGATGAGGTGCTCCTGCAGGTTGCGCAGGGGCCGGCCGTCGTCGGCGGCCCGGAGCTGGGTCCACTCGCCGTCGGGGCCGAGCTCCCAGCCGGCGGTGCCGTCGTCGAAGGCCAGGTCGAGCAGGTCGCCGACCTCCTCCACGGCGGAGCGCACGGGCAACTTGACCAGCACCTCGACGCGGCGGTCGAGGTTGCGGTGCATCAGGTCGGCCGAGCCGATGTAGACCGCGGGGTCGCCGTCGTTCTCGAACCACATGATCCGGCTGTGCTCGAGGTAGCGACCGAGGACCGAGCGCACCCGGATCGTCTCCGAGAGGCCGGGCACGCCGGGCCGCACGGCGCAGATCCCGCGGATCAGCAGGTCGACCGGTACGCCGGCGCGCGAGGCCAGGTAGAGCTCGTCGATGAGGGCCTCGTCGACGATCGAGTTGGCCTTGATCCGGATCCGGGCGGGGCGGCCCTCGCGGTGGTGGGCGACCTCGGCGCGGATCAGCTCGATGAGCCCACTCCGCACCGAGTCGGGGGCCACCATCAGCTCGGCGTACGACGCGTTGCGGCTGTAGCCGGAGAGGTTGTTGAAGAGGTGGGCGACGTCCTCGCCGATCGCCTCGTCGGTGGTGAGCAGCCCGAAGTCCTCGTAGAGCCGGGCGGTCTTCGGGTTGTAGTTGCCGGTGCCGATGTGGGTGTAGCGCTTGATGCCGTCGGGCTCGTCACGCACCACCATCGAGAGCTTGCAGTGGGTCTTCAGCCCGACCAGGCCGTAGACCACGTGGCAGCCGGCGTGCTCGAGCTTGCGGGCCCAGCGGATGTTGGCCTGCTCGTCGAAGCGGGCCTTGATCTCCACGATGACCAGGACCTGCTTGCCCGACTCGGCGGCGTCGACGAGGGCGTCGATGATGGGGGAGTCGCCGGAGGTGCGGTAGAGCGTCTGCTTGATGGCCAGCACCTGCGGGTCGGCGGCCGCCTGCTCGATGAAGCGCTGCACCGAGGTCGAGAAGGAGTCGTAGGGGTGGTGCAGCAGCACGTCGGAGCGCTGCAGCGCCTTGAAGACGTCGACCGGCGACGCCGACTCGACGGGGGCGAGCAGCGAGTGGGTCGACGGCAGGAAGTTGGGGTACTTCAGGTCCTGCCGGTCGAGGTCGGCGATGCCGTGCAGGCCGCGCAGGTCGAGCGGTCCGGGCAGGCGGAAGACCTCGGCCTCGGTCACCCCGAGCTCGCTGGTCAGCAGCTCGAGCACGTGGGCGTCGATGTCCTCCTCGACCTCGAGCCGCACGGGCGGGCCGAAGCGGCGGCGCAGCAGCTCCTTCTCCAGCGCCTTGAGGAGGTTCTCGGCGTCGTCCTCCTCGACCTCGAGGTCCTCGTTGCGGGTCACGCGGAAGGTCGCGACGGAGAGGATCTCCATGCCGGGGAAGAGCCGCTTGAGGTGCTCGCCGATGACGTCCTCGAGCGGGACGAAGCGCTGGTTGCCCAGGGGCACGAAGCGGGTGAAGATCGGCGGCACCTTGACCCGCGCGAAGTGCTCCTTGTCGGTCTTGGGGTTGCGCACCAGCACGGCGAGGTTGAGCGAGAGCCCGGAGATGTAGGGGAAGGGGTGCGCCGGGTCGACGGCCAGGGGCGTGAGCACCGGGAAGACGCGCGCCTTGAAGAGCTTCTTGCACTGCTTCTGCTCGTCGGCGTCGAGGTCGGACCACCGGACCAGCTGGATGCCCTCCTCGGCGAGGGCCGGCACCACGTGCTCGCGGAAGCAGCGGGCGTGACGCGACGCGAGCTCGGCGCTGACCCGCCAGATCTGCTCCAGCACGTCGCGCGGCATCAACCCCGACGCCGCCTGCACGGCGACGCCGGCGGCGATGCGCCGCTTGAGGCCGGCCACGCGCACCATGAAGAACTCGTCGAGGTTGCTGGCGAAGATCGCCAGGAAGCGCGCGCGCTCCAGCAGCGGCAGCGACTCGTCCTCCGCGAGCTCGAGCACCCGCTGGTTGAAGCGCAGCCACGACAGCTCGCGGTCGAGGAAGCGGTCGGGGTGCTCGCCCTCGCCGAAGGCGTCCTCCCGGGGCTGGTACGGCGGGTCGACGTCGAAGCTCTCGGCCGGCACCACCCGCAGGCTCGGGTCCTGAGGCCCCTCGTCGGGGGCGTTGCCCGTCGCCGGGGTGAAGCTCTCGGTCGTCGACATGCCGGCCATCCTCCCACCGCGAGGTGAACGGCGGTGGCCCTCGAGGTGACGGGAGCGGCCGCCGCCGCGTGAGCGAGCGCACGTTACGTGCGAGTAGCCGCATGGGTAGGTTGCCAGCCGTGGTCGACCCCCGCTACCGCTTCGGCGCCGTCGCGCTCCGCCTGCTGCCCCACCTGCCCCTGCGCGTACGCCGTGCGCTGGCCGGCCGCCCCCGGAGGATCGACGGCCGCGAGCTGCACGTCGACGTGCAGCTGGCGCTCCGGCTGCAGCACCTGAGCCGGATCCCGCAGATCCCCGAGCTGCCGCTGGCGCGGGCCCGTGAGGCGATGGTCGCCCAGGCCGAGATGGTCGGGGGTCGCCCTCCCGTGGCGGTCGTCCGCGACCTGCAGGTCGACGGCGCGACCGGTCCGCTGCCCGCCCGGCTCTACACCCCGGGGACGTGCGTGGGGGCCGCGCAGGTGCCCACGGTGCTCTACTTCCACGGCGGCGGCTGGATCTACGGCGACCTCGCCACCCACGACAGCGCCTGCCGCGTGCTCGCCGAGGCGGGCGGCGTGCAGGTGCTGGCGGTCGACTACCGACTCGGTCCCGAGCACGTGTTCCCCGCCGGGCTGCACGACTGCCGCGCGGCGCACCGCTGGCTCGTGGAGCACCACGCCGAGGTGGGCGCGGACCCGACGCGGCTCGCGGTCGCCGGCGACTCCGCCGGCGGCTGGATGGCCGCCAACGTCGCCGTCACGGCGGCCGAGGAGGGGCTGCCGCTGGCGCTGCAGGTGCTGGTCTACCCCGGCACCGACTTCCTCGAGGACGCGCCGAGTCGGGGCGCGCTCCAGGACGAGCGCCTGGTCCTGACCCGCGCCTTCATCGACAACGCCCGCGAGCTCGGCTTCGGCCCGGGCACCGACTTCGCCGACCCCGAGGTCTCCCCGCTGCGCCGCACCCGCTTCCCCGAGGGCCTGGCCCCCGCGCAGGTCGTCACCGTCGGGCTCGACCCGCTGCGCGACGAGGGGGCGGCGTACGCCCGGCTGCTGGAGGCGCAGGGCGTCGCGGTCTCGCACGTCGAGGAGCCGGACCTGGTGCACGGCTACCTGCACATGACCGCGCTCGGTCGGGACCTGCCGCGGCGCGTGGCCGCCCTCGGCGAGCGGGTCGGCGCCGCGCTGCGCGGCTGAGGAGCCGGCAGCCGAGGCCGGGGACCTAGAGGTCGCGCAGGTACGCCGCCAGCGCGTCGCGCCAGTCGGGTGGCTCGAAGCCGGTGGCCTTGAGCCGCTCCAGCGAGAGCGTGCTGTGCCGGGGGCGGGGCGCCAGCGCCTTGCCGGCGGCGTACTCCTCGGTGGAGACGGGCGTGACGTCGTGCGGGTCGCGGCCCCGGGCCTCGAAGACCGCCCTGGCCACGTCGGCCCACGACGACGGCGGGCCGTCGCAGGTGACGTCGTAGGTGCCGGGCGCCGCGCCCGAGGTCACCAGGTGGTGGGCCGCGGCGGCGAGGTCGTCGGTGAAGGTGAGACGGCCGACCTGGTCGTCGACCACGGAGGGCGAGACGCCGGTGTCGGCCAGACGGGCCATGGTGCGCACGAAGTTGCCACCCGAGCCGACGACCCAGCTGGTGCGGAGCAGGTAGTGCTGCGGCAGCGTCTGCACCAGGACGTCGCCCGCCGCCTTGGTCTGCCCGTAGACGCCGAGCGGTGAGAGCGGCTCGTCCTCGTCGTGCACCTCGCGGGTGCCGTCGAAGACGTAGTCGCTCGACACGTGCACCAGCGGCAGCCGCCGCTGCCGGCACTGCTCGACGAGCCGGCCGAGCCCGGTCACGTTGGTCGCCCACGCCGCGACGCGGCCCTCCGGGCTCTCGGCGGCGTCGACGGCGGTGTACGCCGCGGCGTTGTAGACGGCGTCGACGCCCGCCCAGTCGAGCGCCCCGCCGAGGTCGTCGGCGGTGAGGTCGAGCTCGGCGCGCGTCGGGGCGAGTGCCCCGGGGAGCCGGGCGACCAGGGCCTGGGCGAGCTGGCCCCGCCCGCCGACGACGAGCGGACGGCGCGGCGAGAAGGGCTCGACGTCCGCCAGTCGCGGGTGGGCCCGGTCGGCGTCGGAGACCACCGCCTGCGTCAGCGCGAGGGGCCACGGCACCGCGGCGGTCTCGTCGGCGAGGTTGAGGAAGGTGTAGGACTCGCGGGCCTGCGCCGACCAGTGGTCGTTGACCAGGTAGGTGTAGGCGGTGCGGGGCTCGAGCGTCTGGTAGCCGTTGCCCACCCCGCGCGGCACGAAGACCGCGGTCTCGGGACCCATCTCCACCGTGACGACGGTGCCGAGGCCCGGTCCCTCGCGCAGGTCGACCCACGCGCCGAAGATGCGGCCGCTGGCCACGGAGACGAGCTTGTCCCAGGGCTCGGCGTGCAGGCCGCGGGTCACGCCGACCTCGTCGTTGAAGGACACGTTGTTCTGCACCGGACCGAAGTCGGGCAGCCCGAGGGCGGTCATCTTGGCGCGCTGCCAGTTCTCCTTGAACCAGCCGCGGGCGTCGCCGTGCACCGGCAGCCGCAGCACCAGCAGGCCGTCGATCGCGGTGCGCTCGACGCCGAGGTCGGCGGCCATCTACTGGCCGGCCTTCGCGTACTTCGCCTCGGTCTGCTCCTTGTGGGGGCGCCACCAGTCCTCGTGCTCGCGGTACCACGCGACCGTGCTGGCCAGCCCCTCCTCGAAGGAGGTGTAGCGCGGCTCCCAGCCGAGCTCGCGCCGCAGCTTGGTGGAGTCGATGGCGTAGCGCATGTCGTGGCCGGCGCGGTCGGTGACGAGGTCGTAGTCGTCCTCGTCGCGTCCCATCAGGCGCAGCAGCAGCCGCACGACGTCGAGGTTGCTGTGCTCGCCGTCGGCGCCGATCAGGTAGGTCTCGCCGATGCGGCCGCGCTCGATGATCGCGAGCACCGCGGAGGAGTGGTCGTCGGCGTGGATCCAGTCGCGCACGTTGGCGCCCGCGCCGTACAGCCGGGGGCGGACGCCGTCGACGAGGTTGGTGATCTGGCGGGGGATGAACTTCTCCACGTGCTGCCACGGCCCGTAGTTGTTGGAGCAGTTGCTGATCGTGGCGCGCACGCCGAAGGAGCGCACCCACGCCCGCACCAGCAGGTCGGATCCGGCCTTGGTGGAGGAGTACGGCGAGGACGGGTTGTAGGGCGTGCTCTCGGTGAAGCGCGCCGGGTCGTCGAGCTCGAGGTCGCCGTAGACCTCGTCGGTGGAGATGTGGTGGAGCCGGGTGCCGTGACGACGCGCGGCCTCGAGCAGCGTGTAGGTGCCGACGAGGTTGGTCTGCACGAAGGGGGAGGGGTCGGAGAGCGAGTTGTCGTTGTGCGACTCGGCGGCGTAGTGCACCAGGACGCCGTCGTCGCCGAGGTCGGCGACCAGCCGGTCGACGAGCGCGGCGTCGGCGATGTCGCCCTCCACCAGCTCGACACGCCCGGGCGGCAGGTCGGCGAGGGTGGTGCGGTCTCCGGCGTAGGTCAGCTTGTCGAGCACGGTCACGTGGGCGTCGGTGTGCTCCACGAGATGGCGCACGAAGTTGGAGCCGATGAAGCCGGCGCCACCGGTGACGAGGAACTGGGCGGGCTGCGGAGGCATGGCCGATACCTTATGGCCCATGCGAGGCATCATCCTGGCCGGTGGCACCGGGTCGCGGCTCCACCCGATCACGCTCGGCACCAGCAAGCAGCTGGTCCCGGTCTACGACAAGCCGATGGTCTACTACCCCCTCTCGACGCTGCTGCTCGCCGGCATCCGCGACGTGCTGGTGATCACGACCCCGCACGAGCAGCCGGCCTTCGAGCGGCTGCTCGGCGACGGCTCGCAGTTCGGCGTGAGCATCAGCCACACCGTGCAGCCCAGCCCCGACGGGCTCGCGCAGGCCTTCGTGCTCGGCGAGGAGCACATCGGCGACGACTCGGTGTGCCTGGTGCTGGGCGACAACATCTTCCACGGCCCCGGCCTGGGCACCCGGCTCAAGCGCTTCGCCGACATCGACGGCGGCGCCGTCTTCGGCTACCGCGTCGCCGACCCGACGGCGTACGGCGTGGTGGAGTTCGACGCCGACGGCAAGGCGATCTCGCTGGAGGAGAAGCCCGCCAAGCCCCGCAGCCGTTACGCCGTGCCCGGCCTCTACTTCTACGACAACGACGTGGTCGCGATGGCCAAGGCGCTGCAGCCCTCGGCGCGCGGCGAGCTGGAGATCACCGACATCAACCGGCAGTACCTCGAGCAGGGACGGCTGCAGGTCGAGGTGCTCCCGCGCGGCACCGCGTGGCTCGACACCGGCACCTTCGACAGCCTGCTCGACGCCGGCAACTTCGTGGCCACCATCGAGCACCGCCAGGACGCCAAGATCGGCTGCCCGGAGGAGGTCGCCTGGCGCAACGGCTTCCTCACCGACGCCGAGCTCGCCGCCCGCGCCGAGCCGCTCGTCAAGAGCGGCTACGGCCAGTACCTGCTCGACCTGCTCGAGGAGTAGCCGCCCGGTCGGGACCTTGCAGGTCGAGCCGGTCGAGACCCCCTGCCGGTCGAGCCTGTCGAGACCCCCTGCCGGTCGAGCCTGTCGAGACCTACGCGAAGTCCACCACGCCGCGGTACTGCGCCTCGGCACGGTCGACCTCGAAGCCCAGGCCCGCGTAGAGCGCGACGGCAGGCTCGTTGTCACCGTCGACGTAGAGCAGCACGTCGTCGTGTCCCTGGCTCGCGAGGTGGTGCAGGCCCGCGAGGGTCAGGGCGCGACCCAGTCCGCGGCCCGCCGCCTTGGGGTTGACCGCGACGACGTAGACCTCGCCGTACGGCGGGTCCTCGTCGCGGTGCTCCTTGGTCCAGTGGAAGCCCAGCAGCGGAGGACCGTCGACGCCCAGCGCAGGGACGGCGAGCAGCAGGCCGGCGGGGTCGAACCACTCCTCGCGGGTCCGCTCCTGGAAGTCCGCGAGGGTCATGTGACCCTGCTCGGGGTGGTGGGCGAAGGCGTGGCTGTTGACGTCGACCACGGCCTCCTCGTCGCCAGGCTCGAAGCCGCGGATCACCACGCCGTCGGTCTCGGGGACCTCGGGGAGGTCGCGCAGCGGGCGCCGCATGATGCGCAGCTCGCGCTCGCGAGGCACGCCGAAGTGGAGCGCGAGCCGCTCGGCGCCGGGGTGGTCGGCGTGTGACCACGCCTCGACGCGCGTGCCCTCGGGGAGCGCGGCCGAGGCCAGTGCGAGCCCGACGCCGCGGCGCCGGTGGTCCGGGTGCACGGCGAGCTCGAGCAGGTGCTCGGCGTGGCGCAGCGCGAAGCCGACGGTCGTGCCGTCCTCACGGGCGAGCCACAGCGACGCCCCGCTCAGGCCCCGGTGCTTGAGCTGGAGCACCGCCTGCTCGTTGAGGGTGGAGACCCCCTCGTGGGCGGTCGCGGCGCGCGCGACGCGGCGTACGTCCGCGGCGGGACCCGTCTCGGCGGCCCAGTCGAAGTCCTCGACGTGCTCGATGTCGACCATCCGACAAGACTAGTGGCAGGCGTCTCAGGTGTTGTTGGCGTCCTCGAGTTCCTTGGCCTGCTCGCGGGGTGGGACGACGAAGCGGTAGCCGACGTTGCGCACGGTGCCGATGAGGGCCTCGTGGTCGGTGCCGAGCTTGGCGCGCAGGCGGCGTACGTGGACGTCGACGGTGCGCGTTCCTCCGAAGTAGTCGTAGCCCCACACCTCCTGGAGCAGCTGGTCGCGGGTGAAGACGCGGCCGGGGTGCTGCACGAGGTACTTCAGCAGCTCGAACTCCTTGAAGGTGAGGTCGAGCACCCGCCGGCCGAGCTTGGCGGTGTAGGTGACGTCGTCGACGGTGACCTCGCCGGAGCGGATCACGTGGGAGTCCTCGTCGTCCTCGCCGCTGCTGCGAGCGGCCACGCGCGCGACGCCGAGGCGGAGCCGTGCGTCGATCTCGGCCGGTCCGGCGGAGTCGAGCACGACGTCGTCGGCGCCCCAGTCGTGCGCGACCACGGCGAGCCCGCCTTCGGTGACGATGAGGATGACCGGCTGCTGCGAGCCCGTGGTGCGGATCAGGCGGCACAGGTCGCGTGCCTGCGCGAGCTCGCGGCGCCCGTCGACGAGGAGCACGTCGTGGTCGGGCGCCTCGAGCAGGGCGATGCCCTCGGCCGGCAGCACGCGCACCTGGTGGCTCAGCAGCGCGAGTCCGGGGAGGACGTCGGCCGAGGGCTGCGTCGACTTCGTGAGCAGCAGCACGGTGCCCATGGCACCTCCCGTGGGGGTCTGACCTGACTGTGGGCCATCTACGCTGATGGGACCGTCCGACTGAGCCCCAAGGATACCCATGGCTTCGCCCGCTCCGGCAGCGTCGTCCCACGAGTCCCACGTCACGCTGCGCTACTGGGCCTCGGCACGCGCGGCCGCAGGATCCGACACCGACGTGCTCGACGTCGACGGGCCGACCACGCTCGCCGAGCTGTTGCAGCGCGCCCGGAGCGCGCACGACCGTCGCTTCGCCGACGTCCTCGGGTGCTGCTCGGTGATGCTCGGCGACCGGCCCGTCACCACCGAGGACGCGACGCAGGTGGTTGTGCCCCCGGGCGCCACGCTGGAGTTCCTGCCGCCCTTCGCCGGCGGCTGACGGGAAGGATCCGCCCCGCGCCGGCGTTCTGGGCGTCATGACCATCGGTGCCTGGGTGCTGCTCGCCTCCGTCCTGCTCGCGGCGGCGTACGGCGGCTGGCGGGTGCTCACCGACGGACGGGTACGCCGCGCGGCGCCCGTCGCGGCGTCCGTGCCCGGCGACGAGGCTCAGGCGGCCCCGTCGCTGCTCGCCGGCACGGCGTACGCCGACAGCCTGGGCGACCACCGGACGCTGCTGCAGTTCTCCTCCGCCTTCTGCGCCCCGTGTCGCGCCACGCGACAGGTGCTGGCACGGGTGACCGAGGCGCACCCGGGCGTGGTGCACCTCGACGTCGACGCCGAGCAGCACCTCGACCTGGTGCGTCGCCTCGGCATCATGCGCACGCCCACGACGCTCGTGCTCGACGGCGACGGACGCGAGGTCGCGAGGGCCGCCGGGGTCCCGCGCGCCGACCAGGTCGTGGCGGCGCTCGCGTGAGCGTCAGCGTCGTCTCGCGATACGGACAGAGTGACCACATGTCGAGACGCACTGGGGGCTGGAGCGGCGTCCGCCCTACGCTCGACCCCGTGCCCACGACACTGCTGACCAAGCGACGCGCAGTCGACCACTGCCGCGTGCGCTCGTCGCTGTGTCGCCTCTCCTGACCGACGTCGCCGTCCCTGACGCCCGCACGTCGGTCGAGCCCGTCGCGACCGTTGACGTACGCCCAGGACGAGGAGCCCCCACGGATGAGCCGTGACCAGCTGGACCCACGAGGTCCCCAGCTCAACGCAGTGCTGACCAGCGTCGTGCTGGCCCTGGTGCTGCTGACCGCCCCGGCGGCTGCCGGGGTCGCGCTGCTCGCGCTCCAGGCAGCGCTCTTCGCCACCGGCGTGGTGCTCGGGGTGCAGCGCACCCCTGCTGCCTGGCTGTTCCGCCGCTTCGTGAGGCCGCGGCTCGCCGCGCCCACGCACCTCGAGGACCCCGCGCCGCCGCGCTTCGCCCAGGGGGTCGGCCTCGCCTTCGCCCTGGTCGGTCTCGTCGGCTACCTCTCCGGGCTGACCGTGCTCGGCGCGGTCGCCACCGGCGCCGCGCTGGTCGCGGCCCTGCTCAACGCCGTCTTCGGTCTGTGCCTGGGGTGCGAGACCTACCTGCTCGGCAAGCGCCTGACCACCCGCGACCGCGCCCCTGCGCCGGTCGGCTGAACCCCACCGTTGTCACCCAAGAGAAGGAATGTGAAGACATGAGCCGCGAGAACGCACTGGTCTCGGCCGACTGGGTCGAGGAGCACCTCGACGACGACAGCATCGTGTTGATCGAGGTCGACGAGGACACCACGAGCTACGACAAGGGCCACATCCGTGGCGCCATCAAGCTCGACTGGACCACGGACCTGCAGGACCAGGTCCGCCGCGACTTCGTCAACAAGGAGCAGTTCGAGGCGCTGCTCTCCGAGCGCGGTGTCGGCAACGACCACACCGTCGTCCTCTACGGCGGCAACAACAACTGGTTCGCCGCCTACGCGTACTGGTACTTCAAGCTCTACGGCCACCAGGACGTCAAGCTTCTCGACGGCGGTCGCAAGAAGTGGGAGCTCGACAGCCGTGAGCTGACCGACGCGACCCCCACCCGCGAGAAGACCTCCTACACCGCGCAGGAGCAGGACCACTCGATCCGTGCCTTCCGAGACGAGACCGTGGCCGCGATCGGCACCCAGAACCTCGTCGACGTGCGCAGCCCCGACGAGTACTCCGGTCGGCTGATGGCCCCGGCCCACCTCCCGCAGGAGCAGGCGCAGCGCGCCGGTCACATCCCGACCGCGGCCAACGTGCCGTGGAGCAAGGCGGCCAACGACGACGGCACCTTCAAGTCCGACGAGGAGCTGAAGGAGATCTACACCGAGGCCGGCGTCGACTGGAGCAAGGACACCATCGCCTACTGCCGCATCGGCGAGCGCTCCTCGCACACCTGGTTCGTGCTCAAGGAGCTGCTGGGCCAGGACAACGTCAAGAACTACGACGGCTCCTGGACCGAGTACGGCTCGCTCGTTGGCGTCCCCGTCGTGCTGGGCGAGGAGAAGGGCGAGGCCTGAGATGTGCGGAGCCACTGAGGGCGGGCTGTCGCTCGACGGCATCGACGTCGCCAAGGAGGCCATCATCCAGGGTCGCGTCGTCCGCGGCGAGGAGCCGGTCGGCAACGCCTACGTGCGCCTGCTCGACCGCACCGGGGAGTTCACCGCCGAGGTCCCGACCTCCGCGACGGGGCACTTCCGCTTCTTCGCCGGCAACGGCGACTGGACGCTGCGCACGCTGGCACCCAAGGCGGACCCCGTCGACACCGCCGTGACCGCCCGCAAGGGCTCGGTCGCCGAGGTCGAGGTCGCCGTCTAGGCGCACCACCACGCCGCACCCAGGGCGGTGTCCACCCGACGGTGGACACCGCCCTGCTGCGTCGCGCTAGATTCGTCCCGTGTCTGGCACGCCGCCCCCGGGCACGCCTCCGCCGGAGGTCCCCGAGGAGTTCGCCGCCGCCTACCGGGCGGCCTACGAGCGCGCGCTGGCCGAGCAGACCGATGCGCCGCGACACCGCTCGGGGCCGGGCGCGCCCGGGGTCGGCAACGACGGGCCGGAGGGGTCGGGCGACGAGTCGGGCGAGGACGCGGACTCCTGGGCGCACCGGTTGCCCCCGCGTCCAGGACGGCTGCTGAGCGGCACCCACCGCGACGACGCGGAGTCGCCGGTGTCGCCGGCGTCCTCACGCCAGCGGCTCAGCGACACCGGGTGGTTCGTGCCGATGCTGCTCCTGCTCATCGTGCTGCTCCTGGTGGTCGGGGCCTTCGCCCTCGGGCGCGTCTTCGCCGCCAGCGTCGGGGCGTCGTCCGCGCCGCCTCAGGTCTCCAGCAGCAGCGTGACGGGGCCGTCGTTGACCAGGGCGAGCTCCATCTGAGCCCCGAACACCCCGGTCTCCACGCGCGTCCCGGCGTCGCGCAGCCCCTGGCACACCGCGTCGTACACCGGCTCGCTCACCTCGCCCGGGGCGGCGGCCTGCCAGGTGGGGCGGCGTCCCTTGCGGGCCTCGCCGTACAGCGTGAACTGGCTGACGACGAGCACCGGTGCGTCGACGTCGGCCACCGACAGCTCGTCGCGCAGGATCCGCAGGTCGCGGAGCTTGCGCACCATCCAGGCCACCTGGTCGGCGCCGTCGTCGTGGGTCACGCCGAGCAGCACGACGAGCCCGGGCTCCCCGATCGCCCCCACCACCTGCCCGTCGACGGTGACCGACGCCGACAGGACGCGTTGCAGCACGGCTCGCACCGGCCTCAGTCCTCCGAACCGGGTGCGTAGAAGAGCCAGTCGCCGTCGACGAGCACCATGACCGGCGCCGTGCTGTCCTCGACGCCGCGCTCGTCGGTGTAGGTGACCTCCAGCTCGACGGCCTCGGAGGCGCCGTCGGGAAGCGGGTCGAGATCCGCCGCCTCGGTCGCGTCGCGGGGGATCATCGTCGCCACCTGATCGGCGTTCTTACGCTTCTCGCAGCCCACGGCGAACTGCTCCTGGCCAGGTCCGGTGACCAGCTCGGCCGCCGCCTTGCAGTCCCGGTCGGTGTAGTGGGTGATCATCTGCTCGAAGGCCTCCTGCGGGGTGCTCGTCGGCTCGTCCCCGCCGCAGGCCACCAGCGTCACCCCCAGGAGCACTGTCGCTGCTCCGAGCGTGGTCACCTCTCGCGTCCAGCCCATCGCACGTCCTTCCTCCGGTCGCCGACGCCCGCGCCCTCGTGCGCCACCGAGATGATTCTGGTCCACCGGGACGAGGTCGAGAGCGCGGGCCCGGCCTAGACTCAGGTGGTTATGCCATTCGAGATCCCTGACAACATCCATCCGCGCTGCGCGCGGCTGGCCTGGCTGCTCGGCACCTGGGCCGGCAACGGCCGCGGCGAGTACCCCGGCATCGAGCCCTACCAGTTCGGGCAGGAGCTGATCTTCCAGCAGGACGGCCGGCCCTTCCTGCACTACATGGCGCGCTCCTGGATCGTCGACGACCAGGGTGGTCACGTGCGCGAGGCGGCCCAGGAGACCGGCTTCCTGCGGCCGCAGGAGGACGGCGGCCTCGAGGTCGTGCTGGCCCACAACACCGGCATCGTGGAGACCTGGTACGGCGAGGTGCATCCCGAGCAGCCCCGCTTCGAGATCGTCACCGACGCCGTGGTGCGCACCGCCACCGCGCGCGACTACACCAGCGGCAAGCGGCTCTACGGCTACGTCAACGGCGACCTGATGTACGCCTTCGACATGGCCGCCGAGGGTCACCCGCTGCAGTCGCACACCCACGCCCAGCTGAAGCGTCAGTAGCCCGTGCCCGCCGAGCCGCCCTCGTCGGTCGAGCCGTCCTCGTCGGTCGAGCCGTCCTCGTCGGTCGAGCCGCCCTCGTCGGTCGAGCCGCCCTCGTCGGTCGAGCCGCCCTCGTCGGTCGAGCCTGTCGAGACCAGCTGGCAGTCGCTGCTGCGCTCCAAGGGCTACCGGCTGACGCCGCAGCGCGAGCTGGTCCTGGCCGCCGTGGAGTCCCTCGGCCACGCCACTCCCGACGAGGTCTACGCCGAGGTCCGCACGCGCTCCGAGGCGATCAACCTCTCCACGGTCTACCGGACGCTGGAGCTGCTCGACGAGCTCGGGCTCATCCGACACGCCCACCTCAGCGACCGGGCGCCGACCTACCACTCGGCCCGCGGCCACGAGCACTCCCACCTGGTCTGCCGCCACTGCCGTCGCTCCTTCAGCGTCGGGCGCGGCGAGGTCGAGCGGGCGCTGGCCCCCGTGGTCGCCGAGCGCGGCTTCGACCCCGACTACGGTCACCTGACCGTCTTCGGCACCTGCGCCGAGTGCTCCGCGCAGGCGTGACCCGCCCCCACCCCCGGCCCGACCACCGCCGCGCCACAATGGGTCCATGAGCGACCCGACCCCCGAGCCCGCTCCCAGCGCCGCCCCGAGCCCCCTGCTCGGGCTGCCGGGAGCCGTCAGCGGTGACGGCACCGACGCCGCCGTCGCGGCGCACTACGGCTCCTTCAACACCGAGCAGCGCAGCCTCGCCCGGGGGGAGGGGTTCGTCGACCTCTCGCACCGCGGTGTGGTCCGCGTCAGCGGTCCCGACCGGCTGCCCTGGCTGCACTCGCTGACCACCCAGCACCTGGAGTCGCTGCGGCCGGGCGAGCCCTCGATCGCGCTGGTGCTCTCGCCGCAGGGTCACGTCGAGCACGCGGCGTACGTCGTCGACGACGGTGAGGCGCTCACGGCCCACGTGGAGCCCGGGGCGGCCGGTCCGCTCGTCGACCTCCTCGAGCGGATGCGCTTCATGATGCGCGTCGAGGTCGCCGACGTCACCGACGAGCTGGCCGTGTGCTGGCGGCCCGTGACCGGCGGCAGCGCCGACGTCGCGCGCCCCACCAGCCTCACCGAGGGCAAGTACGACCTGGTGCCGCGCGACCAGCTCGAGCAGTACGCCGCGGCCGCCGGCCCGGCATGCGGGATGTGGGCCTTCGAGGCCCTGCGCATCGCCCGTGGTGAGCCGCGCCTCGGGCTCGACACCGACCACCGCACGATCCCCAACGAGGTCGGCTGGATCGAGACGGCCGTCCACCTCGAGAAGGGCTGCTACCGCGGCCAGGAGACCGTCGCCCGGGTGCACAACCTGGGCCGGCCCCCGCGCCGCCTGACGCTGCTGCACCTCGACGGCTCCGACAACCGCCTCCCCGCGCGCGAGGGCGTCGTCACCCTCGACGGCCGGCAGGTGGGGGTCGTCGGCACGTCGGCGCGCCACCACGAGCTCGGCCCCGTGGCGCTGGGGCTGCTCAAGCGCAACGTGCCCGTCGACGCCCAGCTGGACGTCGACGGCCTCCCCGCCACCCAGGAGGTCCTCGTCGACCCCGAGGTGGGCCTGCACTTCCGCGCACGCTGAGCCCGGCCCCGACGCATGCCCTCCCGCCGGTGGGTCACACTTGACCCCGACGTACCGGCCGGTACGACCTGACGAGAGCACGGGGAGCCCGAGACCGCATGGCACTGGAGTCGGAGGAGCGGCCCTGGGGGTCCTGGCACGTCATCGACGTCGAGGACGGCTTCAAGATCAAGCGGATCCACGTGCTGCCGGGTCGCCGGCTCTCCCTGCAGAGCCACGAGCACCGCTCGGAGCACTGGGTGGTGGTGCAGGGCACGGCCACCTGCGAGGTCGACGGCGCCACGACGGTGATCAAGCACGGCGAGTCGCTCGACGTGCCCCGCGGCGCGCGTCACCGGCTGAGCAACGGCGGTGACGTCGAGCTCGTCATCGTCGAGGTCCAGCTCGGGGGCTACACCGGAGAGGACGACATCTGCCGCTACGAGGACGACTTCGGCCGGCTCGGGTGAGCCGGCCGACGCCGGGTCAGGTGATCATCCCCGCGCCGACCGTGACGCCGGTCGCCTCGTCGATGAGGATGAAGGAGCCGGTGGTGCGGTTCTTGGCGTAGGGGTCGCACAGCAGCGGCACCGTGGTGCGCAGCTGCACCCGCCCGATCTCGTTGAGCCCGAGCTCGCCGGCGTCCTGGTCACGGTGCAGCGTGTTGACGTCGAGGCGGTACTGCACGTCCTTGACCAGGGCACGACCGGTGCGGGTGGTGTGCTTGATCGCGAGCTTCTGCCGGGGCTGCAGCGGCTTGTTGGTCATCCAGCAGACCATCGCGTCGATGTCCTGGCTGGGCTTGGGGGCGTTCTTGACCCGGGCGATCATGTCGCCCCGGCTGACGTCGACGTCGTCCTCGAGGCGCAGCGTCACCGACATCGGGGGGAAGGCCTCGGCCACCTCCCGGTCGAAGAGGTCGATGCCCGCGATCCGCGAGGTCAGGCCGCTCGGCAGCACGATGACCTCGTCACCCGGCTTGAAGACGCCGCCCGCCACCTGACCGGCGTAGCCGCGGTAGTCGTGGAACTCGTCGGACTTCGGGCGCACGACGTACTGCACTGGCAGCCGGGCGTCGATCAGGTCGCGGTCGGAGGCGACGTGCACGTTCTCGAGGTGGTGCATCAGGGAGGAGCCCTGGTACCACGGCATGTGCTCGGAGCGGGTGACGACGTTGTCGCCCTTCAGCGCCGAGATCGGGATGACCTCGAGGTCGGGGATGGAGAGCTTGGTCGCGAACGAGGTGAACTCGCGGTGGATGCGGTCGAAGACCGCCTGGTCGTAGTCGACGAGGTCCATCTTGTTGATCGCGAGGACCATGTGCGGGACGCGCAGCAGGGAGAGCAGCACCGCGTGGCGGCGCGACTGCTCGGTCAGCCCCTGGCGGGCGTCGACGAGGACGAGCCCGAGGTCGGCGGTGGAGGCCCCCGTGACCATGTTGCGGGTGTACTGCACGTGCCCCGGGGTGTCGGCGATGATGAACTTGCGGCTGGGCGTGGCGAAGTAGCGGTAGGCCACGTCGATGGTGATGCCCTGCTCACGCTCCGAGCGCAGGCCGTCGGTCAGCAGCGCCAGGTCGGTGTAGTCGTAGCCCTTCGACTGGCTGGTGGCCTCCACGGCCTCCAGCTGGTCCTCGAAGATGGCCTTGGAGTCGAGCAGCAGCCGCCCGATCAGGGTCGACTTGCCGTCGTCGACGGATCCTGCCGTGGCGAAGCGCAGCAGGTCCATGGACCCCACGCCGAGCTCGTCGAGGGTGTGCTGGGTGGAGCCGGTCTCGTTGTCCTGGTCGGCGGCCATCAGAAGTAGCCCTCCTTCTTGCGGTCCTCCATGGCGGCCTCCGAGAACCGGTCGTCACCGCGGGTCGCGCCGCGCTCGGTCACGCGTGCCACGGCGATCTCCTCGATGATCTTCTCGATGGTGTCGGCCTCGGACTCCACGCAGCCGGTGAGGGTCAGGTCGCCCACGGTGCGGAAGCGGACGGTCTTCTCCACCACCTCCTCGCCGGGCTTGCACGGGTTGTGCTCGCTCTCGGAGAGCAACATGCCGTCGCGCAGGAAGACCCGGCGCTGGTGGGAGTAGTAGATCGAGGGGATCTCGACCTGCTCCTGGGCCAGGTAGTGCCAGATGTCGAGCTCGGTCCAGTTGGACAGCGGGAAGACCCGCATGTGCTCGCCGCCGTGGATCCGGCCGTTGTAGAGGCTCCACAGCTCCGGGCGCTGGTTCTTGGGGTCCCACTGGCCGAAGTCGTCGCGGTGGGAGTAGACGCGCTCCTTGGCGCGCGCCTTCTCCTCGTCGCGGCGGCCGCCACCGAAGGCGGCGGTGAAGCCCTCCTCCTCGATGGCGTGCAGCAGGGTGCCGATCTGGAGCCGGTTGCGGCTGGTCTTGCCGTCGTCGACCACCACGCCGTCGGCGATGGCCTGCTCGACGCTGGCCACGATCAGGCGCGTGCCGAGCCGGTTGACCCAGTTGTCCCGGGTCTCGAGGACCTCGGGGAAGTCGTAGCCGGTGTCGACCTGCAGCACGGGGAACGGGATCTTGGCGGGGTAGAAGGCCTTCTCCGCCAGTCGCATCATGACGATGGAGTCCTTGCCGCCGGAGAACATCAGCACCGGCTTCTCGAACTCCGCCGCGACCTCGCGGAAGATGTGGATCGACTCGGCCTCCAGCTGGTCGAGCTGGCTCAGCCGGTAGTCGGCGTGCGTGACGGTCATCGGATGCCGGTGCCTTCCCTCGGTGACGGGCTCGGTGAATGCTACCGGCGCGCTGCCCGGCAGCGTGCCGGCGCCCGAGGCGCGGTCTAGGCGCCTGGGCGGAACCTGCACGACGAGGCCCCTAGGGTTCGGGTGTGAAGCTGTCGGTGATCGGGTGTGGGTACTTGGGAGCCGTGCACGCCGCGTGCATGGCCGAGCTCGGCCACGAGGTCGTCGGGGTCGACGTGGTCGAGGCGCAGGTGGCGTCGCTCCGCCGGGGCGAAGCGCCGTTCTTCGAGCCAGGACTCCCCGAGATCCTCACCTCCGCCGGCGAGAGCGGACGCCTGCACTTCACCACCAACGTGACGGAGGCGGCCGAGGCCACAGTGCACTTCGTCTGCGTGGGGACGCCCCAGCGTCGGGGCGAGATGGCGGCCGACCTCACCTACGTGGATGCCGCTGTCGAGTCGCTGCTGCCGGTGCTGAAGCCGGGTGACGTGGTGGTCGGCAAGTCGACCGTGCCGGTCGGCACGGCCGAGCGCCTCCTGACGCGCGTGCGCGAGGCCCAGCCCGAGGCCACCCTCGTGTGGAACCCGGAGTTCCTGCGCGAGGGCAAGGCGGTCGCCGACACGCTGCACCCCGACCGGATCGTCTACGGCGTCACCGACGGTCCCGCGGGCGAGCGTGCGGTCGAGGTCCTCGACGAGGTGTACGCCGCGGCGATCGGCGAGGGCTCGCCGCGGCTGGTGGGGGACCTCGCCACCGCCCAGCTGGTCAAGGTCGCGGCCAACTCCTTCCTGGCCACCAAGATCTCCTTCATCAACGCCATGGCCGAGCTCTGCGAGGCCGCGGGCGGCGACGTCACCTTCCTGGCTGACGCGATCGGCCTCGACGACCGCATCGGGCGTCACTTCCTCAACGCGGGCCTCGGCTTCGGCGGTGGCTGCCTGCCCAAGGACATCCGCGCCTTCATGGCCCGGGCCGGGGAGCTCGGCGTCGACCAGACGCTGTCGTTCCTGCGCGAGGTCGACGCCATCAACATGCGGCGCCGGGTGCGCATGGTCGACCTCGCCCGGGAAGAGCTCGGCGGCTCGATCCAGGGCCGCCGCATCGCCGTCCTCGGTGCGGCCTTCAAGCCCGACAGCGACGACGTGCGTGACTCCCCGGCGCTCAACGTGGCGGCACAGCTCGGGCTGCAGGGGGCCGACGTCGTGGTCACCGACCCCCAGGCCGTGGCCAACGCCCAGCGCAAGTGGCCCGACCTGTCCTTCGCCGACGACGTGGAGGCGGCGCTGCGAGACGCCGAGCTGGTGCTCACCGAGTGGCCGCAGTACGTCGCCCTGGACCCCGAGCACGTGGGCAGCCTGGTCAGCCAGCGACGCGTGCTGGACGGCCGCAACTGTCTCGACGCCGAGAGGTGGCGGGCCGCCGGCTGGACCTACCGGGCGCTGGGCCGGCGCTGACCGGGCCGTAGGGCCCGGGCGGCAGGCAGCGCCACGGTGCCGCCCCCGAGCGCCACGACGTACGTCGTCAGGGTGACCGACACCCCGGAGGCCTGCCACCCCACCCACGCGACCAGGGCCGTCAGGCCGGACGCGACGACCAGCACCAAGCGCTCCAGCCGGGCGTGGCCGACCACGGCGTACCCCCCGAGGGCGGTGATGGTCACGAGCCAGGCTCCGGCCAGGAGGAGCGGCAGCAGCGTCTCGGTGGCGGCGCCCAGCGCGGGCACGTCCTGGCGGTGCTGCGCCACGGCGGCCACCGTCAGGGCAGCGCTGATCGCGAGCAGGTCGCTGCCCACAGCCATCGTCACGAGCAGTCGCGGGGACCGGTCGGACGGCACGTGCAGCAGACGGCCCAGCGAGGCCCCGGCGGCGAAGGACGGCATGCTCACGGCGCGTGCTCCTCGGTGTCGCTGGAGGGCCACGCTCGCGAGACCGCTCAGTAGGCCCCGCGCGATCCGATGACCGCGCTGAAGGTCCGGAACAGGATGGTGAGGTCCTGGATCATCGACCAGTTGTCGCAGTAGTAGAGGTCGAGCCGGATCGCCTCGGACCAGGACAGGTCGGAGCGGCCCGAGACCTGCCACAGGCCGGTCATGCCGGGACGCACGCGCAGCCGCTGCACCATGTCGGCGTCGTACTGCGCGACCTCGTGGTCGAGCGGCGGCCGGGGACCGACCAGGCTCATGTCGCCGCGCAGGACGTTGATGAGCTGGGGCAGCTCGTCGACGGAGAAGCGACGCAGCCACCGGCCGGGCGGCGTGACGCGGGGGTCGCGGTCCATCTTGAAGAGCACCCCGTCGAAGCCGCTCTCGGCCTTCAGCTGGGCCAGCCGCTCCTCGGCGTCGAGCACCATGGTACGGAACTTGAGCACGTGGAAGACGCGGCCGTCGCGGCCCACGCGGGCCTGCTTGAAGAGCACCGGACCGCGGTCGTGGCGCCAGATCGACAGCGCGGCGAAGGCGAAGACGGGCGAGAAGGCCAGCAGCAGCGCCCCGGACCCCACGACGTCGAAGATGCGCTTGGCGCGCCGCACGGCCTCGCGGGCCCGCGGCTTCTCCAGGTGGATCAGCGGCATGCCGCCGACCGGGCGGATGCTGACGCGCTCGGCCGAGACGTCGGTGACGCTGGGCGCGATGACGACCTGGATGTCCTCGTGCTCGAGGTCCCACGAGAGCCGGCGCAGGTCGGCGGCGGTGTCGAAGGCGCCGCCGGCGAGGAAGACGACGTCGGCGTCGACGTCGACCGCGGTCATCGCCAGCGCGTCGGAGGAGCCGAGCAGCGGGATCCCGGAGGCCGTGGCGGCACGACCCGGCTCGCGCGGGGTGACCGCGCCCACGACCTGGTAGCCGAGCCAGGACTCGCGGTTGAGCACCGAGGCGATCTCGTCGACGTGACCGGCGGTGCCCGCGATCAGAACCCGGTGCTGCAGCGCACCGGCGCGCCGGGCGCGCTGCAGGCTGCGCCGCAGCATCAGCCGGCCGAGGACCAGCAGCGGCACGCCGAGCAGGGCGGCCAGCAGGAAGAAGCCGCGCGGCAGCGGGAACTGGGTGAGGTAGGAGGCGATGCCGACGGCGCTGAAGGTGAGCAGGGAGGCGTTGACGATCCGCTTGTACTCGTCGGTGCCCGCACCGAAGACCGTGGCGCGGTAGCCGCCGAGAGCCCAGATGGCGGCCACCCAGCCGAGGATCATCAGCGGTCCGAAGACGCTCAGCCGGTCGCCCACCTCGAGCGGTGCGCTCGGGAAGGCCTCGCGACCGAGGATCGCGAGGATCACGCTGGTGGTCACCAGCAGCAGGTCGACGCCGAGGGCGACGACGGGGACGTAGTGCAGCCCGGCACGCGCCCGTGCCGTCTGACTCGTCGTGCTGGTGACCAGCTGCGTCGTCATGCGTTCCCCCGTGTGTTCGCTCTGCCCCGCGACGTCTCCGCCACGCCGGCCCCCCTGGGCGCGTTCACCATATGAGAGCGGCCAGCCTGAGTCTTCCCGCGAGGCCTTCGCGGGCCTCGCCGGTCTAGTCCTCGGCAGCAGCCCGGTGACGTTCCCGTCGGCACGTCGTTGCCCAGGTCCCGGGTGCGCCCCTCCACGACGCGCACCACCACGAGGGGACCTCGACCGCCGACGTGCCTCTCCAGGTCTGCCCTGGCGGCGGGGTGGACAAACCTCGCCAGCCGCACGAGTTGGGCGCCGAGCTCAGGGGGCCCTCGGTGGCACCTTCCAGGCGGTGGCGTCGTCGTCGAAGGCGGCGATCCCGTGGCGACGACGTACGACGCCCCAGGCGAGCGGGCCGAGCAGCAGCATCGCGGCCCCGATGATGCCGACCCACTCGGGCGGGACGCCCAGCAGCTTCAGCCCGGTCAGGCTGAGCACGATGACGATGCCGCGGCGGATCACCGACTGCGTGACGTACGCCGCCATCCGGGCGCCGAGGAAGGTGCCGGGGGTGCCGCCCACGATCAACGGCAGCAGGACCGACCAGGTGATGCCCTCGGTGAGGACGTGGCCCAGGGCCGCGGCGAGGACCAGCGGCACGGCCTGCACGAGGTCGGTGCCGACCAGGCGGACGGCGGAGAGGGTCGGGTAGATGAGCAGCAGCGCGACCATGATCAGCGACCCCGAGCCCACCGAGGTGATGCCGACGAGCAGCCCGCCGACCGCCCCGACGGCCAGCGTCGGCAGCGCGCGCACCCGGGGAGTCTCGTCCTTGACGGCGTTGCCCGAGTTGACGTAGCGCAGCTGCAGGTACATCCGCAGGGCGTACGTCGCCGCGGTGAAGAGCAGGGTGCAGCCGATCGCGGTGGTGAGGAACTCCGACTGGGCCTCGACCTCGCCGCCGCCGACCCGCTGCACGATGAAGCCGCCGGCGAAGGCGAGCGGGACCGACCCGACCATGAGCAGCCCGGCCAGCCGCAGGTCGGGCGAGCCGTGGCGCCAGTGCACCGCCGCCCCCACCGACTTGTTGACCCCGGCGGCCACCAGGTCGTTGGCGACGGCGGCGGCCGGGTTGACCCCGAGGAAGATCAGCGCGGGCGTCATCAGCGCGCCGCCGCCCATGCCGGTGAGGCCCACGACGATGCCGACGCCGAAGCTCACGGCGAGCAGGGCGAGGGTCGAGGTCGTGACCAGGTCGCCCATCAGTCGCTGGCCCGGGAGTCGGACCGGTGGAAGGGCAGGGCGGGGAGCACCTCGGCGAGGCACTCCTCGATGGTGCGGCCGGTGGTGTCGACGACCACCGCGGCGTCGTCTGGGACCTCGTAGGGGCTCGAGATGCCGGTGAACTCCGGGATCTCCCCCCGGCGTGCCCTGGCGTAGAGCCCCTTGCGGTCGCGGCGCTCGCACTCCTCCAGGGGGGTGGCGACGTGCACCAGCACGAACTCGCCGCCCGCCTGCTCGACCATGGCGCGCACCTGCTGCCGGGTCTCGTCGAAGGGCGCGATGGGCGAGCAGATCGCGAGGCCGCGGTGACGGGCGATCTCGGCGGCCACCCAGCCGATCCGGCGGATGTTGGTCTCGCGGTCGGCCTTGGAGAAGCCGAGGCCGGCGCTCAGGTGACGCCGCACGACGTCGCCGTCGAGGCTCGTCACGGTGCGGCGGTCGTCCTCGAGGACGAGGTCGTGCAGCGCACGCGCCAGGGTCGACTTGCCGCTGCCCGACAGGCCGGTGAAGAAGACGACCACGCCCACCTCGTCGTCGCCGGGCTGGTCCTGCGCGACCACCTCGGCCACGGCCGGAGGGAGGCTGCCCTCGGGGTCGTCCGGCAGCCCCAGCACCTCGCCCGGGGCGTACGCCGCCACGACGGCGGCGCCGAGCCGGTGGTCGAGGTCGGCGTCGCCGTGGGCGGGGAGCGGCACCGCCACGACGTCGGCGCCCACGCCCCGCTCGCCCAGCAGTCGCGCCGCGGCCAGGGTCGCGCGCACGAGCCCGACCGCGGTGACGCCCTGCGGGGTGCCGGCGCCGGTGAGCGCGAGCAGCACGACCGGGCCACCGTGCGCGGCGACGGCGTCGAGCCCGGCGTCGGTGAGCGGGGCGACGACCGGGACCACGGTCGCCCCCGGGTGGTGCTCCCGCGACTGCGAGGGGCTCAGGTGGAGCCGGCGGAAGGGGCCGTACGCCGGGACGCCGAGCGGCACCAGCGAGCCCGCGGAGTGCAGCGCGAGCGGCAGCCCCTCGGGGTCGACCAGCTCGACCTCCCCACCCGAGGCGACGTGCGCCGCCAGCTCGTCGGGCAGCGTCAGCGACACCTCGTCGTCGAAGGCCGTGCGCGGCGCGAGTGCACCGCTGAGCAGCACCTCGAGGTCGTCGAGCTCGCGCGGGCTCGGGCAGTGCTGGGGGACGGGCACCGGCACATGGTGCCAGAGCGAGGGGTCGGTAGCGTCGCGCGCATGCCTGCTCCCACTCCCGGTCATGTCGTCGTCGCCGAGGTCGTCCGCTCGGGCTTCGTGGAGGGTCACCACCGCGGCTCGTGGGTGGAGCTGGCGCCCGACGGCTCGGTCGCCGCGTCGGCCGGCGACGTCACCGGCCCGGTGCTGCCCCGCTCCTGCAACAAGCCGCTCCAGGCCGTGGGCCTGCTGGAGGCGGGGCTCGACCTCGACGGCGAGCTGCTGGCGCTCGCGAGCGCCTCCCACTCCGGTGAGCCCTTCCACCTCGACGGGGTACGCCGCGTGCTTGCCGGCGCCGGTCTCGACGAGTCAGCGCTGCAGACCCCCGCCGACTGGCCGCTGGACGACGCGGCGCGCGAGGAGCTGCTGCGTGCCGGCGGCGCCCGCTCGCCGATCCAGATGAACTGCTCGGGCAAGCACGCGGCGATGCTCGCCACCTGCGTCGCGCGGGGGTGGTCGACGGAGGACTACCTCGACGTCGACCACCCGCTGCAGCAGGCGATCGCCGCGACCTTCGCCCGCCTCACCGCCGAGCCCGTCGCCCACGTCGCCGTCGACGGCTGCGGGGCGCCGCTGCTCGCCACCTCCCTGGTCGGCCTGGCGCGGGCCTTCGCCACCCTCGCCACCGCGGAGAGCGGCCCGGAGGCCCGCGTCGCGGCCGCGATCCGCGCGCACCCAGCGTACGTCTCGGGCACCACCCGCGACGAGCTGCGGCTGCTGCGTGCGGTGCCGGGCGCCATCGGCAAGGCGGGCGCGGAGTCCTGCTACGCCGTGGCGCTGCCCGACGGGCGCGCCTTCGCCACGAAGACCGACGACGGCGCGGCCCGCGCCCGGCCGGTGCTGATGGCGGCGCTGCTCGAGCGGGCCGGCGTGCTCGACGAGCCGGGCGTCGACGCGGAGGCGGTGCGCGAGACCGGGCGCTGGCCGCTGCTGGGCGCCGGGCGGCCGGTCGGCGAGGTCCGCGCCGTCCTTCCCTAGCGGGGGTGCTTGCACTGCAAGCATGAGGAAACACTCGTGTCACAAGCGTGAGTGTGACTGCGTTCACCTGCCCTGAGGTTGTTTCTGCTAGCAGCAGCAAGCACCATGGGGTCATGGCACGGAGCAAGGTCGGCAACGCCGTCGAGTCGCTCGGGGACTACCTCCGCGAGCAGCGCGTGGCTGCCGAGCTGTCCTTGCGCCAGCTGGCCGAGCAGGCCGGGGTCTCCAACCCCTACCTCAGCCAGATCGAGCGGGGTCTGCGTCGCCCCTCCGCCGAGGTGCTGCAGCAGCTGGCCAAGGCGCTGCGCATCTCTGCCGAGCAGCTCTACGTGCAGGCGGGCATCGTCCACCCGCACGGCGAGGTGAGGTCGGTCGAGCTCGCCATCCTGGGCGACCCCGCCTTGACCGAGCGCCAGAAGCACTCGCTGCTCGACGTCTACCAGGCGTTCCGTGGGGTCGCCGGCACCGCTGCCGACACCCACGAGACGGACCCGTCCGAGACCACACCCACCAGCACCACCAGCCACACCCGAGGAGAGTGACATGGCTACCACCACCCTGAAGCCCCTGTACGCCGTCGCCGGCGTCACCGAGGTCGCCTACGAGCTGGCCCGCGGCTACGCCGCCGAGGCCCAGAAGAGCGCCACCGAGGCGCTCAACGACGTGCAGTCGCGCGTCAGCAAGGTCGAGCGCGACCCGAAGGCCCTGCAGAACCAGGCCGTCGCGCTGGTCAACGCCCGCGTCGACGAGCTGACCAAGGACGCCAAGGACGCGCAGTCCAAGTTCGAGGCGCGCGTCGCCGAGCTGCAGAAGGACGCCAAGGCGCTCCCCGCGAAGGTCCAGTCGCTGGTCGACGAGGCCCTGGCCGAGCTGACCAAGACCTACGCCGAGCTGGCCGAGCGGGGCGAGAAGCTCGTCGCCGCCATCCGCAAGGACGGCGACAAGGCCGTCACCACGCTGCGCGAGGCCCCCAACAGCTCGACGGTCGTGCGCCGCGAGCGCGCCAAGACCGCGCAGGCCAAGCGGACCCCGGGCGCGAAGGCGCCGGCCACCAAGTCGGCCAAGAAGGCCGCCAAGAAGGCGCCGACCACCAAGTCGACGGCCAAGAAGGTCGCCAGCAAGACCACGGAGCCGGCGGCCAAGAAGGCCACCGCGGCGAAGAAGACCGCGGCCAAGAAGACCGCGGCCGCCGCCGAGTCCGTGCAGGAGACGGCCGCCAAGACGGCCAAGAGCGCCGAGAGCACCGCCTCGTCCTCCTGAGCGGGCCCTCCAGGCACCCGTCGCCGACGGGCGGCGGGAGCGCGGCCTCGCGTGACCCCTCCCTTCGCGCGAGGCAGGTGCCGACAGACCCCCGGACCCCGGTCCGGGGGTCTGTTGCGCTCCCCGGACGGGGTGCCGCCCGATAGCCTGCAGACGTGGACCTCTTCGCGCTCCAGCTCGGCGTCGCCCAGATCGCGGTCTTCGCGCTGATCCTGGTCAAGACCTGGGCCTTCGTCGACGCGCTGGTCCGTCCCGCCGACGCCTTCGTCGCCGCCGACAAGCTGACCAAGCAGGCGTGGCTGCTCATCCTCGGCCTGAGCGCCGTGGCGCAGCTCTTCAGCGGGGCCATCGGCCTGCTCGCGATCCTGGGGCACGTCGCCACGGCCGTCTACCTCGTCGACGTCCGCCCTGCCGTCGCCTCGGTCACCCGGCCGCGACGCTGATCCCGCCCCGCTGAGCCCGCGCCTGTCGGGGGACGGTGCGAGGCTGGGGGCATGCGCCAGTTCATCCCCGCCTACCTGCTCGACCGGCTCGCCGAGGCCGACGACCACACCGCCGAGTGCGTCCGCCGGGCGCGCACGCTCGACGCCCAGCTGCGCGAGCGGCGCCAGGCGGCCCCACGCGCGTCGCTCGCGGGGGAGGACGACTGGTCGGTGCACGACGCCGGCAACGGCACGCAGCTGCCGGGCCCGCTCGCGCGCAGGGCCGGTGACCCCGCGACCGGCGACGCAGCCGTCGACGAGGCCGCGGCGGGCCTGACCGAGACGCTGGCGCTGCTGGCCGACTGGGGGCGCGACTCCTACGACGACGCGGGGGCCACCGCCGTCGCGACCGTGCACTACGACCGCGACTACGTCAACGCCTTCTGGGACGGCACCCAGCTCGTCTTCGGCGACGGCGACGGCGTGGTCTTCGACCGCTTCACCAAGCCGATCGACGTGCTCGGCCACGAGCTCGCGCACGCGCTGGTCCAGCACACCGCCGACCTCGCCTACGAGGGCCAGCCGGGCGCGCTCAACGAGTCGGTGGCCGACGTCGTCGGGGCCTGCGTCAAGCAGCGCGTGGCCGGCCAGACCGCCGAGCAGGCCGACTGGCTCGTCGGCGCGGGCATCTTCCTGCCGGGTGTGCAGGGCCGGGCGCTTCGCTCGATGCTGGAGCCCGGCACGGCCTACGACGACCCCCGGGTCGGCACCGACCCGCAGCCCGGCCACATGGACGACTTCGTGGTGACCCAGGACGACAACGGCGGCGTCCACATCAACAGCGGCATCCCCAACCGGGCCTTCGCCCTGGCCGCCCGGGCGGTCGGCGGCCAGACCTGGCAGGGCGCCGGACGCATCTGGTACGACGCGCTGCTCGCGTCCGGCCCCCGCGAGGACTTCGGCAGCTTCGCGGCGGCGACCGTCGCCGCTGCGGGCGACCAGGCCGACGCGGTCACCGCGGCGTGGGAGCAGGTCGGCGTCACACCCGGCACGTCGGTCGCGCCCGGGCCCGCCGCGGTCGCCGGTACCACCGTCGGCGTCCGTCGCAGCGGCGGCGTCGCCGGCATGGTGCGTCAGGGCGAGGTCGACCTGGAGTCCGACGACCCGCGGGTGCCCGAGGTCCGCTCACTGGTGCAGCGCATCGACTTCCGTACCGCCGCGGCCGCCAGCCCGCCCCAGCCCGACCGCTTCGTCTACGCCTTCCACTACGACGGCGACGTGACCCTCGGCGAGACCGACCTCACCGACGACCTGCGTCGCCTCGCCCGGATCGTGCTCGACGACTAGAGCGCCGCCCCAGTGCCGTCGACCCAGCCCCGTCGACCCAGCCCGTCGACTCAGCCCCGGCGGGCGCGGGCGGCGCTCTTGGCGCGGTCGTGCGCCGAGAGGTGCACCTTGCGGATCCGCACCGCGTCGGGGGTGACCTCGACGCACTCGTCGTCGCGGCAGAACTCCAGCGACTGCTCGAGCGAGAGCTTGCGCGGCGGGATCAGCTTCTCGAAGTTGTCGGAGGTCGCCGACCGGATGTTGGTCTGCTTCTTCTCCTTGGTGATGTTGACGTCCATGTCGTCGGCGCGGGAGTTCTCGCCCACGATCATGCCCTCGTAGACCTCGGTGGTCGGCTCGAGGAACATGGTGCCGCGCTCCTGCAGGTTGGTCATCGCGTACGCCGTCGCGGCGCCGGCGCGGTCGGCCACCAGCGAGCCGTTGTTGCGCGAGCGGATCTCGCCGGCCCAGGGCTCGTAGCCCTCGAAGACCTGGTGGGCGATGCCGGTGCCGCGGGTCTCGGTGAGGAACTCGGTGCGGAAGCCGATCAGGCCGCGCGCCGGCACCAGGAACTCCATGCGCACCCAGCCGGTGCCGTGGTTGCTCATCTGCTCCATGCGGCCCTTGCGCAGCGCGAGCAGCTGGGTGATCGCGCCGAGGTACTCCTCGGGGGCGTCGATGGTGAGCCGCTCGGTCGGCTCGTGCACCTTGCCGTCGACCTCCTTGGTCACCACCTGCGGCTTGCCGACGGTGAGCTCGAAGCCCTCGCGGCGCATCTGCTCGACGAGGATCGCCAGGGCCAGCTCGCCGCGGCCCTGCACCTCCCAGGCGTCGGGCATCTCGGTGGGCAGCACGCGCAGCGAGACGTTGCCGACCAGCTCGGCGTCGAGCCGGTCCTTGACCAGGCGCGCGGTCACCTTGGTGTTCTTGGTGGGGCCGCGGCCGGCCAGCGGGGAGCTGTTGGCGCCGATGGTCATCGAGATGGCGGGCTCGTCGACGGTGATGAGCGGCAGCGCGACCGGGTGCTCCGCGTCGGCCAGCGTCTCGCCGATCGTGATGTCGGGGATGCCGGCGATCGCGACGATGTCGCCGGGTCCGGCCTCCTCGCCGGGCTTGCGCTCCAGCGCCTCGGTGATCAGCAGCTCGGTGATCTTGACGTTCTTGACCGTGCCGTCACGCCGCATCCAGGCGACCGTCTGGTTCTTGCGCAGCGTGCCCTCGTGCACCCGCACCAGCGCGATCCGGCCGAGGAAGGGGCTGGCGTCGAGGTTGGTCACGTGGGCCTGCAGCGGGGCGCCCTCGGTGTAGGTCGGCGCCGGGATGGTCTCGAGGATCGTGCGGAAGAGGGGCTCGAGGTCGGGAGAGTCGGGCAGCCCGCCGTTCTCCGGCATCTCCAGCGAGGCGCGGCCGGCCTTGGCGCTGGCGTAGACGACGGGGAAGTCGAGCGCGTCCTGGCTGTGGGACTCGTCGAGCAGGTCCATGAAGAGCTCGTAGGTCTCGTCGACGACCTCGGCGATGCGGGCGTCGCTGCGGTCGGTCTTGTTGACCACGAGCACCACGGGCATGTCGGCGTTGAGCGCCTTGCGCAGCACGAAGCGGGTCTGCGGCAGCGGGCCCTCCGAGGCGTCGACCAGCAGCACGATGCCGTCGACCATCGAGAGGCCGCGCTCGACCTCGCCGCCGAAGTCGGCGTGGCCGGGCGTGTCGATGATGTTGATCGTCATCGGCTCGTCGGTCGCGGTGCCGGTGTAGCGGATCGCGGTGTTCTTCGCGAGGATCGTGATGCCCTTCTCGCGCTCGAGGTCACCGGAGTCCATGGCGCGCTCGTCGACGTGCTGGTGCTCGCCGAAGGCACCCCCCTGCCACAGCATCTTGTCGACCAGCGTGGTCTTCCCGTGGTCGACGTGGGCGACGATCGCGACGTTGCGCAGGTCGGAGCGGGTGGAGGGGGAGGGCGTGGACATGCGTCGGCTTCCTGGATCGAGGGGGCGCCGCAGGCGGTGGTGCGGCGCGGACGGCGCCGAGCGGCGCACCCCCAGCCTAGCCGGGCTCCGGCCCCGGGCCCGCCTCGCCCGGTCGGGGCGGTGGCTGGCCCCCCGTGCGACATTGGGAGGCGTGCCCGCTCGACCCCTCCTGCTCGCCGCGCTGCTGCTCGCCCTCGTCCTCTCCGGCTGCAGCGGCGGCTCGGAGACCCCGGAGGCCACGGAGCCGGCTCCCGAGCCCCCGCGGCAGCTCGCCGCGGGCACCTGCTGGACCGACACGCAGCTGCCCGCGGCGCTGGGCGAGGAGGGCTTCGCCGCGCTCGTCGAGGAGCATGCCGGCGACGACCCGGAGCGCCGCGACGCACGGGCCGAGGCGATGCGCGACGACGCGGCCTTCACCGAGGAGGTCGACTGCGCCGAGCCCCACGCGCTCGAGCTGTACGCCGTGGTCGGGCTGCCCCGGTCACTCGACCGACGGATCTCCTCCTACGCCGACCTGCTCGACCAGGACTCGGCGCTGCACGGCCTGGTGCGCGACGCCGTCAACCAGCGCTGCCTGGCCGACTCGGCGTGGGGTCGCGCCGAGCGCAAGGCCGGCGCGCCACGGGTGCAGCTGGGCCCCGCGCTCGCCGAGGACGGCGGCTACGCGCTCGCGTGGGACCCCTTCCCCGCGGAGATGTGGGAGGGCGGCCAGCGGCGCTTCGTGTGCACCTTCGAGCAGGAGGAGCCGGGCACGGTGATGTTCGCCGACCTGCGCACCGACCGGCTCCCGCAGCGCGCCCGCGTCTGCCTCGACGTCCCGGGCACGACCGTGCCGTGCGGCCGGCCGCACCAGGCCGAGGAGATCGGCGAGATGATCCTCAACGCCGCGGTCGCCGGTGGCGCCATCGACGCCCGCCGGGCCGTGCGCGAGGGCGACGACGGTCGCTACGTCGCCCTGAGCGAGCGTGAGTACGCCCGCCTCGACCGCGCCTGCGACGTCCTCTACCGCGCGGTCTCCACCGGTCGGCCGGACGTCGAGGCACAGGCCTTCCCCGGCTCCGTCGACCAGTGGCCCAACGACGAGGGTGTCTACGTCGCCAGCTGCTTCGCCCTCAAGCCCTTCGACCCGCCGCCGAAGTTCCGCGGCACCGTCTTCGACCGGTAGCCGGCCGGCGCCGCCGCCGGCTCAGCCCTCGCGGTGCACCTTGTGCTGCGCGGCCTGCGCACGGGGGCGGACCACGACCTCGTCGATGTCGACGTGCGCGGGCAGCGAGGCGACCCAGCGGACGATCTCGGCGATGTCGTCGGCCACGAGCGGCTCGGCGACGCCCTGGTAGACCTGGTCGCGCCGGGCCTGGTCACCCCCGAAGCGCACGAGCGAGAACTCCTCGGTCGCGACCATGCCGGGGGCGATCTCGGTGAAGCGCAGGGGCTCGGCGACGTGCTCGAGGCGCAGCGTCCGGGTCAGCGCCGCGACGCCGTGCTTCGCGGCGACGTACCCCGCGCCCCCTTCGTACGCCGTGCGGCCCGCGGTCGAGCCGATGTTGACCACCAGGCCGCCGTTGCCGGCGCGCAGCGCGGGCAGCAGCGCCTGCGTGGTGCGCAGCGTGCCCAGCACGTTGACGTCGTACATCCGGGCCCAGGTCTCGGCGTCGGCCTCCTCGACGGTGGCCATGTCGAAGGCCCCGCCGGCGTTGTTGACCAGCACGTCGACGGCGTCGACCGCGCTCGCGAGCGCCGCGACGGAGTCGGCGTCGGTCACGTCGAGCACCACGGCCCGGCCGCCGATCTCCTCGGCGAGCGCCGTGACCCGGTCCTCGCGACGCGCGGCGCACCAGACCTCGAAGCCGTCACCCGCCAGGGCCCTGGCCGTGGCGGCGCCGATGCCGCTGCTGGCTCCGGTGACGACCGCGGTACGACGTGGCACGTGCCCTCCAGGGGAAGTGGGCCCGGCCTCCTGTCGGGCCGGTGGGACCCGCGGGCCATGATAGGCAGGGTGCGTCCGGCTGCGGGCCCTGCCGGTGGCGGGCGCACGGATGGAGGAGCCGTGACCGACCCGCGCCGCGTGGCCATGATCAGCCTGCACACCTCGCCGCTCGACCAGCCGGGCACGGGGGACGCGGGCGGCATGAACGTCTACGTGCTCGCCCTGTCGCGCCAGCTGGCGCGCCGCGGCATCGAGGTCGACCTCTTCACCCGGGCCACCAGCAGCAGCCTCGCGCCCGTCGTCGACGTCGAGGACGGCATCCGGGTGCACCACGTGGCGGCGGGACCCTTCGAGGGCCTCACCAAGCACGAGCTGCCGGCCCAGCTGTGCGTCTTCGCCCGCGAGGTGCTGCGCACCGAGGCGCACCACGCGCCCGGTCACTACGAGCTGGTGCACAGCCACTACTGGCTCAGCGGCCAGGTGGGCGCGCTCGCCCGCGACCGCTGGGGCGTGCCGCTGGTGCACACGATGCACACCATGGGCAAGGTCAAGAACGCCGCGCTCGCGGCGGGCGACACCCCCGAGCCGGCCGCCCGCCTGATCGGCGAGGAGCAGGTGGTGGCGGCGGCCGACATGCTCGTGGCCAACACCGACGACGAGGCCAAGCAGCTGCTCGACCTCTACGAGGCCGACCCCGGCCGCGTCGAGGTGGTGCACCCCGGCGTCGACCTCGACGTCTTCCGCGACGTGGGCCGCGAGGCGGCCCGGCAGCGGCTCGGGCTGCCGCTCGACGCGCCGGTGATCACCTTCGTAGGGAGGATCCAGCCGCTCAAGGCGCCCGACGTGATGCTGCGCGCGGTGGCGGTGCTGCTGCAGCGGCGTCCCGAGCTGCGCGACCGGCTCACGGTGGCCGTCGTGGGCGGGCCCTCCGGGTCCGGTCTGGAGCGGCCCGACGCGCTCGCCCGGCTCGCCGACGAGCTCGGCGTGACGGCCTCGGTGCGCTTCGTCCCGCCGGTGGCGCAGACCGAGCTGGTCGACTGGTACGCCGCCTCGACGCTGGTGTGCGTCCCGTCCTACAACGAGAGCTTCGGCCTGGTCGCCGTGGAGGCCCAGGCGACCGGCACCCCGGTGGTGGCGGCCGCGGTGGGTGGGCTGACGACCGCCGTGCGCGACGAGCGCTCGGGCCTGCTGGTGGCGGGGCACGACCCCGCGGCCTACGCCGCGGCGTACGAGCGCGTGCTGCTGGAGCCGGGCCTCGGCGAGCGGCTGCGGGCGGGCGCGCTCGAGCACGCGCGCGGCTTCGGCTGGGAGCGCAACGTCGAGCAGATGCTGACCGTGTACGCCGCCGCCCGGCAGGCGATGCGGCAGGAGCCCACCGGGGTGCAGCCGTGAGCGAGGAGCTCTCCGAGGAGCGCCGGCAGGCGCTCGCGACCCTGGTCGCCGTGCTCGACGAGGCGGAGCTGACCTGGGAGCACGTCTCGCCCACCCAGCTCGCGGTGGAGCTGCCGGGCGAGCGCAAGCTGACGACGCCGTGCCGCTTCGACGTCGGGACCCACGCGCTGGGGATCCACGCCTTCGTGTGCCGCCAGCCCGACGAGAACCACGTCGGCGTCTACCGCTGGCTGCTCGAGCGCAACCTGCGGATGTTCGCCGTCGGCTTCGCCCTCGACAGCGTCGGCGACATCTACCTCGACGGCAGGCTGCCGCTCGAGGCGGTCACGCCGGCCACGGTCGACCGGCTGCTGGGCTCGGTGCTGGAGTACGCCGACGGGTCCTTCAACACGATCCTCGAGCTCGGCTTCGCCGAGTCGATCCGCAAGGAGTGGCGCTGGCGGATCGCCAACGGCGAGTCGGTGCGCAACCTCGAGGCCTTCCGCGCGCCGCTGGCCCTCGACGAGCTCGGCTCACCGGCCGACGGCTGAGCGCCGGCTCGGCACCGCGGCCGCCTCGCGCGGCCGGCGGCGGGCGACCGCGACCCCCACCAGCGCCAGCACGCCGCCGACGTAGGCCAGCGAGGGCGGCACCTCGCCGAGCAGCAGCAGGCCCATCACGATCGTGATCGGCGGCACCAGGTAGGTCGTGACGCCCAGGCTGGAGGCGCTCATGTGGCGCAGCGCGTAGGCGTAGGTGGTGAAGGCCAGGGCGGTGGGGAAGAGGCCGAGGTAGACCACCCACCAGGTCGAGGACGCCGGGGCGGCCCGCACCTCGTCGAGGAGCTGCGGGGCGAAGGGCAGGCAGGCCACCGCCCCCACCGTGCACGCCAGCCAGGTCACCTGCACGGCGGGCAGGCTGCCCATCAGCGGCTTCTGCAGCACCACGCTCACGGCGTACGCCGCGGCGCTCACCAGCACCAGCACCACCCCGTACCACTCGGTGCCCTCGCGGGAGCCGGTGGAGAGCCCGATCAGCGCCACGCCGCCGAAGGCCAGCACCAGCCCGAGGCCCAGGGTGCGGGTGAAGGGCTCGTCGAGGAAGAGCGCCGCCATCACGGCGATCAGCACCGGCGCGACCTGGATCAGCATGGCGGCGGTGCCGGCGTCGACCCAGAGCTCGCCGGCGTTGAGCGCGACGTTGTAGACGGCGTACCAGAGCAGGCCGATCGCGACGATCGCCGACCACTGCCGTCGCGAGGGACGTGGCAGCCCCTGCGGGAGCACCACGAGGGCCAGGGCGACCGACCCGACCAGCAGGCGCCCGAGCGAGAGCGCGCCGGGGGAGAAGTCGTGGCCGAGGTGGCGCACCGCCACGAAGGCGGAGGCCCACAGCACGAGGGTCGTGGCGACGGCTGCGAGGGGCAGCCAGCGACGCTCGGGCATGGCCCGAAGGCTAGGCGTCGCCTCCGACAGTGCGGCGGGCGGCGTCGGCGACGACCGCCTCCAGCGAGCCCTCCCGCTCGAAGGCCGCCCGCTGGCGGGCCGCGCCGGTGCCGCGGGCCAGCACGGCCTCCAGCGAGGCGGTCACCAGGTCGAGGTCGCCCGCCTCCTCCAGTGCGGGCCGCACGTGGGCGACGAGGGAGTCGAGGGCGGCGCGCGCCGGCACGAGGGTGCGCGTGGCCGGGTCGACCAGCCGGTCGGCGAGCCCGTGGCGGGCCGCGCGCCAGGTGGCGGCGCGCTGCAGGTCGGTGCGCCACGGCTGGGAGGGCTGCCGGGCCGCGGTGTCGACCAGCGCGCGCGTGAGCGCGGCCAGCAGCACGGCGTCGTCGGCCTCGGTGCACACGTCGCTGACGCGCACCTCGACGGTGGGCGCCTCGAGGGCGAGACGGGCGTCGAAGTAGACCATCGCCTCGTCGAGCGCGGCGCCCCACTCCTGGAGCCGGCCGCGGACCTCGTCGTAGGTCGCGGTGTCGCCGAAGGGCTCGGCGGTGCCCTGCGAGGGCCACCGGGCCCACAGCTGCGAGCGCCAGCTGGCGTGGCCGGTGTCGCGGCCGTCGAGGTAGGGCGAGTTGGCACTGGTCGCGAGCAGCAGCGGCAGCCAGGGGGAGATGCCGTCGATGATCCGGACGCCCTCCTCGTCGCTCTCGACGTCGACGTGCACGTGCATCGCGCACGCGAGCGCCGACGTCGCCAGCTCGCCGTACTCCTCCCGGATGCGCAGGTAGCGCGGCTGCGGGGTGATCGACACGCCCTCGCCGGGCCGGTCGCCCACGAGCACCGGGGTCGCGACCGCGACCGCCGCGGCTCCCGCCGCCTCGGCGGCGGCGACCACCGCCCGGCGGCTCTCGCGCAGCAGCCCGGCCAGCTCCGACATGGAGGCGGTCGGCGGCGTCTGGGTCTCGATCTGCTGGAGGTAGAGCTCCGCCTCGACCGGGGCGTCGTCCTCCCCCTGCAGCCGGACGGCCTCCTGCTGGACCGCGGTCAGCACCCCCGTCGCGGGGTCGACCAGCAGCAGCTCTTCCTCGACCCCGACCTGACGCACGCTCACGGGACCCCTGTGCCCAGGCAGCCCGCCGGCACGCGGACGCGGCCGCGCGGGCTCAGAGGTCCAGCTTGTAGCCCAGCCCGCGCACGGTGGTGAGCAGCTTGGGGTCGGCGGGGTGGTCCTCGAGCTTGGCGCGCAGGCGCTTGACGTGCACGTCGAGGGTCTTGGTGTCGCCGACGTAGTCGGACCCCCAGACCCGGTCGATGAGCTGGCCGCGGGTGAGCACCCGACCGGGGTTGCGCAGGAACATCTCGAGCAGCTCGAACTCCTTGAGCGGCAGCCGCACCTCGGCGCCGGCCACGGTGACGATGTGGCGCTCGACGTCCATCCGCACGCTGCCGACCTCGAGCGTGGTGGGGGCGAGGTCGGGCTCGACGCCGCGGCGCAGGACCGCGCGGATCCGTGCCACCAGCTCGCGGGGGGAGTAGGGCTTGGTGACGTAGTCGTCGGCGCCGAGCTCGAGGCCGACGACCTTGTCGACCTCGTCGTCCTTGGCGCTGACCATGATGACGGGGACGTTGGAGGTCTGCCGGATCTGCCGGCACACCTCGGTGCCGGGGAGGCCCGGCAGCATCAGGTCCAGCAGCACGATGTCGGCGCCGGCGCGGTCGAACTCGGTCAGCGCCTCCGGGCCGGTGGCCGCGATGGCGACCTCGAAGCCCTCCTTGCGGAGCATGTAGGCGAGGGCGTCGCTGTAGCTCTCCTCGTCCTCGACGACCAGGACACGGGTCACGCTGTCTCCTCGGGTACGGCGCCGGACGGTGAGCGGCGCGGGGGGCCGGCGGTCGCCGGCATCTGGGGCAGGGGCTCACCGGTCACCAGCGGGCCCGGCTTGCGGGGCAGGGTCAGGGTGAAGGTCGAGCCCTGGCCCTCGACCGACCACACGTCGACCTTGCCGCCGTGGGAGGCGGCGACGTGCTTGACGATCGACAGGCCGAGGCCGGTGCCTCCGGTGGAGCGGTGCCGGGCGGGGTCGACGCGGTAGAAGCGCTCGAAGATGCGGTCGATCTCGTGGGAGGGGATGCCGATCCCCTGGTCGGTGACCGCCAGCTCGACGGTGGCCTCGGTGCCGCTCGTCGAGACGACGACGTTGGAGCCCTCGGGGGAGTAGGCGACGGCGTTGGCGACCAGGTTGCCCAGCGCGACCGCCACCTGCTCCCGGTTGCCGAGGAGCACCAGGTCGCGGTCGCCCGTGTGGCGCAGCGTGATGCGCCGGGCCTGGGCGTCGGTGGCGCTCTCGTCGATCGCGCGGGCCACGATCTCGTCGAGCGGCACGGCCACCGGCTCGTCGAGCGGGTCGTCGCCCTGCAGCCGCGAGAGCTCGATGATCTGCTGCACCAGCCGCGAGAGCCGGTCGCTCTCCTTCTGCATCCGGGCGGCGAAGCGCTGCACCGCCTCCGGGTCGTCGGAGGCGTCGATGACGGCGTCGGCGAGCAGCTTGATGGCGCCCACGGGCGTCTTGAGCTCGTGGCTCACGTTGGCCACGAAGTCGCGACGGATGAACTCCACGCGCCGCTCCCGCGTGCGGTCCTCCACCAGCGCGAGGACCAGCTGGGAGCTCAGTGGCGCCACGCGCGCGGTGACGTGCCGCGCGGGCAGCCCCGGTCTCTGGATGGTCACCTCGGTCTCGCGGATCTGCCCGTCGCGCCTGACCTGGCGCACCAGGTCGGCCAGCTCGCGCTCGGCGATGTGGTGGCCACGCACCAGGCCCATCGCGATGGCGGGCGCCGAGGCCTTCAGCACGGCGTCGCTGCCGTCGACCACCAGCGCGCTGCTCCGCAGCACCGAGAGCACGGCGGCGACCCCGGGCGGGAGCGTCGGCTCCGCGACCTCGGGCACCCGGCGCGACCGCTCGCTCACCCGGAAGGCGAGCACCGTGCCGCCACCCAGCACCGCGCCGAGCAGCGCGAGGAGCAGGGCCTGGAGTGTCGGGCTCACATCTGTGGATCGTACGCAGGGTGTCGTGGTCGCCACCCTGCTCGGACGCCCCTTTCGGCAGCCTTTCCGGGGGCGTTCACCACCCGTTCACGAATTGACTCCCTCTCGTCACCGAGTCTGCCTAGGTTGGTCCCATGCGTGAAGCCTTCTCCGAGCAGCTCGACTCCATCCGCGACGACCTCATCCAGATGGCCCAGCTGGTCCGCGCCGCGGTCGCGGCCGGCACCGAGGCGCTCCTGGAGGGCGACGCCGCGAAGGCCGAGCGGGTGATCAGCGACGACGCCCGCATCGACGCGCTCCGGGAGAAGCTCGAGGAGCGCAGCTTCGAGGTCCTCTCGCTGCAGAACCCGGTGGCCGGCGACCTGCGGATGCTCGTCGCCTCGCTGCGCATGGTCAGCGAGTTCGAGCGGATGGGCGACCTCGCCGTCCACGTCGCCAAGATCGCCCGCCTACGGGTGCCCGAGGTGGCGGTGCCCGAGGGCGTGGTGCCGACCATCGAGCGGATGGCCGCCGTCGCCGAGGTGATGGTCGCCAAGGTGGAGCACATCATCGCGGCCAACGACATCAGCGCCGCCGAGGAGCTGGAGTTCATCGACCAGGAGATGGACAAGCTGCGCCGCAACTCCTTCCGCGAGCTGCTCGGCTCGGACTGGAAGTACGGCGTGGAGCCCGCCGTCGACATCGCGCTGCTCGGCCGCTACTACGAGCGCATCGCCGACCACGCCGTCTCCATCGCCCGCCGCGTGGTCTTCCTCGTGACCGGCGAGCACCCGCAGTACGCCTGACGCGTCACCCGCGGGCCGGGAGCAGCAACGCGCTGTCGCCGAACTCGTGCCAGTCGTAGCGCTCGGCCACCGCGGCGTCGTACGCCGCCTGGGCCAGCGCGGTGCCGGCGACGGCCTCGACGAGCAGCAGGTGCGACGCCGTGGCGTCGTGCCAGCCCGTGACGAGGCCGTCCACCACGACCGGCGGTGACGCGGGGGTGACCACCCGCTCGGTCCAGCCCGACCCGGGCTCCACCCGGCCGTCGACCACCGCCGACTCCAGCGCCCGCGTCACGGTCGTGCCCGTGGCGACCACCCGCCCGCCGGCGGCCCGGGTCAGCTCGACGAGCCGCGCGGTCGCGGCCGGCACGTCGTACCACTCGGGCTGGGGACCCTCGCCCGCCTCCTGCGAGGAGACGCCGGTGTGCAGCGTGACCGGTGCGACCCCCACGCCGCGGGAGACCAGCCGCGTGAGCAGCGCGTCGGTGAAGGGTCGGCCCGCGGAGGCCATCTCGGCGCTGCCCGGCACGTGCGCGAAGACCGTCTGGTAGGCGTCGAGGGGGAAGCGTCCCTGGAGGTAGCCGTAGGCGATCGGGCGCCCCCGCCGGTCGAGGTGACGGCGCAGGTCGCCGTCGGCCGTGGCCCGCCAGAGCCGGTCGCCGCGGCCCGTGGGCGACGAGCCGGGGTGCGGGTAGGGCGCGCGCAGCGTGAGCGTGGCGCCTGCCGTCACCACCTGCTCGCCCGGCAGCGCGTCGAGCACGGCCCTGGCGGCGTCGGGCCACGAGCGCAGCTCGACCACCCAGCTGCCGTCGTCGAGGGTGGTCGCCGCGTGGAGCACCACCGAGCGGTCGCGCCACCGCGCGTCGGTCTCGCCGGCCACGGTCGCGGAGTTGTTGACCACCACCAGGTCGCCCGGCGCGAGGTGGTCCGGCAGGTCGCGGAAGCGCGCGTGCGCGAGGCCCCCTGGCCTGGCCACGAGGAGGCGCACCTCGTCGCGCGCCAGCCCGCGCGCCTCGGCGGGGCTCGGCGCGAAGGTCGTGGCCGGGGCCTCGAAGCGCACTCCGGAGTGCTCGGTCAGCACGCTCATGCCGGCACCGCCGGCGCGATGTCGGCGGCGACGTAGCGGCCGCTGGGCGGGCGCCGCTCGAGCAGGGCGAGCAGCCGGGGCACCACCGACTCCGGCAGGGGGCGGTCGCCGATGTCCTCGCCGGGGAAGGCGTCCTGGTGCATGGGCGTGCGCATGTCGCCCGGGTCGACGGCGTACGCCGCGTGCCCGGCCTCGGCGCCGAAGGTGAGCACCAGGTGGTCGAGCGCCGCCTTGCTGGCGCCGTACAGGCCCCAGGTCGGGTAGTGCTGCACCGCGGCGTCGGAGGAGATCCCCACCACCGCGGCGCCCGGTCGGAGCCGGGGGGCCAGGACGGCGAGCAGCGCCGCGTGCGCGCCCGCGTTGGTGTGCAGGACCTCGCCGACGTCGCCGGGCGCGTAGTCGTGGAGCGGCCGCATCGGCAGCGGTCCGAGGGTGCTCGCGTTGAGCACGAGGAGGTCGAGCCCGCCCAGGTCGTCGACGTGTGCCGCGAGGTCGCGCCGGTGGTTGGCGTCGGCGACGTCGCCCGGGATGCCGCGCACGTCGGTGTCGGCGATCGCTCCGGCGAGCCGGTCGGCGTCGCGGGCGTCGGTGACGACGGTCCAGCCGAGCCCGTCGAGGGCGCGTCCGAGGGCGAGTCCGAGGCCGGAGGAGCCTCCGGTGATCAGGGCGTGGGGTGTCTGCTCTGGGGTCATGTGGCTAGTCTTCAAGTTGAAGTGAACTTGAGATCAAGGGGGAAGCTCCATGGACTCGCGTGACCTGCTGAGCGTGGGTGAGGTGTCTCGGCGCAGCGGCTATGCGGCGTCCGCGATCCGCTACTACGAGGCGCAGGGCCTGATCACCGCCCGGCGCTCCCCGGGCGGACGCCGGGAGTTCGAGCGGAGCGTGCTGCGCCGGCTGGCCTTCGTCCGCGCGGCGTCCAACGTCGGACTCACCCTCGACGAGGTGCGCGGCGAGCTGGAGCGACTGCCCCGCGGTCGCCCGCCGACCAAGGCCGACTGGCAGCGCATCTCGCGCAGCTGGCGCGCCCGGCTCGACGAGCGGATCCGCGCCCTCGAGGAGCTGCGCGACGGCCTGGACTCCTGCATCGGCTGCGGCTGCCTGTCGCTGCAGAGCTGCCACATGAGCAACCGCAACGACTGGCTCGCGGCCACCGACCAGGCACCGGGCGCCGCTCGGCTCCCGCCGCTGCTGCGGCGCTGACCCGCGCCAGGGTCAGCGGTGTGTCAGCAGTGGTCAGCGGGGGGTCAGCGGCCCTGGTTGGCCACGGCCTCGGCCGCCGCGGCGGCGGCCTCGGGGTCGAGGTAGCGCCCGCCCCGCTCGACCGGGCGGTGGTCGGCGTCGAGCTCGTAGACCAGCGGCTGGCCGGTGGGGATGTTGAGGCCGACGATGTCGTCGTCGCTGATGCCGTCGAGGTGCTTGACGATGGCACGCAGGGAGTTGCCGTGGGCGGCGACGAGGACGGTGTGGCCGGCGTCGAGGTCGGGGATGATCGCGGACTCCCAGTACGGGAGCATCCGGGCGATGACGTCCTTGAGGCACTCGGTGGCGGGGAGCTCGTCGCCGAGGTCGGCGTAGCGCGGGTCGCCGGCCTGCGACCACTCCGCGCCGGGCTCGATGGCGGGCGGGGGCACGTCGAAGGAGCGGCGCCAGGTCATGAACTGCTCCTCGCCGTACTCCTCGAGGGTCGCCTTCTTGTCCTTGCCCTGCAGCGCGCCGTAGTGCCGCTCGTTGAGCCGCCAGGAGCGACGCACGGGGATCCAGTGGCGGTCGGCCTGGTCGAGCGCGAGGTGGGCGGTGGTGATGGCCCGGCGCAGCAGCGAGGTGTGCAGCACGTCGGGGAGCAGGCCCGACTCGACCAGCAGCGCCCCTCCGGCGACGGCCTCGTCGCGCCCCTTGTCGGTCAGGGGCACGTCGACCCATCCGGTGAAGAGGTTCTTGGCGTTCCAGTCGCTCTCGCCGTGGCGCAGCAGGATCAGCGTGCTCATGGGTTCAGCCTAGGGCCGTCAGGGGGCGGCGGTCTCCGACGCCTCGGGAGTCGTGCTCGGAGTCTCGCTGGGAGCCTCGGCGGGCACCACGTCGGCGAACTCCTCCTCGTCGTTGACGATCGGCACGTTGATCTCGAGCTCGTCGCCGGTGTCGAAGCTGAGCGTCATCCGGGTGTAGCCGCCGGCCGAGAGGGAGTCGTCGTTGAAGGTGACCAGGACGGCGCCGGTCTCGGAGAGGTTGAGCAGCCCGTCGGCCGGCACCTCGAGCTCCTCGAGCAGCTGCACCTCGACGTCCTCGCCCGTGATGCCGGTGAGCTGCGCCGGGGTGGTCGGGTCGTTGTTGGCGATCGAGGCCGAGAAGGTGCCCTCGGTGCCGAAGGGCAGCACCACGGTGGCGCCCAGCACGCTGAGGGTCTCGCCCCGCACGTTGCTGCCGACGCTCGGCTGGTAGGGCTGGTCGGTCTGCACGCCGAAGCCGCAGGCGGTCAGCCCGGGCGCGGCGAGCAGGAGCGAGGCGGCGGCCAGGCGCCGGGCGCGCCGGGAGGGGCGTCGGGAGAGGCGGCTCGACATGGCGCAGAGCCTATCGGCTCACCGCGCGATGCCCTGGGTGAGGGCCACGTAGACCATCGCGCCGACCACCACGACGAGGCCGGCCGCCGTGGCGAAGAAGAGCCGCGGGGCTCCGGTGCGCAGCGCGATCCGCAGCGGGAGGTGCCGCACGGTGCCGCGGTGGTCGGTCACGAGGTCGGGGAGCGCCACCGCCACGTGCACGAGCACGCCGAGCACCGCGGCGAGCGCCGCGAAGGCCGGCACGGGGGCGCTCCCGGCGGCCTCCCGGCCCCAGCCGCCGTAGCTGACGAAGGCGGTCAGCAGGGCGAAGGTCGCCGCCCACCCCACCCACGAGAGCAGCCCGCGGTGGAGCCACCGGTCGTGCACCACGCCCACCACCAGGGTGGTGAGCAGCAGGCCGCCCGCGACCAGGCCGTTCTGCAGGGCGAGCGGCACCAGCAGGAGCAGCAGCACGGTGGCGGCGTACGTCGCGTTGCCGCGCGGCAGATGGTCCGCGGCGAGGGGCTTGCCCGGCGCCTGGGTGACCCGGTCCTCCTCGACGTCGCAGAGGTCGTCGACCAGCCCCAGGAGCAGCTGGCACACGAGCACGGCGGCCCCGCTGACCAGCCACTCGCGCGGAGGGCGGCCCATCAGGGCGACCAGGGTCGCCACCACCAGCGCGAGAGCCAGGGCCTGGCGGGGGTGCACGGCACGCGCGAGCGACCGGAGCTGGCCGGGGGTGCGCGCCGTCGAGGAGGCGCGTCCGGTCGCTCCCGCCGCGTCGGAGGATCCGCTCGCCACCGGTGCCTGCATGCCCGCGAGTATCGACCATCGCCGCGCCCCGCGAGACCGTTTCGCCCAGGCGTCCCCGGTGATCGCGGCGGTTCGGGCCACCGGTCGGGCGGCCGCCGGACTGCATCATCTGCGCGCGCGAGAGACACAGAAATGCCGAACTTGTCAAGCCCCCATAGGCCGTCTGACCTGCGTAAACGTGGCGAAGGGGACCCTCATCCCCGTGTTAGACTGGTCACCTCGAAAGGGGAAAACATCGATATGACATTCACTGTCGGCGAAACGGTTGTCTATCCGAATCACGGGGCCGCGGTCATCGAGGACATCGAGATGCGCACGATCAAGGGCGAGGAGCGGCAGTACCTCGTACTCCGGATCGTCGCCCAGCAGGACCTGGTGGTCCGGGTCCCTGCGTGCAACCTCGACCTGGTGGGCGTGCGCGACGTCGTGGACAAGGCCGGTCTCGACCGCGTCTTCGAGGTCCTGCGTGCGGTCGTCCCCGACGAGCCGACCAACTGGTCGCGCCGCTACAAGGCCAACCTGGAGAAGCTCCACTCCGGCGACGTCATGAAGGTCTCCGAGGTCGTCCGCGACCTCTGGCGGCGTGAGCGCGACCGCGGTCTGTCCGCAGGTGAGAAGCGGATGCTGGCCAAGGCGCGCCAGATCCTCGTCTCCGAGCTGGCGCTCGCCGAGCACACCAACGAGGACAAGGCCGAGACCATCCTCGACGAGGTCCTCGCCTCCTGACGCGAGCGACCGACACACGCACGACGAGCCCCCGGGGAGCATCTCCCCGGGGGCTCGTCGCGTCCGGGGTCGGCGTCTGCCACGGTTGACCCGTGGACGACGAGCCCGAGCCGCCGCTGGGCCTGGTGCCGACCGAGGGTCGCGGGCACCTGCCCTTCGCCCTGGTGCACGGGGAGTCGCTGCTGGCCGCCGCCTCCTGGGCGCTGACCACGGCGGGGGTCGCCCTGTACGACGTGTCGGTGCCCTTCGCGGCCGTGCGCGACTCCGGTCGCGACCTGGTGGTGCACGACCCGCTCTGCCCGCTGACCCCGAGCGGCTTCGTCGCCGAGGCCGTCGAGGAGTGCCGGCGCACCGGTGCCGTGGTCGTCGGCGTCCGCCCGGTGACCGACACCGTCAAGCAGGTGCTCCCCGGGTCGGCGGAGCCCGGGGCCGGCCCCGCCCTGGGGCCGACGGTCGACCGCGCCGGGCTGGTGCAGGTGACCTCCCCCGTGGTGCTGCCGGCGGCCGTCGTGGCCGGACTCACGGAGCCGCCCACCGACCTCGTGGCGCTGGTCGCGCAGCTGACCCGGCGTGTGCCCGTGCGTCACCTGCTCGCGCCCGCGCTCGGCGGCCGGGTCGTCGACGAGGCCGGCCTGGGGCTGCTGGCCGCGCTGAGCGAGGTGCAGCCGCCGTACCAGGACCCCGGCCACGCCGGCCAGGACCCGCTGGACGACCTCAGCGACGCCTGAGCAGCGCCTCGGCCAGGGCGAGGTCCTCGGCGAAGGTGACCTTGAGGTTGTCGGGCCCCGTGGGCACCCCCACCAGCCGGAGGTCGGGGGGGCCGTACCGCTCCAGGCAGGCCGCGGTGTCGCTGCCGCGGAAGCCCTCGGCGTCGGCGGCACGGTAGGCGGCGAGCAGCGGCGCGGCGCGGAAGGCCTGGGGCGTCTGCACCGCGGCGAGCCCCGGCACGGGAGTGCCGTCGGTCCGCAGCACCCCGCTGGTCGGCCGCGCCGGGAGCGCCCCGCCGTGGGCGGCGGCCGCGTCGACGACGGTGCGCCACAGCTCGGGCCGTGCCAGCGGCCGGGCCGCGTCGTGCACGGCGACGACCTCGAGCTCGCCCCCGTCGATCTCGTCGGCCAGCACCTGGAGGGCGCGCCACTCGGAGTCGTGGCGCTCGCTGCCCCCGTCGACCACCCAGAGGTCGTGCGGGCCGAGGTGCGGGGCGACGGCGTCGCGCACCTGCTCGCGCTCGTCGGGACGCACGACGAGGACGATGCGGTGGACGCCCTCGACCTGCAGCACCGTGCGCACGGCGTGCACCATCACCGGCTGCCCGTCGAGCGGCAGCAGCACCTTGTTGCGCCCGGCGCCCACCCTGGTGCCGGAGCCGGCGGCCAGCACCACCGCGGCCGTGCGTGGAGGGACGTCGGTCGTGGGCATGGCTCTCCTGCTCAGTTCAGCGTCGCGTCGTCGGGCATCGTCGAGAGCATGGCGACCTGCCCCGGCTGGCGGCGGAGCACCTGGCGCCACAGCGCCTCGGGGCGGCTGCTGAAGAGGTCGTCGGGCGTCGCCGGGGCCAGGTGCCAGGCGCCCTCGTCGATCTCCCCCTCCAGCTGCCCGGCGCCCCAGCCGGCGTACCCGGCGTAGACGCGCAGCGCCGAGAGGCGGCCGAGGTAGGTCTCCGGCGGCTGGTCGAGGTCGACCAGCCCGAGCCCGGGGGTGAGCTGCTGCCACACCGACGGCACGTCAGGTCCGAGCGGCCGGGCGACCGCGACGGCGGCGTTACCCTCCACGGGACCGCCGGCGAAGAGCACCCGGGGCTCGCTGGCCAGGTCGTGCCAGGGGGTGAGCACCTCGCCGACGGGGGTCTCCGAGGGGCGGTTGAGGACCACGCCCAGGGCGCCGTCGGCGTCGGCGTCGAGCACCAGCACCAGGGTGCGGGCGAAGTGCGGGTCGGTGAGCGTGGCGGAGGAGATCAGCAGGGTGCCTCGCTCCGGTCTCATCACCCCATCGTGACACCAGGCGCCCGTCGCGCGGGCCTCAGCCGGCCCCGCCGCGGACGAGCAGGGCCGTGGCGATCGCCGCCACCCCCTCGCCGCGGCCGGTGAGGCCGAGCCCGTCGGTCGTGGTGGCGGTCAGCGAGACCGCGATGCCGTGGCGGCCGGCCACCGCCTGCTGCGCCTCCTCGCGACGTACGCCGAGCCGGGGGCGGTTGCCGATCATCTGGCAGGCGACGTTGCCGACCTCCCAGCCCGCGGCCCGGACGCGGCGCAGCGCCTCGGCCAGGAGGTCGTGGCCCGAGGCGCCGGCCCAGCGGGGGTCGTCGGTGCCGACGTTGCTGCCCAGGTCGCCCAGCGCGGCGGCGGAGTAGAGCGCGTCGCAGATGGCGTGCAGCACCACGTCGCCGTCGGAGTGACCCTCCGGTCCGACCTGCTCCTCGGGCCACTCGAGGCCGGCCATCCGCATCGGGCGGCCCGCGACGAGGCGGTGCACGTCGGTGCCGACGCCGACGCGGAAGGGCACCGTGGCCGGCGTGGCGGGGTCGGGGCTCATGGGCAGGATCATGCCCGCAGCTGCGGCCCGGTGCGCCACGATGGGGGGGTGAGCACCGACCAGCAGGCACCCGAGGACCTCGTCGGCGAGGTACGCCGCGTGGCGCCGCGCTGGCTGCTCGCCTGCTGCGGACTGCTGGCGGCCCTCGCCGGGGTGGCGCTGAGCCAGGCCACGACGTGGGCGCTGCGCGCCGACCTCTCCCCGGTCGAGGCGGTGGCCGCCCGGGTGCGCGACCTGACGCCCGGCCCGGTCGTCGAGACCGCCCTGGGGGTGCTGGGCACCGCCGGCAAGCCGGTGCTGCTCGGCGGCACGGTGCTGGTCGTCCTCGCCCTCTGTGCGTACGCCGCGAGCCTGCTGCGCCGGCTGCCCCTGGCCGCCGACCTGCTCTTCCTCGCGCTGGGCGCCGTCGGCTTCCTGGCCGTGGTGACCGACCCGTCGCCGGCGGCGGGGTCGGTCCTGGCGGTGCTGGTCGGCCTGGTGACCTGGGTGGTCGTGCTGCGGGTGCTCACCGGCCCGGTGCTCGACGACCCGCCTGCCGACGGCAGCGGCCGCCGGCGCTTCCTGGTCCGGCTCGGCGTCGTGGTCGGGGGCGTCGCCGCCCTCACCCTGGCGGGCAGGGTGGCGGGCGGCGCGAGGCGCGGCGTGGAGTCCGCCCGGCGGCTGCTGCGGCTCCCGGTGAGCGGCGGCGACGCCCCCGGTGGCGCCGACCTGGGGATCGAGGGGCTCGGGCCGTGGCGGACCCCCAACAGCGACTTCTACCTGATCCACACCGCCCTCGCGGCGCCCGCGATCCGCCCCGTCGAGTGGCAGCTGCGGATCCACGGGCGGGTGCAGCGCGAGCTCACGCTGAGCTACGCCGACCTGCTGGACCGCAAGCTCACCGAGGCCTGGGTGACGCTGACCTGCGTCTCCAACGAGGTGGGGGGCGACCTCGTCGGCAACGCCTGGTGGTCGGGCGTGCCCGTCCGCGAGCTGCTCGCCGAGGCCGGCGTCGATCCCGAGGCCGACGCCGTGCTGCAGACCTCGGCCGACGGCTGGACCTGCGGCACCCCGCTGACGGCGCTGACCGACGGGCGCGACGCGCTGCTGGCGGTGGCGATGAACGGGCGTCCCCTGCCCGTCGACCACGGCTTCCCGGTCCGCATGGTGGTGCCGGGGCTCTACGGCTACGTCTCGGCTACCAAGTGGCTGGTCGACCTGGAGGTCTCGCGGTTCGAGGACTTCAGCGCCTACTGGACCGAGCGCGGCTGGGGCGAGCGGGGGCCGGTCAAGACCCAGTCGCGCATCGACGTGCCGCGCAGCGGCGCCAACCTCGCCGCGGGACCGGTCACGGTGGCGGGGGTCGCCTGGGCCCAGGGCACGGGGGTGCGGGGCGTGGAGGTGCAGGTCGACGGCGGGCCCTGGCGCCCGGCCGTGCTCGGCGTGGTGCCGTCGGTCGACACCTGGGTGCAGTGGTCGCTCCGGGTCGACCTCGAGCCGGGGGAGCACCGCGTGGTCTGCCGGGCCACCGACGCCACCGACTACACCCAGACCCCCACCCGCACCGACGTGATCCCCGACGGTGCCACCGGGTGGCACGAGGTGAGCTTCAACGTCGACTGAGCGACGGTGCGCTCAGCGCGCCTGCCGGTGCGACGGCAGCGGGTGGGCGGCGTCGTTGACGACGTAGACCGTGCCACGCGACTTCGTCAGCCACGCCCGCTCCAACTGGCCGCGGTCGTAGGTGCGGCGCACCGAGGCGTTGCCGGGCGCTGCAGGGTCGTTGACCACCACGTCGCCGCTGCGCGTGAAGCCGCTGATCACGACGAGGTGGCCGGCGGTGCTGCGGATGGGTGCACCGGCGAGCTGGCCGGACCCGAAGGAGATCGAGGCGGCCAGGGGGATGCCGGCGGCGACGAAGCGCTCCGCGTCGCGCAGCGAGGCCAACCGGGTCACGAAGGCGTTGCCGGCGAGGCGTCCGGCGTACGCCGTGTTGAAGGCCCAGTTGCCGGCCCCCCGGTAGCCGTAGTCGTAGACGGCGCGCGCCAGGTGCGGGACGACGCGGTCGGGGGAGGAGCCGGCGACCCAGGCGTAGGAGCTGCGTGAGGGCAGCCGGCCGTAGTAGCCCAGGATCATGGCGAGCGAGGTGGGGGAGCACCAGGCCTGCCCCCCGCCGCCGTACTGCGGGTAGCGGCCGCGGTGCACCATCTGCGAGTACGACGGGACCTGCAGCGTGCGCGCGCCGTACAGCGGCTTGCTCGTCGCGGGCACCGGACCGAGCCGGCTCGCCACCGCCTGCACCGACCGCAGCGCGGGGGTGCTGGTGCGGCCGACCTCGCGGTGCATCAGGACGCGCAGCTGGTAGCGCCGCAGGGTGACGCCGGGCCGGGCGCGCACCACGTCGGTGGCCGCGCTGGCGATCGCGTCGGACTGGGTGCCCGCCGAGGTGCGGCGGAAGACCTTGTCGTTGGTCGCCCAGCTGCCCACCGTCTTCCACGAGCTGGTGCCGCCGGAGGACTGCACGCGTGCGGCCACCTGCACGAAGGTGCCGGCCGGCGTGACGGCCTGCCAGGAGGGGATCAGCTCGCTGAAGCCGTGGCCGGGGGACGACCACGCCGAGGTCCAGCGCGCGTACTGCCAGCGCTTGCCGGCGTGGGAGCGCGTGCCGACCGGGGTCTTGATGCGCAGCGAGCCGCTCGAGATCCGCACGCCCTCGCTCGTGCCGGTGCGCAGCTGGGCGTTGATGGTCAGCTGGCGGAAGGTGTGCTTGGTGGACGCGGTCGCGGCGACGGGCTCGACGTCGGGGGCGACGGTGGGCTCCGTGGCGCTGCTCAGGAGCGTGACGCCCAGGGCGAGCACGACGGCGCTCGTAGCACAGCGGAGGGGGAGGAGACGGCGCGACATGCCGGTCACAGTAGTTCTCATCCGTCACACGCGCACCACAATGGACAAATCGCCTGGCCCGATCGGTGCTCCGCGGGTGCTGCCGCACGGCTCGCGGCCCGCGTCCCTAGGATTGGCGGGTGGCACTCCGGCTGTACGACACCGCGACCCGTGCGGTCCGCGACTTCGCTCCCCGCGTGGAGGGGCGTGCGTCGGTCTACGTCTGCGGCCTGACGGTGCAGTCCGAGCCCCACGTGGGCCACGTCCGCTCGGCCGTGTCCTTCGACGTGCTGCGCCGCTGGCTGCTGGCGAGCGGCCTCGAGGTCGACTTCGTGCGCAACGTGACCGACATCGACGACAAGATCCTCGCCAAGGCGGCCGAGCAGGACCGGCCCTGGTACAACCTCGCCTACGACGTCAAGCGCGCCCTCGACGAGGTGTACGCCGCGCTGCGGGTGCTGCCACCCACCTACGAGCCGCTGGCCACCGGTCACGTGCCCGAGATGCTCGAGCTGATCGGCGAGCTCGTCGAGCGCGGTCACGCCTACGCCGCGGCCGACGGCTCCGGCGACGTCTACTTCGACGTGCGCTCCTGGCCCTCCTACGGCGAGCTGACCCGGCAGGCGGTCGACGACATGGAGGCCGCGCCCGACGCCGACCCCCGCGGCAAGCGCGACCCGCGCGACTTCGCGCTCTGGAAGGGCCACAAGCAGGGCGAGCCGCTGACCGCCTCCTGGCCCAGCCCGTGGGGTCGTGGTCGGCCGGGCTGGCACATCGAGTGCTCGGCCATGGCCGGCAAGTACCTCGGGCCCGCCTTCGACATCCACGGGGGCGGGGTGGACCTGCGCTTCCCCCACCACGAGAACGAGCAGGCGCAGAGCCGGGCGGCGGGCCGCGACTTCGCGGCGTACTGGATGCACAACGCGTGGATCACCACCGCGGGCGAGAAGATGAGCAAGTCGCTGGGCAACTCGCTGCTCGTGCCGGCGGTGCTCGAGCGGGTCCGCGGCGTCGAGCTCCGCTACTACATGGTCGCCAGCCACTACCGCTCGACGGTGGAGTTCAGCTTCGAGGCGCTCGAGGAGGCCGCGGCGGCGTACCGCCGGATCGAGGGCTTCCTGGAGCGCGCCGCTGGCGAGCCGGGCGCGCTGCCGCCGGCCTTCGTGGCCGCGATGGACGACGACCTGGGCACCCCGGCGGCCGTCGCCGTGCTGCACGACGTCGTGCGCGCGGGCAACCGTGCCCTGGCGGCGGGCGAGCCCGCCGAGCCGGCCGCCGGTCAGGTGCGCGCGATGCTCGACGTGCTCGGTCTGGCCCCTCCGGCCCGGGGCGGGAGCGGTGACCTGCGCAGCGTCGTCGACGCCCTCGTGCAGGGGCTGCTGGAGCAGCGGGCGCAGGCGCGCGCCGCCAAGGACTTCGCCACCGCCGACGCCATCCGCGACCGCATCAAGGCGGCGGGCGTCGAGGTCGAGGACACCCCCCACGGACCCGTCTGGAGCGTGACCGACTGATGGCCGGCAACAGCAAGCGTCGCGGCGCCACCCGCTCCTCCTCCAAGGGCAACCCCACGGCCGGGTCCGGCGGCCGCCGCCGCAAGGGCCTGGAGGGCAAGGGTCCGACGCCCAAGGCGACGGACCGTCCCTACCACCAGGCGCACAAGGCCAAGAAGCGCTCGGACCACCAGGGGCCGCGCCCCAAGCGCCCGGCGAAGGGTGGCGACGCCGAGTGGATCGCCGGGCGCAACAGCGTGGTCGAGGCGCTCCGTGCCGGGGTCCCGGTCACGGCGGTCTACGTCGCCGAGGGTGCCGAGCGCGACGGCCGCCTGCGGGAGATCTTCGCCTCGACCGCGGAGTCCGGCACCTCGCTGCTCGAGGTCTCGCGCAGCGAACTCGACCGGCTCACCGGCGGGGCCGTGCACCAGGGTGTCGGGGCGCGGGTCCCGGCCTACGAGTACGCCCATCCCGACGACCTGCTCGAGGCCGCGGCCGCCAGCGGGGAGCCCCCGCTCGTGGTCGCGCTCGACTCCGTCACCGACCCTCGCAACCTGGGCGCCGTGGTGCGCTCGGCCGCCGGCTTCGGCGCCCACGGCGTGGTGATCACCGAGCGCCGGGCCGCGGGCATGACGGCCTCGGCGTGGAAGACCTCGGCCGGCGCGGCGGCCCGTCTCCCCGTCGCGCAGGCGACCAACCTGGTGCGGCAGCTCAAGGCCTTCCAGGAGGAGGGCTGCATGGTGGTCGGGCTGGCGGCCGACGGCGACGTCGACCTCCCCGACCTCGACCTCGCCACCGGTCCGCTCGTGCTCGTCGTGGGGGCCGAGGGCGGTGGGCTCTCGCGGCTGGTCGCCGAGACCTGCGACCAGCTCGTCTCGATCCCGATGTCGGCGCGGCTGGAGTCGCTCAACGCCGGCGTGGCGGCCGGGGTGGCGCTCTACGAGATCGCGCGCAAGCGTGCCGCCGGAGCCTGAGCGCTCCGACGCGGCGGGGCCCGGGCCCCGCCGTCCCCAGCGGCGGCTGCGCCGGCGCGTCGTCGGGGCGGTGCTGCTCGTCCTGGTCTGGGCGGCCGTCGCGGTCCCGGTGGCGCTCTGGTCCTTGACCGAGCGCGACACCGAGACGGTCGTCGCCGGCCACGACGCCTCGGTCGTCCCGACCCTCGACGGCTGGGTGACCCTGGAGATGGGGCCCTACCTGCCCGACCTCCGGCTGCCCTCGAGCGCCTCCGTGGGGGTCGACGTACGGCTCGGCAAGACCACGGCCGACAGCACCCGCGAGCTCGCCGACCGCTACGCCTCGATCGCGGCCCACCCGGACGCCGAGCAGCGCCGGGTCGAGGGCGTGGTGCGCGAGCACGTCCGCACCTCGCTCGTGCACGGCGCCCTCGCTGGTGCCGTGCTGCCAGGCCTGTGGCTGCTGGTGGGGCGGGCACGGCGGCTCGAGCTGGCGGTCGCGGCCACCCGGCCGCCCCGCACGCGCCGCGGATGGGTGGCGTACGTCGTGGTCGTGGCGCTGATCGTGCTCGCCATCCCCTTCCCGTGGCGCGCCCACCCCCCACGGGTGCAGGACGACACCTGGATCGCGCTCTCCGACGCCTACCCCGACCTCCAGGTGCCGTCGGAGCTCGCCGACTGGCAGGTGCAGGGCGGCATGTTCACCCAGGGCACCCGGCGGCTGCTGCAGAGCGCGCTCGACACCTACGACCGCAGCACGGTCTTCTACGACGAGCTCGTCGACCGCGTCGAGGAGGTCTCCGGCGACTTCCGCGTGCCGGAGGAGGGCGAGACCGTCGCCGTGCTCGTGAGCGACCGCCACGACAACATCGGCATGGACCAGGTCGTCCGCGCGGCCGGTGACGCGGCAGGAGCCACGGTGGCGATCACCGCGGGCGACGACACCTCGACCGGCCAGGAGTGGGAGGCCTTCAGCCTCGACTCCCTCGACACCGCCTTCGAGGGCTACGAGCACCGTCTGGCCATCGCCGGCAACCACGACCACGGCGACTTCGTGAGCAGCTACCTGGCCGACCGCGGCTGGACCCACCTGGACGGTGAGCCGGTCGACGTCGACGGCGTGCGGGTCACCGGCGTCGACGACCCGCGCTCCAGCGGCCTCGGCACCTGGCGCGACGAGTCCGGCCTGAGCTTCGGCGAGGTCGAGGAGGCCATCGCCGACGACGCCTGCGCCCGCCAGGAGGAGGGCGAGCGGATCAACCTGCTCGTCGTCCACGACGCCAACCTCGGTCGCACGGCACTGGCGAGGGGCTGCGCCGACCTCGTCGTCGCCGGTCACCTGCACGCCCAGGTCGGCCCCGACGCCGTGGTGGGGGACAACGGCGAGGTCGGCTACAGCTACACCAACGGCACGACGGGGGGCGCGGCGTACGCCATCGCGCTGGGCAGCAAGCTGCGGCGCAACGCGCAGTTCACGATGCTCACCTTCCGCGACGGGCGTCCCGCGGGGCTGCAGCCCGTCGACGTCGACACCCGCGGCCGGATCACGGTGCAGGACTACGTCGAGCTCGACCTCGACGACCCCACCGAGGAGCAGCTGGAGCAGCCGACCGAGACCCCGGAGCCCCCGCAGCCCGAGGACGCCGCCGCCGACGAGCCCGCGCTCCCGTAGCCCCGGCCTCCCGAGGACCGGGGTCGTACGGTGGCGAGGTGGGAGCGACACGGACCGGTCGGCTCGCCGGCACCCTGGCGGTGGGATCGCTGCTGGCCGCCTGCAGCTCGCCGCTGGAGCCCGACGCAGCGACGACGCCCGCCCCTCCCGAGCCCACCCGGTCGGTGTACGCCGGGGAGGAGCGCCTGGTCACCGAGTCGCGACCCCCGCCCTGGGTGACCGAGCGCACCCGCCCGACCCCGTCGCCGACGCCGACAGCCGCACGACCCGAGCCGCGCACGTCGTTCGTGACGATCCCGGCGCTGGGGCTGCGCGACGTCCCCGTCGAGCGCTACCGCGGCACCCCCGACGACGCCCCCGGCACGGCGATCCAGGACACCGGCGTGATGGCCTCGCCGCGCGGCTCCGGCGGCCTGGTCGGCCCCGGGGTGGTCGGCAACTACCTGGTCACCGGCCACCGCACCTCGCACGGCGCGCCCCTCGGCGACCTGCCCGCCCTCGACCGGGGCGACCGCGTGCGCGTGCGCAGCGGGGAGCAGGTCTTCGTCTACCGCGTCACCGGCACCCGGATCACCTCCTTCCGCTCACCCCGCTCGCTGCGCGAGCAGTCGGCAGCCGTGCCCGGCCGTCCCGGGGTCGAGCCGCGGCGCCCGATGCTCACCCTGTCGACCTGCCGGACCCCGGAGGACCGGGCCGAGGGCAACTACTGGTCCGACCAGTTCGGCAACCCCGAGAACCGCATCGACAAGATCGCGGTGCTGGAGTCGGTGCGGCCAGCCCGGTCCTAGCCCCGCTCGTGGGCCTCTACGATGGGCGCCGCGCTCCGCGGGGCGCGCGCCGGTGTAGCTCAGTTGGTAGAGCGCCTCACTTGTAATGAGGATGTCGCGGGTTCGACTCCTGTCACCGGCTCGGTCCGGGGCGCCGCCGCGGTCGGGAGCCTCGCCGTCACGGTCCGTGGGCGCGCGATGCGGCGCGCCGCCGGTGCTTCAGGCATCATGGAGGCAGCAGATCGCCGACCGAGGAGTGACAGCCCCACCGATGGAGTCCGACAGTCCGAGCCACTCCCGTGGCTCCACCGTCTCATTCACCGTCCTGACTGACCGCCACGCCTGCTCGGTGGTGGTGCGCTGATGTGGGTGCTCGACCTGCTCGTCGGCATCGCGATCGTCCTGGTGATCACCGCCTTCACCGGCTACTTCGTGGCCCAGGAGTTCGGCTACATGGCCGTCGACCGCTCGCGCCTCAACGCGCGCGCGGCCCGCGGCGACGCGGCGGCGGAGCGGGCCCTGAGCGTCACGCGACGCACGTCGTTCATGCTCTCGGGCGCCCAGCTCGGCATCACCGTGACGGCGCTGCTCGTCGGCTACGTCGCCGAGCCCTTCATCGGTGAGGCGATCGGGGAGGCGCTCGGCGGCGTCGACGTCGACCCGAGCGTCGGCATCGCCATCGGCACCGTGGTCGCCCTGGTCTTCTCGACCTTCGTGCAGATGCTCTTCGGCGAGCTCTTCCCCAAGAACCTCGCCATCGCGCGGCCCGAGCCGGTCGCGCTGCGGCTCGCCACGTCGACCACGATCTACCTGAGCGTCTTCGGCTGGCTGATCCGCATCTTCGACGCCGCCTCCAACGCGCTGCTGCGCGCCTTCAAGATGGAGCCGGTGCACGACGTGGAGCACGCCGCGACGGCGCGCGACCTCGAGCACATCGTCGCCGACTCCCGCGACAGCGGCGACCTGCCCGAGGAGCTCTCGGTGCTGCTCGACCGGGTGCTCGACTTCCCCGAGGAGGACGTCGAGCACGCGATGGTGCCGCGCTCGCGCGTCGACACCGTCGAGCCCGAGACCACCGTGGGCGAGCTGTGGCAGCTGATGAGCACCGGCCACTCCCGCTACCCGGTGCTCGACGACGACGACGAGGTCGTCGGCGTGGTGCACCTGCAGGACGTGCTGGTGGCCGGCCAGGACGACACCCGCACCGCGCGCGAGCTGATGCGCGAGACGGTCATGGTGGCGACGCTGATGGCGCTCCCCGACGCGCTGCGCGCGATGGCGGCCGAGCGCGCCCAGATGGCGATCGTGCTCGACGAGTACGGCGGCTTCGACGGCGTGCTCACCGCGGAGGACCTCGCCGAGGAGCTCGTCGGCGAGATCGAGGACGAGCACGACCCCCGCCACGAGGAGCCTGAGGAGGTCTCCGGCGAGGGTGACTGGACCGTCTCCGGCGACGTGCACGTCGACGAGGTCGAGCGCACCATCGGCCGAGACCTGCCCACCGGTGACTTCGAGACGGTCGGCGGGTTGGTGATCGCGGCGTACGGCGGTCTGCCCGAGGTCGGCGAGACCGTCGACGTCGAGCTGCCCCCGGATCCCTCGACGCTGCTCGACGAGGGCGAGCGGGTGCCCGAGCACCTGCACCTGGAGGTGGTCGAGGTCGAGCGCCACGTGCCGTCGCGGGTGCGGTTGACGATCGAGCAGCCGACCGACGACTCCGCCGACCAGGTGACCGATCAGGTGACCGACCTCGTGGCCGACCTCCAGGGGGACGACCGATGACACCGCTCCCGATCCCGCTCGCCGCGGCCGACGGCACCGGCCTGGCCTCCAACGCCTGGGCGGTCGCCGGCATCACCGTGGCGCTGATCGTGCTCAGCGCGCTCTTCGTGGCCGTCGAGTTCGCCCTCCTGGCCGTCAAGCGGCACCGGCTGCAGGACGCCGCGGGCAACAGCCGCTCGGCCCGTGCGGCGCTGCGCAGCTTCGACGAGCTCACCGTGCTGCTCGCGGGCTGCCAGCTCGGCATCACCGCGTGTGCGCTGGGCCTGGGCGCCGTGACCAAGCCGGCGCTCGACTACGCGCTGCGACCCGTCTTCGCCGACCTGGGCGCGCCGTCCTGGGCGGTCGTCGCGGTGAGCTTCGTGCTCGCGCTGCTGGTGGTCACCTTCCTGCACCTCGTGGTCGGCGAGATGGCCCCGAAGTCGTGGGCGATCGCGCACCCGGAGGCCGCGGCCACCGCGCTGGCGCTGCCGATGCGCGGCTTCATGTGGCTCACCCGGCCGCTGCTGATCGGCCTCAACGAGGCGGCCAACTGGTGCCTGCGCCGGGTGGGCGTCGAGCCGCAGGACAGCCCGCACACCGGGCAGAGCGCCGAGGACCTCAAGCAGCTCGTGGAGCACAGCCTCGACGTCGGCGTGCTCGACGAGCACCGCTCCGCCCAGCTGACGCGCGCGCTGGAGCTGCAGCACCTCACCGTCGGCGACCTCGCCTCGGGTGGGCAGGCCACGGCCGTCGACAAGGACGACGACATGGAGGCCGTGCGCGACGCGACCCGGTCGTCGGGCCACCTGCGGGTGCTGGTGCGCGACGAGGGCCGCATCCTCGGGGTGGTGCACGTGCGCGACACGATGGTGCAGCCCGAGGGCCGTCGCGCCTCCGAGGTGATGCGCCCGGTCCTCAAGATCGACGCCGAGACCTCGCTCAACGACGCGCTGCAGCGGATGCGGGAGACGCGCAACCACCTGGCGGTGATCGAGGAGGACGGCAACCCCGAGGGCGTCGTGACGCTGACCGACATCGTGCGGCGACTCTTCCCGACCGAGGCCGACGCCGCCTGATCCGGCCCGGCTCGGCCGGATAGGTCGTGCTTGATAACGATTCGGTCACCTGGTCTTCCCGAGACCGGGGGTCTCGGGGTGGGCTGACCGAGGCCCTCCGCAACACGGCGAGGGTCGACGAGAGGAACGACGTGAATCCCAGGCTTTCTCGGGGCCTGGTGGGGCTGACAGGAGCGGCGCTCGCCGTCTCCGGCCTCACCGTGTCGACCACCGCCGCCACCGCGGCACCCCCCGGCACCCCTCCGCCCACCCCGCCCGGCGCCGCCGCAGGACTCGACAAGGAGGACCGGGCGCTGCTGGCGCAGGCCCGCGCCGACGAGGAGAAGCGCGTCACCATGCTCGTGGCCGCCGACGACGGCGAGTCCGAGGCCGTGGCCGACGAGCTCGCCGACCTCGGCGGCACCGTGCAGGCCAGCGAGGGCGAGGTCGACTACCTCCGCGTCTCGGTGCCCACCTCGCAGGTGCCCAAGGCCGCCAAGCTGCCCGGCATCGCCGCGGTCGACCTCGGCGAGGTCATCCCGCTCGACGACCCGCGACCCGAGGGCACGCAGAACCCCACGCCGTACACCCCGCCGGGCAAGCGGACCCCCAAGGTCAACCCCTACATGCCCATCGGGGAGACCAAGGCCGCCCAGCTGACCGCCGACCGCAAGCGCTTCGACGGTCGCGGCACCACCATCGGCATCGTCGACACCGGTGTCGACCTCGACCACCCGTCGCTGCAGACCACCTCCACCGGTGACCGCAAGATCACCGACTGGAAGACCTTCACCGACCCGGTCAACGACGACGACCCGACCTGGCTCAAGCTCGGCGAGACCGTCAGCGGCCGCACCTTCGTCTACGACGGCACCACCTACCGGGCGCCGCGCAACCGGACCTACCACATCGGCGTCCTCGACGAGCGCGACCCGCGACTGGGCGGCGAGCTCGGCAACGACGTCAACCGCGACGGCAACCCCGCGGGCAGCACCGGCCTCTTCCCGGTGATCTGGGACCAGCGCAGCAACGAGGTCTTCGTCGACACCGACCAGGACGGCGACTTCCGCGACGAGACCGCCATGAAGGACTACGCCGAGCGCTTCGACGTCGGCCACTTCGGCCTCGACAACCCCAACACCGCGATCCGCGAGCAGATCCCCTTCGTCGTGCAGACCGAGGACGACAACTGGCTCAACATCGGCATCGTCTCCGGCGCCCACGGCTCGCACGTCGCCGGCATCACGGCCGCGAACAAGATGTTCGACGGCAAGATGAGCGGCGCCGCCCCCGGCGCCGAGATCAAGTCGGCGCGCGCCTGCCTCTTCGTCGACGGCTGCACCAACTACGCCCTCATCGAGTCGATGGCGTGGCTGGCCCAGAACGACGTCGACGTGATCAACATGTCGATCGGCGGCCTGCCGGCGCTCAACGACGGCAACAACGCCCGCGCGATCCTCTACAACCGGATCATCGACACCTACGGCGTGCAGATGTTCATCTCGGCCGGCAACAGCGGCCCGGGCATGAACACCGTGGGTGACCCGTCGGTGGCCACCAAGGTCGTCAGCGTCGGCTCCTCGATCAGCGACGACACCTGGCGCGCCAACTACGGCTCGGACTCGGAGTACGCCGACAACCTGCACGGCTTCTCCAGCCGCGGCCCGCGCGAGGACGGCGGCTTCAAGCCCACCGTGGTCGCCCCGGGCTCGGCGGTCTCGACCGTGCCGCAGTGGCAGAACCCGACCGGCGCGTGCCTGCCGTACGCCTGCTCCGCCGGCTACGCCATGTTCAACGGCACCTCGATGGCCTCCCCGCAGGCCGCGGGTGCGGCGGCGCTGCTCGTCGGCGCGGCCAAGGACCGCGGCATCGAGCTCGCCCCGGCGCAGCTGCGCCAGGCGATGGGCTCGACCGCCCGCTTCTTCGAGCGCTACGGCGCCTACGAGCAGGGCAACGGCCTGATCGACACCACCGCCGCCTGGGCGCAGATCCAGCAGGGCGTGAAGACGGTCGAGATCAGCTCCGAGGTCGACGTCAACACCGCGCTCTCCGACTTCCTGGGCAAGCCGGGTCGTGGCGAGGGCATCAACGACCGCGAGGGCGTCGCCGCCGGCGACAGCTACGAGCGCGTCTACACCTTCACCCGCTTCTCCGGTCGCAGCGGCAACGTGCGCTACGACCTCGACTGGGTGGGCAACGACGGCACCTTCGCCGCCCCGGCGTCGGTGACCCTCCCGCTCGCGCAGCCGGTGCAGGTGGCGATCAGCGTGTCGCCGGACTCGTCGGGGGCGCACTCCGCGGTGCTGAACCTCGACGACGCCACGACCCCGGGCGTGGAGTACCAGACCCTCAACACCGTGGTGGCGGCCGAGCAGTTCAGCGAGGCCAACGACTACGCCGTCGAGGCCTCCGGCTCCATCGGTCGCAACCAGACCACGTCGTACTTCTACGACGTGCCCGAGGGCACCCCGGCCTTCAAGGTCGACCTCGAGGGTGGCGGCACCACGCAGGGCGCCGGGCAGATCCGCTTCCTGCGCTTCCACCCCTACGGCGTCGGCGTCGACAACAACGCGACCACGCAGTGCTACAACCCCAACGCCGGCGCGGGCTGCTCGACGGGCTCCCCGACGAGCCGCACCGTCGCCGACCCGCAGCCGGGGGTGTGGGAGGTCGTCGTCGAGGGACGACGCACCTCCGACGCCGCCAACGCGCCGTACACCCTCTCCGCCGAGGTGCTGGGCGCCGAGGTCACGCCGGACCCGCTGGAGATCGCCTCGGCGACCGCCGGCGCGCCGACGGCCGCGGAGTGGGAGGTCACCAACAAGTTCGGTGAGTTCACCGGACGTCTGGTGGGCGGCACGCTCGGCAGCGCCAACCGCGGGGAGCGCACCATCGGCGATGGCGCGCAGCAGCAGATCCCGGTGCAGGTCACGGCCGGGGCGACCTCGCTCCGCGCCACGATCGGCAACACCGCGGACGCCGCGGCCGACCTCGACCTGGCCGTCTTCAACTGCACGACCGGCAGCTGCGTGCTGGCCGGCCAGCAGGCCGACGGCGACTCCGAGGAGTCGGTGACGATCGCCAACCCGGCGGCCGGCACCTGGATCGTGCTGGTCGACGGCTACTCGGTGCCGGCGGGCTCGACGACGTACGACTACGTCGACGTCTTCGTCAACCCGGGCTTCGGCTCGGTGGCCACGCAGGACGCCGACGCCCCGCGGCCCAACGGCGAGAGCTGGACCGTGCCGGGCGCGGTGACGGCCAACCAGGCACCGGCCTCCGGGCGCGCTCTGCTGGGCGAGGTGCAGGTCCGGACCACCGAGGGCGTGCGCGTCGGCGGTGGCGAGGTCGTCGTCAGGTCGGTCGGCTAGCACGACCCGACACCCGAGGGAGGGGGCGCTGCGGCGCCTCCTCCCTCGGTGCGTCTGAGGGTCTGGCTGCTAGCGCAGCCGTACGGCCTCGAAGCGGTCCGGGGGGTCGGCGATGACGTCCTGCGCGGCCACGAGCTGGATCTCGCGGGTGCCGGCGGCCAGGGTCGCCTCGAGGATGCCGTACGCCGTGGCGGTCACCCGCTGCAGCGCCGTCGGCGTCGAGCCGGTCGTCAGCAGGTGCGCCAGGAAGACCGCGGCCGTGACGTCGCCACAGCCGTTGGGCGAGATGGGCAGCAGCGGCGTCCGGGTGGTCCACGCGCCGGCGTCGTCGACCGCCACCAGGTCGACGTGGTCGGACGGCGTCTCGTCGGTCAGCACGCTCGTCACCAGCACCGTGCGGGGGCCGCGCTCCCTGACCTCGTCGACCGCCGCCAGCACCTCGGCCGTCGTCCGGCTGGTGGTCCCGGCCAGGAAGTCGAGCTCGAAGTGGTTGGGCGTGATCACGTCGGCGCGCGGCACCACCCGGTCTCGCATGAACTCGGGGATGCCCGGGCGCACGAACATGCCCCGGCCGACGTCGCCCATGACCGGGTCGCAGCAGTAGACCGCGCCGGGGTTGAGCTCGCGGGCCCGCGCGACGGTGTCGAGCACGACCTGGCCCACCTCCTCGGCGCCCTGGTAGCCGCTGAGCACCGCCGCCACCCGGGCGAGCGCGCCGCGCTCCTCCACGCCCTGCACCACCTCGCGGAGGTCGTCGGCGCTCAGCAGCGGGCCGCGCCAGGCGCCGTACCCGGTGTGGTTGGAGAAGTGCACCGTGTTGACCGCCCACGCCTCGATGCCGAGGCGCTGCAGCGGGAAGACCGCCGCGCTGTTGCCGACGTGGCCGAAGGCGACCGAGGACTGGATCGACAGGAGCTCCATGGCCCCAGTCTCACCCCAGCACGAGCGAGCGCTTCGAGAGCCCCATCCAGTAGCCGGGGAAGAGCTGCTCGCCCGGGGCCTCCGGGTCGGACGCCGCCCCGAGCGCCACGAAGAGCGGCGTCAGGTGCTCGACCGTGGGGTGGGCGTACGGCATGCCGGGCGCGACGTCCTTGAAGGACGCGAGCGTGTCGACGTCGCCGCGCGCCAGCGCGTCGGCGGCCCAGGCGTCGAAGTCGACCGACCAACCGGGGGCGGTCGCGTCGATCGAGAAGTCGGTGAGGAAGGGCAGGCCGTGGGTGAGGAAGCCCGAGCCCACCACCAGCACGCCCTCGTCGCGCAGCTCGCGCAGCCGGCTGCCGAGCACCAGCAGCGCGCCGGGGTCCTGGGTGGGCAGCGACATCTGCAGCACGGGGATGTCGGCCTCGGGGTACATGATCCGCAGCGGCACCCACGCGCCGTGGTCGAGACCGCGCCGGGGGTGCCGGTGCACCGTCTGGGTGTCGGGCAGCAGCGCCGCGACGCGGTCGGCGAGTGCCGAGGCGTCGGGGGTGTCGTAGCGCATCCGGTAGTACTTCTCGGCGAAGCCGCCGAAGTCGTAGACCAGCTCGGTGCCGGGACCCGACGCGCTGAGCATCAGCGGCGCGGCCTCCCAGTGCGCGCTGACCATCAGGATCGCCCGCGGGCGGGGGAGGTCGGCGGCGAGCCGGCGCAGCTGCCCGGACCAGACGGGGTCGTCGAGCAGGGGCGGGGCGCCGTGCCCGAGGTAGAGCGCCGGCATCCGGCTCGACGACGGCAGAGTAGTTGTCATGTCAACTACCAACCTCCTACGACGCGACTTTCATTCCCTCGGGATCAGGGTAGACGCCAGTCGACCGGCGTGCCGCCCTGCTCGACGAGCAGCTGGTCGACGCGGCTGAAGGGTCGCGAGCCGAGGAAGCCGCGGTGGGCCGACAGGGGGCTGGGGTGGGGCGACTCGACCCACGGCACGGGTCGCAGCGCACCCTTGAGCGACCGGGCGTCGCTGCCCCAGAGGATCGCGGCGAGCGGCTGTCCCTGCTGCGCGCGCTGGGAGAGGGCGCGGATCGCCTGGTCGGTCACGACCTCCCAGCCCTTGCCGCGGTGGGAGGCCGAGGCCCCCGGCTGCACCGTGAGGCAGCGGTTCAGCAGCATCACGCCGGCGTCGGCCCACGAGGTGAGGTCGCCGGTCGTGGGCTGCGGGACGCCGACGTCGTCGACGAGCTCGCGGTAGATGTTGACCAGGCTCCTCGGTGGCGCCACCCCCGGTGCGACCGAGAAGCTGAGGCCGACCGGGTGGCCGGGGGTCGGGTAGGGGTCCTGCCCCACGACGAGCACCTTGACCTCGGCCAGCGGCCGCTGGAAGGCCCGCAGCACGTGGTCGCCCGCGGGCAGGTAGCGCCGGCCGGCCGCCACCTCCGCGCGCAGGAAGCGGCCCATCGCCTCGAGCTGCTCCTCGACCGGCGCCAGCGCCTCCGCCCAGTCGGCCGCCACCAGCTGCTTTCCGACGAGGTCGTCCAAGGTGCTCACGACGCTCAGCGTAGGGGCCGCCGACCCGCCCCAGATGCACGCCGACCCGCCTCAGATGCACGCCGATCCGCCTCAGATGCACGCCGATCCGCCCCAGATGTACGCCGACCCGCCCCAGATGCTGATCGATCCGCCCCGGGTGCCGGTGGCGACGGAGCCGAGCCCGGAGCCGCGCGCACCGAGGTCGGCAGTGAGGAGGGCGGTGCGCTGCTGCTCCCGCTCGGCGACATGACGTCGAGGTGGCGCGGGAGGCGCCCCTCGTGGTGCGAGACTCCGGAGCGTGGAGCGGCCGACGATCGAGCGCTGGGACCGTGGCGCGCAGTGGCCGCTGCTGGTGGTCTCGCTGGTCTTCGTGGCGGCGTACGCCTGGCCGATCCTCGACCCCACGCTGTCGCGCAGCACGCAGCGGCTCTGCTCGACGGTGGTGTGGGTGACCTGGGCGATCCTCGCGGGCGAGTTCGCCACGCGGTGGTGGCTGGCGCCGCGCAAGCTCGACTTCCTGCGCCACCACCCGCTCGACCTCGCGGCGGCGCTGCTGCCGCTCTTCCGTCCGCTGCGCCTGCTGCGCCTGCTCTCGCTGCTCACGCTGCTCGACCGGGTGGGTCGGGGCTCGCTGCGCGGCCGCGTCGGTCTGTACGTCGCCGCGTCGGTGACGCTGATCGTGCTCACCGCTTCGCTGGCCGTGCTCGACGCCGAGCGCGGCGGCCCCGGCCCGATCCAGAACTACGGCGACGCGCTGTGGTGGTCGATCGAGACGGTGACGACGGTGGGCTACGGCGACATGTACCCGGTCACCGTGGCCGGCCGCGTGGTCGCGGCCATGCTGATGCTGACCGGCATCGGCGTGCTCGGCGTGGTGACGGCTTCCTTCGCCAGCTGGCTGGTGCAGCGCGTCGAGCAGATCGAGGAGGAGGAGCGCGGCGAGCCCGCGACCGTGGCCGACGTCGCGCTGCTGCGCGAGGAGGTGCGGCGGCTCCGCGAGGAGCTGGAGCGACGCCGGGCCTGAGCGCCGCTCAGCCCAGCAGGTCGGGGGGCGGCTCGCGGAGCGTGTCGCTGATGAGCCGTGCCAGGGCGCGCTGCCCCGCCGGCAGCGGGTGCATGCCGGCCGCGCGACGTCCCTGCCCCGTGCGGCCCTGCACCCAGGGCGTGTCGGAGCAGATGTCGTGGCCCCGGGAGTAGCGGTAGAAGTCGACGTACTCCACCTGCGACTGGCGCGCCGCGAGCCGCATCTGCTCCCCGAGCTCGCGGTTGACCTCGCGGAAGGTGGCGCGGTCCTGCGGCCGCATCCGCGGCAGCTCGATGCAGTCGCCTCGGGGCGGCAGCATCCGGGGGTAGCCGACGAGCAGGACCCGCGCCCGCGGCGCGCGCCGACGGATGTCGAGCAGCGAGAGCCGCAGCGACAGCGAGACCCGGTCGACGATCCCGAGCAGCATCGTGCGCTCGTCGGCCAGGCGGCAGACGTCGGCGACCTGCCGGCAGCGCGAGGCGATGCGGCCGTAGAGGCGCTCGTCGTTGAAGCCCAGGCCCACGGTCACGAGGTCGGTGTCGGCGCTCAGCACGGCGGCCTGCGGCGCCACGTCGACGCCGAGGCGGGTGCGCTGGCTGCCGAGCAGGTCGGAGGTCTGGGCGCCCGTGCACGAGCGGTCGAGCAGCGTCGGGATGCGCAGCTCCTCGGCCACCCGCTGCGCGTAGTTGCGGTCCGAGCGCAGGCACCCCGAGGCGAGATCGGTCACCGGCACGTACGGCGCGGCCGTGAAGGAGTCGCCGAAGGCGACGTAGCGCCCGTACGACGGCTCGCGGTCCTGCGGGGTGGCCAGGCTGGTCAGCACCAGGGAGAGCACGACCAGCACCACGGGCACGCCCACGCGGACGACCGCCCGCCGGTCGAGGCGGCGACGCGGCACCACGGACCTACGGCTTGCGCGTCAGGTTGCGCGAGGACGCCGAGGCGAAGCGCCGCTCGGGGTTGGACCCGATCGCGGAGCGGTCGGGGGCGACGGCGGGCCGCGGCTCGGTCGACCTGGCCGTGGCGACCGGCTTGCGGGCGCGCTTGCGCGCAGCGGGGGTGCGGGGGGAGACCGCGCCGGACCACTGGGCGAGCCACTCGTCGAGCACCACCCAGGTGGAGCCACGCGCCGCGCGGCCGGTCAGCATGCCGAGGTGCCCCCCGGGGACGATCTCGAAGCGGACCTCGCTGGCGCCGCTCAGCAGCCCCAGGCCCGCCTGGACCGCGGCGATCGGTGCGATGCCGTCGGTGTTGCCGGCGAAGACCAGCACCGGCTGGCGGATGGCGGCCAGGTCGATGTCGCGGTCGCCGACCTCGACCCTGCCGCCGAGCAGCTGGTTCTTCTTCAGCAGCCGGTGGTAGAGCTGCCCGAAGCTGCGACCCGGGTAGGCGAGCATGTCGTCGGTGAAGCGGTCGACGGCCTCGATCTGCGCCAGCCACTCGGTGTCGTCGAGGTTCTGCAGGATCGCCAGGGGCTTGGTGACGATCTTGGTGCCGGAGGAGAGCTTGAAGGCGCGCTTGACCAGGGGGGCCGGCGCGCCGCCGAGCGCGCGGTAGAGCTGGGTCACGAGCCCGCCGTCGGTGAGCCGGAGGATCGGGCGCAGCGGGGCGACCATCGGGACCTTCCCGACGTCGAAGGGCGAGCCTAGGATCGTCAGCGAGGCGATCGGCAGGTCCTGGCGGTCGGCGGCCACGAGCGCGGCGAAGATGCCGCCCAGGCTCCAGCCGACCAGGTGCACCGGCCGGCCGCCGGCGTGCTCGCTCACGGCCTTGACCGACTCGGGCACGACCTCGTCGACCCAGTGCTCGATGCCGAGGTTGCGGTTCTTGAAGCTGATCCGGCCGTACTCCACGAGGTACGTCGGCCGGCCCTCCTGCACCAGGTGCTCCACCAGCGAGCAGTCGCGCCGCAGGTCGTAGCACGACGACGGTGCGGCCAGCGGGGTCACCAGCAGCACGGGGTCGCCGGTCTCGCGGACGGTCTTGTGGGGGCGGTAGTGGTAGACCTCGCGGAGCGAGCCGTCGTCGATCAGGGTCCGGGGCATCGGCCGCAGGTCGGCCAGCCCCCCGTAGAGCACCATGTGGGCGACGTTGCTCGCGGCCGATGCGACCTGGTCCGGCTTGGGGATCAGATCCATGGACGGAAGATACCCGCGGAATGCCCGCTGTCAGGAGCGGGTGGCGGGCCGGGTGGTCTTGGAGTGCTCGGTGCGGCCCTCGGTCAGGGCGTCGAGGAAGGCCGAGGCCCAGTGGCTCACGTCGTTCTCCGAGACGGTCTTGCGCATGGCGCGCATCCGCCGCCCGAGCTCCTTGGGCTCGGCCCGGTGGGCCTGGAGCATCATCGTCTTCATGCCGTTGATGTCGTAGGGGTTGACCAGGAAGGCCTGGCGCAGCTCGTTGGCGGCACCGGCGAACTCGGAGAGCACGAGGGCGCCGTCGCCGTCGAGCCGACAGGCGACGTACTCCTTGGCGACCAGGTTCATCCCGTCGCGGAAGGGCGTCACGACCATGACGTCGGCGGCGCGGTAGAGCGCTGCCATCTCCTCGCGGGGGAAGGAGGAGTGCATGTAGTGGATCACCGGGCTGCCGATCCGGCCGAGGTCGCCGTTGATGCGCCCCACCAGGCGGTCGATGTCGTCGCGCAGCCGGCGGTACTGGTCGACGCGCTCCCGCGAGGGGGTCGCCACCTGGACGAAGACGGCGTCGTCGCCCAGCTCGCCCTCGGCCACCAGCTCGCTGAAGGCCCGCAGCCGGGCGTAGATGCCCTTGGTGTAGTCGAGCCGGTCGATGCCGAGGAAGACCGTGCGCGGCTCGCCGAGGTCGTGGCGGATCTGCTTCGCGCGTGCGACCACGGGCTCGGAGGCCGCCAGCTCCTCGAAGCCCGCGGTGTCGATGGAGATCGGGAAGGCGCGTGCCTGCACCCGCCGGCCCTCGGGGAGGTAGACCAGGTCGCGGTGCGTCTTGTGGCCGACGCGCTGGCGGACCAGCCGGATGAAGTTCTGCGCCGCTCCCGCGAGCTGGAAGCCGACCAGGTCGGCCCCGAGCAGGCCCTCGAGGACCTGCCGGCGCCAGGGCAGCTGGGAGAAGAGCTCGGCCGGCGGGAAGGGGATGTGGAGGTAGAAGCCGATGCGCAGGTCGGGGCGCAGCTCGCGCAGCATCGCCGGCACGAGCTGCAGCTGGTAGTCCTGCACCCAGACCACGGCGTCCTCGGCCGCGTGCTCGGCGGCCGCGGCGGCGAAGCGCTCGTTGACCCGCACGTAGGCGTCCCACCACTCCCGGTGGAAGGACGGCTTGGCGACCAGGTCGTGGTAGAGCGGCCACAGCGTGTCGTTGGAGAAGCCCTCGTAGAACTCCTCGATCTCCTCCTCCGACAGCGCCACCGGCACCAGCGAGAGCCCGTCGTGGGAGAAGGGCTCGAGGTCCTCGCCGGCGTCGCCGGGCCAGCCGATCCAGGCGCCGTCGTTGGCGCGCATGACGGGCGCGAGCGCGGAGACCAGGCCGCCGGGGGAGGACCGCCAGCTGGTGCTCCCGTCGGGCTCCACCACCCGGTCGACGGGGAGGCGGTTGGCCACCACGACGAGGTCGGCCGCGGCACTGGACGACTTCTTGCGGGGGCTCACGCGCTGAGGTTACCCAGGGTCAGCCGGAGGAAGCGCCGTACTCCAGGCCGATCTGGCGGCGTACGTCGTCGAGCTGCCGCATCACCGAGATCGTCTGGGTGGGTGGGACCAGCTCGCTGGTCATGCGGCCCGCGCGCAGGCACTCCTGGACCTCGAGCGCCTCGTTGCCGTAGCCCTGGCCGATCACCGGCCGCTCACCCTCGAGCCACGAGCCCGGGCCCTCCTCGGGCTGCCAGTGCACCCGGGTGGGGTGGTGGAAGTCGCGCTCGAGGGTGAAGAGGCCGCGGTCGGTGGCCACGGCCGCCGTGCGGGGCGTCGCGGCCGTGAGCGTGCTGCTCAGCGTGGCGAGGGCGCCGCCGGCGTAGCGGCCCGAGATCGCGACCTCGAGGTCGATGCCCGAGGGGGCGAGCGTGCCGACGGCGCGGAGCTGCTCGGGCTCGCCGAGCACGAGGTGGGCGAAGGTCAGCGGGTAGATGCCCATGTCGACCAGGGCCCCGCCGCCCAGGGCGGGGTCGAGCAGCCGGTCGGCGGGGTCGCGGCGCACCGGGAAGCCGAGGTCGGCGCGCACCAGGCGCGGGCTGCCGTGGGTCTCGGTGCCCAGCAGGGCCAGCAGGCGGCGCACGACCGGGTTGCACGCCGTCCACATCGCCTCCATGCAGAAGAGCCCCCGCCGCTCGGCCTCGGCGAAGAGCCGCTCGGTGGTGCCGGTGTCGAGGGTCATCGGCTTCTCGCACAGCACCGCCTTGCCCGCCTCGAGGGCGAGCATCGTGTGCTCCTCGTGGAAGACGTGGGGCGAGGCGACGTAGACGACGTCGACGTCGGGGTCGGCCACGAGGTCCTCGTAGGAGCCATGCGCCCGGCCGCCGTGCTGCGCGGCGAACTCCTCGGCCCGCTCGCGCGAGCGGGAGCCCGACGCGACCAGCCGGGCCCCGGGCACCTGGGCGAGGTCCCGGCAGAAGGAGTGCGCGATCCGGCCGGGGGCGAGCACGCCCCACCCGATGGTGTCGACGGCGTCCATGCGCGTCAATCTAGCCAGGGGCCCAGGCATCCGGGTCGGGCAGCCGGCTCGGACTGCGGCCCCGGGGCTCGCCACGCCGCGAGGAATCACACGGCTGTGATTCCGTGGCCTATGCTGGGCCGCGGTCGTGCCCCGCTGGTCGAGGGGGGCAGGCCGTGCCGAGCAGTCGAGGAGGCGTCCCGCATGTCCGCCAGCCCCGCCCACAGCTCCCCGTCGGAGGCAGTCGAGGGTCTCAGCGACCGCGATGCCGCCATGCTCGACTTCGAGCGCCAGTGGTGGAAGTACGCCGGGGCCAAGGAGCAGGCGGTGCGCGAGCACTTCGACATGTCCTCGACCCGCTACTACCAGGTCCTCAACGCCCTGATCGACCGGCCCGAGGCGCTCGCGCACGACCCGCTGCTCGTCCGCCGGCTGCGCCGGCTGCGCGCCAGCCGCCAGCGGCAGCGCTCGGCCCGCCGGCTGGGCTTCGACGTCTAGGAGTCAGGTCACCGTGCGCCTTCCCCGGCACCTCCGCCGCACCCCCGCCCTCCCCGTCCGCGACGAGCACGGGGTGGTGCTCTCCACCCGCCTCCTCGCGCTCGCGATCTCGGCCGTCGCGATGGCCGCGCTCGTCTTCGTGGCCAACGACCCCGACGAGGTGGGCCGTGCCGACGAGGCCACCCCGGTGACCTCCGAACCGTCGGCGAGCGCCACGCCGACCCCCAGCGCGACCCCCTCCGAGACCCCGAAGCCCGCGAAGCCCAAGCCAATCCGGCGCGGCGACACCTACGTCGTGGTCTTCAACAACACCGGCGTCACCGGCCTCGCGGGCGGCGTCGCCGGCAGGGCCGAGGCCGGCGGCTGGAACGTCGTCGGCAGCGACAACTGGTACGGCACCGTCGACGCCACCGCGGTCTACTACCCGCCGCGCCTCGAGCGCGAGGCCCAGGCGCTCTCCAAGGACCTCGGCATCGGCCAGGTCAAGAAGGCCGTCGAGCCGATGCTGCTCGACCGCCTGACGGTGATCCTCACCGACGACTACTCCGGCTGACTGCCCCGGCTGACCACGCGCCGGCGCGCCCGCGCGCCCCTGGCAGGATGCCGCCCATGGAGTTCACCTCCACCACGGGCGAGCAGCAGTACGCCGCGTGCGTGCGCGCCGCCGACGACCTGCTGGTCGGGCTCGACTTCGACGGCACCCTCGCCCCCATCGTCGAGGACCCCGAGCAGGCCCACATCCACCCCGACGCCCCCGAGGTGCTGGTCGACCTCGCCGAGCAGGTGGGCGCCGTCGCGGTCGTCACCGGGCGTCCGGCGCGGCAGGCGCTGGCGCTGGGCGGCCTCGAGGAGGTCGGCAACGCCGTCGGCGACCACGGCCGCGAGCTCTTCGTACTCGGCCAGTACGGCAACGAGCGCTGGACCTCCACCGACCGGCGCGTGATCTCGCCGGCGCCGCCGCGGGGACTGGCGACCTTCACCAGCACGCTGCCGCGGCTGCTCCACCGCGCCGAGGCCGGCGACGCCTGGATCGAGGAGAAGGGGCTGGCCGTCGCGGTCCACACCCGGCGCCTCGACGACGCCGACGCGGCGTACGAGCGGCTGCTGCCCCTGCTCACCGACGCGGCGAAGTCGCACGACCTCGACGTCGAGCCCGGCCGCTCGGTCATCGAGGTGCGCGCCCACGGCATGCACAAGGGTGCCGCCGTGCGCCGCCTGGTCGAGGAGCTCGGCGCCCGGGCCGTCGTCTTCGGCGGTGACGACCTGGGTGACATCGAGGCCTTCCGGGAGGTGGAGCGGCTGCGGGCCGACGGCATGCCCGGGCTGCTCGTCTGCTCCGACTCCGAGGAGGAGAGCGCGCTCGCCGAGCTGGCCGACGTGGTCGTCTCGGGTCCCGACGGGGTGCTCGCGCTGCTGCGCGAGCTGGCGAGCGACATCGCCTCCGCCCGCGCCTGACACATCCTGAGACGGCCATCTCATCTGTCGGACGCCGATGTGCGGCCCGGTCCAGGCGCTGCCTACGCTGGTCCTGCTCATCGAGAGGGGCAGAGGGACACGGCCCGCTGAAGCCCCGGCAACCGCCGCACGAGCCTCCGGTCATCCGGATCCGCGCGGAAGTGGTGCTACGTCCGTCCCGTGCCGAGATCCGGCGCCGGGGAAGATGAGAAGGAGGCCTCCTTGAGCACTGCCACCGACACGTCCGCCCCCACCCCGGGCGACACCGCCCCGGACCACGGGCTGCGGGAGGGGGCCTTCGGCAACGCGACCGCCCTGGCCTGCCGCGAGTGCGGGCACCAGGTCGCCCTCGGCCCCTACTACGCGTGTCCGGAGTGCTTCGGGCCGCTGGAGGTCCACTACGCCTTCCCGGCCGTGACCCGCGAGGAGATCGCCGCCGGGCCCCGCAACATCTGGCGCTACAAGGCGCTGCTCCCGGTGCCCGACGACATCGAGCAGAGCCCCAACACCGAGCCTGGCTTCACCCGGCTGCTGCGGGCCGACAACCTCGCCGCGCAGCTGGGCCTGACCCGGCTCTGGGTCAAGGACGACTCGACCAACCCCACCAACTCCTTCAAGGACCGGGTGGTCGCCTGCGCCCTCTCCGCCGCGATCGAGCTCAAGGCGCAGGTCTTCGCCTGCCCCTCGACCGGCAACCTGGCCAACGCCGTGGCCGCCGCCGGCGCCCGCGCCGGCATCAAGACGGTCGTCTTCATCCCCGCCGACCTGGAGAAGCCCAAGCAGGTCAACTCGGCCGTCTACACCGACCGGCTGGTGGCGGTCAACGGCAACTACGACGACGTCAACCGGCTGGCCTCGGAGATCGCCGGCGAGGAGGAGGGCTGGGCCTTCGTCAACGTCAACGTGCGCCCCTTCTACGCCGAGGGCTCCAAGACGCTCGGCTACGAGATCGCCGAGCAGCTCGGCTGGCGGCTTCCCGACCAGGTGGTCATCCCGGTCGCCTCGGGCTCGCAGCTGACCAAGGTCGACAAGGCCTTCAAGGAGCTCGTCCAGCTGGGACTGGTGGAGGACAAGCCCTACAAGATCTTCGGCGCCCAGGCCACGGGCTGCTCGCCGGTCTCCGCGGCGTACAAGCAGGGCCACGACGTGGTGCGCCCGGTCAAGCCCGACACGATCGCCAAGAGCCTCGCGATCGGCAACCCTGCCGACGGTCCCTACGTGCTCGACATCTGCCGCGCCTCCGGCGGCGCCGTCGAGGACGTCTCCGACGACGAGGTCCGCGAGGGGATCCTGCTGCTCGCCCGCACCGAGGGCATCTTCACCGAGACCGCGGGCGGCACCACGACCGCGGTGCTGAAGAAGCTGGTCGAGACCGGCCAGCTCGACACCTCGCTCGAGACCGTCATCATCAACACCGGCATGGGCCTGAAGACGCTCGACGCGATCTCCGACCGGGTCGGGCCCGCGGCGACCATCGACCCGTCGTACGCCGCGTTCACGGGCAGCGGGGTGCTCTGATGGCCGTCTCCGTCCGGATCCCCACGATCCTGCGCACCTACACCGCCGGTGAGTCCGAGGTCGGCGCCGACGGCACCACGCTCGCCGAGGTGCTCGACGACCTCGAGCGCCACCACGGCGGCATCCGCGCCCGCGTGCTCGACGACGAGGGCGGCCTGCGTCGCTTCGTCAACGTCTACGTCGGCAACGACGACGTCCGCTTCCTCGACGGCCTCCAGACGCCGACACCCGACGGCACCCAGATCAGCATCATCCCGGCGGTCGCGGGCGGCTGACCGGCCCCGGCAGAGTCACTGGTCAACCACGAAGTCTGCCGCTTCGCCACGAGCACAACCATGGCGAGGTGGCGGAGTCACTGGAGAACCAGTGACTTTGCCGCCGTCAGCCGCCGTCAGGCGGCGTGCGCGCGCAGCCACGGGTCGACGACCGCGTGGAAGGCGTCGCCGCGCTCGCGGCGCACGCAGTGGCCGGCGCCGCGGACGACCTCGACCTCGAGGGCGGGGTTGCCGAGCTCGGCGAGGTCCTTGCGGCGCTCGTCGTCGACGAGCACCACGCCGTCGCCGGTGACGACGAGGGTCGGCGGCGTGATCGCCGCGGCGACCTCGCGCCAGGGCCGTGGGGGCGTGACCAGACCGCGGCCAAGGAAGTCGAGGTCGACCTGCGTCCGGGCCTCCGCGCAGGCGGCGACCTCGCCCTGGGGCCACGCGGCGAGGTCGCGCCGCATCTCCTCGAGGGCGCGCTCCGGGTCGGCCGTCGCCTGCCGCACCCACGCCACCCGCTCGGCGGCGTGCGCCCGGGCGACCTCGGGGTCCAGCGGGTCGCGCCAGGCCGGGTCCTCCAGCACTACGGCGGCGACGAGCTCGGGACGACGCGCCGCGAGGTCGGCCGCCGTGGCACCACCCATCGAGTGCCCGAGCACCAGCACCGGGCTGTCCGAGGCGAGCTCCTCGAGCAGCAGCTCGGTGGTCTCGCCGAGCGCCGCGCCGGGGGAGCCGGCGAGCTCCTCGGCGGTGAAGCGCTCGGAGCCGCCGTGGCCCAGGGCGTCGGGGGCGACGATCCGGTAGCTCGGCCCCAGACGCTCGACCAGGTCGCCCCAGCAGCGCCCCGAGTCGGTCAGCCCGTGCAGCACCAGCAGCGTCGGGGCGCTGCTGTCGCCGTACTCGTGGACGTCCAGGCGGCCGCTGCGTGAGCTCATGTCCGCCAGCCTCGCATGGGATGCGTGGCCCCCCGGGTGCCGGGCACACTGGGGTCATGCCGCGCAAGATCGCCACCGCCGACCACGTCGAGCTCGAGCAGCTGCTCGAGTTCGTCCGCCCCCGCCACAAGGTCACCCTGGTGACCACCCGCCAGGACGGGCGCCCGCAGGTGTCCCCGGTGAGCGGCGGCATCGACGACGAGGGCCGAGTGGTGATCTCCACCTACCCGGGTCGCGCCAAGACCGCCAACCTGCGCCGTGACCCGCGCGCCACGGTGCTCTTCCACGGCGACGACTGGGACGACGCCTACGTGCAGGTCGACGGCACCGCCGAGGTCATCGACATGCCCGAGGCCGTCGAGCCACTGGTCGACTACTACCGCAGCATCGCCGGCGAGCACCCCGACTGGGACGAGTACCGCGAGGCGATGGCCAAGCAGGGCAAGTCGCTGATCCGCATCACCATCGAGCGGTGGGGGCCGGTGGCCACGGGCGGCTTCCCGCCCGAGCACGCCGACTGAGTCGCCCGCGATGGCGACCCACCGCTACGCGCTGCGTTCGGTCTGGACGGGTGACCTGGGCACGGGCACCAGCGGCTACCGCGACTACGCCCGCGACGTGACGCTGAGCAGCGCCGGCAAGCCCGACTTGCTCGGCTCGGCCGACCGCCCCTTCCGCGGCGACCCCGGGCGGTGGAACCCCGAGGAGCTGCTGCTCGCCGCGCTCTCGCAGTGCCACCTGCTCTCCTACCTGCACGTGGCCGTCACCCACGGCGTCGTCGTGACGGCGTACGCCGACGACGCGAGCGGCACGATGGAGCAGCAGGGGATCGGCGGGCGCTTCACCGAGGTGGTGCTCCGTCCGCGGGTGACCGTGGCCGACCCGGCCCAGGTCGGGCTCGCGACCCGGATCCACGGGGAGGCGGCCGACGCCTGCTTCATCGCCTCCTCGGTGGCCTTCCCGGTGCGCCACGAGCCCGTCACGCTGGTCTGAGCGCCACCGGCCACCTCCGCGTCGCCTGCAGTTCGTCGGGAGGGGCTGGGATGGCGGCGTGGAGACCCGAGACCGCCGTCGTGCCGCCGGGGCGGGCCTGCTCGTGCTCGGCTTCGTCGCCGGCCTCGTGGCCGGCGCCCACGGCCTGCTCCGGCGGCAGGCGGCGCTCGCCCGAGCAGCCATCGGCAAGCCGCTGGGGGAGCAGGCGCTCACGGCCGACCGCACCTGGAGGGCGAAGCAGGGCCGGCGCCTCGACCTGCTGCTGCTCGGCGACTCGATCGCGGCCGGCCTGGGGGCGGAGCGCCCGCGCCACACCCTCGGCGCCCGGCTGGCCCGGCGGCTGTCCAAGCGCACGGGGCGCGCGGTCCGGCTGCGCACCGCGGCCGTGGTCGGCTCCGAGAGCAAGGACCTGGCCGCGCAGCTCGCGTCGCTGCCGGCGTCGTACCGCCCGGACGTGGCGGTCGTGGTCGTCGGCGGCAACGACGTCACCCACCGGGTGCCGGTGGCGGAGTCGGTCGCGCACCTCGCGGCGTGCGTGAGGGAGCTGCGCGGGCGGGGGGCCGAGGTGGTCGTGGGCACGTGCCCCGACCTCGGCGCGCTGCGCCCCGTGCCCCAGCCGCTCCGGACGCTGGGTGCCCGGGCCTCGCGCCAGCTCGCGGCCGCCCAAGCGGCGGCCTGCGAGCCCCTCGGGGCGCGCGTCGTGCCGCTCGCGACCGCGGTCGGGCCCTTCTTCCTCGTCGACCCGGACGCCCACTTCAGCGTCGACCGCTTCCACCCCTCCTCGCTCGGCTACAAGCGCACCGCGCAGGCGCTGCTCCCGCACCTCCTGGCCGCTGTCGTTCCCGCGGACCAGGACGGCGTGCGCGCCTCGTGACCACTGTTTGCACTCGCCAGGGGCGAGTGCTAAAAATGGATTGGCAGTCTCATGTGGAGAGTGCCAACCGCAAGACCGCAGGCCGAGTCCGTCGAGGACCGTCCCCTGCTGGCGAGAAGGGTTCGCCAGGCCGGGGGCCGGACCGTCCGTCGCGGGCGACGACCCGGCCGTCCGTCACCGAGTGTGAGGAACCACCACCAGACATGTCGAAGCTGATTGCTTTCAACGAGGAGGCCCGCCGCGGGCTCGAGCGTGGGATGAACACCCTCGCCGACGCGGTCAAGGTCACCCTCGGCCCCAAGGGCCGCAACGTCGTGCTCGAGAAGAAGTGGGGCGCCCCCACGATCACCAACGACGGCGTGAGCATCGCCAAGGAGATCGAGCTCGAGGACCCCTACGAGAAGATCGGCGCCGAGCTGGTCAAGGAGGTCGCCAAGAAGACCGACGACGTCGCCGGTGACGGCACGACGACGGCGACCGTGCTGGCCCAGGCGATGGTCCGCGAGGGCCTGCGCAACGTCGCCGCCGGCGCCAACCCGATGGCCATCAAGCGCGGCATCGAGAAGGCCGTCGAGGCCGTCTCCGAGCAGCTGCTCGGCGCCGCCAAGGAGATCGAGACCAAGGAGCAGATCGCCGCGACCGCGTCGATCTCCGCCGGTGGCGACACCTCCGTCGGCGAGGCCATCGCCGAGGCGATGGACAAGGTCGGCAAGGAAGGCGTCATCACCGTCGAGGAGTCCAACACCTTCGGGCTCGACCTCGAGCTCACCGAGGGCATGCGCTTCGACAAGGGCTACATCTCGCAGTACTTCATGACCGACCCCGAGCGCATGGAGGCCGTCCTCGACGACCCCTACGTGCTCATCGCCAACAGCAAGATCAGCACGGTCAAGGACCTGCTGCCGCTGCTGGAGAAGGTCATGCAGTCCGGCAAGCCGCTGCTGATCATCGCCGAGGACGTCGAGGGCGAGGCCCTCTCCACCCTCGTGGTCAACAAGATCCGCGGCACCTTCAAGTCCGTCGCCGTCAAGGCTCCGGGCTTCGGCGACCGCCGCAAGGCGATGATGCAGGACATCGCGATCCTCACCGGTGGCCAGGTCATCTCCGAGGACGTCGGCCTGAAGCTGGAGAACACCGGCATCGAGCTGCTCGGCCAGGCCCGCAAGGTCGTCATCACCAAGGACGAGACCACGGTCGTCGAGGGTGCCGGTGACGCCGACCAGATCGCCGGTCGCGTCAACCAGATCCGCGCCGAGATCGAGAAGTCCGACTCCGACTACGACCGCGAGAAGCTCCAGGAGCGCCTGGCCAAGCTCGCCGGCGGCGTCGCCGTCATCAAGGTCGGCGCGGCCACCGAGGTCGAGCTCAAGGAGCGCAAGCACCGCATCGAGGACGCCGTGCGCAACGCCAAGGCGGCCGTCGAGGAGGGCATCGTCGCCGGTGGCGGCGTCGCGCTGCTGCAGGCTGCGGCCAAGGCCTTCGAGAAGCTCGACGTCGAGGGCGACGAGGCGACCGGCGTCAACATCGTCCGCGTCGCCAGCTCGGCCCCGCTCAAGCAGATCGCGATCAACGCCGGTCTCGAGGGTGGCGTCGTGGCGGAGAAGGTCGCCGGGCTCACCCCGGGCCACGGCCTCAACGCCGCGACCGGCGAGTACGTCGACCTGGTCGCCGCGGGCATCATCGACCCGGCCAAGGTGACCCGCTCGGCGCTGCAGAACGCCGCGTCGATCGCCGCGCTGTTCCTCACCACCGAGGCCGTCGTGGCCGACAAGCCGGAGAAGTCCGCCCCCGCGGGCGACCCGACCGGCGGCATGGGCGGCATGGACTTCTGACCGACCGCTCTCCGAGCGGAGCGAGGAGAGCGATCAGTCGGGCAGGTCGAGGAGCGTCGCCGCACTCCCGCAGCGCAGCAAGGGAGAGCGGGACGCGTCACGAGACCGAGTCCCTCCTGCAGGACCAGCACGCACCACGCAGGGCCCCGATCCGGTACGCCGGGTCGGGGCCCTGTGCCGTCTCGGGTGCCCGCCTGTGGCTACCCTCGCGGCGTGCCTCCTGAGACCCGCCGCGAGCTCACCGTCAGCGACAGCGTCGTCATCGCCGTCGACCCGCTCACCGCGTGGGAGCAGGTGGCCGACCCGACGCAGATGCCGCGGTGGAGCCCGGAGAACACCGGCGCCCGCGTGGCGGGCGGGCGCCCGCTGGCGGAGGGCGAGACCTTCGTGGGCACCAGCCGACGAGGACGTGCCCGCTGGTCGACCGAGTGCGTCGTACGCCGCTCGGTGCCCGGCGAGCGCTTCGGCTTCGACGTGCGCGGCTGGGGCCTGGGGCGCCCGCGGGGTCGCTTCCCGGTCGCGCGGTGGGAGTACGCCTTCGAGCCGGCGGAGGGTGGCACGCGGGTGACGGAGACCTGGACCGACGGCCGCCGGGCCTGGCCCGACTGGCTGGCGCACGCCTTCGACAGGGCCGCCGCGGGGCGCCCCTTCGCCGACTTCCAGCGACGCAACATCCGGCGCACCCTCGACAAGCTCAAGGTCGAGCTCGAGGCGACCGGCTGAGCGTCGCCGCGGACCCTGCAGGTCGCCCGGTCAGCGCGGCCGGGTGAGCCGGAGCGCCACGCCGGCCAGCAGCAGCGCACCGCCCGCGGCCACGTCGCCGAGCAGGGCGAGGGCCGGCCCGGCACCGTCGACGAGCTGACCGGCGACCGCAGCACCGGCGGCGACGCCGACCACGTTGGCCGTCGAGACCGCCGTCATCATCGTGGTCCCCCAGCCGTCGGGAGCGGCCCGCTCGGCCAGGGCGTAGGTGCTCACGAGCGCCGGCGCGATCGCGACCCCGATCAGCAGGTTGGCGCCGGCGAGCAGCGCCGGTGTGCCGGCCACGGTGGCCAGGGCGCCCGCGCCGAGCAGCAGCACGCCCGAGACGACGACCCGCACCTCGTGGGTCAGGCGCGAGGGCAGCCGAGGGGTGAGCAGGGCCGTCACGGCCGAGCCGACGCCCATCAGTCCGTAGACCAGGCCGGTCAGCTCGTCCTGGCCGGTGTCCGCCAGCCGGGCCGCCACCCCCGTCTGCGTGACGCCGAAGACGACCCCGATGCTGCCGGTGGCGACCAGCAGCGCCGTCAGGTGCGCCCGGGGCAGGGGGGCGCGCGGCGCTCGCGCCACGTGCCGGTCGCGGCCGGGCAGGGCGCTGCGGTGCAGCGCGAAGCCGGTCTGCGCGACGACCGCGACCGTGAGGGCCAGCAGCATCGCGGCGGCGGGCGACACGAGCGCGGCCACCGTGCCCACGAGCACGGGGCCGAGCACGAAGGAGGTCTCGTCGAGCGCTCCCTCGAAGGCCATCGCCCCCGAGACGAAGGCGCGGCGGTCCTGCCGCTCGCGCGCGTACGCCGCCCACCGGGCGCGCGCCATCGCCCCGGCCTGCGGGTTGGCCAGGCCGAGCATCGCCACCACCGCGACCGAGGCGGCGGGGGCGTCGAGCGCGAGCACGAGCAGCAGCGCCGTCGCCTGCACGGCGGTGGTGGCCAGGGCGGTGGGCCGCTGGCCCCAGCGGTCGGCGGCCTGGCCAACCAGCGGTCCGCCCACCGCGCCGCCGAGGCTCAGCGCGGCGACCGCGAGACCGCCGGCGCCGTAGGAGCCGGTGCGGTCGGCGACCAGGAGCAGCACCCCGAGCGGGAACATCGCGACGGGCAGCCGCGCGAGGGCGTCGAGCAGGAGGAAGGACGGGCCGGCGTGGCCGAGGACCTGCGTCACCGAGACCCGGTCGGTCACGGGTGCGGGAGGGGAGGTCATGGGCGGCTCCGGGGTGCGACGAGGACGGCGCACGCCACCCCACCTCTGACGCGCCGGACCCCTGTGCGTGCAGCAGGCTAGTGCGTCAGGCGTGCTGGAGCCCCGGCAGGTCGGCCCGCAGCTGCGCGGTGACGCGGCGGCACAGCAGGTCGACCACGGCGTCGTGCGCTCCGATCACCTCGGCCACGGCGACGGCACCCGCCTCCCGCGAGGCCCGCGCCGCGCGGTCGGCGAAGAGGCCGCCCGCCAGCAGGTAGGGCGACACCACGTCGCCCGGGCGCACCACGGCCTCCAGGCGCTCGCCGAGTCCCGACATCGTCGCGACCCGCACCGGGGAGCCCCACGCGCGCCCCAGCAGGTACGCCGCCCGCTCGAGGTCGCGGGTGGCCAACGGGTCGCTCGAGCCCGCCGCCACCATGACCAGCGGGCTCCCGCGCTCCGCGCCGGTCAGGAGGAGCCGGTCGACCTGGGCCGCGGCCAGCAGCGCGTGGGGGCCCAGCGGGCGGCCCACGACCGCCGGACGGCCCTCCGCCGCAGCCGGCAGGTCCTGCCGCAGGTGGTAGCCGGTGGAGAGGAGCAGGGGCACCACGATGCTCGGCTCGTCGGAGTCGGCCAGCACGTCGACGAGCAGCGGCTCGCACAGCTCGACGTACGACGTTACCGCCTCGAGGCCGAGCCGCTCCGCCGCGCGGCGGGTGACCTCGACGGCGGTCGCGTTGGCGGTCCGCTTGCGCGTGCCGTGGGCGACGGTCACGAGCCTCACGACGGCTCCGCGAGGGCCAGGCGGTAGCCGCGCTTGACGACCGTCTGCACCGAGCGCGTGCCGAGGGCCGCGCGCAGTCGTGCGACGGCCATCTCGACGGCGTGCTCGGACCCGGCGGTCCCGCTCGGGAGGGCGGCGAGCAGCGCGCGTCGCGACACCACGCTGCCGGGGTTGGCCACCAGCAGCTGCAGCACCGCCGTCGGGGCGGGGGAGAGCCTCACCTCGGTGCCGTCGAGCAGCACGTCGTCGCCGTGGAGCAGTAGCTGGTGGCCGGTGGCGAGCTCGAGGGTGAGGCCCTCGCGCCGTGACGGCAGCTCGGTCTCGAGCTGCTTGACCATGGCGGCGAGCCGGGAGCGCTCGGGGACGATGGTGGGCACGCCCCACATCTCGAAGGCGGCCGAGGTGACCGGGCCGACGCAGGCGGCGACGACGTCGGCCTGGAAGGCCGAGACGACCTCGTCGCGCCGCCCCACCGAGCCGGCGGCGTCCATCAGCGCGGCGACGGCCGGCGCGGAGGTGAAGGTGACGGCGTCGAGGGCGCGGTCGGCGATCAGGTCGATCATGGCGAAGACCGGCTCGGGGTCCTCGGCGGGGACCACGCGGTAGACGCTGACGGTGGTGACGTCGGCCCCCCGGCGCCGCAGCGCGTGGCCGGCCATCGAGAGCGACTGGCCGTGCTCCTGCACCACGATCCGCCTGCCGGTCAGGTCGCGGCCGCGCAGGTGGTCGAGCACGTCGTCGAACTCCTCCGACTCCGGCGCCCACAGCTCGCGCAGCCCGTGCCGGCGCAGCGCCCCGACGCTCTTGGGTCCCCGCGCCAGGATCTCGGCGCCCTGCAGGTGCTCGCGGAGCCGCTCGAGCAGGCCCCAGTCGTCGGCGGCGGCGAACCACGTGCGCATCCCGATGCCGGTGGTGGCCAGGAAGAGGTCGACCGGACGCCCCAGCACCTCCATCGTGGCGGCGCGCAGCTGGGCGTCGTCGACCTGGTGGGTGTCCAGCGACAGCGCCGGGGCGCGCACCACCTCGGCTCCGCGGCGCTCCAGCAGCGTCGCCTGCTCGTCGAGCTTGCGCGCGGCGGTGACGCCGACGCGGTAGCCCGCGAGCGGCTGCGGAACGGGCTGCGGGACGGGCTGCGGGACGGGCTGCGAGGTGGACTGCGAGGTGGGCAGCGGGGGCTCCTCGGGAGGGGAGAGGGTGGTCACGGTCAGCGGGGCTCGCGGGGTGCTCCGACGTGGATCACGCCGTCGCGCACGTCGACGGCGTACGACGCCACCCGGACGTCCGCGTCGTCGAGGCACTGTCCGGTGCGCAGGTCGAAGGCCTGCTTGTACATCGGGGACGCCACGAAGGGCACCTCGACGTCCTCGACCGTGCGCGTGCCCACGATCCCACGGGAGAGCACCGAGGCGTGCGAGAAGGGGTCGTAGTTGTCGAGCGCGTAGATCTCGTCGTCGTGGGTGCGGAAGACCGCGACGGCGCGCCCCTCCACCAGCGCCGCGACGCCGCTCTCGCGCACGATCCGCTCCACCGCGCAGACCACGGTGGTGGCCGGGCTGGTCGTGTCGGTCATCGCGGGCCGCCCACCGGGATCGTCGCCCCGAGCTGGACCGGTCCGTCGGGCATCGCCGGCTCGGCCTGTCCCCGCGTGGAGCCGAAGCTGACGTGGGGGTCGGGCACGTCGGGGGCGTTGACGAAGGAGACGAAGCGCGCCAGCTTGTCGGGGTCCTCGAGCGTGGCGGCCCACTCGTCGAAGTAGGTGTCGACGTGGCGCTCCATCGCCGCCTCGAGCTCGGTGCCCAGCCCGAGCGCGTCGTCGACCACCACCTCGCGCACCCGGTCGAGACCGCCGTCGAGGCTCTCCACCCACGTCGAGGTGCGCTGCAGCCGGTCGGCGGTGCGCACGTAGTACATGAGGTAGCGGTCGATGTAGCGCACCAGGGTGGCGGTGTCGAGGTCCTGCGCGAGCAGCTGCGCGTGCGCGGGGGTGGCGCCGCCGTTGCCGCCGACGTAGAGGTTCCAGCCCTTCTCGGTGGCGATGACGCCGAAGTCCTTGCCGCGCGCCTCGGCGCACTCGCGGGCGCAGCCGCTGACGCCCGCCTTGATCTTGTGCGGGGAGCGCAGCCCGCGGTAGCGCTCCTCGAGCATGATCGCGAGGCTGGTGGAGTCCTGCACGCCGTAGCGGCACCAGGTCGACCCGACGCACGACTTCACCGTGCGCAGCGACTTGCCGTAGGCGTGGCCGGACTCGAAGCCCGCGTCGACCAGGCGCCGCCAGATCGCGGGCAGCTGCTCCAGGCGGGCGCCGAGCAGGTCGACGCGCTGGCCGCCGGTGATCTTGGTGTAGAGCCCGAAGTCGCGCGCCACCTCCCCGAGCACGATCAGCTTCTCCGGGGTGACCTCGCCCCCGGCGATGCGCGGCATCACCGAGTAGGTGCCGTTTTTCTGGATGTTGGCCAGGTAGGCGTCGTTGGTGTCCTGCAGCGTGCGGTGGGCCTCGTCGAGCACGTGGTGGTTGAGCTGGCTCGCCAGGATCGAGGCGACCGCCGGCTTGCAGACGTCGCAGCCGCGCCCGCGGCCGTGCGCCTGCAGCACCTGCTCGAAGGCGGTGTGGCCGTGCACGGCGACCACGTCGTAGAGCTCCTGGCGGGTCATCGCGAAGTGCTCGCACAGGCTCCGGTCGACCTCGCGCCCGGTCGAGGCGAAGTAGTCCTCGACCAGCCGCTTGACCACCGGCTTGCAGGACCCGCAGGTGCTGCCCGCGGCGGTGCACCGGGTGACGCAGGCCGCGGAGTCGCAGGGCTCCTCCTCACGGGCGAGGTGGGAGAGGATGTCGCCCTTGCTGACGTCGTTGCACGAGCAGATCTGTGCCTCGTCGGGCAGGCTGCTGGCGCCCGCGGAGCTGCCGCCGCGGCTCGCGGGCAGGATCAGCTCCTCGGGGTTCTCCGGCAGCGGTGCGCCGGAGGCGACCATCGGCCGCAGCACGCCGTACGCCGACGCGTCGCCGACCAGGATGCCGCCGAGCAGGCGCTGTCCGTCGTCGGTGATGACGAGCTTCTTGTAGACCCCCGTGACGGCGTCGCTGTAGACCAGCTCGAGCGCGCCCTCGGTGGTGGCGAAGGCGTCGCCGAAGGACGCGACGTCGACCCCCATCAGCTTGAGCTTGGTCGACATGTCGGCGCCGGTGAAGCTGCGCTCGCCGCCGCCGATCGTCTCCACGACGACGTCGGCCATGGTGTAGCCGGGGGCGACCAGGCCGTACATCACGCCCGCCGGAGCGGCACACTCGCCGATCGCCCACACGTGCGGGTCGCTGGTGCGGCACTGCTCGTCGACGAGCACGCCGCCCCGCTCGGCGACCTCCAGCCCCGCCGCGCGAGCGAGGGCGTCGCGCGGGCGGATGCCCGCGGAGAAGACCACGAGGTCGGCGGGCACGTCGTCGGCGTCCTGCAGCGCGAGCCCGGTGACCCGGCCCTCCTCGCTGAGCACGGCCTGCGTCATCGCGCCGGTGTGCACGCGCAGCCCCAGCCTCTCGACGTGGCGGGTCAGCGTGGTGCCGCCCACGTCGTCGACCTGCACCGCCATCAGCCGCGGTGCCATCTCCACGACGTGGGTCTCCAGGCCGAGCTGGGCCAGCGCGTTGGCGGCCTCGAGCCCGAGCAGCCCGCCGCCGATCACGGCGCCGACGCGAGCCCCGGCCCGGGCGGCCTCGCGGATGGCCTCGAGGTCCTCGATCGTGCGGTAGACGAAGACATTGTCGAGCTCGCGGCCGGGGATCGGCGGCACGAACGGCACCGAGCCGGTGGCCAGCACCAGCTCGTCGTAGTCCAGCTCGCCCTCGGGGAAGGTCACGGTGCGGGCGTCGCGGTCGATCGCGGTGACCTCGGCGCCGAGCAGCAGCCGCACCCGCGGGTCGTCGTACTCACCCGTCGGCAGCAGCGACAGCGCGTCGGCGCCGACCTCGAAGAAGGTGGTCAGGCCGACGCGGTCGTACGCCGCCCGCCGCTCCTCCCCGACCACGACGATGTCGTGGGTCTGGGTCAGCCCGCGGTCGATCGCGGACTGGACGAAGCGGTGGGCGACCATGCCGTGGCCGACGATGACGAGTCGCTTGCGTGGGGGCATCGGGGGGCTCCTTGGAGGTGGCGGGTCAGGCGGGTCAGGCGGTCAGGGACGGGCGGGCGGCGAGGAGCTGGCGGACGTCGGGGGCGCAGCCGCCGCAGCCGGTGGTGGCCCGCGTGCGCTCGACGACCTCCTCCAGCGAGGAGCAGCGGCGGACGGCGCCCGCGGCGACGCCGGCGCAGGTGCAGACCTCGGCCTCGTCGGCCAGGTCGGCGACGGTGCCGCCGGGCACGGGCGGACGCGGCGGACCGAGGAGCAGGTGGCCCGGCTCGTGCGGGCCGAGCACCGTGCCCCGGTCGTAGTGCTGGGTGATCAGGCCGACGCGGGAGAGGTCTCCCACCAGCTCGGCCGCGACCACGACCCGGTCGCGCACGACCAGGCTCCGGTGGGAGCCCTGCAGCGGGTTGGTCACCTCGACGACCTCGCTGCCCGGCAGGGTGCGCGCGCCCTCGGGGTCCCCGAGCACGGCCACGTCGAGGCCGGTGGCGCGCAGCCGCGCGACCGTGCGCGAGCCCGTGTGGGTGACGTCGTCGCCGGAGAGGTGGGAGGCCAGCAGCTCGGCCTGCTCCCACGCCGGCGCCACGAAGCCCGTGAGCCGGCCGTCGTGCTCGGCGCAGTCGCCGATCGCGTGCACCGACGCGTCGCTGGTGCGCAGCTGGGCGTCGACGACCACGCCACGACGCACGTCGAGCCCGGCGGCGCGCGCCAGCGCGACCGAGGGTCGCCCGCCGGCGGTGAGCACGACCAGGTCGGTCGGCAGGGTGTAGCCGTTGTCGAGCCGCAGGCCGACCGCCCCGTCGCCGTCTCCGTCGACGTCGGCGCCGGCCTCTCCGTGCTCGGTGACGAGCCGGACGGCGCGCGCGCCGGTGTAGGTGCTCGTGCCGAGGCGGCGCAGGTCGCGGGCCAGGATGCGACCGGCGGCCGGGCCGACCTGGCTGCGCAGCAGGTGCTCGCCGCCCTCGACCACCTCGACCTGGAGCCCGCGCACCGAGAGCGCCCGCGCGACCTGCAGGCCGAGCAGCCCGCCCCCGACGACGACCGCGCGGCGCGACCCGGCGACGGCCTCGTCGAGCCGCCGGCAGTCGGCGAGGGTGCGGAAGGCGTGCACCGCGGGGTGGAGCGTGCCGTCCATCCGCACCATCCCGCGGATGGGCGGCAGCGTCGGGATCGAGCCGGTCGCGAGGACCAGGGTCCGGTAGCCCACCCGCTCGCCGTCGACGAGCTCGACCTCGCGGGCGTCGAGGTCGAGCGCCGCGGCGCGGGTGCCGGTGCGCAGGGCGACGCCGTGCGTGGCGTACCACCCGGCCGGGCGGAGCTCGAGCGCCTCGGGGCGGTGGGTGCCCTCGAGCACGGCGGAGAGCAGGATCCGGTTGTACGGCGCGTGCGGCTCGTCGCCGAGCAGCGTCAGGTCGCGGTGGCCGCGCTCCACCAGCCGCTCGACGAGCCGGAGGGCCGCCATGCCGGAGCCGACGACCACGGTCCCGCTCACCTGGCCACCTCCACGGGCTCGCCGGGCGACGGTCGCGCGGCCCGTGCGACGGCCTCCACCTGCGCCGCGCAGACCTTGAACTCCGGCATCCGGCTCGAGGGGTCGAGGGCGTCGTTGGTGAGCTGGTTGACGCCGACCCAGTGGAAGGGCACGAAGACGGTGTCGGGCCGGATGGTGTCGACCACGCGCGCCGGCGCGACCAGCCGGCCGCGCCGGGTGGTCACGGCGACCGGCTCGCCGTCGTAGGCACCGAGCCGGTCGGCCAGGCTGGGGTGCAGCTCGACGAAGGCGCCGGTGTCGGGCAGGTCGGCGATGCGGCGGGTCTGGGCGCCGGACTGGTACTGCGCCAGCACCCGGCCGGTGGTCAGGTGCACGGGGTACGCCGCGTCGGTCGGCTCGGCGGTGCCGACGTGGTCGACGGCCACCAGGCGGGCCCGGCCGTCGGGGTGGGCGAAGGCGTCGGCGAAGAGCCGCGGCGTGCCCGGGTGGTCGGGGGAGGGGCACGGCCAGAAGACGCCGTGCTCCTCGCGGATGCGGTCGTAGTCGATGCCGGCGTAGTCGGCGCGGCCGCCGGCGGAGGCGCGGCCGAGCTCGGCGAAGACCTCCTCGGGGTCGTCGCTGAAGGGCACCGGCGAGCCGAGCCGCTGAGCGAGCCCGGCGATGACCTCGAGGTCGGAGCGCACGCCCGCGGGCGGCGCCACGGCCTGCTGCCGCAGGATCACGCGACCCTCGAGGTTGGTCATGGTGCCGGTCTCCTCGGCCCACTGGGTCACCGGCAGCACCACGTCGGCCAGCGCGGCGGTCTCCGACATCACCAGGTCGCAGACCACGAGCAGGTCCAGCGAGCGGAGCCGGTCGGCGACGTGCGCCGCGCGCGGGGCCGAGACCACGGGGTTGGAGCCGAGCACCAGCAGCGCGCGGGGGCCGTCGGGCCGGCCCAGCGCGTCGAGCAGCTCGTAGGCCGACCGGCCCGGCCCCGGCAGGTCGTCGGGGTCGACCCCCCAGACCCGGGCGACGTGCTCCCGGGCGGCGGGGTCGTCGATCATGCGGTAGCCGGGCAGCTGGTCCGACTTCTGGCCGTGCTCGCGGCCGCCCTGCCCGTTGCCCTGACCGGTGAGGCAGCCGTAGCCCGCGTGCGGCCGGCCGGGCAGGCCCAGGGCCAGCGCGACGTCGATCCAGCCGAGCACGGTGGCGGTGCCCTGGGCGTGCTGCTCGGCGCCGCGGGCCGTGAGCACGACGACCCGCTCGTGCGAGGTCAGCAGGTCGACGAGCGCGTGCAGCTCCCCGACCGTCACGCCGGTGACCCGCTCGACCCGCTCGGGCCACCAGGCGGCGGCCACGCGGCGTACGTCGTCCCAGCCGGTGGTGCGCGCGGCCAGGTAGGCCTCGTCGGCGAGCCCGCGGGCGTCGAGCAGGTGCAGCACCCCCAGGGCGAGCGCGAGGTCGGTGCCGGGCACGGGCTGCAGCAGCACGTCGGCGCGGTCGGCGGTCGGCGTGCGTCGCGGGTCGACGACGACCACGCGGCCGCCGCGCTCGCGCAGCCGGTCGAGGTGCCGCACGGCGGGCGGCATCGTCTCGGCGAGGTTGGAGCCGACGAGCACCAGCACCTCGGCCCGCTCCAGGTCGGCGAGCGGGAAGGGCAGGCCGCGGTCGATGCCGAAGGCCTGGTTGGAGGCGGAGGCCGCCGAGCTCATGCACCAGCGGCCGTTGTAGTCGACCTGGCTGGTGCGCAGCGCGACGCGGGCGAGCTTGCCGAGGCTGTAGGCCTTCTCGTTGGTCAGGCCGCCGCCGCCGAAGACGCCGACCGCGTCGGCGCCGGACTCCTGCTGCAGCTCCTGCAGCCGGGACGCAACCAGGTCGAGCGCCTCGTCCCAGCCCGCGGCGCGCAGCTCGCCGGTGGTCCGGTCACGCAGCATCGGCGTGGTGAGCCGCTCCCGGTGGCCGCGGAGCCCGGTCGCGGTCCAGCCCTTGCGGCACAGGCCGCCCTCGTTGACCGGGAACTCCGGCCACGCCGCGACCTCCAGGCGGCGACCCTCCCGCTGGAGGGTCATGCCGCACTGGAGGCTGCAGTAGGGACAGTGCGTGTGCACGCTCAGACCAGCACCGGCGACGTGGCGACACGCGAGTGGCGCAGGTAGACGGCGTACGTCACGACCGCGCAGGCCACGTAGTAGCAGGTGAAGACGATGAAGGCGCCCTTCGTCGCGGCGAGCGGGCTCGAGACCCACGGCGAGGCGAAGGCGATCGGGATCAGGAAGCCGCCGATCGCGCCCGCGGCGCCGATGAAGCCGAGGGCCGCGGAGGAGTGCTGCGTCGCTCGCAGGAGCGCCCGCTGGCGCTCGGGGGTGCCGTCGGGCGTCGCGGCGACCGCCTCGGCGCGCCAGATCGCCGGGATCATCTTGTAGGTCGAGCCGTTGCCGATGCCGGTGGCGGCGAAGACGAGCAGGAAGAAGGCGAGGAAGAGCGGGAACCACGCCTGGTTGTCCGACGCGATCGCGGGGGTGGCCTCGGGGTTGGGCGTCAGCTGGCCGAGGGTCCACAGCACGCCCAGGGTGGCGAGGATGATCGCGCCGAAGGCCGCCAGCGTCACCCGTGCGCCGCCGACCCGGTCGGCCAGCCAGCCGCCCAGCGGTCGGGTCACCGAGCCCACGAGGGCCCCGAGGAAGGCGTAGTAGGCGAAGTAGATGCCCGTGCCGAGGGGCGCCGGCTCCGGCACCCAGAAGTTGAGCCGGATCAGCAGCGGCATCGCGGCGGAGTAGCCGATGAACGACCCGAAGGTGCCGATGTAGAGGAACGACATCACCCAGGTGTGCTTCTCGCGCAGCACCTTGAGCTGCTCCCGGGGCTTGACCTCGGCGGTGCCGAGGTTGTCCATCCACCGCCACGCGGCGAAGGTCGCGGCCACGGCCAGCGCGGCGTAGAGCCAGCCGGCCCGCTCCAGGTTGATGCCGCCCTCGCTGGCCTTCACCAGGCCGAAGATGCCCGCGCCGCCGACCACGATGGGCAGGAAGAACTGGATCAGCGAGACGCCGATGTTGCCGCCCGCGGCGTTGAGGCCGAGCGCCGCGCCCTTCTTGGCCGTGGGGTAGAAGAAGTTGATGTTGGCCATCGAGCTGGCGAAGTTGCCGCCGCCGAAGCCGGCGGTGGCGGCGATCAGGCAGAACGCCCAGTACGGCGTGGCCGGGTTGCCCACGGCGAGGGCGAAGCCGACGGTCGGGATGATCAGCAGGGCCGCGCTGACGATCGTCCAGTTGCGGCCGCCGAAGAGCCCGACCGCGAAGGTGTAGGGCACCCGGAGCAGCGAGCCGACCAGGTTGGGCAGCGCGACCAGGAAGAAGAGCTGCTGGGGGGAGAACTCGAAGCCCTGCGCCAGCAGGAAGGCCGAGCTGACGCTCCAGATGAGCCACACCGAGAAGCCGAGGTGCTCGGCGAAGATCGACCAGACCAGGTTGCGCCGCGCGACCGGCTGGCCGGTCTCGGCCCAGAACTGCTCGTCCTCGGGTCGCCAGTCGTCGATCCAGCGCTTGGTACGCCGGGGTGTCGTCGTCTGCGGGTCGGTCTCGATCGTCGCCATGGGCACTCCCTGCACTCGGGTGCCCCCACCCTCGGTGCGCCGTGTTACGCGCTCGTCACGTCGCCCGCAACGCCTGCGTCAACTCGGACTCACGACCTCACGGCCCTCACGGGCTCACGACTCAGAAGACGTTGCGCGGTCGGAACTGCACGCTGATGCGCGGCCCGACGGCACGCGAGGTCTTGGGCACGGCGTGCTCCCAGGTGCGCTGACAGGAGCCGCCCATCACCACGAGGTCGCCATGGCCCAGCGCGTGGGTCACCTCGGTGTGGCCCCCACGGGGGCGCAGGCACAGCCGGCGCGGCGAGCCGAGCGAGACGATGGCGACCATCGTGTCGGTGGTCCGGCCGCGACCGAGGTTGTCGCCGTGCCAGGCCACCGAGTCGTCACCGTCGCGGTAGTAGCAGCACCCCGCGGTCACGAAGGGCTCGCCGAGCTCGTCGGCGTAGTGGGCGCTGAGCTGCTCGCGCGCCTGGACCAGCGCGGGGTGCGGCAGCGGCTCGCCGACGCCGTAGGTGTGCACCAGCCGCGGCACGTCGACCACCTGGTCGTACATCTGCCGCCGCTCCGCCCGCCACGGCACGGCGCCGACCAGCTCGGCGAAGACCTCGTCGGCCCCCTCGACCCAGCCCGGCAGCACGTCGATCCACGCGCCGTGGGCGAGCGGCGTACGACGCACCCGGCCGGCGAGCGGACCGACCCCGACCTGGTCGGCACCGAAGAGGCTGCTCTGGAAGTCGGCGCTCATGCAGGGAGCGTACGCCTGTTCGAACAGGTGTTCTAGGGGCTTGCGTGCAGGATCGCTGCGCGTCAGGAGCAGCGATCCTGCACGCTCACGTCGTGGCGCATCGCGGACACCGGCCCAGCGTGCCCGCCCAGCCCCGTGCTCGGAGCAGCTCGGCGACCCGCCCGGCTGTCCAGCAGGGCCTGCCGACCACCTGGCCGTAGCCGAGCCGGACCGTCGTCAGCGACGACTCGGCTGCCGCCACGAGGTCGCGATCGAGGTCACGGTCGCGATCGGCCGCGTCGGTGTGGTCGAGTCGCCCGTCGAGCTCGACCACCGTGCGCTGCGCGGGGTAGAGCACGTCCCGGTAGACCGGCCCCCGCGCCGAGCCGCGCACCTGCCGTCCCGCGACGGGCAGCCCGTGGGCGCGCTCCACGTCGCGCAGGTAGCAGCGCTCCAGCACGGAGCAGGCGCCCTCGGCCACGTCGGTCAGGACCTCGACGAGGAAGTCCCGGCGCCGGACCCGGGCTCGCCCGTCGAGGGCCTGCAGCACACGGTCGGCCGTCGTACGCCGTGACGAGACCGCGGCCGCGACGACCGCGACCGCGCCGTGGGCGTCCGCGGCTGTTGCCGCGACGTCGAGCACGGCGTCCTCCACGCGGATGCGTGGAGGTGAGAGGTTCCACTGGGCGCGGCTGTCGAGGTGGCGGCTGCGGTGGATGCGGACGCCAGCGGGGGCGGTGAGCATCCGGCTGGCGTCGACGACCACGTGCACCGGGCCGGCGTCGTCGTGGCCGCGGCGACCAGGCCCGTCCGCCGCGCGGAGCGCGGACGGGCCGTGCAGCGCCGCCGGTGCGGCGTACAGCACGGCCGCCCACGCGCGCTGGATCCAGGTCGGCTCGCCGGTGTGGTCGACGTACACCCCGGGGTGGATCGGCGTGAGCAGCCGGTGTCGCAGCCAGCTGCGCACCTGCGACTCGCTCGCGCCCGCCGCCGAGAGCTGCCTGCGCGCCACGACGCCGCACTGCTGCCGGGTCAGCGCGAGGACGACGGGTGGGAGTGAGCGCACGACACGACCCTCGGTGCCCGCGCTCGCCGCTGCCAGGGCCGCGTGCGGATCTGTGGACGACGCCGACGTGCAGGATCGCTGCGCGTCAGGAGCAGCGATCCTGCACGCGAGGCGCGAGGATGGGGCGATGAGCACGATCGGGGTGCTGCTCGCGGCGGGCCGCGGGAGCAGGATGGGGCGCCCCAAGGCGCTGGTGGCCGACTGGCTGGCGCGCGGCCTCTCCGCGCTGGAGCCGTGCGACGAGGTGCTGGTGGTGCTGGGAGCCCAGGCCGAGGCGGTGCAGCGGCGGCTCGAGGGACTGGTGGGCGACGACGTCTCGGTGGTGGTCGCGACCGACTGGGCCGAGGGCATGGGTGCGTCGCTGCGGGCGGCCCTGGCCGTCGCGGGGGAGGGGGACGCCGAGGCGCTGCTGGTCACGCTCGTCGACCTGCCCGACGTGGGGCGGCCCGTGGTCGCACGGGTGGTCGGCGAGGGTGCGTCGCGCGGCAGCCTGCGGCGGGCGGCGTACGACGGGGAGCCGGGCCACCCGGTGCTGCTGGGCCGTGACCACTGGGAGGGGGTCGCCGCCGCAGCCGTTGGCGACCAGGGGGCGCGCGACTACCTGCGGCGCCAGCGCGTCGAGCTCGTGGAGTGCGGCGACCTCGCGACCGGCCGCGACGTCGACAGCCTCCCCGTGGCACCGACCGACTAGCGCACCAGCCGCACCCGGATGGCGCCCTTCGCCGTGGAGGGGTCGACCACCTTGCCGCCCTGCGTGATCTCGGCGCGGCCGTCGGCCACCAGCCGTCGGGCGGCGCGGCGCGCCGGCTCCATCAGGGGCCGCCAGTCGTCCTCGTCGTCGCCACCCACGGCGCGCGCCGCCTCCGACGGGCACACCGTGGCCCCCGCGCGGCGCGCCGACAGCAGCCGCAGCAGCTCCTCGGCGAGCTGCTCGTCCTGCGGGGTGACGCCGCGGCGGCGGCACGCCTGCGAGCAGTAGCGCACCTGCTCCCAGTCGCGCTCCCACTTCTTGCGCCACTCGATGCGGCGTCCGCACGACGCGCAGGTCTTCTCCGTGGGCATGGGGAGGGAGTGCCCGACAATCGGCCGGGTGCACACCGTCCGCCTGCAGCCCCTGGCCCGCGCCAAGGTCGCCTCGCTCGGCGAGGCCGGGGCGGCGTGGCTCGACCGGCTGCCGGCGGTGCTCGAGGAGCTGGCCGGCCAGTGGGACCTCACGTGGGAGCGGCCGCTGCCCGGAGGCAGCGCGTCGTACGTCGTGGGCGCGCGCACGGCCGACGGCGAGCCGCGCGTGGTCAAGGTGGTGCTGCCCGCTGGGACGACCGGGGAGGTGACCGCGGACGCCGGGCACGAGGCGGCCGTGCTGCGGGCCGCCGGCGGGCACGGCTACGCCCTGCTGCACGACCACGCCCCGGCGCACGGCGCGCTGCTGCTCGAGCGGCTGGGCAGCTCGCTGGCGCGCGCCCCGGGCACGCCGGAGCGCACCCTGGACACGCTCGTCGACACCCTCCGGCGCGCCTGGACGGCCGACCTCGCGGCGCCGCGTCCCGACCGCGCTGGCGAGCTGCGCGACCTCGTGGTGCGGCTCGACGACCGGCACCACGCCTGCGACCCTGCCGTGCGACGGCAGGCCGTGGCGTACGCCGAGCGCCTCTCCGCGCCGGGTCCCGACGCCGACGTGCTGCTCCACGGTGATCCGCACCCCGGCAACGCGCTGGCCTGCGCGCGCACGGGCGCCCACGTGCTCGTCGACCCCGACGGCTTCCGCGGCGACCCGGCGTACGACCTCGGCGTCGCGCTGCGCGACCGGGGCGAGCGGGTGCTGGACGAGGGCCGTGGGGTCGTGGAGCGGTGGTGCGACCGCGTGGCGGGCCGCAGCGGGGTCGACCGCGGCCGGACCTGGTGCTGGGCCTTCCTCGAGCGGGTCTCGACCGGGCTCTACGTGCTCGACTTCGGCGCCGACCGGGTCGCACGCCCCTTCCTCGACTCCGCCCGCCTGCTGGTCGACCAACGCTGAGGCAACCAGCCCCTCGTAGCCTCCGACCCATGGAGCTCACCTCGCCCGAGGCGGTGACGGCTGCCCTCGGCAGCACCGGCTACCTCGCCGACGACGACCTCGCCACCGTCGTCTACCTCGCGCGCTCGATGCGCCGTCCGCTGCTGCTGGAGGGCGAGCCCGGCACCGGCAAGACCGCGCTGGCCGAGGCGCTCGCCGAGCTCGGCGACGTGTCGTTGGTGCGGCTCCAGTGCTACGAGGGCATCGACGCCTCGCAGGCGCTCTACGACTGGGACTTCGCCCGGCAGATCCTCCACCTCCGCACCCTGGAGGCGGCCGCCGCCAGCGGCGAGTCCTTCGACGCGAAGGCGGCGGAGGAGGAGCTCTTCGACGAGCGCTTCCTGCTGGCCCGGCCCGTGCTGCGGGCGCTGCGGGAGTCCACGCCCGGGCGCCCCGCGGTGCTGCTCGTCGACGAGGTCGACCGGGCCGACGACGAGTTCGAGGCGTTCCTGCTGGAGGTGCTCTCGAGCTGGACCGTCAGCATCCCCGAGCTCGGCACGGTCGCGGCCGCCGAGCCTCCCGTGGTCGTGCTGACCTCCAACCGCACCCGCGAGCTGCACGACGCGCTCAAGCGGCGCTGCCTCTACCACTGGATCGACCACCCGGACCTCGAGCGCGAGGTCGCGATCGTGCGCGGCCGGCTCCCCGAGGTGTCCGAGAGGCTCGCGCGGCAGGTCTCCGAGGTGGTGCAGCAGCTGCGGCGCGAGCCGCTGCTCAAGCCCCCGGGGGTCGCCGAGACGCTCGACTGGGCGCGCTCGCTGCACCGGCTCGGCACCGACGAGCTCGACCTGCAGACCGCCGCGCGCACCCTCGGCGCGCTGGTGAAGTACCGCGAGGACACCGAGCGCGTGCGCCACGCCCTCGACCGGATGATGTCGGCCTGAGGCGATGACGACCGACCTGCACGACGGCGACGAGCTGCTGCTCGGCTTCACCGAGGCCCTGCGCGCGGCCGGGGTGACGGTGACCCCCGACCGTGCCACGAGCTACCTGCAGGCGGCGGCCGCGCTGGGCGTCGGGACCCGCGCCGGCGTACGACGTGCCGGTCGCGCCACGCTGTGCAGCGGCCCCGACGACCTGGCCCGTCACGACCAGGTCTTCGAGTCGTGGTTCACCGCCCACCCCGAGACGCCGCGCCACCCGCCGAGGCCGGCACCGGCCCGGCCGGTGCGCGCCCCGCTGCCGCTCGACGAGAGCGTCACCGCGGGAGGAGGCACCGACGACGACCAGGACCTGGTGCGGGCCGCGGCGAGCGACGTCGAGGTGCTCGCCCGACGCGACGTCGCAGGGCTGAGCGCCTCCGAGAAGGCGCTGCTCGACGCGATGATCGGGGCGCTGCACCCCCGCCTGCCCCGTCGTCGCGCCACCCGCAGGCAGGCGTGGCGCCGCGGCGAGGTCGACGTGCACCGCACCCTGCGGCTGACGCTGCGCCAGATGGGCGAGCCCGCCCGGGTGCAGCACCGGCGGCGCCGTACGACGCACCGCCGGCTGGTGCTGCTGGTCGACGTCTCGGGCTCGATGAAGGCCTACGCCGACGCGCTGCTCCGGCTGGCGCACGCCCTCGTCGCGGCCGGCGGCAGCGGCTCGACCGGCCGTGGCAGCGTGGAGGTCTTCACGCTGGGCACCCGGCTCACCCGCGTCACCGAGTCGCTGCGCACCCCCGACACCGAGCGGGCGCTGGTGCGGGCGGGGGAGCAGGTGCCGGACTGGTCCGGCGGCACCCGGCTGGGGGAGACCCTCGCCGCCTTCCTGGACCGCTGGGGCGCCCGGGGAATGGCCAGGGGTGCCGTCGTGGTTGTCTTCAGCGACGGCTGGGAGCGGGGCGACGCGACCGAGCTCGGCCGTCAGATGCAGCGGCTGCGCCGGCTCGCCCGACGCGTGGTGTGGGTCAACCCGCACCGCGGGAAGGCGGGCTACGCACCGGTCCAGCTCGGCATCGCCGCGGCGCTCCCGCACTGCGACGACTTCGTGGCGGGGCACTCGCTGCGGACCTACGAGGAGCTGCTGGAGGTGATCGCCCGTGCGTGAGGTGATGAGCGAGCTGCTGGGCTGGTGGGAGGCCGGCGAGACCGTCGGTGTCGGCACCGTGGTCGCGACCTTCCGCTCCGCGCCCAGGCCTGCCGGCGCCAGCATGCTGGTCGGGCCGCAGGGCGAGGCGGTCGGCTCGGTCTCCGGCGGCTGCGTCGAGGGCGCCGTCTACGAGCTCGGCCAGGAGGTCGTGGGCACCGGCACGCCGGTGCTGCAGCGCTACGGCGTCTCCGACGACGACGCCTTCGCCGTCGGGCTCACCTGCGGCGGCATCCTCGACGTCTTCGTCGAGAAGGTCGACCGGGAGACCTTCCCCGAGCTCGGCGAGGTGGCCGCCGACGTGGCCGCCGGCCGGCCCGTGGCCGTGGCGACCGTGATCGAGCACCCCGACCCCCGGTGGGTCGGTCGCCGGCTGCTGGTGCGGCCCGACTCCGTCGACGGCACCCTGATGAGCGAGCGCGCGACCGACGCCGTGGTCGACGACGCCCGAGGACAGCTCGCCAACGGCCACAGCGCCACCCTGACCTACGGACCCGACGGCGAGCGTCGCGGCGAGGGCATGCGGGTCTTCTGCTGGGCCTTCGCGCCGGCGCCGCGGATGCTGGTCTTCGGGGCCATCGACTTCGCCGCCGCCGTCGCCTCGGTCGGGGCCTTCCTCGGCTACCACGTCACGGTCTGCGACGCCCGCCCCGTCTTCGCCACCGCCACGCGCTTCCCCGACGCCGACGAGGTGGTCGTGTCCTGGCCGCACAAGTACCTCGCCCAGGAGGTCGAGGCCGGCCGTGTCGACGGACGCACGGTGCTGTGCGTGCTCACGCACGACCCCAAGTTCGACGTGCCCGTGCTCGAGGTGGCGCTGCGGCTCGACGAGGTGGCCTACGTCGGGGCGATGGGGTCGCGTCGCACCCACGACGACCGCCTCGTCCGGCTGCGCGAGGCCGGCCTGACCGAGGCCGAGCTCGCCCGGCTCAGCAGCCCGATCGGGCTCGACCTCGGCGCCCGCACGCCGGAGGAGACCGCCGTCTCCATCGCCGCGGAGATCATCGCCGGGCGCTGGGGCGGCACCGGCGACCGGCTCTCGACCACCGACGGCCGGATCCACGCCCACGAGGCCTGAGACCTGTCGCCCGCCCGGTGGGGCGGGCAGCATGGGGGCGTGACCACGCGCTTCGTCGTGCACCCCGGTCCGCTGCCGCCCGGGGTGGCGTCCGCGTGCGGCTACGCCTCCGACGGTCTCGAGCCCGGCGTGCACCGAGGGCTGCCGTCGCCGTGGGTCACGTTCATCGTCTCGGCCGACGGGCCGGTCCGGGTCGACGGCACCGTCGGCGACCACGACGGACCCGTGCTCGCCTCCCGCGCGAGCGCGCACGACGTGCTGGTGGCCGGCCTGCACGACGTCGCGGCGCGGGTCGAGCAGCCCCGTCGGCAGGCGGGCGTGCAGCTGGCGCTGCACCCGCTCGCGGTGCCGGCGCTGCTGGGCTGCCGCGCCGCCGACCTGAGCGCGGTCTCCGAGCACGGCGCCGACGTGGTGGGCCGGCTGGCGGGAGAGCTGCACGACCGGGTGGGGGCGGCCGCGAGCCTCGACCACGCGGTGCGGGACGTGGTGCGTGTCCTGGCCCGGCGGGCACGTGAGGCGCGGGTGCGTCCTGACCTGGTCCACGCCTGGCGGCTGCTGGCCCGTCCCGGGGCTCGCGTCGACGACGTCGCCCGCGACGTGCTCCTCTCGCAGCGGCAGCTGCGCACGCTCCTCGCGCGCGAGACGGGCTGCTCCCCGAAGCGGCTGGTGCGGCTCGCCCGCTTCGGCGCCGTGGTGGGCGACCTCGCCGAGGGTGTCGGGCTGGCCGACGTCGCCGCGCGACGGGGCTACGCCGACCAGGCCCACCTCACCCGGGAGTTCGCCCGGATGGCCGGCTGCCCGCCGACCCGGTGGCTGGCCGAGGAGCGCCGGAACGTCCAAGACGGCGGCCACCGCCGTGGTGGAGAGTCACCCGCATGAGCATCTTCCCGGCCTTCCAGGCCCGCGACCCGCGGGCGATGATCGACTTCCTCGTGGCCGTCGGCTTCGAGGAGACCGCCGTGTACGGCGAGGGTGAGCGCGTCGAGCACGCCCAGCTCGACTGGCCCGAGGGCGGCGGCGTGATGCTCGGCCGCCACAAGCCCGAGGGGCCCTTCACCGTCGAGCCCGGCACGATGAGCTGCTACGTCGTGACCGCCGACCCCCACGGCGTGCACGAGCGAGCCCGCGCCGCCGGCGCGACCATCGAGCGCCCACCGCGCGAGACCGACTACGGCTCGGTCGAGGTGGGCTTCCGCGACCCCGAGGGCAACCAGTGGTCCTTCGGCACCTACGCTGGCGAGCCGCGCCGCTCCGGCCAGCGGTCCTAGGTGTCCTCGGGCACGATGGCGGGGTGGACGGCCGCCTGACCCGACGTACGGCGCTGGTGGGTGCCCTCGGCGCGCTCGCCGCCTGCAGCGGTGCCGACGAGGAGCCGTCGGCCTCGGGCTCCTCGAGCCCCTCGCCCAGCGCCACGGCGTCCGGCAGCCCCTCCCCGAGCCCCACGCCGTCGCCCACCCCGACCGAGCCGGCGCTGCCCACAGGCGAGACGACCTCGCTGCCGACGCTGATGCGCGAGGAGTTCGAGGGCGGACGGATCACCCGGCTGCGCCGCCAGGCGGTCACCGACGCCTACGAGCGCTGGGAGGTCACCTACCCCGGGGGCGGCACCACGGTCTCCGGCGTGCTGCTGCGGCCCACCGGCCGTGGCCCCTTCCCGGCGCTGGTGCTCAACCACGGCTACATCGAGCCCTCGATCTACGTCACCGGCCAGGGGCTGGCCCGCGAGCAGGACCGGCTGGCCCGCGAGGGCTACGTCGTGCTGCACACCGACTACCGCGGCCACGCGGCGTCCGACCCGATCGGCTACCTGGCCCAGGAGACCCGGCTCGGCTACACCCGCGACACGCTGAACGCCGTGGCGACCCTCAAGCAGCTGCCCTACGTCGACGCCGACCGCGTCGGCATGCTCGGCCGCTCCATGGGCGGCGGCGTCACCCTCAACGCCCTGGTCGCCCGGCCCGACATGATCCGCGCGGGCGTCATCTACGCCTCGGTCAGCTCCGACATCGTCGACAACCTGCGGCAGTTCACCGAGCCGGGCCGCCCCGACGAGGCGCAGCGGCTCTACGAGGAGTTCGGGACGCCACAGGAGTCGCCCGACTTCTACGCCGGGCTCTCGGCCCGCACCTACTTCGACCGCATCGAGGCGCCGCTGCTCTCGCTGCACGGCACCCTCGACGACACCTGCCCGCTGCCGTGGGCGCGCACCACGCAGCGCCTCGCCCGCCGCGCCGGGGTCGACTCGACGCTCGAGCTCTACGAGGACGGTCACGCCTTCTACCCCACCTGGGAGGCCTCGATCCAGCGCACCCTGCGCTTCCTGGCCAACCGGATGTCGGCCTGACCGACGGCTCCCGTCCCGGGTCGCGAGCCGGTCGAGACCACCGCCTGTCGCGCTCGTGGGGCGGCGGCTACCGTGTGTCGCACGTCACCCCGCCCACCCCGGAGATCCCATGACCAGCGTCGAAGACCTGTACGGCCGCCGCCTCGAGGTCGTGCGCGCCTGGACCGCCTTCGTCGAGCAGGGCGACGGCTCCGTGGGCCGGGTGCGGCCGGAGATCCTGCGCTCGTGGCGCCGCTCGGCCCCGGCCGTGCAGGTCGACATGACCGAGGCGCCCCTGGCCGACGAGGGCGACACCCGCGCCTTCTGGTCCTCCTCGCCGCTGCAGGTGGCGGTCGAGCGCGTGGAGTCCGACCTGCGCAGCACCGCCGACGACGGCGACCTCGTCGTGGCCGTGACCGACCCGCAGGTGCGGATCCTCTGGACCTACGGCGGCCGCGTGATGCGGCGCAAGGCCGAGGCGGTCAACTTCGTCGTGGGCGGCCGCTGGGACGACGTCAGCGTCGGCACCAACGCCCTCGACCTGGCCTGCCGCACCGGTGCGCCGTCGATGGTGTTCAGCGCCGAGCACTACGCCCCGATCGTGCACGGCTGGGTCTGCTGGGCGGCGCCCGTGCACGACCCGCGCACCGGCGCGCAGCTCGGCGTCGTCGACCTCTCCACGACCTGGGACCGCACCCACCCGATCGGCCTGGCCACCGCCCGCATGGTGGCCCGCCTGATCGAGACCGCGATGCCCGACACCCGCCACCCGATCGGCGTCCCGCAGGGCGACCTGGCCGTGCCCGGGCTCGACCTGGCGCTGCTCGGCACCGCCGAGGCCCGGCTCGACGGTCAGCGGCTGCTGCTCAACCGTCGGCAGACCGAGATCCTGGCGCTGCTCGCCCTGCACCCCGCGGGGCTCTCGCTCGAGCACCTGCACTCGCTGCTCTACGGCGACCAGGCGGTGACCTTCTCCACGCTCAAGGCCGAGGTCTCCCACCTCCGCCGCGCCCTGGGGGGCCAGCTCGCCTCGCGGCCCTACCGGCTCACGATGCCGGTGCGCGTCGACGTCGACGTCGTGCTCGCGCTGCTGCGGCAGGGCCAGCTGCGCGCCGCCGTCGCGGCGTACGGCGGCGACCTGCTGCCCGGCACCGAGGCGCCGGCGCTGGTCGAGCTGGGCGACGTCGTCGCCGTCGCCGTCCGCGAGGCGCTGCTGGCCGACCCGCAGCCCGACGCGGTCGCCCGCTACGTCGAGCTGGCGCCGTACGACACCGAGGTCGTCGAGGCCTGCCTCGCCCACCTCGGCGACCAGCCGCACCCCGCGAAGCCGCTGCTCAAGGGTCGGTTGGCGGCTGCGTCGCGCTGAGCGGTGGTGCCACACTGCTCGGGTGCCGTCGACCAGCCAGTGGCTCGCCTTCCTGCTCGCCTCGATCCTCTTCATCCAGGTGCCGGGGCCGAGCCTGCTCTTCACCATCGGCCGCGCCCTGACGGTCGGACGCCGTGACGCGCTGCTCTCGGTCGTCGGCAACGCGCTCGGCGTGGTCGGGCAGGTGCTCCTCGTGGCGGTGGGCCTGGGCGCCCTCGTCGCGGCCAGCGCGACGCTCTACACGGCCGTGAAGGTCGCGGGGGCGGCGTACGTCGTGTGGCTGGGGGTGCAGGCGATCCGTCACCGCGCCGACGCGCGGCACGCGCTCGAGGGGCTCGGCCGGGTGCCGGCGCGGGGCCGCCGCTCGGTGCTGACCGGGCTCACCGTCGGCCTGACCAACCCGAAGACGCTGGTCTTCTTCGTGGCCTTCCTGCCGCAGTTCACCGACCCCGCCGCCGGCCGCGTCGGCGCGCAGGTCGCGCTCCTCGGCGTCGTCTTCGGCGTGATGGCCTGCGCCTCCGACAGCGTCTGGGCGCTGGTCGCCGGCCGCGCCCGCGACTGGTTCGCCCGCACCCCGCGCCGCCTCGACGGTCTCGGCACCGCCGGCGGCACCATGATGATCGGCCTCGGCGCCACCATCCTCGCCGCCGAGTAGCCCGACCTGCCGCGCCGCACGCCTCCCTGGCTCCCTGAAGCCCCCGTCGTACGCAGACGCGCGGGCACAAGTCTGCGGGGCACCTGGACGAACCGTCCCGAACCGGGCGCGTTTCCGGACTTGTGCCCGCGCGTGTGCGAGCCACGGCCCGCCCACCGGCGCCGCAGCACGCCCGCGCGGGGGCGGGTGGAAGGATGAGCGCATGGGCCTCGACCTCAGCGCCGACGTGGTGACCCTCACCCGCACGATCGTCGACATCGAGTCGGTGAGCCGTCACGAGCAGCAGCTGGCCGACGCCGTGGAGGAGGCGCTGCGCGCGCTGCCGCACCTGGAGGTGACCCGCCTGGGCCACTCCGTGGTCGCGCGGACGACGCTCGGGCGCGGCGAGCGGGTGGTGGTCGCCGGCCACCTCGACACGGTGCCGCTCAACCGCAACCTGCCCTCCCGCGAGGACGGCGAGCGGATCCACGGTCTCGGCGCCTGCGACATGAAGGGCGGCGTCGCCGTCGCCCTCAAGCTGACCCACGACGTGACCGAGCCGGTGCGCGACGTCACCTACGTCTTCTACGAGGCCGAGGAGATCGAGGACGTGCACAACGGCCTCGGCATGATCGCCCGCGAGCGGCCCGACCTCGTCGAGGGTGACTTCGCGATCCTGATGGAGCCCAGCGACGCCGGCGTCGAGGCGGGCTGCCAGGGCACGCTGCGCGTCGACGTGCGCACCACGGGCGAGCGCGCGCACTCCGCGCGGTCCTGGCGCGGCTCCAACGCCATCCACACCGCCGCCGACGTGCTGGCGACGCTGGCGGCCTACGAGCCCCGCCGCCCGGTCATCGACGGGCTGGAGTACCACGAGGGCCTCAACGCCGTCGGCATCTCCGGCGGCGTCGCGGGCAACGTCGTCCCCGACGAGTGCGTCGTGAGCGTCAACTACCGCTTCGCCCCCGACCGCTCGGAGGGCGAGGCGCTGGCCCACGTGCAGGAGCTCTTCGCGGCGTACGACGTGCGGCTCACCGACAGCGCACCGGGAGCGCTGCCCGGCCTGGCGGTGCCCGCGGCCGCGGCCTTCGTCGAGGCGGTGGGAGGGCAGGTGCGCCCGAAGTTCGGCTGGACCGACGTCGCCCGCTTCACCGGGCTCGGCGTGCCGGCCGTCAACTACGGCCCCGGAGACCCGATGCTGGCCCACAAGCAGGAGGAGTACGTGCCGATCGCGCAGCTGCACACCTGCGAGGCGACCCTGAAGGAGTGGCTCGCGTGAGGGACCGCTCCCGTGTCAAGCACCGCGGCCCCACGGTGCTCCGCGGTGCGCAGGTCGACCTCACCACCACCGACCAGCGCCTGCTCGACTCGCGCGGCCCGACCGACTGGGTGCACACCGACCCGTGGCGCGTGCTGCGGATCCAGGCGGAGTTCGTCGAGGGCTTCGGCGGCCTCGCCGAGCTCGGGCCCGCGATCTCCGTCTTCGGCTCCGCGCGCACCAGCCCCGACGACCCGGTCTACGCGCTCGGCGAGCAGCTCGGGCGAGGGCTGGTCGAGGCCGGCTTCGCCGTCATCACCGGCGGCGGCCCCGGCGCCATGGAGGCGGCCAACAAGGGCGCCTGCGAGGCCGGCGGCACGTCCGTGGGTCTCGGCATCGAGCTGCCCTTCGAGCAGGGGCTCAACGCCTACGTCGACATCGGCATCAACTTCCGCTACTTCTTCGCCCGCAAGACCATGTTCGTCAAGTACTCCCGGGGCTACGTCGTGCTGCCCGGCGGCATGGGCACCCTCGACGAGCTCTTCGAGGCGGTCACGCTGGTGCAGACGCGCAAGGTGACCACCTTCCCGATCGTGCTGCTGGGCTCCGACTACTGGGGCGGCCTGCTCGACTGGCTGCGCGCCACGGTGCTCGCCGACGGCAAGATCTCCGACTCCGACCTCGACCTGCTCCAGGTCACCGACGACGTCGACGAGGCCGTCGAGCTGATGGTGGCGGGCGTGCAGCGAGGCGGCGAGCGCTGATGTCCTGGGTCTTCGCGGTGCTGCTCGTGCTGGCCGTCGGGGCGGTGGTCGTGGTCTTCGCCGGGGGCGGCGGCAGCATGGGGCCGGCGTACGACGACCAGCGCGACGTGCTGCTCCCCGAGGGTCCGCTCACCGGGCCCGACCTGCGCGAGGTGCGCTTCAACACCGCGGTGCGCGGCTACCGCGCCGACGAGGTCGACGCGCTCCTCGAGCGGCTCGCCCGGCAGCTCGACGCCGCCGGCCGCGACCCCGGCTCCGACGCGCCGTAGCCCGGTCCGTGCCGGTCGAGACCCCTGCCGGTCGAGCCTGTCGAGACCCCTGCCGGTCGGGACCTCAGCGACCCTGGAAGGTCGGCTTCTCCTTGGCCACGAACGACTGCACCGCGCGGCGGTGGTCGTCGGTGGCGCCGGTGAGGTCCATCAGGCCGGCCTCGGTCTCCAGGGCTGTGGCGAGGTCGCTGGACGCCGAGGTGGTGACGGCGCGGCGGATGGCGGCGTACGCCACGGTCGGGCCCTGCGCGAGCCGGTGGGCGAGCCGGGTGACCTCGTCGTCGAGCTCGTCGGCCGCGACCACCGTGGTGGCCAGGCCGAGGTCGCGCGACTCGGCCGCGCTGATCGTGCGCGGGAAGTAGAGCAGCTCGAGCGCCTTGCCGCGCCCGACCAGCTGCGGCAGCGTCCACGACGAGCCGGTGTCGCAGGAGAGGCCGACGCCGGCGAAGGCGAGGTTGAAGCCGGCGTCCTCGCTGAGCACGCGGAGGTCGCAGGCGAGCGCCAGGCTCGCTCCCGCCCCGGCGGCGACGCCGTTGACGGCCGCGACGACGGGCTTGGGCATCGTCAGCAGCGAGGTGACGATCGGGTTGTAGTGCTCCCGCACGGTGTCGAAGAGCTGCTCGGCGCCCGACGCGGTCAGGGTCTCGAGGTGCTCCTTGAGGTCCTGCCCGACGCAGAAGGCGCGACCGCGACCCGTCAGCACCACGCACCGCACGTCCGGGGCGGCGGCCGCACGGCGGCACGCGGCGAGCAGCGAGTCCTTGGTCTCGGTGTCGAGACCGTTCATCGCCTCGGGTCGCTCCAGGGTGATGGTGGCGACCTGCGCACCGGGTGCGCCGTCGACGCGATAGGAGACCGAGGCGGCACTCGCCGTGCTGGATCCGTCGTCTGTGGCACTCACGAGCGTCATCTTCCACCGCCGACTGCTTCCCCGCACCCCCGGATAGGGGATAATGGTCGCGACACCGTGTGCCTCCTGCGCACGACACAAGACGAAAGAGGTGTGCAATGGCGGCCATGAAGCCGCGGACGGGCGACGGTCCGCTGGAGGTCACCAAGGAGGGCCGGGGCATTGTGATGAGGGTCCCCCTCGAGGGCGGTGGTCGCCTCGTGGTCGAGCTCAACGCCGACGAGGCCTCGGCGCTGCGCGAGGCGCTGGGCGGCGTCGTCGCCTGAGCGACGTCTGCGAAGGCCCCCGGGTGACCACCCGGGGGCCTTCGACGCGTCCGGGTTAGGGTCGCCGGGTGTCGAGCGCGCGTCCTGTGACCCCACCCGGCTTCACGCTCTCCGACCGCCCCCCCAGCGCGGTGGCGTCGGCGGACGTCGTCGCCCTCGCGGTGCTGCCCGGTGACGGCGACGGGGCGGAGGGCCCGGAGCTCGGCCCCGGGTCCGCGGAGCTCGCCGACGACCTGAGCGGCGTCCCCGACCTGCTCGACGTGCTCGCGAGCGCGGGCGCGACCGGCCGTGCCGGCGAGGTGACCGAGCTGCACGGCGTACGCCGTGACGACGCGCTGGTGCGGGTGCTGCTGGTCGGCGCGGGCGCCGCCACCCCCGACGACCTCCGCCGGGCGGGGGCGGCCGTCGTACGCCGCACCCGCGACGCCGAGCACGTGGCGAGCGCGGTCAGCGCGGTGTCCGGGCCCGAGGGCCTGGCCGCCTTCGTCGAGGGCGCGATGCTGGGCGGCTTCGGCTTCTCGCTCCACCGCGACGGTCCGGAGCACCGTCCCGCCGCCACCGTGACGCTCGCCCTCTCGGCCGGCTCCGACGACGACCTGGCCCGTGCCGTGGCGCGCGCGGGCGCCTCGTGGCTCGCCCGGACGCTGGCCACCACGCCGTCCAACATCAAGACCCCGCAGTGGCTCGCGGAGCAGGCCGTCGACGCCGCGACCGCCGCCGGCCTCAAGGCCACGGTGCTCGACGAGGAGCAGCTGCAGCGCCGCGGCTTCGGCGGCATCGTGGGCGTCGGCCAGGCCGCGCAGGCGCCGCCGCGACTGGTGCGCCTCGACTACCGCCCCGGCCGGCGCCTCGCGGGCAGCCGCAAGCCGCGCCACGTCGTCCTCGTCGGCAAGGGCATCACCTTCGACTCCGGCGGGCTCTCGATCAAGCCGGGCCAGGCGATGGCCACCATGAAGCGCGACATGACCGGCGCCGCCGTGGTCGCCGCCGTGATGGCCGCGCTGCCCGCGATCGGCTGCCCGGTGCGCGTGACCGGCCTGCTGCCGCTCGCCGAGAACGCCGTGGGCAGTCGCGCGATGCGCCCCGGCGACGTGCTGCGGCAGTACGGCGGTCGCACCACCGAGGTCACCAACACCGACGCCGAGGGGCGCCTGGTGCTCGCCGACGGCCTCGCCTACGCCGTCGACGAGCTCGAGCCCGACGTGCTCGTCGACATCGCCACCCTCACCGGGGGCATCAAGGTCGCGCTGGGCCAGCACCTCGGCGGCCTCTTCGCCACCGACGACGCGCTCGCCGCGGCGCTGGAGCAGGCCGGGTCCCGCTCCGGCGAGCCGGTCTGGCGGATGCCGCTCGCCCGCGAGTACGCCGGCAAGCTCGCCTCCAAGATCGCGGACGCCGACAACGCGCCCGGCGGCCCGCCCGCCATCACCGCGGCGCTCTTCCTCGAGCCCTTCACCGCCGGCCTGCCCTGGGCCCACCTCGACATCGCCTCGGTCGGCGACTCCCCGCAGGACGCCGACGAGTGGACCGAGGGGCCCACCGGCTTCGGCGCCCGGCTGCTGCTCGACTGGCTCGGCACCCCCGCCCCCCTCGACGGCGTCCGCTGACGGGTCGGGGCCGCGCCTCGCCGGTCACAGGTTTCCCAGGTTCACCTGGGAAACCCGCTCCTCACACACGCTGCAACGCGTGTGAAGTGCCGGAACCCCAGGTGAACCTGGGAATCCGGCACGGGTCAGCAGGGGGCGCGAGGACCCAGACCCCTGCCGGGGTCAGCGCTTGATCGCGAGGAGCAGGCCGTCGCCCACGGGGAGGAGCAGGGGGATGAGGTCGTCGTGCTCGCGCACGGCCTTGCCGAGGTCGCGCACGGCCACGGTCTCGGGGTCGCGCTGGGAGGGGTCGGCGACGCGGTCGTGCCACAGCGCGTTGTCGAAGGCCACCACGCCGCCCGGCCGCAGCAGGCGCAGCGCCGCGGTGAGGTAGTCGACGTACTCGCGCTTGTCGCCGTCGCAGAAGACCAGGTCGTAGGCGCCGTCGGTGAGCCGGGGGAGGACGTCGAGCGCGGCCCCCGGGATCAGCCGGACGCGCTGGGAGGCGATGCCGGCCTCGGTGAAGCCCTGCTTGGCCAGCCGCTGGTGCTCGGCCTCCGTGTCGACGGTGGTCAGGACGCCGTCGGGGCGCATCCCGCGCAGCAGGTAGAGGCCGGAGACGCCGGTGCCGGTGCCGACCTCGACGACGGCGCGCGCGTCGAGCAGGGTCGCCAGGAAGCCGAGGGTGGCGCCGCCGCCGGAGCCGATGGCGACCACGCCGACCTCCTCGGCGCGGGCACGTGCCTGGGTGAGGACGTCGTCCTCGGGGACGAACTCCTCTGCGTAGGTCCAGCTCGCGGGGTTCAGTGGCGTGACGATGTCCATCTCCTGACGTGCGGGTGTGCCCTGCGCACCCTACCGCCGCCGCGGCCACCGCCCGCGCCACCTCTGTGCCGGTTGAGGGGCTTTGCTCAGGCGGGTCTCAGGCTGGGCTCCTAGCGTGGCCGCATGGCGCCCCACGCTGACCCCGTCGTCGACTCCCCCCAGGCCCTGCCCAGCTGGGAGGAGATCGTGGAGCAGCACTCCGCGCGCGTCTTCCGGCTCGCCTACCGCCTCACCGGCAACCGGCACGACGCCGAGGACCTCACCCAGGAGGTCTTCGTGCGGGTCTTCCGCTCGCTGCACACCTACACGCCGATCACCTTCGAGGGCTGGCTGCACCGCATCACCACCAACCTCTTCCTCGACCAGGCCCGCCGCAAGCAGCGGATCCGCTTCGACAGCCTCGGCGACGACGCCGCCCAGCGGCTCCCCAGCCCCGTGCCGGCACCCGACGTCATCTCGGCAGAGCGGCTCTTCGACGACGACGTCGAGGCCGCGCTGGCCTCGCTGGCGCCGCAGTTCCGCGCCGCCGTCGTGCTCTGCGACGTCGAGGGGCTGACCTACGAGGAGATCGCCGAGGTGCTCGACCTCAAGCTCGGCACGGTGCGCTCCCGCATCCACCGGGGTCGGGCCCAGCTGCGCAAGGCGCTGGCCCACCGCGCCCCCGAGCCGGGGCGCACCCGCGTGCGAGGGCCCCTGCTGCCGGCCGCGCCGCTGGTGCCGCACGCCGTCCGTTGATGCTCTCGCTCAGCGGCCACCTGGGCGACCGGACCGCCGCCCTCGTCGACGGACAGCTCTCCGCTGACGAGGCCGAGCGCGCCTGGCGCCACGTGCTGGGCTGCCCCGGCTGTCGCGAGGCGGTCTCGCAGCAGGCCGCCACCAAGCGGCTGCTCGGCGGCCTCCGCGGCGCCCCCGAGGCTCCGGGGCCTGCCCCGACCGTGCTCGACCCCGCCGCCCTCGCGGCGTGGCAGGAGGTCTCCCGGCTCGAGCGACGCGCCCACCGCAGGTACGCCGTCGTGGGCGGCGGGATGCTCACGGCCTCGCTCGCGCTCGGCGCCGCCGTCGTGGTGACCGGCGGGCTGAGCGGGGGCGACCGGGTCGCCGACCTGCCGGTGCCGGCCCCCCAGGCGACGGTCCGCGGCGAGGTGCAGCCGGGCTCCGGAGCGGGCGCCGCCGAGGGCCGGAGCGCCGACGCCGGCTGGGTCGGCACGTCCAGCGGAGGGGAGACCAGCCGCGCCGTGTGGGCGCATGGTCCAAGATGGTGAGGTGAGCAGCGAGGAGCCGGAGCACCCCCAGCAGGCCTCCGAGCCCGACGCAGGGCCCGGCTCGGGACCCGATCCCGCTTCGGACCCCGCGCCAGACCGCGCGCCAGATCCCGCCCCCGGCCCCGCTCCCGCGCCGCCGGCCGGCATGGGCCAGCAGCGGCCCGGCCACCCCGGCTTCAGTGCGCCCCCGCCCGCCGACGACCCGTGGACGCCGCGACCGGTGCCGCCGTGGGTCCCGCCGGCACAGCCGCACGTGGCCGTCACCTCGCCCGACCCCCGCGCGCAGCCGGGCTCGGGGCGCGTCCCGCGGTGGGTGTGGCCGGGCGTGGCGGCGCTGGCGCTCGTCGTCGGCGTCACGGGGGGTCTGCTCGGCGGGGTGCTCGTCGCGGGCGACGGCTCGGGCGTGGGCAGCGTGATCAGCGTCGAGCGGCGTACGGCGCCCCCGCTGCCGGCCGACAACGGCAGCATCGCGGCGGTCGCCGAGGAGCTGCTGCCCAGCACGGTGCAGATCATCGCGGAGTCCGGCCAGGGCGCCACGGGCTCCGGCTTCGTCTACGACGACGAGGGCCACGTGGTGACCAACAACCACGTCATCGCCGATGCGGCCCAGGCGGGCGGACGGATCCAGGTCGTCGACCAGGACGGCAACCGCTCCGTGGCCGAGGTCGTGGGCAGGAGCACGGTCTACGACCTCGCGGTGCTGCGCGCCGAGGGGGCCGAGGGCATGCCCCCGGCCGCCATCGGCTCCTCCCAGCAGATGCGGGTGGGCGAGACGGTGGTCGCGATCGGCTCGCCGCTCGGTCTCTCCTCGACGGTGACCTCCGGGATCGTCAGCGCCCTCGAGCGCCCCGTGACCACGGGGTCGAGCGAGGAGGACAGCTCCTACATCAACGCCGTGCAGACCGACGCCGCGATCAACCCGGGCAACTCCGGGGGCCCGCTGGTCGACCTGCAGGGCCGCGTGGTGGGCGTCAACTCCGCGATCGCCTCGCTGGGCGGTGCCATGAGCCCCGACCAGGGCGGCAACATCGGGGTGGGCTTCGCGATCCCGGTCGAGCAGGTCGAGGTCACGACGACCCAGATCCTGCGTACCGGGCGCTCGCAGTACCCCGTCATCGGCGCCAACGTGCAGGGCCTCGCGACGAGGGACGGCGCCCGCGTCGACGGCATCACCCGCGGCTCGGCCGCCGCCGAGTCAGACCTCGAGGTGGGCGACATCATCCGCCGGGTCGACGACAAGCCCGTGACCAGCTCGATCGACGTGGTGGTCGCGGTGCGCTCGCGCGTGGCCGGCGAGGAGGTCACCCTCGAGGTCGAGCGCGACGGCGAGCAGCAGGAGATCACCGTCGGGCTGAAGGCCGAGACGGAGTAGCGCCCGCCTCGCCCCGGCCGGGGAGGCTCAGGTCGCCTCGAGGTCGTACGGCGGGATCTCGCCGTGGGCGAGCACCGTGACGGGCGGCGGGCCGGAGATGCTCGGCCGACGGCGGCGCTCCTCGGCCTCGTCCTCCTCCTCCATGGCCTCCAGGATGTGCTTGCGGATCGCCTGGCGCGGGTCGAGGTCAGTGAGCTTGAGGTCGGCGTACTCGGGACCCAGCTCGTCGCGCAGCTGCGACTGCGCGGAGGTGGCCAGGTTGCGCAGCTGGCGCACCATCCGCCCGGCCTGGCGGGCGAACTCAGGCAGCCGGTCGGGACCGAAGACGATGACCGCGACCAGCGCGATCACCGCCAGCTCGGGCAGCCCGACCCCGAACACGTCCGGTCAGCCCTTCGGGGTGGGGGAGAGCCCCAGCTGCATGCCGGCGAGGCCGCGGCCCCGCGAGGTCAACCGCTCCGCGACGCGGGTGAGCACCTGCGCCCCCACGGCCGTCGGGTCGGCGTCGACGATCGGCTTGCCGACGTCGCCGCCCTCGCGGAGGCTCACGTCGAGCGGGATCTGGCCGAGCAGCGGGACGTCGTAGCCGAAGCGGGCCCCGAGCGTCGCCGCGACCCGCTCGCCGCCACCGGAGCCGAAGATCTCGAGCCGGTGCTCGCGGCCCTCGGGCGTGCAGTGGGGGCAGGGCAGGTAGGACATGTTCTCCACGACGCCGACGACCCGCTGGTGCATCATCGAGGCCATCGTGCCGGCGCGCTCGGCCACCTCGGTGGCGGCGTCCTGGGGCGTGGTGACGACGACGACCTCGGCGTTGGGCAGGTGCTGGCCCAGCGAGATGGCGACGTCGCCGGTGCCCGGGGGCAGGTCGAGGAGCAGCGCGTCGAGGTCGCCCCAGTAGACGTCGGCGAGCATCTGCACGAGCGCCCGGTCGAGCATCGGGCCGCGCCAGGCGACCACCTGGTCGCGCCGGGGCTTGAGCATGCCGATGCTGATCACCGAGACGCCGCTGGGCGTGGGCACCGGCATGATCAGGTCCTCGACCTGGGTGGGCCGGGTGTCGGCGACGCCGAGCATGGCCGGCACGGAGTGGCCGTAGATGTCGGCGTCGACGATGCCGACCTTGAGGCCCTGCTTGGCCATCGCGATGGCGAGGTTGACGGTGACCGAGCTCTTGCCGACACCGCCCTTGCCGGAGGCGATGGCGAGCACCTTGGTGAGGCTGCCGGGCTGGGCGAAGGGGATCTCGCGCTGGGCCTGGCCGCCGCGGAGCTGCTCCTGCAGCCCGGCCCGCTGCTCCTGGGTCATCACGCCGAGGTCGACGTGCACGTCGGCGACGCCGGGGAGGGCGCCGACCTCCTTGGTGACGTCGCGGGTGATGGTGTCCTTCAGCGGGCAGCCGGCCACGGTGAGCAGCACGCGCACGGTGACCGAGCCGCCGTCGACGCGGACGTCGTCGACCATGCCGAGGTCGGTGATGGGCCGCTTGATCTCGGGGTCGTTCACGCGCGCGAGCGCAGCCCTGATCTGGTCGGTGTCAGGGGAAGCCATGGTGCCCAGGGTACGGGTCGGCCGACAGCGACTCAGGCCCGGTGACCGGGCGCCCGCCGCTGGCCGGGCGGGTCGGGCCGGTCGCCGGAGTCGTCGTGGTCGTCGGGCTCGTCGTCCTCGGGCGCCAGCTCCTCGACGAGGTTGCGCAGCTCGGAGCGCAGGAAGTCGCGGGTCGCGACCTCGCCGACCGCCATGCGCAGCGAGGCCACCTCGCGGGCCAGGAACTCCATGTCGGCGTGCGCGCGGGCGTTGGCCTGGCGGTCCTGCTCGTTGACGACGCGGTCGCGCACCTCCTGCCGGTTCTGCGCCAGCAGGATCAGCGGGGCGGCGTACGACGCCTGCAGGCTCAGCATCAGGGTCAGGAAGATGAAGGGGTAGGTGTCGAAGCGCACCGCCGACGGCGCCAGCACGTTCCACAGGATCCAGAAGGCCACGAAGCCGGTCATGTAGAGCAGGAAGCGCGCGGTGCCCATGAAGCGCGCGAAGTTCTCCGCGAAGCTGCCGAAGGCGTCCTGGTCGACCTGCGGACGCCGCAGCACCCGGCGCGGGTCCAGCGGGGTGTCGAGCCGCGGGCCGCGCCGCTCGGCGGCGGCACGCTCGCTGCGGTTGCGGTCGGGCTTGGCGCGCTCGCTCATGCGGTCACGTCCCCGGCGCTCGCGTCGCGCCAGCCCTCGGGCAGCAGGTGGTCGAGCAGGTCGTCGACGGCGACGGTGCCGAGGAGCCGCCCGTCGTCGTCGACTACGGGCGCGGCGACGAGGTTGTAGGTCGCTAGGAAGGTCGCGACGTCCTCGAGGGTCGCCTCGGGGCGCAGGTAGTCGATCGAGGTGTCGAGCGCCCCGGCGACCAGCGACGAGGGGGGCTCGCGCAGCAGCCGCTGGATGTGGGCGATGCCGAGCAGCCGGCCGGTGGGCGTCTCCAGGGGAGGCCGGCACACGTGCACGAGCGCGGCCAGCGACGGCGTCAGCTGCTCGGCCCGCACCCGGGCCAGGGCCTCGGCCACGGTGGCGTCCGGGGGCAGGATGACCGGCTCCGGCGTCATCATGCCGCCCGCGGTCTCCTCGCCGTAGACCATCAGCCGGCGCACCGAGGCGGCCTCCTCGTGCTCCATCAGCTCGAGCAGCTCCTGCGCGGTCTCCGGCGGGAGGTCGGCGATGAGGTCGGCGGCGTCGTCGGCCGACATCTCCTCGAGCACGTCGGCGGCGCGCTCGCTGTCGAGGTTCTCCAGCACCTCGACCTGGTCCTCCTCGGGCATCTCCTCCAGGACGCGGGCCAGCCGCTCGTCGGCGAGCTCGGCGACGACCTCGCGGCGCCGCTCGGGCGCGAGGTCGTGCAGCACGTTGGCGGCGTCGGCGGGCCGGAGGTCGGCGAGCGAGGCCGCCAGGTGCTCGGCGCCCTGCTGCGCGGGGCGCTCCATCAGCCCGTCGACGTCGTCCCACTCCACGACGTGGGTCTGCGCCCGGCGGCGGAAGCCGCGCACCGGCTCGGTGACCGCGACGCGGCTGAGCACCCAGTCGCGGGTCCGGGTCTGCTCCATGGCGACGTCGTAGACCGTGCCGACGACGTCGCTGCTGATGATGCGCACCCGGCGGTCGAGCAGGTGCTGCATGACCAGGGTCTCGCTGGCCCGCTTCTCGAAGCGGCGCATGTTGAGCAGGCCGGTCGTGATGACCTGGCCGGCGTCGACCGCGGTCACCCGCGTCATCGGGGCGAAGATCTGGCGGCGGCCGAAGACCTCGACGACCAGCCCCACGACCCGGGGCTGCCGGCCGCCCGGACGCAGCACCACGACGACGTCGCGCACCTTGCCGACCTGGTCTCCCGCGGGGTCGAACACCGGGAGCCCGGCGAGCCTGGCGGCGAAGACGCGGCTGGGGTGGGTGCTCACGTGGCGTGAGCCTACTCAGGGGTCGGGCGGAGTGACATTGCTCATGTGACGGCCGCCGCTTCTCACCTACCCTGCATCGCAGCCCACTCCGTCGTACCGCCGAGGAACCCAGAGGACACGTCATGGCCCGTCTCTGCCAGACCGAAGGTCTCACCGACATGCAGGAGGAGATCGTCAAGGCGGTGCGGCAGTTCGTCGACGCCAGGATCCTCCCGGTGGCCACGGAGCTCGAGCACGCCGACGAGTACCCCACCGAGATCGTCGAGGGGCTCAAGGAGCTCGGCATCTTCGGGCTGATGATCCCCGAGGAGCACGGCGGGCTCGGCGAGTCGCTGCTGACCTACGCGCTGTGCGTGGAGGAGATCGCCCGCGGCTGGATGAGCGTCTCCGGCGTCATCAACACGCACTTCATCGTCGCCTACATGCTGATGCGCCACGGGACCGAGGAGCAGAAGCAGAAGTACCTCCCGCGCATGGCGACCGGCGAGGTGCGCGGGGCCTTCTCGATGAGCGAGCCCGGGCTGGGGTCGGACGTGTCGGCGATCAAGACCAAGGCCGTGCGCGACGGTGACGGCTACGCCCTCACCGGGCAGAAGATGTGGCTGACCAACGGCGGCTCCTCCACCCTGGTCGCCTGCCTGGTCAAGACCGACGAGGGCGCCGACTCGGTCTACAAGAACATGACGACCTTCCTGCTGGAGAAGGAGGCGGGCTTCGGCGAGACGGCGCCCGGCCTGACCATCCCCGGCAAGATCGACAAGATGGGCTACAAGGGCGTCGACACGACCGAGATGGTGCTCGAGGGCCACCGGGCCTCCGCCGACCAGGTGCTCGGCGGCGAGCCGGGCCAGGGCTTCTACCAGATGATGGACGGCGTCGAGGTCGGCCGCGTCAACGTCGCCGCCCGCGCCTGCGGGGTGGGGCTGCGGGCCTTCGAGCTCGGCATCGCCTACGCCCAGCAGCGCGAGACCTTCGGCAAGCCGATCGCCCAGCACCAGGCGATCCTCTTCCGCCTGGCGGAGATGGCGACCAAGGTCGAGACCGCCCACGCGATGATGGTCAAGGCCGCCCGCCTCAAGGACCGCGGCGAGCGCAACGACGTCGAGGCGGGCATGGCGAAGTACCTCGCCGCGGAGTACGCCCACGAGGTCGTCGAGGCGTCCTTCCGCATCCACGGCGGCTACGGCTACTCCAAGGAGTACGAGATCGAGCGGCTCTACCGCGAGGTCGCCTTCCTGCTGATCGGCGAGGGCACCGCCGACATCCAGAAGATGATCATCGGGCGCAGCCTGCTCAAGGAGTACGCCCTCAAGGGCTGACCCGTGGAGGCCGAGGCGGCGCTGCGGGAGCAGGCGCAGGGGTGCGGCGAGCTGGGCTCGCCCCTGTACGCCGCGCTGCTCGAGCGCCTGGCCGACGACCTCGCGGCCGGCGGCCCGACGGCGCGGGTGCTGCGCGGCCACGAGCACGACCCCGGCCCGAGCGCCCTCGCGCTGCGGCTGCTCGGGAGCGTGCACCGGCTGGTGCTGGAGCGCCGGGCGGGGGCGCTGGCGGCGTACTGGCCCAGCGTCGGTGGCACCTGGGACGACGCCGACGGCACCGCCGCGGTCCTCGACCTGCTGGCCCGGGAGCCCGACCTGGTGGCCGAGTGGCTCGACCGGCCGCCGCAGACCAACGAGGTCGGTCGCGCCGCCGCCCTCGTCGGGGCGCTGCGCCACCTGCCCGTGGCCGCGCGGCTCCCGGTGCGGCTGGTCGAGCTCGGCTCGTCGGGCGGGCTGAACCTGCTGGCCGACCGGCTGCCGCTCCCCGAGGGCGCCTGGCGGGGGCCGACGCCCGCGCCGTGGCCGGGGCTGCGCCTCGTCGACCCGGTGGGCTGCGACCCGCACCCGGTCGACGTGCGCACGACGCAGGGCCGGCTGACCCTCACGGCGTACGTCTGGGCCGACCAGACCGACCGGCTGGAGCGGCTGCGCCACGCCCTCGACCTGGCCCAGCGCCACCCGGTCGACGTACGCCGCAGCAGCGCGCGCGAGCTGCTGGCCGAGGTGGAGCCGCGCGAGGGCGCCGTCACGGTGGTGTGGCACAGCGTGGTGTGGCAGTACCTCGACGAGGCGGAGCGCCGCGACGTCACCGCCCGGATCGACGACCTCGCCGCGCGGGCGAGCGCCTCGGCCCCGGTCGCCCACGTCGCCATGGAGCCGCGCCGGCGCCACCCCGACGCTCCTCGGGAGATGCTCGTGACGCTGCGGTGCTGGCCCGGCGACGGCGCCGAGCAGGTGCTCGGCGTCGCCGCTCCCCACGGCGTCCCGGTGGTGTGGGAGCGCGAAAGTCCCTCGCCCTGAGCGCCCCACCCTGCGAGGGTGGAGGGGTTCACCGTCGAGCGAGAGGGACCACCATGGCCGACCAGCACGCCAACGACGACCTGAAGGCGAAGATGCGCGAGGCGCTCGACCGCAAGGCGGGCGCGAAGCACCCCGACGACCAGGCGGACTCGCGCTCGAAGGCGCACGGCTCCGAGGTGGTGGGCGGCGCGCCGAAGATGCACCGTCGCAAGGCCGGTGGCGGGGGGTCGTGACCGGCGTACCCGTGAGGAAGGCCACGAGCCTGCCCGCGTGAGCCCGTCGGCCCCTAGGGTGCGGACATGCAGTTCGGACGCAGCTACGAGGAGTTCGAGGTCGGCGCGACCTACCGGCACTGGCCCGGCAAGACGGTGACGGAGTACGACGACCACCTGTTCTGCCTGCTCACGATGAACCACCACCCGCTGCACCTCGACGCGCACTACGCGGGGGAGGCCACGCAGTTCGGCAAGAACGTCGTGGTGGGCAACTACGTCTACTCGATCCTGCTCGGCATGAGCGTCCCCGACATCTCCGGCAAGGCCATCGCCAACCTGGAGATCGAGTCGCTGCGCCACGTGGCGCCGACCTTCCACGGCGACACGCTCTACGGCGAGACCACCGTGCTCGACAAGTGGGAGAGCCGGAGCAAGGACGACCGGGGCGTGGTGCACGTCGAGACCATCGGCTACAACCAGGACGGCAAGGTCGTGTGCATCTTCCGCCGCAAGGTGATGGTGCCCAAGCAGTCCTACCTCGAGGCGCGCGGTGGGGAGCAGCCCGGCCGGCCGGTGCCGCAGCCGGACAAGAACTGGCCCGGGCGCGCCGACTCGTGAGCTCCTCCGGCGACGGCCCCACCAGCGAGCTCTGGGTGGTGCGGCACGGCGAGACCGAGTGGAGCCGCGACGGGCGGCACACCTCGACCACCGAGCTCGACCTCACCGCGGAGGGCGAGCGCGTCGCCCGCACGCTGGCCGAGCGGCTCGATCCCGCGGGCTTCGACCTCGTGCTCAGCAGTCCCCGGCTGCGCGCGCGGCGCACGGCGCAGCTCGCGGGCTTCGAGGACCCCGAGCCGACCGAGGACCTCGCGGAGTGGGCCTACGGCGACTACGAGGGCGTGACCACGCCCGAGATCCGCGAGACCGTGCCCGGCTGGACGGTCTGGTCGCACCCGTGCCCCGGGGGCGAGAGCGCCGCGGAGGTGGCCCTCCGGCTCGACCGCGTCGTCGAGCGCGCCCGCTCGCACGACGGCCGCACCCTCGTCTTCAGCCACGGTCACGCCTCGCGCGTGCTCGCGGCCCGCTGGCTGGGGCTGCCGCCGGAGTCGGGCCAGCACTTCCTGCTGGGCACGGCGACCGTCTCGGTGCTCGCGTGGGAGCGGGAGTCGCCGGCCGTGTCGCGCTGGAACGCCTAGACCTCGGCCTCCGGCCCGGGAGTGATGGCCCTCGCGGCGCCGGGCCACTAGCCTTCGCTCGTGTCGCTCGCGGCGTCCTGCCCCAGGTGCACCTCGCCGGTGACGGGTGAGGGCCGGGCCTTCGCCTGCAGCCTGCACGGGCGCACCGACCCGCTGTGGCGCCCCGACCACGCCGACTACGAGTCCTTCGCCGAGCTGGTCGCCCGCATCGACGACATGCCGATCTACCTGCCGTGGCCGATGAGCCCCGGGTGGTCGATCGCCGACTTCGGCCGCGTGGGCGACGACCGGGTCCGCGCGACCGTCACCACCACGGTCGGCACCAGCGACCTCGACGGCCAGGTCGAGGTCACGGTCGTCTCCGAGGAGCCGGGGGTCGGGCTCGGTGCGCGCTGCAGCGGCACGTCGTACGACGACCCCGGGCCGCAGGTCAGCCACGGTCCGCCGGCGGTGCACGTGCGTGCCGGTGGGCGCGCCGTACCGCTCTGGCTGGTCGACGGCGAGCACGCCGACGACCAGGAGCTGCTGGCGCGCGCCGTCTTCGCCGGGGAGGCGGAGGGCCGCTGGCTGTGGCTGGTGATGAGGCCGGCGTCCTCGGCGCTGCTGCTGCACGACGAGTGGCTGCTGGCCGACGTGACCGGCTTCGGGCCCGAGGCCCTGGAGATCCCCTTCGGCGGTCCACGTCCCACGTGGTGAGGGGGCGTTCACTCCGGGCGGGTCGCGAGGCACAATGTCGGGCGATGAGCACTCATGTCGTGGCTGTGGCCAACCAGAAGGGTGGGGTCGCCAAGACCACCACGGTCGCCTCGCTCGGCGCGGCCCTCGCCGAGCTGGGTCAGCGGGTGCTGCTCGTCGACCTCGACCCCCAGGCGTGCCTGACCTTCAGCCTCGGGATCGACCCCGAGGACCTCGAGACCTCGGTGCACCACGTGCTGACCAAGGGCCTCGACCCGGCCGAGGTCATCATCGCGACCGAGGACGGCGTCGACCTGCTGCCGGCGACCATCGAGCTGGCCCGCGCCGAGGCCGACCTGCTCACCCGCACCGGCCGTGAGTACGTCATCCGCACGGCCGTCGAGGACGCCGACGACTACGACTGGGTGCTGCTCGACTGCCCGCCCTCGCTCGGGGTGCTGACCGTGGCCGCGCTGACCGCGGCCGACGGCGTCCTGGTGCCGCTGCAGTGCGAGACGCTGAGCCACCGGGGTGTCGGGCAGCTGCTCGACACGGTGCACGACGTCAAGCGCTTCACCAACCGCGACCTCGAGGTGTGGGGCGTGCTGCCGACGCTCTACGACGGCCGCACCAACCACGCCCGCACGGTGCTCGAGACGATCTCCGAGACCTACGACCTCGACGTCATCGAGCCGCCGATCCCCAAGTCGATCCGCTTCGCCGAGGCGCCCGCCGCCGGCCGCTCGATCCTGCGGACCTCGCGCTCCAACAAGGGCGCCCAGGCCTACCGCGAGGTCGCCAAGGGGCTGCTCGCCCGCGTCTGACGCGCGCGTCGCCGGTTTCACCAGTGAACTGGTGAAACCGGCACTTCCCCGCTGAAGCTTCGGTGGGGAAGTGCCAGTTTCACCAGCCAACGTGGGAAACCGCGGGTCGCTCAGCCCTGGGTGTCGCCCGAGGACTTGCCGCCCCGGGTCCGCCGACGGCGGCGGTTGCGCGAGCGGCCGGAGCCGCCCTCGCCGGAGCCGCCCTCGCCGGAGCCGGACGCCGACGTGGAGCCGGCCGTGGCCCGCTCCGTCGACGCGGAGCCGCTGCCCGAGCCGCCGCCGCGACCACCGCGGGAGCGGTCGCGCCCGCCCTGGCCGCCGCGCTCGGAGGAGCGCCCGCCGCCGCGGCCGCCCTTGCCGGTGTCGCGCCGGGGGATGACGATCTCGCCCTCAGGGATCACGCGGCCCTTGGTGCCGGGCACGATGCCCTGGTCGTGCAGGAAGTGCTCGGAGCTGGAGTAGGTCTCGAGCGGCTCGTCGAAGGGCAGGTCCAGCGCCTTGTTGATCATCTTCCAGCGGTGGAGGTCGGCCCAGTCGACGAAGGTGATCGCGATGCCGGTGGCGCCGGCGCGGCCGGTGCGGCCGATCCGGTGGACGTAGGTCTTGTCGTCCTCGGGGCAGGTGTAGTTGACGACGTGCGTCACGCCGGTGACGTCGATGCCGCGCGCGGCGACGTCGGTGGCGACCAGCACCTGCAGCTCGTCGTTGCGGAACTTGGCCATCGCCTTCTCGCGGGCGACCTGCGTCATGTCGCCGTGCAGCGAGCTGGCCTTGAAGCCGCGCTCGGTGAGGTCGTCGGCGACCCGCTGCGCCTGCCGCTTGGTGCGGGTGAAGACGATCATCAGGTCGGCGCCCTCGGCCTGCAGCAGCCGCCCGATCATCTCGGGCTTGTCGAGGTCGTGCGCCTGGTAGATGAACTGCGCGGTCGCCGGCACCGTCTGGTTGTCGGCGCTGGACTCGGCGCGGATGTTCATCGGGTGGCGCATGTGCATCCGCGCGAGGCCCACGATGGCGGCCGGCATCGTGGCCGAGAAGAGCATCGTCTGGCGGGTCTCGGGGGTGTTGCGCAGCAGCTTCTCGACGTCGGGCAGGAAGCCCAGGTCGAGCATCTCGTCGGCCTCGTCGAGCACGAGGGACTTCACGTGCGAGATGTCGAGGGCGCGCTTGTCCATCAGGTCGATCAGTCGGCCCGGGGTGCCGACGACGACGTCGACGCCCGCCTTGAGGGCGTCGAGCTGACCCTCGTAGGGGACGCCGCCATAGACGGTGAGCACGCGGATGCCGCGGTCGGAGCCGGCCAGCGTCAGGTCGGCGCTCACCTGCAGCGCGAGCTCGCGCGTCGGGGCGACGACGAGGGCCTGCGGCTTGCCGGGCGCGACCAGCTCGGCGTAGTCGGGGTCGTGGGGGGCGACGCTGCGCTGCAGCACCGGGATGCCGAAGGCGAGGGTCTTGCCCGTGCCGGTGCGCGCCTGGCCGATCAGGTCGGTGCCCATCAGCGCGATGGAGAGGGTCATCTCCTGGATCGGGAAGGGATGGACGATGCCGCCGCGCTCGAGGGCGTCGGCGATGTCGGGGATGACCCCGAGCTCACGGAATGTGGTGGTCAGGATGCTGCCTGTTCTGTGTGGCGCCCGGGCGTGCCAGGCGAGCATGTGCGTTCGAAACGAGCGCCGACGAGCATCCGGGAGCGAGTCCAGGGCGGCCGATCCACAGGGCATCGAGCCGGCGACCTCCTGGTGAGTCTATCGGTAGGGTGCGCGCATGACCGAACCGTCGCCCGATCCCACGGCCACGGCGAGCGCTCCCGACACCTCCCGGCCCACCTCCGGCGTCACCTCGGTCGCCTTCGAGGACCCCGACTACCGCGCCGCCGTCGTCGACCTGCTCGGCGCCATCTCCTACGGCGAGATCGCGGCCTTCGACCGGCTCACCGACGACGCGCGGCTGGCCCCGGCGCTGCCCGACAAGCTGGCGCTGGCCAAGATGGCGACGGTGCAGTTCGGCCTGATCCAGCCCATGCTCGAGCGCATCACCGAGCTGGGCGCCGACCCGCTCGAGGCGATGGCGCCCTTCCGCACGCCCTTCGACGTCTTCCACGCCTCCACCGCGCCGTCCGACTGGCTCGAGGGCCTCGTCAAGGCCTACGTCGGCGACGGGCTCGCGGCCGACTTCTACGTCGAGATCGCCGCCTTCCTCGACGCCGAGACCCGCGAGCTGATCACCGCGTCGCTGGCCCACGCGGGCTACGCCGACTTCGTCGTCGACCGGGTACGCCGCGCGATCGCCGACGACCCCCGGGTGGGTGGCCGACTGGCGCTCTGGGGGCGCCGGCTGATGGGGGAGGCGCTCTCGCAGGCCCAGCGCGTCGCCGCCGAGCGCGACTCGCTGGCGGCGCTGCTCGCCGGCGGCGTCGACCGGCCCGGCATGGACCTCGCCGCGCTCGCCCGGATGTTCTCCCGGCTCACCGAGAATCACACGCGACGCATGGCCGAGCTGGGTCTCGACGCGTGAGCCACGCCACTGCCAAATAAGTTGCACATAGGCAACTAATACGAGATCGTTGACTCATGTCAACGATGCAGGTCGGGCGCGAGCACGCCGTCGGCGAGCTGGTCGAGACGCTGCTCCGCTTCCACCGGGCGCTGAAGGTGCACGGCTCCGAGTGGGCCGACCTCGCCGGCGGCCTCCGCCGCGGCGACGTCGTCGTGCTCGGCATGCTGCACGCGCACGGCGCGATGCGCCCCGGTCACATCGCCGCCCGCCTCGGCTGCGGCCCGTCGGTGGTCAGTCGCCAGCTCGCCGCGCTGACGGAGTCCGACCTGGTCGACCGGGTGAGCGACCCGCACGACGGCCGCGCCGAGCTGGTCTCGATCACCGCGTCCGGTCGCGCCCGCCTCGGCGAGGTGCACGACGCGCTCTCCCGGCGCCTGGCCGACCGGCTCGACGGCTGGCCGGCCGACGACGTACGCCGCGCCACGCAGCTCGTCGACGACCTCGTCCAGCGCCTCCTCGAACCTCCCACCTCCCCGACGACCACGAAGGACCCGGCATGACCGCCACCCCCGACGTCCACCCGGGCGCCGCCCGCACCGACCGGCGCGAGCCCGACCGCGAGCCGCACGAGCCCACCCACCGCGAGATCCTCGAGGTGCTGGTCGGCCTGCTCTCCGCGCTCTTCGTCGCGATCCTCTCCACCACGATCGTCTCGACCGCGCTGCCGACGATCATCGGCGACCTCGACGGCTCGCAGACGCAGTACACCTGGGTGGTCACCGCCTCGCTGCTCGCGATGACGGTGACCAGCCCGGTGTGGGCGAAGTTCTCCGACCTCTACAACAAGAAGCTGCTCGTCCAGCTGGCCATCGGCATCTTCATCCTCGGCTCGCTCGCGGCCGGCGCGGTGCAGGACGTGCCGCAGCTGCTCGCCGCCCGTGCGGTGCAGGGCCTCGGGATGGGCGGCCTGATCGCGCTGTCGCAGTCGATCATCGGCGCGATCATCCCGCCGCGGCAGCGGGGCCGCTACAGCGGCTACATGGCCGGCGTGATGGCGGTCGCCACGGTCTCCGGCCCTCTCATCGGTGGCCTGCTGGTCGACACCGCGGGCTGGCGCTGGTGCTTCTGGGTCGCTGTGCCCTTCGCGCTGCTGGGCCTGGGGATGCTGCAGAAGTTCCTGCACGTCGAGACGATCCGCCGCGAGGTCCGCATCGACTGGTTCGGCATGGTCTTCATCGCCGTGGCCGCGTCGCTGCCGCTGCTCTGGGTCCCCTTCGCCGGCGACTCCTTCGCGTGGGTCTCGCGCGAGTCGGCGTACTTCCTGGCCGGCACGGCCGTCGCCCTGGCGGCTGCCGTGGTCGTCGAGCGCCGTCACCGCGACCCGCTGGTGCCGCCGCACATCCTGGCCGACACCATGACGCGGCTCTCGATCCTGGGCAGCATCGCCGTGGGCGTGGCGCAGTTCGGCGCGTCGGTCTTCCTGAGCCAGTACTTCCAGGTGGCGCGCGGCCACACCCCCACCGAGGCCGGGCTGCTGATGCTGCCGCTGGTCGTGGGCAACCTGGTCGGCGCGACCGGCTCCGGGCTCTTCATCACCCGCACCGGCCGCTGGAAGCCGGTCATGCTCGGCGGCGCGGTGCTGCTCTCCGCGGGCCTGCTCCTGATGGGCACCGTCTCGCACGCCAGCGCGCTGTGGCACCTCTCGGCCTACATGGTCGTCATGGGCATCGGCACCGGGGCGCTGATGCAGAACCTCGTGCTCGTGGTGCAGAACACCGTCGACGTCACCGAGGTCGGCGCCGCGGGCGGCGTGGTCACCTTCTTCCGCTCGCTGGGCGGCGCCGTCGGCGTGGCCGGGCTCGGCGCGGTGCTCGCCAACGGCGTGACCGACCGGCTCGACACCGCCGGCGCGTCCGGGAGCTCGGGCAGCCTCGACCTCTCCGCCCTGCCCCCGGCCGCGCTCGAGCTGGTGCGCACGGCGTACGCCGACAGCACCGCGCACGTCTTCTTCATCGCGGGGCTGGTCGCCCTGGCCACGGTGGTCGCCGTGGCCGCGATGCCCCACGCCGAGCTCCGCACCACGATCCGCAAGACCGAGGCGCCCGAGGACGCCCGCGACGAGGTCGTCGCGTAGCGCCTCGGGCGGGTGCTCGGTGAAGAGCCGGCGTGGGCGGCCCGGCGACTCAGCGGCCGAGGGCCTCGGCGACGGCGTCGCGCAGCGGGAGCGGCGCGGTACCGAGCAGGCGCTCCAGGTCGTCGGTCGGCACCTCGAGCTCGCCCGCGGCGATGCCCCGGTCGACGTCGGCGTAGACCTGCGCGGCGTCGGCCGGCAGGCCCGCACCGGTGAGGATCTCGACCAGGGTGGCGACCGGGACGTCGTGGTAGGCGATCTGCTCGCCGGTCACGTCGCTGAGGGCGGCGGCGATCTCGGGCAGCGTGACCGCGGGCCCGCCGAGCTCGTAGGTCGCGCCCGCGTGGTCGCCGCCGAGCAGCACCGTGGCCGCCGCGGCGGCGTACTCACGCCGGAGCGCGACGCTGACCCGGCCCTCGCCGGCGGCGCCGACCATGCCGTGCTCGCGGTAGGTGGGCAGCTGCGCGGTGTAGTTCTCGACGTACCAGGCGTTGCGGAGCAGGGCCAGGGGCAGCCCGGTCTCGTGCAGCGCCGCCTCGGTGGCGGCGTGCTCGCCGGCCAGCAGCAGCGAGGTGGTGGCGGCGTACGGCGCGCTGGTGTAGGCGAGCAGCTCGACCCCGGCGTCGGCGGCGGCCCGCGCGACGGCGGTGTGCTGGGCCACGCGCTGGCCGAACTCGTTGCCCGAGACGAGCAGCACCCGGTGGGCGCCCTCGAGCGCCTCGGTCAGGGAGGCGGGGTCGGAGTAGTCGGCGCGGCGTACGACGACGCCCCGCTCGGCGAGGTCGGCGAGGCGCTGCGGGTCACGGCCGGTGGCCAGCACGTCGCCGGGCTGGGCGCCGCGCGCGAGCAGCGACTCCACGACGTGACGGCCGAGCTGACCGGTGGCTCCGGTGACGACGAGGGACATGAGGGGCTCCTGGGGTGCTGAGGGACGGAATCAGCACCTCCAACGGGAAGAAGTGCGACGTGCTTCCCGTTGGAGAGCAGGCACCTCAGAGTTCCCTGGCAACCCACGGGAGAGTATCGATGACAACCTACGCCGCCGACCCCTACAGCGCAGCCTGCCCCAGCCGGCAGCTGCTCGACCGCGTCGGCGACAAGTGGACCGTGCTCGTGATCGGCACGCTCGCGGGCGGCCCGCGCCGCTACGGCGACATCGCGCGGGCCGTGGAGGGCGTCAGCCAGAAGATGCTGACGCAGACGCTGCGCCACCTCGAGCGCGACGGCCTGGTGACCCGCACGGTGCACGCGCAGGTGCCCGTGCGGGTCGACTACGAGCTCACCGAGCTGGGCCGCGACCTGATCGCGCCGCTGGGCGTGCTGCACCGGTGGGCGCGCGACCACATCGGCGAGATCGTCGCCGCCCGCGCCGCCTACGACGCGCGGGAGCAGCGCGGCTAGCTGCGGAAGCCGACCTGACCGGTGGTGCTCGTGGAGACGTCGACGTAGGCGAGCTTGTCGCCGGGCACCACCAGGCGGCGGCCCTTGGCGTCCTGGAGGGTGAGCGTGCCACCCCCGAGGGCTGCGGCCACGGCCTTCTCGATGCCGTCGGCGTCGAGGGTGGCGTCGATGCTGAGCTCGCGCTGGGCGTGCTGGACGCCGATGCGGACCTCCATGGGGACCTCCTAGAGAGAGTGAAGAACGTGTGGGCTCAGCGGTCGTCGTGACGGGGGTAGCCGCCGATGCCGCGCCAGGCGAGCGACGCGACCAGGGCCGCGGCGTCGTCCTGTGACATCGTGCCTGCCTCCTGCAACCAGAAGCGTGCGGAGACCTGGCCCATGCCGACCAGGGAGACCGCGAGCAGCAGCGACTGCTCCTCGCTGAGGCCGGTGTCGTCGGAGATCACGTGGGCGATCAGCCGCGCCGACTCGTTGGTGACGCGGTCGACCTGGGCGCGCACGGCGGGCTCGTTGGTGAGGTCGGACTCGAAGACCAGCCGGAAGGCGCCGTCGGGAGCGGTGACGTAGGCGTAGAACGCCGCCATCGTCGCCGTCACGCGCTGCTTGTTGTCGTCGGTGTTCTCCAGCGCGTCGGAGACCGCCTTGATCATCGCGGTGCACGACTCGTCGAGCAGGGCGAGGTAGAGGTCGAGCTTGCCGGGGAAGTGCTGGTAGAGCACCGGCTTGGAGACGCCCGCGCGCTCGGCGATGTCGTCCATCGCGGCGGCGTGGTAGCCCTGCGCCACGAAGACCTCGCGGGCAGCCGTCAGCAGCTGCGCCCGCCGCGCCCGGCGCGGCAGTCGTACGCCGCGCGCTGGCGCACCGTCGCGGCTCTCCTCGGTCCTGCTCACGGCCGAAACCCTACAAGCCGCGGCGGGTCGCGGCTCGCGCGCCACCTGCGGCGACGTCCACATGTCGGGCACCGCGCGGCCCGTGGGCAGCGGCCGTCACGATGGACGGGGAGCGGGAACACGCGCGCCGTCGTCGCTGTTCTCCCCCCGCACCGTCACCGCACCGAGGAGATGTCGAGAAGTGTCACCGAGCCTGTCGCTCCCCCCGCTGGTCGAGCCCGCCGCGGAGCTCACCACCGACGAGGTACGCCGCTACAGCCGGCACCTCATCATCCCCGACGTCGGCATGACCGGGCAGAAGCGGCTGAAGAACGCCAAGGTGCTGGTCATCGGCGCCGGCGGCCTCGGCAGCCCCGCGCTGCTCTACCTGGCCGCCGCGGGCGTCGGCACGCTCGGCATCGCCGAGTTCGACGAGGTCGACGAGTCCAACCTGCAGCGCCAGGTCATCCACGGGCAGTCCGACATCGGCCGGCCCAAGGCGCTCTCCGCGCGCGACTCCATCGCCGAGATCAACCCGCTCGTCGAGGTCGTCGTGCACGACGAGCGCCTCGACAACGACAACGTGATGCGGATCTTCGAGGGCTACGACCTCATCGTCGACGGCACCGACAACTTCGCCACGCGCTACATGGTCAACGACGCGGCGTACTTCCTCGGGATCCCCTACGTGTGGGGCTCGATCTACCGCTTCGACGGTCAGGCCTCGGTCTTCGCGCCCAAGCAGGTGGAGGACGCGCCGTGCTACCGCTGCCTCTACCCCGAGCCCCCGCCGCCCGGCATGGTGCCGAGCTGCGCCGAGGGCGGCGTCCTGGGCGTGCTGTGCGCGAGCATCGGCTCGATCCAGGTCAACGAGGCCATCAAGCTGCTCACCGGTGCTGGTGAGCCCGCCGTCGGCAAGCTGGTCATCTACGACGCCCTCGAGCTGGAGTGGCGCAAGCTCAAGGTCCGCAAGGACCCCAACTGCCGGCTCTGCGGCGAGCACGCCGACGTCACCGAGCTGATCGACTACGACGCCTTCTGCGGCGCGATCTCCGAGGAGGCCGCCGACGCCGCCGCCGGGTCGACCATCTCGGTCACCCAGCTCGAGCACATGCTCAAGGAGCGCGAGGAGGGGAGCCGCGACTTCGTGCTCGTCGACGTGCGGGAGCCCAACGAGTACGAGATCAACCAGATCCCCGGCTCGGTGCTGATCCCCAAGGGCGAGTTCCTCAACGGCAACGCCCTCGAGCAGCTGCCCCCGGTCGACTCCGGCACCCAGGTCGTCATGCACTGCAAGTCCGGCGTCCGCTCGGCCGAGACGCTGGCGATCGTGCAGGGCGCGGGCTACGACGACGCCGTCCACGTGGGCGGCGGCGTGGTCGCCTGGGTCAACCAGATCGACCCCTCGCAGCCGGCGTACTGAGCCCCGCGTGAGCCGCCGGATCCCCAGGTTCACCTGGGGATCCGGCTCTTCACACGCGGTGCACCGTGTGGGAGGAGCAGGTTCCTCGTGTGAGGTACGCCGTCACGGCAGCAGCACCGCCTTGCCGGTGATCCGGCCCGCCGCGAGGTCGTCGAGCGCCTCGCCGGCCTGCGCCAGCGGGTGGTGCCGCGTCACGACGCCGTCGAGCCGTCCGGCGGCGTGGGCGGCCACCAGCGCGGTGAGGGTCTCCTGGGACGGCCGCGACAGCATGCCGCGCATCGGCTGGCCGGTGACGCGGCCGACGGCCGCGGCCCACCCCTGGCGGGGCAGTCCGAAGAGCATCGGGCCGGCGTCCTCGCCGCCCACGATCACCAGGCGGCCCCGCGGCGTGAGCGCGCGCCGCAGCACGCCCAGCGGCCGGTTGCCGGCGAGGTCGAGGACGACGTCGTGGCGGCCCCGGGCGTCGACCTCCTCGGCGTGCCGGTCGATCACGTCGGTCGCGCCGAGCCGCCGCACGTGGTCGGCCTTCGCGGCGCTGCAGACCGCCGTGACCTCGGCGCCGACGGCGGCCGCCAGCGCGACGGCGTACGACCCGACCCCGCCGGAGGCGCCGATCACGAGCACCCGGTCGCCGGTCGCGACGCGCGCGTGCTGGTGCAGCGCCTGCCACGCCGTGCTGCCGGAGTCGGGCATGGCGGCCGCCTCCGCCGCGGGCAGTCCAGCGGGCCGGGCCACCACGGCGTCGGCGTCGGCCAGGGCGAGCTCGGCGTAGGTGCCCCTGCCGGTGCCGAGCACGGCGTCCCCGGGTCGCCACGCGGTCACGCCCTCGCCGACCCCGACCACGGTGCCGGCCAGGTCGTGGCCCGGCACCGCGAGCCGGGGGCGCCGCACGCCGAAGGCGAGCCGGGCGAGGTAGGGCTTGCCGGTGGCGAGGTGCCAGGTGCCGCGATCGACGCCGGCGGCGTCCACCCGCACCAGGACCTGGCCCGGACCGGGCGACGGCGTCGCGACGTCGTCGACGTGCTGCAGCAGCGGCGCCAGGTCGTCGCCGTAGCGGTGCTGGACGACGGCGCTCATCCGGGTGGGGACGGTGGTGGTCATGCGTGGCTCCTCGCCTTACGGTGTAAGGAGACCGTAGTCTTACGTCGTAAGGCTGCGCCAGCGGGAGGAGCTCCGTGGCTAGACCACCACTGACCCGGGACGCGGTCGTCGCCGCCGCGATCGCGCTCGCCGGCGAGGACGGCCTCGACCGGCTGAGCATGCGCCGGCTGGGGGAGCGGCTCGGCGTGGAGGCGATGTCGCTCTACCACCACGTGCGCGGCAAGCCGGCGCTGCTCGACGCGATGGTCGACGCGGTCTTCGCCGAGATCGACCTCCCCCGGCCCGGGGAGCCGCTGCGCGACGGCCTGCGCCGTCGTGCGGTCTCCCAGCGGGCGGTGCTGCACCGCCACCGCTGGGCGCTCGGGCTGCTGGAGTCGCGCAGCCACCCCGGGCCCGCGACGCTGGAACACCACGACGCGGTGCTCGGCTTCCTGTACGCCGCCGGCTGGGGCTCGGCGCCCGTCGGTCACGCCTACGCGCTGCTCGACGCCTACGTCTACGGCTTCGTGCTCCAGGAGCAGCAGCTGCCCATCGAGCCCGCCACGGCGGGCGAGACCGCGGCCGCGATGGTCGCGTCGCAGCCGGACCTCGAGCTCCCGCACCTGGCGCGCTTCGTCGCCGAGGTGGTCGCGCGGCCGGGCTACGACTTCGCCGCCGAGTTCGAGGTCGGGCTGGCCCTCGTGCTCGACGCCGTGACCTCGCTGGCGCCGTCGGCGGCTACCGGCGCGTAACCCAGGGCGGGGAGGAGTCGTTGCCCCAGGTGATCCACGCCACTGCACCGGCCACGCCACCCGAAAGGCACGTCCATGCGCCTCCTCCGTCCGCTCGCCGCCAGCGCCAGCGCAGGTCTCGCCGTCGCCGCGGCGCTGCTCGCCCCCGGCCCCGCCCAGGCCGCCCCCTCGTGGGCGCCGGCCGACAGCGCCGACATCCACCCGGGCGTGCAGATGTACACCGACGGCGCGCAGTGCACCGGCAACTTCGTCTTCACCGACGCCGCGAGCAACGTCTACGTGGGCTACGCCGCGCACTGCGCCGGTGAGGGAGAGGCCACCGACACCGACGGCTGCCAGGTCGACTCGGCGCCCCTGGGGACCCGGGTGACCTTCGCTGAGGGCGGCAGCCTGGTCAGCGAGGGCACCGAGGTCGGCTCGGGCACGCTGGCCTACTCCTCGTGGGAGGCGATGGGCCGCGTCGGCACCACCGACGCCGACACCTGCGCCTACAACGACTTCGCCCTGGTGAAGGTCGACGCCGCCGACGCCGGCAAGGTCAACCCCTCGGTGCCCTTCTGGGGCGGGCCGACCGGCGTCGACACCGACGGCACCACCGCCGGCGAGCGGGTCTTCAGCTTCGGCAACTCCAGCCTGCGCGGCGGCCTCGAGGTGCTCTCGCCCAAGACCGGCGCCAGCCTCGGCACCGAGGGCGGTGGCTGGACCCACCCGGTCTACACGGTGACCCCGGGCGTCCCCGGCGACTCCGGCTCGGGCTTCCTCTCCTCCGGCGGCCAGGCCGTCGGCACGCTGTCGACGCTCGCGCTCGCCCCGCTGCCCGCCTCCAACGGCGTCGGCGACCTCGCCCGCGAGCTGGCCTTCGCCCAGCAGCACTCCGGCATCGCCGGGCTGCAGCTGGTGCCGGGCACGGAGCCCTTCGACCCCGTTCTCTGACCCCGCACTTCCCCTCGATGGTGGCGCCTCCTCCCGGGAGGCGCCACCGTCGTGTGCGTGGGGAGCCTGGGTGCGCCAGTCTTGGGGCCGTGCCGTGGGACCAGGAGGCGTACGCCGAAGCCGTGCTGGCCCTGGTCGAGCGGGTGCCGCGCGGCCGCGTGACGACGTACGGCGCGATCGCCGAGCACCTCACCGGGCTCGGGCTGCCGCGCGGTCCGCGCACGGTGGGCCGGGTGATGTCGCTGCACGGTGGCGGCGTGCCGTGGTGGCGGGTGGTGCGTGCCGACGGGTCGCTGCCGCCCAGCCACGGCGACGAGGCGCGGGCGGCGTACCTGGAGGAGGGCACGCCGCTGCGCGGGACGGGTCGCGTCGACATGCCGGCGGCGTACTGGCAGCCCCGGTGAGGTGTCGGGGGTCCGTGCCAGGGTGGGTCGCATGAGCACGGGGGACGCTTCGGCGGTGCGCTACCGCCTCGTCGCAGGGGCGGGCGGCGCGGTCGAGCCGCCACCGCTCGACGACGCCCAGCGCGCGGTCGTCGACCACGAGGGTGGTCCGCTGCTCGTGCTCGCCGGCCCGGGCACGGGCAAGACCACCACCATGGTCGAGGCCATCGTCGACCGCATCGAGCGCCGCGGCGCCGACCCGTCGTCGGTGCTGGCGCTCACCTTCAGCCGCAAGGCCGCCGAGCAGCTGCGCGACCGGGTGACCGCGCGCCTGGGCCGCACCACGGCCACGACGATGTGCTCGACCTTCCACTCCTTCGCCTACGGCCTGATCCGCCGCTACTCCCCGCCCGACCTCTACGCCGGCTCCCTGCGCCTGCTGAGCGCGCCCGAGCAGGACGTCGTGCTCCGCGAGCTGCTCGTCGACAGCCCCGAGTCCGTCGCCTGGCCCGAGGCCCTCCGGCGGGCCAGCCAGACCCGCGGCTTCGCCCACGAGGTCGGCGCGGTGCTCGGCCGGGCGCGCGAGAAGGGTCTCGACGGCGACGCCCTGCGCCTGCTCGGCGTCGCGCACGACCTGCCTGAGCTTGTGGCCGCCGGCCACTTCCTCGAGCAGTACCTCACGATCCTCGACGACCTGGGCGCCACCGACTACGCCGACCTGATCCGGCGGGCGACCCTCGAGGCGCAGGTGCACCGCGAGGAGCTCCGCCGCGAGGTGCGCCACGTCTTCGTCGACGAGTACCAGGACACCGACCCGGGTCAGGTCGCGCTGCTGCAGGCGCTGGCCGGCGACGGCCGCGACCTCGTGGTGGTGGGCGACCCGCACCAGTCGATCTACGGCTTCCGCGGTGCCGACGTGCGGGGGATCCTCGACTTCCCCGGCGAGTTCCTGCGCGCCGACGGCGAGCGCGCGCCCGTGGTGGCGCTGGGCACCACCCGGCGCTTCGGCGCGCGGCTGCTCGCGGGCACCCAGCGGGTCGCGCAGCGGCTGCCGCTGGCGGGGGCCCTCCCGCCCGCGGCACGCGAGGCCTTCACCGCCCCCCGTGCCGAGGCCGCCGACCCGGGCCGCATCGACGTGGTCACCTTCGACACCGAGCGGGCCGAGGCCGAGCACGTCGCCGACCTGCTGCGTCGCGCCCACCTCGAGGACGGCGTGCCGTGGCACGACATGGCGGTGCTGGTGCGCTCGGGCCGCGGGTCCATCCCCTCGCTGCGCCGCTCGCTCGGCGCGGCCGGTGTGCCCGTGGAGGTGGCGGGCGACGACATCCCGCTGGTGCGCGACCCCTCGGTCGCCCCGCTCCTCGACGCGCTGCGGGCGGTGCTCAACCTCGACAACGACGACCCCGACGACCCCGGATTCCTCGACCACGGCCGCGTGGAGTCGCTGCTCACCGGACCCCTGGGCGGTCTCGACGCCGGCGAGGTCCGCACCGTCTCGCGGGTGCTGCGCGAGCGCGAGAGGCAACTGCTCGACGAGGCGGGTGACGAGGAGCCGCTGCACCCGCCCCGGTCCTCGCGCGAGCTGCTGCGCCTGGCGCTGCTGCGACCGGGCTTCCTCGACGGCCTCGACGGTCCCGAGGTCTCCCGGCTGCGGGCGCTCCACGTCCTGCTCGCCTCGACCCGGGCGCAGGTCGACGCCCGCGCCACGGCGGAGGACGCCCTCTGGACGCTCTGGACCGGCACCGGCTGGCCGGACCGGCTCCGGCGCGGCGTCGACCTCGGCGGCGCCGTGGCGCGGCGCGCCCACCGCGACCTCGACTCGGTGGTCGCGCTCTTCGCCGCGGCCTCCCGGGCCGAGGAGCAGCGCGACCACCAGGGCGTGAGCAGCTTCCTCGCCACGCTGAGCGCCCAGGAGCTGCCCGCCGACACGCTCGCCGAGCAGGGCGTGCGCGGCCCCGCCGTACGCCTGCTCACCGCCCACCGCAGCAAGGGGCTGGAGTGGCGGCTGGTGGTCGTCGCCCACGTGCAGGCCGAGGGCTGGCCCGACCTGCGGCGCCGCTCCTCGCTGCTCCAGCCCGACCGGATCGGCCGCGACGGGCTGGTCACGCCGCCGACGAGCCGCGAGCTGCTCGTCGAGGAGCGCCGGCTCTTCTACGTCGCCTGCACCCGGGCGCGGCAGCGTCTCGTGGTCACGGCCGTGGCCTCGCCCGACGACGACGGCGAGCAGCCCAGCCGCTTCCTCGACGAGCTCGGCCTCGACGTGCGCCGCGTGGTCGGCCGGCCCGCGCGGCCGATGTCGCTGGCGGGCCTGGTCGCCGAGCTGCGGCGTACCGTCACCGACCCCGCCACCGACCCCGAGATGCGCGACGCGGCCGCGGCGCGCCTGGCCCGGCTGGCTCGTGAGGAGTCCGGTGGTCGCGCGCTGGTGCCCCACGCCGATCCCGCCACCTGGTGGGGCACCCGCACGCTGAGCCGCAGCGAGCGCCCCGTGCGCGACCCCGACCAGCCCGTGCCGGTCTCGGCCACCGTGCTGGAGGCGATGGCGGTGTGCCCGCTGCGGTGGTTCTGGGAGCGCGAGGCCGGCGGCGTCGACCGGGTGCACCAGTCGGCCAACCTCGGCCAGCTCGTCCACGCCCTCGCCGAGCGGGTGGCCACGGGAGAGCTCAGCGACGACCCCGACGACCTCGACTCCCTGATGGAGCACGTCGACGCCGTGTGGGGACGGCTCGCCTTCCGGACCCCGTGGTCCTCGGCGCGCGAGCGCGAGCGGGTGCGCGCGGCGCTGGCGAGGTTCCTGCGTTGGCACCGGGCCAACCCGCGCCGGCTGCTCGCCACCGAGGCGCGGCTCGTGGCCGACGTCGAGCTCGACGACGGCACGCCGGTGCGCATCGCGGGCTTCGCCGACCGGGTCGAGGTCGACGCCGACGGCGCCGTGGTCGTGGTCGACCTCAAGTCGGCGCGCAACCCGCCGTCGACCAAGTCCGTCGAGCGGCACCGCCAGCTCGCGCTCTACCAGTACGCCGTCGACCGCGGCGGCGTCGACGAGGTGCTCGGCGGGCCCGGCCGCAGCGGGGGCGCCGAGCTGGTGCAGCTGGGCCGGGCCGACGACTCCACCGAGGCCCTGGTGCAGCCCCAGTCCGCCCACGACGACGAGACGCCGCAGCGCGCGGTGCTCCGCGAGGAGCTGGGCCGGGCGGCCGCGCAGCTGCGCCAGGAGGTCTTCCCCGCGGCACCGGGCGAGCACTGCCGCGACTGCGCCTACCTCTCGGTCTGCCCGGCCAAGAGCGCGGGCTCGGTGGTGGCGCTGTGAGCGACGTCGTGACCGGGGCGCTGCGCCCCATCGCCTCGCCCGCCGACCTGCGTGCGGTGATGCAGGAGGACTACGAGGTCAGCCCGCAGCAGTGGCAGGCGATCTCGGCGCCCCTCGCGCCGGCGGTCGTCATCGCCGGCGCGGGCTCGGGCAAGACCACGCTGATGGCCGCACGCGTGGTCTACCTGGTCGTCACCGGGCAGGTCCGTCCCGACGAGGTCCTCGGGCTCACCTTCACGACGAAGGCCGCCAGCGAGCTGCGCAGCCGGATCCGCGCGGCGCTCGTGACCGCGGGCGTGCTCGACGACACCGCGCGCACGACGCCGGCGGGGGAGGACCCCGAGGACACCCTCGAGCCGACGGTCGTCACCTACAACGCCTACGCCGCCCAGCTGCTCGACCAGCACGGCCTGCGGATCGGTCACGAGCCCGACACCCGGGTGATCACCGACGCCTCGCGCTACCAGCTCGGTGCCCGGGCGGTGGAGCGCTACCGCGGCGACGTCCACGAGCTCTCCGACCACCCGCCCACGGTGATCCAGAACCTCCTCGCGCTCGATTCCGCCATGACCGAGCACCTCGTCAGCCCCGAGCAGGTGCTCGAGCACGACGCCGCCGAGCGGGTCCGCTTCGAGGCCGCGCTCGAGGCCGAGGTGGCGGGCAAGAACCGCAGCACCTACCGCGAGGCGCCGGCGAAGGCGATCTCCGCGATCGACCGCCGGCGCGACCTGATGGGGCTGGTGCGCGCCTACCGCCGGCTCAAGGCCGACCTGGGGTTGATGGACTTCGCCGACCAGATCGCGCTGGGCGCACGGCTGGCTGCGGAGCAGCCCGAGGTGGGCGAGCTCGAGCGCGCCACCCACCGGGTGGTGCTGCTCGACGAGTACCAGGACACCTCGGTCGCCCAGGCGCTGATGCTCGCCCGGCTCTACTCCGGGCCCGCGCCCGGCAGCGGCCTCGGCCACCCCGTCACCGCCGTCGGCGACCCCAACCAGGCGATCTACGGCTGGCGCGGCGCCTCGGTCTCCAACATCCTCACCTTCGGCGAGACCTTTCCGGCCGTCACGGGCGAGGTGCCGGTGCTGCCGCTCACGGTCAACCGTCGCTCCGACCGGCGCATCCTCGAGGTCGCCAACCACCTCGCCGAGCCGCTGTACGCCGCCACGCCCAGCGTCGCGCCGCTCGACGCCGCGCGCGACGTCGACGGCACGGTGACCACACGCGTCTTCGAGACCCTCGACGAGGAGCTCGCGTGGCTGGCCGAGGCGGTGCAGCAGGCCCACGCCGAGAGCGACGGGCCCGCCACGTGGTCCGACATCGGCGTGCTCACCCGCGACAACGCCACCGCGGAGGCCGTCTTCGACTCGCTGACGGCCGCGGGGGTGCCCGTCGAGATCGTGGGCCTCTCCGGCCTGCTGCGCCTCCCCGAGGTGGCCGAGGTGGCGGCCACCCTGACGCTGCTCCACGACGTCACGGCCAGCTCGGCGCTGGTCACGCTGCTCACCGGCCCGCGCTGGGCGATCGGTCCGCGCGACCTGCGGCTGCTGGCCGAGCGCGCCGAGGAGATCGCCGGGCGCCGCGGTCGCCGGGGCGAGGTGGCCGGTGTCACCGAGGAGCTCAGCGCGATCGCCGACGGCGTCGACCCCGCCGAGACCGCGGCGCTGACCGACGCGCTCGCCGACCCCGGCGAGGCGGCGTACTCACCGCAGGCGCGGCAGCGCTTCGGGCTCCTGGCCGCCGAGCTGCGCAGCCTGCGCACGTCGGTGGGGGAGCCGCTGCTCGACGTGGTGCGGCGCATCGTCGACGTGACCGGGGTCGACGTCGAGCTGGCCTCGGCCGTGAGCGACGCCGCCGTCGCGCGGCGCGACAACCTCGACCTCTTCCTCAAGGCCGTGGGCGACTTCCAGTCGCTCGACGGCGACGTCACGCTGGCCGCGCTGCTGGCCTACCTGACCGCGGAGGACGACGCCGGCAACGGTCTCGACCTCGCGACGCCGACCCAGGCCGACTCCGTCAAGCTGCTGACGGTGCACCGGTCGAAGGGCCTGGAGTGGCACAGCGTCTTCCTCGTGGGCGTCTGCGAGACCCGATTCCCCTCCAACCGCTCCCGGTCGCTGTGGATCTCCTCGCCGGCCGTGCTGCCGGCCCCGCTGCGGGGCGACGCCCGCGACCAGCCGCAGCTGCGCGGGCACGACAAGCAGGCGGTCGACGCCTACCGCGCCGCGACCCGCTCCCACGGCGCGGAGGAGGAGCTCCGGCTCGGCTACGTCGCGCTGACCCGGGCTGCCCACCGGCTCTCGGTGACCTCGCACCTGTGGGCCACCCGCGCCACGCCGTACGGTCCCTCCGACTACCAGCGCAGCCTGCGCGAGCGGCTGGAGGGCTGGGGCGAGCAGGTCGACTGGCTCGACAAGCCGGAGCGCGGCGCGGCCGCCAACCCCTACGACCAGGTCGACCGCACCTCGCCGTGGCCGGCGCCGGGCCTCGGCCGCGAGGCCGAGCTGCGCCGGCTGGCCGCGGCCGTGGTGCAGGCGGCGGCACCGGTCTCGCCCGAGACCGACGAGCGGCTCGACGTCGTCCAGGCGGCCACCGTGGCGCAGTGGGACGCCGAGATCGACCGGCTGCTCGCCGAGGCCCGCGCCGAGCGGGCCCACGAGGTGCGCGTGGCGCTGCCCCCGAGCCTCTCGGCCACGGCGATCGCCCGGCTGCGCGACGACCCGGCCGGCTTCGCCCGCGAGCTGGCCCGGCCGATGCCGCGGCCGCCTGCGCCGGCCGCGCGCTTCGGCACCCGCTTCCACGCGTGGGTCGAGGCGCGCTTCGGCCAGCAGTCGCTGCTCGACGCCGACGAGCTCGCCGGCCGCGCCGACGCCGGCATCGACGACGACGCCGACCTCGCCCTGCTGGCGGCCCGCTTCGAGGCGGGCGACTTCGGCGACCGTGCTCCCCACGCCACCGAGGCGCCCTTCTCGCTGGTGCTCGCCGGGCAGGTGGTGCGCGGCCGCATCGACGCCGTCTACCGCGAGCCCGACGGCAGCTGGCTCGTGGTCGACTGGAAGACCCAGCGGCAGGAGACCGCGGACCCGGTCCAGCTGGCCACCTACCGGCTGGCGTGGGCCGAGCTGGAGGGCGTGCCGCTCGCGCAGGTGCGCGCCGCCTTCCACTACGTCCGCTCCGGCCGCACCGTCGAGCCCGGCGACCTCCTGGGGCGCGAGGAGCTCGAGACGCTGCTCGCCCCGGGGTGACGGGGGCTCCCGGCGGCTCACGTCACCAGCCCTAGGCTCGGCTCCGTGGACAGCACCCCTGGCCGGACCCTCCCTCACGTGGCCCTCTCGCAGCACGCCCACGACCGCCACGGCGAGCTGCGCCGAGACGACGACTGGCTGGCGCGCACGTGGTCCGACCCGGCGACACGCGTGCTCGTGCTCAGCGGCGCACGGCTGCGGCTGGTCGACGGCCAGGTGCCGTGGGTCTCGCCGCAGGAGGCGCCCGACGGGCTGCGGCTGCTGCTGGGCGAGCGCGACGGCGTCCAGCACGTGGCCGTGGTGGTCGACCCCGAGGCGGCCCCCGGCGTACGCGACGACTGGGTGCCGCTGCGCACGGTCGTGATGACGCTGGCCGAGCAGGGTGAGCGGGCGGGGCTCTCGGAGGGACCGCTGGTGATGCACGCCGTCGGGCTGGCTGAGTGGCACCTGTCCACGCGTCACTGCCCGCGCTGCGGTGGCCGGCTGCTCCCGCGCCAGGCCGGGCACGTGCTGCGGTGCGCCGACTGCGGGCGCGACCAGTTCCCCCGCTCCGACCCCGCCGTGATCATGCTGATCACCGACGGCGAGCCGGGCGCTCCCGACGAGCGGTGCCTGATCGGCCGCAACCCGCAGTGGCCCCCGGGCCGCTACTCCACCCTCGCGGGCTTCGTCGAGCCCGGCGAGACCATGGAGGACGCCGTACGCCGCGAGGTCGCGGAGGAGACCGGCGTCGTCGTGGGGGAGGTCGACTACTTCGGCAGCCAGCCCTGGCCGCTGCCCGCCAGCCTCATGGTCGGCTTCACCGGCCGCGCGGTCGACACCGGCATCGTCGTCGACGGCGCCGAGATCGAGGACGCCCGCTGGCTGACCCGCGACGACCTGCGTCGCGAGACCGAGGCCGGCTCCCTGGCCCTCCCGAGTGGCATCTCGATCTCCCGCTCCCTCATCGAGTCCTGGTACGGCGCCCCCCTCCCCGGCACCTGGTGACCCCCTCGCCGAGAGGTCATTCCCTGACCGCCCAGGAGTCACTCGCAGACCGCCGAGGAGTCACTCCCTGACCGTCCAGGAGTCACTCCCTGACGGCCGGGGGGCGTCCGATGTCAGGGAGTGACCTGTCGGCGGTCAGGGAGTGACCTGTCGGCGGTCAGGGAGTGACCTGTCGGCGGTCAGGCAGTGCCCTCTCGGCGGGTCAGAGCTCGGCGAGCTTGGCCTTGACCTGGGCCAGGGAGGGGTTGGTCTGGGCGGAGCCGTCGCTGTAGACCAGCGTGGGCACTGTCTGGTTGCCGTTGTTGACGCGCATCACGACGTCGGCGGCCGAGGGGTCCTGCTCGATGTCGACCACGTCGTAGGCGATGCCCTCGCGGTCCATCTGCCCGCGCAGGCGGTGGCAGTAGCCGCACCACGGGGTGCTGTACATGGTCACGCTCATCGTTGTCGCTCCTCGTGTCTAGGCTCTGTGGGTCCGGCGCTCGCGGAGGTCGCACCGACCTCCCTGACGGACCCCTGGCCCAACCCTCGCACCCGGAGCCGCATTCCCCCATGACCCAGCCCACCTCAGCCGACGACCTGCTCGCCGCGCTCGACCCCGAGCAGCGGGCGGTGGCGCTCGCGCTGCGCGGACCCGTGCGGGTGCTGGCCGGCGCCGGCACCGGCAAGACCCGGGCGGTCACCCATCGCATCGCCTACGGCGTGGCCACGGGCGTCTACGACCCGCGCCACGTGCTCGCGGTCACCTTCACGACCCGGGCGGCGGGCGAGATGCGGGGGCGGCTCCGGGCGATGGGGGCGGGGGGCGTGCAGGCCCGCACCTTCCACTCCGCGGCGCTGCGCCAGGTGCGCTGGTTCTGGCCCAAGGTCTACGGCGGCGAGCCCCCGCAGCTGATCGACTCCAAGATCCCGCTTCTCGCCGCGGCCGCCCGGCGGCAGCGGCTCGACGTCGACCAGGCGAGGCTGCGCGACCTGGCCTCCGAGGTCGAGTGGGCCAAGGTCAGCAACGTCCGCGCCGACGACTACCCCCGGCTCGCCCCGGAGCGCGGGCGCGAGGTCGGGGGGGTCGACGCCGCCACGGTCGCGCGCGTGATGACCTCCTACGAGGACATCAAGCGCGACCAGGGCCGCATGGACATGGAGGACGTGCTGCTCTGCGCGGCCGCGCTGCTGAGCGAGGACGAGCGCGTCGCGGCGGAGGTGCGCGGGCAGTACCGCTTCTTCACCGTCGACGAGTACCAGGACCTCAGCCCGATCCAGAGCGCCCTGCTCGACCTGTGGCTCGGCGGCCGCGACGAGCTCTGCGTCGTGGGCGACCCGGCCCAGACCATCTACTCCTTCGCCGGCGCCCGGGCCGACTACCTGCTCGACTTCACCCGGCGCCACCCGGCGGCCGCCACGGTCGAGCTCTACCGCAGCTACCGCTCCACGCCCCAGGTCGTCGACACCGCCAACCGCGTGCTGGCCGGCGGCGGCACCCGCAGCGTCCGCCTCGAGGCGCAGCGCCCCACCGGCCCGGAGGTCTCGTGGCGCGAGGCGCCCGACGAGGTCGCCGAGGCCGAGGCCGTCGCCGAGCGGGTGGCGACGCTGCGCGACCAGGGCGTGCCGCTGAGCGAGATGGCGGTGCTCTTCCGCATCAACGCCCAGAGCGAGGCCTTCGAGGAGGCGCTCGCCGCCCGCGGCCTGCCGTACGTCGTCCGCGGCGCCGCCCGCTTCTTCGACCGCCAGGAGGTCAAGCAGGCGATCGCGCTGCTGCGCGGCGAGGGCAGGGCCGCCGACCGGGGCGGGGAGGCCTCTGCCGCGGGCCTCGTCGACCAGGTGGTCGGCGTGCTCTCCGGCACGGGCTGGTCACGGGAGGCGCCCACCGGCCGCGGCCAGACCCGCGACCGCTGGGAGTCGCTGCAGGCGCTGGTCTCGCAGGCCGAGGCCTTCGCGCGCGACCAGGCCGACGAGGAGGGCGGCGCCACCCTCCCCGGCTTCGTCGCCGAGCTCGACCGGCGGGCCCACGAGCAGCACGCCCCGGTCGCCGAGGGCGTCACGCTGGCCACGCTCCACGCCGCCAAGGGCCTGGAGTGGGACGCCGTCTTCTGCTGCGGCGTCCACGAGGGCACCATGCCGATCGTGTACGCCGAGGGCCCCACGGCCGTCGAGGAGGAGCGCCGGCTGCTCTACGTCGGCCTCACCCGCGCCCGCGAGCACCTGTGGGTCTCCTGGTCGCTGGCGCGCAACCCCGGCGGCCAGGCGCGCCGCTCGCCCTCGCGCTTCCTCGACGGGCTCCGGCCCGCCTCGGCCACCGACCGCACCGAGACGTCGGCTCGCGGCGCGGCCAAGCGCAAGCGCAGCCGCAAGGCCGCGTCGTGCAAGCAGTGCCAGCGCCCGCTGACCTCGGCCCGCGAGCGCAACCGCGGCTGGTGCGAGGACTGTCCGGTGCCGTACGACGAGGAGCTCTTCGAGTCGCTGCGCACCTGGCGCAAGGAGCGGGCGGAGGCCGAGCAGGTGCCGGCGTACGTCGTCTTCTCCGACGCCACGCTCGAGGCGCTGGCCGAGGTGCGCCCCACGAGCCGGGCGGCGCTGCACGGCATCAACGGCATCGGTCCGGCCAAGCTCGACAAGTACGCAGACGACCTGCTCGGCCTGCTCGGCTGAGGCCGCCGGCTCGCGGCGACGCCCGACACCCGTCGGGGCGCGTCGGAAGATTGCTGCGTTAATTCGTTTGCGGCCCCCGCGAGAGCGGGTCTACGGTGCTGTCCATACCAAGGCGGAGACCCTCTGCCTGCGAGCGAAGGAGGTGCGATGTGAAGTTCGAGTCCTCGATCTACGGGACCGCGATGCGGTCCGGCTTCCTCGTGCCCACCGCTCCCCGCGGCATGGGTGGAGTGTGCCCGGATCCGGTGCGTCGCCGTCTCGTCGACGGCAGCACCGCCGCCACGTCCACCACGGGTCTCCCGTCCTCGGCTCCTCCGATCACCTGAGCTAGCGCTCGCATCGGCAGCCTCGAGGCCGCGGAACCCGACCGGGATCCGCGGCCTTCGTGCATTCCGGGTCCCTCCCGTCAGACCGATACTTCGAGCCAGATCAGGAGCAGGCGACATGACCGCCACCATCGCCGAGCCACATCACCACCCGGTCGCCCCCCACCCGGGCGCGACCCTGCCCTGCCACGAGCAGGACCCGGAGCTGTACTTCGCCGAGTCGCCCGCCGACCTCGAGCACGCGAAGTCGCTGTGCCAGGCCTGCCCCGTGCGGACCGAGTGCCTCGCCGGCGCTCTGGCCCGCAAGGAGCCGTGGGGCGTCTGGGGCGGCGAGCTCTTCCTGCAGGGCGTGGTGATCCCGCGCAAGCGGCCACGGGGCCGTCCGCGCAAGGACGCCGCGCAGCAGGAGCAGCGCCGGACCGTCGCCGCATGAGCGACCACACGACCACACCGAGATCGGAGGAGAGCCATGAGCTACACCAGCCACGCACTGGCGCGCGAGCGCCAGCACGAGCTGCTGGCCCAGGCCGAGCACGCGCGCGAGCATCGTCGCGCGGCCCGGGCGGCCCGGTGGCAGCGCCGGGCCGAGCGCCTGGGTCGCCGGGCCGAGCGGGCGGCTGCCCGCGCCCGCCTGGCCCTGGCCCGCGCCTGAACCGCCGCCGCGCGGCGCCACGGCCGGCAGCTCCGGAGCCCGGGAGGACACGTGTCCTCCCGGGCTCCGTCGTCTGTGCCCGCCTTCTTCGGCGCGACTAGCCTGGCCGCGTGGTCACCTGCGACTTCTGCGGCGCCGTCGAGCCGGGTGAGACGCCGCCGCTCACGTGGACCACGGCCGTCGAGTCGGGCCGGCCGCGGCTCTTCTGCGCCACGTGCTCCCGCGAGCACCTCCGGGCGATGGAGGGCAAGCTCGACTCCGAGTGGTGGTGAGGCGCGACGTCCTCAGTCGGCGAAGCCGGGCAGCGACTCCTCCAGCACCTCGCGGAAGGGCACCGTGGCGCCCAGCTGGCTCAGCACGCCGACGACGCCGGCGAAGGTGCGGTGCACGAGCATGTACGACGGGGGCAGGTTGAGCCGCAGCATCGTGGAGTAGGCGTCGCCGCGGGGGTCGTTGACCCGGCGGAACTGCTCCTGCATCCACGCGCGGGAGAAGGTGAAGTCCGGCGTCCCGGCCGGCTCCAGGAAGGGGCCGAGGTAGTCACGCAGCGCCTGCGGGTCGACGCGCACCTTCTCGCGGATGAAGCCCTCCTCGCGCAGCGCCGCCACGAGCTGGTCGTAGTCGTCGAGCAGCCCGATCCGGATCAGCGCGCCGATCGCCGTGGGCAGCCCGCCCTCGGGCAGCCGCGCGACGGCGCCGTAGTCGAGCACGCCCAGCCGCGCCGCGCCGTCGGGGTCGACGAGCCGGAAGTTGCCGGGGTGGGGATCGGCGTGCAGCAGGCCGGTGCGCCGCGGGGCGTCGAAGGCGAAGCGGAGCAGCAGCTCGCCGTAGCGGTCGCGCTGCTCCTGGGTGCCCTCGCGGATCACGTGGGCCAGGGAGCCCTCGCTGTCGAGCCACTCGGTGACCAGCACGGTGCCGGAGGTGGCGACGACGTCGGGCACCACCACGTCGGCGTCGCCCGCGAAGGCGGTGGCGAAGCGGCACTGGGCATCGGCCTCGAGCTCGTAGTCGAGCTCCTCCATGGCGCGCTCGCGCACCTCCTCGACCAGGCGCCGTACGTCGAGGCCGGGTGCGAGGGAGCCGAGGCCGCGAGCGACCCGGGCCAGCTGGCGCAGGTCGGCGGCCATCGCCTCGGCGGAGCCGGGGTACTGCACCTTGACGGCGACCGGGCGTCCGTCGACCCACGTGCCCCGGTGCACCTGACCGATCGACGCCGCGGCCGCCGGCACCGGGTCGAGCTCGACCAGGCGCTCGCGCCAGTCGCCGCCCAGCTCACGCGCCAGGATCTCGCGCACCGTGATGGTCGGCATGGGCGGGGCGGCGTCCTGCAGCCGGGTGAGCTGGTCGCGGTAGGGCCCGGCGAGCTCGTCGGGGAGCGCGGCCTCGAAGACCGACAGCGCCTGGCCGAACTTCATCGCGCCGCCCTTGAGCTCGCCGAGCGTGCGGAAGAGCTGCTCGGCGGTGCGCTGCTGGACCTCGCTCAGGACGGCCTCGGCGGGCGCGCCGCCGAGGCGCTTGCCGAGCCCGAGGGCCTGGCGGCCGGCGTAGCCGATCGGGAGGGCGGCGAGTCGGGCCGTACGGCGCGCCGCGCGGCGCGGCAGCTCGGTCATGGGCCCATCGTGCCCGACGCCGCCTACTCGGGGGCCCATCCGCAGCCGCATCCCGGACGTCGCAGCCACCGGCGCGTCACCGGCTCGGCGGCCCCGGGGTGCCACCGCAGCGTGCTCGACCACGTGGCGGGGCGCTCGCCGCGCAGGTGGGCCGCGAGGTCGCGCACGGCCCAGCCGGAGACCAGCGTGGCGAGAGCCGCGTCGGGCGCGTCGGCGAGGCCGTCGCCACGTGGCCGGCCGCCTGCCTCGACGTAGCGCTCGAGCACCGCCAGGTGCTCCGGGTCGGTCTCGGCGAGGTGGGCGTCGTGGCAGCGCAGGCAGGCGGTCGCGCCGGGCTCCACGAGCGGTCCGAGGCGCGCGCCACCGTCGACGAGGGTGACCACCAGGTGGGGCACCCCCTGGCGCAGCAGCGGGTCGAGCAGCTCGCGGGCGGGCTCACCGTGCGCCAGCACCAGCACCCCCGCCGCCTCCTGGGCCCAGCGGGTGTGGCGCAGCCCGGCGGCGCCCAGCAGCCGGGGCACGTCGACCGGCCACGCCGGGCCGTGGCCGCGCAGCGCCACCACCGGGCGGGCCGCGTCCTCGAGGGGTACGGCGCAGCCGTGCGCGACCAGCCGCCGCAGCACCGAGCCGACCTCGGGACCGGGCGCGGGCTCCAGGCCGAGCTGGAGGGCGTGGAGCACCTCGCGCACGGGCGTGGTGCGCTCCAGCACCACGCGGCGCGGCGGGGTCAGGCCGACCTGGAGCCGGTCGCGCCCCCGGCGTACGACGCGGAGCCCGGGCGCGAGGACGAGCCGGGGCGGGTCGGTCTGCTCAGCCGGCTCGGACATCCCGCGAGGGTAGGTCGCCCGCGGGTGCCACGCGGGCTCGTCCACAGCCCCGGGACGACAGCAGCGGGCGGGACCCGTGAGGGTCCCGCCCGCTGCGCGCGTCTGCTCGGGGCTGCTCGGGGTCAGGCCTTGCCGAGGATGCGGTTGAGGTTGGTGCCGCACACGGGGCAGACGGCCTTGGCCATCCGGGTGCCCTTGTCGTTCACCTTGACCTCGCCCTCGGCCTCGCGCTTCTCCTTGCACTTCACGCAGTAGAACTCGCCGCTCCAGCTCTCCGCCATGACGGCCTCCTCTGTGTCTGTGGTCGTCTCGGCGGGGGCGCCTGGACGACCCGCCGGGGCCCGGTGGACCCCGGGTCGGGTTCGAGGCTAGTCCAAGCGACGCCGTCGAGCGGCTCGCTCGCCCGCGCCCAGCGTGTCCTCCAGGTCCGCCCCGCAGGTCGGGTCGGGGCTCGGGGCGCCGATAGCCTCCGCTGCATGCCTGCCGACCAGAGCGCCCCCGTGACCCCTGACCACCTCCGCGTCGAGCGGCCGGCCGAGGGCGTGGTGCGGCTCGTGCTCGACAACCCCGAGCAGCGCAACGCGATGTCGGCGCCGATGACCGAGGCGTGGGTCGACGCCGTGAGCGCCCTCGAGGGCGACCCGTCCGTGCGGGTCGTCGTGGTCACCGGCGAGGGCGCCGCCTTCTGCTCCGGGGGCGACATCAGCTGGATCGCGAGCGAGCCCGACGCCCCGGTCGACGCGCTGCGCACCCGGATGATGGCGTTCTACCGCGCCTGGCTCTCGATCCGGCGCCTCGAGGTGCCGACGATCGCGGCGGTCAACGGTCCCGCCATCGGCGCGGGGCTGTGCCTCGCGCTGGCCTGCGACCTGCGGTACGCCGCCGCCGGTGCCCGGCTCGGCGCACCGTTCGTGCGCCTCGGGATGAATCCGGGCATGGCCGCGACCCACCTGCTGCCCGAGGTGGTCGGCCTCGCCGCGGCGCGCGAGCTGCTGCTGACCGGTCGGCTGGTGGAGGCCGACGAGGCCGAGCGCCTCGGCCTGGTCAACCGCGTCTTCGCCGCCGAGGACCTCGCGGCGCAGGTGCAGCAGGTCGCCGAGCAGATCGCTGCGACGGCGCCGGTCCCGAGCCGCTACACCACGCTGTCCCTGCGGCAGCAGCACCGCGACCTCGAGGCGTGCCTCCAGTACGAAGCCCTGGCGCAGCCGGTCACGCTGGCCACGCAGGACCTGCAGGAGGGCATCGCCGCCTCGCGCGAGCGGCGTACCCCCAGGTTCGTGGGCCGGTAGGCCGAGCGCCGGCCGCCAGGCTCAGCCGGCCTGCAGGATCTCCTCGAGACGGGGGATCAGGCTGCGCACCAGGTCCGACTTCTCCAGGTAGCCGTGGGCGCCGGCCTGCAGGGCACCCGGCCCGGCGGTCTCGAAGGGGAAGCCGCTGAGCATCACCACGGTCGCTTCGGGGGCGGCCTCCCGGATCAGCGGGAGCGCCTCCATGCCGTCCATGACCGGCATCGCGATGTCGAGGAGGACCAGGTCGGGCTGCTGCTCCCGTGCCACGTCGACCGCCTGCCGCCCCTCGGTGGCGGTGCCGACGACCTGCCAGCCGCCGGGGTGGCGGGCGATCACCATGCTGATGAGGTCGCGCAGGTCGTCGGAGTCGTCGACGACGAGCACGTGCAGCCCAGCGGCCTCGCTGCCCGCACGGGGACCGGTCACGGCGTCGCCTCCCCGGCGCGTGCGGGGTGGGAGCGCACCGCGGTGCCCGGCTGGAGGCTCTCGGCCCCGGTCAGGGCCCCGATCCACTGTCGGGCGTGCTCGGAGGTGCGCGCGATGACCCGGCGGGCCAGGTCGTGGTGGTCGAGGTCGAGTGCCATCTCGGCGGCCACCAGCCCCTGCACGATGGTGTCGTTGACCTCGATCGCCACCTGCTGGCGCTCCGCGCGGGCCGCCTCCTGGGCGACCTGCTGCTCGATCAGCTTCTGCATCGTGAGGTCGGTGAAGACCAGGCAGCGCAGCCGGAGGTCGTCGCCGACGATGTCGGTGGCCGTGACGAGGTAGGGCACGCCGACGCCGTCGGTGCCGGGCAGCTCCAGCTCGGCCCGGCGGGTGGACTCGCCGGTGTCGCCGAGCAGGCGGGTCAGCTGGGGCAGCTGGTCGACGGGGACGAAGTCGACGATGTCGCGCCCGACCATCGCGTCGGCCGGGGTGGCCAGGAAGTCGCTCATCCGCGGGTTGGTGTAGAGCACGACGCCGTTCTCCGAGACGGTCAGCGCGCCCTCGCCCATGCGCTCCACGATGAAGCGGTACGGCCGCTCGGCCGGCGTGAGCGTGTAGATCGCCGGGTCGGCCGGGTCGCCGACCACGAGCGCGTCGACGCCGCCGCCGCCGATCTCGGCCAGCGCCCGGCGCAGCTCCGTGACCTGCTGGCGAAGGTCGTCGAGCGCCGCGGCGTCGAGCGGGTCGTCCTCGCCGGTCACGAGCTCGCTCCCGGGGGCCGCAGCTGCAGGCCGACGAGCACCTTGTCGGTGTCGGACAGGTCGCCGATGATCTTGCGCACCGGGTCGGGGAGCTTGCGCACCAGCGTGGGCACCGCGACGATCTCGTCGCCGCGGGCCAGCGTCGGGTCGACGAGGAGGTCGATGACCTCGACCCGGTAGCGCCCGGCGAGGTGCTCGTCGCAGACCCGTCGCAGGTTCTCGATCGCGCGGACCGACCGTGGTGACTGCCCGGCGACGTAGAGGCGCAGCTCCCACTCCGCCCCCGAGTCGCCGACGTCGGCGCCCTCCCAGCCCTCGCTCACGAGGGCTCTCCGACACCGGTGCGCACCGCCACCTGCGCGGAGCGGTCGCCGCGATCGGCGTCAGCACTCTCGGCCTCGGCGCGCAGCACCCGCTCGAGCGCCTCCCGCTCGGCCTCCAGGTCGGCCCGCAGCGCGGCCACCTGGGCCTCCACCGCCGCGGCGCGCTGCTCCAGGGCGCGTCGGCGTCGCTGCGCTTCCTCGGCGCGTGCAGTCTCGGCGGCCCGCGTGCGGCGGGCGTGCTCGACCCGGGCCGAGCCGGTGAGCACGCCGTGGCCGCCGACGTAGACGTCGACGAGGTCGGCACCGTGCTCGCCGAGCACGAACTCGCGGACCTGGTTGGAGTGCGCGCTGCCACGGCTCTTGATGACGTAGATCAGCCGGTTGCGCTCGCCGTCGCTCTCGTGGTTGCGCAGCAGCAGCCAGGTGTCGACCAGCGAGGAGATGTGGACGTCGCTGGACTCCGCGTCGGGGCCGTGGGTGAGGGCGGTGAGCACCGCGGTGACGTGGCGGCTCTTGAGCAGGTCGAGGTCGCGCGTCAGGACCGAGGCCGTGTCGTGGGCCCCGCCGCCGCGCCGCAGGCTGACCACGGCGTCGATGACCGCGAGGCTCGGCTGCACCTCGTCGACCAGCCGGTGCAGCTCGGCGAGGTGCTCCTCCAGGCCGTGGGCGGTCGCCCGGACGGAGTGGATCCGCAGCAGGCCCTGGTCGACCCAGGGCTGCAGGTCGAGGCCGATGGAGCGCATGTTGCGCACCAGCTGGGCGGGTGACTCCTCGAAGGACATCAGCAGCGTGCGCTCCCCGCGGGCGCAGGAGGCGGCGGCCATCGTCACGCCGATGCTGGTCTTGCCCGTGCCCGAGGTGCCGCTGACCATCACCGAGCTGCCGCGGAAGATCCCGCCGCCGAGCATCTCGTCGAGCTTGGCGACCCCGGTGCCGATCCGCTCCTCCGAGGCCTCGTACTCCAGTCCCAGCGACGAGAGCGGCACCACGGTGAAGCCCTGCGCGGTGATGAGGAAGGGGTACTCGTTGGTGCCGTGCAGGGAGCCGCGGTACTTGGCCACGCGCAGGCGCCGGGTCGAGAGCCCGTCGGTGACCCGGTGGTCGAGCACGACCACGCAGTCGGAGACGAACTCCTCGATGCCCATGCGCGTGAGGTTGCCGCCCTCCACGCCGCGCTCGCCGGTGATCACGACGGTCAGGCCGCGCTCCTTGAGCCAGCGGATCAGCCGGTTGAGCTCGCTGCGCACCACGGCGGTGTTGCCGAGCGCGGAGAAGAGCACCTCGATGGTGTCGAGCACCACGCGCCGGGCACCCACGCTCTCCACGGCCAGCTGCAGCCGGATGAAGAGTCCCTCGAGGTCGAACTGGCCCGTCTCGACGAAGTCCGCAGGGTCGAGCTGGAAGGTGTCGATCGCGATGAGCCCGTCGGCCTCGAGCTGCGGCAGGTCGAAGCCCAGCGAGGCGACGTTGGTCGCCAGGTCGCCGGCCGCCTCCTCGAAGGCCAGCAGCACCCCGGGCTCGCCGTGCTCGGTGGCGCCGCGCACCAGGAACTCGATGCCGAAGAGTGTCTTGCCCGAGCCGGCGGCCCCGGCCACCAGGGTCGGCCGACCCCGCGGCAGCCCGCCGTGCGTGACCTCGTCGAAGCCGATGATGCCCGTCGGTGCCTTGCCCAACGGTGAGGCACCGCTCCCGGAGCTGGCCACTCGTGTCTCCACTTCCTGCGTTTCGTCACACGTCGCGCGTCTGCAGTCTTCCAATCCGGAGCGCTGGGCGGGGGCGAACCTGAGAAGTCGACCGACGAGACAGAGAGGCCCCCGACGCCTCCACCGCGCTTGCCTTCCCCTTGCGAACGCGGCGGGTGGTGTCGGGGGCCTCTGGTGCCGCCAACCTAGAGCCGCTCGCGGCGCTGGTCAATCCACCGTCCGGGCCAGGTTGTGCACCGCCTGTGGATAACCCTGTGGACGGCTTGGGGACATCTCCGCCCCGGGTGTGGACCTCGCCACGAGGGCCTGTGGACCGCGGGCGCGTCCGTCGGTGCGCTCGCGCACAATGGCGGGGTGGTCCTGGGTCCTGTCGCCGCGTTGCGCCGCATCGCCTTCCTGCTCGAGCGCAGCCGGGCCGAGACCTACAAGGTCAAGGCCTTCCGCTCGGCCGCGGCGACCCTGCTGCCGCTCGGCGAGGAGGTCGAGGAGCGGGCCCGGGCCGGCACGCTGCGCGAGCTCCCCGGCATCGGGGCCTCGACCGCCGAGGTGGTCGAGGCCGCGGTGCGCGGAGAGGTGCCCGAGCGCCTGGCCAGGCTCGAGCGGGAGGTGGGGGGCCCGCTCGTCGAGGGCGGCGACTCCCTGCGGGCGGCGCTGCGCGGCGACCTGCACTCCCACAGCGACTGGTCCGACGGCGGCTCGCCGATCGAGGAGATGGCCTTCACCGCGGTCGAGCTCGGCCACGACTACCTCGTGCTGACCGACCACTCGCCCCGGCTGCGGGTGGCCAACGGGCTCTCCGCGGCCCGGCTCGCGCGACAGCTCGACGTCGTCGACGCCGTCAACGACCACCTCGAGGGCAGCCCGGAGCACCGCCACTTCCGGCTGCTGCGCGGCATCGAGGTCGACATCCTCGACGACGGCTCGCTCGACCAGACCGACGAGATGCTCGCGCGGCTCGACGTGCGGGTGGCCTCGGTGCACTCCAAGCTGGCGATGGAGCCCGACGCGATGACCCGCCGCATGGTCGCGGCGGTGCACCACCCCTTCACCAACGTGCTGGGCCACTGCACCGGCCGCCTGGTGACGGGCAACCGCGGCACCCGCGCGGAGTCCCGCTTCGACCCCGAGCAGGTCTTCGGGGCGTGCGCCGAGACCGGCACGGCGGTCGAGATCAACGCCCGCCCCGAGCGGCGCGACCCCCCGACCCGGCTGCTGCAGCAGGCGATCGAGCTGGGCTGCCTCTTCTCCATCGACAGCGACGCCCACGCCCCCGGCCAGCTCGACTTCCAGGTCTACGGCTGCGCCCGTGCCGAGGAGCTCGGCCTCGACCCCGACCGGGTGGTCAACACCTGGCCACGCGAGCGGCTGCTGGCGTGGGCGGCCTCCAAGCAGGCGTCGTGAGCGCCCCCGAGGTCGAGGTACGCCGCTCCCGGCGGCGCACGCGCACGGTGTCGGCCTACCGCAAGGAGGGGCGGGTGGTCGTGCTGATCCCCGACCGCTTCACCCGGGCGGAGGAGGCCGAGTGGGTCGCCACGATGCTGGGACGGCTCGAGCGCTCGGAGCGACGGCGCCACCGCGGCGACGACGAGCTGCAGCGGCGGGCGGTCGAGCTGGCCGCGCAGTACCTGCCCCCGGGCACGCGGGCGACCTCGGTGCGCTGGGTCGGCACCATGACCACCCGGTGGGGGTCGTGCACCGCCGCCACCGGCGAGATCCGGCTCTCCGACCGGCTGCGCCGCACCCCGGCCTGGGTCGTCGACTACGTGCTGCTGCACGAGCTCGCGCACCTGGTCGAGCCCAACCACTCGCGTGCCTTCTGGGCCCTGGTCGACGCCTACCCGCGGGCCGAGCGGGCCAAGGGCTTCCTGGAGGGCCTGGCCCTGGGCGACGCGGGGAAGTCGGGTGACTCAGCCGACGGCACCGACGCGGGCGAGACCGAGGCCTAGCAGCTCGTGCAGGTCGGCCTCCTCGGTCGGCAGCCCGGTCACCGGCCACCACCGCAGCGCCAGCGACTCGTGGTTGAGCACCGGCTCGGCTCCGGCCGCCGCCCGGGCGACGAAGCGCACGTCGAGGTGGTCCACCGGTCCCCGCGGGTCGCAGAAGGCGACCTCGTGCCGCGACAGCTGCACCGGCACCGGGTCGAGCACCAGGTCGGGCAGCCCCGACTCCTCGGTGGCCTCCCGCAGCGCGGCGGCCGCGAGGGTGGCATCACCCGGCTCGAGGTGCCCACCGAGCTGGAACCAGCGGCCGGCCTTGGCGTGCAGCTGCAGCAGCGCGCGCTCCCCGTCGTCCGAGAGCACCAGCGTGCTGGCCGTCAGGTGGTCGGGGAAGCAGCCGCGCCAGACCCCGTCGGGACGGGCCCGCAGGTGGTCGACGTACGCCGCGCGCAGCGACTCCTGCTCGGGGGTCGGCGCCTGCCAGCGCGTCAGGGCGTCGTAGGCCGCGGCGTGGAGGCTCACGCGTCGGGCTTGCCGGTGCCGCCGCCCTGGTCGCCGCCCTGGTCGCCGTCCTCGTCGCCGCCCTGGCTGTCGCCCTCGTCGCCGAGCAGCTTGCCGAGCTCGCGGTCGAAGTCGGCGTCGCTGAGCTCGGGCACCTCGGAGATGTCCTCGCGGAAGCCCAGCGGGTCGTCGAGGTCGTCGGGCGTGGGGAGCAGGTCGGGGTGGGCCCAGACGGCGTCGCGCGCCTCCTGGCCCTGGCGCGAGCGCAGCGAGCCCCACAGCGTGGAGGCGTCGCGCAGCCGGCGGGGCCGCAGCTCCAGGCCGACGAGCGCGGCGAAGGTGTCCTCGGCCGGGCCACCGGCCGCACGGCGCCGACGGATCGCCTCCTGCATCTTGCCGGCCGCGGGCATCCGCTCGGAGGTGGCGAGACCGACGACCTCGTCGACCCACCCCTCGACGAGCGCGAGGATGGTCTCCAGGCGCACCAGCGCGGCCTTCTGCTGGGGTGTCTGCTCGGGCTCGAAGAGGCCGCCCTGCAGTGCCTCCTGCACCGCCTCGAGGTTCTGCGGATCGAGCTGGCTCATCGCCTGCTCGATGCCGGAGACGTCGATGGTGACGCCGCGGCCGAAGTCCTCGACGGTGGCCAGCAGGTGCGCGCGCAGCCACGGCACGTGGGCGAAGAGCCGCTGGTGGGCGGCCTCGCGCAGCGCGACGTAGAGCAGCACGTCGTCCTCGGTCACGTCGAGGCCCTCGGCGAAGGCCTTGACGTTGTGGGGGAGCAGCGCGGCGGTGCCCTCCGGGCCGAGCGGCAGCCCGATGTCGCTGGCGCTGAGCACCTCGGTGGCCAGGCCGCCGATCGCACTGCCGACCTGGCTGCCGAACATCGCGCCCCCGGCCTTGCCGAGCATGCCGAGCAGCGGGCCGGCCATCGCGCGGGCCTCCTCGGGCATGGCGTTGCCCATGGCCCCCACGACGTGCTCGGCCACGGGCTCGACGAGCCGGCGCCACACGTCGGTGGTCTTCTCGATCCACTCCGCACGGCTCCAGGCGACCGCGGTGGTGACCCCGGAGGGCAGGACCGTGGCCGTGTCGAGCCAGTGGTCGGCGAGCCGCACCACGTCGGCCACGCGGGCCCGGTCGGAGGCGTCGGGGCTCGGGTCGGGCTCCTGGGCGCAGGTGCGGCGCGCGACGTCGGTGGCCAGCGACCAGTTCACCGGGCCGTCGTACGGCGCCATCATCGCCTGCACCTGCGACATAAGCGCCGACAGGTCGGGCATGCCGGCGCCGCCCTGGCCGCCCTGGCCGCCCTGGCCCCCGAACGCGGAGAAGATCTGCTCGAAGGGCGTGCCCTTGAAGGGGTTCTGGTCGTCGCCGTTGCCGCTGGGGCCGCCGGGAGTGCTGCTCATGCGCTCCACGGTAACGCCCTGCCCTGAACGAGACCTGAGCCGTCTAGGCTCAAGGTGTGAGCCCTCGAGACCACTCCCCGGCGGTGCGACTGCTCGACCTGCGGGAGCAGCCGCTCGACCCGGCCGAGGTGCTGGCGGCGGTCGCCGACCCGCACGCGGGCGGCGTCAACCTCTTCGTCGGCGTCGTGCGCGACCACGACGGCGGCGAGCACGTCGCGCACCTCGACTACTCGGCCCACCCCACGGCCCTCGACCGGCTCCGCGAGGTCGCGGAGGGCGTGGTCGCCGACTTCGAGCTGGTCGCCGTCGCCGCCGTGCACCGGGTCGGGCGCCTGGCCATCGGCGACACCGCCGTGCTCGTGGCCGCCTCCGCCGCGCACCGCGGCCAGGCCTACGACGCCTCCCGCGCCCTCATCGACCGGCTCAAGGCCCAGGTGCCCGTCTGGAAGCACCAGGTCTTCGCCGACGGCCGCGAGGAGTGGGTCGGTACCCCCTGACCAACCGCGCCGACCCGGCGTGTCGGGGGAGGGGTGGCGCGTCTGCGCGGTCACCATGGCGAGGTGGAGATCATGCTGTGGTGGCTGCCGCCCGCCGTCGTGACGCTGGGCGCGATGGTGTGGGTGAGCTGGCTCGGCCGCGCCCGCTCCGAGGAGCCCGACCGCTCCGAGGCCGCGCAGGCCCGCTTCGCCGCGGCGATCCAGCGCGACCTCCCCTCCGGCGTACGCCGCGGCCCCGGGCGGCCCCACGAGCGCAGCACCGGCATCGCCGTGCGTCCCAGCCAGCGGCCCAGCCAGCGGCCCCAGTCGACGGAGACCGGGGAGCAGCGCTCGGCCTGAGCCCCGGTCTGGCCCGTGGTGTGGCCCGTGGTGCGGGTGGTGGGTCCGCTGCGTGTTGTGGCCGGATGAGAGAGTGACGGCATGTTCGGCGGCCAACGGCGGCGGTCGCGCGGGACCCTGGCCGTCCTGCTCGCGCTCACCCTCCTCGTGATCACGGGGTGGCTCGCGCTGCGGCAGCCGGTGCCCTACGTGACCTTCTCCCCGGGCCCCACGGTCAACGTGCTCGGTGACTCGGGCGACGAGCCGATCATCGAGGTCGAGGGCGAGGAGTCCTTCCGCGACGACGGCGCCCTGCGTCTGGTGACGGTGGTGCCGAGCGGCCCGGAGCAGAAGGTCGACCTCTTCTCGCTGCTGCGGGCGTGGGGCGACCCCGCGGTCGACGTGCTGCCCTTCGCCTCGGTCTACCAGCCGGAGGACACCCGCTCCAGCGTGCGCGAGCAGTCGGCCGCCCAGATGACCTCCTCGCAGGACAACGCCGTGGCCGCCGCGCTGGCGGCTCTCGACATCGACTACGACGTGGGCGTCGGCGTCGCGTCGGTCGACCCCGACGGCCCCGCCGCCGACCGGCTGCAGCCCGGCGACGAGGTGCTCCGCGTCGACGGCACCCGGGTCGACACCGTCGACCGGCTGGTCTCGCTGGTGCGCGGCCAGGACGTGGGCAGCACCGTGACCTTCGACGTACGCCGCGACGGCGAGCGCGTCACCGAGCGCGTGCGCACCGTCGCGGCCCCCGACGGCGGCCGCGGCAGCGCCGTCCGCATCGGGGTGGGAGAGTGCTGCTACGACTTCCCCTTCGAGGTCTCCCTCAACCTCAGCGACAACATCGGCGGGCCCTCGGCCGGCCTGATGTTCGCCCTCGGCATCTTCGACGTCCTCACGCCCGGCTCGCTGACCGAGGGCAAGGTCGTGGCCGGCACCGGCGAGATCGACGCCGAGGGCAACGTCGGGCCGATCGGCGGCATCCGGCAGAAGCTCGTGGGCGCCCAGGACGACGGCGCCGAGCTCTTCCTGGTGCCCGGCGACAACTGCGCCGAGGCGCTGACGGCGAGCTTCGACCCCGAGGAGATGCGCCTGGTCCGGGCCGACTCCCTCGCCGAGGCGGTCGACGACGTCCAGGCCTGGGTCGAGGACCCCGACGCCGAGCTGCCCCGGTGCACCTCCGACGCCTCCGCGGCAGGAGCCAGGCCATGAGCGACGACGTGAGCGACGACGTGGCGCCGGACGCCGAGCTCGGCGACCCCGACGCCGAGCGCACCGCCGCGCTGCGGACGGCCGTGCGCGAGGTCGAGGCGCACGCCGCGGCGGCGGGCTGGGACCGCCCCGCGCAGGTCTTCGCCCTGGTCGACACCGCCGACCTGCTGCGCCACGAGCCGCAGCTCGCCTCGGTGCTCGGCATCGACGCGGCCGAGCCCGCGGGGCTGACGCCGGTGGAGCAGGAGTCGGCGGTCGAGAGCCTCGAGCAGCTGCTGCCCACCATCGCCTGGCCGCCGGAGGTCGCCGGCTGCGCCGTGGTGCTCGAGGCGAGCACCGAGCCCCCCGGCGCCGAGGCGCCCGCCGCGTCGGAGGCGCGCGTGGTCGCCGGCGTGCTGCGCACCGGCCAGAGCTGGTGCGCCATCCGGCAGCGCGCGCACGACGACGACACCCTGGTGCTGGGCGGCGAGGACCTCGTGCCCACCCTCCTAGAGTTGCTTCACGCCACCTTCGTCCCCGACCCAGGCGACGCGGACACCGAACCGGAAGGCCCCACGGAGAGCCACCATGAGTGACTTCTTTTCCGATCGACCCACGGGCGCTGGGGGCGGTGAGGGCGGCGGTCGGCAGACGGCCACCCGACCCCCCGGCGGCCCCCGCCGTCCCGGTCCGCTCGCGCTCACGATCGTCGTGGTCGCGGCGCTGGTCGTGGGCTTCTCGCTCTTCGCCGGCATCTGGACCGACCGGCTGTGGTTCAACAGCATCGGCTTCGGCTCGGTCTTCAGCACGCTGATCTGGACCCGGGTCGGTCTCTTCACCGTCTTCGGGCTGCTCATGGCCGTCGTGGTCGGGGTCAACCTGTGGATCGCGTTCCGCTTCCGGCCGCTCTTCCGCCCCGCCTCCCCGGAGCAGGCCAACCTGGAGCGCTACCGCGAGGTGGTCACGCCGATCCGTCGCTGGCTGCTGATCGGCGTCTCGCTGGTCGTCGGCGTCTTCGCCGGCATCTCGGCCACCGGCACGTGGCGTACCTACCTGCTGTGGCGCAACGGCGAGGAGTTCGGCACCAACGACCCCTTCTTCCGGCGCGACCTGGGCTTCTACGTCTTCGACCTGCCGTGGTGGCACTTCCTGACCGACTTCATGATGACGGCGCTCTTCATCGCCATCGCGCTGGCCGTCGTCGTGCACTACCTCTACGGCGGCATCCGGCTGCAGGCCGCCGGTGACCGCTTCACCCCCGCCGCGGTCGCCCACCTCTCCGCGCTCGCCGGCATCTTCCTGCTGCTCAAGGGCGTCGACTACTGGCTCGACCGCTTCGACCTGACCTCCCAGACCGGCGCGCTCGTCACGGGCATGACCTACACCCGCGACAACGCCGTGCTGCCCGGCAAGACGATCCTGATGTACGTCGTGGCCATCTGCGCGATCCTCTTCTTCGTCAACGTGTGGCGCCGCACCTGGCTGCTGCCGAGCGTCGGCGTGGCCCTCTTCGTGGTCTCGGCGCTGCTGCTCGGCGCCGTCTGGCCCGGCCTGATGCAGCGCTTCCAGGTGCGCCCGAGCGAGCCCGACCGCGAGTCGCAGTACATCGCCCGCAACATCCAGGCGACCCGTGACGCCTTCGGGGTCCAGGAGACCGAGACGACGTCGTACGCCGCCAGCACCGAGCTCGAGGCGCAGGAGCTGGCCGACAACGCCGCCTCCACCGAGGGCGTCCGCCTCGTCGACCCCGAGGTCGTCACCAACACCTTCCAGCAGCTGCAGCAGGTGCGCGGCTACTACAGCGTGCCCGACGTGCTCGACGTCGACCGCTACGAGATCGACGGCCAGCAGCGCGACGTCGTGGTCGCGGCCCGCGAGCTCAACCAGGCGGGCCTCCCGGAGAACCAGCAGACCTGGTCCAACCTCCGCACGGTCTACACCCACGGCTACGGCCTGATCGGCGCCTACGGCAACCAGAGCGCCAAGGCCGACGAGACCAACAGCGCCGACGGCGCCCCGGTCTGGGCCGAGGAGGACCTGCCACCCCGCGGAGCGATCAGCGACCGGCAGCCCGACGGCACCTACCAGGCGCGGATCTACTTCGGCGAGAACTCCCCCGACTACTCCATCGTGGGCCAGCCCGACGGCTCTGACGCCAACATCGAGCTCGACATCCCCACCGGCGGCACCGACGAGGACGAGGGCACGACCAACACCTACGACGGCGCCGACGGCGTCGGGGTGGGCAACATCTTCAACAAGTTGCTGTACGCCGTGAAGTTCGGCGACGCCAACATCGTGCTCTCCTCGCGTGTCAACGAGAACAGCAAGATCCTCTACGACCGCAGCCCGCGCGAGCGGGTGCAGAAGGTCGCGCCGTGGCTCACGGTCGACAACGACGCGCTGCCCGCCGTCGTCGACGGACGGATGGTGTGGCTGCTCGACGGCTACACCGTCAGCGACATGTACCCGCAGGCGGAGAAGCGCTCGCTGGAGGACATGACCAGCGACGCGATCAACCCGCGGTCGACCTTCGCGACGCTGCCGACCGACCAGATCAACTACATGCGCAACGCCGTGAAGGCCACGGTCGACGCCTACGACGGCACCGTCACGCTCTACGAGTGGGACGAGGAGGACCCGGTCCTCAAGACCTGGAGCAAGGCCTTCCCGGGCGTCGTCGAGCCCCGCTCGGAGATCCCCGAGGCGCTGCTCTCGCACATGCGCTACCCGCAGGACCTCTACAAGGTGCAGCGCGAGATCCTCGCCCGCTACCACGTGCTCGACCCCCGCACCTTCTACGAGGGCAGCGACGCTTGGCAGGTGCCGTCCAACCCGGTGGAGGCGCGCTCGACCAACAAGCAGCCGCCCTACCGGCTCTCGGTCACGCGCCAGAACGAGGAGGAGCCGACCTTCTCGCTCACCTCGACCTACACGCCCAACAACCGGCAGAACCTCGCGTCGTTCATGTCCGTGGGGGCCGACGCCTCCGACCCGGACACCTACGGGCAGTTCGAGATCCTGCGGCTGCCGAGCAACACCCAGGTGCCGGGGCCGGCGCAGATCGCCAACCAGTTCCAGAACGAGCCGAAGGTCGCGGAGGCGGTGCGCCCCTTCCGCCAGAGCGACGCCGAGGTCGTCTACGGCAACCTGCTGACGCTGCCGGTCGGCGGCGGCCTGCTCTACGTGCAGCCGCTCTACACCGTCCGGTCCGGCGGCGACGGCGCCTACCCGCTGCTGCGCTACGTCGTGGCGTCCTTCGGCGACGAGGTCGGCATCGGCACCAACCTGGCCGAGGCGCTCGACGACGTCCTTGACTCCTCCGGCAGCACCACCACGCCGCCCGACGAGGGCGACTCGGGCGACGAGGGCACCGACCCCGAGCCCACGCCCGCCCCGGGCGGCGGCGAGCCGCTGCCCGAGGAGGCGCTGGTGCTGCTGCAGCAGGCCGACGAGAAGTTCGCCGAGGCCGACCAGGCGCTGCAGGACGGCGACCTGACCGGCTACTCCGAGGCCGTCGACGAGGCCCGTGCCCTCGTCGAGCGGGCCCTCAACACGCAGGCGCCGTAGCGGCTCGAGGCGGCGGCTCAGCAGGCGGCTCAGCAGGCGGCGAAGTCACTGGTCAACCAGTGACTTCGCCGCTTCGCCATGGTGGTGTCCTTGGCGAAGCGGGAGACTTCCTGGCGAGGTGGCCCCTCACCCCGCGCGTACGCCGCCGCGCGCCAGCACCGAGCACGCCGTCTCGGTGGCACGTCCGCGCAGGGTGACCGCGTCGTACGCCGTCCAGTGGCGCGCCTCGTCCTTGCCGGCGTCGTCGACGGTCGCGGTGGCGACGAGCACCCGGCCCTCGACGTCCTTGGCGAGCTCGGTGAGCCGGGCCGCGGCGTTCACGGCGTCGCCGATGACGGTGTACTCGAAGCGCGACTCCTCGCCGACGTTGCCGGCGACGGCCTCGCCGGTGGCGACGCCGATGCCGGCGTCGAGCTCGGGCACCTCCTCGGCCAGCCGGGCCGCCATCGCCCGGGCGGTGGCCAGGGCGCGCGCGGCGTGGTCGGGCATCTCGACCGGGGCGCCGAAGACCGCGAGGGCGGCGTCGCCGATGAACTTGTTGACCAGTCCCTCGCGCGCGGCCACCTCGGCCACCACGACGGAGAAGAAGCGGTTGAGCAGCTCCACGACCTCCGCGGGCTCCCGCTCGGAGGCGAGCGTGGTGGAGCCGACGATGTCGACGAAGAGGACGCTGACCACGCGGGTCTCACCGCCGAGCTCGACGTCGCCCCGGGCCGCTGCCGCGGCGACCTCCTTGCCGACGTGGCGGCCGAACATGTCGCGCAGGTGCTCGCGCTCCCGCAGCCCGCTGACCATCTGGTTGAAGCCGACCTGCAGCTGGCCCAGCTCGGTGCCGTCGTAGACCGTCACCGCCTGGTCGAGCTCGCCGCGCTCGACGCGCTGCATCGCGTCGCGCACCGCGAGGATCGGCGCCACGACCGCGCGCGCGTTGAGCCAGGTGACGAGCAGGCCGAAGGCGAGCACCACGCTGCCCAGCACGAGCATGATCACCGCGAGCCGGGTGGCGCCGAGGTCGTCCTCGAGCCCGCTGAGCGCGAGCAGCGACACCACGATCAGCCCGACGACCGGGGCCCCGGTGCCCAGGCCCCAGAAGAGCACCATCCGGCGCCGTACGCCGAGGCGGCCGGTGCGCACCGGCTCCTCCCCGGCGAGCGCCCGCGCCGCGATCGGCCGCAGCGCGAACTCGGTGAAGAGGTAGGCGATCGCCGTCACGACGACCGAGGCGATGCCGACGGTGAGCCCGGTGCTCAGGGCGCGCTCGGGCTGCACCACGACCGCCAGGCCGGTGAAGAGCACCGTCGCGGTGGCCCACAGCGTGGCCTGCACCTTGGTCAGGAACCACGGCACCCCGAGCGCCCCGATGCGCTGCTCGCGGGTCGGCACCTCGTCGCGGTAGGCCCAGCGCAGTGCGCGCAGCGCCCCGGCGGTGCCCCAGACGACGCCCACCGCCAGGGCGGCGGCGACGTAGACCGGCACGCCGATGGCGAGGGAGAGCACCGTGCCGGAGTTGGCCGACGGGCCGGGGATGACCAGGGCGGAGAGCACGAAGACGACCCCGGCGCCGATCACGTTGGTCGCCACGAGCAGCACGGTGAGCAGCAGCTGCACCCGCACCCGCAGCCGCCGGCTGCCCTGCTCCTCCGGACCGAGCAGCACCGACCCGTACGCCGCGGCGTCGCCCGGGGACCCGCTCGGCGACGTGCTCATCGGGCTCCCCGCAGCGCCATGGCGCCGCTCAGCTCGGGCTGCCACGGCAGCCCGCGGTGCTCGGCAGCGAGCCGGTCGAGCTCGGCCGCCGCCGGCGCGGGGAAGGGCGCGAGCCGCCGGGTGCCGTGGTCGACGTACGCCTCCAGCGCCTCCATGCTGGCCGCCACCCGGCCCTCGTCGTGGTCGAGCAGGTAGCTGACGAGGTGGAGCATCCGCTCGTCGCGCCCGACGACGCGCAGGTGCACCGAGACCTCGGCGCCGACGAGCACCTCGCGGCGATAGGTGAGGTACTGCTCCAGCGCGAAGAGCCCCCCGCCGTGGCTCGCCTCGGTGTCGAGGCCGTACGGGCCGAAGAGCTCCCACTCGGCGTCGTCGAAGGTGCCGAGGTAGTGGCGCACGTTCATGTGGCCGTTGCTGTCGCCGTACGCCGCCGACACGCGCCGTCGCGGCGGGGCGGGCAGGCCGGCCGCCTCGTCGTACGTCGGGAGGGCTCGCACGGTGCACATCATGGCGGAGGGGTTTGAGTCAACGCCGCAGATGGGTAGTGACTAGACCAATCGCGGCGATTCTCCGCAGCCGGGCTTCCGGACTGTCGGGGCGCAGCCGCACCGTGTCATCCTCTGGCGCACCGCGTGCGTGGGGGATGCGGATCGTCACCGGGGGGAGGCGCAACACCAGTGGACCGAGTCGATGAGCTGACCGACCATTACGACGTGCTCGAGCTCTCGCCCGGCGCCGCCGACGACGAGGTCAAGCGCGCCTACCGGCGTCTCGCCATGACCCACCACCCCGACCGCGGCGGCTCGATCTCTCGCTTCGTGCAGGTGCAGCGGGCCTACGACGTGCTCGGCGACCCGCAGGCCCGCGCGACCTTCGACGCCGACCTCGCCGCGCGGCGTACGCGCATGAGGACGGAGGCGCGCGCCGCCGCCGAGCGCGAGCAGCGCCGCCGCCGGGCGGAGCGTGCCCGCAGCGCGGGCGTCCGCGGTGCCGACGTGGAGCAGGTCTACCTGCTCGACCAGCCCGGCGACCGCGTCACCGTGCCGCTCGGCTCCGGCCGCACCATCGAGCTGCGCGAGCAGGGCACCTGGGTCTTCCGCGGTCGCGGCGACCTCGGCACGGCGGGCGGCCCCGCCGGCGACCTGCGCGTCGTCGTCCGCTGGTCGCCGCAGCGCGAGCGCCACGAGGCTCGCCGTCGCCTGCTCAGGCGCGTCGGCGTCGACACCGCCGACACCGTGACGGCGATGCTGCTCGGCATCATCGCCGCCCTGCTGCTGCTCCTCCTCGGCGCCGTCGCCGCCTCCCTGCTGCTGTAGCCACAGCCGATTTGGCGTCGCCGGAGCCGACGAGTAAAGTCAGGCGTGCCGACGCGGGGTGGAGCAGCTCGGTAGCTCGCTGGGCTCATAACCCAGAGGTCGCAGGTTCAAATCCTGCCCCCGCTACAAAGTTCAGGCGTGGGATCCGGTCGGATCCCACGCCTGAAAGCATTTTGATTTGATCCACCCTCCAAGAACCCTCCACATTGAGTGCGGAAACGTCGCTCCTCGCCTCGTTCGGGTGAGCCAGTTCCGACCGCTGCCGGTCCCTTCCGATGCATGCGGCGCCGGACGCGCACCTGAAGTGCATGAGCACCCATCACCTCGACGGTCTCGACCAGCTCATCAGCATCGACGAGCTCTCCGACTACCTCGGCGTACCCGTCAAGACGATCTACGACTGGCGCCTGACGGGCCACGGTCCCTGTGCGATCCGTGTCGGTCGGCACCTGAAGTACGCGATCTCGGATGTTCGCGAATGGCTGGCGAGCCAGCGCGAGAGCGTGCCGGGACGGGCTGGATCTGGGAAGTGACCAATGGCTAGGCCGCGCACGCCGATCGGAACATTCGGCGACATCGACTTCACGGCGCTCGCGGCCGGGCGGTCACGAGCGCGGACCCGGGTTCGCGACTTCGACGGCCAGGTGCGTCGCGTGGAGGCGACGGCGTCGAGCAGGAAGCTCGCTGAGCACCGGCTCAAGGAGAAGCTCGCGCAGAGGGCAACGCACGTCGGTGGCAGTCGTCAACTGACACCCGACAGCTCGTTCAAGGAGCTCGTGGAGGTCTGGCTCGCCGACCTGGACCTCGAAGGTGGATTGGCGCCGAGCACCAGGGCTCTCTACGAACGCAACATGCGTCAACTGGTGATGCCGGCGTTCGAGCACTACACCCTCCGCGAGGTCACGATCGGCCGGATCGAGCCGTTCCTCAAGTCGCTGGCGGCCAACAAGAGCTACAGCTATGCGAAGCAAGCGAAGACCGTCTTGAACCTCGCGCTCGGGCTGGCCGCCCGTTACGAGGCGATTCCGAAGAACCCGGTCCGAGAGGCGAAGCGGATGAAGAAGCCTCCGTCTGAGGCGGTCTCGCTCACGCACGACCAGGTCGATGCGATCCGGGCGGCGGCCAGGGCCTGGCGTCGTGGCCCAGGCGTTCCGGGCCCACCGCCTGATGGTCAGCTCGAGCAGATCATCGAAGTCATGCTGGGCACGTCCGCCCGCATCGGTGAGGTGCTCGCCATCCGGAAGTGCGATGTCGACGTCACTCGCACGCCTTCGACGGTCCTCATCTGCGGCACCATCGTCTCTCCGAAGGGACGGCCGACCGTGCGCCAGCCGCACCCGAAGACGACGTCGTCGACCAGGCTCGTCTCGGTCCCGAGCTTCACGGCGGCTGTTCTGCGGGAGCGGCTCGTCGTTCTTGCTGACGAACCGCCAGACCGCCTTCTCTTCTTCAGCCGCAACCGCACCCCTCTGACGACGAACAACGTGCGACGTCGGCTGCGAAGTGTCCTGAGCGACGTTGGCATCACGGGCGTCACGCCGCACGCCTTCCGCCGTACGGTCGCGACCGTCGTCGATCGCGCCGGCGGAGCGGAGCTGGCTGCGGAGATGCTCGGCCACAGCTCGTCGGAGATCACGAAGAAGCACTACATCGAACCTGACCGCACCGTGAATCCGCTGACCGCGGAGATTCTCGAATCGCTGGCGCCCCGGCGACGCGATGACGAGATGGAGTAGCGGCCTACCCCGTCGCGGCTGATGCCGAAGCGGGTCGGCTCACATGCCGGGAACGTCTGGGACGCTCCCTTTGGTCGGCCGGTGAATGAGGGCGGCGTGCAGTTCGTCCCGGCTCGTGCTGGCCGACGAGATGGTCGGCTCTTCTGGAGGTCGCAGGTGCTCGCGCGCGGTTCGAATGACCTGAAGGTCGGCCGCGCGGACAACGGGTACGAAGCGTTCGCGGACAGGGTGGACCAAGCGCCCGTCGCCGCTGACCAGTCGTGGGACGGTCACGCGCTGGACGAACGCTCCTCGCTCGACTCCGGATTCGAGGATGTCGGTGATGCGTGCATCGACCAGACGGAAGAGCGCCTGGAAGCCGCCGAGCATCCTCGGCTCGATCACGGTGGCTGGTCTCAGCGCCTTGAGGCGACTGACAGCGTTGGCGGCCTCGCCCGCGGCGGCCGTGCCGTTGCCGAGCCGTCCTCCGATGTTGCGTAGTTCGCGCTGGATGCGTGAGTAGGTCTCTGCTCGGGCACCCCATTGCCCAGCGAGGCCGGGATCGATCCGTTGGGCGTATGGCACGAGACCAGCGCTTAGCAGTCGCTGCGAGTCGACGACCAATCGTAGGTTCATCGCATCGGCGAAGGATGCCAGCCTCACGAGGAGGTTGTGCTCGGCTTGGAGGACGCCGAGCACACCGGGCCTTGCTGGCCCTCCGATGGGCTTGGTTCGCGGGCGCCAGCCGGTCTGGTCGACGCTGTAGTCAGGCTGGCCGAGGCTGACATCCAAGGCCGTGGCCAACGCCGCCCAGCCGAGACGATCGCATCCGGCGATGGACTCCCAGCCGGGGGTGTTGCGGTACCGGCGATCGAGTACGACGAGGGCCTGACTGATCGCCGCCACGTCGCCCGCGATCGTTCGCGCCTGCGCAGCGGTGAGGTGGATCGCCTGATCGGGCGCCGTGTCGTGCTCGGTGAGAGCCGCAGCGCGTGCTGCGAGACGCCAGTGCTCGACGACGCTGTTCGCGCTGGGGGTCGTGAACTCCTGGCTCGACGCCGGTCGCGTCGTCGCCTGATCGCGAGCCGTCTCCAAGGCCCGAGCAAACTCAGCCACTGCGGCGCCGTGGTCGCTAGCCGCACGGAACGGGTCAGCGGGTTTCTGCGGAACGTTCGGAAAGGTGAGCGGCCGTGCCACTCCTATGGCTTGCGCGCTCCAGACGAGAACGGTCTGCCGGAATCGCAGGATCTGTCGGCCCGCCGCGGCGCGCTCCGCGGACGAGTCTTCGGCGAGGCGGCGCATGATCCGGTGCTGGCGCAGCAGCGCAGCCAGCTCTGTGCGCATCTGGGCGCCGTTCTCGCCGTACATCAGCCGATGTCCAGGTCGTGTGCGTCGACGAGCATCGCGAGGATCAGCTCGACCGACAGGGCGTTGATGCCGTAGTTCTCGAGTTCCCTGATCGCGCTGCTCGCGGCGAGCAGGATGTTGCGGTCGTCGGTCAGGTCCTCGCTGTCGAGAGCCGGGCAGTCGTCCCCATGGACGCGATCGAGCTCGAGCAGAGCGCGCTCGTACGCCGAGGATGCATCTAGGGTCAGCGCTCGGTCAGCGAGTGCCGCGACGTAGGACCTCGCTTGAGCGAGCGTCTGCGCGTGGGGGACAAGCATCGTCCCTCCTTTCTGTCGGTCGGATGCCGACGGTGATCCGGAAGTTGTCGTCTGGCTGTCGCTGCTCTGACTTCTGTGGATGAGCCCGCGCACGGGCTGGCCGTGGCGACTTCCTGGGCTCACCCGATGAGCGGCTGGCCCGCGATCGCTGCGATCCGACGCCGACGCATGACGTCCCCTCGGACGAACTCCGCGAAATCTTCGTCCCGATTCCGGATCTCGATCTCGGCGCCGACCTGGGGCGCTGACTCGCCCGGCCAAGTCGTCTGCCGCGTGGGCCGGTCGCGATCGAGGCGCGTGCCGCAGATCGAGACCCAGTCCCGCAGGCGGTAGCGAGCATCGGAGAAGTCGCGCATCCACGCGATCGGAGCCGACGGTGACGCAGACTCGTGGTAGCAGTTCAGCCAGTGGCAGTGGAGAGCGGAGAGTTCCCAGACGAGCTCGTCGTGGCGGTGCCAGTAAGGCGGCACGATGTTCGGCGGGAGGCCGAACGTGCTCTTGAGCCACTTCACCCAGTGGTCGAGGTCATGCCACTCGACCTCGGCCTGCTCAGCGTCGAGGAGGTTCCAGTTGATCGGGGCCGGTGGGCGTTCGAGCAGGTCGGTCACGCTGCGGTAGGCGTCACCGTCGTCGGGCTCCTCCGGGAACGGGCTCATCGCGGTGCTCTGGCTAGAGGCCGACGGCGGGTGGCTGGGGGACGGCGGTCAGCGGCCCGTCAGCGGCGTGCCGACCGCGCTGGACGACGTAGTCGGTCTTGTTGACGTTGTGGCCGACCTTCTTGGCGACGAACTCTTCCTTGATGACGCTGGCGCCGCCCCGGCTCCCGACTTCGTACTCGTGGACGTAGCCGCTGGCGACGAACGAGTCGCCCTTGCGAAAACGGGCGTAGGTCTCGCGGGCGGTGCTCTCGAACGAGACCATGTCGTGGAAGGTCGGTTCGAGCTTCGTGAAGCTACCGTCGACCTCCTTGCGCCACTGCTCGACGCCGATGCGCATGCGGCAGCACTCGTCGCCGGCCTTGGTGAAGTGAAGCTCCGGCGCTGAAGCAACGAAGCCGACCAGGCTCATCTGGGTGGGGATGGACACTTTCTCTCCTGACGTCAGGCGGCGCCCTGTAAAGGGCCATGTCAGGGATTAGGTGTGCCCGCGGCGCCAGTCGACGAGTGGCGCAGCCCCAACGGGCGGCGGTGGGCCTGCTTACCGTCCCCGCTCTTCGACAGAAACTGTCGGCTGGGGCAAGGGCATCCGGCAGAATGAGTCGAGCCCTATTGATCGCGAAGCACGGAGACAGCAGCAGCATGACGTCCGACCGCCACCAGCCGAGTTGGTTGCTGGCGATCCAGCAGCACTTGAGGCCCGAAACGACTCAGGAGCTCCTTGTCGCTGCGCGACGCACGAGTGAGGACGGGCCGGGCCGGCTCCCGAGTTGGTCGCTCCTCGACGCGGGCCTGATGCCCGTCGCTGAGCTGTCCGGGTTCGCACATCGCGAGGCTCGACGCCCCCGGCCGATCTACGGCGCGCACAAGTGGTTCGCCCGTCGGCTGGGCACCGCGTTCCGGAGTCTCCTCGTTGCCGCCGCGACCGACGCTGACGGCAACTTTTGGGACGGCTACTACGGCGCCGCGAATCTCCGTGGAATCACCGTGCTAGACACCTTCGTCGGTGGCGGCACCGCGCTCGTCGAAGCGCAGCGCCTCGGCGCAACCGTCATCGGCTTAGACGTAGATCCCGTCGCAGCCGCGGTGAGCCGATTCGAGCTCAGCGCGGCTGACCAGCCTGACCCCGAGGATATTCTCCAAGCTCTCCAGGCCGCCGTCGCCGACAAACTAGCGAAGTACCACAGGGCCGCCGATCACACCGCCGAGACGGTCGTACACCACTTCTGGGTCCAGACCGTCGAGTGCCGGACCTGCCACGAGGCCATCCATGCTCATCCAACGTGGCAGATTGCAGTCGACACGCCCCCGAGCAAAACCCTTCAAGGGGGGATCCCATCTCGCAGTGCCGATCAACACGTGCTGTGCAGGCATTGCAACGAGATCCTTACTCGACCCGCGGACAGGTCCAAGGTCCGGTGCGGCCGCTGCGCTCGCACGACCGTAATCGCTGACGGGAACGTCAAGAGCGGCACGATCACCTGTCCGCATTGCGCCACCACCGAGCGGCTCATCGATGTCGCCGCCCGAACCCAGCGTCCGCCGCAGTGGCACCTGTTTGCGCTTGAGGTCATCAGCGCGGACGGCCCACGGCGCCGCAGCATGCGGCAGCGCCACTTCCGCGCCGCGACCTCCGCCGACCGCGCCCTCGTCGACGGGGCCGCGGCCGCGCTCGCAGAGCGAGAGGCGCACAAAAGGGGATTTATCCCAGCAACGAGGATTCCGACCGACCGCGTCGACGACCGACTCATCCGGTACGGATACCGGCGCTACCGTGACCTGTTCAACCCTCGGCAACTCCTGCACCTTTCCCTACTCGCCGAAGCGATCCTTGAGCTGCCCGACGGTCAGCGAGAGGTCGCTGCGCTCGCGTACTCCAACCACCTCACGACGACCTGCATGCTCACGTCGTACGCGGCTGGGTGGCGCCGCCTCGTCCCGCTGTTCTCGATCCGCGCGTATCGCCACGTCCCGCGGCCCGTCGAGGTGAACCCGTGGCTCGACGGAACCGGACGGGGGACGTTTCCGAATGCGCTGCGGCAGGTCGCCGCTGCGATCGCCTATGCGAAGGACCCCCGGGAGCTGACGGTCGATGGATTCACCCAGGTCCCTGCCGTCGCGCCGGAGAAGCAGGCGCGGATCTACTGTCAGAGCTCGGAGGACCTCTCCGCGATAGAGGCCGGATCCGTGTCGTTGCTGCTGAGCGACCCGCCGTACCTGAACAACATCGCATATAGCGAGTTGTCGGACTTCTTCGCTCCGTGGCTGAGGATGCTGAAGATCACGAGGGGCATTCCCGCAGGTCAAGCCCGCGAGACGAGCCTCGCGGCCGGAGACCGGAGTGCCGATGCCGCGGCCGTGTTCGCACGCCGTCTTGGTAAGTGTTTCCGGCAGGCCGAACGCGTCCTCGCTGCCGACGGCCGGGTCGTTTTCACATACCAGCACGCGTCGGCGACCGGCTGGCACTCGCTTGGTCAGGCCCTGGCGACCGCCGAGCTCGTACCGGTCAACGTCATCCCCCTCCGGGGTGACGGCGGGTTCGGACTGCACGCACACAAGGGGAGCAGCATCTTCGACGCGATCCTCATCCTCCGACCCTGTGACAAGGCACGCCCGGCCGCTGCGTTCGACGATGACGTCGCACTTCCGACACTCACGCTCTCTCGGCAGGGTGAGGCCTTGGCGCGCGCCGCAGCCGAGAGGTGGGCCAGCGAGCTGGCGAAGAAGCTACCGGGGCTATTCCGCGAGCCAGACAGGATCAACCTGCTGCGCGCGCACCTCGTCGCGGGCGCCCTCGCCGAGCGCCAAGCGAGGAAAACTGCAGTCAGCGGGTGCGTCAGCGAAGGCGGGCGGTCGCTGCACGACGCCCTTGACGACATAGGCCCATCCGCAGCAGTCGGACCGTCCATCCAGAACGTGCAAGGAGCCTGAGATGCCGAGGCTGAGCAAGCACACTCTTGGGGCCTACCTAGCCTCTGGGTGCGATCGGCAGCTCGCGCTGTCCCTCGCCGCGGACGCCGCCCCGCTCGCCGGAGGCGTCACCGAACCTGACCAGCTCGGCATGCCACCTAAGCAGGGGGTTCGTCCGGGCATCCAACTGATTACGAAGGCCGGCCGCGACTGGGAGCAGAAGAAGGTCGAGGATCTCGAAGCGACATTCCCGACCGGAACCGTTATCGGCAATCCCGTGATGACGACCAACCAGGCCGGAACGCAGGTGTTGTCGCATTACACCGTCCAGCAGCTTGCAACCGCGCTGCCAACCGCGGCCGCTGGACAGTTCCTCGTTGAGTGCCAATTCACGATCGAGCGGACGTTCCGCCGTGAGTTCGGCGCCAACGCCGGCGCGTTGGCTACGCTCGACTTCTCCGACCTTCGCCCTGACATCATCCAGGTCAGCGACGCGGCCATCTGGCCCGAGGGCGATGAAGTCCTGCCCGACGGGACGACGTCCGCGTACGACGCGACCGATCACCGCCTCCGGCTCCGGATCATCGACATCAAGCTAACCGCGGAGCCGTCGCCCGGATACTTCGCAGAGGTCGTCTACTACTCCATCGCGCTCGCCGGGTGGCTCAAGGACAACAACCTCGACTCGGACTACCTCGTGATGACCGAGGCGGCCGTCTGGCCAGGGTCACACGACGCTGCCGCCGTCACCGTTGCGCAGCAAACCGCTGCCGCGAACGGCAGTGTCGTGACGATGCCTGATCTCCTTGTCGCGCTCGAGGCGGACCTCGAAGCCGCGCCGTTCGTCGTGTTCAGCTTGTGGCTCAGGGACTTCTTCGCAGAGACACTCCCGCGCGTCGTCGCGGCGATGCCGCAGTGGCAGACCCTCACGTGGCACGTCGACAACAGCTGTAAGAATTGTGACTGGGTTGGCCAGCAGTGGTTGCTCCCCAACGGACAGCCAGGTTGGCACAACGACCAGTGCATGCCGGAGGCTGCAGCAACGAACCATCTGTCCCGGATCGCTTTCCTCACCAAGGGCGCCGCCCAGGCCCTTCGCGCGCAGAATGTTCACGACGTCAATGCCCTAGCGACCCTGCAGCCCGGGCACGGCGCGTTCAACACTCACCAGGGCCTGCGTGCCGGACGTACAATCGTCGGCGCGCGCGCCACTACGCTGCAAACGAACACGCCTCCGCAGGCGGCGCCCGGTGCCGGGACTAGCGCTGTGATGCCAGGCTGGGCCGACTTGAAGATCCGCGTCTCGACGTACTTCGACGTCGGTTCCGGGATCACGATCGCGTTCGGCATCGACGCCTACCAGTCCGCAAACCCCCGATTGGGCACGCAGGCGAACACCTGGCGAACCCAGATCTTCGTCGTCGACCGCAAGGACCTCAACGACGAATGCGACAGGTTGCTTGCATTCCTCACCGCGCTTGAGCAGATCCTCACCACCGTTCAGGCGAGCTCCGCGCAAGCGACCTACCAGGTGTACGTCTGGGACCAGGCCCAGTACGAGCACCTCACCCGTGTCATCGGCCGGCATCTGGACCGAATCCTCGATCCGAACAGTGGCGTGCGGGACCTTGCGTGGCTTTTCCCGCCAGATGAGATCGCTCCAAACCCAAGCCTCGCGACCCGCCAGAGCCCCGTCACGATCGTCCGAGAGGCCGTGAAGTCGCTCGTCGGCGCCCCCATACCGCACTACTACTCGCTGCTCGAACTCGCCGGCCAATACCAACCGAGCTGGCAGAACCCGGCCTTCGCAATCAACCCGCACCCGTTGTTTCACGATCCGTTGTCCGACCAGGTTCCGTCCGAACGGGCCCACGAGATCTGGAGTCGGCTGCGTGCCCGTAGTCGTCCGGGCGGCGGCACATCGCGCGACTACCAGCAGGTGATCGCCGACCTGCGAAACAACGTCCAACTGCGTCACAGCGCCCTGCGACTGGTCATCGATCGGCTAGGTGAGGACCTTCGCGGCCAGTTGAAAAGCCAGGCCCCCCGGATCGGTGTCGGCCCGTTCGCGAACCAGACAGGTCTCGCTGCAGACTCGCACCTATGGCTCGCGCACGCGAAGCTCGACGCCGAGCTGAACAAGGTTGAGGCGTACACAAACCGAGCGATGGGCGTCGAGGAGCGTGAGGCCCGCTTCGAGGCAGCCCGGCTCACACGGCGACTCACGCCGCAGCAGGCAGCCACATACTTGGGAGGCCCCGACCAGCGGCTCATCAGCGGCGAACGGCGCGTCTACGAACTCGGGCCACTGAGTCGCGAGGCAAAGGTGAAGGACGGCGACATGGCTCGCTGCCTTTCCCCAGCGGCAGATCCGCTGTTCCTGGATACCAGCTTGTTCACGATGCAGAATCTGCCGGGCATGCCGAATCTTCAGCAGTACCAACTGCGCTGGCGCCTCGACCAGGCCACCGAATGCAGCGTTGTCAGGTTCGACCGCGCGAACGGGTTCATCGTCGTCGACGTGCGCAACCCAGCGATCGTAACCGCCCTCGAGAACAATGGGCACAACCTCAGCACCGACGTTGTCCTCGACCGCGTCCCGACCGACTTCGTCACTCGCAAGATCGCCGGAGCGCTGCATTTCATCGGCAACCCTCCGCTGGCCCAGGCGTCCGCATCGCCACTGGCTGCTCGCGCGACAGGGCAAAACCGCCGCACCAGGGGCGCGCGGCCCACGCCAGTGACGAGTGCCGCCGAAGTGCTCTGGTCACCGGGACGCCTCTCGGGACTTCCGGTCGTGCGCGACATGGCTGCCGCGCAAGCCGCCTTGGCGGCGTGCAACGGCCTGAACCCGAGTCAGCAGCAGGCCTGGCAGGACGCCCTCACGCGACGCCTCACCCTCATCTGGGGACCGCCCGGTACGGGCAAGAGTCACACGCTTCGTACGATCGTCACGGCCGCATGCGCCGCCGCACATGCGGCGGGTGAGTCGCTGCGGGTGCTCGTCACCGGAGGCACGTACACAGCGATCGACACAGTCGTCGGCACCGGCCTCGCTGGCGCTATCGCCAACGTCATGCCGAGCGTCAACGTTGGAATACATCGCGTCCGGTCCTCATTCCGCAGCGACCAACCCGAGCTCGGCGTCGCCGACGTGCCGCTCTCGAAGCGCAACCTCAGTCAGACCGCCCAGGACCTGCTCGACGAGTTGACCGCGCCGACCGGGATCACGGTCGTGTCGGCGACGACTCAGCAGGCGTACAGCCTGACTGAAGCAGCGAACATCCACACGGGCGGTCGCGACGAACCCGGGGCGGAGTTGTTCGACCTGGTCATCATCGACGAGGCCAGCCAGGTTGACGTCGCCAACGCGACTCTGCCGCTGATCGCAGCCGCTATGCACGCCGCAATTGTTGTGTGCGGCGACGACCTTCAGATGCCACCAATCCATGCTGCTGAGCCACCGCTCGGCCTCGAGACAATGGTCGGCTCTGTGTACGGCTACCTCGCAGAGGTTGGCAGGGTTGCACCGTCACCGCTTGAGACGAACTACCGGTCGAACAGCGAGATTGTCGAATTCGTCCGGAGCTCCGGGTACGCCAATCTCACCGCGCACTCACCCGATCTTCGCCTCAACCTTCTCGCTCCCGTCCCTGCGGCCGCTCCGCCCGGCTGGCCGACGACGTTGCCCTACGACCCCGGGTACGCCGCGCTCCTCGACGTCGACCAACCCACGACCGCATTCGTCTACGCGGAAGGCCTCGCCAGCCAGTGGAACGAGTTCGAGGCGCAGACGACCGCCGCCCTGGTCCGACTTCTGTTCGGGCGCCTTGCTGACCAGCTCGACGACGACATCCCGCCCGGGAAGACCCAGCCGCTTCCACCGAGCACAACGCTCTACCCAATCGACACGTTCTTCACCAAGGGTGTTGGCGTGGTCACCCCTCATAGGGCCCAGCAGAGCCTGGTCATCGCGCGGCTCATTGATGCGTTCCAGGGCGTTGCTGGCGTCACCGACGAGCTAATCAGGTCTGCGGTCGACACCGTTGAGCGGTATCAGGGTCAACAACGTGACGTCATGATTGCGACGATGGCGCTTGGCGACCCCGACTCGATTGCCGACGAGGACGAGTTCCTCTACGGCCTGCGCCGGTTCAATGTAATGGCGTCGCGCGCCCGCGCGAAGGTCATCGTCTTGGCGACGCAGGAGGTTGCGATGCACATGCCGACCGAGGTCGATGTGATGCGCGATTCCGGCCTTCTCAAGAGCTACCTGGGGCGGTTCTGCGGACGAGAGACACCAATGTCTCTGCCGTGGCTAAAGAACGGCGTCCTCGAGACGCAGCCCGGGTTCCACCGAAGGCACTGATCCGCCACCAGCGTCGGCGAAAGCGGCAACACGTGAGGCGGGTGCCGTGTCCGGTGGGCGCCCGCATCTTCTGAGCCGACCGATGGGGGAGCCGATTATCGATGGCCCCATGAGCGAAGGCTGGTGACGATCGGCGGGGCGCTTCGCAGTAGTACAAGCCCTGTGCCGAAAGGCAGGGTTCGGATTCGCTCTGGCGGCATGACCGCAACCCGCCGGTTCGACCGCTGGAGCGAGCGCTGTCCGTAGTCGCCGATGCTCACTGTGTCGGTGCGCTCGTCGCGTTCGCCGATGAGGACCGATAACTCCTGGAGGTCCTTCGAGGCCGACGCACCGCCGAGGATGACCTTTACGATCGATGCGTCCCAGATCGTGCTGGCCGCATGGTCTCCCCACTTGTTGCGCGCCTGGGCCAGCGACTGCAGAACTGGCATCGTCGTGATCCCGGTTCCACCTCCCTCCGCCATCAGGACGGGTAGCGAGGGGAGGGGTGCGAGGTTGCCGATCTCGTCGAGCGCCATGAGGACGGGAGGGTCCAGGCGTGATCCGGGTGATGCGGCGGCGAGATGGCGGGCAACTTCTGTGAGGTCTTCCATGAAGGCGGCGACGAGGGGCCACGACGCACCTGCGCCGGCTCCCGTGGCGAGCAGGTAGAGCGTGCCGTTCTGGGTGAGGAAGTCGCGCGGGTCGAACGCCTCGCCGGGTTCAGGGCTGACGGCGTCCAGCACGGCGGGGTCGGCGAGGCACGAGAGAGCTTGAACCGCCCCGGCGAGTCCGGAGGCTGGGTTTGATGGCTCAGCCGGTCGGCTGGAGCCCGTTTCTTGCAGCGTAGTGAAGTTCCTCGGCTGCGATCGG
>NZ_JOJN01000005.1 GCF_000720335.1 Nocardioides aequoreus | reverse complement strand
CCCCCGGCTCCCGTACGCCGACCGTCGCTACCGCAGTAGCCCGGGTCACGGGGTCTCGAGGCCCTCGCCCACTGGCGGGCTGGTCGAGGTGCGACGAGCGCCAGCGAGGAGCCTCGAGACCCCCGGCACCCGTACGCCGACCGTCCCCACCGGGGTAACCCGCCTCATGGGGTCTCGAGGCCCTCCCCCCGGCTCCCGTACGCCGACCGTCGCTACCGCAGTAGCCCGGGTCACGGGGTCTCGAGGCCCTCGCCCACTGGCGGGCTGGTCGAGGTGCGACGAGCTCTAGCGAGGAGCCTCGAGACCCCCGGCACCCGTACGTCGGCCGTCCCCACCGCGGTAGCCCGCCCTCACGGGGTCTCGAGGCCCTCGCCCAGGGCTCGGGCACCTCGACCACCCCAGCCCGGTTCCCTGAGGAGCGAGCGAGCGAGCCACCGGACCGATGAGTCGTCGATCCGCACCAGGTCTGCCCCGCCATGACCCGTGACACCGGCCGCCGCGTCGTGCTCTACCAGCTGCTCTCGCTGGACGGCGTCGCCGAGGAGCCGTCGGACTACTGGCTCGACGGGGGCGAGGAGATGTTCGCCAACCTCGCTCGTGTGATCGCCCCGCAGACCGACGTCCTCCTCGGCAGGGTGATGTACGACGAGTGGGCCGACACCTGGCCCGACTCCGACATGCAGCCCTTCGCCGACTTCATCAACGGCGTTCCGAAGCACGTGGTGGGCTCGCCGAGTCGCACCTGGGAGGGCACGGTCCGCGTCGAGGGACCGGTCGAGCAGCACGTACGCCGTCTCAAGGGCACCGAGGGCGGCGACATCGGTGTCCACGGCAGCATCACCCTGGCGCAGTCGCTGCTGTCCGCCGGGCTCGTCGACCGGCTCAGCCTCGCCGTCGCGCCGACGGTGGCGGGCACCGGCCGCCGACTCCTCGACGGGCAGGGCCTCACCCGCTGGGCGCTGGTGCGCAGCGCCACCTCGCCCGAGGGGAGCCTGTTCCTCGACTACGACCTCAGCAACCGCAGCTGACGCACGTCAGGGCCCGGGCGGGCCCCCGAGGGTCGTCTCGTCGCTCGGCATGGTCACGGCGGCCGCCGGCGCGGTGGGCAGCAAGTCCACCGCGCCGACGACCGCCGAAGCGGTCAGGCCCGGAGGAGCGTGGGGGTGCGTGACATGGCTCCTCCTGGTCCCGAGTCGCACCGACCGTAACGAGCCGGGCACTCGGCGCGAAACGGGTCGAGGGCTGCGTGAGGCTGCGGTGCACGGAGGTGCACCACCGGCGTGGGAGGATGGTCGCTCCCGTTGACGCACCGACCAGAGAGACCCCAGAGACTTCCGTGACACCCCCCGTGAGTGCCGCCCCGGCCCCTGGGTCGACCGACCCGTCGATCATCCGCAACTTCTGCATCATCGCCCACATCGACCACGGCAAGTCGACGCTGGCCGACCGGATGCTGCAGCTGACCGGCGTCGTCGACGAGCGCGCGGCGCGGGCGCAGTACCTCGACCGGATGGACATCGAGCGCGAGCGCGGCATCACGATCAAGAGCCAGGCCGTGCGGATGCCCTGGACCGTGCCCGACGGCAACGCCGAGGGGGCCGAGCCGGGCCAGTACGTCCTCAACATGATCGACACCCCCGGCCACGTCGACTTCACCTACGAGGTCTCCCGGTCGCTGGAGGCCTGCGAGGCTGCCGTGCTGCTGGTCGACGCCGCGCAGGGCATCGAGGCGCAGACCCTGGCCAACCTCTACCTCGCGCTCGGCGCCGACCTCCACGTCATCCCGGTGCTCAACAAGATCGACCTCCCGAGCGCGCAGCCGGAGAAGTACGCCGCCGAGCTCGCCGGCATCATCGGCTGCGACGTCGACGACGTGCTGCAGGTCAGCGCCAAGACCGGTTTCGGCGTCGAGGCCCTGCTCAACGAGATCGTGACGCAGACGCCCGCCCCGGTGGGAGACCCCGACGCCCCGCCGCGCGCCCTGATCTTCGACTCGGTCTACGACATCTACCGCGGCGTGGTCACCTACGTCCGGGTCGTCGACGGCAAGCTCTCGCACCGCGACCGGATCCAGATGATGTCGACCGGTGCCGTGCACGAGATGCTCGAGGTCGGCGTGATCAGCCCCGAGCCGGTCAAGGCCGACCACCTCGGGGTCGGCGAGGTCGGCTACCTGATCACCGGCGTGAAGGACGTGCGCCAGAGCCGGGTCGGCGACACCGTCACCTCCCAGCACAAGGGGGCCACCGAGGCGCTCGGGGGCTACAAGCACCCGGTGCCGATGGTCTTCGCCGGCCTCTTCCCGATCGACGGCGACGACTACCCGACGCTGCGCGACGCGCTCGACAAGCTCCAGCTCAACGACGCCTCGCTGGCCTACGAGCCGGAGACGTCGGGCGCGCTGGGCTTCGGCTTCCGCTGCGGCTTCCTCGGCCTGCTCCACATGGAGATCACGCGCGACCGGCTCGAGCGCGAGTTCGGCCTCGAGCTGATCTCGACCGCTCCGAGCGTCGTCTACGAGGTGACGATGGAGGACGGCACCCTCCACCGGGTGACCAACCCCAGCGAGTACCCCACCGGCAAGATCGCCGAGGTCCGCGAACCCGTCGTCAAGGCCACCATCCTGGCGCCCAGCGACTTCATCGGCGTGATCATGGAGCTCTGCCAGAGCAAGCGCGGCCAGCTCCAGGGCATGGACTACCTCTCCGAGGACCGCGTCGAGATGCGCTACGTGCTGCCGCTCGCCGAGATCGTCTTCGACTTCTTCGACCAGCTGAAGTCGAGGACCAAGGGCTACGCCTCGCTCGACTACGAGCCCATCGACGACCAGGCCGCCGACCTCGTCAAGGTCGACATCCTGCTGCAGGGCGAGCCCGTCGACGCCTTCAGCGCCATCGTGCACCGCGACTCGGCGTACTCCTACGGCGTGATGCTCGCCGGCAAGCTGCGCGAGCTGATCCCCCGGCAGCAGTTCGAGGTGCCCATCCAGGCCGCCATCGGCGCCCGCGTGATCGCCCGCGAGACCATCCGCGCCATCCGCAAGGACGTGCTCGCCAAGTGCTACGGCGGCGACATCAGCCGCAAGCGCAAGCTGCTGGAGAAGCAGAAGGAGGGCAAGAAGCGGATGAAGATGGTCGGCCGCGTCGAGGTCCCCCAGGAGGCCTTCGTCGCCGCCCTCTCGACCACGCAGCCCGCGGAGAAGTCGAAGAAGTAGGCGGCCGGCCGCCGTCACACTCGTGGCCCGGGTGTCGTCAGGGAGAGGAGATCCCTGCACAGCCGAGGAGCGCACCATGTCCCACACCGTCGATTTCCAGGACGTCTCGACCGCCGGCCTCGAGTCCTCGCCGCACGCCGAGGCCCTGGCCGGCCTCCGTGCCCACGAGGCGCGGTACTTCAGGACCAAGTACGACCACGCCCTCGTCACGCGGCCTGCCGACGAGGCGCCCGAGGTCGTCGCGTACGTCGCCCGCATCCTCGCCGAGGAGCGCGACCTCGAGATCGCCTCGCCGCCGTTGGAGGCCGCCTCCTTCGAGGCGGGCGGCATCCGCTGGACCGAGGTCTTCCACGAGTCCGGCCTCGCCGTCAACGTGCTGTGGACCCTGGAGGACGGCGGCAAGCGGGCCGTGGGCTTCAAGCTGGCTGAGGGCATGGAGGTGCCGGCCGAGCTCGCCGACCGCTTCAGGTTCGCCCGGCAGCGCTCCAAGCTGGCCGGCACCATCCGGGGCAGCTACTTCGTGATCAAGGGGGAGTACGAGGTCTCGACAGGCTCGACCGACAGTTAGCGGCTCGACCGACGGGTAGGGCACGTTCGACGGGTAGGGCACGTTCGACGGGTAGGGCACGTTCGACGGGTAGGGCACGTTCGACGGGTAGGGCACGTTCGACGGGTAGTGGCTCGACCGACGGGTAGTGGCTCGACCGACGGGTAGTGGCTCGACCGAGAGCTAGTCGCGGCGGGCGGCGACGCTGCGCGCCTGGCCCTCGTGGATCGCGGCGACCCACTCCCAGCCCGGCTCGGGGGAGGTGAGGCGGGGGTCGTCGGGGTCGGAGCCGTCGAGCAGTGCGTGGAGGTAGGCCCGGTCGCGCTGGATCCGGGCGTGTACCTCGGCGTCCCGCGCGACGGAGCCGTGGCCGGGCACCGCGACGTCGACGTCCTGCGCCGCCGTCTCGAGGACCGCCAGACCCTGGAGGTACTCCGCCACCGGGTCGTTGCCGTCGGCGAAGACGTCGAGCATCGGGACGAAGACGTCGGAGAGCATGTCGCCGGCCACCAGCACCCCGCTCTCCTCGACCACCAGCGCGGCGTGCCCGGGGGAGTGTGCCGGGTGCTCGACCACCCGCACCGGGGGACCGTCCCAGGGCAGGTGGGTCGTCCCGCCAGGGAGCGGGTCGAGCAGGCCGTAGAGGTCCAACGGCGTCTCCTCGGCGATCTCCTCGGGCAGCCCCGCCGCCTCGCGTGCCCGCCAGTCCGGGTGGGAGCGAACCTCGCGCACGACCTCCGCGCACCGCGCCGTGCCGTAGCGAGGGGCCTCGCCGAGGGCGGGGTGCCAGAGCACGTGGTCCCAGTCCGGGTGCGTGGCGAAGCCCGCCGCCACGGGCCGCCCCAGCCGACGCAGGTCGTCGGCCAGACAGGTCATCTCGGCGCCGGTGATGCCGGCGTCGACGAGCAGGACTCCCTCGTCCCCGGTGACGACCACGGTGTTGTTGCGGAGCAGCTCGCTGCGGTGGACGAGCACGCCGTCCGCGATCTCGGTCAGCACGGGTCCGGCTCCTTCGACGATCCTGGGGTCTGAGCGGAGGGACCAGCCGGCGGTCCGGGACTCATCGCTCCGGGCTCAGGCGCAGCGGTCGTCGGTGCAGCCGACGCGGCCTCGGGAGACGGTGGCGGCCAGGCCGAGGGCCCAGCAGGTCGGGCAGCCGCGCCACGCCACGACGGCCGGCACGGCGAGCAGCAGCGACCAGGGCGTCGTCCCGACCAGGGCGAAGGCCGCGACCAGGAGCACCGCGCCGATGACACCGCGCACCAGGTGCTCGGCCACGGAGCGGCTGGCGAACATCCGGGTGACCTGGTCGTCCTCGACGGGTCGCTCGGAGGTCAGGGTCACGGGCCCAGGGTAGTCGGGGCGCTCACCGGGTCTCGAGGCCCTCGCCCAGGGGCTCGGGCACCTCGACCACCGTGGTGGGGGTCGGGGACCTCGACCACCGCAGTGGGACCGGGCCGGCGGCTGCCGACCCGGTCCCGGGTGTGGAGGGGGCGCTGCTCAGTAGTTGGTGAAAAGCAGCCGGTTGGGCGAGCCGTTGACGCCCGAGACCACGTTGGCGGTGCTGTTGCCCAGGATCGCGCTGGTCACCGTCGAGGGGCTGGAGCCGGGGTTGCGCTGGAGGTACTGCGCAGCGACACCGGCCACGTGCGGCGAGGCCATCGACGTGCCGGAGATGGTGTTGGTCGCCGACGTCGAGCCGATCCAGTCCGAGGTGATGCTCTGGCCCGGCGCGAAGATGTCGACGCAGGAGCCGTAGTTGGAGAAGGACGCGCGTGCGTCGCTGCTCGTCGTCGCCGCCACGGTGATCGCCGACGGCGCGCGGGCGGGCGAGACGTTGCAGGCGTTCTGGTTCTCGTTGCCGGCCGCGACCACGGTGGTGACGCCGGCCGCGGTCATCCGGGCGATGGCGGAGTCGGTCGCGGTGCTGGCGCCGCCGCCGAGGCTCATGTTGGCCACCGAGCCGCCGCCCTGGCCGGCGACCCAGTCCATGCCGGCGATGACGCCGCTGTTGGTGCCCGAGCCGTCGCAGCCGAGGACGCGCACGGGCACCAGGGTCGCGGACTTCGCCACGCCGTAGCGGGCCCCGCCCACGGTGCCGGCCACGTGGGTGCCGTGCCCGTTGCAGTCGCTGCTGCCGCGGCCGTCGTTGATCGCGGTGACGCCGGGAGCGACGCGGCCCCCGAAGTCGCTGTGGGAGGCGTTGATGCCGGTGTCGATGATGTAGGCCCGCACGCCGGCGCCCGTGGCGGTGTAGGTGAAGGTGCCGCTCAGCGGCCGGTTGCGCTGGTCGATGCGGTCCAGGCCCCAGGTGGCGCCGGACTGGGTCGCCATCGTGGTGACGACCTGGTCCTCCGCGACGAAGGAGACCCGGGGGTCCTGACGCACGGACTCCAGCTCCGAGGCCGACAGCTCGGCGGCGTAGGCCTTGAGGTTGGTGAAGCGGTCCTCGACCTCGCCACCTCGGGCCTCGGCCGCGCGGGCGGACCCGTTGACCTGGGACTCGGAGGCGCCGGCTCCCAGGAAGACGAGGTACTGCCCGGGGAGGGCCTCGCCCTCGGCCTGGACGAGCGGTGCGGGCGCGTCGGTCGGCGCCGGGGCGGCGGTGGCGGTGGCGGTGGCGGCGAGCGAGACCCCGGTGAGGGTCAGCGCGGACAGCGCGGCGATTCCGGCGCGACGGGTGGAGCGCCGGGAGAGAGATGGACATGCGGTGGCAGTGCCTTTCTGTCTGGCTCGAGAGCCACGGTCGACACCGTCCCGAGAAGGACAGGCGGGCGGGCGATGAGCCCCGCCAGCCGCATTCGATCCCAGCCTGGGCGGCTTGGGAAGGTTCACAAACCTCCCGTGCACGAGTGAGCAGACATGGCTCCTCCGTCGGCTGCCGGCCCCGGGAGCGCCGCGGGGCGCTGCCGCGGGGTGCCCGGTTTGCCGGATCGGCAACACGAGTTGTCGCCGGCTCGTCGCGCGCGTCATCGTGGGTGCACCCGCCGGGCGGCGGGAGGAGGAGGACCGATGAGCGACCACCAGCACGGCCACGAGCACGGCCACCACGGGCACGGCCACGACGACGAGGACGGGGTCGAGGAGGACTTCTTCGAGCCGGCGTCGTGGGAGGAGCGGTACGCCGCGGAGGAGCAGATGTGGAGCGGCCGGTCCAACCCGGCGCTCGTCGAGGAGGCGTCGCGCCTGACGCCCGGGACGGCGCTCGACGTCGGCTGCGGCGAGGGCGGCGACGTGATCTGGCTGGCCCAGCAGGGCTGGCGCGTGACCGGGGCCGACTTCTCCGCCGCGGGCCTGGCCCGGGCTGCCCGCCACGCGGCGGACGCCGGGGTGGGGGAGCGCTGCGACTGGTGGCAGGTCGACGCCCGTGACTTCGACGCCGCGGGCCGCGAGTTCGACCTGGTGACCACCCACTACCTGCACCCGCCCGACGGGCGCATCGTCGGCATCGTCGGCCGGCTCGCCGGCGCGGTCGCCCCGGGCGGTCACCTGCTCGTCGTCGGGCACGAGCCGTCGGAGCGCTTCACCCAGCTCTCGGCGGCCCGCCGCGGCGCCATGTGGTACGCCGAGGAGCTCCCGGCCGGGCTGCCCGACGGCTTCGAGGTCGTCGCCTGCGAGCAGCGCACCCGGATGCACGGCCACGACGGCGAGCAGGTCGAGGTCGGCGACTCGGTGCTGCTGGCGCGGCGTACCGGCTGAGACCTGGTCGTGGGTCCCACGACGCGCCCAGGCGCGTCGTGGGACTCACGGCCGTCAGGCGTCGGCGACGAGCGGGGCGACCTCGGTGCCGAGCAGCTCGATGCCGCGCAGCAGGTCGTCGTGGGCCAGGCGCGGGTTGGTCATCTGCAGCGAGATCCGGTCGACGCCGCCCAGCTGGTCGGAGACGCGCCGGATCTTCTCGGACACGGTGGCGGGGTCGCCCATGAAGAAGGCGCCGTCGGGCCCGGAGGTGGCGTCGAACTGCGCCCGGGTCGGCGGGCGGAAGCCGCGCTCCCGCGAGACCTTGGTGAACATCTCGTGCCACCCCGGGTAGATCGTGTCGGACGCCGCCGCGGTGCTCTCGCCGACGAAGCCGAAGACGTGCAGCCCGACCTGCAGCTGCTCTGGCGGGTGGCCGGCCTGGGCGCCGGCGCGGCGGTAGAGGTCGATGAGGGGGCCGAACTGGCGCGGCTCGCCGCCGATGATCGCCACCATGAGCGGCAGCCCGAGGAGGCCGGCGCGGGCGAACGACTCGGGCGTGCCGCCGACGCCCACCCAGATCGGCAGCGGGTCCTGCAGCGGACGCGGGTAGACCGTCTGCTGGACCAGCGGCGGGCGGTGACGGCCCGACCAGGTCACCGGCGACTCGTCGCGCAGCCGGAGCAGCAGCTCGAGCTTCTCGCTGAAGAGCGAGTCGTAGTCGGCCAGGTCGAGGCCGAAGAGCGGGAAGGCCTCGGTGAAGGAGCCGCGACCGACCACGAGGTCGATCCGACCGCCGGAGATCAGGTCGAGCGTGGCGAACTGCTGCAGCACCCGCACGGGGTCGGCCGCGCTGAGCACCGTCACGGCGCTGCCCAGCCGGATGCGCGAGGTGCGCGCCGCGGCAGCGCCCAGGATCACAGGGGGAGCGGAGTCGTAGTACTCCTCGCGGTGGTGCTCGCCGATGCCGAAGGAGTAGAGCCCGACGCGGTCGGCGAGCTCGATCTCCTCCAGCAGGTGCGCCATCCGCTCCTGTGGCCCGACCTGGTGGCCGGTGGTGGGGTCGGTGACCGTGGAGACGAAGCTGTCGATGCCCAGGTGCATGCCACGAAGTCAAGCAGGCGGTCAGCCGAGCAGGGCGCGCAAGGTGTCGCGGTGCCGCTTGTACGCCGCCCGCCCGGCCTTGGTCGCCTGGTAGGAGGTGACGCCCCCGCGGCCGCGTCCGCTCTTGTGCACGGTGAGGTAGCCGGCCTGCTCGAGCGCGGCGGTCTGCTTGGAGAGGTCGGAGTCGCTGACCTGGAGGTGCTCGCGCAGGAAGCCGAAGTCGGTGGAGGAGGAGCTGGCGAGCACGGCCATGATGGCCAGCCGCTTGGGCGCGTTGAGGGCGGGGTCGAGGCCGGCGAGGGCCGAGGACGCCGTGGTCTCGCTCATGCCGGGCGGCTCCGCAGCTGCGTCGCCACGCGGTCGTAGGCGGCGCCGTACCACCAGACCAGGCCGGCGACCGCGACACCGGCCAGCGCGGCGGCCGGCCAGGTGCCCACGGTCTCGCCCACCAGCCAGGCGACGCCCGCGATCCCCAGCAGGCCGGCGAAGAGGACCGTCATCGGTCGCCGCAGCTGCTGCGGCGGGCGCCCGGTGGGCCAGGAGCCGCGACGCCTCCGCTCCCAGGCGATGACGCCGACCATGACGAGGGCCAGCGGGAAGGTGGCGCCGGCCTGGGCCACCCCGTCGAGCAGGCCGAGGGCGAGCACGTACAGGAAGGTCCAGGCGCCGAACGCGAGCGGCCACCACCAGGGCGAGGGCGGGTAGGTCACCCAGCTCGCCGCCTCGCCGCGCTCGGTCTCGCGCAGCTGCGCCGCCAGGGCCTCGCGCTCCTCGGTGCTCACGACGCGACGCCCAGCCGGGTCCGGACACTCACGCAGGCGGCGGCGTAGGTGCGGGAGTAGGTCCACATCGCGACGAAGGTCGCCGCTCCGGCCAACGGCGCGAGCAGCCACCAGGGGATGGTGGAGGCGAGGGCCCAGGTCGTCAGGACGACCGCGACGAAGAGCGCCATCGACCACGCGACGGGCCGCCGGAGCTCGGGGGGCATCGCACCGTCCGGGTAGGTGCCGGCACGGGCGCGCTCGACCCCCAGGAAACCGAGGGCGGCGAAGGTCAGCAGCAGGTTGACGGTGGCGGACCCGAGACCGCCGCCGAGACCGACGTTGAGGGCGAAGCCGATGGTCCAGGCGGTGAAGAAGGCCGTGTGCCGCCAGACGGGGGGCTCCCACGAGAGCCACGCGGCGGCCTCCCCGCGGTCGGCGGCCAGGAGCTGCTCCCGCAGCCGGTGCTCATCGGTTTCCATGTCGGCAACCTTAAGCAGAAGGTTTCCGATCTGGCAAGCGATGGTCGCGGCTCTTTCGGGCACACGTGAGGAGGGGTGCGACCGCGCCCCGACGACGACGAGGAAGGACACCATGGACGACGACAAGGCCCGCCAGCTGCTCGCCGCCGAGCGCGAGGAGGTGGAGGGACTGCTCCGCCAGCTCACCGACCAGGACGACGAGGTGACGCAGGGCGACGACGAGCCGGGAGACTCGGTCGACCGCGCGCAGCCCCTGGAGGTCGAGGGGCGCGACGACGCGCTCGAGGCCGACCTCCGCGAGAAGCTCGACGCCATCGCGCGGGCGGAGGAGCGGCTGGCGCAGGGCACCTACGGTCGCTCGGTCCTCAGCGGCGACCCCATCCCCGACGCCCGCCTCGAGGCCCAGCCCGCCGCCGAGCTCACGGTCGAGGAGGCCGAGAAGCAGGCGCAGCGCCGGTCGTGACCCCGCTCCGCCTGCCCGCCGCGGTCGTCGCGATGGCCGGCCGCGGCGGGGCGTGGGCGACCTGGGTCGAGGGCCTCCCGCGGCTCGTGGGCGAGGTCGTCGAGGAGTGGGGGCTGGTGCCCGACGGCGACCCCCGGCACGGTCGCACGTCGCTCGTGCTGCCGGTGCGCGACGCCGACGACCGCCCCGCGGTGCTCAAGCTCGGCTGTCCCGACCCGGACGTCGAGCACGAGCACCTCGCGCTGCGCGACTGGGACGGGCAGGGCGCCGTACGCCTGCTGCGTGCCGACCCGCGTCGGCGGCTGCTGCTGCTCGAGCGGCTGCACGACGAGGACCTCTCGCAGCGCTGGGACGAGGAGGCGTGCGAGGTCGTCGCAGGTCTGTACGCCGTGCTGCACCGCCCGGCGCCCCCGCAGCTGTCGCGGCTCAGCGTCGCCGCCCGACGGTGGTCCTCGGAGCTCGCGGCCCTGCCGCGCGACGCCCCGCTCCCGCGGCGCCTGGTCGAGCAGGCCGCGGGCCTGGCGGGGGACCTCGCCTCCGACCCGGCCACCGACGGCACGCTCGTGCACGGCGACCTGCACTACGAGAACGTGCTGGCCGCCGACCGCGCACCGTGGCTGGCGATCGACCCGCAGCCACGCAGCGGAGACCCGCACTACGAGCCGGCGCCGATGCTGTGGGACAGGCTGGACGAGCTCACCTGGCCCGGCGGGCTCGGGGTGCGCGACGGCGTCCGTCATCGCTTCCACACCCTGGTCGACCTCGGCGGCCTCGACGAGGACCGTGCCCGCGCGTGGGTGGTGGTGCGGGTGGTGGTCAACGCCCTCTGGGAGCTGCAGGACCACCCGGCCGACCCCGACCGCGCGACGCTCACCGCGTCGATCTCCGTCGCGAAGGCCGTCCAGGACTGAGAGGATGCGGCGCATGAGCGATCCGGTCGTCCTGAGCGTCAATGTCGGCCGCGTCAAGGAGCAGGTCTTCACCGTCCTCGGACGCAGCGCGATCGACAAGCGCCCCCTCTCCGGCCCGGTCCGGTCGACGCCGCTGGGGCTCATCGGCGACGAGGTCGGCGACGTCAAGCACCACGGCGGCCCCGACCAGGCGGTCTACGCCTACGCCCGCGAGGAGCTCGACTGGTGGAGCGCCGAGCTGGGCGGGGAGATCCGCGACGGCGAGTTCGCCGAGAACCTGACCACCCTGGGTCTCGACGTCGACGCCGCCGAGCTCGGGGAGCGCTGGCGCATCGGCACGACGCTGCTCGAGGTGGCCTCCGTGCGGATCCCCTGCAACGACTTCAAGGGCTGGATGGGCCGCAACGGCCACCCGACCAAGGCATGGGTGAGGCGCTTCGCCGAGCGCGGCCGCCCCGGGGCCTACCTGCGGGTGCTCGAGACGGGGGTGCTCCAGCAAGGAGATGCCGTCGACGTCGTGCGCCGTCCCGGGCACGGCGTCACCGTGGCCACCATGTTCGCCGCGCTCACCACCCGGCGCGAGCTGCTGCCCGAGCTGCTCGTCGTCGAGGGGCTGGTCGAGGAGGCCCGGCTGGCCGCCGAGGCATATGCGGGGGCGGACACGGGTGCCCGAAAGTAGAGTTCACAAGTAGGCTTGGTGCATGGAGCGACGTCCACCCGACTTCTTCCTCATCGGCGCCCCGAAGGCGGGCACGAGCGCGCTGCACGCCGCGCTCACCCAGCACCCGCAGCTCTTCCTGAGCACGCCGAAGGAGCCGAAGTACTACCTGTGCGGCGACTCGCCGCCGCCGGCGTACAAGGGCCCGGGTGACGCGCACAGCAACCAGGAGTGGGTCTGGCAGCGGGAGCGCTACCTCGCGCTCTTCGACGGCGCCGACGAGGGTGCGCTGCGCGGCGAGAGCACGCCCTTCTACCTCTACCACCGCGACGCCCGCCGCCGGCTCGCCGTCGACCGGCCCGACGCCCGCCTCATCGCCGTGCTCCGCGACCCGGTCGACCGGGCCTACTCCAACTGGATGCACCTGTGGATGGACGGGCTGGAGCCGCGGGCCGACGTCGTCGAGGCCGTACGCCGCGAGCGCGCGCGGATCGACGAGGGCTGGGCGCCCTTCTGGCACTACTCCTCGCTGGGCATGTACGGCCGCCAGGTCGCCGACCTGCTCGACCACTTCCCGCGTGAGCAGCTGCTGCTGCTGCGCTACCGCCAGCTCGTCGACGAGCCCGACGCGACGCTGCGCCGCGTCTTCGACTTCCTCGGGGTGCCCGGCGCCGGTGTCGAGGAGGTGCCGTCCGACAACTCGCGTCCCTTCGTCAAGGACGGCGTGCGGGCGCGCACGGTGGGCCCGGTGATCCGCGCGGGCGCCACCGTGGGCCAGTTCCTCCCGCCCCAGGTGTGGCGCAAGGTCAGCAAGCCGCTCATCAACCAGCTGCACAAGGGCGGCGAGACCGGTCGCCCCAAGCTCACGCCGGAGCAGCGCAACATCCTGCTCAAGCCCCACCTCGAGGACATCGCCCTGCTCGAGGAGGTGACGGGGGAGTCCTTCGCGGACTGGCGCGGCTACCGCGAGGGCGACTCCTACGCCGCGCGCTCGAGCCGGTCGCCGCGCGGCAGCGGCATCACCGGAGTCGTGGGCTGAGCGAGGTCACCAGGTCGTGCGCCCCGTCGGGGCGCGCCAGCTCGAAGTAGAAGCGCGTCGAGCCGTCGGCGAGCGGCACCGCGGCGGCGTAGCGCAGCGCGCCGTCGGACCAGGGCGAGCGCAGCACGCCGACGACGTCGTCGGGCACCAGCAGGCCGTCGGCGCCCTCGCGTGCGACGCCGGTGACCTCGTGCCAGTTGTCCTCGGCGGTGGGGCGACCGTCGTACAGCACGACGAGCGGGTCGCGCGAGAGCACCGTGGTCACCCGGGCGCCGCGGGCGTCCCAGCTGCCCGCGCGCGGTGCGAGCACGGTGCCCCGTCGCTGCCAGACGAGGCCGTCGTCGCTGGTGAGGTGGGCGGTGGTCATCCGGTCCTCGTGGCCGGTCTCGGTCAGCGGGTGCTCGCAGAGCCACATGTCCCAGTGGCCGTCGCGGACGGTCACCACGGGGTCCTTGGCGGCGACGTGGGCGTCGCCCGGGAGCACGACCGTGCGGCGGCCCCGCGGAAGGCCCTCCGGGGTGTCGGCGTCGAGAGCCTCGACCCACCAGTGCTTGGTGCCGGGGGTGGCGCAGGAGAGGTAGAGCCGCCAGCCGCCGTCGGGCCGTCGCAGCACGACCGGGCGCTCGAAGGACTCCGCACCGAAGTCGTCGCGGTGCACCAGGCAGACCTGCTCGAAGCGCAGGCCGTCGACCGAGCGGGCCACCACGGTCTCCACGCCGCGGCCGTGGCCGAGCGGGCGACGTACGCGGTAGGCGAGCCAGACCTCGTCGTCGACCAGCGTCGCGGAGGCCGCGCCCGCCCAGTTGCCCGGACCGGGCCCGGGGGCGGGGACGACGACGTGGGCGTCGTGGGCGGAGGGGAGCGGCAGCTCGAGCACAGGCACGCCGTAAGTCTAGTGAAGGCGTCCAGTTCGGGGCCGGATCCGCGTGTCGCGGCCTTTTGGTTGCGCGCCACCAACCGATGTCGGCGACGGGGTCGACGCCGGTACAGCCCTCCCGGTGTTTCGGGCGTCCCACACGTGCCTGCTGACCGCCTGTGATCTAAGTTACTCCCACGTCAACTGCCTCTCCGTGCCCCAGGACGCAGTCCTCCAGCAGACCTCAGGAGCCTTCCATGTCGCCGGTGAACACCGACACCTCCTTCATCGACAACCGCCCCGCCAACGTGGCGCTGCAGTTCCGGGAGCGCGTGGCGGCCTCGCCGGACCGGGAGGCCTACCGCTACCCGACCGACGACGGAGCGCCGTGGACCTCGGTCACCTGGAAGGAGACCGGCGAGAAGGTCGAGCGCCTCGCGGCGGGCCTGCTCGCCCTGGGCATCGCGTCCGAGCAGCGCGTCGGCATCGCCTCCGGCACGCGCGTCGAGTGGATCTTCGCCGATCTCGCCATCATGTGCGCCGGCGGTGCCACGACGACGGTCTACCCGACCACGATCAGCGAGGACGTCTCCTACATCCTCGCCGACGCCGAGTGCCGCGTGGTCTTCGCCGAGGACGCCGACCAGCTGGACAAGCTGACCAAGCACCGCTCCGAGCTGCCGCACCTCGGCAAGGTCGTGCTCTTCGAGGGCGAGGGCGACGGCGACTGGGCGATCTCCCTGGCCGAGCTGGAGGCGCTCGGCGAGAAGCACCTGGCCGACCACGCCGACGCCGTCACCCGCTCGATCGACGCGATCACCGGTGACCAGCTCGCGACGCTGATCTACACCTCCGGCACCACGGGCAAGCCGAAGGGCGTGCGGCTCAAGCACTCCTCCTGGACCTACGAGGGCGCGGCGATCCAGGCGCAGAACATCCTCTCCGAGGACGACGTGCAGTTCCTCTGGCTGCCGATGGCCCACTCCTTCGGCAAGGTGCTGCTCTCGACCCAGCTCGCGTGCGGCTTCGCCACGGCCGTCGACGGTCGGGTCGAGCGCATCATCGACAACCTCGCCGTCGTGCAGCCGACCTTCATGGGCGCGGCCCCACGGATCTTCGAGAAGGCCCACGCCCGCATCGTCACCATGACCGCCGCCGAGGGCGGCGCCAAGGAGAAGATCGCCACCAAGGCCTTCCAGGTGGGGCGCCAGGTCAAGGCGCTCGAGCTGGCCGGGAAGCCCGTGCCGATCGGGCTCAAGGTGCAGTACGCCCTCTTCGACCGGCTCGTCTTCAGCAAGGTCCGCGCCCGCTTCGGTGGCCGGGTGCGCTTCTTCATCTCCGGTGCCGCCGCGCTCAACAAGGACATCGCGGAGTGGTTCCACGCCGCCGGGATCCTCATCCTGGAGGGCTACGGCCTCACGGAGTCGTCGGCCGGCTCCTTCGTCAACCACCCCGACGACTACCGCTTCGGCACCGTCGGTCCCGTCGTGCCCGGCAGCCAGGTGCGGCTGGGGGACGACGACGAGGTCCAGATCAAGGGTCCCGGCATCATGGACGGCTACCACAACCTGCCCGACCAGACCGCCGAGACGCTGACCGACGACGGCTGGCTCCGCACCGGCGACAAGGGCTCGCTCGACGCCGACGGCTACCTGACGATCACCGGACGCCTCAAGGAGCTCTTCAAGACCTCCGGTGGCAAGTACATCGCCCCGCCGGCGATCGAGGCGAAGTTCAAGGCGGTCTGCCCGTACGCCAGCCAGTTCGTCGTCTTCGGCAACGACCGCAACTACTGCGTCGCCCTCGTGACCCTCGACCCCGACGCGATCCAAGGCTGGGCGGAGGAGAACGGCCTGGGCGGCAAGTCCTACTCCGAGATCGTCGCCGACCCCAAGACCGTCGAGATGGTCGACAACTACATCGAGACGCTCAACGGCTCCCTCAACCGCTGGGAGACCATCAAGAAGTTCCGCCTGCTCGACCACGACCTGTCGGTCGAGTCCGGCGAGATGACGCCCTCGATGAAGGTGAAGCGCAACGTGGTCGAGACCAACCACGCCGCGCTGATCGACGAGATGTACGCCTGACCCAGGCGGCCCACAGCACGCGCACAGGGGCGCGGACGAGGATCGCGGCATGAGCCGCCTCCCCGCCCGCGCCCCTCGCGCGTCCCAGCCCGCCCCGCACCTCCACGACGAGGAGGGGGCCGAGGAGCACGACCTCGGTCTCTCCCACGACCTGCCCCGCATCGTCGAGCGCAACCTCGGCCGCCGCGGCCTGCTCGCGCTCCTCGGGGGCGTGGGTGCCACTGCGGTCGCCGGCTGCGGCGCCGCCACCTCGTCGTCCGGCGCCTTCACCTCGTCGGGCGGCTCTTCGTCCCCGGAGCCTCCCGACGGCGGCGGCGGTGGGTCGGCGTCGTCGGTCGAGGTGGCCGAGGGCGAGATCCCCGAGGAGACCGCGGGTCCCTACCCCGGTGACGGCTCCAACGGCCCCGACGTCCTGGCCGAGAGCGGCGTCGTCCGCCGTGACCTCACGCGCAGCTTCGGCTCCGCCTCCGGCACCGCCGAGGGCGTCCCGCTCACGATCCGGATGAAGGTCTACGACCTCGCCGGCGACGACGCCACCGTCCTGGAGGGCGCGGCCGTCTACGCCTGGCACTGCGACCGCGAGGGCCGCTACTCGATGTACGACGAGGGCGTGGCGGAGGAGAACTACCTGCGCGGCGTGCAGGTCGCCGACGCGTCGGGCTGGGTGGAGTTCGCCAGCATCTTCCCCGCCTGCTACGCCGGGCGCTGGCCGCACGTGCACTTCGAGGTCTACGCCAGCGTCGAGGACGCCACCGGCGACGGCGACAAGCTGCGCACCTCGCAGCTCGCGCTGCCGCAGGACGTCTGCGACGTCGTCTACGCCACCGAGGGCTACGAGCAGAGCGTCACCAACCTGGCCGGCGTGTCCCTCTCCAGCGACATGGTCTTCTCCGACGGCTACTCGCTGCAGCTGGCGAAGGTGACCGGCTCGGTCGCCGAGGGCTACACCGCGACCCTCAACGTGCCGGTCTGAGGCGCGCGGAGCCGGACGCGGGCGCGACGCTCAGCCGCGCACCCGCGTGGCCCAGTACTCCGTCGTGGGCGTGGCCGGTGTGGTGAAGCGGGCGTTGGGCAGGTAGAGCCCGTCGCGCCAGCGCGCCACGGTGGTCGGCACGTCGAAGTCCGGGCTCGTGAGGGTCCCGACGAGGCGACCGCTACGACCGTCGCGGGAGAGCCGGAGCTCGGCGACCTGGTTGAGACGGTTCTGCACCGCGAAGAGGGTGCGCCCCTCGCGCAGCAGGCCGTCGCCGTTGGTCAGCACGGCGCCGCGGAGGTCGACGCGGCGGGTCACGCCCGTGCGGGGGTCGACCCGGTGCAGCTCGCCGTTGCTGGAGTTGACGACCAGCAGCGCGCGGCCGTCGGGCGTGGTCTCGATGCCGTTGGCGTTGTTGGTGCCGGGGGTCTGGACCCAGTCGCCGCCGAGCGGCACCCGGGTGACGGTCGCGGCCCGCCCCTTGCCGCGGGCCGGCTCGACGCGGAAGAGCGCGGCCTGCAGGGAGTCGGTGACCCAGGCCGTGCGGCCGGTGACGACGACGTCGTTGACGAAGCTCGCGCCCGGTGCCGGGTCCGGGGTCAGCTCGTAGGTCGCGGTGGTGCGGCCGGAGCGCACGTCGACCACCTTGACGTCGCCGTCGGCGCCGCCCGCGGCCCACAGGTCGCGGCCGCGGCCGAGCTCGAGCCCGATCGCGGGGGTGCCGTCGCCCTGGCTGATCACCCGGCCCGCGCCGGTGCGGAGGTCGGCGGCGTAGACGTCGCCGTCGACGCGGGAGCCGAACCACGCGACCGGCCCGCGCGCCTCGATCCCCTCGGGCTGGAATCCGTCGGGCAGCTCGATGCGGCTGGGTGGCTCCTGACGCTGCGGCTTCGCGCTCGCCACGCCGGCAGGCGCGAGCAGCGTCGCGGCGAGGGAGGTGGAGAGCGCGGCGACCAGCGCGGCGACCAGGGTGGCGGGGCGGCGTCGGAGAGTCATGGCGGGATCCTTTCGTCCTCCTGGAGGTACCCAGGCCACACTGGGGGTGTGCCTGCTGCTGCGTTCGGGGTCTACCTCCACGTCCCCTTCTGCGCGACGCGCTGTGGCTACTGCGACTTCAACACCTACACGGCCACCGAGCTGGGCGGCGGGGGAGCACAGGCGGAGTGGGCGACGTGGGCGGAGGCCGAAGTGGCGCTTGCCGCGTGCACGGTCGGTCGCCGCGAGGCCGAGACGGTCTTCTTCGGTGGCGGCACGCCGACGCTGCTGCCGAGCGCCGACCTGGTGCGGGCGCTCGACGCCGTACGCCGCGAGCTGGGCCTGGCCGCGGACGCCGAGGTCACCACCGAGGCCAACCCCGACAGCGTCACCCCGGAGTCGCTCGCCGCGCTGCGCGAGGGCGGCTTCACGCGGGTCTCCTTCGGGATGCAGTCGGCGGTGCCCCACGTGCTGCGGGTGCTCGAGCGCACCCACGACCCGGAGGGCGTCGCGCGGGCGGTCGCCTGGGCGCGGGAGGCGGGCTTCGCGGAGGTCAGCCTCGACCTGATCTACGGCACCGCCGGTGAGTCGCTCGCCGACTGGCGCCGCTCGCTGGAGGCCGCGCTCGCCTGCGAGCCGGACCACGTGTCGGCGTACTCCCTGATCGTCGAGGGCGGCACGCGGCTCGCCCGCCAGGTGCGCAGCGGGCTGGTGGCGGCGCCGGAGGAGGACGACCTGGCGCGCAAGTACGAGCTCGCCGACGAGCTGCTCACCGCGGCCGGTCTGTCGTGGTACGAGGTGTCCAACTGGGCGCGCACACCCGCCGCGCGCTGCCGGCACAACGAGCTCTACTGGGAGAGCGCGGACTGGTGGGGCATCGGCCCCGGCGCGCACTCCCACCTCGACGGCGAGCGGTGGTGGAACCTCAAGCACCCCTCGGCGTGGGCCGGGCGGCTCGCGGCGGGGGAGTCGCCGGCCGACGGTCGCGAGACCCTCACCGCCGACGACCGCCACCTCGAGCGCGTGATGCTCGAGCTGCGCCACGTCTCCGGGCTCCCGCTCGCGCTGGCCCCGCCGGAGCGCGTCGACGCCGTCGTCGCACGCGGGCTCGCCGTACGCCGTGACGACCGGCTGGTGCTCACCGACCGCGGCCGGCTGCTGGCCGACGCCGTCGTGCGCGAGCTGGTGGCGTAGTCAACCTGGGTTGACAAGCGCCTGTTGTCAACCTACGTTGACGAGCATGACGACCGAGAGCGACCTCGCCGTGGCGGCCGCGGCGCCCGACCCCACCGTGGGTCTGCGTGCCGTCCGGGCACTGCGGGTGCTGCTCGAGGAGCTCGAGCGCCGGCAGGTGCGGCGCGCGCGGGAGCAGGGCTGGTCGTGGGGCGAGATCGGCGAGGCGCTGCAGGTGAGTCGCCAGGCGGTGCACAAGAAGCACGGGAAGGGGTGAGCGCCGTGCTGGAGCGCTTCACGCAGAGGTTCACCGCGCGGGCGAGGCTCGCGGTCGTCGAGGCGGTCCGCCTCGCCGACGAGCGCGGAGGCGACCCGGTCGCCCCGGCCGACCTGCTGGAGGCCGTCCTGGGGGACGAGGACGGGGTGGCGGCCCGGGTGGTCGTCGGCCGGGGCGTGGCGCTGGACGCGCTGCGGGCCGAGCTGCGCAGCCGTGCGGCGTCCGGCGTCGCGGGGCTGGGCGAGGCCGACGCGGAGGCGCTGGCCGCCATCGGCATCGACCTCGACGCCGTGCTGCGCCGGCTCGACGGCCCGAGGGTCCGGCCGCGGCGACGCCGCTGGCAGGGGCGCTTCGACCCGGCCGCGAAGCGATCGCTCGAGCTGGCGCTGCGCGAGGCGATCGCGCTGCGGCACAACTACGTCGGCACCGAGCACCTGCTGCTGGGCCTGGTGCGCGGCGGCGACCCCGTCGTCGTCGACGCGCTCGCCGCGGGCGGGGCGTCGTACGACGACCTGCGTGACGGCGTGCGGGCCGAGCTGCGGCGGGCCGGCTGACCCATGTAACGCTCCGTTGCACCGGACGTACACCCCCAGCAGGGGCCACTCAGTCCGCACAACGGCGCGTTACATGGCGCGCCGGCCTCAACCCTCCGGCTGGGTGACGAAGTCGATGAGCTCCTCGACGCGGCCGAGGAGCTGCGGGTCGAGGTCCTGGAAGCCGCGGACGCCGCCGAGGATGTGCTTCCAGGCGCGGGCGATGTCGGCCTGGTCGCGGTGGGGCCAGCCCCACTGCTGGCAGACGCCCTTCTTCCACTCCACGTGGCGCGGCACCGTCGGCCAGGCCTGCTTGCCGAGGCGCTCGGGCTTCACCGCCGCCCAGATGTCGATGAAGGGGTGGCCGACGATGAGCACGTGCTTGCCCACGGGGGAGCGGCGCACGGAGTCGGCGATGCGGCTCTCCTTGGAGCCGGCGACGAGGTGGTCGACGAGCACGCCGACCCGGCGGCTCGGGCCGGGCTGGAAGTCGCGCAGGTGCTCGCCGAGGTCGTCGACGCCGTCGAGGTACTCCACGACCACGCCCTCGATGCGCAGGTCGTCGCCCCAGACCTTCTCGACCAGCTCGGCGTCGTGGCGTCCCTCGACGTAGATCCGGCTGGCGCGGGCGACCCGGGCCTTGACGCCCTGCACCGCGACCGACCCGGAGGCGGTGCGCGTCGGCGCCGCGGGACCCTGGCGGGTGGGCGCGACGAGCACGACCGGCCGGCCCTCGAGCCAGAAGCCCGGTCCGAGCGGGAAGGTACGCCGCTTGCGCCGCCGGTCCTCGAGGGTCACCGTGCCGAGGTCGCGCTCCACCTGGACGATCTCGCCGCACCAGTCGGTGGTGACCTCCTCGACCACCAGGCCGAGGTCGGCGTCGATCTCGACCGCGCGCCCCTTGCTGGTGGCGCGCCAGTCGCCGGCGAGCACGTCGGAGCCGTAGCGGTCGTTCGGGGAGGGCGGGGGAGGCACCCGTGGACGGTACGGCGCCGCGCGCGGTGGGCGGCGTACCGACACGGGGACGGTGGGCGGTGCGGTCGATGGAGCCCTCTTGTGTGGCCGATCATCGCGATATATCGTCAATACATCGAGACTTATCGCGGTGACGGATCCCGCGACTCAACCACGAGGAGATCTCCATGTACGGCATGTGGAACGACAACGAGCCGCACCGGCGGCAGCACGGCGGACGCCGTGGAACCGGTCGCCCCGGCGACCGCAACGACTGGGGCGGCTGGGGTGCCTGGGGCGGCCCGGCGGGTCCGCCGCCGTGGCTGGCGCAGATGTTCGGCCCCGACCTGGGCGCCCGACGTGGGCGTCACGGTGGCGGCGGCCGCCCGAAGGTGCGCCGCGGCGACGTCCGCTCGGCCATCCTCGACGTCCTCGGCAGCAGCGACGAGCCGGTCAACGGCTACCAGGTGATCCAGCAGATCGCCGAGCGCACCGGCGGGCAGTGGAAGCCGAGCCCCGGATCGGTCTACCCGACCATCCAGCAGCTCGAGGACGAGGGCCTCGTCGAGGACGCCCCCACCGGGCGGAAGGCGCTGCAGCTCACCGCGGAGGGACGCGAGCACGTGCGGGAGCACGCGGACGAGCTGGCCGCGCTGTGGCGGCCCTTCGAGGACCGCGTCGACGACGAGGAGTCGCTCAACCTCCGGCAGGTGATCGGCCAGACCGTCGGCGCGATCGTGCAGGTGGCCACCACCGGCACGCCCGACCAGATGGAGAAGGCGATCGCCATCCTCTCCGACACGCGGCGCCGGCTCTACGGCCTGCTGGCCGACGGGCCCGACCCCGACGAGGGCTCGGACGACGCGCTCGACGACGGCTCCGACGACCAGGAGCCCGAGATCGACGACCCCGCGGCGCGGTAGTGCCATGAGCGAGCAGCGGATCGGCACCGCCGAGCGGGAGTCCGCGCTGGCGTCCCTGGGCGAGCACTTCGCCCTGGGACGTCTCAGCAAGGAGGAGTACGACGAGCGCAGCGACGCCGCGTGCAGCGCGCGCACGGCCAGCGACCTGCAGCCCCTCTTCGCCGACCTGCCCCACGGGTCGCCGGTCGTCGGCACGACCGGCGACCCGGCCTGGCGGGGCCCGCTGGCGACCGGACCGGTGCCGGGTGCGCCGGCCGACCACCGCACCCGGGCGCGTCAGGTCTGGCGTGGACTGCCCCCGCCGCTGCAGGTGGGGCTGGCGGTCGTGCTGGCCCTGCTGGTGCTGGCCCACCTGCCGCTGGTGCTGCTCGCCGGCGTGCTGTGGTTCGTGCTCTCGCGCCACCACGGCGTCGGCAGACCCCCGTGGGCGCAGTCGCGAGGCGGCTGCGGCGCCCGCCGCGGCTGACGGGTAGCCGCCACGTGTGATCTCCCCTACGTTGGTCCGCGGCCCGCACGCAGACCGACTCGGGAGGTCACATGTCCGCCGCCGCCACCGAGGAGACCCGCGAGCGCGGGCTCGCCCGCTTCGCCCAGCGCATCGCGGGATGGACCGAGCGCTGGTTCCCCGACGCCTACGTCTTCGCCCTCGTCGGGGTGGTCGTGGTCGTGCTGGCGGCGCTGCTCAACGGCAGCACGCCGGTCGCCGTCGCCGAGGCCTTCGGCGGCGGCTTCTGGGACCTCACCGAGTTCACCCTCCAGATGGCGATGGTGGTGCTGACCGGCTACGTCGTCGCCACCTCGCCGCCGGTCGCCCGGCTGATCGCCCGGATCGCGCTGGTGCCGAGCACTCCTCGCGGCGCGGTCGCCTTCGTCTCGCTGCTCAGCTGCCTGGTCTCGATGCTCAACTGGGGGCTCAGCCTGGTCTTCGCGGGGCTGCTCGCGCGGGCGATCGCGCGCCGTCCGGACCTCCGCGCCGACTACCGCGCGCTCGGCGCGGCGGCGTACATGGGGCTCGGTGCGGTCTGGGCGCTGGGGCTCTCCTCGAGCGCGGCGCAGCTGCAGGCGACGCCCGAGTCGCTGCCGCCGGAGCTGCTCGAGATCACCGGCGTGCTCGACTTCGGCGAGACCATCCTGACCTGGCAGTCGCTGACGATGGCGCTGGTGCTGATCGTCGTCACGGTCGCCATCTCCTACTGGTCGGCACCCTCGGGGTCGGCGGTGCGGACGGCCGAGGACATGGAGGTCGACCTCGACGACAGCGTGCAGCCGCCGGCGCCCCGCACGCGTCCGGGGGAGTGGCTCGAGCGCTCGCCGATCCTGCCCCTGCTCGTCGGCGCGCTCGCGGCGCTGTGGCTGGTCACCGAGCTGCTGAACAACCCCTTCTTCAGCGTGATCAGCAGCCTCAACACCTACCTGCTGGTCTTCGTCATCCTGGGCCTGGTGCTGCACGGCACCCCGCGCAGCTTCCTCGACGCCGTCGGCAAGGCCGTGCCCACGACCGCCGGCGTGCTCGTGCAGTACCCGCTGTACGCCGCGATGGCCGCGGTGCTGACCCGCGCCACGGGCCGCGGCGGCGAGACCGTCTCGGAGCACCTCGCCGACCTCTTCACCGGCATCGGCGGGGGCGGTTGGTTCGCCGTGGTGATCGCGATCTACACCGCCCTGCTGGGCCTGCTGGTGCCCTCGGGCGGCGGCAAGTGGCTGGTGGAGGCGCCGTACGTGATGCAGTCGGCGACCGACGTGGGCATGAACCTCGGTTGGACGGTGCAGATCTACAACGCCGCCGAGGCGCTGCCCAACCTGGTCAACCCGTTCTTCATGCTCCCGCTGCTCGCGGTGCTCGGGCTACGGGCCCGTGACCTCGTGGGCTTCACCTTCCTGCAGTTCCTCTTCCACTTCCCGATCGTGCTGCTGCTCCTGTGGGCGCTCGGGACGACCTTCTCCTTCGAGCCGCCGGTGGCGCCGTAAGGATGCAGCGAAGTCTTTGCAGAGAAAGCATTGCAAAGAGGTCTTTGCGACGGTAGCGTCGTTGGCATGGACCAGCTCGACGAGGCACTCGCCCGCTCCCGCCAGGCCGACCTGGTCGGCGTCACCCGCGCTCTCCGCGCCCGTCGGCCACTGCCCGGGGCGGCGCGACGCTTCCGCGCCGTCCGCCTGCGTCGGCCGGAGGAGCTGTGACCCAGCGTCCGGTGCGCAGGCTCGACCGGAGCGCCCTGCTCGGACTGGCCCACCCGCTGCGGGTGCGGCTCTACGACGAGCTGATGTCGCGGGGGTCGGCGACGGCCTCCGAGCTCGGACGGCGCCTGGGGGAGTCGAGCGGGTCGACCAGCTACCACCTGCGCCAGCTCGAGCGGCACGGCTTCGTCGAGACCGACCCCGACCGCGGCACCGGTCGCGAGCGCTGGTGGCGCGCCACCCCGGAGTCGATCCAGACCCGGGGTCGCGACTTCCAGGACGACCCGACGAGCGCGGAGGCGCACCGCTTGGTCAGCGCGGAGTGGCTGCGTACCCGGCGGGCCCGCCAGGACACCTGGCTCGACACCAGGCGGCAGTGGCCGCAGGAGTGGCAGGCGTCGGTCGGCGACAGCGTCAGCCACCTCTGGCTCGACCGTGAGGAGGCCGAGCAGCTCCAGGCGCAGCTCATCGGCCTGATGACCGAGTGGGCCGAGCGGGCCGAGGGCCGCGACGGCGACCCGCGCTACCGAGCCGTCGAGGTGCAGCTCGCGCTCTTCCCCACGGGTCCGCCACCCGTCCAGGAGCCCTAGAGCAGCGGCAGCCGCTTCTGCGAGCGCGGCAGGTGCTCGTAGCCGCGGCGTACGGCGTGCGCCAGCACCTCGGCGGGGTAGGGCCAGTCGCCCGCGTCGAGCGCCTCGGCGACCGGGACCCCGCGGCTGGCGAGGTCGCGGATCGTCTCGGCCACCACGCCGATGGCGGCGCGCTGCTCGGTGACGAAGTCGAGGTCGACCGGAGCGCCGTGCCCGGGCACCACCACCGTGTCGGGCGTGGCGAGACCTGTCACGAGGTCGAGCGTGAGCGGCCACTCCATGGGGAAGGAGTCGTCGCCCCACGCGGGGTGACCCGACTCCTCGACGAGGTCGCCGGCGAGCAGCACGTCGGCGCCGCCCGGCTCACGGAGCCGGCAGACCAGGTCGCCGGCGGTGTGACCCCGCCCGGGGTGCACCAGCTCGACCGCACGGTCGCCGAGGTCGACGACGGCCACCGAGGAGAAGGTGCGGTCGGGCGGTGACGGCGTGCTGGCGGCCATCTCGGCCGCCCGGTCGTGCCCGTGCTCGACGGCGTGCCGCTGCCGCCCCTCCAGGTGCGCCACGAAGCCCTCGGCCGCTCCCTCGTGCGCGGTGACGACGACGCCGTCGCCCGCCTCCCGGGCCGCGGCGTTGCCGAGCACGTGGTCGACGTGCACGTGGGTGTTGACCACCTCCACGAGCGGGGCGCGGGTCACGCGGCGTACGGCGTGCAGCACCTCGCCGAAGGCCTCGCTCGACGCGTGCGTGTCGACGAGCAGCAGCCCGCGGTCGCCGGCAACGGCGGTGACGTTGACGTCGTACCACGCGTGGCGCACCACCCACACGCGGTCGGCGACCTCGATCGTCGTCGTGTCGGCAGTGGTCTCGGGCACGCTGGGAGCCTACGAGTCGGCGCGTAGACTTGGCACTCCGAGCCCCGGAGTGCCAACGTGTGAGCACGCCGGCCGGCCCGGCCACCCGTGACCCACCGTGCCCGAGGGGAGGCCCCATGAGCGAAGCCCGACGACTGGCGGTGCTGCGCGCGATCGTCGAGGACTACGTCTCCACCCGCGAGCCGGTCGGGAGCAAGGCCCTGGTGGAGCGGCACCGCCTCGGCGTCTCGCCGGCCACGGTGCGCAACGACATGGCCGTGCTGGAGGAGGAGGGCCTGATCGCCCAGCCCCACACCAGCGCAGGACGCGTGCCGACCGACAAGGGCTACCGGCTCTTCGTCGACCGGCTCACCGAGGTCAAGCCGATGTCGAGCGCCGAGCGCCGCGCCATCTCCCGCTTCCTCGAGGGCGCCCACGACCTCGACGACGTGATCACCCGCTCGGTGCGGCTGCTCGCCCAGCTCACCCAGCAGGTGGCGATCGTGCAGTACCCCTCGCTGGTCCGCTCCACGGTGCGCCACGTCGAGCTGGTCTCGCTCACCAGCACCCGGGTGCTGCTCGTGCTGATCCTCTCCACCGGACGCGTCGAGCAGCGGGTGGTGGAGCTGCCCGAGGAGCTCGCGCCGGAGTCGCTGGCCGACCTCCGATCGCGGCTCAACCTGGCCGCCGTGGGGCAGCGCCTCAGCGACGCGGCCTCGGCGCTCGGGGACCTCACCGAGCAGGTCGACGCCGGCGAGCGCACGCACGTCGCGCTGATCGGGGCCACCCTGGTCGAGGCGATGTCGCAGGAGGCCTCCGAGGGCCGCGTGGTCGTGGGCGGCACCGCCAACCTCGCGCGCTTCGGCGACGGCTTCGACGTCGCCATCAAGCCGCTGCTCGAGGCGCTCGAGGAGCACGTGGTGCTGCTCAAGCTGCTCGGCGAGTCGACCTCGCCCGACGCCGTGACCGTGCGGATCGGGCACGAGGGTCCCTACCAGGAGCTCGCGACGACCTCGGTGGTCGCGACCGGGTACGGACCGGGGCAGGAGATCGTCGGCTCGCTCGGCGTCGTCGGCCCCACCCACATGGACTACCCCGGGTCGATGGCCGCCGTGCGTGCCGTCGCCCGCTACGTCTCCACCATCCTCGACCAGGCGTGACCCCGGTCCCTCCGGCCGCCACCCGTCACCGAGAACGAACCAGAGCCCGAACCAGAGCCCGAAGAGAGCACACGTGAGCCAGGACCCCTACGAGATCCTCGGCGTCTCCCGCGACGCGGGTGCCGACGACATCAAGAAGGCCTACCGCCGGCTGGCGCGCCAGCTGCACCCCGACGTCAATCCCGACCCCGCCACGCAGGAGCGCTTCAAGGAGGTCTCCGCGGCGTACGAGGTGCTCTCGGACCCCGAGAAGCGCCGCATGTACGACCTCGGCGGCGACCCCTTCGGTCGCGGCGCGGCGGCCGGCGGCCAGGGTGCGGGCTTCTCCTTCACCGACATCATGGACGCCTTCTTCGGTGGCGCCGCGGGCCCGCAGGGTCGCGGTCCGCGACCCCGGGCGCGGCGCGGCCAGGACGCGCTGGTGCGCATGGAGGTCGACCTCGCGGAGGCGGCCTTCGGCGTCACCCACGAGCTCAAGGTCGACACCGCGGTGCTCTGCGGCGTCTGCCAGGGCAGCGGCGCGGCCGAGGGGTCGCGCCCCGTGACCTGCGAGACCTGCCACGGCCGCGGCGAGGTGCAGCACGTGCAGCGCTCCTTCCTCGGCGAGGTGCGCACGCTGCGGCCCTGCTCGGCCTGCCGGGGCTACGGCGAGATCATCCCCGAGCCCTGCCGGGAGTGTTCCGGCGACGGCCGGGTGCGCTCGCGCCGCACCCTGAGCGTCAAGATCCCCGGCGGCGTCGACACCGGCACCCGGGTGCAGCTGCCCGGCGAGGGCGAGATCGGTCCCGGCGGCGGGCCGGCAGGAGACCTCTACGTCGAGGTCCACGTGCAGCCGCACGAGATCTTCAGCCGCGACGGCAACGACCTGCGCTGCCGCGTCAGCGTCCCGATGACCGCCGCCGCGCTCGGCACCGAGATCCGGCTGCCGCTGCTGGAGGCCGACGTCGCCGACGCCGACTCCGACATGGAGCTGTGGGTCGACCTCGACGTCGCACCCGGCACCCAGTCCGGCACCGAGCGGGTGCTGCGCGGTCGCGGCATCCCGAGCCTGCGCTCGCAGGTGCGGGGCGACCTCGTCGTCACCATCGAGGTCGAGACGCCCTCGCGGCTCGACGACCGGCAGTCGGAGCTGCTGCGCGAGCTCGCGGCGCTGCGGCACGAGGAGTCGCCCGACGGCCGGATCCAGCAGCCGCACAAGGGTGTCTTCGGCCGGCTGCGCGACGCCTTCAAGTGAGCCGGCTGTCGTGAGCGCCGCGCTCGGGGCGGGGTTGCCCGTCTTCCACGCACCGCTCGACGGCGTCGCCACCGGCTCGCTCGTCGCGCTCGCCCCCGACGAGGCCCGCCACGCCGCGGTCCGACGGCTGCGCGAGCACGACGAGGTGCTGCTGACCGACGGCGCGGGCACGGCCGCGGTCGGTCTCGTCGAGGAGGCGTCCCGGAGCGCCCTGACGGTGCGGGTGCGCGACGTGCACGTCGAGGAGGCGCCCCGGCCGCGGCTGACCGTCGTGCAGGCCATCCCCAAGGGCGAGCGTGCCGACCTGGCGGTCGAGGCGCTCACCGAGGTCGGTGTCGACCGGGTCGTCGCCTGGCAGGCCGCGCGCTGCGTGGCCGTGTGGCGCGGCGAGCGGGCGGAGAAGTCGCTCTCCCGCTGGCGCACCACCGCGCGGGAGGCCGCGAAGCAGGCCCGCCGGCTGCACTGGCCCGACGTCGAGGGGCCGGCCGCGCTCGACGACGTCGTCGGTCTGGTGCGCGAGAGCGACCTGGCCGTGGTGCTGCACGAGTCGGCGCGGCTGCCGCTCGCCGAGCTGCCGGTCCCCGTCGAGGGAGCGCTGCTCGTCGTCGTCGGGCCCGAGGGTGGGATCGCCGACGACGAGCTCACCGCCCTGCACGAGGCCGGGGCCCGTGTCGCCCGCCTGGGCGACACGGTGCTGCGCACCTCCACGGCAGGGCTCGCCGCGAGCAGCGTGCTGCTGGCCCAGACCCCGCGCTGGGCGTGAGGGGCGCTGGGTCGCTGTCCGTCACTCGACCGTGAGGTGCACCGCCTCGGCGTACGGCCGCCTGCCCTCGCCGCCGGACGGGTCGGTCTCGGCGACGCGCAGCACGTAGGGCCCCGGAGGCGCGTCGACCTCGAAGGAGTACGGCGAGGGCACGCAGCACTCCTCGGCGGTGGTGAAGCCCTCCTCGACCACCTCGCCGCTGTCGAGCAGCTGCCAGGTGACCGTGCCCTCGAAGGCGGCCGCCCGCCCGGCGACGGTGAAGGGGGAGTCGACGAGCTCGCCCGCGCCGACGCTCTCGATGGTCACCGGCGCGAGCACGTCGAGGCTGGCCGAGGGCGTCACCGTGTCGTCCAGCGGGGAGGACTGCGTGCCGCCGAAGCCGATCTCGACGGCGAGGTGCTCGTCGCCGAGGGCGCTGGCGACGGTCCAGGCGAGCGCCTGGTAGAGCAGCGGCGGCACCTCGGCGGGCGGGCTCTCGGGGCCGCCGAGCCCGATGGTCACCAGGTCGCCCTCGACCGCGAGGTCGAGGTCCGTCTCGGGGGCGTCGGGCCAGGCCCGCTGGTCGCCGCCTCGTGGGGTGCCGTGCAGCGTCGCCACGAGCGCGGAGCGCAGGTTGCTGCTGAGGGCCGGCACGGTGCGCCGGTCGGGGACGAGGCGCGGGCCGTCGAGGGTCTGGGTGACAGCGTAGGCGACCACGGCGACGGTGCTGGGCTCGCCCGTCAGCGTCGGGTCGGTGCCGGGTCCACCGGTGCGACCGGCCACCCACGCCGTGCCCGCGAGGGCCAGCACGGTGGCCATCGCCGCCGCCAGGGTGAGGGGGAGCCAGTGGGCACGGGAGTGCTGGCGCTCGAGCCCGCGCAGGTCGGCCGGTCCGTGCGACGGCTCGACGTCGGCGACGGCGTGGTGGAGCCAGCCGCGGACCTGGGTCTCGCCGGTGTCGTCGGTCTGCGTGCTCATCGGGTCTCCTGCGGCTGCTCGGGCCTGGCTCCAGCGTAGGACGGCCGGTCGTCGGGTGGGCCTGTGTCGGGGCCCGGCCCGGTCTCGGTGAGGGGCGCCAGGCGCTGCCGGAGGGCAGCGGCTCCGCGCGAGGCGTGCGACTTCACCGCGCCCTGGCTGATCCCGAGGGTCGCGGCGATCTCGCGCTCCGAGAGGTCGAGGTAGTAGCGCAGCGCCACGACCTCCCGCTGCCGCCGCGGGAGCGCGGCCACCGCGTCAAGAACGGCGCGGCGGCGTACGCCGTCGAGCACCGCGGCGTCGGCGCCGGGCGCGTGCCCCGCCGTCTGCGTGGGGTCGGTGGCCCGGCCGCGGTGGCGCAGCGCGACGACCCGGCGCCGCTGCGCCGAGCGGGCGCCGTTGACCACGCTGCGCCGCAGGTACGCCGCCACGTCGTCGACGCCGGTGAGCAGGTCGGGCCGGTGGTGCACGGTCACGAAGACGTCCTGCACCACGTCCTCGCCCTGGGCGGCGTCGCCGAGGAGCAGCGTGGCGAGGCGGAGCAGCCGCCGGTAGTGGGCGGCGTACAGCTCCTCCAGCAGGCCGGGAGTGGCCCCGCCGGGCTGGTCGGGCCGGTCGGCGTCGCGGCCGGTGTCCATGGACCTCACGCTAGTAGGACGCACGTCCCCCTCCGCCGGTTTACACGCACGCCCCCGCCGAGAGGTCACTCCCTGACCGCCGAGAGGTCACTCCCTGACCGCCGAGAGGTCACTCCCTGACGTGGGGAGGTGCGAGGGTGGCCCCATGAGCACCGATGCCGACTGCCCCTTCTGCAAGATCGTGGCGGGGGAGATCCCCGCCGACGTGGTGCACCGCACCGGGTCCACCGTGGCCTTCCGCGACCTCAACGCCCAAGCGCCCACCCACGTGCTGGTGGTCCCGACCTCCCACCACGAGAACGCCGCGGCGCTGGCGCAGGCGGAGCCCGGCGTGGTCGCCGAGCTCGTCGACACCGCCCACGAGGTGGCCGTGGCCGAGGGCCTGGAGGGCTACCGGATGGTCTTCAACACCGGGGCCGCCGCCGGGCAGAGCGTCTTCCACGTGCACCTGCACGTGCTCGGAGGTCGCGAGCTCGCGTGGCCCCCCGGCTGAGTCCGCGGGGAAGCAACTCGGGTGACCGGGCGTTGAGGCTCGCGTAGGCTTGACCAGTCCCGATCCCTCCCGGAAGGCGCGCTCCGTAGGCCCCATGACCGACTCCACCGACACCACCCCTCAGCCCGTCACGCAGCACACGGTGACGATCCCGCAGAGCATCAACCCGGTGTCGCTGCTCGGACCCGCCGACGAGCACCTGCGCCGCATGGAGCAGGCCTTCTCCGCCGACGTCCACGTGCGCGGCAACCAGGTGACGCTCTCCGGCGAGCAGGCCGACGTCGCGCTCGCCGAGCGCGCCCTCGACGAGCTGGTCACCATCATCCGCACCGGCCAGGGCCTCACGCCCGAGACGGTCGAGCGCGTGATCACCATGCTGCAGACCGAGACCGTCGAGCGCCCCGCCGACGTGCTCTCCCTCAACATCCTCTCCAACCGCGGCCGCACGATCCGGCCCAAGACGCTGAACCAGAAGCGCTACGTCGACGCGATCGACAAGCACACCATCGTCTTCGGCATCGGCCCCGCCGGCACGGGCAAGACCTACCTGGCGATGGCCAAGGCGGTGCAGGCGCTGCAGGCCAAGAAGGTCAACCGGATCATCCTGTCGCGGCCCGCCGTCGAGGCGGGGGAGAAGCTCGGCTTCCTGCCCGGCACTCTCAGCGAGAAGATCGACCCCTACCTGCGGCCGTTGTACGACGCCCTGCACGACATGGTCGACCCCGAGTCGATCCCCAAGCTGCTCGCCGCCGGCACCATCGAGGTCGCCCCGCTGGCCTACCTGCGCGGCCGCTCGCTCAACGACTCCTTCATCGTGCTCGACGAGGCGCAGAACACCACGCCCGAGCAGATGAAGATGTTCCTGACCCGGCTCGGCTTCGGCTCGCGCATCGTGGTCACCGGCGACGTGACGCAGGTCGACCTGCCGAGCGGGCAGAAGTCCGGGCTGCGTGTGGTCGAGGACATCCTCGACGACGTCGAGGACATCTCCTTCAACCGGCTCACGGCCAGCGACGTGGTGCGGCACCGGCTCGTCGGCCAGATCGTGGCGGCGTACGACGCCCACGACGCGCGGCAGCCGCAGCAGCGGCCCCGTCACGGGTCCGGGCAGGGCCGCCCGTGAGCGTGGAGGTCCTCAACGAGAGCGACCAGCAGCTCGACGAGGCCCGGCTGCAGCGACTGTCGCGCTTCGTGATGGAGCAGCTGCGGGTGCACCCCCAGGCCGAGCTGTGCGTCACCGCGGTCGACGAGCCGACGATCGCCGAGCTCAACGCGCGCTGGATGGGCAAGGAGGGGCCGACCGACGTGCTCTCCTTCCCGATGGACGAGCTGCGTCCCGGGTTGGTCACCGCCGAGCCCGAAGAGGGCGTCCTCGGCGACCTCGTCCTCTGCCCGGCGGTCGCGGCCCGCCAGGCGGCCGAGGCCGGCCACAGCGCCCGCGACGAGGTCGAGCTGCTCACGGTGCACGGCATGCTCCACCTGCTCGGCTACGACCACGGGGAGCCGGAGGAGCACCGCGAGATGTTCGCGCTGCAGGCCCGGCTGCTCGAGCAGTGGTTCGCCGCCGACCCCGACCGTCCCGCCGGCACTCCGCTGCCCGTCCCCACCGTCGGCGAGGGCTGAGGTGGACGAGCTCGCCGCCGAGGACCGCAAGCTGCTGACGCTGGCGCGGGCCACCCGCGCACGCACCGGGGCCCGGGAGGGCGCCGCCGTGCGCGACCTCGACGGACGCACGTACGCCGCCGCGACGGTCGACCTGCCCTCGCTGCAGGTCTCCGCGGTCGGGGCCGTCGTCGCCATGGCCGTCGCCAGCGCCGCCCAGGGCCTCGAGGCCGCCGTCGTGCTCGGTGACGCCGCGGAGGCCGCCGAGACGGACCTCGCGGTGCTGCGCGACGTCGCCGGCAGCGGCGTCCCCGTCCTCCTCGCCGACGCCCGCGGCACCGTGACGGGATCGACGACGACCTGAAACCCCCGTGACACCGGAATGTCTGTGGTGTGTCCTAGGTTGAGGCTGGCAGAAGGTAGTTGCCTGAAGTCATCCAACGTCCAGGGGAGTGGAGCAGCGTGAGCGTGCCGTTCGTCGGACTCCTCGGCCGCGACGAGGCGTCCGTCCCGACCGGGTGGGCCGCCCACGAGGCGGCGGTCGACCGGCTGCGCGCGTCGTACGCCGCGATCCCGCCGGGCGAGCCGGTGCGGCTGGCCAAGCGCACCTCCAACCTCTTCCGCCCCCGCTCGGCCGTGACGGCGCCGGGCCTCGACGTCTCCGGGCTCGGCGGCGTGGTCGCGGTCGACCCCGTCGCCCGCACCGCCGACGTGCAGGGCATGTGCACCTACGAGGACCTCGTCGACGCCACGCTGCCGTACGGCCTGGTGCCGCTGGTGGTGCCGCAGCTGCGCACCATCACCCTCGGGGGCGCGGTGACCGGGCTCGGGATCGAGTCCACCTCCTTCCGCAGCGGGCTGCCTCACGAGTCGGTGCTCGAGCTCGACGTGCTCACCGGCTCCGGCGAGGTCGTCACGGCCACGCCCGACAACGAGCACGCCGACCTCTTCCGCACCTTCCCCAACTCCTACGGCTCGCTGGGCTACGCCACCCGGCTCCGCATCGAGCTCGAGCCGGTCGCCCCCCGCGTGCGGCTGCGGCACGTGCCCTTCGGCGACACCGACGCCCTGCAGGGCGCGATCACCGAGATCACCCGGAGCGGCACGTGGGAGGGGGAGCGGGTCGACGGCCTCGACGGCGTCTCCTTCGAGCCGGGGCGCCACGTGCTGACCCTGGCCACCTACACCGACGAGCCCGGGCCGACCAGCGACTACGCCGGGCAGCAGGTCTTCTGGCGCTCGGTGGAGGAGCTCGACACCGACCTGCTCACCGCTTACGACTACCTCTGGCGCTGGGACACCGACTGGTTCTGGTGCTCGCGGGCCTTCGGCGCCCAGCACCCCGTCGTACGCCGCGTGTGGCCGCGCCGGCTGCGGCGCTCCGACACCTACCACCGGCTGGTCGGGCTCGACCAGCGGCTGCAGCTGATGCACCGCCTCGACGCGCGCGCCGGCCGCCCCCGGCGCGAGCGCGTGGTGCAGGACGTCGAGGTCCCGGTCGAGCGGCTGGGGGAGTTCCTCGACTGGTTCGACGCCGAGGTCGGCATGCGCCCGGTGTGGCTGTGCCCGCTGCGGCTGCGCGCCCCCGGGGCGGAGGGCGAGCACCCGTGGCCGACCTACCCCCTGACGGCGGGGCGCACCTACGTCAACGTCGGCTTCTGGGGCGCCGTCCCGGTGGGCCCCGACGCCGACGACGGCCCCCTCAACCGCGCCATCGAGGCGCGGGTGGCCGAGCTCGACGGCCACAAGTCCCTCTACTCCGAGGCGTTCTACGACCGCGAGACCTTCGACCGGCTCTACGCCGGCGACCACCTCGCCGCGGTCAAGCAGCGCTACGACCCCTACGACCGGCTGACCAGCCTCTACGACAAGGTGGTGCGACGACGATGACCCAGCTGGAATCCCGCGCGACCGGCGCCGCTGCGCGGCGCCTGACGGTGGCGCAGATGTTCGAGACGCTCCTGGCCCGACCGGTGCCGATCCGCTTCACGGCGTACGACGGCAGCAGCTACGGCCCGCCCGACGCGCGCATCGGCCTCGACCTGAAGAACGAGCGCGGCCTCGCCTACCTGGTCACCGCGCCCGGCGACCTCGGCCTGGCGCGCGCCTACGTCGCGGGTGACCTCGACATCCACGGCATCCACCCCGGCAACCCCTACGACGGCATGGTGCTGCTGCTCCGGGCGATGCGCTTCCGGCGCCCCAGCGGCAGCGAGGCGGTGGCGCTGATGCGCTCCATCGGCCTCTCCCAGCTGGTGCCCCCGCCGCCGCCCCCGCAGGAGCACCTGCCGCGCTGGCGCCGGGTGGTCGAGGGCCTGCGGCACAGCCCCGGCCGCGACGGGGCGGTGATCAGCCACCACTACGACGTCTCCAACCGCTTCTACGAGATGGTCCTCGGGCCGTCGATGACCTACACCTGCGCGCTCTACGAGCACGACGACGTCACCCTGGAGGAGGCGCAGCGGGCGAAGTACGACCTGGTCGCGCGCAAGCTCGCGCTCCGGTCGGGTCAGCGGCTGCTCGACGTCGGGTGCGGCTGGGGCGGCATGGTCCGCCACGCCGCCCGCGAGTACGGCGTCCGCGCGCTGGGTGTGACGCTCTCCCGCGAGCAGGCCGAGTGGGCGCAGGCCCGGATCCGCGAGGAGGGCCTCGAGCACCTCGCGGAGGTGCGGCACCTCGACTACCGGCAGGTGCCCGAGACCGCCTTCGACGCCGTCAGCTCCATCGGCCTGACCGAGCACATCGGCGTGGCCAACTACCCGGCGTACTTCGGCCTGCTGCGCGACAAGCTCCGCCCCGGTGGCCGGCTGCTCAATCACTCCATCACCCGGCCCACCAACCGACCGCAGCAGACCGGCGCCTTCATCGACCGCTACGTCTTCCCCGACGGTGAGCTCACCGGCTCGGGCCGCATCATCACCGAGGCCCAGGACGCCGGTCTCGAGGTGCAGCACGAGGAGAACCTCCGGGTGCACTACGCCCGCACCCTGGCGGGCTGGAGCGCCAACCTCGAGGCCCACTGGGACGAGTGCGTCGCCGAGGTCGGTGAGGGCACCGCCCGCGTCTGGGGCCTCTACATGGCCGGCTCCCGGATGGGCTTCGAGCGCAACGAGATCCAGCTCCACCAGGTCCTCGCCACCCGCACCGACGACGACGGCACCAGCCACTTCCCCCTCCGCCCCGACTGGTAGCCCACGACCACCTCACCGGGTCTCGAGACAGGCGCTGCGCGCCTTCCTCGACCACCCGGGCCGACCCTCGGGTGGTCGAGGAGGTTGCGCAGCAACCGTCTCGAGACCCCGTAGGCCGCGCACTCACCGGTCCTGTCGGTCGAGCTTGTCGAGACCCCGTACGCCGCGCAGCTCACCGGGTCTCGAGACAGGCGCTGCGCGCCTTCCTCGACCACCCGGGGGCGCGTCGGTCGAGCTTGTCGAGACCCCGTACGCCGCGCAGCTCACCGGGTCTCGAGACAGGCGCAGCGCGCCTTCCTCGACCACCCGGGGCTCGTCGGTCGAGCTGGTCGAGACCCCGTACGCCGCGCAGCTCACCGGGTCTCGAGACAGGCGCTGCGCGCCTTCCTCGACCACCCGGGGGCTCTGCGCGCCTTCCTCGACCACCCGGGAGCTTCAGAAGCCGAGCTTGCGGAGCTGGCGGGGGTCGCGCTGCCAGTCCTTGGCGACCTTGACGTGCAGGTCGAGGTAGACGGGGACGCCGAGGAGGGCGGAGATGTTCTGGCGGGCGGTGCTGCCGACGTCCTTGAGGCGAGAGCCGCGGTGGCCGATCACGATGCCCTTCTGCGAGGAGCGCTCGACGTAGACGAAGGCGTGGATGTCGAGCAGCGGCTTGTCCTCGGGTCGCCCCTCGCGCAGGCCCATCTCCTCGACGACGACGGCGATGGAGTGGGGGAGCTCGTCGCTCACGCCCTCCAGCGCGGCCTCGCGCACCAGCTCGGCGACGATCTGCTCCTCGGGGGCGTCGGTCACCTGGCCGTCGGGGTAGAGCGGCGGTCCCTCGGGCAGATAGCCGACGAGGAGGTCGGCCAGCAGGTCGACCTGGTGGCCCGACTGCGCGGAGACCGGCACGATCTCGGCCCAGTCGGTGCCGGTCTCACGACCGAGGGCGTCGATGGCGAGCAGGTGCTCGCCCAGCCGCTCGCCGCTGACGAGGTCGGTCTTGGTGGCGACGGCGATCTTGGTCGTGCGCCGGGCCTTGGCCAGCTCGGTGACCAGGAAGCGGTCTCCGGGCCCCGGCTTCTGGTCGGCGGGGAAGCAGACGGCCACGACGTCGACCTCCGCCCAGGTCGAGGTGACCAGGTCGTTGAGCCGCTCGCCGAGCAGCGTGCGCGGACGGTGCAGCCCCGGGGTGTCGACGAGCACGAGCTGGGCGTCGGGGCGGTGCAGCACGCCGCGCACCACGGTGCGGGTGGTCTGGGGCCGCGAGGAGGTGATCGCGACCTTGGTGCCGACCAGCGCGTTGGTCAGCGTCGACTTGCCGGCGTTGGGCCGGCCCACGAAGCACGCGAAGCCCGAGCGGAATCCCTGCTCAGCCATGACGGTCTCCCTCGCGGGCCGCGTCGTACGCCGCCCAGATCTGCTCCTCGGAGTGTCCCAGGGCCCTGCCGCGAGCGTAGATCGGCCCGGGGTCGACCTGGCGGGTCTGTCGCCCTCGGCTGCCGCTCCAGTAGCCCATCACCTCGTGGTGGCGGGTGTCCCAGCCGAGGTCGCGCCGGCAGTGGCGGCGGATGTCGCGCATCTGGGCGGACTCGCCGGCCATCCAGAAGTACCCGGGCCCCTCCGGCCAGTCGAGTCCGGCCACGACCTCGGCGAGACGGCTCTCGCCCGGCTCGGCGTGGTGCCACGTGGTGGCCTCGGGCAGGTAGCCGCCGAGCGGGGCGTCGGCGCTCTCCGCGTGCACGACGAGGGGCAGCGTCTCCTGCTCGGCGATCCGGGCCATGGCGGGCAGGGCGGTCAGGTCGCCCGCGAGCACCACCCAGCCGGCGTCCGCGGGCGGTGCGTAGGAGCCCTTGGGGACGCCGAGGCCGACCTCGTCGCCCACGCAGTCGGTCTGCGCCCAGGCGGTGACCAGGCCGACGTCGTGCACCACGACGTCGAGGAGCAGGCGGCGGTCGACCAGGGAGCGCACGGTGTAGTAGCGGGTCTGGAACTGCCCGGGCACGGTCAGGGCGAGCCACTCGTCGGGCACCCCCGTGGAGACCAGCGAGCCGTCGGTCTCCAGCTCGAGGCGGAGCAGGTGCTCGCTGAGCCGCTCCACGCCCTGCACCACGGCGCGGTGCGGGGTGCGAGAGCTCATGGCGGGCAGGCTACCGAGCCGCTCGGGGCGTGGGCGCAGCCCGGTAGCGTCCGGGTCGTGCGCGCACCGGTCTGGGAGGAGCTCTACGGCGACCACGACCGTGCGCGGTGGGTCACCGAGCCGGCCAAGCGCGTCACCGCGCCGGAGCGCACCGCCTTCGAGCGCGACCGGGCGCGGGTGCTGCACGCCGCGTCGTTGCGTCGCCTGGCGGCCAAGACCCAGGTGCTCGGCCCCGGCACCGACGACTTCGCCCGCAACCGGCTCACCCACAGCCTGGAGGTCGCGCAGGTGGCGCGCGACCTGGCGCACCCCCTGGGCTGCCACCCCGACCTGGCCGAGACCGCGGCCCTCGCCCACGACATGGGCCACCCGCCCTTCGGGCACAGCGGCGAGGCGGTACTCGACGACCTCGGTCGCGCGTGCGGCGGCTTCGAGGGCAACGCCCAGACCCTGCGGCTGCTCACGCGGCTGGAGGCCAAGACCGTCGACGCCGAGGGCTCCTCCGTCGGCCTCAACCTGACGCGGGCCACGCTCGACGCCTGCACCAAGTACCCCTGGCGCCGCGGGCAGGGGCCGCGTCCCGGGCCGAAGTTCGGCGTCTACGACGACGACCTCCCGGTCTTCGCGTGGCTGCGCGACGGCGTTGACGGCAGCCGGCGGTCGGTCGAGGCGCAGGTGATGGACGCCGCAGACGACATCGCCTACTCGGTGCACGACCTGGAGGACGCCGTGGTGGGCGGCCGGGTCGACCTGGGCCGGATGCAGGTGCCGGGGGAGCGGGCGCGGGTGTGGGAGACGGTGCGCGACTGGTACCTCCCCGAGGTCGACGACGCTCGGCTCGACGCGGCCTGGCGACGGCTCCACGACGTCGCGGCGTGGCCGGAGGCGCCGTACGACGGCAGCCGGCGGGGCCTGGGGCGGCTGAAGAACCTCACCAGCGACCTGATCGGCGTCTTCTGCGGCGAGGTGCACCGCGCCACCGTCGAGCGTCACGGCGAGCGGCCGCTGGTGCGCCACGAGGCCTCGCTCGTGGTGCCCGACGAGACGCTCGCGGCCATCGCGGTGCTCAAGGGGATCGCGGCGTACTACGTGATGCGCTCCGACGACCGTCTCGGGCTGATGGCCGACCAGCGGGTGCTGCTGACCGAGCTGGTCGCGGCGCTGCGAGCCGCCGGCCGGACCGCGTTGGAGCCGGCCTTCGCCGACGACCACGAGCGGGCCGCCGACGACGCCGGCCGGCTGCGCGTCGTGCTCGACCAGGTGGCGAGCCTGACCGACGCCTCGGCCGTGGGCTGGCACCGAAGGTGGGTGCTCGACGCCTGACCGGCAGGATGGGCCCATGGCTGATCGCGACGACGACCGACTCGTGTGGGTGCCCTTCGACCCGGCCGACCTCGGCGAGGTGCCCGACGGCCTGCGGGTGGAGCAGGTCGACCTGCAGGGCGAGGACGTGCCCGACGACGTCGACCAGGTGCGCTTCCTGGTCATGGACTACCGCTTCGGCGGCCGGGAGCGCCACCTCTTCGACCGGATGACCCGGCTCGAGGTGATCCAGACCCAGACGGCCGGCGTGGAGCACGTGAGCGCTGCCGTGCCCGAGGGCGTCACGCTGTGCAACGGCCGCGGCATCCACGACACCTCGACCGCGGAGCTCGCGCTGACGCTGACCCTGGCGAGCCTGCGCGGCATCCCCGACTACGTGCGCGCCCAGGACCGGGCCGAGTGGGCCTTCGACCACCGGGCCTCGCTGGCCGACAAGCGGGTGCTGATCGTGGGCTACGGCCAGATCGGCGAGGCGATCGAGCGTCGGGTGCTGCCCTTCGAGGCGACGGTCACCCGGGTGGCCCGCAGCGCCCGCGACGGCGTGCACGCCATCGACGAGCTGCCGGGGCTGCTGCCGGACGCCGACGTGGTGGTCCTCATCGTGCCCGGCACGCAGCAGACCACGGGACTCTTCGACGCCGAGATGCTGGCGCGCATGAAGGACGGCGCCCTGCTCGTCAACGTCTCCCGCGGCCCCGTGGTCGACACCGACGCGCTGCTCACCGAGCTGCGCAGCGGCCGGCTCCGCGCGGCGCTCGACGTGGTCGACCCCGAGCCGCTTCCGGCCGACCACCCGCTGTGGGAGGCCCCGGGCCTGCTGGTCTCGCCCCACGTGGGTGGCGCCAGCGACGCGATGAAGCCGCGCGCGATGCGGCTGGTGCGCGAGCAGCTCGAGCGGTACGCCGCGGGCGAGCAGCTCGCCAACGTCATGACGGGCGACTACTGAGCGCCCGCCCCGACCTCAGGGCAGCGTGCCCTGAGGGCCGGTGTCGTCGGTCAGCTTGAGCCGGTCGGGGTTGAGCTCGCCGTCGGCGTCGGCCTCGCTCTTGGCACCGCTGCCGCCCGACACCTTGTCCTTGGCGGCGGTGGCGGCCGCTCCCGCGGTGTCGCTGACCTTGTCGCGCACGGCCTCGGCGACGGGCGTCGCGCGGTCCTTGACGACGTCGGCGGCCTGGTGGGCCTTCTCCTGCACGCGGGGGTCGTTCTTGACCTTCTCGTAGGTCGACCGGAGCTGCTCGTAGCGCTCGCGGCCGGCCCGGCTGCCCAGCACGTAGCCGGCGCCGAAGGCGGTCAGGGTGATCAGCTTGCTCATGGGTTCTCCTTCTCCTGCTCCTGCCGCGTGGCGGCGGAGCGACGGATGCGTCGTCCCAGTGCGACGTCCTTGTCGCGCTGGGTTCGTGCCTTCTTGATCTGCGTGGTGTCGCGGGCGGGCAGCTGCAGCTGCTGCTCGGCGGCGATGCCGGCCTGCAGCTGCCGACCCCGCTCGAGCTCGGAGTCGAGCTCGGCGCCGAAGAGCAGCGCCAGGTTGGTGATCCAGACGAAGAGCAGGGCGATCGGCACCGCCGCCAACGAGCCGTAGGTGGCGTTGTAGTTGGAGAAGTTGGCCACGTAGAAGGCGAAGAGGACCGAGGCGAGGATCCAGACCCCGATGGCCACCGCAGCGCCCACCGAGATCCAACGGAACTTCGGCTGCTCGATGTTGGGGGTGACGTAGTAGAGCAGCCCCACCAGCCCGATGACGATGGCGAGCAGCAGCGGCCACTTCGCGATCGCGAAGACGGTGACGGCGGTGTCGCCGATGCCCAGGACCGAGCCGATCGAGCTGAGCAGCGGCCCGGAGACGATGAGCAGCAGCACCGCGGCGGCCACGAGGACCACGCCGACCAGCGTCAGGCCGAGCATCACAGGACGGAGCTTCCAGACCGGTCGCCCCTCCTCGATCTCGTAGATGTCGTTCATCGCGCGCCCGAAGGCACCGACGTAGCCCGAGGCCGACCACAGGGCGGTCGCGAGACCGAGCGCGAGGCCCAGGCCGGCGGCGTCGGAGGTGGCGATCTGCTCCAGGACCGGCACGATCGGCTCGATCACGGCGTCGGAGACGAGCGGCCTGAGGACGTCGAGGACCGTCTGGATGGCACGGTTCGGGTCGGCCACCAGGCCGAGCACGGAGATCAGCGCGACCAGGGCCGGGAAGACCGCCAGCACGGAGTAGTAGGTGAGCGCCGCAGCCTTGTCGGTGCACTGGTCGCGGTTGAACTCGTGCAGGGTCTTGACCGCGACGTACTTCCAGGACCGTGCGTCGAGGTCCTGGGGGGAGTCGGGCTTGCCCTGCGCCTCGGGGTCGGGGCGCGCGGAGTCCTCGGCGTCGTCGCGGCTGTCGGTGCGCTCGCCGGCCTTGGCGTCGCTCACCGCCGGCGCCACCACACGAGCACCACGAGCGCCACCACGACGCCGGCGGCGGCACCGAGCACCTCGGGCCGGGGCGTGCCGTCGTCGGTGGTGGCGCGGTCCTTGAGCTCCTGCGCCTTCGCGGTGGCACGGCTCTTGACGTCGAGACGCTCGGTGAGCTGGTCGACGGTGGCCGCGAGGGCCTCGCGCTGCCGCTCGATGTCGGCCTGGATCTCCTGCGGGGTCTGACTCATCAGCGCGATCCCTTCACGGTGGCGATGTCCTGCTTGACGCCCTCCTGGGCGCGCTCGGGCTTCAACGGCGTGCCCTTGTCTACCTGTCCCTTGCCGGTCACCGCCAGCACGCCGGCGACGGCGAGGAGGACGAGGCCCACGATCAGGGCGGCCAGCCAGGCATCGACGACCAGTGCCAGGGCGAGGATCGCGGTGGCGACCAGGGCGCCGACGCCGTAGAGCGCGACGACGCCGGCGGCACCGAACATGCCGATGCCCGTGCCGACGCGCTTGCCCTTCTGGGCGAGCTCGGCCTGGGCGAGCCGCAGCTCGGAGCGGATCAGGTCGGGCACCTGCTGGGTCAGGTCGTTGACCAGGGCGCCGAGGGTGGGGTCGGTCTGCGTGCTGGGGACGGCGGACGTCCGGGGAGCAGGATCACTCATGACCCCCCTGTTGCCCGATTCAGCTGCCGCAAACGTGACGTCGTCGCGGGTGGGCGCGGGGTCGGCGGGGGAGTCGGCGTCGGGGCCGGGCCGTAGACTCCGGGCCGTGGCAGGCCGGATCCGGGAGGACGACATCGCGGAGGTCCGCGAGCGAGCCCGGATCGACGACGTCGTGTCGTCCTACCTCACGCTGCGCAACGCCGGGGGAGGCTCGCAGAAGGGCCTGTGCCCCTTCCACGACGAGAAGACGCCGTCGTTCCAGGTGACCCCGAGCCGGGGGCTCTACTTCTGCTTCGGGTGCCAGGCCGGCGGCGACGTCATCAAGTTCGTCATGGAGATGGACGGCCTCGGCTTCACCGAGACCGTCGAGCGGCTCGCCGACAGGTTCGGCGTGCAGCTGCGCTACGAGGAGGGCGACGGCCCGCGTCCCTCCGGGGGAGGGTCGCAGCGGCCGCGCCTGGTCGCCGCCCACCGCGACGCCGAGACCTACTACCGCGAGCTGCTGGGCACCCCGGCGGCGCTGCAGGCACGCACCTTCCTCGACCAGCGCGGCTTCGACCAGGACGCCGCCGAGCGCTTCGGCGTGGGCTTCTCCCCGCGCGGCGGCGAGGACCTCTACCGCCACCTGCGCGGGCGCGGCTACACCGACACCGAGCTGGTCTCCTCCGGTCTCGTCGGGCAGGGCAGGGGTCACTACGACCGCTTCCGGGGGCGGCTGATGTGGCCGATCCGCGACAGCAGCGGCGACACCATCGGCTTCGGGGCCCGGCGCATCTTCGACGACGACCGCATCGAGGCCAAGTACCTCAACACCCCCGAGAGCCCGATCTACAAGAAGAGCCAGGTGCTCTACGGCATCGACCTCGCGCGACGCGAGATCGCCCGGGCCAGCCAGGCCGTCATTGTCGAGGGCTACACCGACGTCATGGCCTGCCACCTCGCCGGCGTGCCCACGGCGGTCGCCACCTGCGGCACCGCCTTCGGCGACGACCACGCCCGGGTCGTGCGCCGCCTCCTGCACGACCACGACGACTTCCGCGGCGAGGTGATCTTCACCTTCGACGGCGACGCGGCGGGGCAGAAGGCCGCGCTGCGGGCCTTCGAGGGCGACCAGGTCTTCGCGGGCCAGACCTACGTCGCGGTCGAGCCGAGCGGCCTCGACCCGTGCGACCTGCGCCTGCAGCAGGGCGACGCGTCGGTGCGCGAGCTCGTGGCGCGCCGTACGCCGCTCTACCGCTTCGTGCTGGCCAACGTCGTGCAGCGCCACGACCTCGACCGCGCCGACGGGCGGGTCGACGCGATGCGCGAGGCGGCCAAGCTGGTCACAGCGATCCGCGACCGCTCCAAGGTCGACGCCTTCTCGCGCGAGCTGGCGGGGATGATCGGCATCGAGCCCGCCGACGTGCAGCGGGCGGTGCGACAGGCCGCCGCCCGGGCGAGCGGCCCGGCGACGCAGCCCGCCACGCAGCCCGCCACGGCCGGGCGACCCACGCGGCCCGACCCGGCCACCGAGCTGCCCGACCCGCGTGACCCCCGGCTGGCGCTCGAGCGGGCCACGCTCAAGCTGGCGGTGCAGCACCCCGGCGCCGTGGGCCGCATCGCCGACCCGCTCGGTCCCGACGACTTCACCCACGGCGCCTACCGGGCGGTGTGGGAGGCGGTCGCCGCCGCGGGCGGGGTGCGCGCCGCCGACGCCGGGTGGGCCACGCGCCTGCGCGACCAGGTCGACGACGAGCGGCTGAAGTCGCTGGTCGCCCAGCTGGCCGTGGAGCCGCTGCGCCTCACCGGCGACCCGGGGGCGGCGTACGTCGGCCAGCACGTCCACCGGCTGCGCGAGCTCACCGCGCTGCGTCGCATCGACGACCTCAAGAGCAAGCTGCAGCGCACCAACCCCGTCGAGCACGCCGCCGACTACAACCGCATGTTCGGCGAGCTGATCGCGCTGGAGCAGCACCGGCGCGAGCTGCGCGAGAAGGCGCTGGCGAGCCCGTGAGGTCGCGACGTCGTACGCCGCCCGCAGCCGTGCTGCAGGCGGCGGCGCTGCCGCGCGGCGAGCGGGTGCTCGCCTCGGCCGCCGGCTCCGACGGCAGCTGGCTGCTCGGCACCCGGTCGCGGCTGGTGCTGCTCGATGCGGCCGGCGAGGTGGTCCGGCTGCCGTGGGAGCAGGTCGAGGACGCCGGCTGGGACCAGGAGACCTCGCGGCTCCAGGTGCGCGAGGCGGGGGAGTTCGGCGCCCCGCGGCGCGAGTGGACGCCCACGGTCACCGAGCAGGAGCCACGGGCCTTCCTCGAGCTGCTGCGCGAGCGCGTCACCGCCAGCATCGTGGTGCAGCGCCAGGTGGCCGTGCGCGGCAAGCGCGGCGTGGTGGTGGCGTGCCGCCGCAACCCGACCGGTGGCCCGCTGCACTGGACCGCCACCTTCGAGCCCGGCGTGGAGCCCGACGACCCCGAGGTCCGGGCCGCCGCCGAGGCCCTGCTCGCGCGGGTCCGGGCCGAGCTGGGCGAGCTGGCCGACACGCCGGCCGACGACCTGCCGTCGATTTCGTGACCCCGTCCGGGCGTTGCTAGAGTCTGCGGGCGCGATCCCCTGTAGCTCAACTGGCAGAGCATTCGGCTGTTAACCGGAGGGTTGTTGGTTCGAGTCCAACCGGGGGAGCCACCGCGAAGGGTCCGACCGTCGAGGTCGGGCCCTTCGGCGTCTTGGGGGCCCTGTGTGGGGCTACTCGCCCCAGCCCATGGGGAAGACCTCGAAGGGGGCGGCGAGGCCGGTGCCGAGGCGCTGCCCGGTCTGGCGGGCCATGCCCTCGAGGAACTCGCGGGCGTCCCAGTCCTGCCAGCCCAGGCCGTCGATGTACGCCGCGTGCGCCTCGAGCGAGGCCACCCCGGCGTCGAAGCTGTCGGTGGTGTCGACGGCGTGGGTCGACGCGGGGGAGCCGAAGGCCCAGACCTCGCGGACGCCGCCCCAGGGCTCCAGGTCGCCGCCGCCCTCGGTCAGCTGCTCGGTGAAGACCCAGCGGTTGCCCGCGTCGCGGACGGCGTCGACGACCGCGCGCCCGACCGCGATGTGGTCGGCCTGGTTGAGGTTGCGCCCGCCCCAGGTCTCGCGGAAGTTGCCGGTCACGACGACGTCGGGCCGGTGACGACGCACCTGCTCGGCGAGCAGCCGGCGCAGCGGCACGCCGTACTCCAGGACGCCGTCGGGCTGGCGCAGGAAGTCGACGTCGGTGACCCCCACCAGGCGGCACGACTCGACCTGCTCGGCCTCGCGCACCTCGCGGCAGGCGTCGGGGTGCATCGCGTCGATGCCGGCCTCGCCGCTGGTGACCAGGGTGTAGCCCACCCACTTGCCCTGGCCGGTCCAGCGGGCGACCGCCGCGGCCGCGCCGAACTCCATGTCGTCGGGGTGGGCGACGACGCAGAGCGCGCGCTCCCAGTCCTCGCGCAGCGGCTCCAGCGGCTCGGGACGGTCCATGCAGCCGAAACTAGCCCGCTCAGCGGCGCAGCGTGAAGCGGAAGCGGTTGCCCTCGCCCGTCGGGTTGTCCTCGATCCAGATGCGTCCGCCGTGGCGCTGCACGATGCGGCGGCAGGCCGCGAGCCCGATGCCGTGACCGCCCTCGGCTCCGGCCTCGGCCCCGCCGACGCTGAGGCGCTCGAAGAGCCCGAAGACCTGCTCGCGTCGCTCCGGGGGGATCGTCACGGCGTTGTCGTCGACCGTCACCAGCCAGCCGCGCTCGTCGACGCCGTCGACCTCGACCGTGATGGAGACGACCGGGGGGCGGTGCGCCTGGCGGTACTTCAAGGCGTTCTGCACCAGGTTCTGCACCACCTGGCGCAGGCGCTCCGGGTCGGCCCAGACCACGAGCGCGCCCTCCTCGACCTCGACCATGGCGCTGTGCTGCTGGATGAGCGGGTCGAGGTCGGCGCACACGTCGACGACGAGCTCGGAGAGCGACAGGGGCACCCGCTGCATCGCCCGGTCGGAGCGCGACATGGTCAGCAGCGACTCGACGAGCTGCGACATCCGTCCCGCGGCCGAGGTCGCCCGCTCGATCCAGTCGTTGCCCTGCCGGCCGAGCACCTCGGCGTACTCGCTCTCGAGCAGCTGCAGGTAGCCCAGCACGGTCGACAGGGGTGCCTGCAGGTCGTGGCTCACCAGCATCGCGAACGCCTCGAGGTCGGCGTTGGACTGCTCGAGCCGCGCCGTCTTCTCGGAGAGCTCGGCATTCATCTGCTCGATCCGCGTCGCCGCGGTCATCTCCTCGGTCAGGTCGGCCACGTGCGAGACCAGGTGCATCGGCTCGCCGTGGGCGTTGCGCACGAGGGCCACGGAGAGGTCGGCCCACACCTCGTGGCCGTCGGCGTGCAGGTAGCGCTTGCGCAGCCGGTAGCTCGGGATCTCGCCGCGGACGAGCTGGTCGAGGTGCTTGAGGTCGGTGTCGAGGTCGTCGGGGTGGGTGATGTCCTGGAAGGTCAGCCGGATCAGCTGCTCGGGGCGGTAGCCGAGGATCGCGCACAGCGCGTCGTTGACGCGGTTGAAGCCGCCGTCGAGCGCCACCAGGGCGATCCCCACGGGGGCGTTGTCGATGGTCAGCCGCCAGCGCTCCTCGGCGGCCTCCAGGCTGGGCACGTCGAACAGCGTAAGAGGTCGTGGAGCCGCTGTCGCCTGCTTGTGGCCAACTACCGGTGCGCGGGCCGAGGACCGTCACGGCCCTCCCTAGACTGTCCGAGCCGTCCAGGTCGTGCTCGTCGCGACCCCGCTCCACGAGAGGTGCCTGCGTGTCCGTCCGCCCGATCCGGCTCTTCGGCGACCCGGTGCTGCGCACCGCGGCCACCCCGGTCGTCGACTTCGACAAGGAGCTGCGCACGCTGGTCGGCGACCTGACCGACACCATGCTGGAGGCCCCCGGCTCGGGCCTGGCCGCGCCGCAGATCGGGGTGGGACTGCGCGTCTTCACCTGGCACGTCGAGGGCGAGCTCGGGCACCTGGTCAACCCGACCCTCACGCTGGGCGAGGAGACGCAGGACGGCAGCGAGGGCTGCCTGTCGATCCCGGGCTTCAGCATCGACTGCGTGCGGGCGCAGTCGGTCGTGGCCCACGGCTTCGACATGCACGGCGAGCCGCTGCTGGTCGAGGGCACCGACTTCCTGGCGCGGGCGATCCAGCACGAGACCGACCACCTCGACGGCATCCTCTTCGTCGACCGTCTCGACAAGGAGCGCCGCCGCGAGGCGATGCGCCACATCCGCGAGGCCGACTGGTTCGGTCCCGACACCCAGGTGAAGGTCTCGCCCCACGCGACCGGGGGCCTGGGCTTCTGATGCGCCTCGTCTTCGCGGGGACGCCGGACGTCGCGCTGCCCTCCCTCGAGGCGGTCGCCTCAAGCCGGCACGAGCTGGTCGGGGTGGTGACCCGGCCCGACGCGCCGGTCGGTCGTGGTCGCCGGCTGACGCCCTCCCCGGTGGCCGTGCGGGCCGAGGAGCTCGGCGTGCCGGTGCTCAAGCCGGTGAGCGCCCGCGACCCCGGGCTGCTCGAGGAGCTGACGGCCCTGGCGCCCGACTGCTGCCCCGTCGTGGCGTACGGCGCGCTGCTCCCCGCCACGCTCCTCGCGGTGCCCCCGCACGGCTGGGTCAACCTGCACTTCTCGCTGCTGCCGGCCTGGCGCGGCGCCGCCCCGGTGCAGCACGCGCTGTGGGCGGGCGACGAGGTCACCGGCGCCACCACCTTCCGGATCGTCGAGGAGCTCGACGCCGGGCCGACCTACGGCGTGATGACCCAGCAGGTCGCGCCCGACGAGACCGCCGGCCGGCTGCTGGAGCGACTGGCCGTGGGCGGCGCGGAGCTGCTCGTGCGCACGCTCGACGGCATCGACGACGGCTCGCTGGAGGCGCGCGAGCAGCCCTCCGAGGGCGTCACCCTGGCCCCCAAGATCACGGTGGCCGACGCCGAGGTCGACTGGCGTCAGCCGGCGGTCGCCGTCGATCGGCGGATCCGCGCGTGCACCCCCGCCCCCGGCGCCTGGACCACGCTGGGCGGGGAGCGGCTCAAGCTCGGCCCGGTGCGGCCCGTGGGGCGGGCGCGACTGGAGCCGGGGGAGCTGGAGGTCGCGAAGAGCGCGGTCTACGTCGGCACCGGCACGGGTCCCGTGCAGCTCGGCCTGGTGCGCCCGCACGGCCGCAAGGAGATGGACGCCGCCTCGTGGGCGCGCGGGGCCCGGCTGCCCGACGACGTCAGGCTGGGCCGCTGAAGCGGGTCGACGCGCCGCGACTCGTGGCCTACGACGTGCTCGTCGCGGTGCGCGAGGAGGACGCCTACGCCAACCTGCTGCTGCCCCGGCTGCTCCGCGAGCACGGGCTGGGGGGCCGCGACGCGGCCTTCGCCACCGAGCTGGTCGGCGGCACGCTGCGCGGGCTGGCGGCGTACGACGCCGTGCTCGACCACCTTGCCTCGCGGCCACCCGACCCCGCGGTGCGCGACGCGCTGCGCCTCGGCTGCCACCAGCTGCTCGCCACCCGGGTGCCGTCGCACGCCGCGGTCAGCGCGACCGTCGAGCTGGTGCGCACGCGGATCGGTCACCGCCCGGCGGGCTTCGTCAACGCGCTGCTGCGCCATGTCGGCGAGCGCACCCTTGACGAGTGGATGGACGTCGTCGGGGCCTCCCCGGCGGTGCGCAGCTCGCACCCGCAGTGGGTCGTCGACGAGCTCGCCACCGCACTCGACCGCCCCGAGGAGCTCGAGGCCCTGCTGGCCGCCGACAACCAGCGCCCGCTCGTGACGCTGGTGGCCCGACCCGGTCTCAGCGAGGTCGGCGAGCTGCCGGGCGAGCCGACGGTCTCGCCCCTGGGCCGGGCGCTGGCCGGCGGCGACCCTGCCGACGTCCCGGCCGTGCGCGAGGGTCGCGCCGGGGTGCAGGACGCCGGCTCGCAGCTGGTGGCCCTCGCGCTGGCCCGCGCCGCGGTGGAGGGCAGCGACGTCCGCTGGCTCGACGTCTGCGCCGGCCCCGGCGGCAAGGCGGCGCTGCTGGCCGCGCTGGCGGGGGAGCGCGGTGCCGCGCTGCTCGCGCACGAGCGCCAGCACCACCGCGCCGTGCTGGTGCGCCAGGCGCTGCGCACCGCGCGCCCCGGCTCGGTGATCGGGGTGGTCACCGGTGACGGCACGAGACCGGCGTGGCCGACCGGCGGTTTCGACCGGGCGCTGGTCGACGCGCCCTGCTCGGGCCTGGGCGCGCTCCGCCGCCGTCCGGAGAGCCGCTGGCGCCGCCGTCCGGAGGACCTCGACGCCCTCGTCCCGCTCCAGCGCGAGCTGCTCGCCGCCGCGCTGGACGCCGTCCGGCCCGGTGGTGTGGTGGCCTACGCCACCTGCTCGCCGGTCGTCGCCGAGACCGCCGACGTCGTCACGGCGCTGCTCGGCTCCCGCGACGACGTCGTGCTCCTCGACACCCCCACGCTGCTGCCCGAGGTCACCGACGCCTCCTCCGCCCACCTCCCGGGCGCCGTCCAGCTCTGGCCGCACCGTCACGGCACCGACGCGATGTTCGTCGCGGTGCTGCGGCGGCTGCCGGCGGCGGATTCACCGGCCGGCCGGTGAATCTGCCACTGGCGGGCCGAGACATCGTCGCTCCAGTGCCAGGATCGTCGCGCCGGTGACCGCTTCGTCCCCCCGCGGTACGACGGTGGGGGCGCCGTACGCTGGGCGCACCATGGGCATCCAGATCACGCCGAGCGTCCTCAACGCCGACCTGTCGCGGCTGGCCGACGAGGTGGCCCGCATCCCCAGCGCCGACTGGGTGCACGTCGACGTGATGGACGGGCACTTCGTGCCCAACCTGACCCTCGGGCTGCCCGTGGTCGAGGCGCTCGCCCGCCACAGCGAGCTGCCGCTCGACTGCCACCTGATGATCGAGGACCCCGACCGCTGGGCGCCGGCGTACGCCGAGGCCGGTGCCGGGTCGGTGACCTTCCACCTCGAGGCCGCCGCAGCGCCGGTCAAGCTGGCCCGCGACCTGCGGGCGCAGGGGGCCCGGGCGAGCATGGCGCTGCGGCCCGCCACACCGGTCGAGGCGGCGGCACACGTGCTCGGCGAGCTCGACATGCTGCTGGTGATGACGGTCGAGCCGGGCTTCGGGGGGCAGAAGTTCCTCGACCTGTGCCTGCCCAAGATCCGCCGCGCGCGCGAGCTGGTCTCGGCGCAGGGGCTCGAGCTGTGGCTCCAGGTCGACGGGGGGATCTCGGCCGAGACCGTGGAGCGCTGCGCGGAGGCCGGGGCCGACGTCTTCGTCGCGGGCTCGGCCGTCTACTCCGCCGACGACCCGGACGCGGTCGTCGGCGAGCTGCGCCGGCTGGCCGAGAAGTCGGCCTGAGACGCCTCACCAGACTCCACGCGTGACCTGGCGCACGTCGCCTCGTTGAGGCAGGTGCGCCGCGCGGAGGCTCCGACCGACGAGAGCCCGCATCTCCGGGAGCGGCCCACGCGGAAGAGAGTCCCTTGCGACGCATCTCTCGAGCCACCACCGGGGTCGCGGCCACCGCCGCGGCCGTGCTCGCCCTCGGCCTGTCCGTCCCCTCGGCCACGGCGGCCCCCGACCCGGCCGACGTCTCCGCCTTCCTGGCCGGGCAGCTGCCGTCGCTGACCGGCACCACCACCGTCTACGTGCACGGCACCGACCTGACCGCCGCCCGTGAGGCGGTGCGCAGCTCGGGGCTGGCCACGCGCACCGAGTTCGCCAAGATCGGCGTCGTCGCGGCGAAGGGCACCAAGGCCCAGATCGAGTCGGTGCGCACCCAGCCCGGCGTGACGTACGTCGAGGGCGCGCTGAAGCCGATCGAGCTGACCACCGAGACCTCGCACACCGCCACCCGCGGCCTCGAGGCGCAGCACACCCTCACCGGCGCCGACGGCACCGCGCTCACCGGCAAGGGCGTCTCGGTCGGCATCATCGACTCCGGCATCGACCCCAACCACCCGGCCTTCCAGGAGGCCGACGGCGGCACCGCGGTCGTCAACAACCTCAAGGCGCTCTGCGACCCGTTCGAGCTCGCCTGCCAGGTGCTCGAGGTCCCGAAGGTGCTCGACACCGACACCACCGCCCTCGGCGGCCACGGCACCCACGTGAGCGGCATCGCCGCCGGCCGTCCGGTCACGCTGACCTCGGGCGAGAAGGTGCAGGGAGCCGCCACGGGCGCCAAGGTCGTGTCGATCTCCACGGGCGCCGCCCTGGTCATCATCGGCGCCGACAGCGCGCTCAACTGGGTGCTGGAGAACCACGAGGCCCCCTGCGGCGAGGGCGTGAGCGCGGCGGAGTGCCCGCCGATCAAGGTCACCAACAACTCCTACGGCCCGTCGGGTGGCGGCGCCTTCGACCCCGAGTCGGTGACGGTCAAGCTGCAGCGCGCGCTCGCGGCCGAGGGCGTGCTCACGGTGTGGGCCGCCGGCAACGACGGCGGCGACGGCTCCGAGTCGCTGACCAACCCGCCCGGCCAGGACCCGACCCCGGGCGTGATCTCCGTGGCGTCGTACTTCGACCAGGGCACCGGCACCCGCGACGGCGCGGTCTCCGACTACTCCTCGCGCGGCCTGGCCTCCGACACCTCGACCTGGCCCGACCTGTCGGCCCCGGGCGAGGACATCACCTCGGCCTGCCGGCCCTACCTGCCGATCTGCTCGACCGGCCTGGACTTCAAGAATGGTCCGGGGGCCCTCGACGTCGGCACCTACAACACCATCAGCGGCACCTCGATGGCCGCGCCCCACATCGCCGGCATCGTGGCGCAGCTCTTCCAGGCCCGGCCCGACGCCACCCCGGCGCAGGTCGAGGAGGCGCTGAAGTCGACCGCCCACCAGTACGCCGACGGTGCGCCCTACGAGGGCGGCAGCAGCTTCGACAAGGGCACCGGCCTGGTCGACGTGGTGGCCGCCGTGGAGGCGCTCACCGCGGGCTGACCCGGCGGGACCCGCGACGGGGCCCGGCACCTGCTCTTGGGAGAGGTGCCGGGCCCCCCGCGCGTCAGCGGCCCCGCAGCCGCTCGGCGACCTGCTCGAGCACCCGCTCGCTCCCGGCGTACGGCGCCTCGGCGCGCGGCCAGTGCGTGACGACGTCGGTGAAGCCGAGCCCGTCGGCCACCCCGAGGAGCTCCTCGAAGCGGTCGACGCTGTCGAGCGCGAAGCCGGGCGCGGTGTCGACGCTCAGGTAGCGCGGGAAGGCCGCGGCGTCGCGGCCGGACGCCTCCAGCGTGGCCTCGAGCACGTCGCGGGACCGTCGCAGCCCCTCGACCCACGCGGCGTCGGTGTCGCCGCCGGGGGCGGTGACCCACCCGTCGCCGGTGCGGGCGGCGTACCGCACCGAGCGGGGACCGTTGCCGGCCACCAGCAGCGGCACCGAGCGGACGGCGGGCAGGGTGCGGGCGTCGCGGGCGGCGTACCAGCGGCCGGTGGCGTCGACGTGGTCCTCGGCGCGCAGCCGGACCAGCAGGTCGGTGAACTCCTGGAAGCGCTCGACCCGCTCGCCCACCGCCAGCGGCGGGCCGCCGAGGATCTCGGCGTCGCGGTCGCCGCCGGTGCCGAGGCCGAGCAGGAAGCGTCCACCCGAGAGGTCGTCGAGCGCCTGCACCTCGCGCCACAGGGCGACGGGGTGGCGGAAGTTGGGGGAGGCCACGAAGGTGCCGAGGGAGACCCGCTCCGTCACGGTGGCCGCGGCCGCGAGCGTCGGCATCGCGGCGTACCAGGGGGAGTCGGGCAGCCCGCCCCAGACGAGGTGGTCGTAGGTCCAGGCGTGGTCGAAGCCGAGCTGCTCGACCGCGCGCCAGCGCGGCGCGGCCTCGGTCCACGGCTGGTCGGGGAGCACCACCACACCGACGCGCATGCCCCCAGCGTGCCAGGATCAGACGGCACCCAGCTTCTCCGGGTTGCGGACGCCGTACACCGCGGTGATGCGGCCGCCGTCGACCGCCGCGAACCACACGCCCTCCAGGCCGTCGGGGGAGCGCACCACCAGCGCGGTCTCGCCGTTGACGCGCTCCGCGCGCATCGTCGCCTCGCGCCCGGTCGGGGTCGCCATCAGTCCGGTGAGGAAGCGCAGCACCTTGCTCGCGCCGTGGATCGGGTGACGTGCCGCGGAGCGCACCCCGCCGCCGTCGCTGACGAGCACCACGTCGGGGGCGAGGAGCCCGACTAGGGCGTCGAGGTCGCCGCCCCGGGCGGCGGCGAGGAAGCGCTCGACGACGACGCGATGGCCCTCGCGGTCGACCTGCTGCCGCGGCCGGCGGGCCGCGACGTGCTCCCGCGCCCGGTGCACGAGCTGGCGCACGGCGGCGGGTGAGCGGTCGAGCGCCGCGCCCACGTCGGCGGCGGGCATGGCGAAGACCTCGGTGAGCACGAAGGCGGCGCGCTCGAGCGGTCCGAGCGACTCGAGGACCACCAGCATCGCCATCGAGACGTCGTCGGCCAGCTCGGCCACGGCGGCGCCGTCGGCGGAGGCATCCGCCACCGGCTCCGGGAGCCACGGCCCGACGTAGGCCTCCCTGAGCCGCGCAAGGGTGCGCAGCCGGTTGAGCGCCAGTCGCGAGGTGATCGTGAGCAGGTAGGCGCGGGGCTCGACCACCTCGTCGTGGTCGACGTCGCGCCAGCGCAGCCAGGCGTCCTGCACCACGTCCTCGGCGTCGGTGCGGCTGGAGAGGATCCGGTACGCCGCCCCCATGAGCGTGGGCCGCAGCTCCGCGAAGACGGCAGTCGGGTCGCTCACGCCGGGGGCCTCACCGGGCACGCGTCGGAGAAGTCCTGGCTGCGCAGTCCGAGCGCGGCGTTGGTGCGCGAGCGGAGGTTCTCCACCGACACCATCTCGGTCAGCTCGACGAGCTGCGCGACGTCGAGGTCCTCGCGCAGCCGCGCGACCATGGCGTCGGTGACGACGGGCGGCGTGGCGGTCATCGCCTCGGCGTACTCCAGCACGGCGCGCTCCAGCGGCGAGTAGACCGTGCTGCCGCGCCAGCGCATGACCTGCTCGAGCTTGTCCTGGGACATGCCGCGAGTGTGCGAGAGGTACCAGCCGAAGTCGAGGCACCAGCTGCACCCGATCTGCGCGGCCACCGCGAGGGAGGCGAGCTCCTTGAGGTCGGGGTCGAGCCGCCCCCACCGTGCGACGCGGCCCTCGAAGCGCGCGATGCTCCACATCACGGGGCGGTGGTGCATCAGGGCCTGCATCGACTCCAGCTCCTGGCCGTAGGTGCGCCGGGCGTACCAGTCGAGCAGCCGTGCGGTCGGGCCGCGGTGCGTGAGCGGCACCCGCGAGCGGGACGCGCCGGTGCTGCGAGCCGCGCCATCGGCAGCACTGGTGGGCGTGCTGGTGGTCGTGCTGGTGGTGCTGGGAGTGCTGGTGCTGCCGGGAGTGCGGCTCGTGGGGCTCATCGGTCCTCCTGCGATCGGGTTCTCTCACCGAGGTGGACCCCGCCCGGGGGCCGGATGTGACACGCCCGCCGAGAGGTCACTCCCGTGCACGTGAGAGGTCACTCCCGGACCGCCGAGAGGTCACTGCCTGACCGCCGATATGTCACTCCCGGACGGTGAGTGTCAGCCAGTGACTCCTGGGCGGTCAGGCAGTGACTCCTGGGCGGTCAGGGAGTGACCTCTGGGCGGTCAGGGAGTGACGCCTGGGGGTCAGTCAGTAACGCCTCGGCGGTCAGGGAGTGACTCCTCGGCGGGCTCGTGGCGCGGTCGGTGGAGCGCTGTGGCAGGCTGGTACCGAGCAATTTCGCTCGCGTGCTCTGGGGGCGGTGAAAATCCGCACCGGCGGTGACAGTCCGCGACCCGGCCGCTGCCAGCGGCCGGTTGACCAGGTGGAACTCCTGGACCGACGGTCAAAGTCCGGATGAGAAGCAGCACGCGGTGGACGGCGTCGCGCCGCTCCGCCGAGCCACCCCTGGGTCGTGGGCGCCGTCCGACCAGCAGGGACCGACCGTGGACTTCTCCGACGCCGAGCGCCGCGCGATGCAGCGCGCCCTGCGCCTGGCCGCCACCCCCGGCGTGCCGCTCGGACCCAACCCGCGGGTCGGGTGCGTGCTGCTCGACGGGTCGGGCGCGGTGGTGGCCGAGGGGCTCCACCGGGGCGCCGGCACGCCCCACGCCGAGGTCGCGGCCCTGCGCGAGGCGGGCGAGGCCGCGGCGGGCGCGACCGCGGTCGTGACGCTCGAGCCGTGCAACCACACCGGCCGCACCGGGCCCTGCGTCGACGCGCTGCTCGCCGCCGGCGTACGCCGCGTCGTCTTCGCCCAGCCCGACCCCAACCCGGTGGCGGCGGGTGGCGAGCGGCGGCTGCGCGAGGCCGGCGTCGAGGTGGCCTTCGGCCTGCTGGAGCGCGAGGCGCGCCGGCTCAACCGCGCCTGGACCTTCGCGCTCGAGCACCACCGCCCCTTCGTGACCTGGAAGCTCGCCACCACCCTCGACGGGCGCAGCGCCGCGGCCGACGGCACCAGCCGCTGGATCTCCTCGCGCCCCGCGCGCCTCGACACCCACCGGCTGCGCGGCGAGTGCGACGTGATGATGGTCGGCACCGGCACCGTCGAGGTCGACGACCCCCGCCTGACGGTGCGCGACGAGGTCGACGCGCCGCTGCCGCACCAGCCGCTGCGCGCGGTGGTCGGGATGCGAGAGCTGGCCCCCGACCGGCAGGTGCTCGGGGACGACGCCGAGACCGTGCTGCTCCGCACCCGCGACCCGCACGAGGCGCTGCGCGCGCTGCACGAGCGCGGGCGACGCCACGTCTTCCTCGAGGGCGGGCCCACGCTCGCAGCGGCGTTCCTCGGGGCCGGCGTGGTCGACGAGGTGGTCGCGTACGTCGCCCCCCAGCTGCTCGGCGCCGGGCTCGCGGCGGTCGGCGACCTCGGCGTGACCACGATGGCCGACGCGGTGCGGCTGCACGTCGACGACGTCACGGTGCTCGGCTCCGGCGCCGAGACCAACGTCCGCCTCACCATGCGTCCCCTGCCCGCCCCGGGCACCCCAGCGAAGGAGACCCCCTGATGTTCACCGGCATCGTCGAGGAGCTCGGCACCGTCGTCGAGATCACCGACCAGACCGACGCGATCCGGCTCACCGTGGAGGCGGCCGAGGTGACCTCGGACGCCGCCCTGGGCGACTCGATCTCCGTCAACGGCTGCTGCCTGACCGTCGCCGCCCGGGAGCAGGACCGCTTCACCGCCGACGTGATGCACCAGACGCTCGAGATGACCTCCCTGGGCTCGCTGAAGGTGGGCTCGCGGGTCAACCTCGAGCGCGCGGTGACGCCGACGACGCGGCTCGGCGGCCACCTCGTGCAGGGCCACGTCGACGGCACCGGCACGGTGCGGCGGCGTACGCCGAGCGACCACTGGGAGGTCGTGGAGGTCTCCCTCCCGGAGCAGCTCGAGCGCTACCTGGTGCCGCAGGGCTCGATCACCGTCGACGGCGTCAGCCTCACGGTCGTCGAGGTGCTCGCCGACTCCTTCACGGTGAGCCTGATCCCCGAGACCCTGGCGCGCACCGTGCTGGGGGACAAGCCCGAGGGCGCCACGGTCAACCTCGAGGTCGACGTGATCGCCAAGTACGTGGAGAGGATGGTGCGGCGATGAGCGAGCAGATCAGGCTGGACGACGTCGCGGACGCGATCGCCGACGTCGCGGCGGGCCGCGCGGTCATCGTGGTCGACGACGCCGACCGGGAGAACGAGGGCGACCTGATCTTCGCGGCGTCCAAGGCCACGCCCGAGCTGATGGCCTTCACGATCCGCCACTCCAGCGGCGTGATCTGCGTGCCGATGCCCGCGGAGATGCTCGACCGCCTCGAGATCCCGCTGATGACGCCGCACAACCGCGACAAGATGCGCACGGCCTACACCATCTCCGTCGATGCCCGCGACGGTGTCGACACCGGGATCTCGGCCGCCGACCGCGCCCACACCGCGCGGGTGCTGGCGGACTCCGCCACCGAGCCGTGGGAGATCACCCGGCCCGGCCACGTCTTCCCGCTGCGCTACCGCGAGGGCGGGGTGCTGGTGCGTCGCGGGCACACCGAGGCTGCCGTCGACCTGGCGCGGCTGGCCGGGCTCACGCCCGCCGGCGTCCTCGTCGAGGTCGTCAACGACGACGGCACCATGAAGCGGGGACCCGAGCTGCGCGCCTTCGCCGACGAGCACGGGCTGCGGATGATCTCGATCGACCAGCTGGTGCACCACCGGCGTCGCCACGAGTCCCACGTGGTCCGCGTCGCCGAGACCCGGCTGCCGACGGTGCACGGCGACTTCACGGCCTTCGGCTACCGGATCACCGTCGACGGCAGCGAGCACGTCGCGCTCGTGCACGGCGACCCCGCCTCGCTGAGCGACGGCGAGCCGGTGCTGACGCGGGTGCACAGCGAGTGCCTGACCGGCGACGTCTTCGGCTCCCAGCGCTGCGACTGCGGTCCGCAGCTCTCCGAGGCGATGGACCTGATCGTCAAGGAGGGCCGCGGCGTCGTGGTCTACCTCCGCGGCCACGAGGGCCGGGGCATCGGGCTGCTGGCGAAGCTGCAGGCCTACCAGCTGCAGGACGGCGGCCGCGACACCGTCGACGCCAACCTGGACCTCGGCCTGCCCGCCGACGCGCGGCACTACGGCGCGGCCACGCAGGTGCTGCGCGACCTCGGCGTGAGCCGGGTGCGGCTGCTGACCAACAACCCCGACAAGGTCGCCGGCCTCGAGGCCTACGGCATCGGCGTCGAGGAGCGGGTCCCGCTGACCCCCCACCCCAACGACCACAACCTCGCCTACCTGATGACCAAGCGCGACCGGATGGGCCACCAGCTCGACGCGGGCCTCGGCGCCCCCGACGGCCACGAGCCGGTCGACCTCCCCGATGACACCCCTGCCGAAGGAGACCAGCGATGAGCGGACACGGAGCCCCCACCGAGACCCCGGTCGACTGCAGCGACCTGAGCGTCGCCGTGGTCGCGGCCAGCTGGCACGAGCAGGTGATGGGAGGGCTCGTCGCGGGCGCCGAGCGGGCGCTGGCGGCGTACGCCGTCACCGACGCGAAGGTGGTCCGGGTGCCCGGCTCCTTCGAGCTGCCCGTCGCGGCGCAGGCCCTGGCCCGCGACCACGACGCCGTCGTGGCCCTGGGCGTCGTGATCCGCGGGGGCACGCCGCACTTCGACTACGTCTGCTCCGCGGCGACCGACGGGCTCAACCGGGTGTCGCTCGACGCCGGGGTGCCGGTGGGCTTCGGCCTGCTCACCTGCGACACCGAGCAGCAGGCCCTCGACCGGGCCGGGCTGACCGGGAGCGCGGAGGACAAGGGCTACGAGGCCACCGCGGCCGCGCTGGCCACCGCGCGCACCCTGCGTGACCTACGGTGAGGCCGGCCGGCGTCGGCCGCTGAGCCGGGGAGGCACCGTGACCGAGGTCCGTCGCACGCGTCGTGCGGCCGTGGCGGCGGTCGCGCTCGCCCTGCTGGTCCCGCTCGCGACGCCGTCGTCGGCGGCGGTGCTGGTCACCGACCCGGTGCCCGACCGGTCGCACGCCTACGACGCGGAGCGCGCCCGCGCGGTCATCGACGAGGTGGTGCTCGGCCGCTCGGTGCGCGGGCGGCCGATCGTGGCCTACCGCAAGGGCAACCCCGAGGCGAGGCACCACGTGGTGCTGCTGGGCCAGATGCACGGCGACGAGCCGGCCGGCCCGCGCACCGTGCGCGCGGTGCTCGACCGGCTCCGCGTCGACAGCGACACCGACCTGTGGCTGGTCCCGACGATGAACCCCGACGGCGCCGCCCGCGGCACCCGCACCAACGCCCGGGGCGTCGACCTCAACCGCAACTGGCCCACCAGCGGTTGGCGCGACGCCGACCGTCGTCCGGGCTCGCGCAGCTACCGCGGTCCGCGGCCGGCGTCGGAGCCCGAGACCCGCGTGATGATGCGCTTCCTGCGTGCCGTGCGGCCGGCGTACGTCGCCTCGGTGCACCAGCCGCTGCGTGCCATCGGACGCGACGACAAGGACCGCCGCTTCGTGCGCCGGCTCGCCCGCGAGCTCGACCTGCCGGTGCGGCACCTCTCGGTGGGCACCGGCTCCGGACGGGTCTCGCCGACGCTGACCGGCTGGTACAACGACACCCACCGCGGCACGGCCGTCACGGTGGAGTACGCCGCCCGCCCCGGGGCGACGTACGTCACGCGCACCGCCCCGGCCGGTCTGCTGCGGGCGACCCGGGCCGACTGGTGAGGCCGTCGACCTCGTAGTCTGGAGGTCGGCGCCGACACCCCCGGTGGCCGCAGCGACGTACGACGACAGCCGGCGCAGCACGGCAGCGAGAACAGGCAGCGATGAAGACGTTCGAGGAGCTCTGGAGCGAGCTCGGCGAGAAGGCCCAGACGCGACCCGAGGGGTCCGGCACGGTCGCCGCGCTCGACGCGGGCGTCCACGCGATCGGCAAGAAGCTGGTCGAGGAGGCCGCGGAGTCGTGGATGGCGGCCGAGCACGAGGGCCCCGAGCGCGCGGCCGAGGAGATCAGCCAGCTGCTCTACCACGCGCAGGTGCTGATGCTCGCGAGCGGCATCAGCCTCGACGACGTCTACAACCACCTCTAGGCCCACCTCTAGACACACCTGTAGGAGCCCCGTGTCCAGCCACCTCCGCGTCGCGGTCCCCAACAAGGGGTCGCTGTCGCTGGCCGCCTCCGAGATGCTGCGCGAGGCCGGCTACCGCCAGCGCACCGACAGCAAGCAGCTCACCGTGCTCGACGACGACAACGGCGTCGAGTTCTTCTACCTGCGTCCCCGCGACATCGCCCTCTACGTCGGCGAGGGCACCCTCGACGTCGGCATCACCGGGCGCGACCTGCTGCTCGACTCGGGCGCGAAGGCCGAGGAGGTACGCCGCCTCGGTTTCGGCCGCAGCCGCTTCCGCTTCGCCGCGCGGCCCGGCACGCTGGAGTCGATGGGCGACCTGGCCGGCAAGCGCATCGCGACCTCCTACGTCGGCGTCGTGCGACGCCACCTCGAGGAGCACGGCCTCCAGGCCGAGGTGGTGCGCCTCGACGGAGCGGTGGAGACCAGCATCCAGCTCGGCGTGGCCGACGTCATCGCCGACGTGGTCGAGACCGGCAGCACGCTCAAGGCCGCCGGCCTGGAGATCGCGGGCGACGTGATCCTGGAGTCCGAGGCGGTGCTGGTGACCCGGGCCGGTGTGGAGCCGCGCGGCCTGGAGATCTTCACCCGCCGCATCGACGGCGTGCTCGTGGCCCGCAGCTACCTGATGATGGACTACGACATCGCCCAGGAGCACCTCGACGCCGCGGTCGCGCTGACCCCGGGTCTCGAGGGGCCCACCATCTCGCCGCTGCGCCGTGAGGGCTGGGTCGCCGTGCGCGCCATGGTGCCCCGCGAGGGGGCCCAGCGCCTGATGGACGACCTCTACGCCCTGGGCGCCCGCGCGATCCTGCTCACGGACATCCATGCCTGCCGCCTCTGAGCCGCCACCGCCCCTCCCGCACACCTGGCGGCCGTGGGGGGCGCTGCTCGCGGTGGTCGTCTTCGGCACCATGCTCGTGGTGCTGTGCGCCTTCGTCTGGTACGGCCTGGAGCCCGACTACCGCGCGCAGTTCACGCTCTTCCAGCGCGGCACCCTGATCGTGCTCATGCTGCTCTTCCTCGGCTGCTACCACGCGCTGGTGCGCTCGCGGGTGGTCGCCACCGAGGCGGGTCTCGTCGTGGTCAACGGCTGGCGCAGCCACCGCCTGGAGTGGTCGCAGGTGGTCTCGGTCTCCCTCGGGCGGGGCGCCCCGTGGGGCACCCTCGACCTCTCCGACGGCACCACGCTGTCGATGATCGGGATCCAGGGCAGCGACGGCGCCCGCGCCCGCCGCGCCGTACGGCAGCTGCGGGCCACCGTCGCCGCGCACTCGCCCGGCTGAAACCCGGGTGCGCGACGGCGCGCCGCTCCCTACGCTGCCGGCATGTCCGAGGTGACCCACCGCGCGATGACCGACGCCGACGTCGACGCCCTGGTCGGGCTGCTGCAGGCCGCGGAGGCGGTCGACCGCACCGAGGAGCACTACGACGCCGACGACCTGCGCGAGGAGCTGGCCGACCCGCAGGTCGACCCGGCGACCGACTGGCTGCTCGCCGAGAGCGACGGGCGGCTGGTCGGCTTCGCCCACCTGGCCCCCCGGGCCGCCGCCGACGGCGTGCAGCGGATCCACGTCGGCGGCGTGGTGCACCCCGAGCACCGTGGCCGCGGCATCGCCTCCGAGCTGGTGCCGTGGGCCGTCGGCCGCGCCCGCGACTACGCCGCCGCCCGCGGCGTACGCCCCCTGCTCAGCGCCACCGCGCCCGACGACGTGCCCCACGCCGCCGAGGTGCTCGAGGCCAGCGGGCTGCACGCCCATCGCTGGACCTTCGTGATGGAGGCCGACCTCACCGGGGCCCTTCCCCCGGCACCGCCTGTGCCCGACGGGATGACGCTGCACACCTGGGAGGGGCTCGACCCCGAGGAGATCCGGGCCACGCACAACGTCGCCTTCGTCGACCACCCCGGCTTCGCCCCCTGGGACGCCGCGATGTGGCAGCAGTGGGTCACCGGCTCCCGCAACGACCGACCGGCGATGAGCCTGCTGCTGCGCGACGCCGACGGCGCCATCGCCAGCTACGTCCAGACCCTGGAGTACGCCGCCGCGCAGGCCGCGACCGGCCGGCGCGAGGCCTTCGTCGGCAAGGTCGGCACCGTGCCGGGCCACCGCAGGCAAGGACTGGCCGGCCTGCTGCTGCGACACGCGATGCACCGCTACCAGCAGGAGGGCTACGTCGCCGCCTCGCTCGACGTCGACTCCGAGAACCCCTCGGGTGCCAACTCGGTCTACGAGCAGGCGGGCTTCCGCGTCATCCGACGCTGGACCAACTTCGAGTCCGCCGGCTGACGCCGGCCAGGGCCGACGCGGGTCAGCGCACCACGATGGTGCCGCTGCGCCCGTCGACGAGGAGGTCGGCGCGCTCGCGGGTGACCTCGTGGGCGAAGAGCCGCTCCTCGTCGGCGGCCCACCGGTGCCAGTGGGGGGCGAAGGCGTCGCCGTCGCGGGCGAGACCACGCTCCAGGCGCAGCTCGCGCGGGGCCTCCACCCACACCAGCAGCGTGTGCAGGTCGGCGTACGACGACGCCCCGGCCCCGACGCCCTCGAGCACGAGCAGCGGCACCGGCTCGACGCGGTGCGTCTCGGCCCAGCGGTCGAGGCGCCAGTCCCACCTGGTCCAGTGGCCGGCGCGACCCTCCGCGAGGGGCCGGAGCAGCCGCTGGTGCTGCTGGTCGGCCCACGGCAGTCCGTCCCAGCCCTGGAAGAGGTCGTCCATGTGCACCACGACGGACCCCTCCACCAGCGCGGCGACCGCGGCCGCCAGGGTCGTCTTGCCCGACCCGGCCGGCCCGTCGACGCAGAGCAGCCGCCCGCTGCCCAGCGTCGGCTCGCGGGCGGCCAGCTCGGCCACGACCTGCTCCGCGGCGGAGGTCATGGTCGGGCCCGGCCGGGGCTGCTTGTGGCACCAAGAGGCTGCGGCGCGCCGGGCCCCGACGACCCCTTCGCCGAAGAGCCCGGGTGCGCGGGCGACCTCACCACGCGAGCCCGAGACCGCGGTAGGTCGGCACGCTCGCCGCGACCCGGTCGCCGTCGACCAGGTGCACCACGTCGGTGTGCTCCATCAGCTCGCCCGACTTGGCGTGGCGGAACCACACCAGGTCGCCGATCGACAGCGCGTCCGCCGCGCGGCCGGTGAGCGGCGTCTGCACCTCGCCCGCCCCCTCCAGCCTGGTCAGCGACAGGCCCGGTGGGGCCCAGGGGAGAGGCAGCCGGTCGGGCCCGGCCGCGCCACTGGCCACGAAGCCGCCGCCCGCGACCGTGACCACGCCCGGGCCGGGGCGGCGTACGACGGGCACGCCGAAGAAGACCGCGGGACGGGGCTCGAAGGAGCGGTAGTGGTCGAAGAGGGCGGGCACGAGGAGACCGGAGCCGGCGGCCACCTCGGTGACCACGGGGTCCGACGCGGCCTCGGCGACGTCGCCGGAGCCGCCGGCGTTCCACAGCTCCAGGTCGGTGACCTCCGCGAGTGCCTCCGCGATCGCGGCCCGGCGCTCGGCCAGCTGCTCCAGCGACGCGGCCTTGAGGCGGCGTACGACGGCCGAGCGCACCCGCGCCCCGGGCACGGCGTCGGGCACGCCGGCCACCTGTCCCTCGTAGGTCATCACCCCGCGCAGGTGGAAGCCGCGGCCGACCACCCCGCGGGCCAGGGACACCACGTCACCGGCCGACCGCAGCGGCGAGCGCCGGGGACCCACCGCGAGCGCGCCGACCCGGTCGTGGCGCCAGCCGGCGTCGACGTCGATCGCGACGCGCACGCCCCGGGGGTCGGGCACCAGGTCGAGCTGCGCGACGTCGTCGACCATCAGGGTGACGCCTGCCCGGGCGGCCTCGGAGCCGCACAGCCTCGCCAGCGCGCCGCGGTCGACGCTGGGATAGCCGAGCATGGCGTCGTCGGTGACGCCGTGCTCGACCAGCCACAGCGCCTCGCGGAGCGTGTAGGCCAGCACGCCGGCGTACCCGGGTCGCGCGAGCACCCGCCGCAGCACCTCCGGCACCCGGATGCTCTTCGACGCCACCCGGACGGGCGTGCCGCCGGCGCGGCGGGTCAGGTCGACGGCGTTGGCGTCGAGGGCGGCGAGGTCGAGCGCGACGAGCGGCTGACGCTGGTCCTCCAGGCCGGCCACCGCGACGCCGAGACGGCGGGCAAGGCCCCGCCGCGCGACCTCGCGCGCGGCCGGAGGACGGGCCATCAGATCCCGTGCTTCCGCAGGATCGCCTCGATCTCGTCCATGTCGTCGTCGCCGGAGCCGGCGGGCTGCTGCTTCCCGGGCCGCTGCTTCCCGGATGGCGCCGCCGCCGAGGGGGCGGACTTCGCACCGGGCTCCTTCGCCGCGGGTGCGCCGCCGCCGAGACGCCCGCGCACCCGCTCGCCCTTGCGCACGGCCCGCTCGGCCGCCTTGCCGCGCACGCCGATGCCGCGCGCGGTCATCATGCCGGCGACGACGTAGAGCACCACCGCGACGCCGGCGAGCGCCAGCCCGGACCAGACGACGGGGGAGAGGACGAGTCGCGCCGCCCAGCCGGCGACGTCGTCGACGATGCCGACGGCGAGGCGCAGCGTGCCGGTCAGCAGGGCGGCCATCGGCACCAGCGTCCACGCCAGCCCCCTGACCCCCGAGGCCAGGCCGTTGCGCCGCCAGGTCAGGAACGCCCACGCGGCGGCCACCACCGTGAGCGTGATCGCCAGCGCCGTGAGGGTCGTGTCGTCGAAGCTGCCGTCCATGCCGCCAGGGTACGGCGGGGCCGGCACGCCGAGCGTGCCGACGCTGCGAGGATGTCGGCGTGCGCAGCATCCCCGACCCCGGCTTCTCCGGCGACGACGGCCGCCCCGACGCGGCGGTCGTGGCCGCGCTCTCGGCGTACGACGTCGACCCGCGCGACCGCGGTCGTGGCCTGGCCGTGCTGGCGGCGCTGCAGGACTCGCGCGTGCTGGTGCCGGTGGTCGCCGTGGCCGGTGAGACGGAGACCAACGCCGCCGGCCTGACCCAGGAGAAGACCACCGACATGGCGGCGGTGCTGCTGCGGGGGCGCGGTGGACGGCAGGCGCTGCTCGCCTTCAGCGGCCTGGAGCGGCTGCACGCCTGGGACCCGCAGGCGCGCCCGGTGCCGGTGTCGCTGCCCGACGCCGCCCGCTCGGCGCAGCAGAACTCCGCCGACGCCCTCGTGCTCGACGTGGCCGGTCCCGTCACCTTCGTGCTCGAGGCCGAGCAGCTGCGGCCGCTCGCCGAGGGGATGCGCCTGCTGCGGCTCGCCGACGGCGGCTGGGGCTGGGCCACGGGCTGAGGCACCGTCGTCGCCCGCGGCGATGTGCAATCCGCGCGCGTGGGCGCTAATCTGTTCGGCGGACCGACCGCACCCCACGCACCACCCAGGGGTAAGGTCCGACAAGCGGAGGCCTCCTCCCACCCGCACCGACCGCCAGCCCGAGCAGCATCCGGGCGCCAGGTCGTCGGGTCCGGTCCGAGCAGCGCACGTGCAGGCGTGTGCCGCTCGTGCTACGAGGCTCCCGTGCGTCGCGCGGGGGCCTCTCGTCGTACCAGGGCACAAATCTCGGGTCGCGGGCGTTCCCCCGGGGTCACGTAGACAGACCATCCAGGAGGACCCATCAGCACCGAGCTCCGCATCAACGACCGGATCCGCGTCCCCGAGGTCCGGCTCGTCGGACCCAACGGCGAGACCGTCGGGATCGTCTCCACGAGCGACGCCCTGCGGCTGGCCCAGGAGGCCGACCTCGACCTCGTCGAGATCGCGCCCATGGGCAAGCCCCCGGTCTGCAAGCTCATGGACTACGGCAAGTTCAAGTACGAGAACGCGCAGAAGGCCCGCGAGGCCCGACGCAACCAGAGCAACACCGTGATCAAGGAGATGAAGCTCCGGCCCAAGATCGACTCGCACGACTACGAGACCAAGAAGGGTCACGTCGTGCGCTTCCTGCGCCAGGGCGACAAGGTCAAGATCACCATCATGTTCCGCGGCCGCGAGCAGCACCGTCCCGAGCTGGGCTACCGGCTGCTGCAGAAGCTCGCCGAGGACGTCACGGAGCTGGGCTTCGTGGAGAGCAACCCCAAGCAGGACGGCCGCAACATGACCATGGTTATCGGCCCGCACAAGAAGAAGGCCGAGGCCAAGGCCGAGGTGAAGGCCGAGAAGGAGGTCCGCGCCGCGGCCCTCAAGCTCGAGCGCGAGGAGGAGCACGCCGAGCGCAGCGCCGGCCGTGCCACCCCGGGCCCCAAGAAGGAGCGTCGCCGCTCCGAGAATCTCGACCCCGAGATCGAGGCCTGACCGCACCACCCAGACCTGCTGCCGTCCGCCCACCGGCGGGTGGCTGACGCACGAGAGAAGGAAACAGACATGCCGAAGAACAAGACGCACTCCGGTGCCTCCAAGCGCTTCCGCGTCACCGGTTCGGGCAAGATCCGCCGCCAGAAGGCGGGCATGCGCCACAACCTGGAGAAGAAGGCGTCCAACGTGACGCGTCGTCTCTCCGGCACCACCGAGGTCGCCAAGAGCGACGTCAAGCGGGCCAAGAAGCTGCTCGGTCTCTGACCCTCCAGCCCCCACGATCCCTCCGGCTGCGGCCCCACCGGGCCCGGCCAGCGCCGTACGACGAGACGGTGCACCCGAACTGACAAGGAGCACCACCACATGGCACGCGTGAAGCGGGCGGTCAACGCCCAGAAGAAGCGTCGCGTCACCCTCGAGCGGGCCTCGGGCTACCGCGGACAGCGCTCGCGCCTGTACCGCAAGGCCAAGGAGCAGGTCACCCACTCCCTGGTCTACAGCTACAACGACCGCCGCAAGAAGAAGGGCGACTTCCGTCGTCTCTGGATCCAGCGGATCAACGCCGCGGCGCGCGCCGAGGGCATGACCTACAACCGCTTCGTCCAGGGCCTCAAGGCCGCGGGCGTGGAGGTCGACCGCAAGATCCTGGCCGACCTGGCCGTCAACGACCCCGCCGCCTTCTCCGCGCTGGTCGCCTCGGCCAAGGCCGCGCTGCCCGACGACGTGAACGCCCCGGTCGAGGCCTCGGCCTGACGTCTCCCGACGTGGCGAGCCTCCCGCCGCTGCTGACCACGCGCAGCGGCCGCCTCAAGCAGGCGCGGAGGCTCGCCCGTCGTCGTCACCGCACCACCGAGGGACTCTTCCTCGCCGAGGGCGCCAAGGCGCTCGCCGAGGCCCTCACCGTGCCGGGCAACGTCGTCGAGGTGTACGCCGCCCCCGACGCGGCCGAGGCCCACGCCGGCCTCCGCACCCCCGACGTCCCCTGGCACCTGTGCGAGCCCGAGGCGGTCGCCTCGCTGGCCGGCGCGGTGACGCCCCAGGGCCTCGTGGCGGTCTGCCGGACGCTCGACGTACCGCTCGACGACGTGCTGGCCGGCACCGGCGACCTGGTGCTGTGCGCCGACGTGCGCGACCCGGGCAACGCCGGCACGGTCGTCCGCACCGCCGACGCCGCCGGCGCGGCCGGGGTGGTGCTGGCCGGTCACAGCGTCGACCCCTACAACGACAAGGCCGTCCGTGCCACCGTCGGCAGCCTGTGGCACCTGCCGCTCGCGCTCGTCGACGACCCGGCCGAGGCGGTGCGCCGGGTCCGGGCCTCGGGCCGCCTGGTGCTGGCGGCCGACGGCGCGGGGGAGACCGACCTCTTCGCCGCCGACGCGCTGCTCGACCAGCCGCACGCGTGGCTGCTGGGCAACGAGGCCTGGGGCCTGCCCGACGACCTCGCCGCCCTGGCCGACCACCGCGTCGCCATCCCGATCCGAGGCCGCGCCGAGAGCCTCAACCTCGCCACCGCCGCCGCCGTCTGCCTCTACGCCACCGCCCGACGCCGCTGAGGTCAGCCGCGGCCCTGCTGCGCCGACCAGGCCCGTGCCCGTCGCGCCGAGGCCTGCGACAGCCAGGCCTCCTGCACCAGCTCGGTGACCTCCTCGACGTCGACCTCGTGGAGTCGGCTGCAGCGCACCAGCACCGACGGGTGGCCGTCGAAGTGCGGCGTGGTGAAGTACGGCGAGGTCTCGTCGCGCACCAGCGCCTGCTTGTCGTCCTCGCCGGCGACCCAGAGCACGACCACGTCGTCGTAGCGCTCACCCGCCACCGGGTCGACCGCGTCGCCCCGGGGCGTGCGGAAGAAGACGAAGGACCTCCCGCCGACCTGGTAGACGCGCCCGTCGGCCGTCACCGTCACGTGCGGCATGGCGGCCGCGACCCGGTGCACGTCGGCTGCGCTCGCCGCCCGGCTCATCGCTCCACGCTAGCCGGGTCGGCGACCTGCACGGAACCTTCACGCGGTGATCACGCCGTCCGGCGCCGGGCGCTCCTAGCCTCGAGCCATGAGCCCGGAGCAGCCGACCATCCTCGTCGTCGAGGACGAGCCGCTGATCCACGAGGCGGTCGCCGACCGGCTGCGCGCGGAGGGACACCACGTCGTCTCGGCGTACGACGGCCCGGGCGCGGTCGCCGCGCACGGGCAGCACGACCCCGACCTGGTGGTGCTCGACGTGATGCTGCCCGGCTTCGACGGGCTCGAGGTGTGCCGGAGGATCCAGGCCGCGCGCCCGACGCCGGTGCTGATGCTCACCGCCCGCGACGACGAGAGCGACGTGCTGGTGGGCCTCGGCGTCGGCGCCGACGACTACCTGACCAAGCCCTTCCGGATGCGCGAGCTCGTCGCGCGGGTGGCGGCGCTGCTCCGACGTGTCGAGCGTGCCCGCGAGCTGGTGCGGGAGCCGAGCACGGCCATGAGCGTCGGCGCGCTGCGCCTGGACCCGGCGGCACGGCGCGCCTGGGTGGGCGAGGACGAGGTGCACCTGACGCCGACGGAGTTCGACCTGGCGGCGGCCCTGGCCCAGCGGCCGGGCCAGGTGCTGCGCCGCGAGCGGCTGCTGGCCGAGGTCTGGGGCTGGGAGGGCGGCGAGGGCGCCACCCGCACGGTCGACAGTCACGTGCGCTCGCTGCGCGCCAAGATCGGCGCCGAGCGCGTCCGCACCGCCCACGGGGTCGGCTACGCGCTGGAGGAGCGGTGAGCCGCCTGGAGGAGCCGCTGCGGCGGGTCACCTCGCTCAAGCTGAAGCTCGGCCTGCTGGTCGCGGCGAGCGTCGTGGTGGCCGCGTGGCTGGCGACGCTCGGTGCCCGGTCGGTGCCCGCGTGGCTCTCCATCCCCGTGACGGTGCTGCTGGCCCTGGCCGTCACCCAGCTGCTCGCCACCGGCATGACCTCCCCGCTGCGGGAGATGACCGGCGCCGCCCGACGCATGGCGGGCGGCGACTACGCCGTGCGCGTCACCGACTCCGGGTCGGACGAGGTCGGGCAGCTGGCCCGGGCCTTCAACACCATGGCCGCCGACCTCGCCGCGGTCGACCGGCAGCGTCGCGAGCTGGTCGCCAACGTCTCCCACGAGCTGCGCACGCCGCTGACCGGCCTGGTCGCCCTGCTGGAGAACGTCGCGGACGGCGTCACCCCGGCCGACCCCCGCACCCTGCGCACGGCCCTCGACCAGGCCGAGCACCTCAGTGGCCTGGTCGGCGACCTGCTCGACCTGTCGCGCGTCGACGCCGGCCTGGCGCCACTTCGGCGCGACGACGTCGCGGTCGCACCGCTGCTGGCCCGCGCCGTCGCGGAGGCGGGCCCGCTGGCCGCCTCCCGCGAGGTGCGGCTGGAGTCGACCGTGTCGCCACCCGGGCTCACGACGTACGCCGACCCCGACCGGCTGCGCCAGGTGGTGGCCAACCTGGTCGACAACGCCTGCCGCCACTCACCTCCGGGCGGCACCGTGCGCCTCGCGGCCACGGCCCACGAGGGCGGCCTCCGCCTCGTCGTCAGCGACGAGGGTGCCGGCATCGACGAGGCGGACCGCGAGCGCGTCTTCGAGCGCTTCGGCACCGCCGGCGGTGGCGGGACCGGCCTCGGCCTCGCGATCGCCCGTTGGGTCACCGACCTGCACGGCGGGCGCATCGAGGTCCTCGACCCGCCCGCGCACGCCGACCGCGCCCCCGGCGCGCACGTCCGCGTCGACCTGCCCGCCCGCGACCGCACCCTGCCCGTCCCGCCGGCCCCGAGGAGGCCCTCCGTGTCCACGTCCGTCCCCGCCGCCCCCGCGCCTGCCCCGACGCCACCCGCGTCGAACCTCGCCGACGACCTCTTCGGCCCCTACTGGCCCGACCGTGCCGCGGCGCGTCCCGCCGCCCTGCTCGCCTGCCTCGCGGTGGGCCTGCTCGGCGCCGTGGCGCTGCCCTTCGCCACGCCCCACGTGGGCGCCACGACGGTGCTGCTCGCGGCCGGCGGGGTGGTCCTCTGGCTCAGCCCGCGGCGCCGCGAGCCCTTCGTGGTGGCCAGCGCGGTCGTCTGCGTCGGGCTGGCACTGGTGCTGACGCTGCGCGACGCCCTCTGGGTCGGGACCCTCGGGCTCCTCGCCGCGCTGGTCCTGGTGCCGGTGGCGCTCGCCGGCGCCCGGTCGGTCCCGGGGATGCTCGCGGCGGGGCTCGCCTGGCCGCTCTCGGGGCTGCGCGGGATCCCGTGGCTCGGACGGTGCGTGCGGGCCGCCACCGGCCGCGGGGGAGCGGTGGCGCTCGTGCGCACGGCGGTGCTCGGGCTGGGCGCGGCCCTGCTGCTCGGACTGCTGCTGGCGAGCGCGGACGCCGTCTTCGGGCGCTGGTTCGACGCGGTCGTGCCCGACCTCGGCAGCAGCCTGGTGCTGCGCATCTTCGTGGGGGTCGCGGTCGCGGGCGTCGTGCTGGCGGCGGCGTACCTCGCGATGTCGCCGCCGCAGCTGGACCAGCGGGAGCCCGTACGCCGCCCGACGCGGGAGCGCTACGAGTGGCTCGCCCCGGTGCTCCTCGTCGACGCGGTGCTGCTGGTCTTCCTCGCTGCGCAGGCCGCCGCCTTCTTCGGCGGGCACGACTTCGTGCAGCGCACCACCGGCCTGACCTACGCGGAGTACGTGCACCAGGGCTTCGGCCAGCTCACCGTCGCGACCGTGCTGACCCTCGCCGTGGTGGCGATCGCCGCCCGCAAGGCCGGGGTGGAGACGCGCGCCGACCGCGCCTGGCTCCGTGGCTCGACCGGCCTGCTGTGCGTGCTCACCCTGGCGGTCGTGGCCTCGGCGCTGGAGCGGATGTGGCTCTACACCGACGCCTACGGCCTGACGCGGCTGCGGCTGACCGTCGCGGTCTTCGAGACCTGGCTCGGTCTCGTCGTCGTGGGCGTGCTCGTCGCCGGTGTCGCGCTGCGGGGCCGGTGGCTCCCGCGGGCGGCGGTGCTGCTCGGCGCGACGATGGTGCTGGGTCTCGGGCTCGCCAACCCCGACGCGATGATCGCGCGGACCAATCTCGACCGCCCCGCGGAGCTCGTCGACTGGGCCTACCTCACCGACCTCAGCGACGACGCCGTGCCGGTGGTCGCCGAGCAGCCCGAGGAGGTGCAGCGCTGCGCCCTGCCCTACAGCTTCTTCTCGCCGGACAGCTCCGAACGTGCCTGGGCGGCGTGGAACCTCGGACGGGCGCGCGCCGACGCGCTGCGCGACGACCTCCCCACCACCTGGGAGGGAGTGGAGTGCCCCGCCGCCGACCCCTTCGAGCGGTGATCCCGGCGGAGCGTCCCGCGATGACCTAGGGTCGCGGGCGTGGAGCCCCCCTCCCTGGTCGACCAGCTGCCCGACGGCGTCGTCGTGGCCGACGGCACCGGCACGGTCACCGCGGTCAACGCGGCGGCGCGCCGGCTCCTCGGCGAGACCGCCGAGGTGGGCCGCACGCTCGGCGACGTGCTCGCGCTGCAGGACACCGACGGCGCGGAGTGGCACCCCACCAACCACCCCTACGCCACGCTGCCCAGCGTCACGGGCGTGCCCGAGCAGTCGTGGCTCACCGCCGACGGCACCGAGGTGCTCACGACCGCCCGCATCAACCGCGAGCGCCGCGGCGGGCCGGTCACCAGCGTCGCCGTCGTCGTCCGCTCCGGGCGCGGCCGCGAGCGGCTCGACCGCGACCGCTCCGACCTGGTGGCCACCGTCGCCCACGAGCTGCGCTCGCCGCTCACCGGCGTCAAGGGCTTCGTCGGCACGCTGCTGCGCCGCTGGGAGAGCCTCAACGACGACCAGAAGCGGCTGATGCTCACCACGGTCCACGTCGACGCCGAGCGCCTCACCCGGCTGATCACCGAGCTGCTCGACGTCGCCCGCATCGACACCGGTCGGCTGCCGCTCTACCCGCGCGAGGTCGACGCCCGGGTGATCGTGGAGCGCGTCGTCGAGGCCGCCCGCACGGGCACCACCCGCACGCTGACGCTCGTGGTCGACGACGACGTCCCCTCGGTGCACGCCGACCCCGACAAGCTCACCCAGGTCGTCGCCAACGTGGTCGACAACGCCATCCGCCACGGCGACGGCGAGGTGAGCATCCGGCTCGCCGCCCTCGCCACGCCGTACGCCGGGGCGCTGCTGCGCGTCGACGACGAGGGGGAGGGCATCGAGGAGGCCATCCGGACCCGGGTCTTCACCAAGTTCTGGAAGCACGGCGTGCGCGGCGGCACCGGCCTGGGCATGTACATCGTCGGCGGCCTCGTCCGCGCGCACGGCGGCGACATCGAGATCGACGACGCGCCCTCCGGCGGCGCCCGCATCGAGATCCGCTGGCCGAGCGACGACCGGCGCTGAGGTCCGCTCGCGCCGCCGTACGCGCCGGCGAAGTCACAAATGAACCAGTGACTTCGCCACCTCGCCACGGTTGTACGCATGGCGAGGTGGCAGTCTTCGTGGCGAAGTGCGCCTCGGGGCAACCCGTTCGCGGAGCGGAGGCGCGGCTTCCTAGACTGGCTCGCGGCCCGGGAGAGCGACCGGGCCCCGCAGACCGAAAGGCACCGCACCCATGTCCGGCCCCAACTCCGAGTACGACCCGGTGCAGGTGACCCCGCTCGACGAGGAGCACGTCGAGCAGATGCGCGACGACGCGCTCGCCGCGATCGCGGCGGCGGCCGACCTCGAGCAGCTCAAGGCGGTGCGTACGGCGCACGCCGGCGACCGCAGCCCGCTCGCGCTCGCCAACCGCGAGATCGGCGCGCTGCCCCCCGCGGCCCGCAAGGACGCCGGTCGACGCGTCGGCCAGGCGCGCGCGGCCGTCAACCAGGCCCTCGCGGCGCGCCAGGCCGAGCTCGAGGTCGAGGCCGAGGCGCGGATGCTCGCCGACGAGACCGTCGACGTCACGCTGCCGTGGGACCGGCGCACGCGCGGCGCCCGGCACCCGATCACGATGCTCGCCGAGCGCATCGCCGACGTCTTCGTCGCGATGGGCTGGGAGGTGGCGGAGGGCCCGCTGGTCGAGGCCGAGTGGCTCAACTTCGACGCCCTCAACCTCGGCCCCGACCACCCCGCCCGCACCATGCAGGACACCTTCTGGGCCGAGCCCGCCGAGCACCACCTCGTGCTGCGCACCCAGACCAGCCCGGTGCAGGCCCGCACGATGCTCACCCGCACCCCGCCGATCTACGTCGTCAGCCCGGGTCGGGTCTTCCGGACCGACGAGTACGACGCCACCCACAGCCCGATGTTCCACCAGGTGGAGGGTCTGGTCGTCGACGAGGGCATCACCATGGCCCACCTCAAGGGCACGCTCGACCACTTCGCCGCCGCGATGTTCGGCGACGGCATCTCGACGCGCTTCCGGCCGTCGTACTTCCCCTTCACCGAGCCCTCCGCCGAGGTCGACCTGCGTTGCTTCGTCTGCCGCGGCCTCGCCCCCGCGGTCGACGACTGCCGCACCTGCAAGGGCGAGGGCTGGATCGAGTGGGGCGGCTGCGGCGTGGTCAACCCCCGCGTCCTCGTCGCCTGCGGCGTCGACCCCGCCCGCTACACCGGCTTCGCCTTCGGCATGGGGATCGACCGCACGCTGATGTTCCGCCACGGCGTCTCCGACATGCGCGACATGTTCGAGGGCGACGTCCGCTTCTCCACCCCGTTCGGAGCTGACCTGTAGATGAGCAGCCCAGCACGCCACTCGCCTCGCTCGCGCCGCGTCGAGGACCCGGCATGAAGGCCCCGCTGTCCTGGATCCGCGAGTACGCCGCCCTGCCGGACGACGTCACCGCCGACGACCTGGCGCACCGGCTCACCGCGCTCGGGCTCAAGCTCGAGTCGCTCGAGCGTCCCGGGCACGACCTGCGCGGTCCGCTCGTGGTCGGCCGCGTGCTCACCATGGAGCCCGAGCCGCAGAAGAACGGCAAGACCATCAACTGGTGCACCGTCGACGTCGGCGACGCCAACGGCACCGGTGAGCCGCAGGGCATCGTGTGCGGTGCCCACAACTTCGCGCCCGGCGACCTCGTCGTGGTGATCCTCCCGGGCGGCGTGCTGCCCGGGCCCTTCGAGATCTCCGCGCGCAAGACCTACGGCCACGTCTCGGCCGGCATGATCTGCTCCACCCGCGAGCTGGGCATCGGGGAGGACCACGGCGGCATCCTCGTGCTCCCGCCCGACGCCGGCGCCCCCGGCGAGGACGCCATCGAGCTGCTCGGGCTCCGCGAGGACGTCATCGAGATGGAGATCAACCCCGACCGCGCCTACGCGCTGTCGCTGCGGGGGGTGGCGCGCGAGGCGGCGATGGCCTACGGCGTGCCCTTCACCGACCCGGCCGAGCGCGACGTGCCGCCCGCCGACGACGCGGGCTGGCCGGTGCGCATCGACGATTCGGAGGGCTGCCCGGTCTTCGTGGCGCGCACCGTCTCCGGCTTCGACCCCACCGCTCCGACGCCCGACTGGATGGTCCGCCGGCTGCTCCACGTCGGCCAGCGCTCCATCAGCCTGGCCGTCGACGTCACCAACTACGTGATGTTCGAGCTGGGCCGCCCCATCCACGGCTACGACGCCGACAAGCTCACCGGCACCATCGGCGTACGCCGTGCGCGCCCGGGGGAGCGGCTGACCACCCTCGACGGCCAGGACCGCGCGCTCGACCCGGAGGACCTCGTCGTCGTCGACGACTCGGGCCTGATCGGGCTCGGAGGCGTCATGGGCGGCGAGACCACCGAGATGTCCGGGACGACGACCCGGATCGTGGTGGAGTCGGCGCACTGGGACGCCGTGTCGATGTTCCGCACCGGACGCCGCCACAAGCTGACCTCCGAGGCGGGGCGGCGCAACGAGCGCGGTGTCGACCCCCGCATCTGCGAGGCCGCGGCCGACCGGGTCGCGACCCTGCTCGCGGAGCTCGGCGGCGGCACCGTCGAGCCGGGCGTCACCGTCGTCGGCGCGCCCCCGGAGCGGCCCACGATCGCGATGCCCGTCGACCTGCCCGCGCGGGTCACCGGCATGCCCATCGACAGCCAGACCACCGTGGCCAACCTCGAGGCCGTCGGCTGCGAGGTCGACCTCGGCGCCGACGAGCTCGTCGCGGTGGTGCCGAGCTGGCGTCCCGACCTCGCCGACCCCTTCGACCTGGTCGAGGAGGTGGCGCGCGTCGTCGGCTACGAGGACGTGCCGAGCGTGCTCCCCTCGGCGCCGCCCGGCCGCGGGCTGACCCCGGCCCAGGCCCTGCGACGCCGCGTGGGCCGGACCATGGCGGGCGAGGGCTACGTCGAGGTGCTCAGCTTCCCCTTCATCGGCAGCGGCGACCTCGACCGCCTCGGCGTGGAGCCCGGCGACCCGCGGCGCCAGACGCTCCGGCTCGCCAACCCGCTCTCGGCGGAGGAGCCGCTGATGACCACGACGCTGCTGCCCGGGCTGCTGCGCACCGTGGCTCGCAACGTCAGCCGCGGCACGAGCGACCTGGCGCTCTTCGAGGCCGCCACGGTGACCTTCCCGCACGAGGGGCAGGGCGCGCCCATCCTCGGCGTCGACCGACGTCCGACCGAGGGGGAGTGGGACGACCTGGTCAAGGCCGTGCCCGACCAGCCGCTGCACCTCGCCTTCGCGCTGGCCGGCGACCGCGACCGCGCCGGCTGGTGGGGCGAGGGCCGCCCCGCGAGCTGGGCCGACGTCATCGAGACCGCCCGCCTCGTCGCCGCCGCGCTCGGGCTCGAGCTGACCACGCGCGCCACGACGTACGCCCCCTGGCACCCGGGCCGCTGCGCCGAGCTGCTGGTGCCGAGCGGCGCGGGCGACGTGGTGGTCGTCGGCCACGCCGGTGAGCTGCACCCGCGGGTCTGCCGCGAGCTGGGCGTGCCCGCCCGCACCGCCGTGGCCGAGCTCGACCTCGACGCGCTGATCGCGCGGTCGGTGCCGCCGCGGGCGCCGGACTTCTCGACCTACCCGGTGGCCAAGGAGGACGTCGCGCTCGTCGTCGACGCCGACCTGCCCGCCGCCGAGCTGGCCGCAACGCTGCGCGAGGGCGCCGGGCCGCTGTGCGAGCAGGTGCGGCTCTTCGACGTCTACACCGGCGCCCAGGTGGCCGAGGGCAAGAAGTCGCTCGCCTTCGCGCTGCGCTTCCGCGCCCCCGACCGCACCCTCACCGAGGCCGAGACCGGCGAGGCCCGCGACGCCGCCGTCGCCCTCGCCGCCCAGCGCCACGGGGCCGTGCAGCGCTGAGGTCCGCCGGCGGCGGCCCCGGGCCGCCGCCCGGCTCCTCCCGTACGCCGCGCGCTCAGGCCTGGTGGAGCACCCGCCCGCCGCCGACCACGAGCTCGCGCCGCGGCATCCGCACGAGGGCGTCCATGACGTTCTCCGCGTCGAGCAGGACGACGTCGGCGCGACCACCCGGCACCAGGTCCAGAGGCAGGCCGCCGAGGGCGCCGGCGACGAAGCGCGCACCGTCCCGCGTCGCCAGCTCCACCACCCGGGTGAGGTCGGGGTCGCGCACGAGCCCGCTCGCGCGGGCCAGCTGCCAGCCGATGTGCAGCACGTCGCCCGTGCCGTAGGGGCTCCACAGGTCGCGGATGCCGTCGGTGCCCAGCCCGAGCGCGACACCCGCCTCGTCGAGCGCGGCGACGGGCAGCTGGGGTCGGCCGACGGGGGCCACCGTGGTCAGGCTGACGCCGAGCTCGCCCATCGCCTGCAGCAGGTCGCGGCGGCGTACGTCGTCGAGGTCGGCCAGCGCGAAGCCGTGCGCCACGTTGACGCGGCCCTGCAGCCCGAGGCGCTCGATGCGCTCGAGCAGCAGCTCGATGGTGAAGGCGCCGAGCTCGGCGGGGTCGTGGAGGTGGAGGTCGGCGCCGCAGCCGTGGCGTGCCGCGATCTCGAGCACGGCGTCGAGCTGTCCCACGGGGTCGCGGTCGATGGTCGCGGGGTCGAGCCCGCCGACGTGGTCGGCACCGGCCGCAGCGGCGCGGTCGAGCAGGTCGAGCACGCCGGGGCGCCGGAGCACGCCGTCCTGCGGGAAGGCCACGGTCTCCACGCTCAGCGCTCCGTCGTACGCCGCCACGGCCTCCGCGACGACCTCGAGGCCCCGCAGGTCGAGGCCGAGGTCGACGTCGACGTGCGTGCGCAGGGCCGTGGTGCCGTGGCGCACCATCTCGGCCAGCACGCGCGAGGTGGGCTCGACCCCGGGGATGCCCAGGTCGTCGCGCCGGTCGCGCTCGTGGGCGATCCGGCCGGCGACGCCCGGGACGCCGTCGTACGGCTGCCAGGGCAGTCCCCACCACGACTTGTCGACGTGGGCGTGGGCGTTGACCAGGCCGGGCAGGGCCAGCAGGCCGCATCCGTCGACGGTGCGGTCGGCCCCGGGCGCGGTGCCCGGGGGGACCACGCCGGTGATCGCGGTGCCGCTGACCACGAGGTCGCGGGCCTCGCCGCCCCACGGTCGGACGTCGGAGATGACCAGGTCGGCGTGGCTCATGGCACCAGCCAAGCAGGCCCCGTCGTCCCGTCGGCACCGGCACCTCCGGCCCCACGGGCCTCTCCAGCACACAGATGAGATATCCGGAATATCCGACACCGGACCGGGAGGGTGAGTACGCTTCCGGGGTCTGACCTGGCCAAACACTGGCCGAGCACCGTTCCACCGTCCGTCTCGGGGTCACCTGCTCACCCTCGGCGTCGGCGTACCACCACCGGGGGTAGAAGTGTCTGCGAGATCGCGCAGGTCCTACGTCGTGAGCGTCCTGGCCCTGTCCCTGGCGCTGCTCGTCCCCGCCGTCGCGACGCCTCGTGCCGACGCGGCCGACGACGTCCCGGTCACCCCCGCCGGCCCGGCCGTCACGACCGCCGTCGCGCAGGCGCCGCCGGGGTCGCTCTGCGACCACTCCTACAGCGGGCTGGTCCCGCACAACTCCCTCGACGACGTCCGAGCCGGCTACTACACGGGTCCGCCGTTCCAGCGCGTCAAGGTGGCGGTCGACGGGGACGTCGACTGGACGCTCGACCCCTACCAGTCGTTGCAGTGGCGGATGTGGCTCGACACCCTCGGGTGGGCGGGCCCGCTGCTGCTGAGCTACGACCGCACCGGCAACCGGGCCGACCTCGAGCTGGCCATGGCCTACGCCCGCGACTACGTCGACGACCAGCCGATGGACGCCTCCACGCCCGACCTGCCGGTGCTGCAGCAGTCGTCGCGTCGGTTGCACTTCCTGTCCTGCCTCTACGAGCGCGACCCCCGGCCCTGGATCGCCGAGGCGATGGAGGGCACCGTCGACTTCCTGGGCGTCCACTGGGCCGGCCTCTACAACCACGGGCTGGACCAGGACAACGCGATCGTGGTCGCCGGGTGCGTCCTCGACCGCGACGACTGGATCGAGTTGGGTCGCCGGCGGCTCTCGACCATCCTGCCGGTCTCGATCGACGACGAGGGTGCCACGAACGAGCAGTCCTCCGCCTACTCGAAGTACACCTACCACCGCTGGCTGGCGGCCCAGACGACGATGTCGAGGTGCGGGCTGCCGCCCCTGCCGGGGCTCGCCGAGCGGCTCGCGGCCAACTACGCCTTCAACGCGCACGCCACGCGACCCGACGGCATCCTGACTCCCATCGGGGACACCTATCCCACCGACCGGGGCGATGTGCCGCGGCCGGGGACACCGCTGAGCGGCGTGTGGGTGCAGAACGGCTGGGCCTTCGGTCGTTCCTCGTGGTCGCCGTCCGACAACCCGTCGCACTTCTCGCTGCGCTTCGGGCCGGGCCGCCAGATCCACGGCCACGCCGACCACGGCTCGGTCACCCTCTACGCCAACGGCTCACCCGTCATCACCGAGCCCGGCTCCATCGGCTACACGGACACTCGCCGGTTCTGGTTCCGCACCGCTTCGGCCAAGAACGTCCTGAAGATCGGCGCCAGCACCTGTGCCCGCTCCACCCACGCGCGACTGCTGTCCAGCGCCCGCACGGCCACCAAGGACCGCTACGTCGTCGAGACCCCGCACTGCGGGTCGACGGTGGCGCGCCGGGCGGTCTCCTACACGCGCGGCACCGGAGCCCTGACGGTCAACGACACGACGTCCGCCCAGTCCAGGGCGACGCCGCGCCAGCAGCTCTGGCACCTCGTGCCCGGCACCGCGGTCACGGTGAGACGGATCGACGCCTACCGCAGCCAGGTCCGGCTGACGATGCCGAACGGCAGCACCGCCCAGCTGGTCACCACGAGCGACCGCCGCGGGGCGTCGGCGCGGGCGGCGGCCGCGCTCGAGAGCGCGAAGACCAGGCTCGCCCGTGCCGAGCGGGCGTTGCGTGCCGCGGTCCGGACCAAGGCGCGGCCGGTCGCGACGAAGGCCCGCAAGCGAGCCGTGACCAAGGCGCGGGCCGAGGTCAGGGCGGCCCGGCGCAAGGCCATCGTCCGTGAGGACCGTGGCGCGCTGCAGGTGTCGGTCGTCACCGGGCGCACCGTGCCCTACCAAGGCTGGGTGTCGGCGGGGAGCGGCAACCCCGTGCCCGCTCCGGTCATCGTCGTGTCGCAGTCGGCGAAGGCAGCCAACATCACCACCACCATCACCCCCGGCTGAGGCCGGAGCGGGCGCCTCCCCGCCCCAGGGCCGCACCTTGCCGATGACCAGGTCGGGGAGGTCGTTGCCGCCCCCTCCTCGCCAGCCCGGGTCGGCACGCGGTGGGCCGGCTCGACCGGTCAGGCGGCCGACTGCGGGACCGGGCGCAGCTCGGCGACCTGGGCGGAGATCTGGTGGGTGGTGGTCTCGACGTCGTCGATGGCGTGGTTGGCGACGACGGCGGCGTCGGCCTGGGCGGTGACCGCGTGGTAGATGATCTCCTGCGCGCTCGCCACCTCGGAGACGACGCGGCTGATCTCCTCGGTGCTGACGAGTGCGTCGCGCGTGCCGCCGTGGACCTTGGCGACGACGCTCGCGATGAGCTCGGTGGCGCGGCTGGTCTCGTTGGCCAGCTCCTTGACCTCGCTCGCCACGACCGCGAAGCCGCGTCCGGCGTCGCCCGCCCGGGCGGCCTCGATGGTGGCGTTGAGGGCGAGCAGGTTGGTCTGCTCGGCGATCCCGGTGATGGTGCGGGCGATGGTGCCGATCTGGTCCACGGCCTCGCGCAGCCGGCCCATCACCTCGTGGGTCTCCTGGACGCTGCGGGAGGCGGCCTGGGTCGAGCGCGTCGCGTCCGTGGCGGCATCGCCGATGTGCGTGGCCGCCTCGCTGACGCTCGTCATCGCGGCCGACGTCCTCGCCACCGCCCCGCGCAGCAGGGCGCCGGCGTCGTCCAGCACGGCGAGGCGCTGCTCGACCTCCTCGTTGCGACGGGTGCGTGCCTGCAGCTCGGCACGCGCCTGCTCGGCGAGCGCGGCCTGGTGCGCCGCCAGCGCCTCGGTCGCCGCCACCTGTCGGCCCCGCTCGGCCTCGGCGCGCTCGTGCTCGCGCGCCCTGGCCAGCTCCGCGCGCTCGGTGAAGCGCCACGCGGTGGCCAGCGCGGCGCACTCGGCCAGGATCAGGGCCGCGTGCAGCCCGGCGACGAGCACCGGCTGCGCCTGGGCCCGAGGGTCGGAGAAGACCATCGCGGGATCGAGCAGGCCCATCACCGCGTGGTGACCGGCCACCATCGCGATCGAGATCAGGAAGGGCGTCCAGCGCTGGTAGAGCGCGATCAGCGCCACCACGACGAAGAAGTGCAGGTGCAGGTCGGTCATCCCGCCGGAGAGGTGCACCAGGGCCACCGAGGTGGAGATCAGCCCGATGCTGACCGAGACCGAGCGCGTGGTCTGGCCGGCGGCGACGCGTCCGAGCAGCGCCGTGAAGACGACGGTGCCCAGCGCCAGCAGCAGCGCGTGGACGCCGTGACCGGCGGTCGGCGACGCGCCGTCGAGCCGCGGCCACCACACCCAGCAGGCCACGAGCAGCGGGAGGTGCGCGACCAGCACCAGGCTGAGCGCGTCGTGCCGGGTGCGGAAGTCGGCCTCGCCCAGCACGCCGCCACGGGGCAGCCACGAGGGCCGGCGGGCGTCGTCGACGATCGCCTCCACGGGCTCCCGGGGCGGTACGGGCACCGGGCGGACGGACACGGACATGCCCGGAGGATCGGTCAGCGGCGCCGCGACCTGAGGGATCAGGCCGGCCGGGTGGCCTCCTCCAGCACCTCCAGCACGTGCCGGTACGACGCCCCGGTCGCCCGCGTCATCCCGATCTCGCAGGTGCGGTTGCCCGAGACGTACGCCGCTCCGGCCGGCAGGTCCATCGACGCGACCTCCGCCGACTCGGGCTCGGTGGCGGAGGCCGTGAGCTCGGGGTGCAGCAGGCCGCGGTCGCCCGCGAAGGCGCAGCACCCCCACGCGTCGGGCACGCGGACGTCGTCCGAGCACGCCCGCGCCAGCGCCACCAGGTCGTCGGTGACGCCCAGCGCCGTGGACGAGCAGGTCGGGTGCACCACGACGGCCGGCACGGGGGCGGTGACGGTCAGCCGCGGCAGCAGCACGGTGCGCACGAAGGTGGTCGCGTCGAGCACCTCTCCGGGCAACGGACCCTCGGCGTCCGCCGTGTCGCGTGCTTGTGGCCCCACAAGCACGCCGCGGAGGCCCTCCGTGCACGAGCTCGCGTCGACCACCACGGGCAGGCGGCCGCCGTCGGTGGCCAGGGCGAGGGAGGCGCGGACGCGGTCGGCCATCCGCTCGTAGCCGGCCGTGTGGCCCTTCGATCGCCACGGGGTGCCGCAGCACAGCGACGGCAGGTCCGCGGGCGTGCGCAGGCGGACGCCGGCGCGCTCGCACAGCGCGCGCAGGGCGCCGTCGGCGCCCAGGCCGCCCTCGCTGCCGAACATGGTGCCGACGCAGGCGCTGAAGAGCACCGCCTCCGGGGCCTCGTCGTGGAGCACCTCGCGCCGCGCGCCGCCGGCGCCCAGGCCGGCGTCGTACTGGGGCAGCTCGAGCACCCGACGTCCGACCGACGACGCCCGCTCCGCCGCTCCGGGTGCCCGGGCGGCCAGCGACAGCCCGCCGGAGGCGGCGCGGGTCGCGGCGTCCCAGTGGTCGGCGGCGACCTCCCAGGCCTTCTCGGCCACCCGGCCCGACGACTCGGCCCGCAGCCGCTTCACGAGGTCGCCGGTGTTGATGAGCACCGGGCAGGCGGTGGCGCAGATGCCGTCGGCGGCGCAGGTGTCGACGCCGTCGTACTCGTAGTCGTCGCGCAGCGACGCGGCCAGCACGGTGTCGCCCCGCGCCTCGGCGTCCGCGATCTCCCGGCGTACGACGATGCGCTGGCGAGGCGTCATCGTCAGCGACCGGGAGGGGCAGACCGGCTCGCAGAAGCCGCACTCGACGCAGCGGTCGACCTCCTCCTCGACCGGTGGCGCGGTCTTGAGGTCGCGCAGCCACAGCCCGGGGTCGTCGGTGAGGACCGAGCCGGGGTTGAGCACCCCGGCGGGGTCGAAGAGGTCCTTGACCTCGCGCATCACCGCGGTGAGCTCGGCGCCGTACTGGCGCTCGACGAAGGGCGCCATGATGCGGCCGGTGCCGTGCTCGGCCTTGAGCGTGCCGCCGAGGCCGAGCACCAGGTCGACCATGTCGGTGGTGAAGTCCTCGTAGCGGCGCAGCGCGGCCTCGTCGTCGAAGCGCTCGTTGAGCAGGAAGTGCAGGTTGCCGTCGCGCGCGTGCCCGAAGATCACCGACCCCTCGTAGGAGTGGTCGCCGAAGAGCGTGGTGAGGCCCCGGCACATCTCGGCCAGCTGAGCCACGGGCACGGCGACGTCCTCGAGCAGCGCGTTGGTGCCCTGGGGACGCGCGCTGGCCACCGCGCTGTAGAGGCCCTTGCGGGTACGCCACAGCGACGCGCGGGCGGCGGGGTCGGTGGTGAGGTCGGCCGCCTCGGTCAGCGGCAGCTCGGCGAGGCCGGGCTCCGCCTGCCGCCGTGCCTCCTCGAGCTCCTCGGCGGAGCCGGCCTGGAGCTCGACCAGCAGGGCGGCGTGGTCGCGGACCTGCAGCCGCTTGATCTGCTCGGGGCAGCCCGGGTCCTGCTGGGCGACGCGCAGCGCGGCGGCGTCGAGCATCTCGGCGGTCACGACGCCCGTCTCGAGCAGCGCGGGGACGGCGCCCGTGGCGGTCGCGAGGTCGTCGGTCACGAGCAGGCCGGTCGCGGCGTGGGGTCGCACCTCGACGGTGTTGAAGACCGCGGAGGCCACGAAGCCCAGCGTGCCCTCGCTGCCGACCATCAACCGGGTGAGGACGTCGACCGGCCGCTCGTGGTCGAGCAGGCTGTTGAGGCCGTAGCCCATCGTGTTCTTCAGCGCGAAGAGCCGCTCGAGGGTGGCCACCGACTCCGCGGAGCCGCGCACGCGCTCGCGCAGGCGGGCCAGGCCGGCGTGCAGCGCGGGCTCGTGCAGCCGGAGCACCTCGTCGGCGTCCGGCGCCCCGGTGTCGACGACGGTGCCGCTGGGCAGCACGACGACCATCGACTCCAGCGTCCGGTAGGTGTTGCGCTCGGTGCCGCACTGCATGCCCGAGGAGTTGTTGGCGATGACCCCGCCCAGCGTGCAGGCGACCTCGCTCGCGGGGTCGGGACCCAGGGCCCGGCCGTGGTGGGCGAGGCGGGTGTTGACCGCACGCACGGTGGCGCCGGGCTGCACCCGCACCCGCCGGCCGCCGTCGAGCACCTCGATGCCGGTGAAGCCGGCGCGCGTGTCGACCATGACGCTGTCGCTGAGCGCCTGTCCGGAGAGCGAGGTGCCGCCGCTGCGGAAGGTCAGCGGCACGCCGAGCCGGGTGCAGGCACGCATCACCTCGGCGACGTCGGCCAGGTCGCGCGGGGTCGCCAGGGCCTGCGGGTGCAGCAGGTAGTGCGAGGCGTCGTGGGCGTGCGCCAGCAGGTCGAGCGGCCTCCCGGTGAGGGGTACGCCGCACCCCTCACCGAGCTCCGCGGCCAGCCGCTCGGCCAGCGGCGAGGTCAGGCCCCCGTGCCCAGCTGCTCCGCGATGTGCTCGGCCTGCCGGATCGCCAGGGCGACGATCGTCAGCGTCGGGTTGGCCGCCGCCCCGGTGGTCATCACCGACCCGTCGCTGACGTACAGCCCCGGCACGTCGTGCGCCTGTCCCCACTGGTCCACCACTCCATCCTCGGGTCGCTCGCTCATCCGGCACGTCCCCAGGTTGTGCGTGGCGGGGTACGGCGGCGTGTGGTGGGTGCCCAAGGCGCCCACGGCCTCGTAGAGCATGTCAGCCCGGCCGTAGCCGTGCTCACGCATGGCCACGTCGTTGGGGTGGTCCTCGAAGTGCACGTCCGGCGCGGGCAGGCCCCACTGGTCCTGCAGCGCCGGGTTCAGCGTCACCCGGTTGCTCTCCTGGGGCAGGTCCTCGCCGACGATCCACAGGCCGGCCGTGCTCTCGTAGGCCGCCATCACCTCGGTGAACTCCGGTCCCCACGAGCCCGGCTCGACGAAGGCCGCCAGGAAGGCGGGCCCGAGCGAGAGCGTCTCCATGTAGTAGCCGCCGGCGAAGCCGCGCGAGGTGTCGAGGCGGGCCTCGTCGGCGATGATGCCGGCCATGGTCTCGCCGCGGTACATGCGCACCGGCTGGTCGAAGCGGGCGTAGACCGACCCGGTCGTGTGCCGCATGTAGTTGCGACCCACCTGCCCCGAGGAGTTGGCCAGCCCGTCGGGGTGCAGCGAGCTGGCGCTCATCAGCAGCAGCCGCGGCGACTCGATCGAGTTGCCGGCCACGCACACGACCTTGGCCGCCTGACGGTGCAGGTTGCCCTCGGCGTCGAGGTAGAGCACGGCGTCGGCGCGCCCCCGGGCGTCGTGCGTGACCTGCACGGCCTGGCTCGACGGACGCAGCTCGCACCGGCCGGTGGCGATGGCGCGCGGCACCTCGCGCACGGCGGTGCTCCACTTCGCGGTGGACTTGTCGCCCTGGAAGTTGAAGCCGTCCTGGATCGACGCCGGCCGGCCGTCGTACGGCTCGGCGTTGGTGCCGTACGGACCCGTCGCGTAGAACTTGTAGCCGACCTTCTCCGCCCCGTTGGCGAAGACCTTGTAGTTGTTGTTGGCCGGCAGCGCCGGGCGCCCGTGGCGGTGGGTCGACCCGATCGCCTTCTCGGCGCGGTCGTAGTACGGCGCCAGGTCGGCCAGCGTGATCGGCCAGTCGAGCAGGTTGGCGCCCTCGACGACGCCGTAGTGGCTGCGGGTGCGGAACTCGTAGTCGCGGAAGCGCGGCGTCGCGCCCGACCAGTGGGTCGTGGAGCCGCCGACGGCCTTGACGATCCAGGCCGGCAGGTTGGGGAAGTCGGTCGCGACGCGGTAGGGGCCGGAGGCGGTGCGGTTGTCGAGCCACGCCATCTGGTTGAAGGCGGCCCACTCGTCGTTCTCGTAGTCCTCGGGCTTCAGCCAGGGTCCGGCCTCCAGCACCACGCACGGGATGCCGCGCTGGGAGAGCTCGTAGGCCACGGTGCCGCCACCGGCGCCGGAGCCGACGATGACGACGACCTCCTCGTCGTGCGCGATCGGGTTGCCCAGCTCGGGGATGCTCTCGGCCATGTCAGCGACCTCCGGTCGTGCTCGTCGTGGCGGGGACGTCGTCCGGGGCGACCTCGACGAGCCGCTCGGGGCCGTCGTACTCCTCGACCCGGGGGGAGGGCAGCCAGTCGAGGTCGTCGAAGCCGCGGTGCAGGTAGCCGCCCTTGCTGTACGACTCGCCCTCGTAGCCGAGCAGGTCCCAGACCTCGTGGTCGTTGTAGAGCGTCACCACCGTGACGCCGCGGATGAAGGCGAAGAACTCGGCGTCGGCGATGCCGCGCAGCAGCGCCAGGGCGGCGTCGTCGTCGAGGTCGGCGAAGGCGGTGCCGCGGCTGCGCTGGGCGCTGGCGTCGAGCGACTCCAGGCCGGAGGTCAGCGCGATCCGGTGCCACAGCGACTCGTCGAGCTGGCCGAGGATGTGGTCGGCGGTCCGCTCGTAGGGACCGTCGGGAAAGCTCGGGTGGGGGTAGGCCGCCCGCAGCAGCCGCACCAGGTTGGTGCGCACCGCGGGGGCGAGGGCGGGGGTCTCGGGCATCGGTGGGCCTCCCAGGTCTGGCCGGTGGTGACCTCGGTCACGCTAGGTCGGCGTCGCGGGTGCACCAACCGGCGTTCTCGTCGGCTGATAAGTGCGCGGGGTGACCTGACGAGGAACCCTCGCCGCTGCCCGGTGCGCACGATCTTTTGAACGCGTTCAAGAACCCGCGTAGGCTCGGACCATGAAGGTGGTCGTGCCCGGTGGCACCGGTCAGGTCGGTCGCGTGCTGCAGCGCTCGCTGGCGGCGCAGGGGCACGAGGTCGTCGTGCTGAGCCGACGCGAGGGCGTGGTGGAGCCGGGGGCCAGGCTGGTGCGGTGGACCGGCCGCGGTCCGGGGGCGTGGTGCCGCGAGGTCGACGGTGCCGACGCGGTCGTCAACCTCGCCGGACGCTCGGTGAGCTGCCGCTACACCGACGCCCACCTGCGCCAGATGATGCGCAGCCGCGTCGACTCCACCCGCGCCGTCGGCGCGGCGGTCGCGGCGGCGTCGCGACCGCCGCGCGTGTGGCTGCAGATGAGCACGGCCACCATCTACGCCGACCGCTCCGACGAGCCCGGCAACCCCGCCAACGACGAGCGCTCCGGGGTGCTCGGCGGCGAGGAGTCGCACGTCCCGCTCTACTGGGAGTACAGCGTGCGGATCGCCCGGCGCTGGGAGGCTGCCCAGCAGGAGGCCGACCTCCCGCACACGCGTCGGGTGGCACTGCGCACGGCCATGGTGATGGGTCCCGAGCAAGGTGGTGTCTTCGACGTGCTCTCGGCGCTCGCCCGCGTCGGTGCGGGCGGTCCGGTGGCCGGTGGCACGCAGTACGTCTCCTGGATCCACGAGGCAGACATGGTGCGCGCGGTCGACCTCCTGCTCGCCCGCGACGACCTCGCCGGTCCGGTCAACCTGGCCGCCCCGCACGCGCTGCCCCAGGCCGAGCTGATGCGGGTGCTGCGCGAGGCCTGGGGACGCCGGGTCGGGCTGCCCGCCACCGCCGGCATGGCCGCCGCCGGTGCCTGGGCGCTGCGCACCGACCCCGAGCTGCTGCTCAAGAGCCGCCGCGTCAGTCCGGGACGTCTCCTGGACGCCGGCTTCGAGTTGGCGCACCCGACCTGGCCGGACGCGGCGCGCGACCTCGTGGCGCACGTGGTCCGGCGGCCGGAGGGTGTGGGCCTCGTGGGCACGCTGCGGGAGATGCGGCGCGGCACGGCCGCGTGAGGGCGGGGTGGTGCGGGAGCGTCAGCGGGTGTGGCCGGAGCGGTAGAAGCGGCTGACCCGCGACGCGGTCGTGCGCAGGGCGGCCTCGGTCTCGGCCACGCCGCAGTCCATCCGTCCGTCCGGCCCGGAGACGGCGACCGACCCCAGCAGCACGCCGTTGCCGCCGCGCACCGCGGCGGCGACGCAGGTGGCGCCGGCCTGGAACTCGCCGTGCTCCCAGGCCAGCCCGCGGTCGGCGACGACCTCGAGCTGGGCGTCGAGGTCGGCGTGGCGGGTCAGGGTGCCCGGCCCGAAGCGCGGCATCGGCTCCGGGTCGAGGTGGAGCGCGCGCTGGTCGGCGTCCATGTTGGCGAGCATGATCTTGCCGAGCGCGGTGGCGTGGGCCGCCTCGTGGAAGCCGAACTCCAGGGGCCGCAGCCGCGGGTGGTCGGGGGAGTCGGCGGTGAAGACGACCGCGATCTGGTGACCCCGGTGCACCGCGAAGTACGCCGCCAGCCCGAGCTGGTCGTGCAGCGCGGTCACCTCGGCACGCACCTCGCGCGACACCCCGATCTGCTGGTGGAGCGAGACCCCGAGCTGGTGGAGCTTCCAGCCCAGCTCGAAGCGTCGCTCCTCGCGGATGTGCACGAGGTAGTCGCTGTCGAGCAGCTCGCGGGCGAGCCGGTAGACCGTCGGCAGCGGCAGGCCGGTGGTGTCGGCGATCTCCTTGGCCGACGCGCCACCCTTGGCCGCGACGACCTCGAGGATGTCGAGGGTCCGGTGCACCGACCCCGGCCGCGACCCGTGCTCCACGCCGTCGCCGCTGCCGCGCTCGGAGACGGTGGTGACCACGGTCACACTGTAGGAGCCGGGTGGTCGCGCCGGTAGCGGCGAGCCTGGCTCTCTCACCCCGCGACAACCCGCGTGGTGGCCCTCGTGGCGCTCTGGCAGGGTCGGACCACACGTCCCACGACCAGCACCACGAAGGAGTGAGCGCGACATGATCTTCATCTGCGTGAAGTGGAAGGTGAAGCCGGAGCACGCCGAGGACTGGATCGAGCTCAGCCGTGACTTCACCGAGGCCACCCGTGCCGAGCCCGGCAACCTCTTCTTCGACTGGTCCCGCAGCGTGGAGGACCCGCACGAGTACGTCCTCATCGAGGCCTTCAAGGACGACGCCGCCGAGGCGCACGTGACCTCCGAGCACTTCAAGCAGGCCCAGGCCGACCTGCCGCAGTACCTCCAGGCGACCCCGAAGGTGCGCAACGTGCTGATGGAGGGCGACCACTGGGACGACCTCGGCGAGATGCGGGTCTGACCCGACGTCCGCCGCGCGCACATATGCATGAGCCTGTATGGTCATGCACATGTCACGCGTCAAGGTCGCCGTAGCCGGAGCATCCGGGTATGCCGGGGGAGAGGTCCTGCGCCTGCTCCTAGCCCATCCCGAGGTCGAGATCGGGGCGCTGACCGGTGGGTCCAACGCCGGTCAGCGCCTGGGTGCGCTGCAGCCACACCTGGTGCCGCTCGCCGACCGGGTGCTGGAGGAGACGACCCCTCAGACGCTGGCCGGGCACGACGTCGTCTTCCTCGGCCTGCCGCACGGGCAGTCGGGTCCGGTCGCCGCCGAGCTGGGCGAGGACACCGTCGTGGTCGACTGCGGCGCCGACTTCCGGCTCACCGACCCCGCGACCTGGGAGCGCTTCTACGGCTCCGAGCACGCCGGGTCCTGGCCCTACGGGCTCCCCGAGCTGCCGGGCCAGCGCGAGCAGCTCCGCGGCAGCCGACGGGTGGCCGTTCCCGGCTGCTACCCGACCGTCTCCACCCTCACCCTCGCCCCGGCGGTCGCGGCCGGCCTGGTCGAGGCCGACGACCTGGTGGTCGTCGCCGCCTCCGGCACCAGTGGTGCCGGCAAGGCCCCCAAGCCGCACCTGCTCGGGAGCGAGGTGATGGGCACCGCCTCGGCGTACGGCGTGGGCGGCGGCCACCGCCACACCCCCGAGATCGTGCAGAACCTCTCGACGCTGACCGACGAGGAGGTCCGCGTCAGCTTCACCCCGATGCTGGTGCCGATGCCGCGCGGCATCCTGGCCACCGCGAGCGCCAGCGTGCGCGAGGGCGTGAGCGCCGCCGACCTGCGCGCGGCGTACGACGCGGCCTACGCCGACGAGCCCTTCGTGCACCTGCTGCCCGAGGACCAGTGGCCGACGACCAAGAGCGTGCTGGGCTCCAACAGCGTGCACGTGCAGGTCACCCTCGACGAGTCGGTGCGCCGCCTGGTCGCGGTCGGCGTGGTCGACAACCTGGCCAAGGGCACCGGCGGCGCCGCGGTGCAGTGCATGAACCTCGCCCTCGGCCTCCCCGAGACCACCGGTCTCACCAGCGTCGGGCTGGCCCCGTGAGTGGGCCAGTGAGTGGCCCCGTGAGCGGGCCCTTCACGCTCGAGGTCTTCCCCGAGCAGGTCGCCGTGGTGCGGCTGGGCCCGGGCGCCGAGATCCCGTCGTGGGCGGAGTCGTCGTCGCTCTTCAGCATCACCGCGACGGCCACCGAGACCAGCCTGGTCTGCGCCAAGCGCAGCGTGCCGACCAAGGCCAAGCAGGCCGGCCCCTTCACGGCCTTCCAGGTGCGCGGGCCGCTCGACCACGCGCTCGTGGGCGTGCTCGCCACGCTCCTGGCACCGCTGGCCGAGGCGGGCATCCCCGTCTTCACCATCTCGACCTTCGACACCGACTGGATCCTGGTGGCGCGCGAGTCGGCCGAGGCCGCCACCGCCGCCTGGACCGGCGCGGGGCACACCGTCGAGGTCGCCACCCCCGTGGAGGGCAGCCGATGAGCGTCACGCACCCCGCAGGCTTCGTCGCGGCCGGCCTGGCCGCCGGCATCAAGGGCGAGGACCGCAAGGACATGGCCCTCCTGGTCAACCAGGGTCCCCGCTTCGCCGCGGCGGCCGTCTTCACCTCCAACCGCTGCCTGGCCAACCCGGTGATCTGGAGCAAGGAGGTCGTCAAGGACGGCACCGTGCGCGCGGTGGTCGTCAACTCCGGCGGCGCGAACTGCTACACCGGCAGCGAGGGCTTCCAGGTCACGCACGCCACCGCCGAGCAGGTCGCCTCGGGCCTCGGCATCGGCGCGGGCGACGTGCTGGTGTGCTCGACCGGGCTGATCGGACTGCTCAACGACCGCCAGACGCTGCTCGACGGCGTCGACGCCCTGGTGCCGCAGCTCAGCGAGCACGGGGGAGACGACGCGGCGCACGCCATCATGACCACCGACTCGGTCGCCAAGCAGGTCGTGGTCGAGCGCGACGGCTGGTCGATCGGCGGCATGGCCAAGGGCGCGGGCATGCTCGCGCCGCAGCTCGCCACCATGCTCGTCTTCCTGACCACCGACGCGGTCGCGAGCCCAGCCGAGCTCGACGAGGCGCTGCGCCGGGCGACCGCGCAGAGCTTCGACCGGCTCGACGCCGACGGCTGCATGTCGACCAACGACACCGTCACCCTGCAGGCGAGCGGGGCGAGCGGCGTGGAGCCCGGCGTCGACGCCCTGGCCGAGGCGCTCACCGAGGCCTGCGTCGACCTCGCCCTGCAGCTGCTGCGCGACGCGGAGGGCGCCGAGCACGACGTGCACATCACGGTGCGGGGCGCGGCCTCCGAGGCCGACGCACTGGAGGCCGGGCGCAGCATCGCCCGCAGCGCGCTCTTCAAGACCGCGATCTTCGGCAAGGACCCCAACTGGGGCCGGGTGCTGGCCAGCCTCGGCACCACGTCCGCCGCCTTCGACCCGCTCGACCTCGACGTGGCGATGAACGACGTGTGGGTCTGTCGCTCGTCGACGCCGGCGGAGAGCCGCGACCTCGTCGACCTCACCGGGCGCGAGGTGACGGTCACCGTCGACCTGAAGTCCGGTCCCCACGAGGCGACGATCTGGACCAACGACCTGACCCACGCCTACGTGCACGAGAACAGCGCGTACTCCTCATGAGCGGTGACGACGTGACCAACAAGCGCCCGTACTCCCACCGGCCGGCCCGCATCCTCGCCGGCGCCCTGCCGTGGCTGAAGGACTACCACGGCAAGGTCGTGGTGGTGAAGTACGGCGGCAACGCCATGACCGACGAGTCGTTGAAGGCCGCCTTCGCCGAGGACATCGCCTTCCTGCGGTACGCCGGCTTCAAGCCGGTCGTGGTGCACGGGGGCGGCCCGCAGATCTCCCGCATGCTCGACAAGCTCGGCATCGAGTCGGAGTTCCGCGGCGGGCTGCGCGTCACCACGCCCGAGGCGATGGACGTCGTCCGGATGGTGCTGGTCGGCCAGGTGCAGCGCGAGCTGGTCGGGCTCATCAACCAGCACGGCCACATCGCCGTCGGGCTCTCCGGCGAGGACGCCGGGCTCTTCACCGCCAAGGCCACCGGCACGGTCGTCGACGGCGAGGAGGTCGACCTCGGTCTCGTCGGCGAGGTCGAGCAGGTGCGTCCCGAGGCCGTGCTCGACCTCATCGAGGCCGGCCGCGTGCCGGTGATCTCCTCGGTCGCCCCCGACGCGTCGGGCGTGGTGCACAACGTCAACGCCGACACCGCGGCCGCCGCGCTCGCCGTGGCGCTGCAGGCGCAGAAGCTGCTGGTGCTCACCGACGTCGAGGGGCTCTACCGCGACTGGCCGGACAGCGACGACGTGATCCAGGAGATCAGCCCCGAGGCGCTGGAGGAGCTGATGCCCTCGCTGGCCTCGGGGATGGTGCCGAAGATGGCCGCCTGCCACCAGGCGGTCGCGGGCGGCGTGCCGCGCGCCACGGTCGTCGACGGCCGGGTGCCGCACTCCGTGCTCGTCGAGCTCTTCACCGCCGAGGGCGTCGGCACCCAGGTCCTGCCCGGCGTCGAGACCAAGCTGCGCAAGGCCTACACCGACGGCGACGAGGACGGGGAGGGCACGGCATGAGCGAGCTGCAGGAGCGCTACGCGGCGTCGATGATGAACACCTTCGGCCCGCCGCGCCTGGCCCTGGTGCGCGGCGAGGGCGCGGTGGTCTGGGACGACCAGGGCTCGTCGTACGTCGACCTCCTCGGCGGCATCGCCGTCAACGCCCTCGGCCACGCCCACCCCGCGCTGGTGGACGCCGTGACCGACCAGCTCCGCACGCTGGGCCACGTCTCCAACTTCTTCACCACCGAGCCGCAGGTCGCGCTCGCGGAGAAGCTGCTCGACCTGCTGCACTCCTCGGTCGAGCCTGTCGAGACCCCGCGCCCCTCCTCCTTCGGCAAGGTGTTCTTCGCCAACTCCGGGGCCGAGGCCAACGAGGCGGCCTTCAAGCTCACCCGGCTGACCGGGCGCACCCACGTCGTGGCGATGGAGGAGGGCTTCCACGGCCGCACCATGGGCGCGCTGGCGCTGACCAGCAAGGCCGCCTACCGCGAGCCCTTCGAGCCGCTGCCCGGCGACGTCACCTTCGTGCCGTACGGCGACGAGGCCGCCCTGCGAGAAGCCGTCACCGACCGCACCGCCGCGGTCGTGCTCGAGCCGCTGCAGGGCGAGGCGGGGGTCAACCCCGCCGGTGACGACTACCTGCGCGCGGTGCGGCAGGTCACCACCGAGCACGGTGCGCTGCTGTGGCTCGACGAGGTACAGACCGGGATGGGGCGCTCGGGTGCGTGGTTCGCGCACGCCTCGAGCGGCATCGTGCCCGACCTCGTCACCGTCGCCAAGGGGCTGGCCGGGGGCATCCCGATCGGCGCGCTGATCGCCCTGGGCGAGGCCGCCGACACCTTCGGGCCCGGTAACCACGGCACCACCTTCGGCGGCAACCCGGTCTCGGCGCGGGCCGCCCTCGCGGTGATCGAGACCATCGAGCGCGACGGCCTGCTGGCGCACGCGGCCGGGCTCGGCGCGCACCTGCGCGAGGGGCTGCTCGCCGACGACCGGGTCGTCGAGGTCCGGGGGAGCGGCCTGCTGGTCGGGCTCACCCTGACCGAGCCCCGGGCACCGCAGGTCTACCAGCACGCCTTCGACGCCGGCTTCATCGTCAACCCGCCCACGCCCGACCGGATCCGGCTCGCGCCGCCCCTGGTGCTCACCCGCGAGCAGGCCGACGCCTTCCTCGCGGCGTGGCCCGGCATCCTCGACGCGGCGTACGCCGAGCAGCTGCCGGAGGCGTCGTCGTGACGGCGCGGCACTTCCTGCGCGACGACGACCTGAGCCCGCAGGAGCAGGCCGCCGTGCTCGACCTGGCGCTGCGGCTCAAGGCCGAGCCCTTCGCGCTGGCCTCGCTCGCCGGACCGCAGGTGGTCGCGCTGGTCTTCGACAAGCCGACGCTGCGCACCCAGGCCTCCTTCGCCGCCGGGGTCGCCGAGCTCGGCGGCTTCCCGATGACCGTCGACGGCGCCCTCGCCGGCATCGGCGTGCGGGAGTCGGTCGCCGACACCGCGCGCGTGCTCGGTCGCCAGTCGGCGGCCATCGTGTGGCGCACCTTCGCGCAGAGCAGCCTGGAGGAGATGGCGGCGTACGCCGGGGTGCCGGTGGTCAACGCGCTGACCGACGAGCTGCACCCCTGCCAGGCGCTGGCCGACCTGCTCACCGTGCGCGAGCACCGCGGCCCCCTGCCGGGCCAGACGCTCACCTTCCTGGGCGACGCCGCGAGCAACATGGCCCACAGCCTGCTGCTCGCCGGGGCGACCGCCGGGATGCACGTGCGGGTCAGTGGCCCCGAGGGCTACCGGCCCGACCCGGCGATGCTCGCGCGAGCGGTCGAGATCGCCGGCACCACGGGCGGGTCGGCGATCTCCGTCGACGACCCGGCCGAGGCCGCCGCGGGCGCCGACGTGCTCGTCACCGACACCTGGATCTCCATGGGCCGCGAGGCCGAGGCCGAGGCGCGGGCCGAGGTCTTCGGCGCGTGGCGACTCGACCAGGCGATGCTCGAGCGCGGCGCCGACGACGCCCTCGTGCTGCACTGCCTGCCGGCGTACCGCGGCAAGGAGATCACCGCCGAGGTGCTCGACGGCCCGCGCAGCGTGGTCTGGGACGAGGCGGAGAACAGGCGGCACGTGCAGAAGGCCGTGCTCGCCGCCCTGCTCGACCCCGGCGTGCTCGGGGAGCCCACGTGAGCCAGGCCCAGATCCCGCACACCAAGAGCGCCCGGCAGCAGCTGGTGGTGCACCTGCTCGAGACCCAGGAGGTGCGCTCGCAGGCCGAGCTCGCCGAGCTGCTGGCCGACAACGGCTTCGTGGTCACGCAGGCCACGCTCTCGCGCGACCTGGTCGAGCTCGACGCGGTGAAGGTGCGCGCCCCCTCCGGCGCGCTGGTGTACGCCGTCCCGGCCGAGGGCGGCGACCGTGCCCCGGCCCCGCCCCGCGAGACGGCGGCCAGCGAGCACCGGCTCGCCCGGTGGTGCGAGGAGCTGCTGGTCTCGGCCGAGGCCAACGGCAACCTCGTCGTGCTGCGCACGCCGCCGGGCGCCGCCCAGCTGCTCGCCTCCGCGATGGACAAGGCCGAGCTGGCCGGGGTGCTCGGCTGCATCGCGGGCGACGACACCGTGCTGGTGATCGCCCGCGACCCCGACGGTGGCGAGGGCGTGGCACGACGACTCGTGGACCTGGCCCACGGCGCCGCCGCCGGCGCCTCCGGCCAGGTCCGCCCCCTGCCCCACTGAATTCCCCCACGCACCTCAAGGAGCACCACTCGTGAGCAAGGTCCTCACCTCCCTGCCCGTCGGCGAGAAGGTCGGCATCGCCTTCTCCGGCGGCCTCGACACCTCCGTCGCGGTCGCCTGGATGCGCGACCGCGGCGCCATCCCGTGCACCTACACCGCCGACATCGGGCAGTACGACGAGCCCGACATCAGCGGCGTGCCCGACCGCGCGCTGCTCTACGGCGCCGAGATCGCCCGCGCCGTCGACTGCCGCACCCAGCTGGTCGAGGAGGGGCTCGCCGCGATCGCCTGCGGTGCCTTCCACATCCGCTCCGGTGGTCGCGCCTACTTCAACACCACGCCGCTCGGCCGCGCCGTCACCGGCACCATGCTGGTGCGCGCGATGCACGAGGACGGCGTCGACATCTGGGGCGACGGCTCGACCTTCAAGGGCAACGACATCGAGCGGTTCTACCGCTACGGTCTCATGGCCAACCCCGAGCTGCGGATCTACAAGCCGTGGCTCGACGCCGACTTCGTCACCGAGCTCGGTGGCCGGGCGGAGATGAGCCAGTGGCTCGTCGAGCACGACCTGCCCTACCGCGACAGCCAGGAGAAGGCCTACTCGACCGACGCCAACATCTGGGGCGCCACCCACGAGGCCAAGACGCTGGAGCACCTCGACGTCTCCCTCGAGACCGTCGAGCCGATCATGGGCGTGAAGTTCTGGGACCCCAGCGTGGAGATCCCCACCGAGGACGTCACCGTGCGCTTCGAGCAGGGCCGTCCCGTCGCCATCGACGGCGAGCGCTTCGACGACGCCGTCGCCCTGGTCATGCAGGCCAACGCCGTCGGCGGGCGCCACGGGCTCGGCATGAGCGACCAGATCGAGAACCGCATCATCGAGGCCAAGTCGCGCGGCATCTACGAGGCGCCCGGCATGGCGCTGCTCTGGGCGGCGTACGAGCGGCTGCTCAACGCGGTGCACAACGAGGACACCATCGCGCAGTACCACACCGAGGGCCGCAAGCTCGGCCGGCTGCTCTACGAGGGCCGCTGGCTCGACCCGCAGGCGCTGATGATCCGCGAGGGCATCCAGCGCTGGATCGCCTCGCTGGTCACCGGCGAGGTGACGCTGCGGTTGCGGCGCGGCGAGGACTACACCGTGCTCGCCACGTCGGGGGAGAACTTCTCCTACCACCCCGACAAGCTCTCCATGGAGCGCACCGACAACGCCGCCTTCGGCCCCACCGACCGCATCGGGCAGCTCACCATGCGCAACCTCGACATCGCCGACTCGCGCGACAAGCTCGAGCAGTACGCCTCCCAGCCCCTCGACCAGGGCCAGGTGCTCGTCGAGCACGGCACGCTCTACGGCGAGCTCGAGCCCGGCGGTTACGACCGGATCGCCAAGAACCCCCAGGCCGAGGGCGACGCGTCCGACCGCCTCCTCGACGACGCCGCCATGGAGGTCGGCACCGACTGACCTCCGGGTGGCCGACCTGACCTCCGGGTGGTCGAGGAGGTCGCGCAGCGACCGTCTCGAGACCTCGTACGACGAAGGGACGACCGTGCTCACGGCCGTCCCTTCGTCTCACCGGGTCTCGTGACGCCGGATCCAGGCCCTCCTCCGTCGGGTCTGGCTCCGGCTCCTCGACCTTCGGACCTGCTCCGAGGCTTCGTGCCTCAGCCTCGGGGTCCTCTCCTCGACCTTCGGACCTGCTCCGAGGCTTCGTCCCTCAGCCTCGGGGTCCTCTCTCCTCGACCTCCCGGCCGCTCGCTGTCTCGCAGGCTCGGACAGCGGGCCGTGATCACTCGACGTCGTCGTCGACCCAGTCGAGGGTCTTGGTGACGGCCTTCTTCCAGTTGCGGTAGAGGCGCTCGCGCTCGGCGTCGTCCATCTGCGGGCTCCAGCGCTTGTCCTCGCCCCAGTTGGCGGTGATGTCGTCGGTGTTCTCCCAGTAGCCGACCGCCAGGCCCGCGGCGTACGCCGCCCCCAGCGCGGTAGTCTCGGCGACCTTAGGCCGCACCACGTCGACGCCCAGGATGTCGGCCTGGAACTGCATCAGCGTCTCGTTGACGACCATGCCGCCGTCGACGCGCAGCTCGGTGAGCGGCACCCCGGAGTCGGCGTTCATCGCGTCGAGCACCTCGCGGGTCTGGAAGGCGGTCGACTCCAGCACCGCCCGGGCGATGTGGCCCTTGTTGACGTAGCGGGTGAGGCCGACCAGCGCGCCGCGGGCGTCGGGGCGCCAGTGCGGGGCGAAGAGGCCGGAGAAGGCCGGCACGAAGTAGGCGCCGCCGTTGTCGTCGACGCCCTTGGCGAGGTCCTCGATCTCCGGCGCGGAGGAGATCATGCCGAGGTTGTCGCGGATCCACTGCACCAGCGAGCCCGTGACCGCGATCGAGCCCTCGAGAGCGTAGACCGTCTCCTCCTCGCCGATCTTGTAGCAGATCGTCGTCAGCAGCCCGTTCTCCGACGGCACCTGCTCGGTGCCGGTGTTGAGCAGCATGAAGTTGCCGGTGCCGTAGGTGTTCTTGGCCGTGCCCTTCTCCAGGCACGCCTGGCCGAAGGTCGCGGCCTGCTGGTCGCCGAGGATGCCGGCGATGGGCGTGCCGTTGATGACGCCGGGCTTGCACTCGCCGTAGACCTCGGAGCTGGACTTGATCTCGGGCAGCATCGACATCGGGATGCCCATGTCGGCGGCGATGTCCTCGTTCCAGGTGAGGTCGGAGAGGTTCATCAGCATCGTGCGGCTGGCGTTGGTGACGTCGGTGATGTGGACGCCGTCGTTCTCGGCGCCGCCGCTGAGGTTCCACACCACCCAGCTGTCGGTGTTGCCGAAGAGCAGGTCACCGGCCTCGGCCTTCTCGCGCGCCCCGTCGACGTTGTCGAGGATCCACTTCACCTTGGGCCCGGAGAAGTACGTCGCCAGCGGCAGGCCGACGGTCTCCTTGTAGCGGTCGGTGCCCTCGTCGCCGGCCAGCTCGTCGACGATCTTCTGCGTGCGGGTGTCCTGCCAGACGATCGCGTTGTAGACCGGCTGGCCGGTCGTCCTGTCCCACACCACCGCCGTCTCGCGCTGGTTGGTGATGCCGACGGCCTCGATGTTCTTGCTGTTGAGGTTGGCCTTGGCGAGCGCGCCGCCGATGACCTTGCGGGTGTTCTCCCAGATCTCGATCGGGTCGTGCTCGACCCATCCGGCGCGCGGGAAGATCTGCTCGTGCTCGACCTGGTCGACCGAGACCACGGAGCCGCTCTTGTCGAAGATCATCGCGCGGGTGCTGGTCGTGCCCTGGTCGATGGACAGGATGTAGGTGGCCATGCTGGTGGTTCCTCCAGGTGGTGGTCGGGCAGGTCGGGCAGGTCGGTCAGGGTCAGGCGGCGGGGTCAGGCGGCGGGGTCAGGCGGCGGGGTAGCCGACGGCGGCGGCGACGAAGCCGCCGAGGACCCCGCCGACGAGCGGACCGACGATCGGCACCCACGAGTAGGCCCAGTTGCTGCTGCCCTTGCCGGGGATCGGCAGCAGGGCGTGGGCGATGCGCGGGCCCAGGTCGCGCGCCGGGTTGATGGCGTACCCCGTGGGGCCACCGAGGCTGGCGCCGATGCCGACGACGAGCAGCGCGACGGCGAGCGGGCCGAGCCCGCTGGGGGTGCTGCCGAAGGCGACGATCACGTAGACCAGCACGAAGGTGCCGATCACCTCGGTCACGACGTTCCACGCCGGCGCGTGGATGCCGGGGCCGGTGCTGAAGACGCCGAGCTTGGAGCCCTCGTCTGCCTCGGGGTCGTCGAAGTGCTTCTTGTACGCCGCCCACGCCAGCACCGCGCCCAGGAAGGCACCGATGAGCTGGGCGACGAGGTAGGTGGCGATCTCGCCCACGGTGAAGTCGACGCCGCTGGCCAGCAGCCCGAAGGTGACCGCCGGGTTGATGTGGGCGCCCGACTTGAAGGCGACGTAGACACCGGCGAAGACCGCGATGCCCCAGCCGAAGTTGATCATCAGGAAGCCGCCGCCGTTGCCGTTGGTCTTCGGCAGCACCGCGTTGGCGACGACGCCACAACCGAGCAGCAGCAGTGTTGCGGTGCCGAGCACCTCGGGGATGAAGATGTCAGTGAGCATGACGTGCCCTTTCGCCGTCGCCGTTGACTTCGAATGTGACGGGAGACACTGGGCTCCCCGGCTGGCACTCTTGCACATGTCGTGGCCCTCGGGGAGTCCCTAGAGTGGGGGCATCCGCCCCTGTGGGTGGGGAGATCACGACCTCGACGTGGAGGAGCCACATCATGCTGGAGCCCGCCCGACTCGGACCCGACGAGCGCGCGGAGGCCTGGCGCTCGCTGCGCGACGCGGACCTCGACGTCCTCGTCATCGGCGGTGGCGTGACGGGAGCCGGCGTCGCCCTCGACGCCGCCACCCGCGGCCTGAAGGTGGCGCTCGTGGAGCAGCGCGACTTCGCCTCGGGCACCTCCTCGCGCAGCTCGAAGCTCTTCCACGGCGGGCTGCGCTACCTCGAGCAGCTCAACTTCTCGCTGGTGCGCGAGGCGCTGCGCGAGCGCGAGCTGATGCTGACCCGCATCGCCCCGCACCTGGTCAAGCCGGTGTCCTTCCTCTACCCACTGACGCACCGGGTCTGGGAGCGGCCGTACGTCACGGCCGGGCTCACCCTCTACGACTCGATGGGTGGCGCCCGGTCGGTGCCGCGCCACAAGCAGCTCAGCCGCACCAAGGCGCTCCAGCTCTTCCCCGGCATGCGCAAGGGCGCGCTGACCGGCGCGCTGCTCTACTACGACGCCCAGGCCGACGACGCGCGCCACACGATGATGCTGGCGCGCACCGCGGCGACGTACGGCGCCACCGTGCTCGCGAGCGCCAAGGTCACCTCGCTGAGCCGGGCGGGGGAGCGCATCACCGGCGCCACGATCACCGACGTCGAGTCGGGCGAGGAGGTCGAGGTCTCCTCGCGCGTGGTCATCAACTGCACCGGCGTCTGGACCGACGACGTGCAGACCATGGCGGGCGGGCGCGGGCGCTTCCACGTGCGCGCGTCGAAGGGCGTGCACATCGTGGTCCCGCGCGACCGCATCAACGCGGAGACCGGCGTCATCCTGCGCACCGAGAAGTCCGTGCTCTTCGTGATCCCGTGGGGCACCCACTGGATCATCGGCACGACCGACACCGACTGGGAGCTCGACCGGGCCCACCCGGCGGCCAGCAGCGCCGACATCGACTACATCCTCGAGCACGTCAACAGCGTCCTGGTCACGCCGCTGACCCGCGACGACATCGAGGGCGTCTACGCCGGCCTGCGTCCGCTGCTCGCCGGCGAGAGCGAGGCCACCTCGAGCCTGTCGCGCGAGCACGCCGTGGCGCGGCCCCAGCCCGGCCTGATCTCGATCGCCGGCGGCAAGTACACGACCTACCGCGTCATGGCCGAGGACGCCATCGACGCCGCCCGGGTCGACCTGCCCGCGGGCGTCCCCGACAGCGTCACCGACCACATCCCGCTGGTCGGCGCCGAGGGCTACCAGGCGCTCACCAACCAGGTCGAGCGGATCGCCCGCGAGCGCGGGCTGCCGACGTGGCGGGTGACGCACCTGCTCGACCGCTACGGCGCCCTGACCCAGGAGGTGCTGCGCCTGGCCGACGAGGACCCCACGCTGCTCGAGCCCCTGCCGGACGCCGAGGAGTACCTCAAGGTCGAGGTCCGGTACGCCGCCTCCCACGAGGGCGCCCTCCACCTCGACGACCTGCTCTCGCGGCGCACCCGGATCTCCATCGAGACCGACGACCGGGGCGAGGCTTGCGCCGACGACGTGGCCGAGCTGGTGGCGCCGGTGCTGGGCTGGGACGAGCAGCGCATCTCCGACGAGGTCGCCGCCTACCGCGCCCGGGTCGCCGCCGAGATCGAGAGCCAGACCGAGGCCGACGACCTCGCGGCCACCGCCGCCCGCACCGCCGCCCCGGACATCCGCGCCCGCGCCGTGGGCCGCGCCCTCGACTGACGGGGACGCGGCGTCGCCGGTCGAGCCTGTCGAGACCCTCGCGGCGGGTCGTCGGTCGAGCCTGTCGAGACCCCCGCGGCGCGTGGTCGGTCGAGCCTGTCGAGACCCCCGCGGCGGTCGGCTGACACCATGAGCCCGTGACCGAGCAGAGGGGTACCAACCAGGGCAGCCTGTGGGGCGGTCGCTTCGCCGACGGACCGAGCCCCGAGCTCGAGGCGCTCTCGCGCAGCACCCACTTCGACTGGCGGCTGGCGCCGTACGACCTCGCGGGCTCGCGCGCCCACGCCCGGGTCCTGCGCGCGGCCGGGCTGCTCGACGACCAGGCGCTGCAGGGCCTGCTCGACGGGCTCGACGAGCTCGACCGCCGGGTGGCCGACGGCACGCTCCGGCCGCGGCCGGAGGACGAGGACGTGCACGGCGCGCTGGAGTCGGCGCTGCTCGAGGTCGTCGGCCCCGAGCTGGGCGGCCGGCTGCGTGCCGGGCGCAGCCGCAACGACCAGATCGCCACGCTCTTCAAGGTCTTCCTGCGCGACCACGCGAGGATCGTCGCCGCCCAGGTGCTCGACCTCGTCGACGCGCTCGCGGGTCAGGCGGAGGCCCACCTCGGCGCCGTGATGCCGGGTCGCACCCACCTGCAGCACGCGCAGCCGGTGCTGCTCAGCCACCACCTGATGGCGCACGCCTGGCCGCTGCTGCGCGACGTCGACCGGCTCCGCGACTGGGACGACCGCGTCGCCGCCGAGTCGCCGTACGGCGCGGGCGCACTGGCCGGCTCCAGCCTCGGGCTCGACCCCGAGGCGGTCGCGCGCGACCTGGGCTTCACCGGCTCGGTCGCGAACTCGATCGACGGCACCGCCGCGCGCGACTTCGTCGCCGAGCTGGCCTTCGTGCTGGCGATGATCGGCGTCGACGTGAGCCGCCACGCGGAGGAGGTCATCCTCTGGGCCACCCACGAGTTCGGCTTCGTGCGGCTCCACGACGGCTACTCGACCGGGTCGAGCATCATGCCGCAGAAGAAGAACCCCGACATCGCCGAGCTCGCCCGCGGCAAGTCGGGCCGGCTGATCGGCGACCTCACCGGCCTCCTCGCCACGCTGAAGGCGCTGCCGCTGGCCTACAACCGCGACCTGCAGGAGGACAAGGAGCCGGTCTTCGACGCCGTCGACACCCTCGAGGTGCTGCTCCCCGCGGTCACCGGACAGGCGGCGACCCTGGTCTTCGACACCGAGCGGCTCGCCTCGCTCGCCCCGCGCGGCTTCAGCCTGGCCACCGACGTGGCCGAGTGGCTGGTGCGCGAGGGGGTGCCCTTCCGCGAGGCGCACGAGCTGGCCGGCGCCTGCGTACGCCGCTGCGAGGCGCTGGGCTGCGAGCTCGACGAGCTCTCCGACGACGACCTCGCGGCCATCGACCCGCGCCTCACGCCGGCGGTGCGCGAGGTGCTCACCGTCGAGGGCTCGGTCTCCTCCCGCGACTCCCGCGGCGGCACCGCCCCGGTGCGCGTCACCGAGCAGCTGGCCGAGCTGCGCGCCCGCGCCGCCGACCTCCGCGCGTGGCTCTAGCGCTCGAGGCGCACCCGCGCGACGTCGCGCCCACGCTGCTGGGCGCGCGGCTGACGCACGCGGGCGTCACGGTGCGGCTCACCGAGGTCGAGGCGTACGGCGGCGCCGACGACCCCGGCTCGCACGCGCACCGCTCGAGGACCCGCCGCAACGCCACCATGTTCGGCCCGCCCGGTCGGCTCTACGTCTACTTCAGCTACGGGATGCACCACTGTGCCAACGTCGTCTGCGGCACGGAGCCCGGCGCGGTGCTGCTGCGTGCCGGCGAGGTCGTCGCCGGCCACGAGCTCGCGCGCGAGCGGCGTCCGGGCGTGCGCGACCGCGACCTCGCCCGCGGTCCTGCCTGCCTGTGCCGCGCGCTCGCCCTCGACCTGGGCCACGACGGGCTCGACCTCGCCGGGCTGCTCGAGCCGGGGGAGCCCCCCGCCGAGGTGAGCACCGGCCCGCGCGTCGGGCTCCGGCTCGCCGCCGACCGTCCCTGGCGCTTTTGGGCCACCGGCGACCCCACCGTCAGCCGCTACGTCCGGTCTCCCCGCGCCTGAGCGCCCAGCCGCTACGCCGGCTTGCGCGGCGTCCGCACCCAGGCGTCGAAGAAGCCGGACAGGTCGGTGCCGGAGACCTCCTCGGCCAGGGCCTGGAAGACGGCGGTGCCGGCGTTGCCACCCCCGTGGCGCCAGACCCAGAGCCGGGCGAGGCGGAGGAAGTCGCGGTCGCCGAGGCGGGTGCGCAGGGCGTGCAGGGTGGCCGCGCCGCGGTCGTAGACGGGGGCGTCGAAGAGGCCCCGGGGGCCCGGGTCGGCCAGCACGGTGTGCCAGAAGGGGTCGGAGGCGGGGATCGCGCGCACCGCGTCGTAGGCGCGGCGCGCCGGCCGGCCGTGGGCGTGCTCGGCCCAGAGCCAGGTGGCGTAGGTCGCCCAGCCCTCGTTGAGCCAGATGTCGGCCCAGCGCTCCACGCTGACGTGGTTGCCCAGCCACTGGTGGGCCAGCTCGTGGGCGACGACCTCCTCCTCGGCCGCACCCGAGAAGAGCGAGCGCGTCTGGGTCTCCAGGGCGTAGCCGAGGTCGTCGTCGTCGACGATGGCGCCGTAGGCGGCGAAGGGGTAGGGGCCGAAGCGGCGCTCGAAGAAGTCCAGCATGTCGCCCGTCGCCGCGAGGCCGGCAGCGGCCGAGCGGGGCAGGTCGCGGTCGACGGCGTCAACCACCAGCACCCCCGTGCTGCGGTCGCGGTAGCGGTCGAGGCGGAAGTTCCCGACCGTCACCGTCGCGAGGTACGGCGCCATCGGGTCGGCCGCGTGCCACGACCAGGCGGTGTGGCCACGCCGAGTCGTGCGGTCCACGGGCAGGCCGTTGGCGACGGCGACCAGCCCCTCCGGGACCCGGACGCGGAAGCGGAAGCGCGCCTTGTCGGTCGGGTGGTCGCTCACCGGGAACCACGTCGACGACCCGTCGGGCTGGCTCGCCACCATGGCGCCGTCAGCGGTGGTGACCCACCCGTAGAGGGCGCCGCCGAGGTCGCGCGGCCGGCCGGTGCGCCCGCCGTAGGCGATCCGCACCTCGACCACCTCCCCGGCGGGGAGGGTGCGGGCGGGGCGGATGCGCAGCTCGCCCCGCCCGTGGGAGAAGCGGGCGAGCCGGCCGTCGACGCGCACCCGCTCGGCCCGCAGCCCGCGGAGGTCGAGATCGAAGCGGGTGAGCCGCTGCGTGGTGCGCAGCGTGATCACCGCGACGCCGTCGAGGCGGCCCACCAGGCGGCGGGGCGACGACGGGGGGTCGTAGTCGAGCCGCAGGTCGTAGCGCACCACGTCGATGCCGCCGTTGCCCGCGCGGGGGAAGTACGGGTCGCCGGCGCCCTCGCTGCCGACGGTGCCCGCCCCGCTCGAGGGCGCCGCGACCGCTGCTCCGGCGAGCAGGGTCGCGGTCGCGACACCGCCGACCACGGCGGTCCGCCAGCGGCGTACGGGCATGGTGCCTCCGGGGTCCGGTGTGGTGGGGTCGACCGGGCGACGGTAGTCGCCGCCGCGCGTCGCGAGCGGCATTTCGGGCTCGGCGGTGCGTGACGGCGCCGGCCGGGTACGAGCCACCCGAGCCGAGGAGAGGACCAGGATGTCGGCACGAGAGCACCTGCACGGGGTCGTCGCGGCCCTCCACCCCGTCGTCCACGGCGTGCCGGAGGGCGCGCTGTCGGCCCCCACCCCCTGTGCGGAGTACGACGTCCGCGCGCTGGTGAGCCACCTGCTGGGCACGACCGAGGCGCTGCGCGCGTACGGCGCCGGCGAGCCGCCGGACCCCGACGACCCCTGGGGCACCCGGGGTGTGGCGCTGACCGACGACTGGCGCGACCGGCTCAGCGGGCGCCTCACCGCGCTCGCCGACGCCTGGGCGCAGGCCGAGGCGTGGGAGGGCGACGCGCTCGACGGTGCGCTGCCGCGCGAGATGCTGGGCCGGATGGCGTACGGCGAGGTGCTGCTGCACGGCTGGGACCTCGCGGTCGCCACCGACCAGGGCCTGGAGCTGACCCGACCGCAGATCGACGAGGCGATGGCCGTGATGCGCTCCGACGCGGAGGCCGCGCGCAGCCAGGGCGCCTTCGGCCCCGAGGTGCGGGTCCCCGACGACGCCCCGACCATCGACAAGGTCCTCGGCGCCTCCGGGCGCGACCCCGACTGGTCCGCCTAGCCGGGCGGGCCCCCGGACGGTGCGAGCGGGTTGGCCATCGTCCCGGCCAGCACGATCGCGCTGTCGGGGTCGGCGAGGTCGACCATCTGCTGGTTGTCGCGCAGCTGCAGCCGGTTGAGGCACATCAGCGGCACCTCCTCGGTCAGCAGGTCGAGCTCGGCGAAGCGCTCCGCGAGCTCGGGGTGCGCGTCCTGGTAGTCGGTCAGCACCCCGTGGGCGGTGGCCCAGAAGTCCGCGGCCGGCAGCACGCCGGCGTCGTCCAGCAGGCCGGCGAGGTGGCGGAGGTAGCCGTCGACCACGTCGCCGTGCACGGCCAGGACGAGCTGCTCGGGCGGCACGTCGTGACGGATCCGCGAGGCCGCCTCCGGCACCGGCGTCTCGCGGGAGCAGATCGCCACCTCCTCGCCGATGTCCTTCATCAGCACCCGCGTCGGCACGTGGTCCCGCAGCACCAGGATCACGTTCTCCCCGTGCGGCATGAAGACCAGCCCGTGGGCGAAGAGGCAGTGGACGACGGGCACCAGGTAGGCCCGCAGGTACGACGTGACCCACTCCCGGGCCGGGATCCCGGAGGCGCGCACCAGCTCGGCGACGAGCGGGGTGCCGTGGCGGTCGACGTGGAGGAGGGAGGTCATGCTCGCCAGGCGCTCACCGTCGACCACCCGGTCGGCCGGGCTCTCGCGCCACAGCGCCGCGAGCATCTTGGTGTACGCCGAGGGCCCGGCCTCGGTCTGCGCGGGCGGCCGGAAGCCGACGGCCGCCACCTCCCGCAGCACCTCGAAGCCGCAGGCGCGCAGGGTCGCGTCGGAGCGCACCAGGTCGTCGACTACCACGTTGATGGCCGGGGTCGCCTCCATGTACGCCGCCGACAGTCCCCGCATGAAGCCCATGTTGAGCACCGACAGCGCGGTCTTCACGTAGCGCCGGTCGGGCCGGTCGAGGTTGAAGTAGGTGCGGATCGACTGCTGCGGCTGGTAGTCGTCGGGACCCTCGCCGAGCGGCACCAGCAGCCCGGCGGCCACCTCCGGGGCGAAGGTCACGGCCACCTTGTGCCGCCACTGCCAGGGGTGACAGGGCAGCAGCAGGTACGCCGCCGGGTCCAGGCCGCGGTCGCGCAGCCGCTGCTCCATCCCGTCGCGCACGGGGGCGTCGAGCTCCCCGGCGTAGAGCCGCTCGGCGTCGAGGCCGGGCATGGCGCTGAAGCCGGTGTGGTCGCGGTGGGCGGCCAGCCACTGCAGCCGCAGCGACGGCGCGGTCTCCGGTGCGTACGCCGCCACGTCGGCGACGTCGAAGCCCACCCGGCCGTTGTTGGCGACGAAGCAGGGGTGCCCCTCGGTCATCGCCCCCTCGATCGCCTGGAAGTCGGCGTGCACCAGTTCGGCGGCGGTGGGGGCGTCGGGCGAGTCCTTGCGGCAGCGGCCGGCCAGGGTGCTCGCCACCTCCTCGAGGTAGGTGGGCAGCACCCGGTCGGTCAGCCCGAGGGCCGCGCGCAGGTCCAGCACCAGCCGCTGCGCGTCGGGCGGCTGCTCACGACCGCCGGCGACGCGGCGCACCGAGCCCGGGCGGACGAGCCAGTGGTCGCCGGGCAGCACCCGGGCGCGGAAGCGCCACACCACCTCGGGGTCGTCGGCGGCCACCTCCCAGCGGTCGTCGCCCCGGTGCACCGGCGCGAGCACGCGCTCGTGCGCCAGCTCCGCCAGCGTCTTGGCGCACTGCGCGGCCTGGGCGCGTGCCATCCGGTCGGGGGTCAGGTGGTCGAGCAGGCCGGGGGAGAGCGGTGCCGGGGCCGTGCTCGCGGTCGCGGAAGTGGTCGCGGTCGTGGTCGTGGTCATGAGGGGCTCCTCTCGAAGTCGCGGCGCAGGCAGGTGCAGAGCAGCGCCTGCTTGCCGGGCAGGTCGACCACGCCGTGCTCGACGAAGCCGACCTCGCGGTTGAGCCGCTGCACGGCGGTGTTGCGCACGTCGGGCTCGACGACGACGCGCCGCACGGCCGGGTCGGCGAAGCAGGTCGCCATCACGTGACGCATGACGGCCCGGGTGAAGCCGCGCACCGGGCGGTCGGTGGGCGCCACCAGCAGGTGCATGCCGAGGTCGCCCGGGCGCCCGTCGAGGTGGGCGCCGACCGGGTCGTGCGCCGGGTCGTAGCGCTCCATCAGGAAGGCCGGCTGGCCGTCGTGCAGGCCGAGGTGCGCGTGGTGGTGGGCCGAGCGGGCGATGGCGGCGTACGCCGCGCGCACGTCGTCCGGCGAGGCGTCCTGCATCATCCAGAAGGCCGACCTCGGGTGCGTGACCCAGTGGTGCAGCAGCGCCAGGTCGGTCTCGAGGTCGAGGGCGCGGTGCGTCAGGCGCCCGACCCGCGCGGCGCTCACCTGGCCGCCCCGGCCGGCACGACCCGGCGGGCACCCTCGGGGACCCCGAAGTCCTGGAACATCACCCGGCGCTCCACCTCGTACGGCGCCTCGCCGAGCACCCGCTCGAGGATCGCCGCGTTGCGCCAGGCGCCCATGCCCAGGTCGGGAGCGACGAAGCCGTGGGTGTGGATCTCGGCGTTCTGGACGAAGACCTCGCCCCCCTCGCGGTCGACCGAGAAGTCCTCGCGGGCGTCGAGCCGGCCGTGCCCGTCGAGCCGCAGCCGGTCGCGGACGCCGTCGAGGAAGCGTGGCGTGGCACGGGCGTAGCCGGTCGCCAGCACCACGGCGGAGGTCTCGACCTCGTACTCCTCGCCGGTCTCGGTCTGTCGCAGCCGCAGGGTGTGGCGGGACCCGCGGGGCGTCTCCTCGGTGCGTCCGTCGACGACCTCGGCACAGGCCGCGAGCCGCGGCTGCGGCACCGCGTCGAGGCTGCGGCGGTAGAGCTGCTCGTGGATCTGGTCGACGAGGGGTGCGCTGATGCCCTTGTAGAGGCCGGCCTGCTCCCGCAGCAGGGCGTCACGCCGGTCGGCGTCCAGCCGGCGGAAGTGGCGGCTGTACTCCGGCGAGGTCAGCTCGAGGGTCAGCTTGGTGTACTCCAGCGGGAAGAAGCGCGGCGACCGGGTCAGCCACTGCAGCCGCTGCCGTCCGTGACCGTCGGCGGCCAGCAGGTCGCTGACCACCTCGGCGGCGCTCTGGCCGCTGCCGACCACCGTCACGTCGTCGGCGCCGAGCAGCCGGTCGCGGACGTGCAGGTAGTCGCTGCTGTGCCAGACCGCGCCGGTGAGCCCGGCGAGCGCCTCGGGACGGTGCGGCTCGGAGCCCACGCCGAGCACGAGGTGCCGGGCGCGGTAGGTGGAGCGCGACCCGTCGCGGGGGTCGCGGCACGCCACGACGTAGACGGGTCCCGTGGCGTCGTGCGTGCGGGTCACCGCCACCGCCTCGCGGTGGTAGGCCACGGTGCCGACCTCGTCGGCGGCCCAGCGGCAGTAGTCGTCGAACTCGCGCCGCAGCGGGTAGAAGGACTCACGCACGTAGAAGGGGTAGAGCCGGCCGCGCTGCTTGAGGTAGCTGAGGAAGCTGAAGCGCGAGGTCGGGTCGGCCATCGTCACGAGGTCGGCCAGGAAGGGCACCTGGAGCACGGCGTCGTCGAGCATCATCCCCGGGTGCCAGCGCAGCTCGCCCCGGCGCTCGAGGAAGACGGCGTCGAGACCGAGCGGCTCGGCCAGGCAGGCCAGGCCGAGGTTGAAGGGGCCCACGCCGATGCCGAGCAGGTCGTGCACGTGGTCGTCGGTTCGGTGGGCGGTCATCGCGCGTCCTCCAGGGTGCGGGAGGCGGTCGCGTCGGCGGCCAGGCGGCGTACCAGGTCGACGACGTGGCGGGTGTCCTCGCGCGTGGTCGCCGGGTTGAGCAGGGTCAGCTTGAGCCAGGTGCGGCCGTCGAGACGGGTGCGGGCGACGCTGGCGGCCCCGTCGGCGACGAGGCGGGCGCGGGCCGCGTCGTTGACGTCGTCGGCCAGGCCCGGCGCGCACGCGACGTACCGGAAGAGCACGGTGGAGAGGTCGGTGCCGCCCACCACCTCGAAGTCCGGGTCGCCGGCCAGGTCCTCGCGGGTCGCCGCGGCCAGGTCGCAGACGCGGTCGAGCAGCCCGCCCAGGTGGGCGGCGCCGAGGGTGCGCAGCGTCAGCCAGAGCTTCAGCGCGTCGAAGCGCCTCGTGGTCTGCAGGCTGTGGTCGACCAGGTTGGGCTCGGCTCCGTCGTCCTCGGGGTTGAGGTAGTCGGCGTGGTGGCGGCCGAGGGCGAGCAGCTCGCGGTCGCGGACGACGAGCGCGCTGCAGGCCACGGGCTGGAACCAGCTCTTGTGGAAGTCGACGGTCACCGAGTCGGCCAGCTCGAGGCCACGGAGCAGGTGCCGCCGCGTGGGGGAGAGCAGCAGCCCTCCGCCGTACGCGGCGTCGACGTGCACCCAGGCGCCGTGCGCGCGAGCGAGCCCGGCGGTCTCCTCCAGGGGGTCGACCGCCCCGTGGTCGGTCGTGCCCGCGGTCGCCACGACCGCCACCGCGTGCAGCCCCCGCAGCCGGGCCGACTGCAGGGTGCGCCCGAGTGCCCGGGGCACCATCCGACCCTGCCCGTCCGTCGGGACCTCGAGCACGCCGTCACCGTGCGCGTCCAGCGCGATGCCCAGCAGGTGGGCCGCACGCCGGGCGCTGAAGTGGGCGCGCTCGGAGACCACGACGCACCAGCGCTCACGAGGCACGCCGTCCGCGGCAGCGCGCTCGCGTGCCAGCAGCAGGCCGTGCAGGTTCGACTGCGTGCCCCCGCTGGTGAAGAGCCCGTTGGCGGCGGAGTCGAAGCCCACACGGTCGGCGAGCCACGCCACGAGCCGCTGCTCGACCAGCGTGGCGGCCCCGCTCTGGTCCCAGGTGTCCACCGAGGTGTTCACCGCCGACGCGACGACGTCGGCCACGACCGCGGGCACGGCGACCGGGCAGTTCAGGTGCGCCTGGTAGCGGGGGTGGTGGAACCACACCGCGTGGTCGAGGTAGACGCGGCGCAGCTCGTCGAGCGCCTCGTCGGTGCTCGCGAGCGGGGAGTCGAGGTCGACCGCGTCGACCACGCGGCGCAGCTGGTCGACGGTGGCGCCGGAGTACGGTCGCTCGGCCCGGTCTACGGCGGTGGTCACGAGGTCGCGCGCCAGGTCGAGCTGCCGCGCGAGGTCGGCGGTCGAGCCGGCGTCGAGCAGGCCGCTCGCGCCGGGATGCGGGGGAGGGGTCGTGTGGTCCCGAGATGTCCACGACATGGAGACGCTCCTACGTTGAGTTAGGTGAGCCTTGCCTAAGTGACCGTAGAGCACGTGGGCGCCGGGCGCACCGTGGCCCGGGCCACGCCGGTCGCTCACGGGCGCGACAGGCAGACTGGTGACGTGGACGAGACGACACCCGGGACCGACCCCGCGACGGACCCAGCGACGGACCCAGCGACGACCCCCGACCTGCTGGACGAGCTCGAGTGGCGGGGCCTGCTCGCGCACTCCACCGACCGCGACGCCCTGCGCGAGGCGTTCACCGCGGGGCCGGTGCGCTACTACGTCGGCTTCGACCCGACGGCGCCGAGCCTGCACATGGGCAACCTCGTGCAGCTGGTGACCGCGATGCGGCTGCAGCAGGCGGGCCACGTGCCGTACGCCCTGGTCGGCGGGGCGACGGGCATGATCGGCGACCCGCGCGACTCGGGGGAGCGCACGCTCAACAGCCTCGACACCGTCAAGGACTGGGTGGAGCGGGTGCGCGCCCAGATCGAGCCCTTCCTCGACTTCACGGGCGACCGCGCAGCGACCGTCGTCAACAACTACGACTGGACGGCGAGCCTCTCGACCATCGACTTCCTGCGCGACGTCGGCAAGCACTTCCCGGTCAACCGGATGCTCGCCCGCGAGGTGGTCAGGAGCCGGCTCGAGAGCGGGATCAGCTACACCGAGTTCAGCTACGTCCTGCTGCAGTCGATGGACTTCCTGAACCTCTACCGGGACCACGGGGTGACGCTGCAGTTCGGGGGGAGCGACCAGTGGGGCAACCTGACGGGCGGCGTGGAGCTCATCCGACGCGCCGACGGCGGGCACGCGCACGCCTTCGCCACGCCCCTGGTGACGAAGGCCGACGGGACCAAGTACGGCAAGACCGAGGGCGGCGCTCTCTGGCTCGACGCCGAGATGATGTCGCCGTACGCCTTCCACCAGTTCTGGCTCAACGTCGAGGACGAGAAGGCGGGGGAGCTGCTGCGGATCTTCACCTTCCTGCCGCGCGCGGAGATCGAGGAGCTCGACCGGGCCACGCGGGAGGAGCCGTGGCGCCGGGAGGCCCAGCGGCGGCTGGCCGACGAGGTGACGACGCTGGTGCACGGAGCCGAGGAGACGCGCCAGGCGAAGGCGGCGGCTGCGGCGCTCTTCGGCGGCGGCGACCTGAGCGACCTCGCGCCCTCGACGCTGCGGGCGGCGCTGCAGGGTGCCGGGGCGGCGACGGCGCCTCGGGGCAGCACCGTCGTGGAGCTCCTGGTGGCAGCCGGCCTCGCCTCGAGCAAGGGCGAGGCGCGCAGGACGGTCGCCGAGGGCGGCGCCTACCTCAACAACGAGCGCGTGGGTGACCCCGAGCTCGTGCCCGGCGACGCGGACCTGCTGGCGGGCTCCTGGCTGGTGCTGCGGCGCGGGAAGAAGCGCATCGCAGGCGTCGAGCTGGCGTCCTGAGGGCCTCGGATCCCCGCTGACCTGCGTTAGACGGCGCTGTGACCGGGGCCACCCGCAGCCGATTTGCATGCGCCGCCGAGCCCGGTCTAATGTTCCATCTGTCGCCAGGGAGCGGCGGGACGCAAGGCCGAGAGGCCGGGCGGACGGCCCCCGGAGACCAGCCCGACAGATCGCCTCACGAGGCCGGTCCAGTGCTCATCTGAGAGCCGAGAGACCAGAGCCAGACGCAAGGACGATCGACCGGGACCGGAGCGAGTCGGAGTGCCCCGGAGCTGAGTTTGACTCAGGTCCGAGCAGCCGGTAAGTTTCATCAGGTTGCCCCGCAGCCGGCCGAGAGGCCCAAAGCGGTGCGCGCTTGATCCTTGAGAACTCAACAGTGTGCCAAAAGTCGACGAATTAATTACCCGTCCGACTCAGCAGTGACCTTCGGGTCACGAGTCGGCGGTTCCTTTGGTAAGGACAATAATTCTGACAATCATGTCAGGGTTTTTCCCTTGCCGGGATCCTTCGGGAAACTCTTGGCAGCCACGCGCAAGCGAGGTTGTCTGCAAGATTTCAACGGAGAGTTTGATCCTGGCTCAGGACGAACGCTGGCGGCGTGCTTAACACATGCAAGTCGAGCGGTAAGGCCCTTCGGGGTACACGAGCGGCGAACGGGTGAGTAACACGTGAGCAATCTGCCCTTCACTCTGGGATAACCCCCGGAAACGGGAGCTAATACCGGATACGACCACTTCAGACATCTGATGGTGGTGGAAAGTTCTGGCGGTGAAGGATGAGCTCGCGGCCTATCAGCTTGTTGGTGGGGTAACGGCCCACCAAGGCTTCGACGGGTAGCCGGCCTGAGAGGGTGACCGGCCACACTGGGACTGAGACACGGCCCAGACTCCTACGGGAGGCAGCAGTGGGGAATATTGGACAATGGGCGAAAGCCTGATCCAGCAACGCCGCGTGAGGGATGACGGCCTTCGGGTTGTAAACCTCTTTCAGCGCAGACGAAGCGAAAGTGACGGTATGCGCAGAAGAAGCACCGGCCAACTACGTGCCAGCAGCCGCGGTAATACGTAGGGTGCGAGCGTTGTCCGGAATTATTGGGCGTAAAGGGCTCGTAGGCGGTTTGTCACGTCAGGAGTGAAAACTCGGGGCTCAACCCCGAGCCTGCTTCTGATACGGGCAGACTAGAGGTATGCAGGGGAGAACGGAATTCCTGGTGTAGCGGTGAAATGCGCAGATATCAGGAGGAACACCGGTGGCGAAGGCGGTTCTCTGGGCATTACCTGACGCTGAGGAGCGAAAGTGTGGGGAGCGAACAGGATTAGATACCCTGGTAGTCCACACCGTAAACGTTGGGCGCTAGGTGTGGGACTCATTCCACGAGTTCCGTGCCGCAGCTAACGCATTAAGCGCCCCGCCTGGGGAGTACGGCCGCAAGGCTAAAACTCAAAGGAATTGACGGGGGCCCGCACAAGCGGCGGAGCATGCGGATTAATTCGATGCAACGCGAAGAACCTTACCTAGGTTTGACATATGCGAGAATCCTCTGGAGACAGAGGCCTCTTTGGACACTCGTATACAGGTGGTGCATGGCTGTCGTCAGCTCGTGTCGTGAGATGTTGGGTTAAGTCCCGCAACGAGCGCAACCCTCGTCTTATGTTGCCAGCACGTCATGGTGGGGACTCATAAGAGACTGCCGGGGTCAACTCGGAGGAAGGTGGGGATGACGTCAAGTCATCATGCCCCTTATGCCTAGGGCTTCACGCATGCTACAATGGCCGGTACAAAGGGCTGCGATACCGCAAGGTGGAGCGAATCCCAAAAAGCCGGTCTCAGTTCGGATTGGGGTCTGCAACTCGACCCCATGAAGTCGGAGTCGCTAGTAATCGCAGATCAGCAACGCTGCGGTGAATACGTTCCCGGGCCTTGTACACACCGCCCGTCACGTCACGAAAGTTGGCAACACCCGAAGCCAGTGGCCCAACCCTTGTGGGGGGAGCTGTCGAAGGTGGGGCGAGCGATTGGGACGAAGTCGTAACAAGGTAGCCGTACCGGAAGGTGCGGCTGGATCACCTCCTTTCTAAGGAGCAATCACTGGCAGTGCACAGCGCTGTCCAGGGCGTTCGGTTTCGAGGACGTTCGTTCCTCGGCCGGACACGCTCACTAGTGGAACGTCGACTATTTGGCCCGTGCCCTCCGATGGGCTCGCTAGTACTGCACCGGTTCGCCGGCGCGTGGAACACCGAGTCGTGACGAGAGCGCGAGTCAGGCACACTGTTGGGTCCTGAGGGATCGAGTGATCGATCTCCGACGGACCTCTGACTCCGCGAACTGCCTGGGTGTCTCACCCTCGCAAGCGTGGATCACAGTCAGGGGGCCCGCCCGTCGCTTGAGAACTACACAGTGGACGCGAGCATCTTTGTAGCAAGACAAGCTACTAAGGGCACATGGTGGATGCCTTGGCACCAAGAGCCGATGAAGGACGTAGGAGCCTGCGATAAGCCCCGGGAAGTTGGCAACCGAGCTGTGATCCGGGGATTTCCGAATGGGGAAACCCAGCTGGAGTCATGTCCAGTTACCTCTGCCTGAACACATAGGGCAGTTGGAGGGAACGTGGGGAAGTGAAACATCTCAGTACCCACAGGAAGAGAAAACAAAAGTGATTCCGAGAGTAGTGGCGAGCGAAATCGGAAGAGGCCAAACTCATCTCGTGTGATAGCCGGCAGGCGTTGCGAGTTGAGGGTTGTGGGGCCGTTTGGTTGGTTCTGCCGAACCAACACAGAGTCATAAACCATGGTTGAAGTCGAAGTGGACTGGAAAGTCCCGGCATAGAGGGTGATACCCCCGTACACGTAAGACCATGGCTCTGAAGCGTCACCCCAAGTAACACGGAACCCCTGAAATTCCGTGTGAATCTGGCGGGACCACCCGTTAAGCCTAAATACTCCTTGGTGACCGATAGCGGACAAGTACCGTGAGGGAAAGGTGAAAAGTACCCCTGGCGGGGAGTGAAATAGTACCTGAAACCATGTGCCTACAATCCGTTGGAGCGGATCTTTTGGATCTGTGACAGCGTGCCTTTTGAAGAATGAGCCTGCGAGTTTGCGTCGTGTCGCAAGGTTAACCCGTGTGGGGAAGCCGTAGCGAAAGCGAGTCCGAATAGGGCGACTGAGTGGCACGATCAAGACCCGAAGCGAAGTGATCTATCCATGGGCAGGTTGAAGCGCGGGTAAGACCGCGTGGAGGACCGAACCCACTTAGGTTGAAAACTGAGGGGATGACCTGTGGATAGGGGTGAAAGGCCAATCAAACTTCGTGATAGCTGGTTCTCCCCGAAATGCATTTAGGTGCAGCGTCGCGTGTTTCTTTCCGGAGGTAGAGCACTGGATGGTCTAGGGGGCCCACAAGCTTACCGAAATCAACCAAACTCCGAATGCCGGAAAGTGAGAGCGCGGCAGTGAGACTGCGGGGGATAAGCTCCGTAGTCGAAAGGGAAACAGCCCAGACCATCAGCTAAGGCCCCTAAGCGGTGACTAAGTGGAAAAGGATGTGAAGTCGCAGAGACAACCAGGAGGTTGGCTTAGAAGCAGCCACCCTTGAAAGAGTGCGTAATAGCTCACTGGTCAAGTGATTTCGCGCCGACAATGTAGCGGGGCTCAAGTCACCCGCCGAAGCTATGGCATTCATGCACGTATCCAGGCCTTCGTGGTCCAGGAGCATGGATGGGTAGGGGAGCGTCGTGTGGCGAGCGAAGCGGCGGTGTGAACCAGCCGTGGATGCCACACGAGTGAGAATGCAGGCATGAGTAGCGAAAGAAGAGTGAGAAACTCTTCCGCCGAATGATCAAGGGTTCCAGGGTCAAGCTAATCTGCCCTGGGTAAGTCGGGACCTAAGGCGAGGCCGACAGGCGTAGTCGATGGACAACGGGTTGATATTCCCGTACCGGCAAAACAGCGCCCATGACGAACCCGGTGATGCTAAGTGCCCAAAACCTTCGGGATCCTTCGGGACGATGAAGGCGGAGCGCACGACCCGAACCGGTAGTAGTCAAGCGATGGGGTGACGCAGGAAGGTAGTCCAACCCGGGCGATGGTAGTCCCGGGCCAAGAGTGTAGGGCTGACGGTAGGCAAATCCGCCGTCTTCATGCCTGAGACTCGATGGGGAACGTATGTGAAGTGGATGATCCTATGCTGTCGAGAAAAACCTCTAGCGAGCTGTGCGCCGCCCGTACCCCAAACCGACTCAGGTGATCAGGTAGAGAATACTAAGGCGATCGAGTGAACCATGGTTAAGGAACTCGGCAAAATGCCCCCGTAACTTCGGGAGAAGGGGGGCCGGATTTGTCAGTGTACTTGCTACATGAAGCAATGATGGCCGCAGAGACCAGGCCCAAGCGACTGTTTACTAAAAACACAGGTCCGTGCTAAGTCGAAAGACGACGTATACGGACTGACTCCTGCCCGGTGCTGGAAGGTTAAGGGGACGTGTTAGTTGGTTCGCCAGCGAAGCGCAGAACTTAAGCCCCAGTAAACGGCGGTGGTAACTATAACCATCCTAAGGTAGCGAAATTCCTTGTCGGGTAAGTTCCGACCTGCACGAATGGAGTAACGACTTGGGCGCTGTCTCAACCATGGACTCGGCGAAATTGCACTACGAGTAAAGATGCTCGTTACGCGCGGCAGGACGGAAAGACCCCGGGACCTTTACTATAGTTTGGTATTGGTGTTTGGTTCGACTTGTGTAGGATAGGTGGGAGACTGTGAAACCTTCACGCCAGTGAGGGTGGAGTCGCCGTTGAAATACCACTCTGGTCGTATTAGATATCTAACCTAGGTCCGTGATCCGGATCAGGGACAGTGCCTGATGGGTAGTTTAACTGGGGCGGTTGCCTCCTAAAATGTAACGGAGGCGCTCAAAGGTTCCCTCAGCCTGGTTGGCAATCAGGTTTCGAGTGTAAGTGCACAAGGGAGCTTGACTGTGAGAGTGACAACTCGAGCAGGGACGAAAGTCGGAACTAGTGATCCGGCGCTGGCATGTGGAAGCGGCGTCGCTCAACGGATAAAAGGTACCCCGGGGATAACAGGCTGATCTTCCCCAAGAGTCCATATCGACGGGATGGTTTGGCACCTCGATGTCGGCTCGTCGCATCCTGGGGCCGGAGTAGGTCCCAAGGGTTGGGCTGTTCGCCCATTAAAGCGGCACGCGAGCTGGGTTTAGAACGTCGTGAGACAGTTCGGTCCCTATCCGCCGCGCGCGCAGGAAACTTGAGAAAGGCTGTCCCTAGTACGAGAGGACCGGGATGGACGAACCTCTGGTGTGCCAGTTGTTCTGCCAAGAGCACGGCTGGTTAGCTACGTTCGGAAGTGATAACCGCTGAAAGCATCTAAGCGGGAAGCACGTTTCAAGATGAGGTTTCCCACCGGGTAACCGGGTAAGGCCCCCAGCAGACTACTGGGTTGATAGGCCGGAGGTGTACAGCAGTAATGCCCAGCCGACCGGTACTAATAGGCCGAGGGCTTGTCCCTCAAAGATGTTGCGCGTCCACTGTGTGGTTCCCGAGTTACGGTCGGGAGCCAGTCCCCCTCATCAGGGGACTGTCGAGATCTAACTCCATAGAGTTTCGGCGGCCATAGCGAAAGGGAAATACCCGGCTCCATTCCGAACCCGGAAGTCAAGCCTTTCAGCGCCGATGGTACTGCGACCGGGAGGTCGTGGGAGAGTAGGACGTCGCCGGACAATTCTTAGGCTGAGGGCCGTTCCGTCAAGGAGCGGCCCTCAGTCGTTTTTGTGTTTGTCGAGCAGTAGTGCGGAGCAGGAGAGGTGCAGGTCGTGGCGGAGTCCCGAGGCTCAGGTCAGCAGCGTGGCGGTCAGGGAGGTCGCGACTCCCGTGGCAGCCGTGACGGTGAGCGGCGAGGTCGTGACCGGGGAGGACGCAGCGGTCCGCCCGAGCGGGGCCGTGGTGATCGCCGCGGTGACTGGAAGGGTCGGGGTGGCGACGACGCCGCGGCGCGCACCCAGTCGCAGCAGCGCTACGACGGACCCGAGATCCCCGAGCACGTCACGGGCAAGGAGCTGGACCGCTCGATCTCGGCCCAGCTCCGCTCGCTGCCCGACAAGCTGGCGCTGCGGGTGGCCCGTCACCTCGTGGCTGCGGGGGAGCTGATCGACCGCGACCCGCGCACGGCGTACGAGCACACCCTGGCGGCGCGGGCTCGCGCCAGCCGGCTGGCCGTGGTGCGTGAGGCCGTGGGGGAGGCGGCCTACGCCGCCGGCGAGTACGCGGAGGCGCTCACCGAGCTGCGGGCCGCCAAGCGGATGAACGGCGCCCAGGACTACGTCGCCATCATCGCCGACTGCGAGCGCGCGCTCGGCAAGCCCGACAAGGCGCTCGCCACGGTGCGCAACGCACCCCGCGACAAGCTGGCGCCGCCGCTGTTGGCCGAGCTCACCATCGTCGAGGCCGGTGCCCGGCGTGACCGCGGCGAGCTCGACGCCGCCCTGCGCACGCTCGAGAACGCGCCGCTGATGTCGAAGTCGCGGGAGCCCTGGGTGGCGCGGCTGCGCTACGCGTACGCCGACGCGCTCGTCGAGGCGGGCCGCACGTCGGACGCCCTGACCTGGTTCCACCGCACGGAGGCCGTCGACCCCGAGCGAGCGACCGACGCGGGCGACCGCGCCCGACAGCTGGAGCGCGAGGAGCCGCAGGCGTGAGTCGTCTCGGCGCCTCCTCTCGACCGCTGCGCGAGGTGCACGACGTCGCGGTGCTCGACCTCGACGGCGTGGTCTACCGCAGCCGTGAGGCGGTGCCCCACGCCGCTGAGTCGCTCAACGAGGCCCAGGCGCAGGGGATGCACCTCGCCTTCGTCACCAACAACGCCTCCCGCACGCCCAGCACGGTGGGCGAGCACCTGCGCTCCCTCGGCGTCGAGGCCTCCGACGACGACGTCGTGACGAGCGCGCAGGCGGCGGCCTCGTTGCTGGCGCGCGAGCTGCCGGCAGGCAGCGCGGTGCTGCTGCTGGGCGGCGACGGTCTCGACCACGCGCTGCGGGAGCGTGGGCTGCGACCCGTGACCTCCCTCGACGACGATCCGGTCGCCGTGGCGCAGGGTTACGGACCGGACGTCCCGTGGAGCCGGATGTCGCTCGGCGCCCAGCTCGTGGCCGAGGGACTGCCGTGGGTGGCGAGCAACACCGACCTCACGGTCCCCACGGCACGGGGCCTCGCTCCCGGCAACGGCGCGGCGGTCGAGATGGTCGCGCGCTTCGCGGGCCGCGAGCCGGTGGTGGCGGGCAAGCCCCAGCGACCGCTCTTCGAGGAGACGCTGGCCAGGGTGGGCGGAGAGCGACCCCTCGTGGTCGGTGACCGCCTCGACACCGACATCGAGGGTGCGGTGACGCTGGGCTGGCCGAGCCTGCTCGTGCTCACCGGGGTCACCGGCCTGCCGGAGCTCGTCGCCGCGTCGCCCGCGCAGCGCCCGACGTACGTCGGCGCCGACCTCCGGGCGCTGGCCGATCCCCAGCCGGCCCCCGAGGGGAGCGACGGCGTCGCCTCCCTCGGTGGCTGGACCGCCCGGGTCGAGGAGGCTCACCTGGTGGTCGAGGGTGACGGGGAGGTGGCCGACTGGTGGCGGGTCGTGGCCGAGGTCGCCTGGCACCACCTCGACACGCACGACGAGCCTGTCGCGACCGACGGCGTACGCCCTCCCGGGTAGCGTGAGCCCATGAGCGAGCTGCCCTCCGACCGCCCGGCCGCCGTCCCCGGCGACGACCTCGCCGAGCTGCTGCGGCCGCTGCAGGACCTCGAGGAGCGGCCGGTCGCCGAGCACGTGGCCGCCTACGAGTCGGTCCACGCCGGCCTGCGGCGGGTGCTCGCGGGCGAGGACGACCCGCAGGGCTGAGGCGTGGCGCCTCGTCGGCTGCGGCTCGACGCCGAGCTCGTCCGCCGCGGGCTCGCGCGCTCGCGCGAGCACGCCTCACAGCTGATCGCCGCCGGACGGGTGACGGTCAACAAGGAGGTCGCCCGCAAGGCGGCCACCGCCGTCACCACCGATGCCGACCTCGTGGTGCGCCCCGATGCTACCGCGCCCGACTACGCCAGCCGGGGCGGCCACAAGCTGGCGGGGGCCCTGGAGGCCTTCGGCCCGCTCGGCCTGGCGGTCGACGGACGACGCTGCCTCGACGCGGGCGCCTCCACCGGTGGCTTCACCGACGTGCTGCTCCGCGCCGGCGCGCGCGAGGTGGTCGCCGTCGACGTGGGCTACGGCCAGCTGGTGTGGCGGCTGCAGGACGACCCGCGGGTGCGGGTCGTCGACCGCACCAACGTGCGCGACCTCGACCTCGAGCTCACCGGCGGTCCCGTGGACGTCGTCGTCGGCGACCTGTCCTTCATCTCGCTCACCCTCGTCCTGCCCGCGCTGCTGGGGGTGGTCCGTCCCGACGGCGACCTGGCGCTGATGGTCAAGCCGCAGTTCGAGGTCGGGAAGGAGCGGCTCGGCCGGGGCGGCGTCGTGCGCGACCCCGGGCTGCGGGCGGAGGCCGTGCGCACCGTCGTCGGCGTGGCCGCCGCCGCCGGCTGGGGTGCCCGCGCCGTGGCGACCAGCCCGCTGCCGGGCCCCTCGGGCAACGTGGAGTTCTTCGTGTGGCTGCGCCAGGGGCCGCGCAGCCTCACCGACGCCGACATCGCGGCGGGGGTGGCGCGCTCCGCCTCGTTGACGGACCCGGGTGAGAGGGTGTGAGCGTGACGACGACGCCGGCCGACCCCGACCAGGAGCTGCGCCGCATCCTGGTCGTCGCGCACGCCGGACGCGCGGAGGCGCGAGACGTCGCCCGCGACGTCGTGACCTCGCTGCTGGGTCACGGCCTGGTCGTGCGGATGCTCGAGGACGAGGCCAAGGAGGTCGACCTGCCCTCCGGCGCGCTCGTCGAGACGGTCACGGCCGACGCCGTGGGCGCGGAGGAGTGCGAGCTGGCGCTCGTGATCGGTGGCGACGGCACCATCCTGCGTGCCGGTGAGCTGATCCACGGCACCCGCACCCCGGTGCTGGGCCTCAACCTCGGTCACGTCGGCTTCCTCGCGGAGGCCGAGAGCGAGGAGGTCGACACCGTCATCGAGCGCGTCGTGGCGCGGGAGTGGACCAGCGAGGACCGGCTCACCCTCGAGGTGTCGGTCTTCCGCGACAAGGAGCTCCTCGAGACCACCTGGGCGCTCAACGAGGCCAGTGTCGAGAAGGCCGCCCGCTCGCGGATGCTCGAGGTCGTCGTCGAGGTCGACGGCCGGCCGGTGAGCCGCTTCGGGTGCGACGGCATCGTGTGCGCCACCCCCACGGGCTCCACCGCCTACAACTTCAGCGCGGGCGGCCCCGTGGTCTGGCCCGAGGTCGAGGCCCTGCTCATGGTGCCCATCAGCGCCCACGCGCTCTTCGCGCGCCCCATGGTGGTGGCGCCGTCGTCGACGCTGGCCGTCGAGGTGCTTCCCCGCAACGAGGGTGCCGGCGTGCTCTGGGCCGACGGCCGCCGCACGGTCGACCTGCCGCCCGGTGCCCGCATCGAGGTGCGCCGCGGGACGGTGCCGCTGCGGCTGGCACGGCTCCACACGGCGCCCTTCACCGACCGGCTCGTCGCCAAGTTCGGTCTCTCCGTCGAGGGCTGGCGAGGCGCCGCGGAGCGTCGTCGGCGCCAGCAGGAGGCCGAGGTGGAGCCGTGATCGAGGAGATCCGGATCAGCTCGCTCGGGGTGATCGACGAGTCCGTCCTGGAGCTCGGCCCCGGTCTGAGCGTGATCACCGGCGAGACCGGCGCCGGCAAGACGATGCTCGTGACGGCCCTCGGGCTGCTGCTCGGCGGTCGTGCCGACTCCGGGCGCGTGCGCAGCGGGAGCCGGGCGGCGCGCGTGGAGGGCGTGGTCGCCGCTGGTCCGCTCGAGGCGCTGGTCGAGGAGCACGGCGCCGAGGCGGAGGCCGGCTCGGTGCTGCTCGCCCGGCAGGTCTCGGCCGAGGGCCGCTCCCGCGCCTACCTCGGCGGTGTCGCGGTGCCGGCCGGGGTGCTCGCGACCGCGGGGGAGACCCTGGTCGCCGTCCACGGACAGTCCGACCAGCACCGCCTGCTGCGTCCCGAGGCCCAGCGCGAGGCGCTCGACGCCTTCGCCGGCGCGCCGCTGGTCCCGGTCGCCGAGCGCTACCGCGCGGCGTACGTGCGGCTGCGCGAGGTGGAGCAGGAGCTGCGCGACGTGCTCGGCTCCGCCCGGGAGCGGGCCCGCGAGGCCGACGTGCTCCGGCTGGGCCTCCAGGAGATCGAGGCCGTCGAGCCGCGACCCGGCGAGGACGCCGAGCTCGCGGCGGAGGAGGCCCGTCTCGGCTTCGCCGACGCCCTGCGTGCCGCTGCGGAGACGGCGCGCGAGTCGCTCTCCGCCGAGGACGGCAGCCCCGACGCCCTGGCGACCGTCTCGGCGGCCCGCCGGGCGCTGGAGTCCGTGCGCGAGCACGACCCGCGGGTGGCCGAGCTCTCCGACCGCGTGGCCGAGGTGAGCTACCTGCTCTCCGACGTGGCCGCCGACGTGGCGTCCTACGCCACGTCCGTCGACACCGACCCGGCGCGCCTGGCGGGGGTCTCCGAGCGCCGAGCGGCGCTGACCGCCCTGCAGCGCAAGTACGGCGAGACGATCGACGAGGTGCTGGCCTGGGCCGAGGACGCCGCTCGCCGGCTGCTGCAGCTCGACACCAGCGACGAGCGGGTCGAGGGACTGCGCGCCGAGCGCCGCGACCTGCGCTCGGCGCTGGCGAACGACGCCGCCGCGCTCTTCGCGCTGCGTCGCGACGCGGCGGCGAGGCTGGGCGACCGGGTGACCACCGAGCTGCACAGCCTGTCCATGCCGCACGCCCAGGTGGAGGCCCGGGTCTCGCGCAGCCTCGACGAGCGCGGTCTGGAGATCGACGGCGAGACCGTCGCCTTCGGGCCCCACGGCGTCGACGAGGTCGAGCTGCTGCTGGCCGCCAACACGGGCTCCGACCTGCGCGCCCTCGGCAAAGGCGCCTCGGGTGGTGAGCTCTCGCGGGTGATGCTGGCCGTGGAGGTCTGCCTGGCCGAGACGCGCCCGGTGCCCACCTTCGTCTTCGACGAGGTCGACGCCGGGGTGGGCGGCAAGGCCGCCGTCGAGATCGGACGCCGGCTCGCCGCGCTGGCGCGGCACTCCCAGGTGCTGGTGGTCACCCACCTGCCCCAGGTGGCCGCCTTCGCCGACCGCCACGTGGTGGTGCGCAAGTCGAGCGACGGCTCGGTCACGACCTCCGGGCTCGAGCTGCTCGACGACGCCGGCCGGGTGCGCGAGCTCTCCCGCATGCTGGCCGGCCTCGAGGCATCCGACTCGGCCATGGCCCACGCCGAGGAGCTCCTCGAGATGGCACGACGCGCCTAGGTGGGCGGGTCGGCGTACGTGCTCGGTCGAAATCCCTGTTAGGCTCGAACCCCGTGGAGATGGACGCAGATCGAGCCCACGGGGAGCCTCGTTGGTAGCCGCGCAGCCGACCAAGCACGTGTTCGTGACCGGAGGCGTCGCCTCGTCCCTCGGCAAGGGGCTGACCGCCTCGAGCCTGGGTCGACTGCTTCGCTCCCGTGGCCTGCGCGTGACCATGCAGAAGCTGGATCCCTACCTCAACGTGGATCCGGGGACGATGAACCCCTTCCAGCACGGTGAGGTCTTCGTCACCAACGACGGGGCGGAGACCGACCTCGACGTGGGTCACTACGAGCGCTTCCTCGACACCGACCTCGGCCAGATCGCCAACGTCACCACCGGGCAGGTCTACAGCTCGGTGATCGCACGCGAGCGACGTGGCGACTACCTCGGTGACACGGTGCAGGTGATCCCGCACATCACCAACGAGATCAAGGACCGCGTGCTCGCCATGGGCGGTGACGACGTCGACGTCGTCATCACCGAGGTGGGCGGCACCGTCGGCGACATCGAGTCGCTGCCCTTCCTCGAGGCGGCCCGTCAGGTGCGCCACGACGTGGGCCGCGACAACGTCTTCTTCCTGCACGTCTCGCTGGTGCCGTGGATCGGTCCGAGCCAGGAGCTGAAGACCAAGCCCACGCAGCACTCGGTGGCGGCGCTGCGCTCGATCGGCATCCAGCCCGACGCGGTGGTGTGCCGCGCCGACCGCGAGCTGCCCGTCTCGGTGAAGAAGAAGATCTCGCTGATGTGCGACGTCGACCAGGAGGCCGTCGTCACGGCGGCCGACGCGCCGTCGATCTACGACATCCCCAAGGTGCTGCACCGCGAGGGACTCGACGCCTACCTCGTGCGCCGGCTCAACCTGCCCTTCCGCGACGTCGACTGGACGCTGTGGGACGACCTGCTGCGCCGGGTGCACCACCCCAACGAGGAGGTGACGGTCGCGCTCGTCGGCAAGTACGTCGACCTGCCCGACGCCTACCTCTCGGTGGTGGAGGCGCTGCGCGCCGGCGGCTTCGCCCACGAGGCGAAGGTCAACATCTCCTGGGTGCCCTCCGACGAGTGCGCCACCCCCGAGGGGGCGGCCCGCCGCCTCGGCGACGTCGACGCGGTCTGCGTGCCCGGCGGCTTCGGCATCCGCGGCATCGAGGGCAAGCTCGGCGCCCTGACCTACGCCCGCACCCACAAGATCCCCACGCTGGGCCTGTGCCTGGGCCTGCAGTGCATGGTGATCGAGTTCGCGCGCAACGTCGCGGGCCTGGAGAAGGCCGCCTCGACCGAGTTCGACGCCGAGGCGCCCGAGCCGGTGGTCGCGACGATGGCCGAGCAGAAGGCCTTCGTCGAAGGCGCCGGCGACCTGGGCGGCACCATGCGGCTGGGGCTCTACCCCGCCGACCTGGCCGAGGGCAGCGTGGTGCGGGCGGCGTACGGCGAGGCACGGGTCGAGGAGCGCCACCGGCACCGCTACGAGGTCAACAACGCCTACCGCGAGCAGCTCGCGTCGGCGGGCCTGGTCTTCTCGGGCACCTCCCCGGACGACGAGCTCGTCGAGTTCGTCGAGCTGCCGGGCGAGGTGCACCCCTACTACGTCTCGACGCAGGCGCACCCGGAGCTGCGGTCACGCCCGACCCGTCCCCACCCGCTCTTCGCGGGCCTGGTGGGCGCCGCGATCCAGCGGCAGCGCGAGCTGGAGATCCCGCTCGAGGAGAGCGCGCTCCGGCGACGCTGGGTGGCCGACGAGACGGAGGTCGTCGCGGAGGACGCCCCTGCCGCGGTCGAGGCCTGAGTGCGCCCCGACGCTCCCACGGCCGTCGCGTCCGAGCTGACCGACGAGCCGGGCAGCTGGCCGGTCACGGACTCGCAGCACGCCTACCGCAGCTCGTGGATCGTGAACCTGCGACAGGACCGGGTGCACCGTCCGGGTCATCCCGACGACGCCCGCGACCGGCTGGTGCTCGAGCACCCCGGCGCGGTGGTGGTGCTCGCGGTCGACGACCGCGAGCGGGTGGCCTGCCTGCGGCAGTACCGCCACGCCGGCCCGGGCTGGTTCGTCGAGCTGCCCGCGGGCGTGCTCGACAGCGCCGAGCCGCCGCTGCAGACCGCCCGGCGAGAGCTGCGCGAGGAGGTCGAGCTCGCCGCCGACGAGTGGCGCGACCTGGGCACGCTGCGTCCGAGCGTCGGCATCACCGCCGAGCGCCAGCACCTCTTCCTGGCGCGCGGGCTCAGCCACGTCGACCGCGGCGACTTCGAGCTCCAGGCGGAGGAGGCCGAGATGTCGGTCTTCTGGGCGCCCGTCGACGACATGGTGGAGGCGGTGCTCGACGGGCGGCTCACCACCAGCGCCCTGGTCACCGCCGTCCTCTCCTACGACGCGCTCCGGCGGCGGGGGCGGCTGTGACCGACGTCCGCGCCCTGCTGGACGAGCATCCGGTGCTCGACGGCCACAACGACCTGCTCTGGGCGCTGCGCGAGCGGGTCGGCTACGACTTCGCGCGCGCCGAGCTCACCGACACCGAGGCGTGCCGGGCCCACGGGCTGCACACCGACCTGCCGCGGGCGCGCGCCGGCGGCCTAGGCGCGCAGTTCTGGTCGGTCTACGTGCCCTCCACGCTGGCCCCCGCCGAGGTGCTGACCGCGACGCTGGAGCAGGTCGACGCCGGGCACGCGATGCTGGCCCGCTACGCCGACCGGCTCGCCCCGGCGACGGGGGTGGCCGACGTCGAGCGTGCCTGGGCGCAGGGACGGCTCGCGAGCCTGATGGGTGCCGAGGGCGGCCACCAGATCGGCGGGTCGCTCGGCACCCTGCGGATGCTCCACCGCTTGGGCGTGCGCTACCTGACGCTGACCCACAACGACAACGTCGCGTGGGCCGACTCCGCCACCGACGAGCCCGTGCTGGGAGGTCTCTCCGACTTCGGCCGCGAGGTGGTGCGCGAGATGAACCGCATCGGCATGCTGGTCGACCTCAGCCACGTCAGCGACGGCACCATGCGCGACGCCCTCGACACGACCTCGGTGCCGGTGATCTTCAGCCACTCCTCGGCACGCGCCGTCACCGAGCACCCGCGCAACGTGCCCGACGACGTGCTCGCCCGGCTGCCGCACAACGGTGGGGTCTGCATGGTCACCTTCGTGCCCCGTTTCGTCAGCAACGCCGTGGCGCAGTGGGACGAGGAGGTGCAGCGGGCCGCGCTGGCCGAGGGGATCCGCCACACCGACCTGACGGCGTACCACCCCTTCCAGAGCGCGTACGCCGCCACGCATCCCGAGCCCGTCAGCACCCTCGCCGACGTGGTCGCACACCTCGAGCACGTGCGCGAGGTGGCCGGCATCGAGCACGTCGGGCTGGGCGGCGACTACGACGGCGTCGAGACGCTGCCCGCCGGTCTCGACGACGTCACCGGCTACCCGCGGCTGCTGCAGGCGCTCGCCGACCGGGGCTGGAGCCGGGACGACCTGGCCGCCCTGACGTGCCGCAACGTGCTGCGCGCGATGGGCGACGCCGGCTTGTCGTGACCCGATCCGTGAGCAGGGTCACCCCGGCATAGACTCACCGGCACCGCCCCAGGGGAGGAGCCCACGTTGCGCATCGGTGTGCCCAAGGAAGTCAAGAACCACGAGTACCGCGTGGCCATCACGCCGATCGGCGTCCACGAGCTGGTCTCCCACGGCCACGAGGTCACCGTCGAGAAGGACGCCGGCGTCGGCTCCCAGATCTCCGACGACGACTACCGCGCCGCGGGCGCCACCATCATCGACTCCGCGGACGACGTCTGGGGCGGGGCCGAGATGGTGCTCAAGGTCAAGGAGCCGGTCGCCGAGGAGTACCACCGCATGCGCGAGGGGCTGACGCTCTTCACCTTCCTCCACCTCGCCGCCGACGAGCCCTTGACCCGCGAGCTGGTCGAGCGCCGCGTCACCGGCATCGCCTACGAGACCGTGCAGCTGCCCTCGGGGTCGCTGCCGCTGCTCTACCCGATGTCGGAGGTGGCGGGCTGCCTCGCGCCGCAGGTCGGCGCGCACTCGCTGATGAAGGCCCAGGGCGGACGCGGCGTCCTGCTCGGGGGCGTAGGCGGCGTCGCCAACGCGAAGGTCGTCGTCATCGGGGCCGGGGTCTCGGGCCAGAACGCCGCCAACATCGCGCTGGGCATGGGCGCCGACGTCACGCTCCTCGACACCGACCTCGACAAGCTGCGGATGTCGTTCTGGCGCTACGACAACCGGGTGCGCGGGCTGGCGTCGTCCAAGCTCGCGATCGAGCAGCAGGTGCTGGAGGCCGACCTCGTCATCGGTGCCGTGCTGATCCCCGGCGCCAAGGCGCCCAAGCTGGTCAGCAACGACCTGGTCTCGCGGATGAAGCCCGGCGCGGTGCTGGTCGACATCGCCGTCGACCAGGGCGGCTGCTTCGAGGACACCCGGCCCACCACCCACGCCGACCCCACCTTCCCGGTGCACGACACGGTCTTCTACTGCGTGGCCAACATGCCCGGCGCCGTGCCCAACACCTCGACGTACGCCCTGACCAACGCCACGCTGCCCTACACCGTCGCGCTGGCCGACAAGGGCTGGGCCGACGCCTGCCGCGCCGACGCCTCGCTGGCGCTGGGGCTCAACACCCACGCCGGTCAGGTGACCAACGAGCCCGTGGGCACGGCGCACGGGATGCCGTCGGTCTCGCTGGACGAGGTGCTGGCCTGAGGTCCGAGCCGACGTGAGCCAGGCAGCCGCCCCGGGGCCGGGCCCGCTGGTGCGGGCCGTGCGCACCTACCTCGACCACCTCGTCGTCGAGCGCGGCCTGGCGCCCAACTCGGTCAGCTCCTACAAGCGCGACCTGCGGCGCTACCTCGGGCACCTCGACGCCCAGGGCGTCGGCTCGCTCGACGAGGTCACCGAGCAGACCGTCACCGGCTTCCTGGTGGCGCTGCGCGAGGGCGACGCGGAGCACCAGCCACTGTCGGCGACCTCGGCGGCCCGCACGGTGGTCGCGGTCCGCGGCTTCCACAAGTTCGCGCTGGCCGACGGTCTGGCGACCCACGACCCGTCGGCCGCGGTCCGGCCACCCAGCCCGACCAAGCGGCTCCCCAAGGCCGTCCCGCTCGGGGTCGTCGAGCAGCTGCTCGAGGCGGCCGGGGCGCCGGGCACCCCGCTGGCGCTGCGCGACCGCGCCCTGCTGGAGGTGCTCTACGGCACCGGCGCCCGGATCTCGGAGGCCGTCGGGCTCGACGTCGACGACCTCGACCTGGCCTCCGACGACCCCGCCGACCACACCGTGCTGCTGCGCGGCAAGGGGTCGAAGGAGCGGGTGGTGCCCGTGGGGCGCTACGCCCGCGAGGCCGTGGCGGCGTACCTCACCCGGGGGCGGCCGGCGCTGGCGGAGTCGGGCGGCGCGCGGGGCGCGATGTTCCTCAACGCGCGGGGTGGCCGGCTCTCGCGGCAGAGCGCGTGGTCGGTGCTCGTCAAGGCCGCCGACCGGGCCGGCGTCACCGCCGAGATCAGCCCCCACACGCTGCGCCACTCCTTCGCCACCCACCTCCTGGAGGGCGGGGCCGACGTCCGCGTGGTGCAGGAGCTGCTCGGCCACGCCTCGGTGACCACGACCCAGGTCTACACGCTCGTCACGGTCGACTCCCTGCGCGAGGTGTACGCCGCCTCCCACCCCCGCGCCCTCGGCTGACCCCAGCGTCGTCCCCGTCTCTGCTGCGCCCACCCGCCTGAGATGCGCGCCGATCCGCCTGAGATGCCGGCATACGAGGCGGATCGGCGTGCATGTGGGGCGGGTGGGCGTGCATGTGGGGCGGATCGGCGGGGAGGTGGGCCCAGAGGTGGGCCAGTGCGGGTGCACAGGTCTGTCCACAGGTGATGAGGAATATGGGGGTCCACGGCGTGCCGCGACCCACATCGGATCCCCAGCGGGCCGACGATGGTGTGGACAACAAATGTCGACTTGTGGCCTCCGGTGGGCGCTCCTAGAGTCCCCGGGTCCGGGTGGTCGAGTCGGCGTGACCGGTGGGGTGGGGAAGCCTCGCCAGGAGGAGTGAGCAGATGAGTGGTCCCGACGGATACGGGTCGTACGGCACGTCAGCCTCGCAGATGCCCCCGTCGGTGAGACCGCCACTCGGCGCGACGCCCCAGGAGAGGGTGCTGCCCTTCCGGCAGCGCGAGGCCCAGCCCGAGGTCGAGCCCGCAGTGGAGCAGCCGGTCGTGGAGACGACCGTGGAGCAGCCCGTCGAGCAGCCGGAGGTCGTGATGGGGCCGACGGGGCGCCCCATGCCGCAGCTGCCGACGCCGGGTCCGCGGGCCGCGCACGACCGGGCGCGCGTGATCTCGATGTGCAACCAGAAGGGCGGCGTCGGCAAGACGACGACCACGATCAACCTGGGTGCCTCGCTGGCGGAGTACGGCCGCAAGGTGCTGCTGGTCGACTTCGACCCGCAGGGCTCGCTGTCGGTAGGCCTGGGCATGAACCCCCACACCATGGACCTCACGGTCTACAACCTGCTGATGCAGCGCGACGTCGCCCTCGACGAGGTCGTCGTGCCCAGCGGCGTCCCCGGCATGGACCTGCTGCCCTCCAACATCGACCTCTCCGCGGCCGAGGTGCAGCTCGTGCACGAGGTCGGTCGCGAGCAGACGCTGCAGCGGGTGCTGGCGCCGGCGCTGGAGCACTACGACGTCGTGCTCATCGACTGCCAGCCGTCGCTGGGCCTGCTCACCGTCAACGCGCTGACCGCCTCCGACGGCGTGATCGTGCCGCTGGAGTGCGAGTACTTCGCGCTGCGCGGGGTCGCGCTGCTCAAGACCACCATCGACAAGGTGCGCGAGCGGCTCAACCCGCGGCTGCAGGTCGACGGCGTGCTCGGCACCATGTACGACGGCCGCACCCTGCACGGTCGCGAGGTCATGCAGCGGCTCGTCGAGGCGTGGGGCGACACCGTCTTCCACACCGTGATCCGGCGCACCGTGAAGTTCAGCGACTCGACCGTGGCCGGCGAGCCCATCACGACGTACGCCGGCAGCACCCCGGCCGCGGAGTCCTACCGCCAGCTCGCCCGGGAGGTGCTCGTCCGGTGCCCCGACGCGTGAGCCTGCCGGCCGCCGACGACCTCTTCCGTCCGAGTGCGCCGCAGCAGCAGCAGCGCGAGGTGCGGGCCGTGCCGGACGAGCCGTCCCGGGTCGTGCAGGCGGCCGAGGAGCCGGCCCCCCGGCGCTCGAGCGGCCGCGTGCGCCACGACGAGAAGATGACCGTCTACGTCACCGCCGAGGAGCTGCTCGACCTCGAGCACGCCCGGCTGACGCTGCGGCGCGACCAGGGTCTCGCCGTCGACCGCGGGCGCCTGGTGCGCGAGGCCGTGGCGATGGCGCTCGCCGACCTCGAGAGCAACGGCGAGGACAGCGAGATCGTGCGCCGTCTGCTCGCCCGGTGAGGGCCGGGTGAGTCCCCGGTGACCGAGACCCTGGCGCCGTCGGCCGGCACGGAGGCCGCGGACGCCGTGGAGGCCCCGGAGACCGAGGGCGGCCCGAGCGCGGCCTTCTCGGTGCACCTCGACAACTTCGAGGGTCCCTTCGACCTGCTGCTCTCGCTGATCGGCAAGCACAAGCTCGACATCACCGAGGTCGCGCTCTCGCGGGTCACCGACGAGTTCATCGCTCACATCAAGGCCGCGGGGGAGCGGTGGGACCTGGAGCAGACGACCTCCTTCCTGCTCGTCGCCTCGACCCTGCTCGACCTCAAGGCAGCCCGGCTGCTGCCCCAGGGCGACGTGGAGGACGAGGAGGACCTGGCGCTGCTCGAGGCACGCGACCTGCTCTTCGCGCGGCTGCTGCAGTACCGCGCCTACAAGCAGGTCGCCTCGGTCCTGGAGCAGCGCATGGTGACCGAGGAGCGCCGCCACCCCCGGGCGGTCGGCATGGAGGAGCGCTTCGCGACGCTGCTGCCGGAGGTGCTCATCGGGCTCGGGCTCGAGGAGTTCGCCCGCCTCGCCGCGGGCGCCCTGGCCCCCAAGCCCGAGCCGCAGCTGATGCTGCAGCACATCCACGCGCCGGCCGTGAGCGTGCGCGAGCAGGCGGTGCACGTGCAGGACCGGCTCCGGCAGTCGGGCACGCTGACCTTCCGGGCGCTCGCCGCCGACGCCCCCGACACCATGACCCGGGTGGCGCGCTTCCTGGCGCTGCTCGAGCTCTTCCGTGAGGGCGTGGTCGCCTTCGAGCAGGCCACCGCGCTCAGCGAGCTGTCGATCCGCTGGACCGGCGACGAGACCACGCAGGTCGACATCGAGGACGAGTTCGACGGCGCGCCACCGCAGCCGTCACCGCAGCCGTCACCGCAGGAGGACGACGATGACCGAGACGCTTGACCAGACCGCCGGCGACACCGCAGACGAGGCCGCAGCGGAGGTCGAGGACCTGCTCGACGTGCCGCTGGCGCCGTTGCGTCCCGCCCTGGAGGCGGTGCTCATGGTCGCCGACCAGCCGCTCGACGAGTCCACGCTCGCCAGCGCCGTCGGCCACCCGGTCGCCGAGGTGCGCGAGGCGCTGGCCGCGCTGGTGGCGGAGTACGACGAGGCAGGGCGCGGCTTCGAGCTGCGCAACGTCGCGGGCGGCTGGCGCTACTACACCCGTGAGGAGCTGGCGCCCGTCGTCGAGCGCTTCGTGCTCGACGGCCAGCAGGCCCGGCTGACCCAGGCCGCCCTGGAGACCCTGGCGGTCGTGGCCTACCAGCAGCCGGTGAGCCGCAGCCGCGTCAGCGCCGTGCGCGGTGTCAACGTCGACGGCGTGATGCGCACGCTGCTCACCCGCGGACTCGTCGAGGAGGCCGGCAACGACGTCGAGAGCGGCGCGCACCTCTACCGCACCACCAGCTACTTCCTGGAGCGGATCGGCGTGACGTCGATCGAGGAGCTGCCCGAGCTGGCGCCCTTCCTGCCGGAGCTGGAGGACATGGAGGCCGAGCTGCTGGCGCAGGAGGTCTCGACAGGCTCGACCGCCGAGCAGGGGGTCTCGACAGGCTCGACCGGCGAGCAGGGGGTCTCGACAGGCTCGACCGCCGAGCAGGGGGTCTCGACAGGCTCGACCGGCGAGCAGGAGGTCTCGACAGGCTCGACCGGCGAGGGTGGCTCGACCGACGAGGTCGGATCGACCGACGGCGACGAGGGCAGGGAGTGAGCCGCGAGGTCGAGGTCGACGACGAGGGCCTGATCCGGCTGCAGAAGCTGCTGGCCCAGTCGGGGGTCGCCAGCCGCCGCAAGTGCGAGGAGCTGATGCTCGACGGGCTGGTCGAGGTCGACGGCGAGGTGGTGACGCGGCTGGGCACCAAGGTCGACCCGCGCACGGCCGTGATCCGTGTCGACGGCCGACGGCTGCCGCCGGTCAGCGACCACGTCTACCTGGCGCTCAACAAGCCCCGCGGCGTGGTCTCGACGATGTCCGACCCCGAGGGACGCCGCTCGCTCGGCGACCTGGTCGCCGAGCGGCCCGAGCGGCTCTTCCACGTGGGTCGCCTCGACACCGACACCGACGGCCTGATCCTGCTCACCAACGACGGTGACTTCGCCCAGCGACTGGCCCACCCGTCGTACGAGGTCGACAAGACCTACGTCGCGGAGGTCGCCGGCGTGCCCGAGCGCGCCACGCTGCAGCAGCTGCGCGACGGCGTCGAGCTCGACGACGGTCCGGTGCAGGTCTCACAGGTGCGGATCATCACCAGCCGGCCCGACAAGGCCGTCGTCGAGCTGGTCATCCACGAGGGCCGCAACCGGATCGTGCGCCGACTGCTGGAGCACGTGGGTCACCCCGTACGCCGCCTCACCCGCACCGCGATCGGCCCGGTGGTGCTGCGCCGCCTCCGACGGGGCGAGCTGCGCGAGCTCACCACGGAGGAGCTCGGCGCCCTGCTGGAGGCGGGCGGACTCTGACCCGCCCGGCCCCGCTAGGCTCGGGCGTCGGAGAGCAACGAGGAGGACCTGTGCACGTGCGAGCCGTCCGTGGCGCCACCCAGCTCGACGCCGACGACCGCGAGCACATGCTCGACCGCGTCGCGGAGATGGTGCGCACCGTCATGGAGGTCAACCACCTCGAGGTGCACGACTTCGTCAGCATCATCTTCACCGCGACCTCCGACCTGCACTCGGAGTTCCCGGCGTACGCCGCGCGCCAGCTGGGCTTCGACGACGTGCCGCTGATCTGCGCCAGGGAGCTCGAGATCGAGGGGTCGATGCCGCGGGTGGTGCGCCTGATGGCGCACGTGGAGACCCAGCTCGGCCGCGAGGAGATCACGCACGTCTACCTGCACGGAGCGGCCGCGCTGCGCCGCGACCTCACCCGCGTGCGCGCGGTGCCCGACGCGTGACCGCGGGGCCCGGCACCGACCTGACGGGTCCGGTGCACGTCGTCGGCACCGGACTGCTCGGCACCTCCGTGGCGCTGGCCGCCCGCAGGGCCGGCCTCGAGGTGTGGCTCAGCGACGCGAGCCCGGAGCACCTGCGCACGGCGAGCGGTCTCGGGGCCGGCACGCCCGTGCCCGAGGGGGGCGTCGCCCAGCTGACCGTGGTCGCGGTGCCGCCCGCGGCGATCGCCGGCGCCGTGGCGGAGGCGCTGCGCCGAGGCGGCGTGGTCACCGACGTCGGCAGCGTGAAGGGGCAGCCGCTGGAGCAGCTCGCCGGCCTGGTGCCCGAGCTGCTGGCGGCGTACGTCGGCAGCCACCCGATGGCGGGCAGCGAGCGGTCCGGACCGCTGGCCGCCTCGGCCGCGATCTTCGACGGTCGCCCCTGGGCGGTCACCCCCCACGCGAGCAGCGCGCCCGAGGCCACCGCCCTGGTCGAGGCGCTGGCGCGGGTCTGCGGGGCCGAGCCGGTGCGGCTCTCCCCGCACGACCACGACCGGGCCGTCGCCCGGGTCTCGCACGTGCCGCACCTGCTGGCGGTGCTGACCGCCGGCCGGCTCGCCGGTGCCAGCACCGACCACCTGGCGCTCTCGGGCCAGGGGGTGCGCGACGTGACGCGGGTGGCGGCGAGCGACCCCGCGCTGTGGCGGCAGATCCTGGGCGCCAACCGAGTGGCGGTGGCCGAGCTGCTGATCGACGTGCAGGGCGACCTCGGCCGGCTGCTCGAGGCGGTCACCGGGGGCGACGACGACGGGGTGGGTGAGATCCTGGCCCGTGGGGTGGCCGGCACCGAGGCGATCCCCGGCAAGCACGGCGGCCCGGTGCTGCCGATGGCCTCGGTGTACGTCGCCGTGCCCGACCACCCGGGCGAGCTGGCGCGGCTCTTCGCCGACGTCGGCGAGATCGGCGTCAACATCGAGGACCTCTACATCGACCACGACCCGGCCCGTCCGGTCGGCCTGGTCGAGCTGGTGGTCCGCGACGACGCCGCGGAGTCGCTGCGCACGGCGCTCGCCGCCAGGAGCTGGACCATCCACCGGTAGGATCTGCGCGGTCCGCAGGCACCGGTCGGCGATGGAGGAGTGGCACGTGAGCACGGTCGTGGTGGCGATGGACGGCCCCTCGGGGTCCGGCAAGTCGAGCACCGCCCGGGGGGTGGCCGCCCGGCTGGGGCTGCGCTACCTCGACACCGGGGCGCAGTTCCGTGCTCTGACCGCCTGGATGCTCGACCAGGGCGTCGACACGGCCTCGGCCAGCGCCGTCGCGGCGCGCGCCGAGGAGCCCACCCTGGAGTCGGGCACCGACCCGACCGCGCCGACGATCGTGGTCGACGGCACCGACGTCGCGGAGCGGATCCGCACCCAGGAGGTCACCGACCACGTGAGCGCGGTCGCGGCCGTGCCCGAGGTGCGCGCCCGGCTGCTGCGGCTGCAGCGCGAGATCATCGGCGAGGGCGGGATCGTCGTCGAGGGCCGTGACATCGGCTCCGTGGTCGCTCCCGACGCGACGCTGAAGCTCTACCTCACCGCCGACCCCGCGGCGCGGGCGCTGCGTCGCACGGCCGAGCGGGGCGCCGACGACGCCGAGTCGGTGGCGGCCACCGAGGTCGACCTGCTCCGGCGGGACGCCCTCGACTCGGGTCGAGCGACGGCACCGGCGGTGATGCCCGACGGCGCGCTGCACCTCGACACCACGCCCTACACGCTGGAGGAGGTCGTGGCGCAGGTCGTCGACCTGGTGCACGCCGCCACCGGCTCCCCGTGAGCGTGGCCGCGCACCGCGGCGCGACCCTCGAGCGCCAGGTGGACGAGGCACCGCGGACGGCGCTGCTGGCGCGAGCGCGTCCCGTCGCGCAGCGCGTGGTCTCCGCGTGGTGGGACCTGGAGGTCCACGGCGCGGAGCACGTGCCGGTCGCCGGACCCCTCGTGCTGGCGGCCAACCACGTGGGCTGGCTCGACGGCCCGCTCCTCGCCATCTGCTCCCCGCGACCCGTGCACGCCCTCACCAAGGCGGAGCTGTTCGTCGGTCCCCTCGGTCCCTTCCTGCTGGCTGCCGGGCAGATCCCGGTGCACCGTGACCGGGCCGACCCGCGGGCCGTGCGCACCGCGCGCGGGGTGCTGGAACAAGCAGGCGTGGTCGGGGTGTTCCCCGAGGGCAACCGCGGCGCGGGTGACCTGGTCACCGTGCGCTCGGGAGCGGCGTACCTCGCCATGGTGAGCGGAGCGCCCGTGGTGCCGGTGGCATTCCTCGGGACCCGCGAGCCCGGTGGGCACGCCGACTCGGTCCCGCCGCGCGGGACGCGGATGGCGATGACCTTCGGCCCCCCGCTGCAGCTGGGGCGGGTGCCGTGGCCGCGCACGCAGGCGGCCGTGGCACAGTCGGCCGCACTGGTCACCGCCGCGATCCTCCAGACCATCGGCGCGGCCGAGCGCCGCACCGGCCTGCGGCTCCCCGGGCCGCCCGCCCCCCGACCAGACGAGAAGTGAGCATGAGCGAAGACACAGCGAGCCCCGACGGGCCCCTGGACGGCACAGCCGAGGGCGTCCGCACCCCGGTGCTGGCGGTCGTGGGCCGCCCCAACGTGGGCAAGTCGACCCTGGTCAACCGCATCATCGGCCGCCGCGAGGCGGTCGTGGAGGACCGGCCCGGGGTGACCCGCGACCGGGTCTCCTACGACGCGGTGTGGAACGGTCGCGCCTTCACCGTCGTCGACACCGGCGGCTGGGACCCCGACGCGCGGGGCCTGGCCGAGCGCATCGCCGCCCAGGCGGAGATCGCGGTCACGGCGGCCGACGCCGTGCTCTTCGTGGTCGACGCCGGCGTCGGCATCACCGACGCCGACGAGGCCGTGGTGCGGATCCTCCGCGCCTCCGGACGACCGGTGGTGTTGGCGGCCAACAAGGTCGACGACGAGCGGGCCGAGGCCGAGGCCTACGCGCTGTGGAACCTCGGGCTCGGCGAGCCGATGCCCGTCTCGGCGCTGCACGGCCGCGGCTCCGGCGACCTGCTCGACGCCGTGCTGGAGGCGCTCCCCGAGACGCCGGCGGAGCGCTTCGAGGAGGTGCGCGGCCCGCGCCGCGTGGCGATCGTGGGTCGCCCCAACGTGGGCAAGTCCTCGCTGCTCAACCGGCTGGCCGGCGAGGAGCGGGTGGTCGTCGACGACGCCTCGGGCACCACGGTCGACCCCGTCGACGAGCTCGTCACGCTCGGGGGCAAGCCGTGGCGCTTCGTCGACACGGCCGGGATCCGCAAGCGGGTCAAGCAGGCCTCCGGGCACGAGTACTACGCCTCCCTGCGCACCGAGACCGCGATCGAGCGGGCCGAGGTGGTGGTCCTCATGGTCGACGCCTCCCAGTCGGTCAGCGACCAGGACCTCCGCCTGATCCAGGTGATCCGCGACTCCGGACGCGCCCTGGTGATCGGCTACAACAAGTGGGACCTCGTCGACGAGGAGCGGCAGTACTACCTGGAGCGCGAGATCGAGCGCGACCTGGTGCAGCTGCAGTGGGCCCCGAGGGTCAACCTGACCGCGCGCACCGGTCGCCACGTCGACCGGCTGGTGCCTGCCCTGGAGCGGGCGCTGGAGGGCTGGGAGACCCGTGTCGGGACCGGCCAGCTCAACAACTTCCTCGGCCGGCTCGTCGCCGAGCACCCGCACCCGGTGCGGGGCGGCAAGCAGCCCAAGATCCTCTTCGGCACCCAGACCGCCGTCGGCCCGCCGACCTTCGTGCTCTTCACCTCCGGCAAGCTCGACGACGGCTACCTGCGCTACGTCGAGCGGCGGCTGCGCGAGGACTACGGCTTCGTCGGCACCCCGATCCACCTCACCCAGCGGCCGCGGGAGAAGCGCAAGCGGCGCTGAGCCTGCCCGCTGTCGGCGTCGCGGCGTACGGTGCCGGCGTGGAGCTGGAGTTCAGCGGAGTCATGTTCACCTGGCGCGGGCCGGCGCCCTTCCACTTCGTCGCGCTGCCCGACGACCTGGCCGACGACGTCAAGGCGGAGGCCGGCCACCTCACCTACGGCTGGGGCATGATCCCCGTCGTCGGCTGGGTGGGGGAGACCCGCTTCACCACGGCGATGTGGCCCAAGGACGGCGGCTACTACGTGCCCGTGAAGGACGCCGTGCGGCGCTCGGAGGGGCTCGAGGTGGGCGAGGAGGTGCCGCTGCGGCTCCTCATCGAGGAGTGAGCACGCGCTCCGGTGCGGTCTCCTCGGCGCCCACCCGCCGCGGCCACCAGAAGGCCGGACCCAGGCGCAGGGCGAGCGCCGGCACCAGCACCGTGCGCACCACGAGCGTGTCGAGCAGCACGCCGAGGCAGATGACCGTGCCGACCTGGGCGAGCACCACCAGGGGCAGCACGCCGAGCACGGCGAAGACCGCGGCGAGCAGGATGCCCGCGCTGGTGATGACCCCGCCGGTCGCGGCCAGCGCCCGGAGCATCCCCTCCCGGGGCCCGTGCTCCGTCGCCTCCTCGCGGGTGCGGGTGACCAGGAAGATGTTGTAGTCGACGCCCAGCGCGACGAGGAAGAGGAACGACAGCAGCGGCACCGACTCGTCGAGGGCGGAGAAGCCGAAGACGCCGGTGAAGAGCCACCAGCTCGCGCCGAGCGCGGCGACGTACGTGCCGAGCACCGTCAGCACCAGGAGCAGCGGCGCCACCAGCGAGCGCAGCAGCAGGACCAGCGCACCGAGCACGAGCGCGAAGACGAGCGGGAAGATCACCAGCCGGTCACGGGCCGACGCGTCGGCGAGGTCGAGGGACTCGGCCGTGGCGCCACCGACGTACGACGCGTCGTCGGCGCTGCCGAGTCCGGCGTCGTCGAGCGCGGCGCGCATGCGCTCCACCGTCGACGTGGCGGCCCCGGAGTCGGGGTCGTCGGCCAGCACGACCTGGAGCTCGGCCCAGTCGTCGCCGCGGGCGCCCTCGCGCACCTCGGCGACGCCGTCGAGCCCGTCCAGAGCGCGGGCGGCTCCCTCGGCGTCGCGGGTCAGCACCGAGGCGGGCTGGTTGCTGCCCGCGGGGAAGGACTCGGCCAGACGCTCGCTCGCGGCGATGGCCTCGGGCTGCTCGAGGAACTGCTCGGCGGTGGGGAGGCCGAGCCTGGTGGGGACCAGCCCGACCGCCAGCACGGCGAGGGCGGCGAGCACCACCCCGGCCCACGTGGCCGGACGACGGGCGACCGTGTCGCCGACCCGACGCCAGACCGAGCGGGTCTCGCTCGGCGTGCTGCCGCCGGCGCGAGGGACGCGCGGCCAGAAGACCCAGCGGCCGAGGCTGACGAGCAGCCCGGGCAGGGCGAGCAGCACGAAGGCCATCGCGACCAGGACCCCGACGGCGCAGGCGATGCCGAGGCCGCGCGTGGTCGGCACGAGGGAGAGCGCGAGGCACATCACCCCCACGAAGACCGTGACGGCGCTGGCGACCACCGCCTCGGCGGCGCGTCCGAGGGCGAGCCGCATGGCCTCGTAGCGGTCCTCCTGCAGCCGCAGCTCGTCGCGGTAGCGGGAGATGAGCAGCAGGGCGTAGTTGGTGCCGGCCCCGAAGACGAGCACGGAGAGAATGCCCGTCGTCGACTCGTCCCACGGCACGCCGACGCGCTCGAGCACGCGCGTGGCCACGGTGACCGCCGTGCGGTCGGCCACGGCGACGACGAGCAGCGGCACCAGCCACAGCACCGGGCTGCGGTAGGTCACCACGAGCAGGATGGCCACGACGGTGGCGGTCACGGCCAGCAGCCGCACGTCGGCGCCCTCGAAGACGGCGGCGAGGTCGGCCTCGATGCCGGCCGGTCCGGTCACCTGGGCCACGAGGTCGTCCGGGAGGGCGGCGTCGAGCTGCTCGCGCAGGCCGGTCACCGCCTCGGCGTTGTCGCTGGAGGAGCTGGCCGTCACCGGCAGGACCGAGATCGCCGCGGTGCCGTCGTCGCTCGGGAGCAGCGGGGGACCAGCGGGAGCGCCGACGTCGGGCACGTCGAGGCCCTGCACCGCCTGCGCGGCCTGGGCCAGTGCGCGCTCGCCCAGCTCGCCGTCGTCGTCGCGGGTGACCAGGACCAGCGCGGTCGACCCGTCGGCCTGGGGCAGCTCGGCGAGCAGCTGCGCCGCCCGCGTGCTGTCGACGCCGCGGGGGAGGGCGTCGTCGACCTGGGCGTCACGGGTCGCCTGCCCCCAGCCGACGATGCTGAGACCCCCGAGGAGCAGCAGCACCAGACCGAGGGCGAAGGAGGCGCGGCTGACGAGCAGCCGGGTCAGGTGGTGCACGGTCGTATGCTCCTGTCGTCTCAGCAACTTTGCTAAGTAGGTGAGTAACTAATTGAGCGAACATAGCAGGTGGACCGACGACTGGGAGCAGACGTCCTCGCTCCTGGCGCTGCGCGAGCTGCTGCGCCGTGGCGAGCAGGTGGCTCCCGCGGTCGCCAACCGCGCCGGTCTCACCCACAACGAGCTGCGCACCCTGGAGCACCTGGTCGACCGTCCCGTCGGCCCGGGCGAGCTCGGCCGGCTGCTCGGCGTCAGCTCCGCCGCGTCGTCGGGCATCATCGACCGGCTCGAGCGCCGCGGTCACGCCACGCGGGTCAGCGACGAGCACGACGGGCGGCGTACGTCGGTCACCATCAGCGACTCGGGACGCGAGGAGGTGGTCGGGCACCTGATGCCGATGTTCCGGGCGCTCGCCGAGCTCGACGCGGGCCTGACCGACGACGAGCGGGCCGTCGTGACGCGCTACCTGCGGGGGGCCATCGAGGCGATCGGCACGGTCACCTGAGGAGGCGCCCGCTCACTTGACCCCGGAGCGCGCGAAGCCCGCCACGAAGAAGCGCTGCAGCGCCACGAAGACCACCAGCAGCGGCACGCTCGCGAGCAGCGCCATGGCCATCAGGCCGCCGTAGTCGGTGTCGAACTGCCCCTGCAGGAAGCGCAGCGCCACCGGCAGGGTGTAGAGGTCGGGGTCGCGCAGCACGATCAGCGGCCAGAGGAAGTCGTTCCACTGCGTCATGAAGGCGAGCAGCGACATCACCGCCACGAGCGGGCGGGCGAGGGGCAGCACCACGTGCCACAGCGTCGCGAGGGTGCTGCAGCCGTCGATGCGGGCGGCGTCGAGCAGCTCGTCGGGCACCGAGACGAAGAACTGGCGCGCGAGGAAGACGCCGAGCGCCGTCGAGGCCGAGGGCAGGATCACCGCCCAGAAGAGACCGACCAGTCCCAGCCGTGCGACCAGCTCGAACTGCGGGATCATCACGGCCTGGGTCGGCACCATCAGGGTGCTGAGCACGAGCACGAAGACGACGGTGCGACCGCGGAAGCGCAGCTTGGCCAGCGCGAAGCCGGCCGCGAGGTTGACCGTCACCGAGAGCACCGTGGTCAGGCCCGCGACGAGCAGCGCGTTGCCGAACCATCGCCACACCGGGAAGCTGGAGGCGAGGTCGGTGAAGTTCTGCAGCGTCCACGCCGAGGGCCACAGCCCCGCCCCGCCGTCGAAGAGCAGCTCGCGCGGCGTCAGCGCCACGACGAGCATGGCCCACAGCGGCAGCACGAAGACGGCGCTGACCAGCACGCAGGCGACCAGCCGGGCCCAGCGCGGCATCAGGCGTCCCTCCGTCGCTGCACGACCAGCTGCGCCACGGTGACCAGCAGGGTGAGCACGAAGAGGACCAGCCCCACCGTGGCGCCGTACCCGAAGTTGCGAGCCGGGCCGAAGCCCTCGTCGTAGGCGTAGGTCACGAGCATCGTGGTGGCGTAGCCCGGGCCGCCGTTGGTCATCACGTAGACCACGTCGAAGACCTGGAAGGACCAGATCAGGTTGATCACGACGAGGAAGAAGGTCGTCGGGCGCAGCCAGGGCACGATCACGTGGCGGACCCGAGCAAAGGCGCCCGCACCGTCGACCTCGGCCGCCGCGAGCACGTCACGGTCGACGTCCTGCAGGGCGGCGAGGTAGACCAGCATGCCGAAGCCGACGCGCGTCCAGAGGGTCATCACCGCCACCGAGAGCATCGCCAGGGTGCCGTCGGTCTGCCAGGAGACCGGGCCCACGCCCAGGTCGCGCAGCACGCCGTTGACGATGCCCACGGACTCGTCGAAGAGCAGCAGCCCCACGAGCGAGGTGACCAACGTGCTGACGGCGATGGGGAGGTAGACGATGGTGCGGAAGACCGCGCGGCCGGGCAGCGCGCGGTCCATCAGCAGGGCCAGGGCGAGCCCCAGGCCGACGCTGAGCGGCACCGTGAGCACGGTGAACGCCGCGGTGTTGGCCAAGGCGCGCCAGAAGACCTCGTCGCCCAGCAGGCGCGAGAAGTTGTCGAGGCCGACCCAGCGGCCGGGACCGAAGGAGCGCTTGGCCTGCAGCGACATGACCAGCGCCCACACCAGCGGCACCAGCAGGAAGACCACGATCAGCAGCAGGTTGGGGGCGAGCAGGGCGTACGCCGGGTTGGCCCGGCGGGCGCTGCTCACGACCCGCTCCCCGCGGCGTTGAGGGCGGCCGACTCGTCGATCTGGTCGGCCAGGGCGCGCAGCGTCTCGGGGGTGCCACGGCCGCCGAGGAAGCACAGGTCGAGCTCGTCCGCGAGGGCGTCGTTGACCTCGGCGAAGGTCGGCGTCGTGACGTCGGCGACGTCGCGCGGCTCGATGGTGGTGACCTGGTCGGCGTACACGCCCATGAGGTCGGCGGCGACGGCGAAGTCGAGGTCGCGCTCGAGGAGCGACGTGCGCGTCGGGAGCAGCACGGAGGCGGCGCAGAAGTCGGCCATCTGCCGGGGACGTCCCATGAAGTCGAGGAAGTCGGCGGCGAGCTCGGGGTTGGCCGCCTCGCGGCTGGCGACCAGCGCGTTGCCGCCGATCTCGCTCGCCCTGCGCCGGTCGCGGGGCTGGAAGGTGACGGCGTACTCGAAGCGGTCGGCGATGGTCTCGGCGAAGGCGGGGAGCAGGAAGTTGCCGGCGAAGACCATGCCGAGCTGTCCGGAGGTGAAGAGCGAGTCGGCGAAGGTCGCGGCCTTCGGCGAGGTCGAGGCCGGCACCCAGCCGCGCTCGAAGAAGGAGCGGGTGAAGTCGAGCGCACGACGACCGGGCTCGGAGTCCAGCGTGGCGGCCGCGAGCTCCTCGTCGTAGACGTGGCCACCCGCGGCGAAGAGCCAGGTGAGCCAGCGGAAGGCGCCGAGCGCCTGCCAGTTGACGGCGAACGCCGCGCCGCCGTCGGGGGCGCGGTCGGTCAGGCGGTCGGCGACCTCGCCGAACTCCTCCCAGCTCCACGCGTCCTGCGGCCGGTCGGGCACCGAGCTCACGCCCGCGTCGCGCAGGACGTCGGGGCGGTAGACGAGCGCGGTCGTGTCGACGTGCTGCGGCACACCGTAGACCCGTCCGTCGAGGTCGACGGCCTCGCGGAAGGCGGGGGCGACGTCGTTGACGAGCTCGTCCAGGGGGTCGGTCAGGTCGAGCAGCTGGTCGGTGGCGGCGTAGACGCCCATCGTGGGGTAGTCGACCCGGAAGACGTCGGGCGCCGTGCCCGCGGCCAGCCCGGCGTCGACCCCGGTGGAGGCCTCGGCGAAGGGCACGACCGTCAGGTCGATGGTGACGCCCCGGCGCTCGGACTCGAAGCGCCGCGCGAGCGCGTCGTAGGAGTCGGTCTCCACCGCGGTGCCGTAGACCTGCACCGTCAACCGGTCGCGGCTGCCGCGCGTGGTCGACACCCGGCGGGTCAGTCCGTCGCACGCCGCCAGCAGCGGCACGCCGGCGGCGGCGCCCAGCAGGGCCCGGCGTCCCAGGCTGGGACCGGGACTGCTGCCCCGGCTCTGGCTGCGCACGGCACGGACTCCTCACGGACTCGGCGCCCGCCGCACGTCCTGGTCCGGGGTGCCCCCGCTCCGATCGCCCCATGCGGCGGGTTCCCGCCGCGGGCCCGACCACGGGGTCGAGCCGCACGGGAGGCGGGTCAGCCCGTGTGCGGCGACAGGTGGGGCCCGACCGAGGCCCCGGTCGAGGCCGCGACGAGAGCCGGCCGGGGCGGTCGCGACAAGGCCCGGGCCGTCGGCAGGGGCAGTCGTGCCACGAAGGTGCTGCCCGCGCCCGGTGCGCTGCGGAGGCTCAGCGAGCCACCCATGAGCACGGTCAGCTCGCGACAGATGGCGAGCCCCAGACCACTGCCGCCGTAGCGCCTCGTCGACGAGCCGTCGACCTGCCGGAAGGAGTCGAAGACCACGCGCTGGTCCTGCGCACGGATGCCGATGCCGGTGTCGACGACGACGAACTCCAGCTCGTCGTCGCCCGAGGGCCGCACGGCGAGCAGCACCTCGCCCTCGTGGGTGAACTTGACGGCGTTGTCCAGCAGGTTGGAGAGGACCTGGAACAGCCTGCCCGGGTCGCCGACGACCTCGCGCGGGACCTGGGGGTCGACCTCCGTCCGGAAGCGCAGCCCGGCGCGCACCGCGCGCGACCGGTGCACGTCGGCTGCCTCCGCCACGACGGCGTGCAGGTCGAAGTCGACCGAGCTCAGGACCAGCTCGCCGGCCTCGATGCGGGAGAAGTCCAGGATCTGCTCGACGAGGGACCGGAGCATGCCCCCGGAGCGCTGCATCTTCGTCAGCAGCATGCGCTGGGTGTCGTCGAGCTCGCTGTCCTCGAGCAGCTCGGCCGTCGCCAGCACGGTCGTGAGCGGGGTCCGGATCTCGTGACTGACGTTGGCCAGGAACATCGACTTGGCGCGGGAGGCGTCGAGCGCCAGGTCGCGCGCCGCTGCGAGCTCGCGGTGGGCCAGCTGCTCGACGCGCAGCAGTCGTGTGGTCCGCACCAGGGCGAGAGCGACGAGCACCGCGGTGCCGACGAGCAGCTGCAGGGGTCGGTCGGGGTCGCCCCTGACGTCGGCGACCAGCTCGAGGGCGGCGGGCACCAGGAGCGGCCCGATGGCGATCGCCAGCTCCGCAGCCCGTCCGCCACCGGGCTCGGCGGGGGAGGCGTCGTCCCCCACGCGATGGGCGCGCCACGCGGCACGCGCGAGCCACACCGGCGCGATCATCCACGCGGCGTCCATGAGGACGACCACCGTCTCGTCGGTGGGCGCGTAGAGGTAGGTGATGTCGGCGGCGAGCCAGAGGCACACGCCCACGGCGAGGGAGCCACCGACCGACCGTCGCGCCGCGGGAGTCAGGGCGATGCGCACGATGAGGGCCAGCAGGACGGCGTCGGCGACGGGGTAGGCGGACCAGACGGCACGCACGAGGGGCGAGAGACCGTCGTCGGCCACGATGGACTCGATCGAGACCTGCCAGAAGAGGAGGAGGCTGACGGTGGCGATGGTCGCGGCGTCGATGACGAAGCCGGTCCCGACGGCGCCGCAGTGGCGCAGCGCGAGCCACAGCGCCACGCACAGGACGGTGTAGCTCGCGAACCACGGTGGGTCGGCCACCGACACGTCCGTGGCGGCGCCGGCGACGTCCAGCGCCGTCCAGAGCGTGTCACCCAGGGCGGAGAGCGACACTCCCAGGGCGATGAGTCGCGGGAGCATCCGCCGACCCCGGGGAGCACGCTCGGCTCCCACCCACGCGCCGACACTGGCCCCGACCAGGACGGCGAGGTAGGTGGTGTGGGCGACGAGGGGCGCGTCGGTGGTGGCGTAGAGCACCACGGCCCCCAGGACCACCAGCGTCGCCGCAGCGGTCGCGGGGCGAGGCGCTGCGGTCACGCAGCCAACGGTAAGGCGCAGATGACACTTTTGGACCAGTTTGCGAAACGCGCTCCCGGGTGCTCCGGCACCGGTGCAGGTCTCTGTGGGCGACCACGTCGGAGGCAGCCCGACGTCCGGCGCGGTGGCCAGGGCGCGGGCGTGGAGACTCGACGGGTCAGTGCTCCCGCGGGACGGCCAGCGACACCGTGGTGCCGCTTCCCGGGGTGGAGGTGATCCGGACGTCCCCACCGTGGGCGCGCAGCACGCGGTCGGCGACCGTGAGTCCGATGCCGGACCCTGGAACGGCGTTCATCTGGGCCTCCTGCGTGCGGTAGAACGGCTGGAGGACGGCCTCGAGCTCGCTCTCGGCGATCCCAGGCCCGGTGTCGGTGACCTGGAGGAGGGCCGATCCCTCGCCCGGGGCGAGCGCCAACGCCACGGTCCCCCCGTCAGGGGTGAACTTCGCGGCGTTCATCAGGACGTTCTGCAGCGCTCGGTCGAGCTGCGTCGGGTCTGCCGGGACCACGCACGGGTCGGGCGGGAGATCCAGGAGGAGGTCCAGGTCACGGCCGGCCGTGAGGATGATGAGGTCGTAGAAGGCGCGTTGGGCGAGCTCGGTGAGGTCGGTGGGCCGACGGACCAGCGTCACCTCCCGGGACTCGATGCGGGTCAGGGTCAGCAGGTCCTCCACCAGGTTGAGCAGTCGTCGGCCGTTGCGGTCCACCTTCCTGACCAGATCTGTCTGGACGCGGTCGAGATTGTCTCCCTCGTGGTCCAGCAGCAGCTCGGCGTACCCGACGATGCTGGTGACCGGCGTCCGCAGCTCGTGACTGGCGGTGGCGATGAAGTCCTGCCGTTGGGCTTCGAGGGCTTCGAGACGGCGCACCGCCTCGGCCCGCTTCTCCAGGGCGTCCCGGGTCGCGGCCTCGGACCTGCGACGGGCGCTGACGTCGTCGCCGATGATGACGTAGCCGTCCATCCGTCCCTGGTTGTCGTGCAGTGCGCTCACGCGCACGGAGATGATCCGCGACTCGCCGGTCGACGAGCGCAGCACCCAGTAGCGAGCCTCTCCGAGCCCGCCACCAGGCGCATGGGCGGTGACGTCCAGCCCGAGGTCGTCGAGCGTCAGCGTCCCGAACCTCGGAGCGACGACCGAGGTGCAGGCCTCCTGGGCAGTCGGGTTCATCGTGGTGACGACCCCCGCGGCGTCCGTGGTGATGATGAGGGTGTTGGCCGCGCCGTCCAGGACCCGGCCGAGACGCTCGTGGTCCAGGTGTGTCTGGCGCATGGCCAACCGGAGGGCGATCTTCGTGTCGACGGAGGTCGCCAGGTCCTGCAGCGCGGCGACCTGGTCCCGGGTCCACTCGCGAGGGACCGAGTCGAAGACGCAGAGCGCCCCCAGGGTCTCCCCGGTGGGGGCGTGCACCGGGATCCCGACGTAGGCGACGACGTCGTCCCGCGTGACCGCGAGGTGGGAGGCGAGCACCGGGTGGGCCCGCGCGTCCTCGACCACGAGCACGTCGTCGTTGGCGACCACGTACTGGCACAGCGAGTGCGAGATCGGCGAGTCGGCGCGTTCTGTGGCCCGCCCTCGGGGCCCTGGAGGCTGGGGAAGACCTGGCGGTCGACCTCGACCAACGCCACGGCAGCCGTCGCGCCGGTGAGGTTGGCGGCGAGCCGGGTGACCACGTCGAGCGCGGGGCGGTGGCGGGCCTGCAGCAGCCCGGTGTTGCGCAGCAGCTCCAGCCGTCCTGGCTCGGCCAACGCGAGCTGGGGATCCTCGAAGCTAAAGGAACCACCGTCGGAGGACGGCGGAGCCGCGATCACCGTGCACCTGCCAGGGCGAGGGAGGATGCGCCCGTGGCGCCCCCACCTCCGTGCCGCAACCGCACCGTGCCCTCGTCGGGCACGGAGGCGGCGTCGAGGTGCCTCAGGGCTTGCCAACGACCGTCCGACATCAGGTCCCCTCCGCAGGTGGTTCGGAGCCCGCTGCTCCGAGAGCGCCGGGCTTGGTCCTCGGGCACTCGCGAGACGCATCCTGTGCGGCACGCGGACTGTCGGGACGAGCACCCTGACCGAGTGTGACCGTGACCAGGGCGCGCCGACTCTCCTTCGTCGAGACGCGGCGCACATCGGCCAGGCGACGGCGCTGTTCGGCTAGTGCAGGACCTCGCACGAGGGGAGGCCCTGCACCCCTACCGCTCGCCCGACCCGGCGTGACGCTGCGCCCCCGTCGTTCGGACGGCACCTGCGCGGTTCGACGCTGCAGCCACCGCGCTCCTCGACCGGGGCTGATCGTCGTCGCGAGCCGGGCCGCCGGCTGCGTCGTGCCGCGAGCGCCTCCAGGACGTGGTCACCGAGGGCCTGGGGCGAGTGCACCCCCTCGCGCCATCACGACCAGGTGGTGGTCGGACTGGTGGTCACATGACTAACCGCAGGTCGGAGACCGTCACCGTCGAGCGGTGAACTGGCCTCTGACCTGCGGTTTCTCGGTCGGGCTGACAGGATTTGAACCTGCGACCCCTTGACCCCCAGTCAAGTGCGCTACCAAGCTGCGCCACAGCCCGATGGCACCGTGCCTCTCGGCGTCGGAGCCTCGGCGAGACTACCGCAACCGTCCGCGCCCGCTGTCACCGGGGGAGTGCGGACGGGGCACCACGGAGACCCGCGCCGCCACACATGTGGAGGGGATGGCGACGCGGGCCCGTTGCCCCCCGCTGCGCGGTGGCTCCGGACCAGCAACGGTGGGCACGGGACGTGTGCCGGCACCGTCTGAGGTGGCCCGAGGCGCTCCTGCGGCGAGGAGGTCTCGTGGTTGAGGACCGCCTAGCGGAGCCGCAGCACCGAGCGCGCCAGGAGCGCGAAGGCCGCAGGTCGTGCTGGTGGCAGGCTCGAGTGCATGTGCAGATCCCCCGTGGTGTCCGACGCCCCGGGCGAGGGCGTCGAGCAGAAGAGTAGGACGTGTCGGCGCCGATCTCACGGCGCTCGGTCGCGACGACTAGACCGCTCGCCGGACCCTCTGCCCAGCCGGGGGCGCCGCTGCTAGTGGACCGGGACGGACGGGGTACTCGCGAGTGGATCGCCGCGCACACCGAGGGAGAGCGATCCTGTGATCTCGTTGACCTACCTGAGCACCGCCACCGTCGACTTCGACGAGCCCGCGCTGCGGGAGCTGCTGGAGGTGTCGCGCCGCAACAACCACGCGCAGGGGCTCAGCGGCATGCTGCTCTTCGCCGGCGGGCACTTCGTGCAGACCCTCGAGGGGCCGGCCACGGACGTGGACCACGCCTTCGTGCGGATCTCCGCCGACCCGCGCCACCGCGACGTCATCGTGGCGCTGCGCGAGGAGGTGGAGGAGCGCGCCTTCGGCGACTGGTCGATGGGCTTCGAGGAGCTCACCCGCGACGAGGCGGCTGCGGTGCCCGGCTACAGCGACTTCCTGGCAGCCCCGACCGAGCGTGAGCGGCTGGCCGAGCACCTCGGCCGCGCGGGTGTCTTCCACCGGGTCTTCCGGGACCGGATGCGGTGAGCCCGCGCATGGCGGCGCGTCGACGCGGGTAAGTCCACGGCGACACTCCCTGCCAGTCGAGGAGCCCTCCGTGCCCGAGAAGAAGACGCCCGGACCGTCGGTCAAGGACGACAAGACCTACGAGGCCCTGCGCCGCGACGGAGCGAGCAAGGAGAAGGCCGCCAGGATCGCCAACGCGGCCGCCAACAGCTCGCGCAGCGCGGTGGGTCGCAAGGGCGGCTCGTCGCCGTCGTACGACGAGTGGAGCAAGCAGGACCTGATGCAGCGGGCCCGCGAGCTCGACGTCGAGGGCCGCTCGACCATGACCAAGGACGAGCTGGTCGAGGCGCTGCGAGACCGCTGAGGGCCTGCTGCGCAGTCGCACGTCGTCCCGAGCCCGGGGGAGTCGTCTCAGGCGGCACCGGTCAGCAGGTCGAGACCCCGGCGCACGGTGCTGACGACGGCGCCGGCGGTGAAGGTGTCGGCGTCCGTCGAGCGACGGGCCGTCCGCAGCCGCTCGGCGAGCTGGTCGAGGCAGCTGGAGAGATGGGCCGTAGCCTCGCCCAGGTCGTCGCCCCTGGTCGCCACGCGGACGAGGTCGGCCCAGGCGCGGAGCACGGTGGCGGTGACGGGCCGCAGCTCCGGGCCGAGCGCGAGGGAGGTACGGTCGGCCCGCTCGTCGTGAGTGAGCAGCAGCACCAGGTGCTGCACGAGCGGGAAGGTGCCCTCGACCAGGTGCGCCAACCGCTCCTGCTGCTCGGCCCGTGACGACCACCAGGCGGCCCGCCAGTTGCCTCGTCTCGCCAGCGCTGCCGCCTGTACCGTGTCGCTGAGGTGTCGCCACTCCGGGGCGAGCGCGTGCCGCCGGGGCAGCCACTCATCCTCGGTGAGTGCCTCGTCGTGCGCCAGTCCCTCGGCCAGGTCGTCGAGCTGACCTCCCAGGACGTCGCCGGCCTCGGCGATGACCTGGGAGCCCGACCCGACCAGCAGCGGCGGCAGCGCCGTCATGACGCCCAGGGCGACCAGGGCGCCCAGCGAGGTCAGGCCGGCGTAGGCGAGGCCGTACCCGAGCGGATCCTCGCTCCCGACCACGAGGACGAAGACGGCGCTGTAGGAGATCCAGGAGGAGCCCCGTGCCACCGGGCGGAAGCCCTGCAGCAGCGTGCCGACCCCGATCACGACGGCGAGCGCCAGCGTCATCGGCAGGCCCGCTTGCAGCACGGCCGTCCCGAGCAGGGCCCCCAGCACCAGGTTGCGGATCACGGCGGCGCCCTCCCGCGCCGAGGCCGCCACCGACTCCGAGACGGTGATGACCGCTCCGAGAGGCGCGAGGTAGGGGTACCGGTCGCTCAGCCCCCCGAGGGGCTGGACCAGCAGCCAGGCGATGGACGCCGCGAGCGCGGCGTCGACCGCGCGCAGCAGCACCGGTCCACGCCATCCCGGGTGCGGCAGGGCGTCCCGCAGGCGCCGCCGCAACGCGCGGGGAGGTGCAGCCGACACGCGTCCTCCTGGGCGCGATCGAGAGGTGCGGTAGGTCTGGCGGCCCCGGCCGCACGTGGCTGAACAACCGGGGCCTCGACCGGGTACCGAGCCGGCTCGGCCCCCGGAGTGCCACTCGTGTGCCCGCCGCTGCGTCGTTCATGCGGGCGAGGGCTCACCCGTTGGAGGAGCCGCCGACCGGTCGCAGGTGCTGGTCCCAGTCGAGCCCCACGAGGTCGCCCGGCGACTCCACGACGAGGACCGCGCCGGCCTCCTCGAGCTCGGCGCGGCTGTAGCCGCCGCAGAGCAGGCCGACGCAGGCCAGGCCGGCATGGGCCGCCGACTCCACGTCGTACGGCGTGTCCCCGACCAGCACCGCGCGGCGTGTGCCAGGCAGCCGCCGCAGCGTCTCCTCGACGAGTGAGGGGTGCGGCTTGGACTCCTCGGCGTCGTCGGTCGTGGTCAGCGCCTGCACCTGGTCCTCGACGCCGAGCAGCGCGACCGCCTCCTGCGCGAACTGCGGGTCGCCGGAGGACGCCAGCGCGACGACGTGACCGCGGGAGTCGAGGTCGCGGACGAGGTCGGCGGCGCCGGGCAGGGCGGTGACCTCGTGGCGCATCTCGGCGTACAGCTCGCGCCAGCGGTCGCGCAGCTCGTCGCCGTGGCGCCGCTCCACCTCGTCGCCGGTCACGGCGGCGACGAGCTTGTCGCCGCCCATGCCGACCGTGCGGTGGATGCGCCACAGCGGCACGTCGAGGCCGACGCCGCCGAAGGCCCGCTGCCAGGCGAGCGCGTGGTGGTAGGTGGAGTCGACGAGCGTGCCGTCGATGTCGAGCAGGACGGCGGTCTCGGAGGAGGTCACGCGTCGTTCCTACCAGCCGTGGCGGTGCGCACGTCGTCGACCACGGCCTCGTCGCGCGCCGCTCGGACGCACGCCGCCGCGAGCCGGGGCAGGTCCTCGGGTGGCACCAGTCCGCTCAGCCCCGCGGGGGAGTCGGGCAGCCCGAGCCGACGGGCTCCCTCGGCGACCAGGTCGTCGACGTACGGCGCCACCTGCGGCCACACCCCCTGCACCTCCCGGCAGAAGATCGCGGCGCCGGCGGGCCCGATGCCGGTGAAGGACCGCAGCGACTCCTCCAGGCTCCGCACGGAGCCCGCCCGGTCGCGCATCCGGCGCAGGTCGCCGCCGTGGTCGCCCAGCACGCGCTGCGCCAGCTCGCCGAGCTGGGTGGAGGTGCGCTCGTCGTAGCGGCGGTAGCCCCCGCGGCCCAGGGCGTCGACCCGTTGCTGCCAGGTGGTCCCGGCGGTGCCCGCCGGGGTGCGGCAGCCGTCGCGGAAGAGCTCCCGGGCCGTCGTGACGGCGATCGAGGAGCGGATCCGGGCCGAGAGCAGCAGGCTGAGCACGAGCAGCTGCCACAGCGGTGCCGGGGTGTCCCGCAGGGTGATGCCCGCCTCCTCGGCGAGCGTGCGGCCGTGCCGGTGGAGCGCCACCTCGACCACGGTCTGGACTCGTCGCGTCGCCATGGTCAGCCGATACCCAGCCGGGCGTGGTCGAGGCCTCGGCGCGGCCCGCAGGTGCGGGCGGCGGGCGTGACGCCCCTCAGTCCTCGGGTGACGGCGACGGTGGCGCCGTCACCAGCGACTCGTCGGAGTCGGGGAGCTCACGGGTGGCGGCGATGTGGACCGCGAGGTCGCGGACCTTCTGGTTGCGGTGCGACGAGAGCCGGCACAGCAGGCGGAAGGCCTGCTCCTGGTCGAGGTCGTAGCGCGCCATGAGCAGCCCCTGGGCGACGCCGATGGCGTGGCGTGAGGCCATCGCCGCGCGCAGCCCGGACACCTCCTCCACGGCGCACAGCGCGGCGGAGACGTGGGTGGCCCACAGCGCGGTGCGCTCCACGTGACGCGGGTCGACGAACCTCCCGGTCCGGGTGGCGTAGAGGTTGACGGCGCCGAAGGGGCGCCTCCCGTCGCTCAGCCCGACGCTGACGAGCGACCCCACGCCGAGCCCGGCCGCCCGGGGCGCCCACGCCGGCCACCGGTCGTCGCGCGCGAGGTCCCCGCTGCGGCGCCACGGCCCGGCGATCGTGGAGTCGACGCACGGCCCCTCCTCGAGCGCGTACTGCAGCTCGTCGACCCGCAGGGCGAGCTCGGAGGTCGACTCGGCGGTGCGCCAGCCGCGCCCCTCGCGCACGGTCACGCTGACGTGCTCGGCGTCGGGGAGCACCACGACCGCCTGCGTCACGACCGTGCGAAGGGCAGCCTGGTGGTCGCGCTCGTGGTGGAGCGCGGAGGCGAGGTGGGCGAGCAGGGGCGCGTCGTCCGCGGGGGGCATGGGGAGTGCCTTCGTCCGGGGTCCGAAGCGGCGTCGGCTCGACCGCGGACGCGATGCTACCCAGCGCCGGCGCGCGCCCGCAGGCGGGTGGGCGGGACGCGGATCAGCGAGGTACGTCGGGCAGCGTCCCGGTCGACACGAGCGTGGCGGCCAGGTCGCGAAGCTTGGTGTTGCTGTGCGAGGAGAGCCGGCGCAGCAGCAGGAAGGAGCCGGTCTCGTCGAGCCCGTAGCGCTCCATCAGGATGCCCTGCGCCATGCCGATGGTGTGCCGCGAGGCCAGCGCGGTCTCGAGCCCCTCGACCTCGCGCGCCGCCGCCAGCGTGTACGCCGCGTGGGTCGTCCAGACCAGCGCGAGGTCGACGTCGTCCCGGTCGCTGAAGGCGCCGGGCCGGTCGGCGTACATGTTGAGCGCACCGAAGGGCTTCCCGTCGGAGACCAGCCGGGCGCTGAGCAGGGAGCCCACCCCCGCCTGTGCCGCTCTCGGTCCCCACCGGGGCCAGCGCGGGTCCTGGGCGACGTCGCCGCTGACGTACCAGTCGCCCTCCTCGGCCGCCTCGAGGCAGGGACCCTCGCGCAGGTCGTACTGGAGCGCGTCGGCGTCGGCGGCGAGGTCGGAGGACGCCGCCAGCGAGCGGTAGCCACTGCCGTCGCGGACGGTGAGGCTGACGTGGTCGGCGGCACTGATGACGCTGAGCGTCTGGGCCACGAGCGTGTCGGCGTCGAACTTCCCGGAGCCCGCCTCGGCGACCTCGGCGAGCCATCCGGCCAGACCCTTCTCGGTCGCGGAGGGACGGTCGGGAGTGGGTGACAGCACGAGGGCCTCCGATCTGGTGGTGAGGGCCGGGGTCGGGCCCGCTCGCCATCCTAGGCGGCCCGGCGCGCCACCCCTGCGGTCGCGCATGTCACCGCACCGCCGGGGGTATCGCGGGGGCTCCCCGACCTCAGGAGGCACGACCATGACTGGACCCGCCGACGCCGTGCAGAAGGCCGCGCGCCGCATCAAGGACAAGGCGGCCGAGCTGCTCGAGCCGCCCGTGCCCGGGGCTCCGGCTCCCGAGCCGCGTCGCTGGAGGAGCCCACCACGCCCCGCGCGCCGCTGCCGCCGAAGGACGACCAGCAGGAGCCGGCTCTGCGCACCGCCGCGGGTGGGGAGGCGACCGTGGCCGCCGGGGGGCGGGGCCAGCAGGGCGAGTTCCTGACCACGGCCGACGGCGTGCGCCTGCACGACACCGACCACTCGCTCAAGGCGGGGGAGCGCGGCCCGACGCTGCTGCAGGACCACCACCTGCGCGAGAAGATCACCCACTTCGACCACGAGCGCATCCCGGAGCGTGTGGTCCACGCCCGCGGTGCCGCCGCGCACGGCGTCTTCGTCGGCTACGGCGCGGCCGACGCGATCTGCTCGTCGCGGTTCCTGGCCGAGGGCGTCGAGACGCCGGTCTTCACGCGCTTCAGCACGGTGCTCGGCAGCCGCGGCTCGGCCGACTCGGTGCGCGACACGCGGGGCTTCGCCACGAAGTTCTACACCGAGGAGGGCACCTTCGACCTCGTCGGCAACAACATCCCCGTCTTCTTCATCCAGGACGGCATCAAGTTCCCCGACGTGGTGCACGCCGCCAAGCCGCACCCAGACCGGGAGATCCCGCAGGCGCAGAGCGCGCACGACACCTTCTGGGACTTCGTCTCGCTGCACACCGAGGCGCAGCACCACACGCTGTGGAACATGTCGGACCGCGGCATCCCGCGCTCCTACCGGATGATGGAGGGCTTCGGCGTCCACACCTTCCGGCTCGTCGCGGCCGACGGGTCGACGTGCCTGGCCAAGTTCCACTGGAAGCCCGAGCTGGGCGTGCACTCGCTGGTGTGGGAGGAGGCGCAGCTGCTGGCGGGCATCGACCCCGACTTCCACCGGCGCGACCTCGCCGACGCCATCGAGGCCGGCGCCTTCCCCTCGTGGGAGCTCGGCGTGCAGGTCTTCCCCGACGCCCCGTCGCAGACCTTCGAGGGCATCGACCTGCTCGACCCCACCAAGCTGGTGCCGGAGGAGCTCGCCGCGGTGCAGCCGCTCGGCCGCCTGACGCTCACGGCCAACCCGACCAACTACTTCGCCGAGACCGAGCAGGTGGCCTTCCACGTCGGCCACCTCGTGCCCGGCATCGACGTCACGGACGACCCGCTGCTCCAGGCGCGGCTCTTCTCCTACCTCGACACCCAGCTGACCAGGCTCGGTGGGCCGAACTTCAAGCAGCTGCCGATCAACCGGCCGCACGTGCCGGTCAACGACATGCTGCGCGACGGCTACGGGCAGCAGGGCGTGCACCGCGGCGTGGCGCCGTACCAGCCCAACTCCCTCGACGGCGGGTGTCCCTTCCACGCCGGCGCCGGCGACCGTGCCTTCGTCGAGGCCGCGGCGGTCGTGCCGGAGTCGCGCAAGGTGCGGGGTGCTCCGGCGTCGTACGACGACCACGTGAGCCAGCCCCGGATGTTCTGGCAGAGCATGAGCCCGATCGAGCGCGAGCACATCGTCGGGGCCTACGTCTTCGAGCTCGGCAAGTGCTATGAGGAGGCCATCAAGCAGCGGCAGCTGGCCGCGCTCGCGGCGATCGACGACGAGCTGTGCGCCCGGGTGGCCGCGGGCCTGGGCCTCGAGGTCCCGGCGGCCGACCAGGCGCTCCTCGACGCCGCGACGCCGGGGGCGGCCTCCAGCCCGGCGCTCTCCCAGGTCGTCGGCACCTGGCCCGTGGCAGGCCGGATGGTCGGCATCGTGGCCGACGAGGAGACCGACCTCGACACCCTCGACGAGGTGCGGCGTGCCCTGCTCGCGGCCCAGGTGGTCCCCTTCGTGGTCGCGCCCGTCGGCGGCAAGCTCGGCGGGTCGGTGGCGGTGCAGCGCACCTTCGCGACCGTGCGCTCGGTCGAGCTCGACGCTGTGCTGGTGGCGGGGTCCGCGCCCGTCGCCCCGGACCAGCCCGTGATGGCGGGACAGGGACGCGACCCCCGCGTCGACGTGCTGCTCCAGGAGGCCTGGCGGCACGGGAAGGCGATCGGGGCCTGGGGCGCCGGCTCCGCCTTGGTGCGCGCGGTGCTCGGCGACGGCCAGGTCGGCATGCGTCGTGACGCGGCTCCCGGGGAGCTGGTGCCGTGGGTGCTCGAGAGCCTCGGCTCGCACCGGGTGTGGGAGCGCTTCGGCCCCAGCGCCTGAGCGGTGGGGCGGGATGGCCCGGCCCCGAGCGGGTAACCGGGCCGTCCCACCCCTTCCTCGAGAGGACCGACATGCCACAGCCACGCCAGCAGCAGACCCCACCGGGCGACCAGCACGCGATGGATCCCGTGCCCGACTGCGGGGAGAGCTCCTACCGGGGCTCGGGCCGCATGCCGGGCCGGGCCACGGTGGTGACCGGCGCCGACAGCGGCATCGGCCGCGCCGTCGCCATCGCCTACGCCCGCGAGGGGGCCGACGTCGTCATCTCCTACCTCTCGGAGCACGAGGACGCGCGCGAGACCGCCCGTCACGTCGAGGAGGCCGGGGGACGGGCGGTGCTGGTGGCCGGTGACCTGGCCGAGCCGCAGCACTGTCGCGACGTGGTGGCCAAGGCCGTCGAGGAGCTCGGTCGCATCGACGTGCTGGTGCTCAACGCGGCCTACCAGATGTCGCACGAGAGCATCGAGGACGTCAGCGACGAGGAGTGGGACCACACCTGGGCGACCAACGTCTCCGCGATGTTCCACATGGTCAAGGCGGCGCTGCCGCACATGGGGGAGGGGTCCTCGATCATCGGCAGCTCGTCGGTCAACTCCGACGCGCCCAACCCCACGCTCGCGCCGTACGCCGCCACGAAGGCCGCGATCGCCAACCTCTGCGCGTCGCTGGCCCAGATGCTCGGCCCGCGGGGCATCCGCGTCAACAGCGTGGCGCCGGGGCCGGTCTGGACGCCGCTGATCCCGGCGACCCTGCCGCCGGACGCGGTCCAGAGCTTCGGCGACAACACCCCGTTGGGCCGCGCGGGCCAGCCCGCCGAGCTCGCGCCGGTCTACGTGCTGCTCGGGTCGGACGACGGCAGCTACGTCTCCGGCGCACGGGTGGCGGTCACGGGCGGCAAGCCGATCCTGTGAGAGCGGCTCGGGGCCCGGCCATGTGGCCGGTCCCCGAGCGACTCAGCCCGTCCTCAGCCCTCGCGGTCGCCGATGGCGGTCCGCAGGTCGCTGAAGATGCGGGTCAGCACGCGGGAGACCTGCATCTGCGTCACCCCCACGTCCTCGGCGATCTCGCGCTGGGTGAGGTCGTCGAAGAAGCGCATCCGCAGGATCCGCCGGTCGCGTTCGCCCAGGCCGCGCACGGCCGGCCCCAGGAGCATCCGGGCCTCGGCCGCGGCACTGCCGTCGGCGGCACCGGGCAGCAGCTCGTTGAGCGAGGGTGCGTCGTGCTCGCCGCCGACCGGCTTGTCGAGCGAGGTCGGCACGTAGCAGCTGCGCACGGCCAGGGCCTCGACGACGTCCTCGACGGGCGACCCGACGTGGGCCGCGAGCTCCGCGGGGGTCGGGTCGCGCCCGAGGTCGCCCGACATCGCGTTCTGGGCCCGCAGCACCTGCATCTGCACCTCCTGCACCCGGCGGGGCGGGCGCACCACCCAGCCGCGGTCGCGGAAGTGCCGGCGCAGCTCACCAAGCACGGTCGGCACGCAGTAGCTGGCGAAGCTGTCGGCGACGGCCGGGTCGAAGCGCCGGGCCGCCGAGCAGAGCCCCACGTAGGCGACCTGCTCGAGGTCGTCGTCGGACTGCCCGCGGTTGCGGTAGCGCGAGGCCAGCGCGGTGGCCATGGGGATGTTGAGGTAGATCAGCCGGGTGCGCAGGCGCTGCTCCTCCTGCGCATCGGTGCACTGTGCCAGCTCCAGGACGCAGTCGGCAGTGCGCTCGTCGCGCAGCTGCCGGGCGGTCGAGGTGCGTCCGCTCGAGGCGCCCTCGGCCTGCTCCGGGAAGGGTGCGGAGGCCTGGTCGGCGTCCGGGGTCGGTGATGTGGCCACGATGGTCATGTGAACCCCCTGTGGGGTCAGTGCCGCGCCTGACCGGGTCCGGCCGGGACTGGGCCCGGAGACGGTCGGTGACGCGGAGAAGGCAGTGCGCCGGTCGCTTCAGCGCACGAAAAATGTGGGGCGATCGCTTCGTCTCAACGAGAGCACCCGAGGGCGGTCTCTGCTGGCCGGCCTTCCTCGCTCGTACCCCGGTCGCGCCAACTCATGTGGCCGGAGGCCGGTGGGTCCTGGTGCATGGCGCGAGAGGGTCCGGGTATCCCGGGCCCTTCGCAGCGACACCGATCCCGAGGAGCTGGCAACACATGAAGGCAGTCACGTGGCAGGGCGTCCGCGACGTACGCGTCGAGCAGGTGCCGGACCCCCGCATCGAGCAGCCGAACGACGCCGTCGTCAAGATCACCTCGTCGGGCCTGTGCGGCTCCGACCTCCACCTCTACGAGACGCTCGGCCCCTTCATGGGCCGCGGCGACGTGCTCGGCCACGAGCCGATGGGCATCGTGGAGGAGGTCGGTCCCGAGGCCGGCGACCTCAAGGTCGGCGACCGGGTGGTGCTGCCCTTCCAGATCTGCTGCGGGCACTGCTGGATGTGCTCGCAGGGGCTGCCCACCCAGTGCGAGACCACCCAGGTGCGTGAGCAGGGGATGGGTGCCGCCCTCTTCGGCTTCAGCAAGCTCTACGGCGAGGTGCCCGGGGCGCAGGCGGAGTACCTGCGCGTCCCGCAGGCGCAGTACATGCCGATCAAGGTGCCCGAGGGTCCGCCCGACGACCGCTTCCTCTTCCTCAGCGACGTGCTGCCGACAGCCTGGCAGTCCGTGGCGTACGCCGACGTGCCCGACGGCGGCACGCTCCTCGTGCTGGGGCTCGGGCCGATCGGCGAGATGGCGACGCGGATCGCGCTGCACCAGGGCCGACGGGTCATCGCCGTCGACCTCGTGCCCGAGCGCCTGGCCCGTGCCGCGGCGGCCGGGGCCGAGGTGATCGACCTGCAGCAGGTCGACGACGTCGCCGAGGAGGTGCGCTCGCGCACCGCCGGCCGGGGCGCCGACTCCGTCGTCGACGCCGTGGGCATGGAGGCGCACGGCTCCCGCGTCGCCGCGGCCGGGCAGAAGGTGCTCGGCATGCTCCCGTCCGGCCTCGCGGCCAAGGTGATGAGCGTGGCGGGCGTCGACCGGATGAGCGCGATCTACACGGCGATCGACGCGGTGCGCCGCGGCGGCACCGTCTCGCTGATCGGCGTCTACGGCGGCCAGGCCGACCCGATGCCGATGCTCACGCTCTTCGACAAGCAAGTGCAGCTGCGGATGGGCCAGGCCAACGTCAAGCGCTGGGTCGACGACCTGATGCCGCTGCTGCTCGACGACGCCGACCCGCTGGGCACGGAGAGCTTCACGACCCACCGGATGCCGCTCGACCTGGCCCCGCAGGCCTACGAGCAGTTCCAGAAGAAGACCGACGGCACGATCAAGGTGGTCTTCACGCCGTAGCCCTGGTGGTGGGCCTGGTGGCGGGGCTGCTGCACCGGCGTCGACGGCGCGACCGGGGGACGGCCATGATGGCCTCCTCGGCACCCAGCGCCCCGACCTCCGAGGAGAGACCATGAGCAGCCCCGCCTACCAGGTGACCGACCCGTCGACCGGCGAGGTCGTGCAGACCTTCGACCACGCGACCGACGCCGACGTCGAGGCCGCGCTGACGGCGAGCGCCGCGGCGTACGCCTCCTGGCGCGAGGTGCCGATGGCGGAGCGGGCCGCCGTGGTCAAGAAGGTGGCGGCGCTCTTCGCCGAGCGCGCCGACGACCTGGCCGCCATCGCCACCCAGGAGATGGGCAAGCCCGGCTCCGAGGGTGTCGAGGAGGCGGAGTTCTGCCAGGCGATCTTCGACTACTTCGCCGACGAGGGGCCCACGCTGGCGGCCGACCAGCCCATCAAGGCGCTCTCCGGCGGCCGGGCGATGGTGCAGCGACTGCCGATCGGGCCGCTGCTGGGGATCATGCCGTGGAATTTCCCCTACTACCAGATCGCCCGCTTCGCGGCTCCCAACCTGGTGCTCGGCAACACGATCATCCTCAAGCACGCCGAGTCGGTGCCGCGCTCGGCGCTCGCGGTGCAGCAGATCATGGACGACGCCGGCCTGCCCGAGGGCGTCTACCAGAACCTCTTCGCCACCCACGAGCAGATCGAGACGGTCATCGCCGACCCCCGGATCCAGGGGGTGTCGCTGACCGGCTCCGAGCGGGCCGGCTCGGTGGTCGCCTCGCTGGCGGGGAAGCACCTGAAGAAGTGCGTGCTGGAGCTCGGCGGCTCCGACCCCATGGTCGTCCTCGACACCGATGACCTCGACGGCCTGGTCGGCGACGCCTGGGACTTCCGGACCTACAACACTGGCCAGGCGTGCAACTCCAACAAGCGCATGATCGTGCGGGAGGAGCTCTTCGACGACTTCGTCGCCAAGCTCACCGAGAAGGCGAAGGCGGTGGAGTCCTACTCCCCGCTCTCCTCGCGCCGGGCCGCGGAGCTGCTGGCCGAGCAGGTCGAGGACGCCGTCGCCAAGGGCGCCACCCTGCACGCCGGCGGCGTGCTCGGCGAGGCGCCGGCGGCGTACTACTCCCCGGCGGTGCTCTCGGGCGTCACGCCGGAGATGCGGGCCTACTCCGAGGAGCTCTTCGGCCCGGTGGCCGTGGTCTACAAGGTGTCCTCCGACGAGGAGGCGCTCGCGCTGGCCAACGACACGACCTACGGCCTGGGCGGGGCGGTCTTCAGCACCGACGTGGCCCGGGCGGAGAAGGTCGCGCAGCGGCTCGAGGTCGGGATGGCCAACGTCAACACGACGGCGGGGGAGGGCGCCGAGATCCCCTTCGGCGGCGTCAAGCGCTCCGGCTTCGGCCGCGAGCTCGGGCCGCTCGGCATGGACGAGTTCGTCAACAAGCGGATGTACTACGTCGCGGGCTGACCGGCTCAGGCCCGCAGCCGCTCCGCCAGGGGGCACTCGAAGGGCCCGCGGGCGCGCAGCCCGACGTGGTTGAGGTAGTCGACGACGAGGGCGTACGACGCCAGCAGGCTCGTCTCGGTGTAGGCGACGTCGTGCTCCCGGCAGTACGCCTGGACCATGGGGCGCACCCGCCGCAGGTTGGGCCGCGGCATGCTCGGGAAGAGGTGGTGCTCGATCTGGAGGTTGAGCCCGCCCATCGCCGTCTCCAGGACGAGGCCGCCCCCGACGTTGCGTGACATCAGCACCTGCCGCCGCAGGAAGTCGAGCTGGGTGGCCGCGGGCACGATCGGCATGCCCTTGTGGTTGGGGGCGAAGGAGCACCCCAGCCAGAACCCGAAGACCGCCATCTGCACCACGAAGAACGCCGCGGCCTTGCCGGGAGGCAGCAGCAGGAGCAGCACCACGACGTAGCCGGCCAGCCGGGGCACGACCAGCACCAGCTCCGCCCAGCGGTGGCGCACCGGCGCCCGGCCCAGGAGCAGCCGCACGCTGCTGGCGTGGAGGTGGAGACCCTCGAGCGTCAGGAGCGGGAAGAAGAGCCACCCCTGGTGCCGGACGAACCAGCCGCGCGGGCCGCCGGCCCGCGCCTCGGCGATGGCGGCGGTGAAGGCGATCGCGCCGGGGGCGATGTCGGGGTCGCGGCCCTCCTGGTTGGGGGCGGCGTGGTGCTTGTGGTGCTTGCCGCGCCACCACCCGTAGGCCAGGCCGGCGAAGGCGCCCGCGAGGACGCGCGCCGTCCACTCGTTCCAGGCCGAGGAGGCGAAGACCTGCTGGTGGGCGGCGTCGTGGCCCAGGAAGCCGAACTGCGTGACCACCGCACCGAGGGCGACCGCCAGCAGCAGCTGCCACCAGCTGTCGCCCACGAGGACCACGGCCACCCAGACCAGCACGAAGAGCGCGACCATGGTGGCGATCTGTGCCGAGTACCAGCCGTGGCGTCGTCGCATCAGCCCGCTGTCGCGCACCGCGCGCGCCAGGTCGGTGTAGAGGCTCTGGTCGCGTCGGGCGACGGTCATGGCACGCTCCGGGTCGTGGCCCTGGGAGGCCGGCGCCGCCACGTCCGGGGCAGCCCGCTCAGGACAGCACAGTCCCGCGGGCTTGTCACCGGCGTACGACGCCGGGTTTGCCCGGCCCGGGCGCGGGCACTGGCCGGGGCAGCGTCCGCGCCGCGGACCCGTGCCCCATCTCGTACCCCCCATCCCCGTGCCCCAGGAGGACTGCCATGTCGACGGCCCTGATCGTGACCCTCATCGTCGTGCTGCTGGTGGTGGTCGCCGCCGTCGCGGTCGGACTGGTGCTGCAGCAGCGCGCCCAGCGTCGCCGCGAGCAGGCGGCTCAGGCGGGTCAGCTGCGCACCGAGGCGGCCCAGGTGGCCGCCCAGGCACCCGAGCAGGCCGTCCGGGCGCAGGAGAGCGAGGCGGCCGCGGCCGAGGCCCGCGCCGAGGCGGAGCGCCTGGAGGCCCACGCGCGCGAGCAGCGCACGGCGTACGAGCAGACCCGCGCGCAGCAGGAGGACGCCGTCCGCGAGGCCGACCGCCTCGACCCCGCCGTCGACCACCGCGCCGACGACTACACGCCCACCGACCCGGTGACCGCGCGGTCGGGCCACGCCGAGGTCGGCACCGAGCAGTCGGGCCACGCCGACCAGACGCACGCCGGTCAGACGCAGCCCGACGTGGCACCGACCGACCCCCACGACCCCGACTTCGTGCGCGGCCCCGCGGACGGCCCGGACGGGCGCACCGACGGGCGCACCGACGGGACCCCGCGCTAGTCCCGGTCCCCGGCGCGTCCACGGCTGCCGGACAATGGCCACCGTGGACCTGATGACCCTCGGCAACGCCGCGCTGGTGCTCGGCTTCGTGCTCGTCGGCGGAGTCTTCGCCGGCACCGAGATCGCGCTGATCTCGCTGCGCCCCAGCCAGGTCGACAACCTGGCGGAGCGCGGCGGCCGGGCCGAGCGCACAGCACGGGTCGCACGCGACCCCAACCGCTTCCTCTCCGCGGTGCAGATCGGCGTCACCGTGGCGGGCTTCTTCTCCGCGGCCTTCGGCGCCTCCTCGCTGGCCCCCGACTTCGTCCCCGGCCTCGAGACCATCGGCGTGCCCAGCGGCATCGCGCCCACGGTGGCGCTGGTGGCTCTCACCCTGGTGGTCGCCTTCTTCTCGCTGGTCCTCGGCGAGCTGGTGCCCAAGCGGCTGGCCCTGCAGCGCTCCGAAGGGGTCTCGCTGCTGGTGGCGCCGCTGGTCGACCGCTTCGCGACGCTGATGCGCCCGGTGATCTGGCTGCTCTCGAAGTCGACCAACCTGGTCCTCCGCCTCCTCGGCCAGGACCCCCACGCGGTGGCCGAGGAGGTCACCGAGGAGGAGCTGCGCACCCAGATCGCCGGGCTGCAGGGGCTTCCCGAGCAGGAGCGAGAGCTCCTCGACGACGTCTTCGAGGCGGGCGACCGGATCATCCGCGAGGTCATGACGCCTCGGCCGATGGTCACGGTGCTGCAGGCCGGGCAGAGCGTCGGTGAGGTCACGGCGACGGTGAAGGAGCACCCCTACTCGCGCTACCCCGTCGTCGGTGACGGCCTCGACGACACCCGTGGCTACCTGCACGTGCGCGACCTGCTGGGCGCGTCCGAGGACGCCCTCATCGACGGCCTGGTGCGCGACCTGCCCGGGGTGCCCTCGACCAACCGGGTGCTGCCCACGATGTCGCACCTACGCGCCGTCGGCGCCCACCTGGCCGTCGTCGTCGACGAGTACGGCGGCTTCGAGGGCATCGTCACGCTCGAGGACCTCGTCGAGGAGCTGGTCGGCGACATCCAGGACGAGTACGACGCGCCCGCCGCCGAGGTCGTGATCCAGGCGGGCGACGCCCGGCTCGTCGACGCCGGGATCACGCTGGAGGAGTTCCGCGAGCACACCGGCGTCGAGCTGGAGGACGGTCGCTACGAGACCGTGGCGGGCTTCGTGACCGACCGCCTCGGCCGGCTCCCCGCCCGCGGCGACGTGGTGCCGCTCGACGGCGACGAGCTCGTCGTCACATCGATGGACGGGCGCCGCGTGGCCCAGGTCGCCCTGCGGCCCACGGCTCCCCGCGAGGAGCCCGCCTCCGACCCGGCCGACTGATCGACTGATCGACCGACTGACCGACCGGCTGACCGACCGGCTGACCGACCGGCTGACCGACCGGCCCGCGCCGCCGCAAGCGTGGAGGGGCAGGCGACGCGGGCCGTACCTTCCCCGCGCAGCACCATCCCCGCTGTCCTGCGACCGCAAACCTTTGCAGCCGCAGTGTCCGGTCCGGGACCTGGAACGGCTCAGCGACGAGGCGGACGCGGGAGGAAGAAGGCGACCCGCTGCTGGTAGTCCTGGTACGCCGGCCGCTCGCCCATCCGGTCCTCGGTGCGCTTGGCGCCCGTCGCGTAGACCAGGAAGTAGGACATCGCGACCGGGGCGGGGAGCGTCCACAGCGCCGGGGCCGACGCCGCCGAGGCCAGCCAGGCGCCGTCCCAGACCACGGAGTCGCCGAAGTAGTTGGGATGCCGCGACCAGCGCCACAGGCCGGTGTCGAGCACGTCGGGGGCGTCGTCGCCGCGCTCCTTCGCGGCCTGCTTGCGCGCCATGAAGTCGGCCTTCTGCCGGTCGGCGACGGCCTCGACGACGGCGCCCGTGACCATCACGGCGAGCCCGGCGGGCAGCAGCCACCGGCGCCGGGAGCGGGGGAGTCGTGCCGCGGCGGCGACCTGGATCGGGGCCGAGACCAGCAGCTGGGCCACGGCCTGGGTCAGGAAGACCTTGGCGACCACCGTGGGCGCCGAGTCGCCCTCGAGGAAGTCGGTGTAGCGCTCGTCCTCCTCCTCGCTGCCGCGCAGCCGGCCCACCATGAGCGTGGTGAGGCGGCTCGCCCACGCCGTCGTGGCGCCGGCGAGCGCCCAGCGGCGCCCGGCGTGACCGGTGCCCAGCGCCGCGCTGGTGACGGCCACGGCGGCCAGGCCCGGGCCCCACGCACCGTCGGCGTAGTCACGGCGCCCGGCGCGGAGCGCGAGGGTGGCGGTGCCGGCCTGGATCACGCCCACCACGGCGGCCGAGGCCACCGCGACACGGCGCAGGTTGCTCACGTCGAGGTCCATGGCCTGGGGGTGCCCATCGTGGCGTGGTCGATCCGTCCGGGGAGGCGCGCATCGCGTGGGGGCCGGCGGGCTACACGGGCGACGACACCCACGACCAGCACAGCGAGGAGCCTCGGTGGAGAGCACGGACGTCGGCAGGTACCTGGAGTTCGCCGGGCTCCGCATCGAGTACGACGCGCGCGTTCTGGAGCCGCGGCCGTGGACCGAGCTGCAGTCGCGGTGGGCGGCCGAGCTCGCCGAGACCGCGCCGCGGGGTCCGCTGCTCGAGCTGTGCTCGGGCGCCGGGCACATCGGGCTGGGAGCCGCGGCCCTCAGCGGTCGCGCGCTGGTGTGCGTCGACGTCGACCCCGCCGCCGTCGAGCTGACCGAGCGCAACGCCCGCAGCGCCGGGCTCGGCGACCGGGTCGAGGTGCGCCGCGGCGAGCTGCAGCGGGCGCTGACCGGGTGCGAGGTCTTCGCCGTGGTGGTGGCCGACCCGCCGTGGGTGCGCAGCGACCGGATCGGCGACTTCGCGGAGGACCCGCCGCTGGCCATCGACGGCGGCGACGACGGCCTCGACCTCGCCCGCGCCTGCGTCACGGCCTCACTCGGTCACCTGCCCCGTGGTGGCCCGCTGCTGCTGCAGCTCGGCACGGAGGCGCAGGCCGACGAGATCGTCGGCTGGGCCGCCGCGGACGGGTGGTACGCCGACGGCCTGCGCGAGGGAGCCGGCGGCGTCGTGCTCCTGCTGCGTCACCCCTGAGGTGAGCCGCGGTCGGCGTCGCGGGCGCGCAGCAGCTTGTGGGTGCCGTCGCACCACGGCGCGCGGCTGCTGGCGCCGCAGCGGCACACGGCCGAGACCGGGCGGGTGCTCCGGTGCCGCACGCCGTCGGCGTCCTCGACCTCCACCTCGCCGGTGACGAGCACGGGACCGTCGGCGCAGACGCGCAGCACGGGGGGACGCGAGCCGCTCACGCCGCCACCGCCTCCCAGCGCCCGAGCAGGTCGCGCGCCGTGCGCGCCTCCAGGTCGAGGCAGGTCCAGGCGCCGAGCAGCACGTCGTCGCGCAGCGCAGGCTCCTCGCGGACCAGGCGGCCGCAGATGTCGCGCAGCGCCACCTGCTCGTGGGCGGCGTCGGCCTCGACGTGCTCGTCGTAGTAGCCGGCCATCGACTCGGGCAGCCCCACCCGGCGCATGCCCTGCGCCAGCTGCCGCGACGGGATCGAGCTGGTCGCCTCGAAGGCCGCGAAGTGGCCCAGGGCGGCGCCGCGCATCCGTCGTTGCAGGCCGAAGAGGCTGACCGCGTTGTTCTGCTCCAGCACGGCGTCGGTGGCCTCGTCGACGTAGGCGCCGTAGGCGGCGTCGAGGCCGGAGTCGGCGAGCCCCTGCGCGAAGAGGGCGTGGTGGAGCCGGGCCGGGTCGCCGGCGCCGTACTCGTCGAGCTGCACGAGCAGCAGGGCCGCCTTGGGACCGGCGCTCAGCCGCGGGATCGTCCAGCTGGTGGGGTCGGCCTCCTTGAGGTGGTAGATCGACCGCTGCCGGAGCAGCTCCTCGACCTCCTGCCGCGTGGCGTGGCGCTGCACGTGACGCGCCAGCGACGGACCCTCGTGGTCGTCGATGACCGCGACCACCGCCTCGTCGACCTCCAGGTCGTCGTACGTCGCGACGCCGGCGTACCGCTCACGGAGGCGTCGCTCGAGGTCGTCCTCGAGGTCGCGGCGCAGCGGCATCAGGCGGGGGGACCACTCCCAGCGGTCGTCGACCTCGTCGAAGCCGCGGTAGTGCAGCTCGTGGAGCATCCACAGCGCGAGCGAGGCGTCGGGCGCGGGCCCGCCGAGGGTCAGGGGCGGTCCGTCGAGAGGCCCGCGCAGGGTCTCGACCAGGCGCGCGGTGAGCTCTCCGCGCGGGCGGGGCAGGTGGGTCACGTCGCAGCTCCTCCGGCTGGGGGCGTCGCGGCGGCTTCACGACCAGGGCATCTCCCTGCCCGCTGGATGCCCCGCCGACGGCGATCCATGCCTGCGTGTCACAGTGACGCCGTGACCGCCCCAGACCCTCGTGTCGTCGCGATCGTGCAGGCCGGTGGCGCCGGTGCCCGCATGGACGTCCTCTCCGCCGAGCGCGCCAAGCCCGCCCTGCCCTTCGCGGGGTCCTACCAGCTGATCGACTTCGCGCTGTCCAACCTGGTCAACTCGGGGGTCGACGACGTGTGGCTCTCGGTCCAGTACCAGGCCGAGTCGCTGCAGGAGCAGGTGCGCAACGGCCGGCCGTGGGACCTCGACCGCACCCGGGGCGGTCTCCGCCTGCTGGTGCCGCGGCAGGGCAGCGGCTCCCTCGACGACGAGGGCTTCGCCCACGGCAACGCCGACGAGCTCTACCGGCTGCGTGACGACCTGCGCCGCAGCGGTGCCACCACGGTGCTCGTGATGAGCGCCGACCACGTCTACCGGCTCGACCACCGCGAGGTCCTGGCGACGCACGCCGAGAAGGGCGCCGAGCTGACCATGGTGGTGACCGACCTGGCCGGCGTCACGGGTGAGGACCCGTCCGACCACGCCGTGGTGGAGCACAACCGGCTCGGCCGGGTCACCGACGTCAGCTACAAGCCCGAGAAGCCGCGCGGCACCGTGGTCGCGGCCGAGGTCTTCGCCTACCGGGTCGACGTGCTGGTGGAGGTGCTCGAGGAGCTCCACCGCGAGCTGTCGGGCGCCGACGCCGACCGCGAGGCGGGCGACTCGGGCCTCGGCGACTTCGGCGACCTGCTGGTCCCGCGCCTGGTGGCACGGGGCAAGACCTACGCCCACCGGCTCGACGGCTACTGGCGCGACCTCGGGCAGCCCCACCACTACCTCAACGCGCACCTCGAGCTGCTCACCGGCGACGTCGGGCTCTTCGACCCCGCGTGGCCGATCCGCACGCAGCAGCCGGAGCGGCTGCCGGCGTACGTCGGCGCGGGCGCCACGCTCGCCGACGCGATGCTGAGCCCCGGCGCCCGCGTCTGTGGCACGGTCACCCGCAGCGTCGTCGGCCCTGACTCGGTGGTCGAGTCCGGAGCCGAGGTCGTCGAGAGCGTGCTGGGCGCGGGGGTCACCGTGCGCTCCGGGGCACGCGTGGTGCGCGCCGTCGTCGACAGCGACGCGGAGATCGGGCCCGAGGCCACGGTGGGCGGTGCCGAGACCTCGCTGGAGGACCCCGACGCGATCGCCATCATCGGTCGGGAGTCGCACGTGCGACGCGACGTCGGCCCCGGCGGCCGGGTGCCGCCGGGCGGCAGCGTGTGACTCGCCGGGGGAGCGGTCAGCCGCCGAGCGCCGCGACCAGCTCGGCCTTGGTCATCGAGCCGCGACCGGTGACGTCGGCGGCGCGTGCCCGCTCCATGAGCTCGGCCTTCGTCGCCGACTCCAGCTCGGCGGTCGGCGCGGCAGTGGACTCGGGGGCCTCGGTCGGCACCGGCGTCGTCCCTGCGGGCCGTGGCGCCTCGGCAGCGCGCTTGCGCTCGCGCCGGGCCTTGCGCGCGGCCTTCTCGGCGCGGGTGGCTGCCGCCTCGGCGGCGGCGACCAGCTCCTTGACCCGTCGCTCGTGCTTCTTGCGTGCCTGCTTCTGTCCCATCGGGCGATCCTCCCAGTCGACGTACGGCTCTCGTCGGGGCGTACCCGCGTGAGCGTGGTTGCTTCGGGCACCCCTGGAGGGGGTCGCGAGCTGCGTGGCCCATCTCGGAGGGAGACACATGAGCGAGCACGACACCGACACACCCACCCGTGACGACGCCGTGGCCAAGGTCGCCGGCCTGGTCGACCGGGCGCGGATGAGCATGCTGACCACGATGACCAACGACGGACGCCACGTCAGTCGGCCGATGGCGCTGCAGGAGGTCGAGTTCGACGGCGACCTGTGGTTCTTCTGCTACGACGACTCCGACAAGGCACGCCAGGTCGTCGCCCACCCCGAGGTCAACGTCTCCTTCTCCGACGAGAAGAACAGCTCGTGGGTGTCGCTGTCGGGGCGCGCGACGGTGGTGCACGACCGGGCGAAGGCCGAGACGCTGTGGTCGCCCGCCCTCGAGGTGTGGTTCGCCGACGGGCTCGAGACGCCTGGCCTCGCGCTGCTGCGCGTCGAGGTCGACACCGCGGAGTACTGGGACGCGCCGAAGTCGAAGGTCAAGCAGCTCGTCGGTGGCCTGCGCGCCGCCGTCAGCGGCGAGCCCGACAAGTTCCCCTCGACCAACGAGACCGTGCGGCTCGACTAGCGACGACGCCTCCCGCGACCACGGGGGGTCTCGAGACGGTTGCTGCGCAACCTCCTCGACCACCCCGGTGGTCGAGGAATGCGCGTGCGACGTCCCGGTGGTCGAGGAAGGCGCGCAGCGCCTGTCTTGAGACCCGGTGACGTGCGCGACGAGGTCTCGACAGGCTCGACCGCCGGCGACCGGTGAGTCCGGCGTCCACGCCGGGTCTGCCCGCGCATGACGACCTTCGTGCTGCTGCACGGCTCCGGTGACGGCGGCTGGCACTGGCGAGCGGTGGTCCGGGCGCTTCGCGGGCTGGGCCACGCAGCAGTGGCGCCAGACCTGCCCACCGTCCGCGACGATCTGACCTGGGAGCAGTGCGCCGACACCGTGGTGGACGCCCTGGGAGGGCCGCGGGACGCGGTGGTGGTCGGGCACTCCGCGGGTGGCTTCCTGGTGCCGCTCGTCGCGGAGCGCTTGTCGGCGGTGCGGGCGGTGTACGTCGCCGGCATGGTGCCGCGAGCGGGGGAAGACGGCTACGGGTGGTTCGACGCCCTCGGCTGGTCCGCGGCGGTGGCCGAGCAGGGGCGCCTCGACGGTGTCACGGGCAGCGCGGACCCGGCGGTCACCTTCCACCACGACGTGCCCGGCGACGTGGCCGAGGAGGCGGTGCGCCACGAGCGTCCCGTCGGCGACGCCCTGGCCCTCCGGCCGTGGCCGGAGGTGGAGGTCCTGGCGGTGCCGAGCGCGTACGTCGTGACCACGGCCGACCGCTTCCTGCCGCCGCCGCTGCAGCGCCGGGTCGCCGCCGCCCGGTTGGGCGTGACCGCGCCGCTGGAGATCGCCTCGGGGCACTGCCCGCACCTGAGCCGTCCCGAGGAGCTGGCGGGGCTGCTCGCAGCGACGTCAGAGCAGTGAGCTCGCCTCCAGCACCCGGCGTACGACGGGGTGATCGTCCGCCAGGTGGTAGCGGTCGCGGAAGACGGTCTCGACCAGGTGGCGGACGTCGAGGCCGGGGTCGACGTCGCTGCTGAGCAGGAGCAGGGCGGGGGCGTGGCCGTCGTCGTGGGGCGGCTCGTAGCCGCGCACGGGAAGCACCGTCATGCCGAGCCGCTCGTAGAAGGCGATGCGGCGCAGGCGCACGGCGTGCTCGGCGCCGTCGATGCCCGGCTCGCCCGGGTCCTCGACGTCGAGGACCACGCGCGCGTCACCGAGCTCGCGGCGCAGGTCGGCGAACATCCGGCTGCCCACGCCCGCCCCGCGGCGGCCCGCGAGGAAGTAGCGCACGAAGGCCCAGCGCTGCTCGCCGATGCGTCGCAGCACCACGAGACCGGCGGCACGGTCAGGGTCCTCGGCGTACACCAGGACCTCGTCGTCGAAGAGGTCGTCGAAGGGCGCCCGCAGCTCGGGCGGGAAGGCGTCGCCGTAGATCTCCTCCGCGTGCGCACGCAGCGCCGGGCCGGGGTCGCGCACCCACCTCACCGCTGCCACCTGGTCTCCCCACCGACCACCGTGCGCAGCACCTCGATCTCGCGGATCCGCTCGGGGGCGACCGTCGTCGGGTCGTCGGAGAGCACGGCGAGGTCGGCGAGCTTGCCCACCTCGAGGCTGCCCTTGTCGTGCTCCTGGTGCGAGGCGTACGCCGACCCGAGCGTGTGGGCGGTGAGCGCCTCGAGGCCGGTGAGCGCCTCCCCGGGGCTGAAGGGCTGCCCCGACGCGGTCTGCTGGTTGACCAGGTCGTGGATGCCGAGCAGCGGCGCGCCCTGCACCACCGGACGGTCGGAGCTGCCGGGCACCACGATGCCGGCGTCGAGCAGCGAGCGCTGTCGGTAGGCCCACGGCACCCGCTCCGGCCCGAGGGCGCGCAGCATGCCGTCGCCGATCTCGTTGACGAAGCGCCCCTGCGGCACGGGGACGACGCCGAGCGCCGCCGCCCGCGCCACCTGGTCGGGACGGGAGACGCCGAAGTGCTCGATCCGGTGACGCGGGTCGTGCCGTGGACGCACGCGCTGGGCCTGCTCGTAGGCGTCGAGCACCACGTCGATCGCGGCGTCGCCGATCGCGTGGGTGGCCACGCGCCAGCCGGCGACGTGGGCGCCGACGATGCGCGCCGTGAGCGCCTCCGCGTCGGCCTGGAGGTAGCCGACCTCGTCGGGGAGGTCGCAGAAGGGACGCGACATCGCCGCGGTGTGACCGATCAGCGAGCCGTCGGAGAAGACCTTGACCGGGCCCAGGCGCAGCCAGTCGTCGCCGAAGCCGGTGCGGAGGCCGAGGTCGAGCCCCAGCGCCGGCGACTGGTCGAGCCCGACGACGTCGTGCAGCACGTCGGAGGTCACCATCAGCTCGACCCGCAGCGGCAGCCGGCCTTGCTCGCGGGCACGCAGGTACGCCTCCACCTCGACCGGGCTCTTGCCGATCCAGCCGCCGCCGACGCCGGCCTCGACGACGCTGGTGAGTCCCTCGGTCAGGTACTGGCGACCCGCCCGCTCGATGGCGTCGACCAGGGTCTCGAGCGGGTACGGGAGCACCAGGGGGGCGACGAGGCTCTGGGCGGTCTCCTGCAGCAGCCCGGTCGGTCGGCCGTCGGCACCGGTCACCACCAGCCCGCCGTCGACCTCGACGGGTCGCTCGGCGATGCCCAGCTCGGCGAGCACCGCCGAGCTGACCACGCACATGTGGCCCGAGGTGTGCTTGACCCAGACCTTGCGGCCGCCGGAGACCCGGTCGAGGCCCTCCCGCGTCGGGTGGCCGCCGGTCCTGTTGTCGTCGTAGCCGGAGCCGACCAGCCACGCGTCGTCGTCGAGGTCGTCGGCGCCCGCGGCCAGGGCGGCGTACAGCGCGTCGAGGCTGTCGACCCGGCAGTCGACCTCGGCGAGCCCGAGGCCGTGCCAGGCCATGTGGTTGTGCGCGTCGTGGAAGCCGGGCACCACGGTGGCGCCGCCGAGGTCGACGACCTCGCGGGCGGGCACCTCCTCGGTCGCCACGATGCGGCCGCCGAGCACGGCCAGCGCGCTGGCGGGGGCACCCAGGGTGACGAAGCGGGCGTTGGTCAGCAGCAGGTCGGCGCGCAGCGTCATCGGAGCAGCTCCTTGGCCACGCGCTCGGAGGCGGTGCGCGGCAGGTCGTCGCGGAAGTCCCAGTAGCGCGGCACCTTGAAGGGGGCCAGCCGCTCGCGGCACCAGGTGACCAGCTCGTCCTCGGTCACGTCGCCGACGACGAAGGCCTTGACCTCCTCGCCGCGCAGCTCGTCGGGCACGCCGAGCACCGCGGCCAGGCGCACCGCGGGGTGGCTGGCGAGCACGGCCTCCACCTCCTGGGCCGCGACGTTCTCCCCGCTGCGGCGGATCATGTCCTTCTTGCGGCCGACGAGGTAGACGCGGCCCTGCTCGTCGAGGCGGGCCAGGTCACCGGTCGCGAACCACCCGTCGGCGAAGGGGCTCGGCAGGCCGTCGTACCCCTGCATCATGCCGGGGCCGCGCAGCTGCAGCTCGCCGTCGATGAGGCGCACCTCGCGGTGGGGCGCCGGCGACCCGAGGCAGCCGCTGCCCACGAGCTCGTCGTGGTCGTCGTCGCCGACGCGGATGTCGGCTCCGGTCTCGGTCATGCCGAAGCACTCGTACCAGGGCGCTCCCCAGCGCTCCTCGAGCTCGGCGTGCAGCGCGGGCGGGATCGCCGAGCACTGCACCCGGCTGACGCGGTGGTCGCGGTCGGCCGCGTCGGGCGGCTGCCGCAGCAGCAGGGTGGGCATGGCGGCCAGGCAGTAGAAGTAGGTGACCCCGTGGTCGCGGACCTTCGACCAGAAGGTCGAGGGGTGGAAGCCGTCGAGGACGACGAGGTGGGCACCGGCGGTGAGCGCCGCCGCGACGTTCCACTGCGGGTCGACGTAGGTGAAGGCCTGCGCCGTGAGCATGACGTCGTCGGACGACAGGTGCGGGAAGCCGTCTACGAGGCTGTCGGCGAGTGTCGTCCAGTAGCGGTGGGGGAGCAGGCAGCCCTTGGGCGCCCCCGTGGTGCCCGAGGTGAACTGCACGTTGACCACGCGGTCGGGGTCCGGCCCCGGCAGGTCCCGCGGCTGCGTGGGCGCGAGCGCGTCGACGTCGTACGCCGGCACGTGCGCGACCTCCGCGAGGAGCGGCAGGTGGGCGGCGTCGCCGACGACGGCGACGGCACGGCTCGACGTGACGAGGTGGGCGGTGTCGACGCTGCGGTAACGCGGGTTGACCGGCACCAGGGCGGCGCCCAGCTTGGCGAGCGCGAGCCAGAGCAGCGGCAGCTCCGGACGGTTGCCGAGCATCACCGCCACCCGGTCGCCCTCGCGCACGCCCAGTACTTGCAGGGCCCCGGCCAGGCCGGTCGACTCGTCGTCGACCTCGGCGAAGGTCAGCGTGCGCCCCGAGCCGTCGTCGAGGTCGAAGGTCCACGCCGGGCGGTCGGGCCAGCTCGCGGCGGCGTGCCGCAGCCGGGTGACGAGGTCGCTCATCGGGTCGGTCATCGGGTGAAGGCCTCGCGTGGCGCCTCGCCCTCGCCGGAGAGGCTGGTGAGTAGGGCGTGGTCGACCTCCGCGGCCATCGCCGACTCGATCTCGGCCTCGACCGAGCGGTCGACCACGCGCTTGGCCAGGCTGGTGCTGAGCGGGGGACGCTCGGCGATGCGGCGGGCCAGCTGCATCGCGGCGTCCAGGTGCTCCCCGGCGGGGACGACGCGGTTGACCAGACCGAGGCCGGCGGCTCGGTCGGCGCCGAAGCGCTCGCCGAGGACCAGCAGCTCCTTGGCCCGAGCCGGGCCCACCACGCGGGGGAGCAGGCTGCTGATGCCCCCGGTCACGCTGAGCCCGACGCCGACCTCGGGGAAGCCGAGCTGTGCGGTCTCGTCGGCCACCACCAGGTCGCAGCAGAGCGCGAACTCGCAGCCGGCGCCCAGGGCGTAGCCGTGCACGGCCGCCACGACGATGCCGGGGAAGGAGCGGACGCGACGGGTGACCTCCTGCAGCCGGTGCAGCCGGGTGCGGGTCTGCAGCGGCGTCTCGGCCGGCGGTGGCTCCTTGAGGTCGTGGCCGGCGCAGAAGGCGCGACCGCGGCCGGAGAGCACGATCACCGCGGCCTCGGCGGCGGCCCGGTCGAGCCCGGCCAGCAGCTGCTCGACGAGGTCGGCGGAGACGGCGTTGAGGCGGTCGGGCCGGTTGAGCTCGAGGTGGGCGATGCCGTCGCGGCAGGAGTACTCGACGTCCATGCGGGCACTCTATCGATCGATCGATAGGCTGTCGTCCGTGGACACCGCCGACCGTGTGCAGCAAGCCGCCGTACGCCTCTTCGCCGAGCGCGGCTACCACGGCGTCGGCATCCGCGACCTGGCCCAGGAGGCAGGGCTCTCCTCGGCGTCGCTCTACCACTACATGGGCACCAAGCAGGACCTCCTGGCCGCGGTGATGCGCGCCAGCCTCGAGCACCTGCTCGTGGAGGGAGAGGCCGCGGTCGTCTCGGCCAGCGACCCTGGCGACCAGGTGCGCGCACTCGTGCGGATGCACGTGCGCGAGCACGCCGAGCGACGGCTGCAGACCCTCGTGGTCGACGGCGAGCTCCGCGCGCTGGAGCAGCCGCAGCGCGCCGAGGTGGTCGCGCTGCGCGATCGGTACGAGTCGCTGTGGGCCGAGGTCATCGACCGGGGGGCGGCCGCGGGCGACTTCCGCGTGCCCGACCCGGCTCTGGCCAGGCTCGCGCTGCTGGAGATGTGCACCGGCGTCGCGCGGTGGTACGCCGCCGACGGCCGCGTCGGTCTCGAGGAGCTCACCGAGCGCTACGTCGAGCTGGCGCTGGCGATGCTCGGCGCCCCGACCTGAGCGGCGTACCTCAGCGACCGCGGGCCTCACGCAGCATGTGGAGGGCCTTGGGTCCGATGCCGTGCAGCCCGGCCAGCTCGCCGAGGTCTGCGGGGAGGTCGGCGAGCGAGCCGTAGCCCGCGTCGATCAGCGCGCCGGTCGCCGGGCGGCCGATCCGGACGCCGTCGAAGGTCGGTCCGCGGTCGGGGGGTGGGGCGGCGTGGTCGGTCACGGGCGTCTCCTGCTGGTCGTGGGGGTCAGCGCTCGAGCGACTCGGCGAGCACGACGCGGTTGCCGTCGGGGTCCGCGAGCACGGAGAGGCGGAACTGCCCGGAGGGCACGGTCTGCGCATGGGGGACGTCGAGCCCACGCCCGCGGGCGGCATCGACCTCCGCCCCGACGTCGTCGACCACGAGGGTGACGCTCCCGGAGCCTGCGCGCTCGGCGTCCTCGATCAGCTGGAGCCCTCCGCCCTCGGGCACGTGCCACTCGAGATCGGTGGGCATCGGCACCAGGTCGGGCTCCCGGCCGAGCAGGGTGCTCCACCAGGGACGCGAGACGTCGAGGTCGCTCGAGGGGATGGCGGCGAGGACGGTGGTGACGGTCATGGGTCTCCTTCGTCGTGGCGGGCCGGTCGCGGTCCCGTGGGTGGGAGCCGTCATCGAGGTAGACCCGGCCGGCCGACCCGATCCATCGGCGTCCGGGTGCTGTCATCCTGGGTCATGCCCTCGAGCCCCGATCCCCACGAGGCGGACGACGCGTCGCTGCCGGACACCATGCTGGCCGCCGTGACGACCCACCACGGTGGCCTCGACGCCATCGACGTGCGCTGTGTCCCCCGGCCGCAGCCGGGGCCCGGCGAGGTGCTGGTGCGGGTCCTGGCGGCGGGCTGCAACAACACCGACCTGTGGACCCGCGAGGGCAGCTACGGCTCCGGCTCCGGGCCGGACGCGAAGGCCGGCTGGCTCGGGCCGCTGGACTTCCCCCGGATCCAGGGAGGCGACGTCGTGGGCCGCGTGGCCGCTGCGGGCGACCCGGACGGGCGGGGACTGCTGGGGACGCGCGTCCTCGTCGACCCGGCGCTGTACGACGACGACTCGCCGGACGCACGGCCGGCCGACGTGCTCGGCAGCGAGCGCGACGGCGGCTTCGCCGAGTACGTCGTCGCGCCGCTCGCGCGGGTGCACGATGTCGGCGACTCACCGCTGAGCGACGAGCAGCTGGCGTCGCTCCCCATCGCCTACGGCACCGCGCTGGGCATGCTCGAGCGGGGTGGCGCTGCCGACGGCGACACCGTGGCCGTCACGGGCGCCTCCGGCGGGGTGGGCCTGGCTGCCGTGCAGCTGGCCAGCGCCCGTGGCGCCAGGGTCGTGGCGGTGTGCTCGGGGAGCAAGAGCGATGCGGTCCGCGCGGCCGGCGCCGACGTGGTCGTCGACCGGACCCGGGGGAGCGTGGTCGAGGACCTCGCACGCGCCGCCCCCGACGGCTACGACGTGGTCGTCGACGTGGTCGCCGGTCCCACGCTCGAGGCGGGCCTCGACCTGCTGCGACCAGGGGGACGGTGGGTCGTGGCGGGCGCCCTGGACGGCTGGGAGGTCCGGCTCGACGTACGCCGTCTCTACCTCGCCAACGTCTCGTTGGTGGGGTCGACCATGCACTCGCCCCGCATCTTCGACCTGCTCGTCGACCTCGCGCGCAAGGGCGCCGTACGACCCGTCGTCGCCGCCACCTACGCCCTCGCTGACGTCGCCAAGGCGCAGCGCGTGCTCGCCCAGCGGGCCCACGTCGGCAAGCTCGTCGTCGTCCCCTGACCCGTCCGACCTGCGCGGGGTCCCGGGTGGCCGAGGCAGACGCGCAGCGCCTGTCTCGAGACCCGGTGCCGGTCGGCTGCGCACGGGTCGCGACGAGCCCGGCCGACGTGCGCGCCTCCCGCGGGCGCCGGCGGATGGTCCTGCCGGCGCCCGCGTCAGGTCACGCCTGCTGGGCCAGCGCGAACTCCACGTTGCCCGCGGTGTCGACGCCTGCGTCGAGCACCTTGTCGTCGAGCACCTCGGCGGCGTTGCTCTCGAGGTAGACGGTCGCGCCGCCCTGCTCGACGACCTGGTCGCCGGGCTCGGGCTGCTCGGTGACGGTGATGCCGAAGGCGGCCTCCGGGCCGGGCTCGACCGCGATCCGGAGACCGGTGTCCTCACCCTCGGTCTGCGAGGCGATCTCCTTGACGATGGCACTGGCGTTCTCGGTGAGCGTGAGCATGGCTCCCCTTCCGATGGTGTGCAGGATCGTCCACCCTTGCTCGCGGGTCCTCAGGACACAAGCGACCGCCACCGCCGGCGCGCCCCGCTGCACTCCTCGGGTGCGTCCCGTCGCCTGTGCGAGATTGGGCCCGTGGCGACGGAGCTGGACCAGTCCTTCGGGTGGCGCGGCCGCAGCGTCGCGTGGATGAGCGCCGGCTCCGGCCCACCCGTCGTCTTCTGCCACGGCACGCCGTGGTCCTCGGTCCTGTGGGCGCCGTACGCCGAGGCGCTGAGCTCCGAGTTCACCGTGTACCTGTGGGACATGCCCGGCTACGGCCGGTCGTCGATGGACGAGCGCCACGAGGTCGACCTTGGCACCCAGGGCGAGCTGCTCCGCGACCTGCTGGAGCACTGGGGGCTGACGTCGCCCCACGTGGTCGCGCACGACATCGGGGGCGCCGTGGCGCTACGCGCTCACCTGCTCCACGGGGCGGCGTACGCGTCCCTGGCCCTGGTCGACGTGGTGGCCCTGCGGCCGTGGGGCTCCGACTTCTTCCGCCTGGTCGCCGACCAGCCCCACGTCTTCGCGGCGCAGCCACCTCACGTGCACCGCGGCGCCCTGGAGGCCTACATCGCCGGCGCCAGCCACCGCGGCCTCGGCCGCACCGACCTCGACGCGCTGACCGCCCCGTGGCTCTCCGCCGAGGGGCAGGCGGCCTTCTACCGGCAGATCGCCGCCGCCGACGAGCGCTTCACCGACGAGGTGGAGCGCCGGTACGCCGACCTGGACCTCCCGGTGGCGGTCATCTGGGGACGCGAGGACACCTGGATCCCCGTCGACCGTGCCCAGCGACTGGCTGACGTCGTGCCCGGCGCCCAGCTGGCCATCGTCGACGACGCCGGGCACCTGATCCACCTCGACGCCCCCGTGCAGCTCGCCACCACGCTGCACCGGTGGCTCACCGAGGTCCGCTAACACCACGCCACCGGCGCGTGGGCATGGCACGCGACGTGCCGGGTGAGGCGAGCGCGTGGTGCTGGGTGCCGGGTGGCCAAGGACCGCGGGCAACAGGGATCCGGGTGGTCGGGGGAGGCGCGCAGCCGGGGTCCGGGTGGTCAGGGGAAGCCCGGGTCCGGGTGGTCGGGGGAGGCGCGCAACCGGACCCCGGGTGGTCGAGGAAGGCGCGCAGCGCCCGTCTCGAGACCCGCCGGGTCGGCCTAGGTGCGCCGGTGGAGCTCGACCTTGCCGTCGGCAGAGATCCGGTGCTCGATGCCGGGATCGTGCAGCCGGCGGTGGTGCTGGCCGCAGAGCAGGCGTCCGGTGGTCGTGTCGGTCCGGCCGCCGTGCTGCCAGGACACGTCGTGGTGGGCCTGGCACATCGAGGCGGGCACGTCGCAGTGCTCGGCGGAGCAGTGGGTCTGCGTGGCGTAGAGCGCCAGCCGCTGTTGCTTGGTGTGCAGGCGCTTGGAGCGACCCTGGTCGAGCACGACGGAGTCGCCCCCCAGCACCATCGGCACCACCCGGTGGTGGCAGGCCAGGCGTCGCGCCTCGGCAGCGGAGATGCGGGCGCCGGTGTCGAGGGTGGCGACTCCGGCCCGGTTGAGCCGGTGGAGCAGGTCGGCGAGGGTCATGGTGACGATGACGGTGGCGTCGCCCCCGCCGGTCTGCGGCAGGTCGCGGGCGCTGGTGCGCTCGATCAGCTCGCACAGCGCCTCGCCACGACGTACCGGGACGGGCCGCGTGTCGCGCTCGCTCCGCTCGCCGGGCGCGGCGCAGGTGTCGGCGGCGTCGGCACGCAGGGGCGACATGATCGCCTGGAGCTGCTTGCGGAGCATGTGGCCGTGCAGCTTGGGAAGGCGGAAGCGGCCGTGGACGACGCCCTGGTGGTCCTCGTGCATCTCCAAGGTGACCTTGCGCGCTGCGCGAGCCTCCTCGGCCTCGAGCAGGCGGCCCTCGTAGTCGTCAGCGTGCTCGGGGCAGATGACGGAGTAGATGCTCCGGGCCAGCTGCTCGAGGGCCTTGGCGTCGTGGGCGTCGGCGAGGTCGACCAGATGCTCCTCGGCCTGGCGACGTTGGTCGGCATCGACGGCGAACTTGCCCGAGGTGGGCAGCAGCCTGAGACCACGCACGATCGCGCGGGCCTGGTCGACGCGCACCGCCCCGGCCCGGACGCCGGCCCCGACGACGGGGTAGCGGTCCTCGAGGTCCTCGGCCAGCGTGAGATCGGCTCGCGCCGAGGCCCTGGTCTGCCGAGTGACCCGCGCGGCCCAGTCGGCCGCGCTGCGGTCGCCGGCATCGATCGCGGCCTCGTCGCGGTCGGCGGCAAGCAGCACCTCCAGGCGCAGCGCCTCGAGCTCGGCCTGCGCGGTCGCGAGCGCCATCAGGGTGTGCCGCTTGTCCTCCGCGCCCATCGACCACACCGGCACCGGCGACTCCCGCAGCCCCTCGAGCCGGGCGAGCAGACGGTCGGTGAAGTCGGCCACCGGGTGGCGCTCCGCCACCACCTCGCCACCCCCGCCGACCTGCTCTGTCATGGCTCCATTCAAGCCGTGAGGTACGACAGTCCAGCCCTCTGAGCTGCGGTTTCATCCACGATGCGGACAATGAATTCAGAACGATCTTCTGGGCAGTTGCGACTGTCGATCAACGGCCGCCCGCAGCGGCGCAGCGCCCGAAATGGCGTGGCGATTCGGCGCAAACGCCACAGTCCCAGCGTCAGAGCGCCTCCGAGGCCAACGAGAGGTGTTCTTGGCTACTCAGAACTGGCTGCAGCCACCGACCGATAGCCCACTGCATCTCATGGTCAAGGTGCGTCCAGTTGCACACGCGCGCCACCTCGCGCCTCGTTACGTCTGCCTTGCTGGCTCCCTTGGCGGCTGCTGGCCGGCACTTTGACCCCAACTTGTGTGCCAGCTCTTCGCCATTCTGGGCATCGACCCCAATTGCCGCGCCAACCTCGGCGGCTCGGGTCGTGGACATGCCGTTCATCAGCGCAAACTCAAGGTCGAATGGAAGCAGGTGCACACCCACGCCGGCGTCCACTGCCGCGCCGTTAAATTCGCGGACGGCCGATGGGTGAACCAACTGATCCCGTGCAGCGTAGGACGCATCTACGTTCGCCCGAGTGCTTCTCACGGCTTCGGGCACCTCTAGACCAGCTTGGTTGAGGCACTTGATCACCTGGGTCGCGGCATCGCCGTCTGCGCACACAAGCCAGCGGATGGCTTGCCGTCGCTCCTGGTCGGAGAAGCCTCGCAGAAGCCTGATCCATGGCGTAAAGGCCGTCTTGCCGCCAACCGCAATGACGGTCATCTGACTGCATGCTGGGCGCAGTGCCGGATGCCTAGCCAGTCTTCTGCGGATCTCTTCGAACGCGGCCACATCGCCGGCGCCCTCTACCAGAAGCACACTGCGAGCGAAGAGTGCCTCGGCGCCGCGCCCACTCATGTATGCGGACTGTCGGTCATCGACACCCGTCGCGGCTGGCGCCGCGAAGAGTCGGTGGTCGCGGACGATGATCACGTCCGAGACTGTCGCTTCATCAATCATGGCCGCGCTGTGAGTGGATGCGATGAACCACAGGTCATCGTTGTCCAAGAGACTGCGTGCCAGTTCCCTTTGCGCCGAAGGGTGGAGAAAGGTCTCCGGTTCCTCAAGCAATAGCCGTACCCGCCGCTGCCCCTGCGCTACACCCTTCAGCAGGCCAATCACCAAGAGTGATTGAAGCCCCGAGCCGACCTCCTCCACTGGAACCATTCGCGAGTCGTGAGCTCCGGTTGTGAGTCTCAAGGCAACTGCATCGGCGAGCCAACCGAGAGCGTCATCGTGCTCGAACGCGAGTCTGAGCTCGGCACGATTGAACAGATGTCGCGACTCCTGGCTGAACTCTTCGATCACCTCAACCAGTTCTTCCTCAGCACGCTCGCGCAATGAATCGAGGGCATTTCGTACGTGTCGCACGCGCTCCGCGGGACGCCCCTGAGCAGCGGGCAACATTGAAGACTTCAGTCGCTCCAGAACGACAGATCGGAGTTGGTCGCGGAAAGCTCCTGCATTAGTGTCACGGACGTTCGGGACGTAAAGCCATTGTTCGCTCTGACGAAGGAGTTCAAGGAGTTCGATAGCCTTGGGATCTGAGGCAGAGGGTTCGCCTCGACGGGGAGGTCCCAGGTGGGCGCTAACGCTGCGGCTGCTGACCTTTAGGCGTAGTTGGGCGACACCCTCTTTCGCGCGGAATCCCCGAGCCACTCTCAGATCGCTCACGCGAATACGTATGGATATCCGCCGAGCCCGGCCAGCAGCGTCCGCGGCAGGCAACAGGAGGCGCGCCTCCTGGTCCGAGAGTCCGCGAGCTCCCGTCAGCAGCGCGGCGTCTGCGCGGTTGAGCGACCAGTCGAGGATCCTTAGCAGCGACGTCTTGCCCGCATTGTTCGGGCCGACTAGAAACCTTGACCTGTGCGTCATGTCGATCGCAACCCGCTTGAAGCCGCGGAGGTTCTCGATCTCGACGCGCTCCACGTGGGCGGTAGTAGGCGAAGAGCGCCGGGTCCCCGTCATGTGGGGATGCTGTCATGTGAACGGGTCCTCGGGTCACGTTCAGCGGCTCCAGATGGCCGCCTACGGTGCGCGTCTAACCGCCGCGAGTCGGCTAGCGCCTCTAGTCGCATCGCTTGGACGACCTCGTGTTCGTCCCCGGGAAGAAGGCGTCGCCGATGCCGGTTGTTGTCACATGAAGAAGATCGGCTTCTTGTCCTTCGGTCACTGGAACCCGTCGCCTCAGTCGCAGGCGCGGACGGCCTCCGACGTGCTGCTGCAGTCCATCGACCTGGCGGTCGCGGCGGAGGAGGTCGGCGCGGACGGGGCCTACTTCCGCGTGCACCACTTCGCCCGGCAGCTCGCCTCGCCGTTCCCGCTGCTTGCGGCGGCGGGCGCGAGGACGAGTCGTATCGAGCTCGGCACCGGCGTGATCGACATGCGCTACGAGAACCCGCTCTACATGGCCGAGGACGCTGGCGCGGCGGACTTGATCGCCGGCGGCAGGTTGCAGCTCGGCATCAGCCGGGGGTCACCGGAGCAGGTCGTCGAGGGCTACAAGTACTTCGGCTACGACCCGGGCGAGGGCAACGACCACGCCAGCATGGCGCGCGAGCACACCCGAGTCTTCCTCGATGTCATCGACGGGCGGCGGTTCGCCGAGCCGAACCCTCGACCGATGTTCCCGAACCCGCCTGGACTGCTGGGCATCGAGCCGCAGTCGCCAGGCCTGCGTGAGCGGATCTGGTGGGGCGCGGGCACTCGCCAGACCGCCGTCTGGACGGCGGAGCAGGGGATGAACCTGATGAGCTCGACCCTGCTCACCGAGGACACCGGGGTGTCGTTCCACCAGCTCCAGGCCGAGCAGATCCACATGTTCCAGGACGCTTGGAGGGACGCCGGGCACGAGCGCGAGCCGCGGGTGTCGGTCAGCCGCAGCATCTTCCCGATCGTCAACGCCACCGACCGCGCGTACTTCGGCGCGGAGTCGCGGAGCGAGGACCAGGTCGGGATCATCGACGGCGGCACGGCCCGCTTCGGCAAGACGTACGCCGGGGAGCCGGACCAGCTCGTCAAGGACCTTGCCGAGGACGAGGCGATCGCTGCCGCGGACACCCTGCTGCTGACGATTCCGAACCAGCTCGGCGTCGACTACAACGCGCACCTGCTGGACAGCGTCCTCAGGTACGTCGCGCCGGAGCTGGGCTGGCGCTGACGGCATGCCGGAGGGCCGGTCGGGACGTCACCGTGCCGACCCGTCCTGGTGGCGGAGTCAGTGCTCGATCGCGGAGGGTGAGGAAGGCGCACTACCGCGCCAGCGTCAGGACTCCTCATCGCCCCAGCGTCCGAGTGCGGCGATGGCGTCGCGCAAAGCAAGGCCGCGATCGGTCAGCGCGTAGGCACGCGTGTTGTGCCGCAGCGGCAGGCGTGTCAGGACTCCGGCAGCCTCGAGCTCGCGGAGGCGGGTCGCGAGCATGTTCGTCGGCACTCCGAGATCGCGCTGCAGGTCGCAGGACCGCTGCGGTCCTTCGAGCATCCGCTCGACGATGAGCAGGGCCCACCGTGCTCCGACGACGTCGAGAGCAGCGGCCAGGTCGCTCACGCGGTCGTCTGGGCGTCTGGCTTCATCCAGAACGGTGAGTAGTGGTAGCCGTCGGGGTCGTCGAACTGCCGCTGGTACATGAAGGAGTAGTCGTCCGTGTCTCCGATCCGTCCGCCGGCAGCGCTGGCGCGCTCGACGATCGCGTCCATGGCCTCGCGGCTGTCGAGGTCGAAGGAGACCGTGACCTTCGACGGAGTAGCTGGTCCACCGATCAGTTCTTCGACGCCGCCGACGCTCGCGTACATCTCGCGGCTACCGAGCATGACGTAATGCTCGGGCGCGATCGCGAAACACGACACGTTGTGGTCGGACATCTCGGTGTTCAGGGTCCGTCCGAGGGCGGAGTAGAAGGCGGTCGCGCGTTCGACGCTGTCCACGGGGCAGGGGATGAAGAGGCTCATGGGTCTCACGCTTGCAAATGCAAGTGACCATTCAAGGTCGACCGCTGCGCTGCTGCGCCACCCTGCTGGGAGCACCAGGTTGCCGTCGAGCCGCGAAGCGCAGTGCCGTTCCGTTGCTGTCTTCGCGTGGGGCGCCCTTCCACCCACTGCCGGATCCCCTAGGCGGCGCCCGTCGAGCAGCGCGAGACGACACCTGGCAGCCCGGATCAGGGATGCTGATGGGCGCGATCGTAGATGGATATTGGACGCCCCATGGTCCGATTCATATGGTGCTGTGACCGCGATCACCGTCGCGTGACCTCTCACCTACTTTCGGAGACGGACGGACATGGAATCCACAGCAGTGATCCTGACGATCGTGGCCATCTACATGCTGATCATCGCGGGCATCTCGTACTACGCGCGTCGCTCTTCAAGCTCCTCCGCCGGGTTCACCGGCGGCGGCAAGGCATTCCCGGCCGCCATGATCGGGTTCCTGCTGATGTCGGAGTTCATCGGGACCTCGGCCACCATCGGCACCGCGCAGTCCGCCTACGAGTTCGGGATCTCGGCGGCGTGGAACGTGATCGCCCTGGCCCTGGGCTTCCTCCTCTTCAGCCTGCTGCTCGCCAAGAAGTTTCGCCAGCTCGGGAAGAACACGATCTCGGAGGCGTTGGCCGCCTGCTACGGCGACCGGACCCGCATCGCGGTTTCGCTCATCATGATCTCGGCCCTCCTCATCGTGGCGGTCGCGATCTACGCCGCCGGCGGAGCGGTCTTGCACGAGCTGCTCGACATCGACCGTGGCCTGGCCACGGTGGTGGTCGGCGTCCTCGGCACCCTCTACGTGATGATCGGCGGGATGCGCTCAGTCGTGTACAGCAACGTGCTTCACGCCATCATGAAGATCGGGACCGTCGGCCTGCTGGCCTACGTGGGAGTCCATCGCTCCGGGGGTTTCTCCGGGATGCAGGCAGCACTGCCGGCCGACGCCTTCTCCGTCTCGGGTGTGGGGTGGGGCCAGGTCTTCGCGTGGCTGATCGCCGGGGTGGGCGCCATCTTCGCCACCCAGTACGTCATCCAGGCGGTCGTGACGGTGCCCGACCCCGCGAAGGCGCAGGTCGCGGGCATCTGGGCCGCCGCCATGCTGATCCCCTTCGGCATCCTCGCGGCGATCGTCGGCATGGCCAGCTCCATCCTCTATCCCGACATCGAGTCCATCGACGCGCTTCCGGTGCTCGCCGTCGACATGAACCCGTTCGCCACCGGCCTGGTGATGTGCGGCCTTGTCGGAGCGATCTTGGGAAGCATCGCGGCACTGATCCTGGGCTCCGCGACCCTGATGCTGCGCGACTTCTACCAGCCCTACTTCAACCAGGGTGGCGACGACCGCAGGAACGTGGTCTTCCTGCGGACCGCGACCATGGTGGCGGGAGTCGCACCCATCGCGCTTGCCCTCTTTGCGAGTGACGTGCTGTCCGTGACGTTCCTCGCCAAGGCCCTGCGTGCGTCTCTCGCCGTCCTGGTGGTCCTGATGTTCTTCAAGCCCTCCTTCGGCTCCCGGACCGGCGCCTTCGTGTCCATCCTGATCACGGTGCCCATGACGATCGGCTGGTTCCTGGCCGGCGATCCCTTCATGGACAACTCCTACATCGCGATCCTCACTCCGATCCTCGTGATGACGCTCGCGCACCTTGTCTCCCGGAATCCGGCAGACAAGGCGGCCGACGTGTTCGGTCATCCTGCCGAGCCCGAGGTGGCGGCGTCGCGCACGACGTGACCTAGCGCCCGGCCTGGGCCCGGGTCGGAGCGCCTGCCTGGCCGGACCTCCGGCCGCCAGCCAAGCGCTCCCCGAACCAGCACTGACGACACGTCCGCCGTTCCATCCTTGGAGGCTTCATGAGCGACCACACGACCCGGGAAGCGCCGATGGGCGCCAGTCTGCGTGGCTGGCTGGACCATCTGGCGGGGACCGGACGCCTTGCGGCGGCGACGCCCGGCGTCGACCTGCGCTTCGGCCTCGCTGCCGTGGCCAACCGGCTCGACGGCACCCAGGCCACGCTGTTCGCCCGGCCGGGCGGGCACGACGTACCGGTGATATCGGGCCTCCTCTCGCGGCGCCGTTGGATGGCAGAAGCGGCCGGGGTCGAGGAGTCCGAGCTGATCACGGCCTTCGAGCGCGCGTGCCGCGAACCCGTCCCGTGCGAGCTCGTCGACTCGGCACCCTGCCACGAGGTTGTTCACCGCGACGTGGACCTCGAGAAGGCCTTGCCCATCCCGACCCACAACGAGCACGACTCCGGGGCCTACATCACCGCCGGTCTCCTCATCACCCGACGGCCGCGCACCGGGGTGCAGAACGTCTCGATCCACCGACTCCAGGTGAGCGGCCCCGATCGACTCGGCGCCCTCCTCCTGCCGCGGCACACGATGGAGTTCTTCCGGGAGCAGGAGTCCGCCGGGGAGGATCTCGAGGTCGCGATCGTGATCGGGGTCGACCCGCTCACCCTCATGGCCTCACAAGCCATCGTCCCGGTCGACCACGACGAGCTGGAGATCAGCGGGGCGCTGCGCGGCAGCCCCTTGCCGGTGGTCCGCTGCGTGACCAACCAGGTGACGGTCCCGGCGGATGCCGAGATCGTGCTCGAGGGACGGCTCCTCGCAGACGTCCGCGAAGAAGAGGGACCTTTCGGAGAGTTCCCCCAGTACTACGGGGAGCGCGCTCAGCGTCACGTCATCCAGCTCGACGCCATCACGCACCGCGAGGACCCGCTGTACCACACGATCGTGGGAGGTGGCCGCGAGCATCTCCTGCTGGGCGGCATCCCTCGCGAGGCGTCCTTCCTCTCCCACCTACGCCTGAGCTTCCCGTGCGTGCGAGACCTGCACCTCTCGCAGGGAGGAACGCGCCGCTACCACCTCTACGTCCAGGTCGCCGACCCTCAGGCAGGCGAGGCGAAGAACGTCGGACTCGCGGCGCTCGGCACTCACTACGACATCAAGCACGTCACCGTGGTCGACACCGATGTCGACGTGCACAACCCCACCGAGGTCGAGTGGGCGGTGGCCACCCGCTTCCAGGCCGACCGCGACCTCCTGGTCGTGCCGGGCACCCAGGGCTCCAAGCTCGACCCGTCCACGGCCGACGGGTTCGGCGCGAAGATGGTGCTGGACGCCACAGTCCCGGTGGATCAGCGCGGGATGCGATTCACCCGCATCCGCGTCCCCGGCCAGGAGGCGGTCAACATGTCCTCGGTGGCACCCGCCGCGGCAGACTGGCACGCTCGGGCCTACGAGCGTGGCTGAGGCCGGAGGAACCATGGAGCTGCGTCAACTCACCTACTTCGCGCAGTTGTGTCGTGAAGGCAGCATGACCCGCGCCGCCAAGGCGCTCAACATCGTCCAGCCGGCGCTCTCGATGCAGATCGCCAAGCTGGAGAGCGAGCTCGGCCAGACCCTCTTCGAGCGCACACCGAGGGGCATGCGCCCGACGGCCGCAGGTCAACGCGCGTACGAGCTGTTCCAACCGATCCTGGAGCAGGTGGTCGAGGCGAGGACCGCCCTCACCAACCATCCGGGGGTGTCAGGTTCGCTGCGGGTGGGGCTGGTCGCGTCGGCCACGAACAACGCGCTCGGGGAAACCGTCGCCCAGTTCGCTGACCGGTGGCCCGACGTGACGCTCTACGTCACCACCGGCTTCAGTCCCGAGCTGGTCAACAAGCTCCGCCTCGGTGAGCTGGACGGTGCCGTCATCAACCAGACGTTCGGCCAGGAGGAGTTCAGCGCCCACGAGATCTTCGACGAGGAGCTGCTGCTCGTGGCCGGCGCCACATGTGATGTCCCCGTTCAGCGACCGGTGCCGCTGTACCGGCTCGCCGAGCTCGACCTTGTCCTCCCCTCCCGCCGCCACGGCCTGCGTCGCGCGATCGAGGTCGTCTTGCAGGCACACTCCATCGACCTCCACCCGCACATGGAGATCGACGACGCCACGGTGATCGAGGAGGTCGTGAGCCGAGGAAGGTGGTTCACGATCCTGCCGGCCAGCGTCATCAGTCCGGGGCTGCTCGAGGGCCGGCTCCGGGCCTTCCCGCTCGCCGCGCCCGGCATCCGGCGACGCATGCTGTACCTCACCGATCCGAGTCGGACGCGCCCCGCCGCCGAAGAGGTGTTCCTCACGCTCCTGACCGACAACCTGGCCGCCCAGCAGCGGACGTCGACGACGCTAGCCACCCTCCCCGACAGTCTGGAGACAACCCATGACGCTTCCTGACCTGACCCCCCGCCTCGTCATCGGGATCTCGGGAGCATCAGGTGCCGCCTACGGCATCCGGATGCTGGAGATCCTGCGACCAACTCCTGTCGAGACACACCTGGTGATCTCGCGCGCGGGGCGGATGACCATCACGCAGGAGACCGAGCTCGCCCCCTCCGACGTCGAGGCGCTTGCCGACGTCGTGCACCGTCCCCAGGACATCGGGGCGACCATCGCCAGCGGATCCTTCCGGACCATGGGGATGGTGGTGGCGCCGTGCTCGGTCAAGACCATGTCGGAGATCGCCGCCGGCGTGACCGGGAGCCTCCTGTCCCGTGCCGCCGACGTCGTCCTCAAGGAACGTCGCAGGCTCGTTCTGATGGTGCGGGAGACGCCGCTGCACCGCAACCACCTCCGCGCCATGTCGGAGCTGACGGAGCTGGGCGCGATCATCGCCCCACCCGTGCCGGCGTTCTACACGCATCCGGACAGTCTGGAGCAGATGGTCGACCACACGGTTGGTCGCGTGCTCGACCTGTTCGACATCGAGTCTGGACTCGTCGAGCGGTGGGGCGGACTGACGCCGAGCGTCGCGAAGTCGTGACACCGTCGGGCCGATGGCACCGGCGCCGCCCGTCAGGTGCGGGACGGGTCGGCTGCGCTTGTCCCGGTCTTCCCGGGTCGCCAGGTCACGCGCTCCACCTCCACACCGAGGTGTAGGGGGTCATCTGGTCGCCACGCCCGCGCGGGACGCCGAGTCGAACGTCCGGATGTCTGCCGCGAGCCAGGGGAACGGTGCGACCCCTATTTCGTGGGATGGGTGCGTCTTTTCCGCCGCCTGACGCCGCAGCTCGAGCAGCCGGATCCGCGGATGAGCGCGACGAGGACGTCGGCGGGCTGGTCGACTCGGACGGGATCGGGGCGAACTCTGTCATCTGCTCCCGACGATGCTCGCCGTCATCAGACGCGAGGCTCGCTTCCTGACCATGGCCTGGACGTGAGCATCTGCCGCGCGCTGCCGGCGGCGCCGGCTCAAGCGAGCCTCACTCAGTGAAGTACTTCTTGAGCCGTCGGTGCCGGTGCTTGAAGAAGGCATCGACCACGCTCGCCAGGACCGCGGCGAGACCCGGGACCGGTAGGCGAGGCCGGAACGTGACGCGGTCGCTCACCTGTGTACCTCCTGCGACAGGCGTCAACGTCCGCTCGTGCTCCCACAGCCGCATGCTCAACATCGTGGACCGCTCGAGGAAGCGGCGGCCCGGCTCGAGCTCGACGATGGTCACGTGGTCGAAGTCGAACGGGATCAGGCCGAACAGACGCAGCCACGCGCGACCGACTGGACGTCCCAGCGGAACACTCTCGAGGGTCAGCCCGGATGCTTCGATCGGCATGCTCATCGTCATCCACGGCCGCATCTCGTCGTTGATGCCTTCGGGATCAACGACGCGACCCCAGACCGCGGCCGCATCAGCAGGAATAGTGACGTGGTTCCGCACCGTCCTGGTCATGCTCCACCCCATCCTGCTCCCGCCTACTCGCGGACCTTCGCACACGTCTTGCGCAGTGAGCGCCGACCGGCCTCGGACAGGCCGTGCCCGAGGCCGGCGCGATGTCGGCGGCGGCGGGGGAGCACGGGTGCCCGCGACGTACTACGCCTTGGCGCCGACCCCGAGCCAGGGCTCACGGTCGACGCCGTGCAGCGACTTCGCGCCGGACTCGGTGACGACCATCAGCTCACCGGTCTGGACCCCGGCGGTGTGGTCGCGTGTCGTGACGTTCGGCTGGACCACGAGGGTCATGCCCTCCTCCAGGACCAGGTCGGGCAGGGGGCCGGCCGGTCGGCTGCGCGAGCCGACGACGGGTGGGAGGTATCCGCCGCCGAAGCCGTGCACGAGGTCGTCCACGATGGTGTAGCCGGCATCCTCGATGAGTCCGGCGGCCTCCACCATGTCGGCGGCGGTGGCGCCGGGTCGGAGCACGTCGCAGACGGCGGCGAAGGCCGCGTCCGCGACGGCGTGCAGGTCTTGGTACAGGGGAGACAGCTCATCCGCGGTGGTCATGGTGCGCAGCACCTGGCCCGAGTAGCCCTGGAAGGCGGCGCTGATCTCGGTCACCACGACGTCCCCGTCCTGCACCCGTCGGTTCGTGGTGTGCTGCGCCGGCGCCGCACGCCGAGGACTCGCCATCGGCGTGATCGCGAAGTAGTGGATGTGGGTGGTCCCGCCGAGCGGGACGTACGCGCGCTCGACGAGGTTGGAGAGCTCGTGGTCGACCAGGCCGGCCCTCAGCCCGTCGCGAAGGCCCAGCACCCCTCGGTCGGAGAGGAAGGCACCGACCGCGAGACGGTCGAGCTCCTCGGCAGACTTCACGAGACGAAGCGTCGTGTACGCCGCACCCAGGGGGACGACCTCGTCCGCCGTCGCGACGAGCCGCTGGTGGAGCCCGACGGGGACGGGCCCGACGACCCCGACCCGCCGTCGGCTCCCGTCGCGCCCGGTCAGCACGTCGACGACCGTGTCGTTGGTCGACGGCCCGGCCCACCGGACCTCGCAGCCCTCGGCAAGCTCACCCGCCTGCGTCACGTGGTTGTGGAACTGCACGAGCAGCAGGTCCTCGCCCGAGCGGCCGTCGATGACGAGCACCGCCTCGCGGGTGACCGGCCAGCCGCAGAGCCACTCCACCGCGCTTCCCGCGCGGTCTGCGCCGTACGCGATGACCAGGTCGCTGCCCTGCTCCGCAGCGGCGTCCAGCATCGCTTCGCGTCGCCTGGCCCGCTCGGCGCCGGAGAACCGGGGCCAGTCGCCCGCGAGGAGCGTCTCGACGGTGCTCGACGGTGGGGGACCCCCTCGATCCAGCTGAAGGCTCACGCGTTCCTCCTCGATACCGGACGTCTGCAGCGCCTATCCATGGCCCAGCGCCAGGTGACGGAAGGCGCACGCTAGCAGCGCCGACGGGGTCCTGCAATCGATTGTATGCTGCGACGATCTCACCGGCTTTCACGGAGGTATGGACCTTGACCGAGCACGGCGCCAGCGCTTCCACCCCTTCCCACGACGGGCTCGCGGGCGGCAGCGCACACACCCAAATCCACGACCCCGAGGGTCACGTCACCGCGGTGGAGACCGACTTCGAGTACTTCCGCCGCAAGCGCCTGGAGTCGCGTGTCCTGCACTTCCTGCGGCGCGGCATCATCACCTTCGCCGACCTGCTGCGTGCCGACAGCCCCGCTGACGCACCCGCGTGGAGGGACCGGGTCTGGAAGGACGCCGACGGACCCATCCGTCACGTCGAGGACCAGCTCGACGAGCTGGTCCGGGGGATCGCCACGGTCTCGGTCCCGCACAGCGGCGCGGCGCCGGTCGCGATCGACGAGACCCGCAAGGAGCGTGGCGACTACGACGAGTTCTTCCGGATCGCCACGCGCGGGCTGGGTGCGGGCACCCTCGAGGAGAGGCTCGAGCGTCTGGACGCCGAGCTCGCCGACTCCCACCGCCTGCTCCGAGCCTTCACCCACGCGATGCTGGCCCGGGGCCGGATCACGAGCGGACAGCTCGAGGAGCGGCGCCGGCAGCTGACGACCATCAACCACCACAACGGCGCCAGGATCGTCGCGCGGGCCTGGCTGGACCCGGACTTCAAGCAACGGCTCCTCGAGACCGGTCGCGCCGCGGTCCCCGAGCTGGACATCCCTCCGGGCAAGCTGGGGCGGCTCGGGGTGGCGGAGAACACCGACGAGCAGCACAACACCGTCGTCTGCACGCTGTGCTCCTGCTATCCGCACGACCTCCTCGGCAACCCCCCGTGGTGGTACCGCACCGACGAGTACAAGGAGCGCATCGTCCGGAGTCCGCGAGAGACCATCCGGGACATGTTCGCGCTCGCGATCCCGGACGACGTCCGCGTACGCGTCCACGACTCGACCTCCGACGTCCGGTGGATGGTGCTGCCTCAGCGGCCGCCTGGCACGGAGGGGCTCGACGAGGACGCGCTCGCCGCGCTGGTCACGGCAGAGAGTCTGGTCGGCGCGGCCCTCGTGCCGTCGCCCGAGGACCAGCCCGGAGACGCCCGTGGCTGAGGCGGCGGCCGAGGAGCCTCGCTTCCAGCTGGGTGACCACGTGCAGGTGCTCAGCGGGGTGCAGGACGGCAACCCCCGCACCCCGCGCTACCTGGAGGGCCGGACCGGGACGGTCGTCGCCTACCACGGGGTCGTCGTCAACCCCTTGGACCACCAGCACCCCTACCCACCGCTGTACTCCGTCCTCTTCGCCGTCCCGGACGACCCCGCTCGACGTGACGAGGTGCTGGCCGACATCCACGAGGAGTGGCTGCGGAAGGTCGAGCCCGCTGCACCCGGTGATCGAGAAGGCCGCACCCCATCGCCAAGTTGAGCAACCTGGCTCGACATCACGCCTGGGCGAGCAGGCCGGGTACTCCGAGTGCCTGCCGACCCGACTCGAGGAGCGTGGCCTCGGGCGTGAGCGGGTGGAACTTCGCGGCACGGACGTCGCGGTAGGCGCGCTCGATGACCGACCCCGTGAAGAAGGCAGGCCCGCCGGAGACGTCCATGGCCAGGTCGACGACCTCGATGCCCGCGTGGGCGATCTCGGCCTTGGCGGTCATCGCCGCGAGGAAGCGGTCGTGCGACGGCGTCGGGTCGTCGCCGATGACGTGCAGCGCGCCGTCGAGCGCCGACTCGGCCACCTGCAGTTTGTGCCGCATGAGCCCGACCGTGCGCTGCACCGAGGGGTCCTCGGGTCGCGCCGCGGCAGAGCCCAGCGCCTCGGCGTACGCCGCCTCGGCGACCCCGAGGTAGACGCCGGCGATGATCGGGAAGGCGACGCTCGCGATGACCTGCAGCGGTGGGTCGATGACGCCGTACGGCCGGTTGGCGAGCACCTTGTCCTCCGGGACGAAGACGTCCTCGAGGAGGATGTCGTGGCTCGCCGTCCCTCGCATGCCGAGGGTGTCCCAGGTGTCGATGACCGTCACGCCCGCTGCCGCGAGGGGGACCGCCACGTTGAGCACGCGACGGCCTTGCTCGGCGTCGTCGAGGACGAACATCGTCGACATCACCGATCCGTGCCGGGACTGGCTCGCGAAGCGCTTGCGACCCGAGACGCGGTATCCGCCCTCGACCGGGACCGCCTCCCCGCGGGGATGGGTGAAGTCGCCCCCGCCCGTCGACACGAGCAGCAGCCCGTCGTCGGCGACCTTGCGGAGGGTGGCCTCGGCGCCGGGCAGCCCACGCCGGTAGCGCCACGCCGTGAAGGCGACGACGTGCTGGTGCATCGAGCTGGCGAGCGCGGTCGCGCCGCAGTGGTGGGCGAGCTCGCGCTGCAGGGCCGCCAGCTCCCGGATCGTGGCACCCTCCCCGCCGAGCTCGAGGGGGACGGCGGCCTTCAGGAGGCCCGCGTCACGGAGTGCCTCGTAGGCCTCGGTGACGAAGGTGCCGTCGACGTCATGGCGGGTGGCGTGCTCGGCGAGCCGTGGCCCGATGGTCCTGGCGCGCTCGACGAGCGAGCCTGTGGCCGTGTCGTGGTCGCTGGGTGTGGTGGCGGTGCGGGGCTGGGCTGTCGTGGTCATGGATCGAGCATCAGCCGGTGCGCAGACCCCATCCAGTGCACGATCGTGACCCCGGTGGTCCTGATCCTGGACTTCCAGCCACCCGCCGATCCTGCGACCATGGGGCATGGCCGACTACGGCAGCTACTGCCCCGTGGCGATGGCCAGCGAGGTCATCGCCGACCGGTGGACCCCGCTCATCATCCGAGAGCTCGTGCTGGGCAACACCCGCTTCAACGACATCGCGAGGGGCCTGCCCGGCATCTCGAGGTCGCTGCTCGTGCAGCGGCTGCGACACCTCGAGAAGACAGGGGTCGTCGAGACGTGGCTGGCGCCAACCGGCCGGGGGAGCGAGTACCACCTGACCCCGGCTGGGCGGGACCTGGAGCGTGTCATCGACAGTCTCGGGCGCTGGGCGGTGGAGTGGCTCTTCGAGGACTTCCGTCCGCACGACGTGCTGCCGACCACGCTGATGTGGTGGATGCACCGCAGGATCGACCCGGCCCGCTTCCCTCCGCACCGCACGGTGATCGAGTTCCGGCACACAGCGCCGGACCCGCAGACGATCTGGCTGGTCCTCGACCGCGGCCAGGCATCGGTGTGCCTGCAGCACCCCGGCTTCGAGACCGACGTCGCCGCCGCCACCACCGCGGCCTTCGCCGAGGTCTTCCAGGGCTACCAGCGCTGGTCCGAGGCCGTCGACGCCGGACGGATCGGCGTCGCCGGGCCGCCCCGCCTGGCCGCTGCCCTGCCCACGTGGTTCCTGTGGAGTCCGTGGGCAGAGGTCACCCGGGAGCGTGCGGATCGCGCGCTCTCCTCGCCAGCACACCGGTGAGGGGGTCGCACACCCTGGCCGCTGGCGCGTTCGGCCGCCGCGCGGAGATCCATCTGAGACCCTCGGTGCATGTCGGGGATGCAGGTGCCGCCGGGACGGCTGCGGGCGTTCGCAGGGGAGTGCCGTGATGCGGCCGACGCGCTGTCGCGCATCGACGCCACGTCGGTGGGGTCGGGCGTGACGGGCGACCTGCCGTCGACGCGCACCGCCGAGGCCGTGGAGACCGTCGGAGCCGACGTCGACGCGGCGATGGAGGTGCTGGCGGGCAGGCTGCGGGCGATGGCCGACGTCGCCGACGGCACCCAGGACGACTACGAGGCGACGGAGGCCGAGATCGTCGCGGGCTTCGACGCGATGAGCCGGTGACGCGACCGTGAGCCACACGCTGTCGTCGGTACGCCGCTGGCGCCCGGCTGTGCTCACGGCCGCGGCCGAGGCGGTCGCACGCCGTACGGAGCGGCTCGCCGACGAGCTGCGCGCCACCGAGCGCAGCCTCGACGAGCTCGTCGCGGAGTGGGAGGGCGCGGCCGCCCGCGCGGCCGAGAGCCGGGTGCGGGTGGAGGTCCAGTTCGGCCGGCGGCTGCGAGGCTGCCTGGAGGACGTGGAGCAGGCCCTGCACGACGGCGTGCCGCGGCTGCAGTCGGCCCGCGACACGCTGCTCGCGAAGGTCGACGCCGCCGTCGGCGACGGCTTCCGCGTGAGCGACGACTGGATGGTCACCGACGGCCGCACCGTGCCCGAGGACGAGGCCGACGCCCGCCAGGCGGAGCTCGACGGGCACGTCGAGGCGATCAGCGCGGCGCTGAGCACGCTCTCGACCGAGGACGCGCAGGTCGCCCACGAGATCGACAGCGCCCTCGACGAGCTCCGGGCGACCTCCGCCGACGTCGACGCCGGGCTGGAGTACTCGCCGCCCTCGACCACGCAGGGGATGGACGCCGAGCAGGTCGAGCAGCTGCTGTCGTCGCCCGACTTCCTGCGCTGGATGGAGGACCACCCCGACGCGGCCAAGGACCTGCTCGACGGCGCGGTCGACCGCGGGCAGCTGGCGGCGAGCGACCCGGCGTACCGGGACTTCCTGGAGCAGTACTGGCAGGACGAGGCGCTCGAGTCCGCCGGCATCGACCGCGACGACTGGGACCCCTCGGCGGGCGCCTCGGCCAACAGCGAGACCATCACCTCGGTCTACGACTCCTACGGCCGGCTCTTCCTCGACCACCCCGAGCTGCAGTGGGCGGGCATGGCCAACCTCATCGGGCCGAGCTTCGCGGCGGGCTTCTACGACCTCGACATGTTTCGCGACCTCGCCCAGGGCGTCGACAGCGCGCTGCCCTCGATCCCGAACGCCCCCGGGTCGTGGGACGACGACGCCCGCGAGATGCTCGAGGCGCTGCGTGACCTGCCCGACTCCGAGATCGCCTACTACGAGGAGACGCTGCTCTCGATGCAGCAGGAGATCTTCTTCGATCAGGCCTCGATGCACGAGGCGTACCTGCTCGGTGGCACGGGGGAGACCGACCGGATGGAGGCCGCCGGCCTGATGGACAGCCGCACCGGCGACGCGTGGCACGACATCGCCAGCGGCGACGCCGACCGCGTGCAGGCCGGCAACGAGGCGCTGCTCTACCGCGAGCAGTTCGACATCATCGCCGACGACTACGACGCGATGCGCGACCGCCCGGGCACGGGTGAGGCGATGACCTGGATGACCACGCTCGTGGGGGCGCCGTCGATCCCCGGCGCCCAGGGGTACGCCGACGTCTTCCCCGCGGTGATCGACCTCGAGACGCCCGGCAACGTCGGCCCGATCCCACTGCCGCAGGCCGACCTCGGCGACGTCGTCACCCCGCTGCCCGACGGCAACATCGCCGACCGCAACGACCGCTGGGACCTCATCACCGAGGACACGCTGCCGGCGTACCAGGACCTCCTGGCCAACGACCCCGAGCGGCTGCGCGAGCTCGTCGGCAGCGACTTCGACGACCGCGTCGGCGACTACCGGCTGCTGGAGCGGACGCCGGAGATCCTGCACGACCTCGCGACCGACTGGCAGTACCGCCGATGAGGTGTACGACGTGGCGCGCCGCGGCCGTGGCCGCAGCGGCATCCCTCGTGCTGACGACCGCGGGGTGCACGAGCGACGAGAGCCCCGAACCCGACCCAGGAGGCGACCCCACCGTGAGCGAGACCCGACTGGACCGTGACGGCATCGACCGGATCCTTGAGTCCGGCGAGGCCCGGCTCGACCTGCGCGACCTCGAGCTCACGCGCGACGAGGTCGGTCTGCCCCCGGACCGCCTCGGCCCGATCGTGGGACGCCCGGGCGGCCCCGCGGTGGAGCTGACGCTGCAGGGGCCGGACGGCGAGGAGACCGTCACGACCTCGACCTTCTCGGCGACCTTCACCAGCAGCAGCGACACCGCGGACTCCGTGACCTGGTTCGAGTCCTACGACACCGAGGCCGAGGCCTTCGAGGCGCTCGAGGCCGCCGTCGACACCTGGGGGCTGCGGCCCGAGGCCATCGACAACTGGCGCGAGACGCTCGCCCGCGGCGGCGAGCAGGACGTCAGCCTGCCCCTCGGAGTCTCGCCCAGCGGCTTCGTCACGCAGGTGACGATCCGCGGCGAGCAGGGCGAGGGCCAGACCCACCAGTGGACGGTGCTGCTCGACCCTCGCTACTACGAGCCCGACGCGCTGGACCTGATCCGGCGTACGGGGGAGACGCCGCCGCGGAGCTGAGCACGGGCTCGACCGCAGGGCGAAGGTGCGGCAGACCCGACGCTGAGGGGCGCGCCGAAGCCACGAACCGGTGTCGGAAGGTGCGTCACTAGCGGCGCAATGACGCAGGTCGAGTAGAGCGCCGATCGCAGTATGTGTGCGTGCGTCACCCGTGGGCTGGCTCGCGCCTCACGTGATCAGACGCCTGAGTTCGTGGTCGGCGATGTACCAGAGCGATGAGGGGTGTAGTGGTCGAAGTAGCGAGCGGCTTGCAGGACGTTGCCCGGGAGATGCGTGTGCACCCACCCACGCGGAGTCGCGGTCCCTGCAACGTCGAGAACACGCTTGGACGTGAGTCAGTCGTACTAGGCTGCGTGTTGCTCGCACACCGGTATGGAAGTTGGGGGAGATGGCTGACGACGTCGAGGCGACGGCAGAGTTGAGTTCGGAAGTCCCTGCGCTGAAGGTGCGTCAGTGGCTTGAAGTGTGGAACGACATCACGTTTGACCCGTCGCAAAACCAAGCGCGTCCTAGCGAGCACTTCTACCTCTGCTCCATCTCGGCCTCGCGACTTCGTAAACTATCTGGGATCTACCGTCGGTCCACGGACCAAGTGCAGCCGCGCAAAGACGACCTGCGCATCCAACGCAAGCATGATCCTGAGCGCAGCGAGGAGATTCGGCTATTCGTCGAGGGGGGACACCCTTGGTCTGGTCTGAGTGAGGCCAAGCGCAAAAATCCTGAGAATGACGCTCTCAAGAAGCCGGGGTGGCTCCCTACTGCCGTAGTCGTCAACATCTTGCAGCCTGGTGATGAGCGAGGCGGCCAGGCGCTAAGCGCGGACAACGCGATTGTAATCACTGACGACGAGAAGGGCGGCATCGCTCAACTGAGACTGCCCAACGAGGTCCTGCCCGACGCCATCCCGCCGCTTGAAGTCATCGACGGTCAACACCGGCTCTTCGCGTTCGACGATGATGATCCGGCGCTGGCCGACTATGCGTTGCCAGTCGTGGCGTTTCATGGTCTCGACATCTCATGGCAGGCGTACCTGTTCTGGACCATCAACATCAAACCGAAGAAGATCAATCCGTCGCTTGCCTTCGACCTGTACCCGTTGCTGCGGGAGCAGGACTGGCTCGACAAGGGCGAGTCTGTGATCGTGTACCGCGAGTCCAGAAGTCAAGAACTCACTGAGATGCTGTGGTCAAGCCCGGAAAGTCCATGGTATCGGCGCATCAATATGCTCGGTGGAAGCCGCAAGGAGAACGGACCCGTCACCCAGGCCGCTTTCATTCGCAGCTTGATGGCCAGCATGGTGAAGCCCTGGCGCGGCCGGGGTGGGCCGGGGGGCATCTTCGGTGGCACGCCTGACAAGAACGACGGACTTACCTGGTCGCGGATCCAGCAAAGTGCGTTCTTGCTCGTCGCATGGAAGACCCTTGCTGAAGCGGTCACGTCCTCCGATGCGGAGTGGGCGGAAAGTCTGCGAGACGAGTCCGCAACGTTAGAGGCAACAGGCCCTGGAGGTTCCGACAGCGACCCAGCGTTCTCTGGGCCGTTCAGCCTGCTTGCATCAGATCAGGGGGTTCGCGGGTTCCAGTCCACCCTGAATGACTTCTGTTACACCCGATCCCACGAGCTGCAACTGGACCAGTGGCAGGATGACACGGACTTCTCGGATGTCACGCCCGAAAGCGTGGGCCACGCTGCTGCGACCCTCAGGGATCAGCCGGTTTTTGAGTTCATCCAAGAGGTCTGCGATGGTCTCGCGTCATTCGATTGGCGATCGAGCAATACGCCCGGACTCACAGAGACTGAAAGGGTTGCCAAGGCCGCGCTGCGTGGGTCGGGAGGTTACAAAGAACTGCGAACCCGACTGCAGAAGCACCTCGCCACGGTGGGGTCTGAACGCGTGAAGGCCACCGCGGCCAGTCTTGAGTTCTGACCGTGGACCCGCTGACCGCCGATCAGATCCAGATCCTGAATCGGGCATCTCGAGCCGCTATCGCGACCGTGGTGGCCGACCCCGCCCTGACATCCGCTGCCGAGTGGATACCGCACACGAACGCCTATTTTCCGAACCCCCTCGACCAGATAAAGACCGACAAGGAAGTGCCGGCGGCTCATCATTCCGACTTCCTGAGGTACGTCGCGAACGCGTCGATAGTTCACTGCGGCGACGGCTGGTCTTACCTCGGTCGCGCAGTGTCTGCGCTGCTGCAGGGAGACGTGAATAGCGCCGTCCACTTGGCGTACTACGCTGAACTTCGAGCCGCTATGTCCCTTATGGGCGGGCACGGGATCTTCATCACGGATCGCTGGAACTTCGTAGTTGAGAGCCAGTCGACGATTACGCTGCTGAACAAGCAACCAACGCACGTGGCCACATGGCAGGCGCTCTCGGAATGGATCCAGGGAGGTGGAGCCGCGGCGCTACTCGGTCGCGTGCTTCATCCTGAAAATGTCCCGTTCGCGCAGTGGACCTCTGGTCTTCCGTCGGGGGGCCTGCGTCCCGCGGTCGAGGATCTGTTGCAGCGCGTCGCGCTCGATCTGCAATCATTCGCCACCGATCGGAATCGGCGGAACGATTCAACCTATAACCCGACTCGCCTCCGGCCGACCGATCCGAGCGCAGATGACCTTCGCCGCATGGTGCTCAACCTCTGGGCCGTTTTGGAGCCCGAGGGGCCTGGAAGTTTCCCCGTGATGGACGCCCTCTTGCTGGAGGACGTCCTAGTCGCGACCTATGGCGCTGGGCACCAGATCCTCGACAACAACGGTGAAGCCGTCGGGACTGACTGGTCCGGGTGGGCTTCTTGGCTCCACGGCGTCCTGCCCGCGCAGTTTCTTGACGGGGCGGTGGAGGCGCGACTTGCGTCGCTGTCGTCTGGGGCGGCGTCCGCTCCGTTCTTGGACGCAGCGTTCCAGACGAAGTCAACCGGAACTCACGCAGTCGACTTCATCGAGGGAATGATGATGCGCACGGTGATCCTTCTCCGCATCGCGACAGGATCTTGTGTAGACCTGCTGGATCAAGCCGGGCTGTCCGTGGTCGACGTCCAGGCATGGGTTGACCTCCTAGCGGAGGCGCGCGGGGTTTGGGATGCCGGGGACCGACCCGAGTCGCCGGTCGACCTCTGGGCAGACGTTCGAGACGCTAGGGATGTGCTCCAAAACTCGTCGGCAGCCAACCTCTTCCGTATGATCCAGGGTCTTGGCGCTGAGGGTCCGGTACTTGCGCAGGCGGAGAGAGTGGTTGCGTGGAGTTTCGCCTGAGTGCGACAGCCCTGTCAGGTGGGCCTCGATCGTGAAGTACATGGGTAGCAAGGCGGCCCTCCTTCGAGGCGAACTCGGTCGGCGCCTCTTGGCCCAGGCCAACCGGAGCGAGCGCTTCGTCGACCTGTTCGCCGGTTCAGGCTCCGTCGCTCACTACGTCGCTGAGAACACCGACACAAAGGTCTTGGCGGTCGACCTGCAGCGCTACTCCGCGCATCTAAGCGGGGCAATCCTGCTCAGGGATGCATCGATCGAACGCGACACCGTGCTGCGGGCGTGGAAGGTGGAGGCGGACTTTGATGCACCGCTCTTCAACGCCCAAAGCTCGGTAGACGCCGCCGGAGTGTCGGACGCGCGTCGTGTGGCTCCGTCTGAAGCTGGTGGCGGCTTCATCACGCGGCAGTACGGCGGCCACTACTACTCAATCGAGCAAGCGCGCGCGCTCGACTCGCTGTACGAGGGCCTGCCAGAGGGCGGCCCAGAGCGCTTCGTGGCCGAGGCGGCGCTGATCCGAACGGCCAGCGCTTGTGCCGCCGCGCCGGGCCATACGGCTCAACCATTCCAACCAACCGCGAAGTTGCTCCCGTACATCAACGCCGCTTGGCGACGGGATGCGTTTGCCGAATGTGCACGCCAGGTCGAACAACTGAGCACTAGATACGCGCAGGTCATCGGGCAGGTGAGAGTTGCAGACGCGCTGGTTGCTCTTGATGACATCGGGCCCGGCGATCTGGTGTTTTGCGATCCGCCGTATTCAGACGTGCAGTACAGCCGCTTCTACCACGTGCTCGAGGGCATCGCGAGTGGCGGATGGGACAGCGTTAGTGGTTCAGGTCGGTCGCCAGCCATCGATCAGCGTGCGTCGTCGGACTTCAGTCTGAAGCGCGTTGCGTTGCAAGCGATGAGCACCCTTCTCTGCAACCTGCGCGAGAAGGGTTGTCAGGTCATCGTTACGTTCCCTGCGGCTGAAGCGAGCAACGGACTCAGCGCGCAAAAGATCGTGGAAATGGCCAGATCGCGCTGGACCGTCACGGAGCTCTACGTCGACTCTCGTCACAGCACCCTCGGAGGCTCCGGCGCGGGCCGTGGCGGGCGGCGAAACTTGCAGGAAGCCGTCCTTGTGATGGCTCCAAAGTGAAACCTTGTGTCATTGAGTGCGCTGACGCGGCTGGTCGGTTCCGTTGAGAGTGCCCCGTGTGCGCCACCGCCTGTGCATGGAACACCGCGACATCAGCACACCCTTCGATCAAGTACACACGCTGACAGGCGGCGCAATGCACCATCGTGTTGGCGCCAGGCACGCGGCGCGGTCGGGCTTCGATCGTCATCCGCCCCCAGTCCACTCGACGCGTCCGCAACTACCTCGACAGCAAGACCTAGTTGACCACTAGTCTGGCGACCGGGCCGAAGCGTTTGCTACGAGGGATGACACGCGCGGCCACTCGAGAGAATGGTGGGCACATGTTGAAAGACGAGCGCCAAGAACTTCTGAACAGGCTTCGCTTCGGCGAGGATGTAGCGGAACACGACTTGCAGTTGGACTTTCATTTCTTGCGCACGGGCGCATTCTGGGCAGTCGTTCAGGACGAGTGTGACTTAGTGCTGGGATCAAAGGGCACGGGGAAGAGCGCGATCGCCCGCTATCTCTCAGATCCCAATGTGGAAATTCACGAGCTCGATGACGTTGACATTCTGCCCGCTTTTAACATCCGTGGCTCAATCCTCTTCAGGAAGTTAGTCGCCGACAAAGAATGGGAGCAATATGACTTCCGGGATCTTTTCCTAGCCTACATTGTTGGACTGGTCGGCAATCATCTTGACCGCACGTACGGCGAAAGCCACGATACGCGATCAATTCGAAAGGCTCTTCAGTCCGTGGGCCTATTTGTCGAGGACCCCACCGTTCAGGGGGTATGGGGTCGAGCACTTGAACGCTTTCGGCCAAGTACAGTCGAGGCCAAGTTGAAGATCTCCGCAAACCCGAGCGCCGAAGTGGGTGGGAAGTTCGACCTAGATGGCGAGCCAGACCAGCCATTCTTGCGGGCAGGCTTCGACCAACTCGAACTGGTCCTTGAGAAGTGTTACGAATTCTTGGGCGTCCTGGGACGCCGCTGTTGGGTGATTTTCGATCGATTGGACGAAGCATTTCCTGAAAGCCGGGAACTAGAGGCCCTGGCTTTGCGGGGTCTCCTCCAAGCTCACTTGGACCTTTCAAGTTATGGTCCTCGATTGAAGTCGAAACTCTTCCTGCGTCTGGACGTCCTTGACCGAATTACTGAGCGTGCAGGCTTGGTCAACGCCTCCCACATTCGCACACTTCGTATCCTTTGGGACTCTCCTTCAATTGTGCATATGCTTGCGCTCCGAATCGACCCCCGGATCTCGAGGCAGAACGGTCTGGGCGATGCGGCGCTTCGCAAGATTGTGCGAGGGCTGCTTCCTTCCCGGATAGATCACCAAGATCCGCTTGTCTGGCTACTGTTAGTCACCGCTGACGGCTTCCGCGAATTCAACCCCAGGAATATCCTGTACCTACTTCGAACCGCCCGCTTGGCTGCTTTGCAGAGCATCGACCATGTTGAAAGCGACTCCGTCATCAACCGCGCGGCCCTCTTTTCCGGGTACACGCAACTCTCGGTCGCTCGCTTGCAAGATACGGTCGTTGCCGAGAGCCCAGAACTCCGAGCTGCCATCGAAGGTATTCGTGGAAGCAAGATGACGCTCAAACTCGCCGATCTGGAACTCTTGATCGGCGCGCAGGGGAAAGAGCTCAACGAGTTAATTGCAGCACTCACAAATGCAGGTGTGCTGAGGGCAGGAAACAAGTCAGAATGGGTAATTCCGCCGCTTTTCCGGCCCGCAATGTATCGCTCCGTTCATGGCGCAGAGGCCCGCATTGGCCAGGCCGAGGTCGCGGCGGTAGCTGACTTGGTGGCCGGTAGCGACGAACTCGTTGAGGATTCGTCGAGCCAAGATGTTGAGCCGCCGGCGCGGAAGAAGCGATCCCGCGGGCGTCGCGGAAGTCACAATTCGGGACGCGATGAACTCATCCCCACCGGCCAAAAGTCTGAGCTCAGCGACGACTTGGATGTAGCGCAGAGTCTTACAGAGCAACTCGGGGGCAAACTCGAAGCCGAGGGCGGGGAAAGCCTAGGTGGGGAGCGCCCGCCCGGCCGGGAGGCGCAAGCCAAGCCCAAGAAGCTGCCAGCGTGGAAACGTAAAGCGCCTACACCATCCCTCAGCTCAAAGGAGCAAGAGGAGCTTGCTCTTCGACGGGATGCCGTGCACGCTGCCTGGGATCTAGCGGATGCGGATGACGTTAGAGGTGGATTCGCAATCTTATATCCCACGTGGACTGATCATCCAGCTGTCGCATGTGTGGCAGCAGACCTTGCCTACAGGTCGGGTGAGCCAGACCTGAAACTCGTTGCGACGAAATTTCTCGCCAACGACAAGTTGAGTTCGGCGGGAGCAGTCTTGGCTAGGCGTATCGTGCTTGCGCTGGCCCCGAACGTCGACGGAACTCCCTCTAACGACGTCAACCTGGAACCGTTGATGAGGCGAACCGCGAAGGTAAGCGCAGACGTATTGGCGATCGGAATCGTAAAGACTCTAAGTCAGGCGCCGTCGCGCGAGGCGGCGTTTTGGCAAACCAGTCTGCCGCGCATCATGGCTACCGAATTTGTTCCAGGATCGTGGATCAAATCAGCATGGCCAATTCTCGCAGCGGGGCGAATGCTTCCAGTTTTCCGCTTCTGGCAACAAGCAGATCCCGGCCTCTTTGCCGTGCTCCGCGAGGTTGTTGAACAGGTATTTGATGGTGCCGCCTGGGCCGATTCTATTCCTAGGCTCCAAGGTTTCCTGTACGCGTATTCCGCGGACACGGAATCAGTCACGCCGGCTGCACTACCGTACCAAGTACTGTCAATGGCGGCTGTTCTCGAGAGTAAGGGGCGCCTTCCTGATTCTCTTCGCGACGATTTGGTGTTGGCTATTGCTCAAGTCCTTAATAGGACCGAGCCCGATCATTTGGATCGGTTCAAGGACTGGCAGCACTTCAGCGGAATCGCGATCGAAGTACTCCAACACGTCGGCTCGGGAGAACTCCTAGGCGAAGACGGCGGGCGCTTGGGCTCGGATGTGCTGGTGCGACGAGGTGGTTCAGAACATAGGCTGAGAGGTCAAGAGGTCCAGCCAGTTGCGAGTAGTCCGGACTCTGCGAAGTCTAGACGTCAGGTTGATCCGAAGGTACTGGTGGCAGTACGGGATGTGGTAGCGCATGCGGACGTTCCGCTCAAGTCTGCGGTGGTCGCCCACGTTGCGTTGAAGCAAGACGCCAGCCTGGCGAAGAGAGGATGGGCCGGTTCGGGGAGGTTTGGCCAATTTGTCGTCGACTACTTGCCCGAGCTGCGTTACACCGGATCACCCGCTCCCGGATGGGTGTATGACCCGGCTCGCCATAGCGAGGCTGAGATCCCGCAACGCGTGTTGCCCGCCCGAACGCAGTCCAATAACGACCTCGACTTCGATTCGACTCCGTGACGGGACAATGTCAAGGGCCGTCTCGTCATTGTTACCGCGAGAGAAGAACTGCGTAGCAGGCGTCTTTGATGCTCGAAGGACGGCCTCAGTTCGGGTTCCGCCCCCTGGCGGTGCTCGGATCCTATAGCCACCTGTCGCGGTGAACTTTGATTCAATTTTGCATGGTGCGTGGGCAATCGGCAGGCGCGTCTTTGTGGGCGGAGTTGACGCAGCTTGGCCGAGGACCCTTCGGGGTCAAGGTCCCTCAGGATCGGGGAGCGACCAAGCCGCCCAACTGAAACACCTTGGCAAGGCCTCGCGCCCATCTCGAGGAATGTGAATTTGGGCGGGACGCTGAGTGGAAAGGGATGTCGTGCGGTAATGAATGCGGTTGAGTCGCGACGGTCTGCACCAGCGATGCGACAATCCGACGCCGGAGGAGCTCAAGCGCGGTGTTGCGCGTCGATGCCACGGTCGCCGTGGTCGGACATACACCGGCGTAGCGATGCCACTAGCGTCCCAGAGCAGCTGGGACCGCCGGGTGCCGAGGTCTCCGCCAGTGCTGGTGACACTGTTAGCGTCTCGCCATGCCCGTGAATGGCCCCGCTAACTGGTACCCCGACCCGTTCAGGCGGTTTGAGTCACGCTACTGGGATGGGGCTGTGTGGACGGAGCACGTCGCCACCCGAGGGCTCCAAGCGGTCGATGCGCCGAACTCCGTACCGGCGGTCACGCAGATCGATGCCGGCTGGCACCCCGACCCGTTCGGTCGGTTCGAGTCCCGGTATTGGGACGGCACCGCTTGGACTGAGCACGTCGCCATTCTAGGGCGGCAGCGAATCGATGCGCCAGGAATGCGTAAGACAGCATTACAGGAGCCGACGCTGGTCCAATATGCGGCACCTGTCAGCGCAGCCCCCGTTGAGGCATCGATTCTGTCGGAACCGGTTCTTGTGGTTTCGCAGAAACCCAAACGCCGCGGCGCCAACGTCGCGTACAAAGTCCGAGATCAGCACGGGAAACGTATTGGTGCCGTGGAAGAGGTCGGTCGTGGCCTGGCCAAGAAGACGTTCGATCGACGCACCGACAACATTCGTGAGTACCGGCTTCATGTCGTCGACAGGCACGGCCGCGTCCTTCTGGCGGTGACGAAGCCACCCTCGGGCCGGCGCTTGGTCGGGAAAAACGACCCCGGCAAGTGGAACGAGATGTTCGTCGACGCCCCAGACGGAACCCGCATCGGACGTATCGTCCTCGACCGCATTGGCGTTAGGGAGGGCTACCGCTCGGTGGCCTCACATCCGGAGCGATCAGATTGGAAGTCCCGCGCTACGGCGGTGGGCGCGACCCTCGACACGATGTTCCGAGCACGTTTTCGCCTCGAAGTCGATGGCCGCCAGGTTGGTGCCGTCATCGCCGACGACCGGACAGACTGGGACTTCCGCATCGAGAACGCCAATGATGAAGCGGTCGCTCGCATCACCAAGTCGTGGGCGGGATGGGCGAAGGAACGGTTCACGCGCGCTGATAATTACGTCGTCGAGGTTCCCGGGACCGTCGAAGATCCGTTGAGGTCCCTCGCAATCGCTACCTCGCTCAGCATCGACCTCATGTTGAAGCAGGGCAAGCAGACGCGCGGCTCATCATTGTTGGGCACTCGCACGTACAAGTGACGGCACAGTCGCGTTCGCGCTCACATCAGCGACGCGACGGGAGATCCGTTCAGGTCTGTCGCTCTCTTCCTTCACCACACTTCGCGAAGAATTCGGGGTGCGTGTATCTAGGCGGAGCTGACGCACCTCGAGGCGTGGAGACCGATGGTCTAGACGCCGGCGACGTATGCGGTGAGGAAGTGGACCCCGTGACGGTCGAGGTTGCCGCGGGCGCGGTCGTAGTGCTCGGTGGTGCGTGGGTCTGCGTGGCGGGCGAGGATCTGGGCGTCGCGTAGCGGGACTCCGGCGTCGAGAGCGTTCGTGATGGCAGCGTGCCGCAGTGAGTGCGGGCTGATGTGCCGGGGGATGCCAGCAGCGCGAGCGATGCGCTTGACCATTCGGTAGACGTCTCGTCGGTCGACCGGCTTGCCGGTCAAAGGGCGCAGGATTAGGGGTCCTGAGGTGCGTTGCCCGCGGCAGGCCTCCAGGACTCGCAGGACGGGCACGGTCACGGGCATGGCGGCGGGCTTGTTGCCCTTGCCGACGAGGTGCAGCACGCGATGGCCGCGCAAGGTCTCGGCGTAGTCCTCGATTCGCACGGCTGCTGCTTCGGAGGCGCGTAGCGCGTTGATGCCGAGCAGGAAGGCCAGCGCACCGTGGTGAACGGTCAGCGTCTGGGCGACCTGGAGGAATCGGATCATCTCGAGCCGGTCCAGGCCTTGGGTGCGGGATTCGTCGCGGATCTTGGGCAGACGAGCGTAGACGGCGGGGTCAAAGACGATGGTGCCGTCGATGTGGCGTAGCGGAAGAAGCCACGGACACCGTGCATCATCGTGACCACCGAGGAGTCCCTTAGTCCGGACTCGCCGAGCTGGCGGATGTAGAGCTCGATGTGGGCACGCTGAATCCCAAGCAAGGGATCCAGGCCGTTGCTCTCACACCAGGAGAACCACCGCCGTAGCTGGAAGGCGTAGAGGTGGTGGGTGCGTCTGGAGTAGCGGGCCAGGTAAGAGACCGCGGCCAATTGGGCTGGGGACATCTGTATCGGTTGGAACGGCAGCAGGCCGTCAGGACTGGACATGGTGAGTCACCTCGGGCGGCGACCGGAAGGCCCTCAGCCACGCCCGCCGCCGGCACAGCGAGGCACTCCAAGCCTCGGAGGCTACGCCGCCGAGAAGCCAAAGCGTGTCTGCAGGCGGGGAATGACGTCGCATGAGGTGAATGGCTGCGGCTACCCTCCGAGCGATGGATGATCTGCTGCTTCGCCACATCTACGCGTGCGCTAGGACGCAGGACTTCATCGATACCGGAGTCTCGCACTTCGTGAGGAAACAGATGCCGACCGTCGGCGCCCTCATCACCAAGCGGTGGCTAGACCGATCCAATGACGGTGACCGTCTCGCGTTACTCCACGCTACCGCGGTCGAGGCGGACTACTCCGTCGACCTGCGCGACTTCGATGAGGTCTACCTGCAATCCATCGAACTGCGGAATCGGCTGGCACACTCCGGCGCTTTGCCCACAACGGAGCCGGGCCAGCTTTTGATCGATCGCACTCCTCGGCAACGCGGCAAGGGCGAAGACTTTCTGCGTCTTGGAGTCGACGACCTACGCTCACGCCTCGCTCGTGCCGAGTGGTTGCAGGCAGTCGCAATCCACTTCTGCGTTGAACTAGGCGCAGTCTCGGTATCCATGACTACGCACGGAGGACAAGAGCTTCCGATCGAGGTGCCCGCCCCGCCGGTCAGCCCGCCGCCTCGCTGGTACCAAGACCACGACGACGGATAGCGAGGCCTGCACGCAGCATGAGCAGGACCTCCATCGAGGACATTCGGGGTCCGTAGGGGACCAAACTGGGCCGAGTTGCGGCGGTGTGACACAAGTGCGGCAGTCACCCCACGAGACGGACGCCTGCTTGGGTTGTGCCATGTACCCGCCACCCACGGGCCAGGACCTCACTCAAGAGCAAGCGCGAGAACTTGACGACACGTTCTTGGCCTCGGACCCCTTCGAGTACTTCCGCTCTCGCATCTCTTCACTCCTGATGTGGCAGGAGGCCGCGCCAGTCGTCGATGGTCCTCTGCCCGAGGCAGATCCCGGGAGCATCCGCGGGCAGTTCAATGGCTACCTCCAGCGGCCCGCAGCCGACGCGCCTTTCCGGGAGCTTGACGTCCACGCCCAGGTAGCGGCCGACGCGTTCGCCGTGCGTCATCACGCCGCAGAGGCTTTGCTTCGGCTCGCTTGCGCCAGGCTTGCACCCCATGCGCTTGGTGGCGCTGCTTGCCTTTGGGCGGAAGTCGCTTGCGGTCCCAACCAGATCGCCGACGTCATCACCCGGTTGAGGGATAGCGCCGATGAGCCGAATGCGAGTGACAGGATGCTGCGGGCGCTGGTACCGCCGCATCAGGTCGACGGCGCGCGGAAATAGGCCGGAGATCGTTGACGCCTGCAATGTCTTCCTGGACTGGCCTTCTTACGCTGTCACGCTGCTCAGCCCCGCCGAGATTGACTTGCTGGCCGTCATAACAAGAGCAAGCACGGGCTCGCAATTCGCGCCCGGTCCGACCTCAGGGTGACTTTTAGCACCACTCCGCCTAGCGACGACGGCACCATCGCTCTGAGCGCACTCACATCCGGTGACGCGGTCGACATCTTCGACCAGCCCGTCCTCGAGCTCTTGGCGCGAGCGGCCAAGGTGGACGGACACCGACAAGGGCTCGAACTCACCCAACTACGCCTGAACCCGGCCGCGCTCCTGGCCGACGCCCACATGCGGGCCATGGCGCACGCTGCATTCTTCCATGTCGCTGCTGTCGAGCATTTCGAAAGGCGCGAACAGCGGGATGGCCAGCGACCGCCCCTTTTCCCGGCTACGCCCTCGGTGGCCCAAGGCCGACGCACATCGACGCCAGATCACCACTTGGGATGCGGTTCCCCCTCACCACCCCGCCTAGCGGCATCCAGGTTGGGCGCGAGGCCGGTATCGGCTTCCGCGACTTCTTCCAACCCATTCGCGTCGACCACGCCAACCGCTCCCGCGGCCGTGTCGTCGACGGGTAGCGCAGTAACGATCGACGCACCCAATGCGGTATCGCCACCGTGGGTCTGCGACCAATCGCTGGGCTAGTGAGGCTCGATGTGCAGACTGTCCGGTGTGACGACAGGCGGGGGAGCGACGCAGGTCCGAGGGTGCGACGTCGAGATCGGCGCCGCCTCGTCAGAGGCCCCAAGGGGGATCAACGCCCGACTGAGGCGCGCACCACGGCCGGCGCTAACGATGTCGTCCTGCGAAAAGGTTCGAGGCGCCGCGCAGCGTCCCCTTAGTGCTGGGGTGCGAGCGGGCCCTGTGACTCCAGTCGGGCCGACTCAGGTGCATTTCTTGCCTGGCACTGGTCCTCACCGTGAGGTGGTGGTGGCCCAGGCTCCGGCGCCGCCTTCTTCTCGCCAGCTGCTCCAGCCGCTGTTGATGCTGGTGGTCGGGTTCTTGTACCGCACTCGGG